>JAZKBT010000005.1:0-521075 GCA_040388475.1 Bacteroidota bacterium | reverse complement strand
GTTCTTCTTCTTCCATCTTTTGTACGGGGTCAAATTTTCCCTGCATGGGAAGTTCTTCCTCGGCAGCTAATTGTGCCGGGGCAACGGCAGGCAAGGTCTTTCCACTATAGCTTTTTTTGTCTTCTGTATCCGGCGTTCTTACCGTCTTTGTTTTTTCGCTAATTCTGGTTTTCGGGAACATGGAAATTGCTTTTGTTTGATCCGGCCCTGAAAAAAGGAAGTGAGCCGATAGGCCTGAAAAGATAACAAATTATTGGAAAAGATGGAAACTTTTACCTGTGAAATAAGAATACCGTTGTGCAGCAACGCAATAGCGTGAAATAATTACCAGCCAGTTACTAAAAAACAACCCGCTTTCATCTTATGAATACCCGCATTAAATCAATTAATACCCTGATAATCAAATAAAAAAATCATGCAATCATCAAATTAAAAATAAGCCACAACTCATACCAGATGTATTCGGATTATTTTATTATCTTAATCCCTTCTATATCCAATACCAACTGCTTACCCATGAATGTTTACCAGGAGCATTCTTTACAAGAGAACCAAGCTGATAACAATGCATCGGGTGCGCTGCAAAAACAGGCTGTGCCTGTTTTAAAAGATACCCCGGCCCAATCAGTTCAAAAAAAAGAAAGAGCCTCCTTACAATTAAAGAGCAGGAATGGCGCTGAGGTCGGCCCATTTAAACCTATCCAGCAAAAAGAAAATAAAACAGGTTTACCCGACAACCTTAAAAGCGGTGTAGAAAATCTTTCAGGTACAAACCTCTCTGATGTAAAAGTACATTACGGATCTTCCCAACCCGCTCAATTCAATGCACACGCCTATGCGCAGGGAATAGATATTCATGTTGCACCCGGGCAGGAACAGCATCTACCCCACGAAGCATGGCATGTGGCGCAACAAAAACAGGGAAGAGTGCAGGCAACTACACAAATGAAGGGCACAGGCATTAATGATGATGCAAGTCTTGAAAAGGAAGCAGATGATATGGGTGCCAAAGCAATGAGTACCTCTGCTGATTCATTTGCTTCGGGTTACGAACATTTTAATAAAAAAGATATCGGCGATGTAAAAGCACGTGCCTCTTTGGCGAGTCACGCGCAAAGACAAACATTTGAAAATATCAACAGCGGGATCAGTGCTTCATTAAAACAAATCAATAATACCAGCAATACTTCTATTCAGAAACAAAAGGTGAAGCAATTGGTAGCTGGTAAATTTTTAGCAGATGATGGAGAAGAACTTAAAGAGGGCCAAATACATAAAAGTAATTTCCTTGCATCACTCAGGTCGGAAGTAAAAAAAATAGCCAAAGAAATACTGGAACCGGTTGGGTTAGCACAGGATAGTTGCCCGGATCTGAATTACTGGATCAGCTATTACGCAGGAAAAGATGCAGCGTATTTCGAAGCGGCCATTGCAAAATATTCACCCGCAACCGCTGAAGCGACCAATACGGATGAATATCTTGTAAAACTGGCAGATAAGGTACGGGATGCGCTAACAAAACATGTAGCAACAGGTGTAAATGAATTTGATCCCGAAGAAGTACCTGCAGATGTAGAAGCAAAAAGACCGCCTGCAAGTGTATTGGGTATCCAGCGAAAGATCGCCCCGATACAGTTCGGATGTACCAGCGCCAAAAATCTGCCGGCTGATGAGCCAACCGATACGGGAGACACAAAAATTGCAGGGCCGGTTATAGGATCTTTAACAGGCGTAACAGGATCAGGCCCACGTTCTGCAGCATTGACGGGCCCAGGTTCTGGTGCGCGCACTGCAGTAACAGGCGTGGCTTCCAGTTCGCATGCCCGTGCTGAACCAGCAACTGCAGAAAGGAAAGATGATGCCGCAAAAAAACTGAAGCCCGGGGATTTGTATAGCCTGATTGAATCATACAGGTCTCTTAAGGAACCGGAAAGATGTAAAAAAGTTGTAGCGCTTTTTATTGATGCAGGATTGGCGGTTACTCACCATGAATCGGTACCGGAAGATAAAAGAAATGGGGCCCCTTCGCTGGAAGATCAGGATGGGGTTGTCAAACTTGAACTAGCTCCGTTCACAGCAGATAGCGCTAACCTTAACCATAATTACAAACAAATATGGGATTGCGGCGGAACACAACAAATGATACTGCAAAGATTATTGGGTAATGTTACAGGAAAAAAAAGGCATGACGCATTTTCAGGATCGATCAGAAAAGGTAAGATTGGTGAATCAGCTTCACCAAGCGCAAAAATAGTTAGTTCATTAGCAATTAAACAATCTGGACCTTCGGCGGAGGTCGCAGAGTCCGCAAGGAAGGCTATCGAACCTATTGTTAGTGCATTGGAAGAGGGGCCCTGTGTAATTCCGTTTTCAACTGATGGAGGCGGGGGACACGCTTTTACGCTGGCAGGAGATAAGGCCGGTTTTTTTCTATACCAGGGCTGGGTAGGTTATCATAGTGTGCTTGATAAAAGATATACAAGGAAGCTGACAAAAGCAACTCTCACAGAATTTCTGATGACGATTGTCTCAGTTGTACCAGGCAACCCTGCCGGAAAACAGGCACCGGATTATGCCGGTGCGCTGGCTGCAGAAGATACATTAAGAGAGCGGGAAGGTAAAGATGAAGAGGTAAAAGCAGATCCCCCGAAGGATGCTTTTGTTAGAACCACAGGCACAAGCATATTCAAATATGAAATCATCCCGCTTACTCCGCCACAATCGGTTACTTTAGAACAAACACAGGATTAAACTAATATTGTATGGCGATACACACAGGCCGTTCTTCTGGAAAAGATAATAAGACCCCATCAACTTCTAAACCTGCAAAAGGAAATGCAGTTGCTGCGCAAATGCCGGCCGTACCCGCTTTGCAGGAAACGCAGGCACCATCCATACAAAAAGAAACAAACGGCGAAGAACCGCCACAGTCTCCCTTCATTCCTGTTCAAACAAAGGAAAGAACACCGTTGCAGTTAAAAAATAAAAATGATGCCGCCACAACGGCGTACATTCCTATTCAACGCAAAGAAAATAAAACCGGCTTACCGGATAATTTAAAATCGGGAGTGGAAAGTTTATCGGGTACAAACCTCTCCGATGTTAAAGTACATTATGGTTCTTCTCAACCCGCTCAATTCAATGCATATGCCTATGCACAGGGAACCGATATTCATATCGCACCCGGACAGGAACAGCACCTTCCCCACGAAGCATGGCATGTGGCGCAACAGAAACAGGGAAGAGTGCAGGCTACCACACAAATGAAAGGTGCTGGTATTAATGATGATGTAAGCCTGGAAAAGGAAGCAGATGATATGGGTGCAAAAGCTATGAGCTCAGGTAGTGACTCATTGGCATCCGGTTATGAGCATTTTAACGGATCGGATATCGGCGATGTAAAAGCAAGATCGTCGCTGGTAAGCACTACCCAAAGACAAACATTTGAAAATATCAATAATGAAGTATCTGCCTCAATAACAGACATCAATCATTCGAGCAACAGCACTGTGCAGAAACATGCGGTTACACAATTGGCAGCCGGTAAATTTTTAGTGGACGATGGCGAGGAACTAAAAGCCGGGCAGATGCATAAAAGTAATTTTCTCTCTGCAGTTCGGGCCGAAGTAAAAAAAGTAGCCAAAGAAATACTGGAACCCGTTGGCCTGGCACAGGATAATTGTCCGGATCTTAATTATTGGATCAATTATTACGAAGGAAAAGATGCCATATATTTTGAATCAGTCATTACCCGGTATGCACCCGCAACAGCAGGGGCCAATACTACCGATGAATACCTCGGTAAATTAACAGAGAAAGTAAAAAATGCATTGATAAAACATGTAAGCACCGGTGCAAACGAGTTCGATCCTGAAGTAGCTCCGAAAGAAGTGGAAGAAAAAAGGCCCGATCAAAGTATATTGAATATTCAGCGGAAAGAAATGCCTATACAGCTTGGAGCCGCTGCCAGTATACCTTCATCACGCGCCGTCCTTAGCCCTGCTCCTGTGGTTACACCTATGTCCGGCACTCTATCGTCCGGACTCCCGGCAAGCGGCGCCACCGGGGGAGCGATGGGCAGAACCGTAATGGGTTTGTCCGGATCTGAGGGATCGGCGATCGATGAGTGGAGAGGTGACAGAAAAAGAGCCCCGCTTGAGGGGCCTTCCGGCGTGGCGATGGGCAGAACGGAAATGGGGTTTTCCGGATCTGGGGGATCGGCGACGGGTGAATGGAAAGATGACAGAAGAAGATCCCCGCTTGAGGGGCTTTCCGGCGAGTTCGGAAATGCTGACAGATTATTTGACCTGGGTCTTGCACAAATTGAAGAAGTAAAAGACAGTAAAGAACCCATAATAGATGATTCGTCAAGAATAGAAACGCCGGAACAGTTATACCGGACAATCCAGCGCATCAGAACCTATTTTGAACCCGCCAGGTGCGAAGCGCTGACCCAATTATTTCTTGAAGTAGGCCTATCTGGTCTTATAGATGCAAAGCCTTGTACCTCTGTTGAAAATATCAACCACAATTACGCGGAGATTGCAAGTTGTGGCGGTACGCAAACGCTGGTGATGTGCCGGCTCCTGGGAACGGCTGCGGGATCGAAAAAAACTTTCCTTTTTGACTCACTTGGTCAGGCGCCACCTGAAAAACTTGCCGAAGCGAAGGCCACAGGCAGGACTGCCGGTGTGCTCCGACCACAATCCATTTCACCGGGAAGCGTTGATCAAATTTTCAGGGCAATGGGTGGTGCCCCCTGTCTTATTCCTTTCAGCATGGTTGGCAGTAAAAGCCATTGCTTCACTATCGCTGGCGGGGGTGACCATTTTTTCCTGTACCAGGGCTGGATTAATCAGCATACCTTATTGGATGACGATTATACAAGGGAGTTAAACGCTGCTGAATTACGCGAATTTTTAAGAGATATTATTGACCGCAAAAGAGGCGGTGAAGAGAAAAAAGATACCCTGCTTGATAAGAAGCAGGATTTTTACTCATTAATGCTTCGGCAGGATAGTGAACGGGAAATTGCCAATGCCATGCGGGCAGCAGGTATGGATCCCGGCATTGCGCCCCGCAGAGGCCCCGGCCGTTTCTTTGTTCAAAATGTTGACTCCGTTTCTTTTAAATATGAGGTGATCAAACTTACGCCGCCTTCTAAGGGTGGGCCTGGTTTACGATAGCTGAAATTTATTATGCTGCTGAATGCAGTTGATATAAATGAAATCAATTTACGCATGTCGGGTAAAACGATAGCTTGTTAACGCAGGGAAAAATATTCGTATCTTTTACCGCTTTTGCAGGCATCCAATCCTAATATCGTATGGAAATATACACCGGCCGTTCTTCCGGAAAAGATGATAAGACCAACTCAATTGCTAACCCTGCAAAAGGGAACGCACCCACTGTGCAAATGCCGGCCCTACCCGCTTTGCAAAAAGCGCAGGCACCACTCATACAAAAAGAAGCAGAGGGCGAAGAACCGCTGCAGTCACCATTTATTCCAGTTCAAACAAAAATGCAATGATACCTGTTACAACATTTGGCAATAGCCCCATCTGGCAATTGCAGCAACAGTATTTTGAAGATACGGGCATCAATGCATGGAGTAAATCCGAAGTGCCGCATTATGTTACAAGCAATCCCGTTGTTGCCAAGGCCT
The DNA here is from genome assembly GCA_040388475.1 of Bacteroidota bacterium. GTDB lineage: Bacteria > Bacteroidota > Bacteroidia > Chitinophagales > Chitinophagaceae > Sediminibacterium. The sequence goes on along the minus strand of JAZKBT010000005.1, from coordinate 515,410 downwards.
ATGCCGAAATGGTATATGCCTTTTTGTGCGATCTGTCAGTAACCCATCATGCAAATGAAAAAATATACCTTCTGGAACTGGGAGCGGGTCATGGGCGTTTTTGTTATCATTTTCTGAAACACCTCGATCAGTTAACGACAAACAGCGGATATTCACTTCCTGATTTCTGTTACGTGCTAAGTGATTTTTCGGAAGGAGTTCTGAATTACTGGAAAGAACATCCGCGCCTGCAACCTTTTTATGTAAAAGGTCAATTAGACCATTGTCTGTTAAACGCATTGGATATACAGGAGATCACTTTGCGTATGAGTGGCAAAACAATCAAAAAAGCAAGCCTCTCCTTACCCATCATCGTAATTGCCAATTATTTTTTTGATACGATACCACAGGATCTTTATTTTATACGTAACAACCAGGTACATGAGTGTTATGTACAAACAGCGTTGCCTGAAGATGCAGCCGATATATCGGTGAAAGAACGTATCAGTAACATGATCCTGACAGAAGCTGATAAACCTTTACTTCAAAAGCCTGCTTACCCGGAACCGTTTTTGAACAGGATCATAGAACAGTTTGCCATGCAATCGGAATCGGATACTTACCTGCTTTTCCCACATACAGGGTTGCGGTGTATAGACCATCTTTCGCAACTGTCGCAGCATGGATTGTTATTACTTACCGGCGATCGTGGTTATCACAGGCCTGATGAATCAAAAAACAGGCAATTCCCTTCGATAGCGATACATGGAAGTTTTTCGTACCAGGTAAATTATCACGCTTTCAAATTATACTGTGCCGATCGTGGTGGTGCTCATTTTTTCCCAACACACCGGCATGATAGTATTACGCATGGCTGCCTGATGCTCCTGCCGGATGCAGACCGTTTTGCAGAAACCAAAATGGCTTATCAACGTTTTATAAATAATTTCGGTCCCGACGATTTTTACACGCTGAAACAACTGTTTGTTTCTACTGCACACAATCTCAGCTTACAGGAGTTGCTCGCCTGTTTGCGTTTGAGTGGTTATGATGCAAGATTCTTTAACCAGTTACTTCCCCGGCTAACGGATCTTATTAACTCTGTAAGTGAAGAGGAGAAATGGGATATTTTCCAGGTGTTGCACCAGATATGGGAAATGTATTATCCACTTGGTGAAGAAGATGATCTTGCATTTAACATTGGCCTGGTTCTATTCAACCTGAACTTTCCAAAGGAAGCCCTTAGCTATTTCCTCTTGTCCGAAAAAATATATGGATATCATGCTAACAGATCTTACAATATCGCTGTATGCCATTATCATCTGAATGATCATGTAACTGCTTTGAAAATCTTACAGGAAAATCATACAAGAACACCAGGTAATGAATTAAACAATACGTTACTCGGCCATTTGGAAACAACGGTTATGCGTTAGTAACCCAGCTTTTTTAAGATGTGATACCGGGCCGTTCCGTTAATGCAGGTAATCCTTTTATATCACCCGTGAGCAATTCATACATGGCACGGAAACTTAAGATCATGTCAGGTTGTTTTTCGAGTAACACAACCATTTCGGGCAGAAGTTGTTTAATGATGGTCCTTGTTTCTCCATCAACCATCTTTTTCAATACCATTAATTCTCCCAACTGGATGATACCTTCCTTTACACCATCCATATTTCTGATAAGTTGCCCAGCAGCCTTAACCAATCTTTCTGCCTGTTCATCAACAGGGGTATTTGCAAGTTCCAACGCTTTCCTGGTTTTTTGATACACTTTGCCGAGATCCTCATTAGTGATCGATTTTGCATAGCTAAATCTGGAACGTTGTAAAAATGAGCCATACAATGGTGCTTCTTCAGATTCCGGAAGAAATCCCATCTCATTCAGTAATTCAATGGCACTAGCTGCCAGTAGATCAGTTACTTTATAATCAACACGTTTATCCGGGATAAAAATTATAACATTCGCTGCCGGTTTAACACGGGCATTGTATTCGTCGTTGTTATGAGTTAATACTTTATCCAATATACCATTGTAATCCGATGCGGTCCAGCCTTCCGGCATCATTATTTTTTCATCGATCCGATGCTGGCCCAGTATAGCATTGCCGGCTTTGATCATCCGGGAAAAATCATCATTTGAAAGAGGAATGGTTATGCTTCCTTTGTGTTGTGAGAAATATACTAACAGCAGGTAATTATCTGCATTCCGCTGTTTGCGTATCATGATATAATCTTGTGCCATAACCTTTGAGTTTAATCCGTCATTATGTAAATTCCATTTGATTGCATCCGTCAATCATGGACACGTTTCGCTGTTATAAATAGTATCTGGTATTGAGTGGCCTCCAAATAAACACTTACTACATACAAGATCTTTGACACTGAGACAATATACAGTTGCAACTATACTGCATTTCATACAAATTACAAAATAGCGACTGTTCTGAAATGCTTATTAAAGGGTTCACAACACATCAGTTTGGTAAGAATATCTATAACACGTTCATTTATAGTACATTTAAAATAAGAAAGACATGATGGAATCAATATCGTTATCTGGGAAGAGAACAACTGGTTATTCATAAAGAACCATCCATTGATATCCTCCTCAGATCTGTGCGGCCTGGTATGTATAAATTACCAAAGTGAGCATGTTGCGTAATTTTCTCTTTGCTGAAAATTCATCCTTTGATATTTTTCCTTTCATATTGCATTTTTAACTAAGAAAAAAGTAAGCAGTGCGGCGTTTCTCATTCAAAAAAAATTATCTATTTAAAATTTCTTTGACATAGTGGATTTATACGCTGGGGTTTTATTGCTATCTTAGAATATGTAGTTTATCCTTAAGAAACCTTTCTATGCGACCTCATGTTTACCGGGACAGAAAACCGCAAAAAAAAATTCGCGGCTTTGCCAATGTGATTGCCGATCACCAGCCCGCCACGTTCACAGAACAACATTCACAACCGATAGCAAGGAAGGAGATGCAGCATGCAGCCGATAACAGCGATCGGGTGAAACAGCTGCAGGCTTACCAGCAGATGGCCAATCATAGTACAGTGGTTCAGCGGTATACTAAGGACAGCCAGGGGCATTTTCTATCCGAAAATGAAGAAGCCTTCCTGGCAGACGGCACCAAGAACCTGTTTCTGTTGCCCGATGCACTCGAGACAGCCACATCTGAACTGAACAACAAGAACAATACGATATTTACATTACAGGGGCAAGGGAATCATGTGAACCAGGACAATAAGAAGGAATACCAGAAAGTAGACCCGGTTTTTCTGCAAACCCCGCAGAACCGTCTTAATTTTCAAAGCGTACAGGGACAACAAAATATGATTGATGATATTGATGACCAGGAGGCAAATATGAACAAACTTATTCTTGGTATCAAACGGTTAGTGAACAATATAAGCTGCTGTTGCCGTGTGCGTCCTTTCGCAATAGCGCTTGCAGCCATCGAAGAAAGGATAAGAACAAAACGGGATCTTGAGAACAGTATCGTTGAACTGCAGCAGCAGCAGGATTATCTGATACGCGCCCGCCAGATGTTTACAGCTATCCAGGAAGAGTTGCAGCACGACGATAACAAGCAGCAGGTATTACCTATTTTACAGGAATACGATGATGTCATTTCCTGTTGCGGGGAGCACCTGCGGCAGCGGCTTTTCATTTATTGCCGGTCGGAAGATATTTCCGTTGATGAAATAACCCTTGAAGTTGACCGCCGGAAAAACGAGATCAATTCTGATCTGGACCTTTTTGCGCAAGATGCTCCCTACCTGCCAACAGACTGCAGACAATTACAACTCTTCCTTACCAACGGATCGCACGCCATTCAAAACGGTGGTAATATCGGGGATTACCACTATGACGGGCTTTCAGACGTCAACGATCCTGATAAGAAAGGCCCCTGGAGTTATCATTATGCTACTATTATCTTCAAAGACGGTGATGACACCGTAACACTGGAGGATGCTGCCGGCCAGTCGCTGCGAAAGGAAAAAAGTCATTGGTATTTTAAAATGTATGGCACATCCGGTACCAAAAAAGGTTTTTCTGAAAGAACCAGGAAGGAGTATTACAAACGCATGAACCAGAAAAAAAGACACGAAAACCTCGAGAAAAAAGATCAGCAGCAGAGTGAATCGGTTGATAATACAGATCTCATAATCGACCTGGACGATAACATAGATGAAAACAGTAAACTGGTAGATAATAGCATAAACCCAGATGTTGAATATCTATAGCAAACATGGTTGATACAGGTGCACAATCCAATTAAACTGACCCATCTTTTGTTGGCGAACGTTTGCATAACTCATTTCATTCTTTCTCTTTACTTATTGCGTAGCTCTGATCAATTCTTTCCTGGTGTCGTTCTTCTAACTATAAATACATCTACTGGTGTTTGCAACATGCATGATAGGCGGGAAATAAAAAAGCCCGTAAATATTAACTATTTACAGGCTTTCGTGTCTTTTAGTAAGACTTCTTGTCGGGACGACAAGATTTGAACTTGCGACCCCACGCCCCCCAGACGTGTGCGCTACCGGGCTGCGCTACGTCCCGAACTATTACAGAATACTTCTATTCTGAACTATCCCATTAAAAATCAGGTATCTGTCAACTGACATCCACCGTCTGTCATCTATTTATAACGGGCTGCAAATATAGGAGGAAAAGAAAAATTCAGGTTATATTGCACAAAATTTATCGCCCGCTACATGAAGATACTAGTAAGGCAAGCCACGATTGCCGATCCTGATTCCCCTTTCAACGGCCAGGTTACTGATATTTTGATCAATGGAAGCCAGATCACCAAAATCGCCTCTCATATTTCTGAATCAGCCGATGAAGTGATCGATGCAGTGGGTTTAACCGTTTCCCCGGGCTGGGTAGACATATTCTCTGATTTTTGTGATCCCGGGTATGAATACAAGGAAACCCTTGAAACCGGCGCAAATGCAGCTGCTGCAGGAGGTTTTACGCATGTTTTTGTACTGCCTGATACCAAACCGGTGGTAGATAGCAAAACCCAGGTTGAATATATCAGCCAGCAATCAAAATCATTAGCGGTACATATTCATCCCTTAGGCGCTATTACAAAAGGTACAGAGGGAAAAGACCTTGCCGAAATGTATGATATGAAGAACAGCGGCGCTGTTGCTTTCTCGGATGGCATTCATCCCGTACAATCACCAGGCTTGTTTCTGAAAGCACTGCAATATGTAAAAGCTTTTGATGGTGTTTTGATACAACTGCCACTTGATAAAAGTATTGGTTCAGGCGGACTCATTAATGAAGGTGTGATCTCCACGCGGCTCGGTCTGCCGGGTATCCCATCGCTGGCGGAAGAAGTGATCATTAAAAGAGATATCGACCTGTTACGTTATACACAATCGAGGCTGCATATCACGGGCGTTTCTACCCAAAACAGCTTGGCATTGATCGCCGCTGCAAAAAAAGAAGGATTGAATATCAGCTGCAGTGTTACACCTTATCACCTGTTTTTCTGCGATGAGGACATGCAGACCTATGATACCAATCTCAAAGTAAATCCACCGCTGCGAAGCAAAGCCGATATGCTTGCCCTTCGCGAAGCGGTTGTGAATGGCACAGTGGATTGCATCGCATCCCATCATATGCCACAGGATTGGGATAATAAAGTATGTGAATTTGAATATGCAAAAAATGGCATGACAGGCCTGGAAAGCAGTTTTGCGGTGGTGAACCACTTACTTCCCGAGTTAACAAAAGACAGGTTGGTGCAGTTATTCTCACTTAATGCACGTACCATATTCCACCTGCCGGTGCATAGCATCTCTGAAGGATCGGAAGCAGAGCTTACCCTGTTTAGCAAAGATCAGCATACCGTTTTAACCAAAGCACAGTTAAAAACCAAATCATCCAATACGCCTTTTTTAGAAAGGGAATTGACCGGAAAAGTTTTAGGAATAATACACAAAGGTCGATTAACTTTAAACTAACCAATAACCAAACTCAACCATTATGGAACAAAAAGTAACACCTCCGTGGACCAAAGGACTGGTCATCAGTCTTATCCTGATCGTGTATGGCATCGTCCTGTATTTTTCGGGCCAGTCAATGAACAAATCGTTGAGCTGGATACAATTCATTATACTCATCGTTGGTATTATTGTTGCCGATACCGGTTTTGCGAAACAGAAAAATGGTAATGTAACATTTGGTAATGTATTTGCGCATGGTTTTAAAACAACAGCGGCTATTATTGTGATCATGGCCATTTATACTTTTATTGCTTTTAAATTCCTCTTTCCTGAAATGATCGACCAGATCATGGCCCAGGCAAGAACAGATATGGAGAAGAAAGGTGGCGCAACGGAAGAACAGATCACCCAGGGTATTGAAATGGGTAAGAAATTCTTTATTCCTTTTGCTATCGGCGGAATCGTGCTGATGTTTGGTATCTGCGGAGCGATCGGTTCATTGATCGGTGCAGGTGTTGCCAAAAAAAATCCCAACTATAATCCGTTAGAACAATCGTAAACATGGATGTATCAATTGTTGTTCCATTGATCAATGAGGATGAATCATTGCCGGAATTGTGCAGCTGGATAGAATCGGTGGTCACACAAAACAATCTTTCTTATGAGGTCATAATGGTTGACGACGGCAGCACCGACGACAGCTGGGCCTTTATTGAAAAGAAAAACCATGAGAACCCGAATTTCAAAGGCATTAAGTTCCAGCGGAATTATGGTAAATCAGCTGCACTGAATGAAGGTTTTAAAGGAGCGCAGGGCGATGTGGTTATTACCATGGATGCAGATATGCAGGACTCACCCGATGAAATTCCTGAACTCCGCCGCATGATCGTAGAAGATGGTTTTGATATGGTTAGCGGATGGAAAAAGAAAAGATATGATAACACGTTCACAAAAAATATCCCTTCCAAATTGTTCAATGCAGCTGCACGCAGAAGTTCGGGCATACGCCTGCATGATTTTAACTGCGGACTGAAATCATACAACAGAAAAGTAGTAAAGAGTATTGAAGTATATGGAGAGATGCACCGCTATATTCCGATCCTTGCCAAATGGAGCGGTTTTAGAAAGATTGGTGAAAAAGTAGTGGAACACAGACCCCGCAAATATGGTGTTACCAAATTCGGATGGCAACGTTTTGTAAATGGGTTCCTTGATCTTGGTACGATCATGTTCCTTGGAAAATTTGGTAAGAAACCTATGCAGTTCTTCGGCTTGCTCGGAACTTTATTCTTCCTGATCGGTTTTTCATTCAGCGTTTATCTTGTGATAGCCAAATTTGCATCGGATGATTTTGCTTTAACAAACCGCCCCGGGTTTTATATCGCACTCACCACTATGATCATTGGTATGCAACTCTTCCTCACCGGTTTCGTAGCCGAACTCGTTTCGCGCAGCGCAGCAGATAGGAATTTTTATTTGATTGAGAAAAAACAAGGACTAGGCAATTAGCAATTAATAGTTAATAATTAATAGTTAATAATTGAATTGCTAAGCATGTTGAACCCGAACTTAATTATTAACTATTAACTACTAATTATTAATTCTCACTAACGCTGCATGCAAAAGACCGCAATCATAATAGGCCCCGCCTGGCCCCTACGCGGCGGTCTTGCATCCTTTGATGAAAGACTTGCCCGGCAATTCACTGAAGAAGGATACGATACTACGATCTATACTTTCTCTTTACAATACCCCGATTTTTTATTTCCCGGAACAACACAGTACTCTTCTGAACCGGCGCCTGTTAGGATAAAGATCAAAAAATGTATCAACTCAGTCAACCCATTGAACTGGCTGGTAGTTGGTAATGAATTGAAAAAAATAAAACCAGACCTCGTTATTGTACGCTACTGGCTTCCGCTGATGGGCCCATGCCTGGGAACCATTTTGCGGATCGTAAAAAAAAACAGGTTCACCAAAGTGGTATGTATTGCTGATAATGTGATACCCCATGAAAAAAGATTCGGTGATAAACCCTTTACCCAATATTTTGTAAAACCGGTGGATGCGTTCATTACCATGAGCGAAAAAGTGAGGAACGATCTTTTTGTTTTTACTTCCAAACCTGCACAACAGGTAGTGCATCCCTTGTATGATAATTTTGGCGAAGCTGTACCAAAAGAAGAAGCAAGAAAAAAATTATCGTTACCGGCAAATGAAAAGATCATTTTATTCTTTGGCTTTATCAGGAAATACAAAGGACTCGATGTTTTATTGGAAGCCATGAATGATGAACGCATCAGGCAATCAGGTATTAAACTGCTGGTGGCCGGTGAGTTTTATGAAAAAAGAGAAGAGTATGATACGCTGATAGAAAAACTGGGAGTCGCATCACAACTCATTCTCAGAACAGATTTTATTGCCGACAGCGAGGTTCGTTATTATCTCAGCGCCGCCGATTTTGTAATACAACCTTACCGTAATGCTACCCAAAGCGGCGTTACTCCCCTCGCCTATCATTTTGAAAAACCTATGTTGGTTACCAATGTTGGTGGATTACCCGATCTTGTTCCGGATGGCAAAGTAGGTGTTGTAACAGAACCAGATCCCGTATCTATTGCAACAGGCATACTGAAGTTATATGAAAACGGCGAACATTATTTTTTACCCCATTTACAGGAAGAGAAAAAGAAATACAGCTGGCATAAACTCGCAGCAGCCATCGAAGCGGTCTCTGCGGACGGGACGCTCCCGCGACCTGAACACTAAAAGCTCAGAACTCTTTATTGAGTACTTTACAAAACTTTTTTTAACAGGACGCTTTGCGTTCAGGCCGCCAAAACGTCCCGCCCGCTCATCGTCCCATCCGTTTACTGTACATTTGCAAAAACATTTTCAGATCGATGATCTATCGCAGTAAAGCACCCTTACGGATCGGTTTGGCAGGAGGCGGAACAGATGTGAGTCCTTATAGCGACCAATTCGGCGGGGCCATTCTCAACGCCACACTTTCCCTGCATGCACATGCAACTATTGAATCGACCAATGATCAAAAGATCGTTATACAATCCATCGATCAAAAAAAGGAACAGGTGTTTGATTGGTCAGCAGCATTGCCTGTTAACGGCGAACTGGATCTCTTAAAAGGTGTGTATAACCGCATACAGAAAGACCACCCGTTTACCATGACGGGATTGAAGCTATCTACTTTTGTTGATGCGCCGGCTGGCAGCGGGCTGGGTACTTCTTCCACCCTTGTAGTAGCGATCATTGGCGCTTTTGTGGAGATGCTGAAACTGCCGCTTGGCGATTATGATATTGCACACTATGCTTACGAAATTGAACGCATTGATCTGAAGCTTGCCGGCGGAAGACAGGATCAATATGCAGCTACCTTTGGTGGTTTTAATTTTATGGAGTTTTCTGCCAACGATAAAGTGATAGTGAACCCATTGCGGATCAGGCAGGATTACCTGAATGAACTGGAGAACAACCTTGTGTTATATTTTACTGCCACCACACGCGAATCGGCGGCCATTATTACAGAGCAGCAGCGTAATGTAAAAGAGAACAATACAAAAAGCATAGATGCAATGCACCAGCTAAAGGAGCAGGCAAAAATGATGAAGGAAGCATTACTGGTAGGCAAACTGGATGAGATCGGGCAAATACTCAACTATGGATTCAACCAGAAAAAAAACATGGCCGCAAATATTTCTAACAGTAATATTGAAGAGATTTATGAAGCCGCAATAAAAGCAGGTGCCACAGGTGGTAAAATAAGCGGTGCCGGTGGTGGTGGTTTTATGATCTTTTACTGCCCCGGCAATTCACGTTACAAAGTGATCGATACACTGAATAACTTTGGCGGAAAGATCAACCCTTATCAATTTACACAACATGGTTTAACCAGCTGGACCATACAATCTTAAAAAAGAGGACCCAATCAGATGAAAGCAAAAATAAGAAGTATCATTAGCGCTTCGATAGATGTAAAAAATCAATTGCTGGCTGATGAACAGATGCAGCAAACCATTGAAAATGCGATTAACGTGATCACAGAAGCTTTCCGGAACGGGAAAAAAGTTTTGTTCTGTGGTAATGGAGGAAGTGCCGCTGACGCTCAGCATCTTGCCGCAGAATTTTCCGGAAGGTTCTATAAAAACAGGAAAGCACTTCCGTCGGAAGCATTGCATTGCAATACTTCTTATCTTACCGCAGTAGCCAACGATTACAGTTACGATGTAATCTATTCAAGATTAGTAGAAGGAATTTGTGAAGAAGGAGATGTATTGGTTGGCTTAAGCACATCAGGCAATTCAAAAAACATTTTGAATGCGTTCGCCGCGGCGAAAGAAAAGAAAGTGATCACGATTGGTTTCACAGGTGCACATGGAGGACAAATGAAAGATGCCAGTGACTACCTGGTAAATGTTCCTTCCAATGACACGCCAAGAATACAGGAAAGTCATATTATGATCGGACATATTATTTGTGAAATGGTAGAAGAGAAAATATTCGGTTAAAATGGAAATAAAAGAAGCAATCATCCTCGCAGGAGGATTAGGTACAAGGTTAAGCGATACAGTTCCGGATCTTCCCAAATGCATGGCACCTGTAAATGGCCGGCCATTCATTTCTTATGTGGTAAACTATCTTCAGCAGCAAGGTATTAACTGGTTCATTTTTTCATTGGGCTATCGTTCGGAAGCGTTCATCGAATACCTCGCCAAACTACTCCCCTTATGTAATTATGAGATAGCCATCGAAACAGAACCACTCGGAACCGGGGGAGCCATACAGTTCGCCGCTACTTATGCAAAAGGAAAAGATATAGTGGTGGTAAATGGCGACAGTATTTTTAAAACTGATCTTGCACAACTGGCCGATTTCCACTTTGCAGTGGAATCATATTGTACCCTGGCATTAAAACCCATGGAAAATTTTGAAAGATATGGTGTGGTAGAATTAAATCCTGATCAGACCATTGCCTCATTCAAAGAAAAGCAGTTCTATGAAAAGGGATTGATCAATGGAGGTGTGTACATACTTAACATCCCGGCTTTCTTCAATGCATTTTTACCCGAGAAATTTTCTTTTGAAACCGACTACCTTCAGGAATATTATTCGCATAACAGAATATTTGGTGTAGTGAATGATGGCTATTTTATTGATATCGGCATACCGGAAGATTACAACAAAGCACAAACAGAACTGAACTAATGCTCGACCTCAAAAAAATAGACAGAAGCTGGACACTATTCCTCGATCGTGATGGCGTGATCAATCATGATAAGGACAATGATTATATCCGCGACTGGAACGAGTTTCGTTTTTACGACAGCACCCTCGAAGCACTGGCCATCATAGAAAAACATTTCGGAAGGATCGTTGTGACTACCAACCAGAAAGGTGTTGGCAAAGGCCTGATGAGTGTAGCTGATCTCGACAATATCCACGCGAACATGTTAAGTATGATACAGGAAAAAGGCGGCAGGATAGACAAGGTCTATTACTGCTCAGATCTTTCCGATGATTCGATCAACCGCAAGCCCAACCCGGGCATGGCACATCAGGCGAAAACTGATTTTGCAGAAATAGATCTCACCAAAAGTATGATCGTGGGAAACCGCATCAGTGATATGGGTTTTGGACGCAATGCAGGAATATATACAGTATTTGTTGCCACCACGCATCCCGAAACGCCCTTTCCAGACCCCTTGATCGATTTGCGTTTTGAAGACCTGCTGGCATTTGCAAAAGCCCTTTAGGCTAAGAAAACCCTAAAATTCAGGTTTCAGCACACAGATCATCGCTCTGTGATGGGATTGGTTGTAATTTAGTTTCCTATATGAAGCATACCTTATTTGCAGTCGCCTGTTTTTTTTCACTCTCACTACATGCCCAAAAGAAAATACCTGCTTCCGTTCAGGCATTAATGCAGGTGGAAGAGAATATGAAACAATATGCAGACGCCATTGTTAATGCATCTGAAGCATCAGATCGTGCAATAGCCGATAGCATTTTCACCAAGGCACTGGTACAGGCGCTGAAATTGCCCAACTCTTTTTCTTATCCATTTGATTCTCTCGTTACCATTTCACATTTATACGCCCCCGACAGCAGTTTCCGCATTTTTACCTGGCAGGTGATGAAAGATTTTAGCTACTACCGTCAGAAAGGTGCCATACAGTTTCCTACAAAAGATGGTTCGTTGAAATTGATTCCTTTGTATGATGCATCTCCCTTTACCGAAAACCCTTTCGATTCTGTACGCACCAACCAGCAATGGATAGGTGCTGTGTATTACAATATTGTTCAGAAAACATTCAACAACAAAAATTATTACACCCTGTTCGGTTACGATGAGAACGATGCACGCAGCACTCGCAAATGGATGGAAGTATTAACCTTCGATGAGAATAACCGCCCGATATTCGGTGGCAGGTATTTTTCTTACCCGGCAGATGAAACCAAACCACCACAACCCGCCTATCGTTTTTGTGTTGAGTTCAAAAAAGAAGCCAATGCCCGTTTAAATTACGATCCAGAACTCGACCTGATCACCTTCGCTAAACTTACCAGCGAAGTAGGTGAACCCGCCCTCCACCATACGTTAATACCGACCGGAAGTTTTGAAGGCTTTAAATGGGTTAACGGTAAATGGGTATACGTAGCTGTTGTAAGAGAAGTTGATCCGCGGAATAATGTTAATCCAACACAACCGGGCGCAGAGCGCAGAGGTGATAAGCCGTTGCCATTGCCGAAGAAAGGGAAAGGATGAGGAATTAATAGTTAATAGTTAATAATTAGAACGCCGAAAAAAGCAGGTTGTCGCTTTTTTCGGCGTTTTGTTATTACACCATTATTAATTTCAATTATTAACTATTAACTCTTAATTATTAATTAGTCGAGTTTAAGCACCGCCAAAAACGCCTCCTGAGGTATCTCCACATTACCAATCTGCCTCATGCGTTTTTTACCTTCTTTCTGTTTTTCCAAAAGTTTACGTTTACGGCTGATATCACCACCATAACATTTCGCGGTTACATCTTTACGCATGGCGCTGATATTTTCGCGGGCGATCACTTTGGCGCCAATGGCTGCCTGGATGGCTATCTGGAACTGTTGTTTAGGCAATAATTCTTTTAATTTCTCACACAATTTTCTTCCGAAATCTTCTGCACGGCCGCGGTGGATCAATGCGCTCAGGGCATCTACTTTTTCATTGTTGAGAAGGATATCCATTTTAACGATATCCGCCTGGCGATAATCGATCGGCGTATAGTCGAAAGAAGCATACCCGCGGGTAGAACTTTTTAATTTATCATAGAAATCGAATACGATCTCTGTCAATGGCATTTCAAAAACCAGTTCAACACGTGTTGGCGTTAAATAACTCTGGCCGATAAGGATTCCGCGTTTACCCAGGCAAAGCGTCATGATATTCCCGATATAATCCGGCTGTGTAATGATCTGTGCTTTGATAAAAGGTTCTTCGATCTTGGCGATCTTTACAGGATCCGGCATTTCGATCGGGTTATTCACATTGATCTTTTCACCACGTGTTGTGTAAGCAATAAAACTTACGTTGGGTACCGTTGTAATCACTGTCTGGTTGAATTCCCTTTCCAAACGTTCCTGTATGATCTCCATATGCAGCAATCCAAGGAAGCCGCAACGGAAACCAAAACCAAGGGCCTGTGAAGTTTCCAATTCAAACACCAGCGAAGCATCATTCAACTGCAGCTTGCCCATGCAATCGCGCAGCACTTCAAAATCATCTGTATTTACCGGGAAGATCCCCGCAAATACCATCGGTTTTACTTCTTCAAAACCATGGATCATCTCACCGGGATTATTGGCAAGGGTAATGGTATCTCCTACTTTTACTTCTTTTGCATTTTTGATACCGGTGATGATATAGCCCACATCTCCCGCTTTCACTTCCTCTTTCGGTGTCATGCTAAGTTTCAATACACCTACTTCATCGGCAAAATAATCTGAGCCGGATGCTACAAAACGGATCTTATCTCCTTTCTTCAATACACCATTCAGAATCCGGTAATAAACGATGATTCCTCTGAAACTATTGAAAACACTATCAAAGATCAGTGCCTGTAACGGCGCCTGGTAATCTCCCTGTGGTGCCGGTATTCTTTCTATGATCGCCTGTAATATTTCTTCAATACCAATGCCCGACTTACCACTTGCCAACAGTATATCTTCGGCCTTACAACCGATCAGGTCAACGATCTGGTCCGTCACTTCCGGGATCTTGGCACCATCCATATCGATCTTGTTGATTACAGGAATGATTTCAAGATCATTATCAATTGCAAGGTATAAGTTGCTGATAGTCTGCGCCTGAATACCTTGTGAAGCATCTACCAATAATAAAGCGCCTTCGCAGGCAGCCAGCGCACGGCTCACTTCATAGCTGAAATCTACGTGACCGGGTGTATCGATTAGATTAAGTACATACTCCTGTCCCTTATATGGATAGTTGATCTGTATCGCATGACTTTTGATGGTGATCCCTTTTTCACGCTCCAGGTCCATATCATCCAGTACCTGGTTCATCATATCACGGTCGCCAATAGTCTTGGTGTGCTCTAACAGCCTGTCAGCCAATGTGCTTTTTCCATGGTCGATATGCGCGATGATGCAGAAATTCCTGATATTCTTCATAATGGCTGCAAAGATAAGCCGGAAGAGGCAAGTGTGAGGGACGAATTTCAGGGTTTGGGCAGTGTTTAACTTCTGAAAGAGATTAGCGGATTGGCGAATTAACGAATTCGCTAATCCGGTAATCCGTAATCCGTCAATTCGTACATTTAATCCATGTCACTACTCAATCCAAACAAAAAGGCCCAGGTAAACAACGAAACCGGCCTTGGTACCAATACAGCGCTTAGCGGGGGACGTTTTTTTAATAAGGATGGCGTTCCGAATATGGAAGTGCGTGGGCTGCCATTTATGCGAAGACTGAATATCTACCATTCGCTGCTTTCCATGTCGCGATGGAAATTCCTCTTTGCGATCATCATTTTTTTTGTGGGAACAAATCTTTTCTTCGCGTGTATCTACCTCGCCATTGGCATTGATCATTTGGGAGGAATGGTTGCGGCCAATGCAAGCGAGCAGTTCGGCGAAGCTTTTTTCTTCAGTGCCCAAACTTTTACAACGGTGGGTTATGGAAGGATCAACCCCATCGGATTTGCAGCGAGTCTTACCGCTTCGCTGGAGGCATTAATTGGATTGATGAGTTTTGCCCTGGTCACAGGTTTATTGTATGGACGTTTTGCCAGGCCACGCGCCTATATCCGTTACAGTAAAAATGCGCTGTTCGTCCCTTTCAGGGATGGTGTGGCAGTGATGTTCCGGATGGTGCCGTATACAAAGAATTATTTGCTGAATGTAGAAGTGAAAGTAACCCTCGCATTAAAGATCATTGAAGACGGACAGAGAAAGAACAAGTTCTTTAATATGCCGCTCGATATCTCCAAAGCCACCACCATGACCGCCAACTGGACATTGGTTCACATGATCAATGAAGAGAGCCCTTTATTCGGCCTGAATAAAAAAGACATAGATGATGCGCAGGCAGAGTTATTGATTTTTGTACAGGGCTTTGATGAAAGTTTCTCAAATACAGTGGTATCAAGGGCCTCCTACAATTACGAGGAACTGGTATATGGTGCGAAGTTTTCACCGATGTTCCATCCGAATGAAAATAATACGAAGACGATTTTGCATTTGGATAAGCTGGATGAGTATACGGAGACGGATTTGCCTGTGAAATTTTAAATGTTGAATGCTAAATGTTGGATGAAACAAACCAGTTCGGCTGCACATTTAAAATTTAGCATTCAACATTTAAAATAATTACTTCAACGCATTAATGATCGCCACAAACTCATCAACCACCAACGAAGCGCCACCCACCAATCCACCATCAACATCCGCCTGCGAAAAGATCTCAACTGCATTAGCGGCTTTCACACTTCCCCCATACAAAATAGAAATCGAATCAGCTATGGCTGCACCATATTTACCCGCTAATTGTTGGCGGATGAATGCATGCATTTCCTGCGCCTGTGCACTGCTGGCAGTTTTGCCTGTACCAATCGCCCAGATAGGTTCATAAGCGATCACAACCTGTTGTAATTGTTCTGCAGATAAATGATATAAAGATTCTTCTAATTGCTTCGCTACATATTCATTTTGTGTATCTGCTTCACGAATACCTAATGGCTCACCGCAGCAGAAGATCGGTTTGATATTGTATTCGAGACAGATATTCACTTTATCAGCGAGCAACTGGTTACTCTCCTGGAAATATTCTCTCCGCTCAGAATGCCCCAATACAACATACTGAATGCCGAGTGACTGCAACATTTCAACAGATACTTCACCTGTATACGCGCCATTCTTTTTGCTGTAACAATTCTGTGCAGCAACAAATACATTTTGCTTACCCGCCAGTTTCTGTTGTGCCATCTGTAAATAAGGCGATGGCACTGCAAATACTGCTTGCTGATGTTCTTTCAGTGAATGCGGTTTGCTGATGATGCCATCCAATAAAGCTTCTCCCTGTTGCAGGGTCAAATTCATTTTCCAGTTAGCTGCTGCGATTTGTTTTCTCATACTAATTTTAGGATTTTCGGATTGCGGATTTACGAATTAAGGATTTGCGGACCAATAGAATTGCTCATCAATATACAAATCCGTAATTCGCTAATCCGCTAATCGATCAAAGATATATTGTAACACTGAACTTTCCCTTTCGCTTAATGAATGCCCTTTCAGTTTCTTCCAGTTATTAATATCTACCAATGCTTTATCAAATTCATATTTCGTTCCGCCCACTCCCCAGCTGAAATTGGGAACAATGGTTGGCAATAATCCCGCACCAAATACATTACAACTCACCCCGATCACTGAGCCGGTATTGATAGAGGAATTGATAGCCACCCGCGAATAATCTCCCATGATCACACCGCATTTATTTCCCACAGGTAAATACTGTTTTGAACCCATATCCCACACCCTTATTTCACCTGCCGTATTCTTGATATTGCTGTTGGTGCTTCCTGCGCCGAAATTACACCACTCGCTTACTACAGAATCGCCGAGGTATCCATCATGTGCTTTGTTGCTATACCCCATCATCACCGTGTTTTTGATCTCACCCCCACCCATGCATGATGGCCCCAATGTAGTTGCCCCGTACACACGGCTGTTTAATTTCAAAACGGAATTTTCTCCCAATGCAAATGGCCCCCTGATCACTGAACCTTCCATGATCTCTGCATTTTTTCCAATATAGATCGGACCAGTTGACGCATTCAATGTGCAGAAAGAAAGTTTCGCGCCATCCTCTATAAAAATATTTTCCGGTTGCAATACATTAACGGAAGAAGGAACCGGTTGAGAAGCCCTGCCATTCGTTATCAAAGCATGATCAAACCTTATCATCGAATCATTCCATTGCATCAATTGCCAGGGATGTTCGATGCGTTTCACAACTGGATGGTCAGTGATATTTTTGAAACCAGCCAATGAATTTGATGTATCAAACGCTTCAAAAGGCATTGCCATTTTTCCTGCGATCAATCCCTTTTCATCAGCAAAGCAACAACCCTTATCAAGACTGAGGATCCTGTCCAACAAACTGTTATCCGGAATAACGGAAGCATCTATCCATATGTGCTCCCCCGGTTCAGGTAATGCATATAAAGGTTGCAGGTATTTTTCTGTATGGAGAAAAACGGGTTGCTGCGAAAGTTTTTCCCATCTTTCTTTTATGGTCAATATACCAAACCGCAATTCAGCCACTGCTTTTGTATAGGTAAGCGGGAAAAGACTGTTGCGCGAACGGTTATCAAATAGTATGATGGACATGATTACAAACCTACGGGAGAATTGGATGAGAAAAAAGTTCCTTACACACACGGGGCTAAAGCCCAAAACATAGGGAACAAGACTCAATTATCCCCACCCTAAAGGGCGGGGCAAGAAAAAACTCCAGTTCCACACCCGCAGAGTGTTATATTCCTTTGCCGCGCTCTTTAGAGCGTGGACAATGAATTAGAGTGATGATTTTATTCCGGGACTTTAGTCCCGAGTGTAATGAATTAGTAGCTATCATGTGTCCCACAAAAACTTCTTACCTTGCGCACTCAAATTCATAAAAACATCTACTATGAGTCTTGGTTATTTCTCTTATCCCATGCCAGTTAATGAACCTGTTCTGCAATATGCCCCGGGCAGCCCGGAAAGAGCAGCTTTAAAAAAGACACTTGCCGAACTGAAAAGAAAGCCCATCGAAATACCTATGTATATCGGCGGTAAAGCAGTAAAAACCGGTAATAAGAAAGAGATCCATCCACCTCACGAGATCAAACATGTTTTAGGTGTTTTTCATGCAGGAGAAGAAAAACATGTAACCCAGGCGATCGATGCCGCTTTAAAAGCCAAAGATGCATGGGCAGCCATGAGCTGGGAGAATAGGGCGCATATCTTCCTGAAAGCGGCCGACCTGATGGCCACCAAGTACCGCTATCATATCAATGGCACCACCATGCTGGGCCAGAGCAAGAATGCATTCCAGGCTGAGATCGACAGCGCCTGTGAACTGATCGATTTCTTACGTTTCAATGTTCATTTTTTAAGTGAGATCTATAAACAACAGCCCATCTCTTCACCCGGCATGCACAACCGCATGGAATGGCGCCCACTGGAAGGGTTTGTATTAGCCATTACTCCTTTCAACTTTACTGCCATTGGCGGAAACCTGCCTACCTCTGCAGCCATGTGTGGAAACGTGGTAGTTTGGAAACCAGCCAACACACAGATCTATTCTGCACAGATGTTCATGCGTATTTTAAAGGAAGCAGGATTACCCGATGGCGTGATCAATTTGATTTATGTTGATGGGCCAACCATCGGTAAAGTATGTTTCTCGCACCGCGAATTCGCCGGTGTGCATTTTACCGGTTCAACAGGTGTTTTCAATAATATGTGGAAAGTGATCGGCGAGAATGTAGCCAACTACCGCTCTTACCCAAGAATTGTTGGTGAAACAGGTGGGAAGGATTTTGTGGTAGCACACAAAAGTGCAAACGTAGATGCTGTGGTAACTGCACTGGCAAGAGGTGCTTTCGAGTTCCAGGGACAAAAATGTTCAGCTGCATCAAGGGCCTATATCCCGAGCAATATGGCGGATGAAGTGAAGGCCAAACTGGTTATTGCCCTTCAATCCATGAAAATGGGAAGCGTGGAAGACTTTACCAATTTCATCAACGCGGTGATCGATGAAAAATCTTTCAACAGCATTACCAAGTACATCGACAACGCTAAAAAAGATAAAAAAGCAAAAATACTGGTGGGTGGAAATTACAGCAAGAAAGAAGGCTACTTCATCGAGCCAACCGTAATTGAAACCAAAGATCCCAAATACGCAAGCATGTGCGAAGAGATCTTCGGGCCGGTATTGACCTTATATGTTTACGATGCAGAAAAGTTTGAAGAAACACTCACACTCGTCGACAACACATCACCCTACGCATTAACAGGCGCCATCTTGGCGCAGGACAGAGAGGCAGTAGAACTCGCCACCGATAAACTCCGCAATGCAGCAGGTAATTTCTACATCAACGACAAACCAACCGGTGCCGTTGTAGGACAACAACCATTCGGCGGTGCAAGAGGATCGGGTACCAATGATAAAGCAGGAAGCCTTATCAACCTCTATCGCTGGTTAAGTGCAAGAACGATTAAAGAAACCTACAATCCACCGGTGGATTATAGGTATGCGTTTTTGCAGGAAGCATAATTATTAATTAATAATTAGTAGTTAATAGTTAAGAATTGAATTAATAATACTCTAATAAAAAGAACGCCGAAAGAAGTAGATGTTAACTTCTTTCGGCGTTCTTAATTATTAATTACTAACTATTAATTATTAATTACTCCTCTGTCCATGTTTTCTCACCTTTCTGCATTTTCTCAAGGGTTGCCTGGTAAGCTTTCCTGGAAGCCGTGTCAGCTTCAGGGATCAAAGCCAGCGCTTTTTTCTGTATTTCTATCGCTTCTTTTGTGCGCCCCATTTTGTGCAGGATGTTGGCGTAAGTATCCATAAACATAGAGTTATCCTTGTCTTTGAAAGACTTGCGGCTCCAATCGAGCGCTTCGGCAACGCATGTCATATCTTTACAGTTCTCAAATACTGACCATGCATAGTTATTCAGTTCTGCTGGTGTCAGTTTGTTCTCGCCGTATTTGGTCATATAACCCAATACTTCATTTTTAAAAGTAGACCATTCTTTCTTTGCCAGGTAGAAGCTGATTTTGCTTTTCTCTGCATAATCAGTGATCTCATTTGTATACTGCGGGTATTTTTTAACGGCGTCTGCCACGATAGCTGAATAATCAGGCGTAACCGTATTTTTATCAGCGCTTATCTTGCGGATCTCTGCCATTGATGGAGAAAGAGCAATGTTTACTTTAGTTCTGGTAACGTAATCAGTGATCTCTTTAGTGAACTGCGGATATTTCTTAGTTGCATTGGCTACAACTTCAGAGTAATCAGGGTTAGTGTTCGTTTTATCCATGCTGATTTTACGCAGAGCTGGCATTACTTCTTCAGAAAGAACGATGTTCTGTACAAGGGATTTTGCTCTTCCCTCTCCAATCACCGCATCCACTTTTTCAGGCGTTTCCAACGCCATTGTAAATAATTTGTCAGTTGATTTACTGGTGAATTTTGACAGGAACTCGATATTGTCTTTCGTATAGAAATCTGTGATCGTAGCGATATATTCCTGTGCAATTGCCTGGGCCTTCTTAGTATCGTATGCCTTTTGCGCCATTAGTGCCATCTTACGTGCAGACGCCGGATCCTTCTGCCCTCCTTCAAATTTGCGAAGTTGCGTGTAATACTGTGTTTCAGGATTCAATCCCTCCATACCTTTTTCGATAAAGCCTGCTACATCCACCGTTGAGCCTACGCTGCGGTGTACCACCTGTCCGTTGGGGTCAAACATGAGATAAGTCGGATACGCATTGATCGCATATTGTTTCTCGATCTCTTTCATGTCTTTTTTCCAGCTCTTCACACGGGCATCATCATCTGCTGTGCTGTCGAACTGCACTTTTACTGCGATGAACTTCTCATTAAAGAAATCACCGGTCTCTTTCAAAGGAAAAATATTCTTATCCATAAACTTGCAGGGCCCACACCAGGTAGTCATGCAATCCATGATGATATACTTGTTTTCTTTTTTTGCCTTGGCGAGGATCTCTGTCCAGCTTCCCTGGTCAAGTCGCAGTCCGTCTTTGCTTTCAACAACGGCTACTTTGGTGCCAGCGTTATCGCCGGCTTTTTGGGCCACGGAAAATAACGGCAGTAACAGGACTGCCAGTATGATTTTTTTCATGATGTAAGGATTTAAGAATGGTAATTTAAGGAATTTTTGAAAACGATATCTATGAGAATTGATGTACGGCTGGACCATATTCCAAATGGCTGAGATATATCATTCTTTTCCCGAACTGTGGATAAACAGCTATCTGGCGGAATTTTGCCTTCAAAACCCCAAACTTCAAACCCCAAACTCCAAACTTTTACCCCTATATTTGCCCCTCTAAAATTTCAGATTAGTGGCAACCAAATTTTCAAAAGAAACCTATCTCTACTGGTACGAACTGATGCAGCTGATACGCCAGTTTGAACTGAAAGCTGAAGAAATGTATAAAATGGCCGGTAAGATCCGTGGATTTTTCCATGCTTACGTAGGCCAGGAAGCCCTTGCAGCGGGTTGTATGACCGCTACAGCCGCCGGCGACCCCTTCATTACCGCTTACCGCGACCATGGACTGGGATTAGCCAAAGGGATGTCTGCAAACTCTTGTATGGCAGAACTGTACGGTAAAGCAACCGGTTGTTCAAAAGGAAAAGGTGGCAGTATGCACTTTTTCAGTGTAGAACACAGGTTCTTTGGTGGTCATGGTATCGTTGGTGCCCAGATCGGCACAGGCGCTGGTTTGGCTTTTGCTGAGAAATACAATGGTACGGATAACGTGGTGCTTTGCTTTTTTGGAGATGGTGCCGCCCGTCAGGGTATCCTGCATGAGACCTTTAACCTGGCCATGTTATGGAAACTGCCTGTGGTATTTATCTGTGAGAACAATAATTACGCGATGGGCACTTCGATCGAACGTACCAGTAACGTAGTGGATATTTATAAACTGGCCGATGCATATGACATGCCTGCTGATAAAGTAGATGGTATGACGGCGGAAGCAGTACACGAAAGTGTTGCCCGTGCGGTAAAAAGAGCACGCGAAGGAGATGGTCCTACCCTTTTGGAAATGAAGACCTATCGTTATAAAGGTCACTCAATCTCTGATCCGCAGAAATACCGCTCCAAGGAAGAAGTGGATGAGTACAAGGACCAGGATCCAATCAGTAAAGTAAGAGCAACCATCCTTGAAAATAAATATGCAAACGAAGCTGACCTGAAAGCCATTGATGACCGTATCGGCCAGGTGGTAGATGAAAGCGTAAAATTTGCCGAAGAAAGTCCATGGCCGGATGACAGCGAATTGCTGAAAGACGTGTATATGGATCAGAATTATGTTTTTGACGTAGACTAATATAATCGTGAGTGGCCCACTGACGATTGACGACTCACGACTCACGATTTTACATCCAAATTTTTAAAATAAAAGTAATGACTGAAGAAAAGAATGAAGCCCTTGTAAAAGTGCAGGGTTTTTGGGAAAGGTTTCAGAAACCGGTTTTGATTATTGTAGCCGTGCTGATAGTGGGTATTGGTGGCTGGTTTGGTTACCAGGAATACATTGTTAAACCTAAAGAAGAAAAAGCAGCAGACGCTTTGTTCAAGGCGCAACAGTATTTCAGCATGGATTCATCTAACCTGGTTTTAAAAGGTGATGGACAGAACAAAGGTGTATTATATGTGATCAGCACCTATGGCGGGACCAAAGCAGCTAATCTTGCCAAATATTATGCAGGTGTAAGCTACCTGAAACTCGGCGATTTTAACAACGCAGTAAAATACCTGAAAGACTTTTCAACAGACGCAAAGCAGATCCAGTTACTGGCTTATGGTTGCTTGGGAGATGCTTATTCAGAATTGAAAAATAATTCAGAAGCGATCGCTAACTATAAGAAAGCAGCAGGCACATTTGAAAAAGATGAAACCAATTCTGCAGAATATCTTTTCCGCGCAGCATTACTGGAAGAAGCCAGTGGTAAACCAACAGAAGCATTGGCGCTGTACAAAGAACTGAAAGACAAATTTCCAAAGACCGATAAAGGTTTTTTGGCTGATAAATATATCTATCGCTTAAGCGTTGAAAAGAACTAGCAAATTGTAACCGATGGCTACTAAAGGCAATACATCAGTTAACAAAGGCATCCCTGCAGTAAAGGATGCCTTTGTTGTTATTATTAAGACCGAATGGAACGCGCATATCATTAATAAGCTGGAAGCCGGTGCAAAAAAAATACTAAAGGCGAATAATATCGGCAGTAAAACACTCACGGTTCCGGGAGCATTCGAAATCCCTTTTACCGTGAAGAACCATTACGCCTATTCTTCTACCCTGCCCGATGCCTATATTGTACTCGGCACAGTGATCCGTGGCGATACACCGCATTTTGATTATGTATGCAAAGCTGTAACAGATGGTGTGGTTCAATTAAATTTGTCACTCGATGTACCGGTGATCTTTGGCGTGTTAACGGTGGATAACGAACAGCAGGCCCTTGAAAGGATCGGCGGAAAGCATGGTCATAAAGGAGAAGAAGCTGCTATAACCGCAATAAAAATGATAGCTTTAAACAGGAAATTAAAATAGGCCAAACACAATACTGCTTACGACTATGAATGTACAGTTATTCATCCCCTGCTTTGTTGACCAGTTATATCCCCAGGTGGCTTTTAATATGGTAAAAGTGCTGGAGAAAGCGGGATGTACCGTATCATACAATACATCACAAACCTGTTGCGGACAACCCGCTTTTAATGCAGGGTTCTGGGGTGAAGCAAAAGAAGTATGCGGAAAATTTCTGAAAGATTTTTCCGGAACGGATTATATCGTTGCGCCAAGCGCCAGCTGTGTTGGTTTTGTACGAAACTATTATGCAAAATTATTTGAGAACTCACCCGAGATCGCGCTCGTAAAAAAAACAGCAGAGAGAACTTTTGAATTCTCTGAGTTCCTTATTCATATTTTAAAGATCGATGATCTTGGCGCCAGTTTTCCAGGCAAAGCCACTTACCACGATAGCTGCGCGGCCCTGCGTGAATGCAAGATAAAACAGGAACCGCGTCAATTACTCAGCAAAGTAAAAGGACTTGAACTGGTAGAAATGCCCGATGTAGAAACCTGCTGCGGATTCGGAGGAACCTTCGCCGTAAAATTCGAACCCATCAGCATCGCCATGGGCGACCAAAAAATAACCAATGCAGCCACCACAGGTGCTGATTTTATTATCAGTACAGACATGAGTTGTTTAATGCATATTGATGGGTGCAGTAAGCATAAGAACTCCGGGTTGAAAGTGATGCATTTGGCAGATGTGTTGGCAAGCGGCTATTAGCAATTAATAATTAATAGTGAATAATTAATAATTGGAATAGGTTAATTGTCTAATATTAATTGCGGTTAATACCTAATCTCTGATATAAATTCATTCCTTATTTTGTTGGCAGATATTTTTTATGCCTGGCAATAATATTGTTCTGGATAAAAGTTACTTGTTTGCACTCAGAATTGTACGATTGTATGTGTATCTAAGGAGTGAGAAAAATGAGTTTCATTTGTCGGCACAGATCGTAAGATCAGGAACGTCTATCGGTGCGAATATTGAAGAAGCGACTGGCGGATCTTCCAGAAGGGATTTTAAAGCAAAATTGGGTATTGCATATAAAGAGGCAAGAGAAACGAGATATTGGATCAAACTTCTGAGAGATAGCAACCTGTTGGATAACAAACTTGCCAATTCATTATTCAAAGATTGCGAAGAACTAATAAAATTATTGACTTCGATCCTTAATACTCTCGGTGGCAAAAATTAAACAATTAACGTATTCCAATTATTAACTATTAACTATTAATTATTAATTGAATAATCTATGAACTTCTGGCTCATCAAATCCGAACCCTCCGTCTACTCCTGGGATCAATTCGTAAAAGAAGGCGGCACATTCTGGAACGGTGTGCGCAATTATGCTGCGCGAAATAATTTACGCGCTATGAAGAAGGGCGATCTTGCTTTCTGGTACCATAGCAATGAAGGAATGGAGATCGTTGCCGTCGCCAAAGTAACCAAAGAAGCATACCAGGATCCTACCACAGAAGATCCTGCATGGCTGGTGGTAGATTTTAAACCGTATAAGAAATTAAAGAAACCCGTGAGCCTTGCACAGATCAAAGCCGATAAACGTTTGGCGAATATGGACCTGGTGAGATTGGGACGTTTATCTGTTGGTGCAGTGAAAGAAGAGGAATGGAAGATTGTGATGGAGATGGCTGAGACAAAATAATTTTGATTTTTTTTGCCACAGGATACACAGATTATCACAGATTTTTTCTGTGCTAATCTGTGTATCCTGTGGCAAAAGTATTTTTAACAATCACTGTTGGGTTACTATTTGTCATCCCGAAGTATTCATGTATGCAGGCCTGCAAATTTTAATTCATCACAATTAAAACCTGTAACATGAAAAGCAAAACCATTACTGCAATAATTATTGCAGCTGCTTTAGTTATTTTTTCAGCAGTCCTGTTCTTCAACAAAAAACAACCCGTTCAACCGGTATTCAACATTACGGGAGAATGGAAATTAGACAGCGTATATGCTACGCAGGTTCCCACCAACAGCAGTTGGCATTTGTCTTATGATTTATTCAATGATCCGAAAAACAAACCCATTGTAACATTCCATACCGATAGTACGCTCAACGGGCCTGCCTTAAAAGATAGTACCTCGGAGAAATATTACCTGAAGGGTTCCATATTGTATATTGATGAAGGTAAAGGGTATCTCTCCTATTCTATTAAAACAATGAATGACAGCCTGTTCGAATTCATCAACAAAGACAGTGTTGTATTTGTCCTCAAGAAAAAATAAGTTCTCCTGCGATTGCTGCCCTATGTAATCTTTCATTTTTCGCATCTCACTTAAAACACATTTTATGAAACGCATAACCATGTACATGGCTGTTATTGCCGTGCTGTTATTCTCATGCAATACCGGTCAGTCAAAGAAAGAACAAAATGTTGTTGCTGATATGGCGCTTGCACCAACCGATAAAACAGCGTACCAATCAACAGCTGATACTACAAAAGCTACTTTCGAACCTCCGCAAACCAAACATACTTCCGCCACTGAAGACTGGGATAAAAAGATCATCAAAACAGCAGAAGTCTCATTAGAGTTGAAGGATTACGCAGGCTATAACCAAATGCTACACAAAGGACTGAAAGCCTATGGTGCTTACATCGCCGCAGAAGAGCAAAACCTGGGTGATGACAGGAACACGAACAATGTTACCATCAAAGTGCCTGTTGAGCAATTTGAGAACCTGATGAATTCTTTTTCGGGGGATGGCATCAAAGTATTGCAGAAAAAGATCAGCAGCGAAGATGTTACCGGCGAAGTGGTTGATACAAGATCAAGAATGGAAGCCAAGAAACACATGCGCGACCGTTACCTTGAACTGTTGAAACAGGCAAGGAACATGAAAGAAATTCTGGAAGTACAGCAGGAAATCAATTCCATACAGGAAGACATTGAATCAGGTTCGGGAAGGGTTAGTTATCTTACCCACCAGTCTGCCTACAGCACCATACACCTGCAATATTTTCAGTACCTTAATCCTGGCACCAGCGTAAAGGAACCATCTGGCTTTTTGTTATCATTGAAGGAAAGTTTTAAAGATGGCCTTCATATCCTTAGTGGGTTATTGATCTTGCTCGTAAGCATCTGGCCCTTAATTTTAGGAGTAATTATTGTATTCCTGTTCGTATGGAAGAAAAAGAAAACAAACATAGTAAAACAGTAGGTCCCAAAAAGAAACTCGTTGTATTAACAGGTGCGGGTATCAGCGCAGAAAGCGGTATCCGCACTTTTCGTGACAGCGACGGTTTATGGGAAGGCTATGATATTTACGAAGTGGCTTCCCCACGTGGCTGGGCAAAAGATCCGAAAGTGGTTTTGGATTTTTACAATATGCGCAGGAAAGATGTAGCCAAAGCAGTACCCAATGCTGCACATATTGGTTTGGCTGAACTGGAAAAAGATTTTGATGTACACATCATCACACAAAATATTGATGACCTGCATGAACGTGGAGGAAGTACCAATGTATTGCACCTGCATGGAGAGATTTTTAAAATGAGAACGTCAACCGGTTATGGCAATTGGAAGATCTATGATATCAAAGGTGATATTAACCTTGGTGATATGGCACCTGAAGGCGGGCAACTAAGACCGCATATTGTCTGGTTTGAAGAACCTGTGCCCATGATTGAGATAGCAGCCGATATCGCAGCCATGGCAGATATATTCGTGGTTATCGGAACATCACTCGTGGTTTATCCCGCTGCAGGTTTATTAAATTATGCGCCTCCGGGAATACCAAAATTTATTATCGATAAGAATATTCCGGCAACAAGATCGATTCGCAATCTTACTGCGATTGAAATGGGCGCTTGTGCTGGTATTGAAGTGTTAAAAAACAAGCTGGTGGAATACCTTTAGAATTTTGCTAACAAGCATTATAGTAACCTTGCAAAAACAGAATTGCATGAGAAAATGGTTACTACTCTTATTACTTCTTATAACAGGCTCCTGCTTTTCACAATTCAGCGAGGCTTACAATGAATTAAAAACTTTCGCTCAGAAAAAAGAACTGGTTGATACCAGCCGTAATTCTTCCAGAACGCGTCATTATTTGCTTCCCTTATACAAGGCTTTTTATAACGAACAAAAATTGCTAAAAGCAGACACCTCTTTCTATATCGACAATTTAAAACAGTCACTTTCGTTTACCGGTGATCATGCTTCTGTGCTTGAACTTGAAAAACTATACCGCGACAAACCAACCGGGTTAACCAAAGAATACCTGGATACCTTAACAAAAGTAGATGGTGAGTTTGCTTACATCGATGCACGTAAATACATTCTCAGCAAAGCAAAGAACAATCGCGTTGTGATGATCAATGAGGCGCACGATAAGCCAGCCCACCGTGCCTTCACAGCGTCCTTACTCGAAGAATTATACCAGCAGGGATTTCGATACCTCGCTATGGAAATGCTCTCAAATTATCGTCGTACCGCGATCACTAAGCTTGATGCATATACTGGATATTTCACAAGCGAACCGATCGCAGGCGAACTTATCAGGAAAGCATTGGAATTGGGATATACACTGGTACCCTATGAAGATACCGCACGCAACCACACAGTTAACCAGCGCGAATACGCACAGGCAGAGAATCTTGCTAATTTTATAAAAACACACGACACCACTGCAAAGATCCTTGTGCATGCAGGTTATGGACATATCAGGAAAGGTGCGTCAGGTGATTTCATTCCTATGGCCGCTTACTTCAAGATCATTTCAGGTATCGAACCATTAACGATCGACCAGACAAAAATGACAGAGAGCGATATGAATGGTTTTATGCCATTGGTGTATGATACATGGATACGCAAACACCCTACTGTCAGTCCGATGATCGCATTGGAAAACAATAAACCATTTGATGTTTTAGGAACCCATCTGTATGATATGTATGTGATCCACCCTCCTACCAAATACATGAATGGAAGACCCACATGGGTGGCGATGAATGGATGGAGAAAAGAAACACCTGTTGCACCTGCATTCCGTTCAACTTTTTTTGTGCAGGCGTATTATGAGAATGAATATGCAGCCTCATCCGAACTATCCGTTCCCGCCGATCAAACTTATATTGCTGCGCAGAACGGTGTCTATTATTTATATCTCAGAAAAGGAAAATACAAATTGGTGTTTAGAGATAAAGCATATACGATGTTGGGTACAAAAGATATAGAAGTTTTATAGTGAATTAACTTTTGGAAAGTTTTAGAACTTTCCAAAAGTTGTTACTTAAAGAATATATACGCTATGAATATCGCAGCTATTACGCCCAGTAAGTCCGCCAGCATTCCCGCCCATATCGCATATCGCACTTTCTTAATCCCCACACTTCCAAAATACAAAGCGATGATATAAAAAGTAGTATCCGCACTTCCCTGGAAAGTAGATGCCAATTGGCCGATAAAACTATCGGGGCCATGCACTTTAAAAATATCCAGCATCAATCCCCTTGCACCACCGCCACTGAACGGGCGCATGATGGCAACCGGTAAGGCAGGAACAAATTCTCCCGTTATCCCTACCTGCATAAAACACCAGGCAATGCCATTAATGATCGCTTCCAATGCACCACTATCACGGAATACACGGATGGCAACCAATAATCCAACGAGATAGGGAATTACTTTAATGATCACATCCCAACCCTGCTTCGCTCCTTCTATAAATGCATCGAACACATTCACCTTTCTCAGGAACCCGCCAATAATAAACGTACAAATGATCAGGAACAGGATAATATTACCCAACACATTACTAAACGTTTCTTTGGTGAACAGGCTCGGCTCGAGTACATCTTTTTGTGAAGGCAACCCATTGATAAACCATGCGAATAAACCGATCAACACCAGAATTCCTCCAAGCCATCCGATCAATACTTTATCAAAACGCAAACGCTGGTAGAGACCTGTGATAATAATACTGGCGATGGTAGCAATAGCAGTCGCCAGCATCAATGGTACAAACACACTGGTGGGGTTCGTACTTCCGGCACCAGCCCTGTATGCAATAATTGACAGCGGTATCAAAGTCAATCCACTCGTATGTAACACAAGGAACATGATCTGTGAATTGCTGGCTGTTTCTTTTGTGGGATTTAATGTCTGCAGACTGTCCATCGCTTTCAAACCAAAAGGTGTTGCCGCATTATCGAGTCCCAGCATATTGGCGCTGAAGTTCATCACCATTTCTCCCATGGCAGGGTGTTTGGGTGGCACTTCAGGAAATAATCTTTTCATAAACGGGTTGAGTAAGCGCGCCAGGAAATTTACAGCGCCGGCTTTCTCGCCGATATTCATCAGTCCCATAAAAAATACCATGGCACCTGCTATAGGTAAACCGATATCTAATACGGATGATTTGGATGCATCGAAAATGCCTTCCACTAACTT
This sequence comes from Bacteroidota bacterium, assembly GCA_040388475.1. Taxonomy (GTDB): domain Bacteria; phylum Bacteroidota; class Bacteroidia; order Chitinophagales; family Chitinophagaceae; genus Sediminibacterium. The sequence continues at coordinate 485,114 of JAZKBT010000005.1, read as the reverse complement.
TTTGAATATTTCATAATCATGCAGGAAAATGAGTTTGAACAGTGCAACGATCAAACCGATCACGAAGAAAACGATCCAGACATAATTCAGTGCCATAATGTATATTTCAGACAGTTAAAATAAAGCAAATACCCATTCATCCCAATTCTCTTTTTCAAACAATGTATTGCAGTTAAATTACTATACAAACCGCACAACATGAAATCAAGAATGATCCTTTGCCTGCTCGCATGCATAACTGTACAATGTTTGTCGGCTCAATTCAAATACGACAATATTTCTTTTAAAACAGTTTACATCAACGATCTCTGTGATTCATTACGAAAAAATCCCGACCGCCTGATCCTCGATGTTCGTTCGCCAGAGGAATTCAGCGATACTTCTTCTTCAGCCAGCCTGAACATCGGTCATTTAAAAGGGGCAAAAAATATCGACGTAAACGAGGTAAAGAATCGGTTAAGTGAACTACAGCCTTATAAAAACAAACCCATTTTCGTGATCTGCTCACATAGCCAGCGCAGCAGAGTCTGTTCGAAAATGCTTGCTGACAGCGGTTTTACCAATGTGATCAACGTAAATGGTGCCATGACGGAATTCAACCTATTAAAAAATACTTCTATCTCCTGCGTGAGCGATCTGTATGAAACAGCCAATCAATTCAAATTATTTTCTCCCAAAGAAGTGGCTCAGTTGATGGTTTCTAAAAAAGATCTTTTTATTCTCGATGTTAGAAACGATTCGGCATTCAGAGGAATTTCACGCGATATATCTGCCAATGCACTGGGGAAATTAAAGGGTTCGGTAAATATTCCGCTTGCAGAATTATCTGCATCGCTTGATAAAGTACCGAAGAACAGGCCCATTTTGGTAATAGCCGATGCAGGAAGAGAAACCAATCTCGGTTCAAAAATATTAACTGATAACGGTTATCAAAATGTATCTGCAGCCTTTAATGGCCTGGGTGAATGGATGAACGCGTCTGAAGAAGATGTTCCGCAACGCAAACAATTGTGGAAGCAACCCAATCATTTCTCCTATATCACAGCGGTAGAAATGGACCGGATGCTCACTAAAGATCCTTCCATTTTTATCCTTGACGCAAGAACCACCGCCGAATTCACCAATAAGGTAACCGACAGGCCCTGGATGAACCGTGGCCACGTGGTAAATGCCGTTAATATCCCCAAAGCTGAACTGACAGCCAGGCTTGCTGAATTATCTGCTTATAAGAACAAGGATATCATACTCTACACATTCGGCAGTAACCCCGATGCCTTTGAATCGGCCAAAATTCTTGCAGACAACGGTTTCACCAAAGTACACATGCTTACCGGCGGATTATGGAATATCCGCGCCAAAGCAGCCAACCAAAAAGGACTTACCAGGTTGATGAAATGGGTAATAGACGTGCCCGAAGACAATTTGTAGCCATTTTGCTCTGAAATCAAGCTATATTTGCGGCTCGAAAAAAGCAGTTGGCAGATGTTAGATGACAGTTTACAGGACAAACCTGGCTCTATCTCTCTCCCTGTCATCTTTCATCTAACATCTGACAACTATTATTATGGCTTTACAAGCAGGCATCGTGGGATTACCGAACGTGGGTAAATCAACTTTATTTAATGCGGTTAGCAACAGCGCCAAAGCGCAGGCGAGCAATTACCGTTTTTGTACCATTGAACCAAATGTTGGATTGGTGGATGTTCCGGATGCAAGACTCAGCAAACTGGCTGAGTTGGTGATTCCCGACCGTATCGTACCTACCCAATTAGAAATCGTTGATATCGCCGGCCTGGTGCGTGGTGCAAGCAAAGGCGAAGGTTTGGGAAATAAATTCTTAGGAAATATCCGCGAAGTAGATGCGATCATTCATGTGATCCGTTGTTTTGAAGATGAGAATGTGTTGCGCGAAGAAGGCGCTATTAACCCTATCAGTGACAAAGAGATCATTGAAACAGAATTGCAGTTGAAAGATTTGGAAAGTGTAGAAAAGAAATGGCAGCGCGTAGAAAAAATGGCGCGTGTGGGAACTGATACCAAAGCCAAAGCAGAGTTTGACGTGTTGAACAGGTGCAAAGAGCATCTTGAAAAAGGAAAGAACATTCATACACTTGGTTTAGACAAAGAAGAAAAATTAGTCGTGGCCGATCTGTTCTTACTAACAGACAAACCCGTTCTCTATGTTGCCAATGTAGATGAAGCAAGCATGCACACCGGGAATAAATATTCCGAATTATTACAGGCCGCTGCAAAAGCAGAAGGTGCTGAAGTGATTGTGATGTGTAACAATATTGAAGCACAGATAGCTGAAATGGAAGCTGAAGACGACAAGCAGATGTTCATGGAAGAATACAACATGAAAGAACCTGCATTAAATCGCTTGATCACTTCTGCTTATAAACTTTTAAACCTCGATACTTATTTCACTGCCGGCGTACAGGAAGTTCGTGCCTGGACGATACACAAAGGCTGGAAAGCTCCACAGGCCGCGAGCGTGATCCATACTGATTTTGAAAAAGGATTTATCAAGGCTGAAGTAATTGCCTACGATGATTTTGTAAAATATGGCAGCGAAGCCGCCTGCCGCGAGAACGGCCGCTTACGCATTGAAGGAAAAGAATACCTGGTGCAGGATGGAGATGTGATGCACTTTAGGTTCAACGTTTAATACGCTGAACGCATATGACTGAACGCTTAACGCTATCTTTGTTCTTCGATTGCGTTAAGCGTTTTGCATTAAGCCTAAAGCGTACAATATGAATTTATCTATCTGGGAAAAAGAAACCTTCTACGCCCCGCAGGATATCATCATCATTGGTGCAGGGTTGATGGGGCTGTGGTCTGCATTGGAACTAAAAAAAAGAAACCAGCAACTCCGTATTACCATTCTTGAAAGGAACACCACTCCTCTCGGTGCTTCTACACGCAATGCGGGTTTCGCCTGCTTTGGAAGTCCTACAGAATTATTACACAATATTGAAACCCTGGGAACAGATGGCATGCTCGAAGTGGTGGAGATGCGGTACAAGGGCATTGAAAAGATCAGGGCACATTTTCCTGATGAAGCAATTTCATTTGATCCCTGTGGTGGATATGAATGTATCGATAAAAATTATCGTCACTGGGAAATGCTGGATGATAAGATCCGTTGGTTAAACGATCTGCTTACAAACATCACAGGTAAACAAAATATTTTTCAACGCATCGATCAAAACCTCGCCGGTCTTGGCCTGCAGAACTTTGATGCATTGATAGAAAACGCAACTGAAGCCGCTTTGCATAGTGGCAAACTGGTACAGGCACTTACCAAAAAAGTTGAATCCGAAGGTGTTTCTGTTTTATATGGAATAGAAGTCAGTGACTGGGAGAAAACGAATGGCCATATTGATATCCATACAAAACAAGGGACCGATCTTTCCGCCCGGCAGATTTTGTTCAGCACAAATGGATTTACACAGGGTCTTGTTCCGGGTTTACCGGTTACGCCTGCCCGCGGGCAGGTGATCGTTACCTCCCCCATTCCCGGTCTTGCTATGAAAGGCACTTTTCATTATGATGAAGGATTTTATTACTGGCGAAACCTGGGTAACCGCATCCTGATCGGTGGTGCAAGAAATGAGGCATTTGAAGCGGAAAACACTACAGACCTCTCGGGTTCTGCAAAAGTAAAAGAAGCGTTGGAATCGTTTTTGAAACTGCATCTTCATCCATCCTACCAATATACCATCGAGCATCACTGGAGTGGTATCATGGGGTTCACAACCGATAAAACGCCATTTGTCGGCAAGATAGGCGACAATGCATTTGCATCAATAGCCTGTAATGGTATGGGGGTGGCATTAACGCCGGTGATCGCAGAAAAAGTAGCGGATCTGTTATTGGAACATTTTTAACAGCCGATCTGCCCGAACTTATTTATTTTTATCGTAATAATTGATACATGAAAAGAATTCTTCCCTTTTTAGTACTTATCGCATTGACAGTTACTGCCTGTATATCCTGTAACGATGATAAGGATAAAACTGCTGATACAGATAACAGCGCGGCCATTAAACCACCTGCGGTAATGGATTATAACGTTTTGAAGACCTATCCGCACGATCCCAGCTCTTTTACGGAAGGCTTATTTCTTTTAAATGGTTTTTTATATGAAGGCACTGGCGAAAATGGCAAAAGCAGGTTATTAAAAGCGGAACTCGAAACAGGTAAGATCATCCAAAAAGTAGATCTGGATAAAACCTATTTCGGAGAAGGCATCAGCATGATCAATAATAAAATTTACCAGGCTACCTGGCAGGAACACAAAGTATTTGTTTACGATATGAATTTCAAAAAGATAGGTGAGTTTGAATGGCCTTATGAAGGATGGGGTATGACAACCGACGGGAAATCACTGATCATGGATACAGGAGGAAGCAATATTTATTTTATCAATCCTGAAACTTTCAAGATCGAGCGGACATTGGGGGTAAGCGATAACAATGGTTATGTAGACAGTATTAATGAACTGGAATATGTGGATGGTTATCTCTATGCTAATATCTGGCAGACTGAATATATTATCAAGATCAACATACAAACAGGGTTGGTAGAAGCGAAGGCAGACATGATCGATCTTCACAGAAAAGCAAATCTTACAGCGCCTTCAGCTGATCATTTTTTGAACGGGATCGCATATGATAGTGCCAAAAAATCGTTCTATATAACTGGCAAGAACTGGCCTACTATGTTTGAGGTGAGGTTTAATTAACAAAAGATATTTCACGCAAAGCCGCTAAGGAAAAAAATAAGGCGCAAAGAATTGAATAAATTCTTTGCGCCTTTGCATTCCTCGCGCCTTTGCATGAAAAAATTACTTCTTAGAAAAGATATATATCACCGAACTGCATTTCCTCCTATCCCCCATTGCTTTCAGGTTTGATAACAAACCGTTCCATACGGCGCCCACAAGGTTTCCGCTTCCATTCTTATATTGTTCACTCAGCATCGAAACATAAAAACTGTCGAACCACATGGGTTTTGTATCCGACAGAACAAAGCCTTTCGCATTTCCTAGCAGCTCCATACTTTTCGGTGAGAAATGATACAGGTGCCTCGGCACATCATATGCTGCCCAATTTTCTTTATACCATTTTGCGTCATAGCTGGTATAATTCGGAACAGCGATCACGAGTTTGCCACCTGGCCTGAGAATTTTGGCAAACTGTTCGAGGTATTGATGAAGATCGTGTACATGCTCAAGTACGTGCCACATAGTGATGGCATCAAAATGTGCAGCTTCCTGTGTAAATAAATTTTCGGGCGACTGAAGTTCCAGTCCATATTTATCCATCGCTTTTTTTCGCGCAATATCATCGGGTTCCAATGCGGTCACGCTCCATCCCGCCAGTTTCATCGTATTCGAAAATGCACCCGTGCCGGCACCAACATCTAATAAATTGCCGCTTGTTTTACCGGTTACTTCCTGCAACAGTTTTCGTTTGGAGTTTAATGTATGGTTCCGCACTTTATGATACAGGCGATTGATCAATCCTTTCTGGGTATCAGAATGTGAAACATAATTCGCAGACTGGTAATACGGGCCTATAGAAACTGCATCAGGAACACGCTGTGTGAATCTTACGGTGCAATCATCGCAGTGCCATATTTCAAATACTTCACCGGAAACAGTATGATCCTTAGCCGACAAAGCAGGATAAACAGCAGCAGAATGACAACAGGGACAATGTGTATACGAGATCGATCCAGGCATAAGTTTCAATAAGGGTCTGCAGTAAGTTTATGTTTAACTATAATAAACGATCAGGGCTCCAACACCCAGCATGAGTAATACAAGGGCATATAGCCACCATTGATCCTTGGTTTCTACGGTCTCGGCTTCTTCTTCAACATATACATCATCCCCGGTTGCAACAATGACCGTTCCGTGCTCACCCGGTTTTATGGCAGGCAACAGGTCAGACAGGTCATGTGCAGGATGAAAAATGATATTCCTTTCGCTGTTTTGGCTGAGTGTGCCCACGCCTTTTATTTCTGCTGAACCTTTTTCCAACAGGTCGTTCCTGAACTGGTAAGAGAAATCATGAAAGAGTTTAATGGCGGTAAGATCATCTACCCCCATTTCGTTTCCCAGGAAATCAAAAAAAGCTTTTTCAGAAGCAGGCACATGCCCATCCGTAAATACCAATACAGGTTTGGGTGCATGTAAAAGACCTGTGCGCTCCTCATACCGCGCATTCTGGTACTGCATCACAAAATTGCCTAACTGGGGAATGTTAAGGTGTTTGTGCAGAACAAGGTATTTATAGAGATGTTGGTCCATTGTACCGGTTAATTACCGGAACGAATATACAACTCCTCCCAAAACATTAAAACCTAATACGCTGTATTGATTCCAGCGCTGGTAGGTACTGTTGAGAAGGTTGTTCATCTGGATCCAGAGATTGAGCCTTGGCATTACGGTAAATTCGGCACCGAGGTTCAGATCGGCAACAGCTTTTGCTTTCCCCTGGCCTGCAGTACCCAGGTATTGAGCACCATCCCATACGAAAACATCGCTTTTTACCTGCAGATCCTTCAATATTTTCCATTTGAGGGAACCGGTTATTTCAAGTGGCAGCAATCCGTATGCTTTGGGGTATGAAACGCCGGCACTGTATTTTGTAAAGGTTGCGCCTGCAGTGATCGATAATTTTTCCTGGTCCGTATATCCTATCTCGCCATGCAAACGAACAGCTTTGATAGCTGTATCGTAAACCACATTAAATGTTTTTCCGTCTCCCAGTGCATTAGTGAACAAAGGCTGGTTATCCAATGTGAGCAGTGAAACACGCGCATGATAGGTAAAATGATCTCCCTGTGTTCCTTTCACACCGGCAAACTGTTCATTGATCTTTGTATTCTTCAGGCTACCCGGTCTGCCGATCCAGGGATTGAAATTTGCAAGTGAGCGGTAGGTATTTTTTTGAAAATATCCCTGCCATCCTGCTTCCAGTGATAGATTGATCTCAGAGAATTTCGCTTCAGCTGTCAGATCAGGTAACAGGTAAAACGTTTTATTATCCCAGGTGGGTTGTATTCCTGCGTTTATCTTAACATTCGGTGTTTTGAATTGTATGGAAGGGTTCAGGTAATACAGGTTATTATGGATGACCAATGGATTCGGGATCAACGGGAAAGTAGTGGTTGATATATCAGCCGTTAACCCCAGATTGAAAGAATATATTTTACCAAACGATTTACTCACAGGCGCTTTGATCAGCAGGTAATTTTCGTGTGCCTCATTGTTATCAAAGAATCGTCCCGCGCTGATCTGCGGGTGGTAAGTGATCCCAAATGAATTGGCTGTTTTGTTCTGCATACCCAACTCTAATCCTACGGTACTGAACTGCTGCAACAACGATTCTTTTGTATAAGATAAAGTGGAAGGCAAATAGCCATACAGGTATTGTGTAGAACTCTGGTAAAACGGATGCGCGGTCCACTCGTGGTTATTCTTTGTGTTGAATATAGATATCAGATCAACTCCCCATTTAGCAGCCTGTTGCGCAGGAAGATGACCGGTAGAAGTCAAAAAATTACCACGGATATTGGTGATGGAATTTTTACCATCGCCAAAAGAAAACGCTGCTTCACCATAGTATGTGCTGAAATTTCCTGCACCGACTTTTATGTATTGATCATTCTCCCAGATAAATCCTGTATCAATTAAAAGGGCCAATGGTTTGATGGAAACAGGTTGATATAAAAAGAACAGGTTCTGTGAAGGAATCGTATAGGCGACGGGTATCTTGGAAGAATCGATCACAGGTGTTGCTGCAGTGAAATTTACTTTCGCTGCATCTTTCAAAAAAGGTTTGAAAGCCGAAGTGATGGTAACCACTTTGGGCGCAGAAGTATCTCCTGCTTCTTTGATAACCGTTACCGGTTTATCCTCTTTCTTTTTCGGTGTGGCCGTTTTTTGTTTGACAGTTTTCTTGCTGCTTTTTTTCTGTGCCTGCACAGAACCAACGGCAAAGACTGCTATAAAAGCAATGAGTACTATTCTTGGTAAGTAATTCATGTATGGATCCGCTTTACTGTGGTTGTTCAACTTTGTTTACTTTGTTTTTTTCTTCGAGCACTTTATCTAATTTCTGTTGTGCTTCTGCTTTCAGTTCCGGTATGGTTGCATTTTCTACGATGCTTTTATACGTGGCTTCGGCATTGAACAGGTCTTTTTGCTGTACATAGATATCGCCGAGCAGCACATAGCTTTTGGTAACCCATAATTCATATGACCCCATTTTTTTGATCACTTCAAAAGCTGCTTTCTCTGCATCTGTTAATTTATTCTGCTGTAATAATATCTCTGCAATATGGTATTGTGATTCTGCAGCGTATTCAGATTTGCCTGCGGCGATCACCTGTTTATAGGCAAGAATCGCGGCATCGCCTTCATTGTTCATCTGCCGGTTTTTAGCCACTACTAAACTGGCCATCATCCTGTCATCTGTAGCGATACCTTTTTCTAGCAATAGTTCTTCTGCATTAACGGCGGCTTCTTTCCACTGCTGTGCTTTAAACTGGCAACGGAGCAGGCCACGCATGGCTTCCAACCTGTTCTCCTGCTGGGAAGCGATCGTTTTCAACTGGTCAAAATATTTTTGCGCGTTGGCATAATCTTTCAGATCGAAATAATAAATACGTGCAACCTGTAAAGTGCTGCGTTCTGCATATTTGTTTTGTGACCTGTCGGCTACTGCTTTATAATAAGGCAATGCACCCTTGTTATCTTTATTGGCGATCAGCATTTCAGCTGTTAAATAATTTGCCTCTATCGAATACCTGCCTGTAGGGAATTTGGATAAATAGGCAGCGAACCCAGATCTTGCACCAGCAAGATCCTTCGCTTCATAACGAAGCATGGAAGAACGGAATGTTAATGAATCTTCTTCTGTATCAGAGATCGGCTTGCCATTTTGTTTCATGAATTCTGCAAACTCACCGGGGCGCTGGTTCTCAACAAAAATATTACGGATATATTCGATCGCATCATTGCTTTCCTGTGTATTCGGATGTGCCGTAACCAGTTTTTTGAAACTGTTCAGCGATTCATCATTCTTATTCAGGTTAAAATAGGCCACACCTAATTTCAAATAAGCCTGCGGTGCCATAGAAGTCGCATTTTTATTGCTGATCACTTTCTGCAGAGGCGCAATTGCGGCCTGGAAATTCTCGTCAGCCAAATACGTATTTGCGATCTCGAGATTGGCATCGGGAATCAATGCAGATGCAGGAAATTGTTTTTCCAACGATTGCAGCAAGCTCACTTTCTCTGTATTCTTATTCAGGGCACCGGCGATCACACCTCGCTGGTACAACGCATAATCTGCAGAAGGCAAACGTAACGCGCTTACCGTTTCGTACATTTTTTGTGCCTGCCTGAAATCCTTATTCATAAAATAACAATCTGCCGCACGGAGATAAGCATCCTGTTCTATCGTAGGGGATGCAACAGAAACCGTTTTTGCAATCTGCTCAAAATATTCTTTTGCCGGTGTGTACGCTTCGTTCTTAAAATAACCATAAGCGAGACTGTATCTTGCATTGGTGATATTTACTTCTCCATTCGTTACGGGCGTTTTCAGGTAATTGAGGAAATAAGTAATGGATTGATCGGTTTGGCCATTGCGGTAAGCGATCTCTCCTTTCCAGAAATTGGCCAATGGCAATTGAGCGGTGTTATAAGGCGCCACCAATAATTTTGTTAACAAAGAATCTGCTCTTTCAATATTCTGATCGTTGATCAGCTCCACCGCACTTCCATATAATAAGCGTGGATAGAGTTTGATCACATTATCGCTTTTCTGCGCCAGGCTCTCATACAAACGCAATGCATCTTTATAATTGCTGGTATTGGCCAATGTGTTTACCAACAACTCTCTTGCTTCCTGCAGGTAGGTTGATCTTGGATAAGTTGGGATAAAGGACTGGAATGCTTTTAAAGCCTGGTCCATATAACCCAGTTCATAAGAAAGTTTGCCATAGTTGAACGCTGATACTTCTTTCTGTACGGCATTGCTGTTATTGGATGCGCAGAACTGGAAAGCTGTTCTGGCATTGGGTTTATCATTTGTTTTCAGGTAAGCATCTGCTAACAGGTACATACTGTTCTGCGCTAATGAATCCTGCGCGCCACCCAATTGTTTAAACCCTTCTATTGCTTTGGGCAGGTTCTTCGTAGCGTAATAGCAGAATGATAATTCATACAGGTCCTCTCTTCTTACTTTCTCTTTTGCATTTACAAATTTTTCGAGGTAGGGCAATGCTTTGGCAAATTCCTTTTTTTCAAAATAGATATGGCCAACGAGTTGTCGCAACTGCAGGTCATAAAATTGCCCGGATTTATTGATGGCTGCTTCTCCAGTTTCAAGTGCTTTCTCACGATCGCCTTTAAAATAATAGATCTCTGCTTTATAGAAAGGGATCACACCCTGGTATTCAGGAAGTTTTTCAGCGATCTCGAAACTCTCTAATGCCTGCGGGTAATTTTTCTCTGTAAAAGAGATGAACCCGAAATAATAATTCGCATCAAGGTAATTCGGATCTTTTGGGATCTGGCGGATGGAATTGAAAAGAGGTTTGGCTTTGTCAAACTGTTGCATTACAAAATAGCCATAAGCCTGGTGAAATTTCATATCCGCTATTTCGCGGTTACTCAGGTTGGCAATGCCGGCTGTTCCATAATATTTCTGCGCGTTAGGAAAATCTTTTTTACGAAAATAATACTCGCCCAGGTGGTAACTCATCATTTGTATGCGGGCAGGATTGTTTTCCAGTTCGATAAATTCCTGGGCCGATTCAACAATTGCATCGTCATTGATCTGCAGTCCGCAGATGAGATAATAATATTTGCTTTCCAGCTTTACAATATCCGGTGTATTGCTTTGGGCAACACCGTTGCTGTATAATTTTTTAAAGACAGGATAAGCCAGGCTAAACTGTTCTTTCTGGTAAAGATCCTTTGCATTTTTAAATTCAGCATCGGGGTCGAGATGGTATTGTGTAAGCTGTGCTGAAACCTGCAGGCTAACCGAGCAAACGGCTGCGAGCAATGATATGCGAACAAATTTCTTCATAGAGCAAGGGTCTGTTTAAAATGTTCGAGGGTTTCACGCAAAGACGCAATGAATGCAAAGGCGCAGTTTACTTTGCTTCTTTGCTCACTTCGCGTCTTTGCGTGAAAAAACCTCCTTATGCATAAGAACTATCTTCAAAAACGAAATATTCAGAAAAAGATTTCAATTCCTTTCTTAATGAAAAGCAAAAACCTGTTTTAAAGGTAGTAATGTGGATTTGTAAGCAAACTTCATTCCGTGTTTTGTGGAAAAACAGATAAGCAACGTAAGTTTGTTAACAAATCAGGATAACTATGTACGAACATACCAGCACAATCAGGGTACGCTATGCAGAAACCGACCAGATGAATATTGTGTACTATGGCAACTATGCGCAATACTTTGAAGTGGGTCGTACAGAATGCATCCGTGAGCTCGGTTTCACCTATAAGGAAATGGAAGCGATGGGCATACATATGCCAGTGGTAGCAATGGAAGCCAGCTTTTTAAGAGCAGCCCGTTACGATGACCTGATCACCATCAAAACGATGCTGAAAGAACTGCCACTCAAACATGAGATCACCTTTCACCAGGAAGTATATAATGAAAAGAAAAAACTACTTACAACAGGGAAAGTAGTTTTATATTTTATCGATACAAAGACAGGCAAACGGGGAAGAATGCCCGAGGATCTTCGCGAAAAATTAACACCATTTTTTACAGATCAGGCCCTGTAATGATCGGCTTTCCAGTTTTTAATGGCCTGTTTGATGTCCTTACCCCCTAAATTTTCGTTAACGGCGCGGTTGGTCAGTTCAACAAATTCTTCATCGGGCGCAAAACGCAGGGCGACCACCTGTCCCATGCGAAGGCCTTGTGGTAAAGGTTTGCCGGTTAAGATAAAATGACGGAAATTCTCTTCTGCGCGGATGGCCCTGTCCTGGGCTTTTAAAGCAAAGGCACGCATGTACCAGAACATCAGGATCAGTACAGGATTTAGCAAAATGAACAGAATGGCAGAATACAGGTTCTCACTTGATGATGTTATAAGATTAATGATCGACCCGACCAGGATCACAAGAATAAAAAAAGATACCACGAAATGATAATTGGGCACAATGCGGGTATGGTTGCTGAAGTTTTGTTCTTTCATAAGGAGCAGTTTGGTTGAAGTTAAGGGTTTAAAACCGTGCCTCTGTGCCTCCGTGTACAAATTAAGATATCACACAGAGGCACGGTTTGGTACGCTAAGTTTGAAATATCTATGAATCAGATGGATGCAAATCCTGCTGTTTTGAACTTTTTAATCTTCTTATCCGCCTTGCTGCGATCAGTACGATCGGAAAGTTTATTAAAAAATGAACAATGGCGGGACACCATATACTGCCGGTTTGTTGGTATAGTTTACCCAATACGAGGCCACTAAAAAACAGAACGGATGTTTTGCGCAGATCCAACTGGTGGGCAAGCGTAAATAGGACAGACGAAACAATAACCAACATATCCCCTTTCCAATTAAACACACGATTAAAGGAATAGAACATAAACTGTCTGCAGATCAATTCTTCAACCAATGCGGCTATGAGTAAGAATAACGTCAACAGTAAGAGATCGCTGTTATTTTTGGGCAATCTTTTGAAACCAATTGTCTCTCTTTCCTTTTCCGCGTTTCTTTCAAGTCCCAACTTTTTTCTCGCACGATCCGGCAACAATTCCAGGAGGAGGTGGGTTGTCACCATGATCGTAACAATATCGATCAGTATATCGCCTAAGACGATACCCTTTCCGAGTTTTTCAAAATCCGGTTTATCAAACAGTTGCGGCGATAAAACATAGAATCCCAGTGGGATGCAGATCATATAAAGCAGCCCTTTGAGACTTCTTTTTTTTCTCTGCCGTTCGGAGAGTTCAACTGCATCATCCTTTTCCTTTGAGAACCCTGACAGGAAACAGACAGTCACCAGCAGGCAAAGAATCAAAATATCAATGATGCCATTCATTTAACCGGTTATTTCAATTCATCAAGAATGAGGAACATCTTCTTCACGATCTCTCCCGCCGAGCCATTATAATTATTAACGATGATCGCAACCGTATAGGCAGTCCCGTCTTTAGCAGTATGGTATCCCGCAAAACTTTTTGCCCCGCCGATGGTACCGCTTTTTAATTTCATTTGATTGAATACGGGCAATGCATCGTAGTAATAGTTGAACCAGGGACGACTCTTTGCGTATTGCAATACTTTCACCAATGCATCAACCGTTACGCGGTTCTGTGGAGAAAGACCGCTGCCGTCGAGCATGCGCAGTGCGGAGGGTTCGATGCCCCTCTCCTTCCAGAAATCTTTGATCAGCGAAATCCCTTTGTCTGTTGATCCGATTCCTGCTTTTTCAAATGCGATCGTTTTTACCAGTGCTTCCCCATAGAGATTGATACTTCTTTTCATAAAGAAGTAATTGAGACTGTCGAGCGGAGGAGAATACAAGGTTCCAATTTTTTGATAAGCCGGGATCTCCTGGCTATTGGATACTGTAAAACTTTGCGGTTTCATCCCAACAGAATCCAGTTTGTTTTCCAAAATAGCGAGCATCTGTAAAGAAGGATCAGGAAATGAACCGGAGATCACGAATGCTTTTTCATCAACCGGTATGGTTCCGCGTACAAAACCGTTAGATGCATAAGGAGAAAGATACACGTTTGCATTATCGCCGGTTCCTTTTGCTGCGGCGAGTACCTGGCTCTGCAGATTTACCTCGTAGAGTTTTGGCCTTGTTTCAACAATAGATACTTTGTCGCCGATGTTTGCGCCTGACTTCAATACAAGATCATACTGGTTCTCGTGCCAGTTTATCCCGGTATTGCCCGCTCCATAATAATTACCCATATCATCCCAGATCCATCCGCCGGGAATGATGTCGTGTTCCCATTTACCATTATGACCGATCAGTGCGCCTTCTATTTTGGTGATACCATTCTGTTTGATCAGGTCAAGCATGCTGATCAACTGCTTATCGTTTTTTGTGGAATCATAACGCCAGCTTCCCAAAGAAGGATCGCCGTTTCCTATTACAAGTAAATTCCCATTCAAACGTCCCTGGTTGATAGCCCCATCGTATCCAAGAATCGTTTGATATCGATATGATGGTCCCAGCAGTTCCATTGCCGCAGCACTGGTAATTGTTTTCTGGCAACTTGCTGGTGCTAAGCCTGTTTGCGAATTTACTTCAAATACTTTCTCGCCTGATTCACTCTTTACAATACTCAATCCAAGTATCGCATGTTTCATCTGTGAGTCGAGCTGCAGCTTCTCCACTGCCTTTGCAACGCGCTCCTGAACAGTTTGCGCGTTCAGGCTAAATGAATAAACCAATAACCAAATCACCCAATAAATTCTTTTCATTTTATGATTTTCAAGATGGAAGTGAATCAAAGATTCTTCTTTTTGCCACGAATTGCACGAATTAGCACAAAATTATTCGTGGTAATTCGTGCAATTCGTGGCAAAAGAAGTGAGTTGCCGTAATGTTGGAAGATAAGAAATATAGTAGATTTTTTTATGCAAACCGCTATGCAGTACCTGGGTATTCATGGAGGTATAATTATTTTAGCCAAATATGAAATAACTCATTATGGCAAACGATCATGATCTACAACGGTTCATTGATGCGCAGGTCGATTACGTTACTGCATTGGCCGAAATACGTTCAGGCAAAAAACGTAGCCATTGGATGTGGTATATCTTTCCCCAAATAACAGGATTAGGGTCCAGCACGAACTCGAAATTTTATTCCATCAAAAGCATGGAAGAAGCCAGGGCTTTTATACAACATCCCATATTAGGTGCAAGGCTTCTTGAAATATCAGAGGCACTGGTGCAGCTTAACAGTAATGATGCTTCTGCTATTTTCGGCAGCCCCGACGATTTGAAATTAAAGTCATCTATGACCTTATTCGGGGCCTTGCCCGGCGCTGATACTGTATTTCAATCGGTGCTTGATAAATTTTTTAACGGTGAAAAAGACAGTGTAACGCTGGAGATAATAAGTAATTTATAACGTGTTGTTCTACACGAATCTACTTGTGCTAATTCGTGGCGATATTAACCGCCGATTCGAAAGGTAGCCCAATTAAACCAACAGCTTCAAAACTCTTTTACTTGATTGGTATTAACTTGCATTAAAATTACACGTAAGCCGGAACCTTATGGAAAAAGTTTTTGCATCCATCATTACCATCGGAGATGAATTATTGATCGGCCAGGTTGTAGATACCAACAGTGCCTGGATGGCGCAGGAACTTAACAAAACCGGCATCAGCCTGAAGCACCGTGTAGCTGTAGGCGATGTGAAGGAAGATATCTGGCAGGCCCTCGATGAAGAAAGCAAACAGGCTTCACTCATACTCATCACGGGCGGCCTCGGCCCAACCGCAGATGATATCACGAAACCCCTGCTTTGCGATTATTTCGGCGGAAAGATGATTGTGGATCAACCCACACTGGATCATATCACCACGATCTTTGAACGTGTTTTTAAAAGACCAGCCGGCGAACGCAATACCAAGCAGGCTGAAGTTCCGGATACCTGTACAGTCTTGCACAATGAAAAAGGAACGGCGCCGGGAATGATGTTTAAAAAAGATGGTAAAATCTTTATCTCTCTCCCGGGTGTGCCACATGAAATGAAATGGATCATGACGAACAAAGTGATTCCCATTATCCCTGATCTTTTTCAAACAGGTTTTATAGAACACAGGACTTTATTAACAGCAGGTATTGGCGAGTCTGTACTTGCCGACCTGGTTCAGGATATTGAAGAATCCCTTCCCCCACATATCAAATTAGCTTACCTGCCTAACTATGGTATGGTAAGATTGCGGTTAACGGCATTTGGTTTCGACAAAACTGTTCTTGAAAAAGAGATCGATACCCGGTTCACTATTTTCAAAGAAAAAGTAAAAGAATTCCTGGTGATCGATGAGGATATTCCTTTGGAACTGGTGATCGGCCGTTTATTAAAAGAGAGAAACCAAACTCTTGCCACTGCAGAAAGCTGTACGGGAGGCAATATTGCGCGGATGATCACTGGTCATGCAGGCGCTTCAGCTTACTATAAAGGAAGTGTCGTAAGCTATGCTAACAGTGTTAAACAAAATATATTACATGTGAGCCATGAAACCCTGCAAACCGCAGGCGCCGTAAGTGAAGCAACTGTACAGCAGATGGCAAGATCAGTATTGGAACTGATGCAGACGGATTATGCCATTGCAGTCAGCGGGATCATGGGCCCCGAAGGCGGTACAAATGAAAAACCGGTAGGTATGGTTTGGGTGGCTGTGGCCAATAAAGACCAGGTACAAACCAAGCTGTTTAATTTCAGGTTCGACAGGGCAAGAAACATTGAACTCACATCTACCAATGCGCTGAACCTTTTACGTATCTTTATTCTTGAAACACCCTAACGGGTGTTCGTTTTTGAGGATCAACCGATACATTTGCAGAACAGTTTGTTGTCTGTAGTCTATAGTCTGTGGTTCACGAATCAAATCACCGACTATACACCTGTAACAGCCATAGACAACAAACCACAAACTACAGACTGA
This sequence comes from Bacteroidota bacterium, assembly GCA_040388475.1. Classification (GTDB taxonomy): domain Bacteria; phylum Bacteroidota; class Bacteroidia; order Chitinophagales; family Chitinophagaceae; genus Sediminibacterium. The sequence goes on along the minus strand of JAZKBT010000005.1, from coordinate 468,414 downwards.
ACTATGGCAATTGCTGAATTAGTAATGCCCAAACTGGGCGAGAGTATCATGGAGGCCACGATACTCAAATGGCATAAACAAGTGGGCGATCCTGTAAAACAGGACGAAACAGTATTGGATATTGCGACTGATAAGGTTGACAGCGAGGTTCCATCTACTGCTGAAGGCGTTATAACAGAAATACTTTTCAATATCAATGATGTGGTGCCGATCGGAACAGTGATCGCACGAATCAGCACGGGAAATGGCGTAGAAACAGTTAAGGCTGAAGAAATAACAGTACCATCATCCGAATCACAGTCCGAACAACAACCCGAACCTGAACAGCCTGCTCCTGTTGCCGAAACCAATACTACTCCGGCACCGGAATTCGATACACCTACTTTGATCGCAGAAGCCTATTATGCTACTGAAGAGATCCCTTTTACGCCTGCACAGGAAGAAACTGCACCAGCAACACCGGAGCTTGCCGACAAGCCGATCATTAACCGATTCTATTCACCATTGGTATTGAATATTGCTAACAGCGAGAACATACCGTTAAGTGAACTCGAAAGAATACCCGGCACCGGCAATGAAGGAAGGGTTACCAAAAAAGATATTTTACAATACGTAGCTGATAAAAAAGCAGGAACCGTTCCAGCTTATACGCCGCCTGTTGTTGAAAAAACAATTGCAGCGCCGGCAACAGTTGTGCCGGCTACTATTTCAGAACAACCGGCCGAAATAAAGCCGGCATCATCAGGTATTGTTACATCAAGTTACACGCCTGTATCTTATTCGGGTAAATCATCCGATCCATCAACAGTGGTATTGTCGGGCGTAACTGAGATCGTGGAGATGGACAGGATGCGCAAGCTGATCGCCAAACACATGGTGAACAGTGTGCAAACGAGTCCGCATGTGACGAGTTTTGCAGAAGCCGATGTTACCCATATGGTACAATGGCGAAGCAAAGTAAAAGATGAATTTGAAAGACGAGAAGGAACCAAACTTACCTTCACGCCGATGTTCATTGAATGTATTGTGAATGTGATGAAACGTTTTCCGCTGATCAACTGTTCGCTGGATGGAGATAATATCATCATCAAAAAAGATATCAATATCGGCATGGCTACTGCCCTGCCAACAGGTAACCTGATCGTTCCTGTGATCAAGGGGGCTGACCAGTTGAATATTGTTGGATTAAGTAAAGCCGTAAATAATCTTGCTGATGCCGCGCGTAACAACCGTTTAAAAGCGGATGATACACAGGGAGGAACATTTACGCTTACCAATGTAGGCACATTCGGTAGTTTGATGGGAACACCCATCATTAACCAGCCACAGGTAGCCATTCTTGCAGTAGGTGCGATTAAAAAACGCGCAGTGGTAATTGAATCAAAAGACGGTGATACCATTGGCATACGCAGCATGATGTACTTATCCCTTAGCTATGACCATAGAATTGTAGATGGAAGTATCGGTGCGGGCTTCTTATCAGAAGTAGCGAAAGAATTTGAGAAATGGGATGCCAATAAACAGTGGTTCCATTATTTATAGCACTGCCTGCTCCGTCATTGCGAGGAACGAAGCAATCTGTGCTTCGAATAACAGGAACTCCGAATATTTAAACACAGATTGCTTCGTTCCTCGCAATGACGTTCAACTTCGAAGTTTCGGTATACAACATGATATTTAATTATGAGAAATGTTTTTTATAAAGCCATCTTCCCGGTGGCTTTGCTTTTATCCTTACAGGCAACTGCGCAAACACCGGGTTTGGGCACATGGAACGTAGTAACCACAAAGTTTACGCTGAATAAACAGTGGAGTATAATGGCAGAGGCACAATTGCGCTCACAACAGGTTATCCACGATTTTAATTATTACGAATACAAAGGCGGTGTTGGTTATAATTTTCCAAAAACATTATCTGTACTATTTGCCATGGGTCACTACGGTACTTTTCAGCCTGACGGTGACTTTAAAAAACCGGTGATCAGTGATGAGTTCAGGATCTGGGAACAATTTGTTCTGACAAATAATATCGGGAGAGTGAAACTTGAGCACCGTTATCGCGTTGAACAAAGATTTACGTCTAACCTGGGCTACCGCAACCGTTTCCGTTACCGGATCAACGCCCTTGTTCCATTCAATAACAAAGAAATCAAAAGTAAAACATGGTATGCCAGTTTATTTAATGAGGTTTTCCTTGCCAATGATGGGCCTTATTTTGAACAGAACCGCGTTTTTTACGGCCTCGGATACCAGGTTAATAATAAAATGACAGTATTGATCGGCATATTAAATCGATTCGATCAATCCATCAGCCATACCACTTCTTTCAAAAGTTATTTCCAAACAAACCTGATTTTTTCATTTGATGAATTCAAGAGTGGAAGGGAAAGACATCCGAGTGCATTAGATTAATTAATAATTGTGGCATCTGAATGTCATAACTCACGACTGACCACTCACCATCAGGTTTTTCACATACTGTTAGTAAACATATTCTTTGTTCACGGTGTCTAAGAAGTAAATTCAGATAACCAAACAGATCGATATGAAGACCTTATCACAGACCTGGTTCGCAGATGGGTATATTGATTTTGAATTGAAGAAGTATACCTTACTTGCCTACCTACAGGAGATCAGTCAACACTTTACCAAGAATGAATTGTACCCTCAATTCGCAGATGTCATCTTTCACTACAACAACCTCATTGCTTTTAAAGAAAACAAAAAGTACCTGCAGGAGCAGTTCCCGAAAAGACTAACGGGTATACAGATAGAAAAATTACAATTGTTATACGAGTCGCTGGTAGAGGATGATGAGCTGATGCAGGAGCTGGAAGACATTATCAACTACGCATCATCCACCATGCAAAAAACGATCAGCAATGGAACGGAGATCTATGAGTTTGTAGAGAACAGGATCAACATAGAACCCATCGGCATCATGCCGCTTGACCAGAATGAAGGTTATTTTTTATTATGCGAGGGACAATGCCGCAATACCTGGGTATACCGATACCGCTTAAGCATATTTGAAAAACACGACGAAAAATACCGCAGCATTAAAACGGAATTTGTAGATGTGTGGCAACGAAATTTTGTAAACTCCTATCATAGCATCAAAGCGCAACTCATTAAGAATCGTTCTGATCTTCCAAATCCTGCTGTGTATGCAGTAGAAACGGATCTGAGTATTCCGATGGAGGAAACGCTTTTACCGATTGCGAAGCGAAGTTTAGTGAGGTATATTACCGTTAATACAGGGTGAGATTAATTAGTAATTAGTAGTTAGGAATTAGGAATTGAGTAACTTAATTAATAATATAGCCGCTGTGTTGTGGATTACTGAACAATCTGCAGATACAGCGGCTAAAAATTACTAATTGCTAATTACTAACTACTAATTGATTCTTTCTCTAACATAAGATATGCTTTAATAAATCCATCCAACTCCCCATCCATCACCGGTCCAACATTGCCCACTTCATAATCAGTTCTGTGGTCCTTTATCATTTTGTAAGGATGAAAAACATAACTGCGGATCTGGCTGCCCCACTCTATCTTTTTCTTGCTGGCATTGCTGGCATTTAATACTTCCTGTTTTTTACGTAATTCCTCCTCATACAAACGGCTCTTCAACATTTTTAATGCGAGTTCGCGGTTCTCTCCCTGTGTTCTTGCCTGCTGGCACTCCACGATGAACCCACTGGGACCATGCTTTAAACGTACAGCTGTTTCTACTTTATTTACGTTCTGTCCGCCACTGCCGCCGCTTCGATAGAATGCCCATTCAAGATCGGCAGGATTAATATTGATCTCGATGGTATCATCGATCAAAGGATATACATAGACTGATGCGAAGGATGTATGTCTTCTTGCATTACTATCAAATGGTGAGATACGCACTAAACGATGAACGCCGCTTTCTGCTTTTAAAAATCCATACGCGAAATCGCCATCAAATTGTATCGTAGCGCTTTTGATGCCTGCACCGTCACCTTCCTGGTAATCGATCTCTGTTACTTTCCAGCCTTGTTTCTCTCCGTACATGCGATACATGCGCAAAAGCATTTCGGCCCAATCCTGGCTCTCTGTACCACCGGCACCGGGATTGATCTGCAATACCGCAGGCAATTCATCTTCCGGTTTATTCAATGTGCTTTTGAATTCGGCATCTTCTATCTGCTGGAGGGCAGTGTCATACGCGGCTTTTACTTCTTCTTCGGTAGCATCGCCGGCTTTCCAGAAATCAAACAACACAGCAAAATCCTCCACAGCAGTATCTAACTGTTTATAGAGTTTCAGCCAGTATTCATTTACCTTGATCTCTTTCATGATAGCCGTGGCGCGGGTATTATCATCCCAAAAGCCAGGCGAAAGCGAGAGTTGGCGATCCGTTTCTACTTTATATGTGCGGTTCTCAACGTCAAAGAAACCTCCTCAGGACAACAACGCGGTCCCTCATAATCTTGATTTGTTCTTGTGTCATAGGGGGCAAGATAATTAGTAATTAGTAATTAGTAGTTAGTAATTGAGCTAATAACGGTCGTGATGCCTAAAAAAAACGAAACCCTGATGCTACAGATGTAAAACCATCTGCATCCTCAGGATTCAATAATTAGTAATTACTAACTACTAATTACTAATTAAAAATGCCACAAACCTCGTAAGCCGGATTCTGTTTCTAAACTATCATTTATCTGGCTCCCGCATTACTGCAGGAATCTTGCTGCCTACCCTGGAACGTGTCCCGATTACTCGGAATCTCGGGCGAGCAGCCCTTCTACGATCCTATACGTGGCATTACAGCACCTAAGGTTTACCCGTGTCCCGTATTACTACGGAAGACCGTGAGCTTTTACCTCACGTTTTCACCTTTTCTTCCCGATTTGCATCGGGAGAGTAGTTATTTTCTGTGGCACTTTCTCTCCCTCACAACACTGCTGTTGTAAGAGGCCGGCGCTTAACCGGTAGGTTGCTCTGCGCTGTCCGGACTTTCCTTTCTCGCCACACTGCTGCGGTGAGAACGATAGCTCGGGTTTGTAGCGGTGCAAAGATACACCGCGGATTTCACAGATTTCAGGTATGATTTTATATGAGTAGATTTAGAGAGGTTGTCTGAATCCATTTAAACATGATTAACAGGATGAAATATTACGAAGCACAGGTATCAGCAGAGTTACATCTATGGCAAAGAGCTATGCTTAAGAAACCCACCTTCTTTGGAAAACTGTCTAAAAAACTGCAGCATAAATTAAATAGCTATATTCCTGAAAAAGTACATAATGCACTCACAACCGCTATTAAGCAAATGATCCGTGGGGTATTATTTGGCGCAAACATAACCACCTCCTTACCTGCGGAAGAAAAGTCTTTTGAAATAAAAGAAGCTGTGATCAAGGAACGAATAGAATTTTATAAAAAAACGGCTGCAGCAGAAGGGGGTATTACAGGCGCAGGCGGGATCCTTCTCGGGCTTGCCGATTTTCCCTTACTTATCGGCATCAAAATAAAATTGCTGTATGATATCGCAGCTTTGTATGGATATAATACAAATGATTATAGAGAAAGGCTCTATATCCTTCACATTTTTCAACTCGCTTTTTCCAGCCAGGAAGAGCGCAGGAAAGTGTATTTGAAAATGGTTAACTGGGATGAGAAAGTACACTTACTTCCGAAAGATATCAACGAATTCGACTGGCGAACTTTTCAACAGGAATACAGGGATTATATCGATCTCGCAAAAATGGCCCAACTGGTACCCGTGATCGGTGCACCTGTTGGAGCCATCGTAAATTATAAACTCTTAAAAAAACTCGGTCTCACTGCAATGAATGCTTACAGGATGCGGTGCGCTCTTAACTAATAGTTAATGCATCTCTTACCAATTGTCCCTTTGCATTAAAGTATAGGTATTTGTTGATTACAGTCTCCTGTTTACTTACATGAATGCGATATAAGGTTTCCTTTCCCTTAACTGACTGTTCTTTAATTTCTTTTCTTTCCCAGTCTTTGTATTTGCTCTTGTTAAACCCGTCTTTGATCGCAACATTTAAATTATCAAACTTCATATCGCGGGTTGTTTCGAGCCAAACACCTTTTGTAGAGAATTTGGCAACAGAATGATCACCCGATTGATCAAATTGCGCCTCGAAATTGGTGAGATTATCTTTCCAGGTAACATTGGTTGCTGTGGGATACGCAGCTGAAAATGTGCTTGTAACTTCAGACGGCAGTTTTCTTAGCTGTGCATACATCGTTCCCGCCATCAGGAACAGGCCGCAGAAAAGAATAGTGATCTTTTTCATATACTGGTTTTTCAGCTATGAATACAATTGCTGTGCCATCAGGGGAGAAGATGGCAGTTGACAGATGACAGTGGGAACACTCTCCTGTCATCTGCCAACGGTCAACTAATATTGGAAGAAGATCTCCGTTGCTCCATACCCAAATCGCGGATCATATTGATTGATAAAGGTCTTCACTTCGCGTTTTGTTTTGAGGATCTCGTGTATCTCATCCTTCAATTTCCCCGTTCCCACGCCATGTATGATCACCAGTGAGGGTTGCCTGTGCGCAACGGCCAGGTCGTACCATTTCTGGAACTCTTGCAATTGTTGTGTGAGGATCTCAAAATTGCTCATATGCTTCCAGCTATCGGAAAGTTTCTCGATGTGCAGATCAACTACCGAACGCGCGGGTTCGAGATGCTGGCGGGCCTTGGAAGCATCGTATATTTTATATCCTTTTGCAGCCAGTGAACCCAATTCGAAATAAGGTTCTTCGCTTTTATCAGGATACTCCGTGAATAATTGATAAGAGATCGTGGGTTCATTGTTATCCTTCATCTCTTCTATCTTCTGGAAAACCTGTTTGGGTTTGAGTTTGAGCGACGCTTCAAAATGCGGGGCCTTCTTTTTATCAGGTGTTGACAAAGAAAAATCAAAGGAGAAAGATGGACTGTCGTTCACCGCCTCAAAGGGAATATCATGCAGGTAAAAATCATGGAACGGTGCGATCTCGTTCACTAATTCAAAATCTGTTTTACCCAGGAATTGCTGGATATAAGTAAATTTGTATGTGATATTGGTTTTATTAACAAGATGGATCTTTAACAGGTCCACCACTTCATCATTAAAATCATCAAGGGAAAATTTCGGAATAAATGATAACCATACACCATCAGACACTTTTATCTCGTTGGGTTTCGGTTTCTCTTTGGGTAGCTGGTCGATATGAACTTTCGGAGCAGGTTTCTGCGCAAACAGTTTCCTTTCAGTGAACCTTCTGAAATAGGGAAAATCGATCTGGTCCATATAAGCCGGGAACTTTACACCCCGCACTTCTATCATCACCATTTTATCATTCATGATCTCTACTACCCTTCCCTCCTCGTTGCTGAGCAGCACAACAATTTCATCGCCTACCTGGTATTTCATGGGGCGAAATTACGATGGGAATATCGAATATTGAACAAGGAATAATGAATGTTGAAGTATTGGCCTCCGAAAGGCAGGTCCGCACTAAAACGTAATTATTAACTATTAACTACTAATTATTAATTAACCCTCCTCCTGGGCAAGCTTACTCTTCCTTATCCCATAGCACAAATAAATCACCAGCCCGATCGCCAGCCAGGCAATGAACCAGGCCCAGTTGCTTTTGGTCATCCCGGTGAGCAGGTATAAACAGCTGCTCAAGCCCATCAAAGGGATCATAGAATAATTCTTAATAAACGTTGCTATCGCGATCAATATACAGGCGATCCAGAAAATGATGAGTGATATCTTTGGCGTGGCCACATCCATAAAAGAGATCTTCCCCGCTACATAATCTGTATTGGATGAAAAATCAAAATTGAACAGGTCGGCGAAATAGCCTTTGCCGAGTATCACGAATATGGCAATAAGCAGTACCGGGAAAATAAATTTTCCATTCAGGTAAGGCATATTGAATTTGCCCGGTGTCTTTTCTCTTTTCGGGATCAATAACACACCTCCGCAAACCAATACAAAAGCAAACAGTGTGGCGATACTTGTAAAATCAAGTACAAAATCTTTATCGGTAAACAGGATGGGTACCCCTACCACGATCCCTGTTAAAATAGTTGCGAATGAAGGTGTTTTATATTTCGGGTGGATCTTTTGGAACACAGGGGGGAGCAATCCATCGCGACTCATGCTCATCCAGATTCTTGGTTGTCCCATCTGGAACACAAGCAATACACTTGTCATGGCTATCACAGCGCAAATGGCAACGAGGAACTGCATCCAGCCGATGTTCAGGTTTTCTTTTTCAAAGATAAATGCAAGCGGATCGCCTACGTTTTCAAATTTTGTATATGCAACTGCACCTGTAAGAACCAATGCAAGGAGGATATAAATAATGGTACATGTTACAAGAGAAATGGTCATGCCGCGTGGAAGATCGCGTTGCGGGTTTTTACTTTCTTCGGCCAATACACTCACCGCATCAAAACCAATATAGGCAAAGAACACACCGCTAACCGCTGCCATCACACCACTAAAACCGTTTGGCATAAAAGATTTTATGCCTTCTGTATTCGCAGGGAACCAATTATGTGTAAGTCCGTTTGAGAAGATCATCGCTCCACCAACAATGATCACAAGCAATACCACCATCAATTTCAGTACCACCATTACATTGCTGAAATTCCGGCTCTCTTTGATACCCCGGTAAACAAGATAAGTGATCAGCATATTGATCACGATGGCAGGTATATCGGCAATGATTCGCAATCCTCCAATAACAGAAGCATTGTTCCATGCATTGATCAATTCAAGATTGGCTTTCTTGCTTAAAAATTCTGTACGTGCGGCTTCATCTGCAAAAGAAGATAGTTTTTCAAAAGCAACTTTCGCTTCTACATAACTACAGGTAAAATAATCAGGGATATGAATATTCACCTTGCCCAGGAAAGAAGTAAAATAATCGCTCCATGAAAACGATACATAAATATTACCAATCGAATATTCCATGATCAGCGCCCAACCTATGATCCATGCAAACAATTCACCAAAAGAGGCATACGCATAAGTATAGGCACTACCTGCAACAGGGATACGGCTCGCAAACTCAGAATAACAAAACGCGGTGAATGCACAGGCAATTCCGCAGATCACAAATAACAGAACCACCCCGGGACCACCAGAAAATACCGCCCCGCCAAGACTACTAAAACTGCCCGCCCCAATAATGGCGGCGATCCCAAAAAAAGCAAGATCGCGTACAGTCAGTACACGTTTCAATCCTGAGCCGTGCCCTTCTTCAGCCGCAGCGGAATCAGCTAATATCTTTTCTATCTTCTTTGTACGGAATAAAGAATTCGGCATGCAGTAGTGGTTTTATGCTTAAAGCTAAGAGAAAATAAGTCAAAAGTAAAAATTCAGAAATCAAAACCTCCTTTTGAATTTTTACTTTTTAATTTTGAATTAATACTCTCTTTGAATGAGGAATTCCGCCAATTCTGCCAGCGGTTTTTTTCTTACAGCCATTACGGCGATATCATCAAGGTGTTTCAGAGCGGTTTGCAGGTATTTTTCTTTGAGTTGTTTTGCCCATTCGTCTACATTACAGGCTTTGAACAGTGATAATATTTTTTGCACTTTATCTGAGGGATTATCCTGCATCAACTGCTGCAGTTCTTTTTTCTGTTCCGCATCAGCTACTTCGAGTGCATGCAGGAGAAGGAATGTCTTTTTATTCTGGCGGATATCTCCCCCTGTTTCTTTACCAAACTTTTCAGGATCGCCAAATGCATCGAGATAATCATCCTGTATCTGGAATGCGATGCCGAGGTTTTTTCCGAAACCGTATAAATGCCTGCAGTTCCCTTCGCTTGCACCGCCAAGTATGGCGCCCATTTCGAGACTGGCAGCCAACAACACTGATGTTTTAAGCGTGATCATTTCAATATAGGCATCCAGTGATACATCGGTCATTTTCTCAAAATCAATATCCAGTTGTTGTCCCTCGCACACTTCTCTGGCTGTTTTATTGAATAAGGCGAGTATGCGCTGCAGGTATTGCGCGTTGATCTTATTCAGATTTTCGTATGACTGGATCATCATCACATCACCTGTAAGCAAAGCGGTATTGGAACCATACTTCATGTGTACTGTTTCCATCCCACGACGCAAAGGCGCTTCATCCATGATATCATCATGGATCAATGTGAAATTATGGAACAGTTCAATGGCCGTAGCCACATGATAAGCATCCGGTGTAATATCCGCAAACATTTCGTTCCCCATCAAACACATTACCGGTCTGATGCGTTTACCGCCCCATGATAAAAAATATTCTCCGGGCTCATAAAGTGTTGCGGGTGTTGCAGGAAAATGCTTTTTGTTAAAATATTCTCCAAATGCTGCAACCAGTTCCTTGAATGTATGCATGGTACAAACCTAATTATAAAACTAAAATGTTAAGAAACTAATCTTAACTATTCTTTGAATAAAGGGTTGAATAGTTTTGGCACGGTTTTGTCTTATATCAAAAACGAAAAACACTCTTATGAAATTATTCTTATTGGCAATCATCACCTTGTTCTCCTTTGCCGGAGTACAGGCACAACAAATGAACACTGGTCCCGATTACAAAACCGCTTTGGGTGTAAAAGTTTACCCGGGCGCCATCAGTGTCAAACATTTTTTAACTGATAAGGCCGCTGTAGAAGGGCTTGGTTATGTTACAGCTGATGGATTTCGCTTAACAGGTTTATATGAATTGTATAATAACCTGGGTAATGTAGAAGGGTTGAAATGGTATGTAGGTGGTGGCGCCCATGTGGGTGTATGGAGCGACAGGTGGAAAACAAAATTCCCTGAACGTCCGGGAGGTTTATCGGTAGGTGTTGATGGCGTGATCGGTTTAGATTACAAGATCACTGGCGCTCCCTTGAACCTTAGTTTCGACTGGCAGCCATCGTTCAATTTGATCGGTTATAATTATTTCGAAGGCGGATGGGGAGGTTTAGGCATCCGTTATACTTTCTAATATCCAATTTCCTATGGACCACAGCGGGGTTTGTCTCGGATAGAGATGGCCTCGCTTTTTTATCGCGGATTGTATGGATTGAAACACGGATTACGCGGAGTGAGGTTCGTGTTACCACGTTTCAGTCCCTGCAATCCGTGTTTCAATCCGTGTAATCCGTGATGTTATTTATTCAAAGAGAAGAGACTATCCACAAACTCATGTTTATCAAAGATGATCAGGTCATCTATCTTCTCTCCGACACCGATATACTTTACAGGGATCTTAAATTGATTAGCGATAGCTAATACAACACCACCTTTTGCTGTACCATCTAATTTAGTGATTGATATAGCAGATACTTCTGTAGTAGCGGTAAATTGTTTGGCCTGTTCCAATGCATTCTGGCCGGTAGATCCATCGAGCACCAGCATTACTTCATGTGGTGCATTGGGAATTACTTTTTCTACGGCACGTTTGATCTTTCCGAGTTCATCCATCAGGTGCGCTTTGTTGTGCAAGCGTCCGGCTGTATCAATGATTACCACATCGGCGTTTTTAGCAACGGCACTGGCAACCGTATCATAGGCAACAGCGCTGGGATCTGAGCCCATGGCCTGTTTTACAATAGGGACACCTACCCTTTCGCTCCAGATCGTTAACTGGTCAACAGCAGCGGCGCGAAAGGTATCAGCAGCACCGAGTATTACATTCTTACCTGCTTTTTTATAATTGTGTGCAAGTTTTCCGATCGTGGTTGTTTTACCAACACCGTTCACGCCTACTACCAATATCACGTAAGGTTTTTTTCCTTCGGGGATGCCAAAGTTTTTATAGGATTGTTCCGTAGCATCAACAAGCATTGCTTCGATCTCTTCCTGGAGGATCTTATTGAGTTCTTCGGTGTTAACGTATTTATCTTCTTTAACACGTTTCTCTATCTGCTGAATGATGCGGATAGTGGTTTCAATGCCCACATCAGCGCTAACCAGCGCTTCTTCCAGGTTATCGAGCACATCTTCATCCACCGTGCTTTTGCCGGCAATGGCTTTGGTTATTTTGGCAAAGAAACCCTCCTTGGTTTTTTGTAAACCCTGGTCAAGACTTTCTTTCTCTTCTTTGCCGAATAATTTTCCCAGAAAACTCATTTTTCTAAATTAAAGTTGACAGATGTTAGATGACAGTTGACAGATAGCCATTGACAGACTGCAGCGCTTCACTGTCATCTGTCAACAATCAACTGCCAACTAACTACTACCTAAATACAAAAAGCCTTCCATGCAAACAGGAAAGCTTTTTTGAATATTATCGATAGTACCAATTATTTCTCTGACAAGAAATCTTTGATCTTATCCTTGTGCACGATCGCTTCTTTGAAGGTATATGCGCCGGATTTAGGGCTGCGTACAGCCTTGATCACTTTTGTCCAGTTTTTAGCCTCTGCTGCTGCTTTCTGGTCTTTGGTCTTGATCGCCGTTTTAGCTGCTTTTGCCATGATTATTTGATTTCTTTATGAACAGTTACTTTTTTCAGAATCGGGTTGTACTTCTTTAACTCCACACGCTCAGGTGTGTTTTTCTTGTTTTTGGTAGTGATATAACGGCTTGTACCGGGCTGACCTGTGGTCTTATGCTCTGTACATTCCAAAATCACCTGCACCCTGTTACCTTTCCTTGCCATTTTATTGTGTGATTTGCTTAGTGAATACTTAGATCTTAACGCCTTCTGCTCTCATACCTTTAATTACTGATGCCAAACCATTTTTATTGATGGTTCTTAAAGCATCGGTAGATACTTTGATAGACACCCAACGGTCTTCCTCTGCGAAGAAGAAACGTTTTTTCTGTAAATTAGGTAAGAAACGACGCTTGGTCTTAATGTTTGAGTGGGAAACGCTGTTTCCTACGATTGGTTTTTTACCTGTAACCTGACATACTCTTGCCATGACTCTTGATTTTTTCCGATTTTTTTCGGGAGGCAAAGGTAGGGAAATGCACTAAAATACCAATACGAAAACCTCTTTTTTTAAATATTTTCTCAACAAAATGGTATAAAAACTGCTTGGAAGTTTGTGAAAACAGGGTTTATCCACATTTTGAGGGGCAAAAATAACCCTTTCAGGGTTAATGGCACGCGGATGACACGGATTGAACAGATTAAAACGGATAAATTATCAAATCAGTGAAAATCCGCCTGATCCGCGTCATCGTTTGCCATCCCTTCGCTTAGATCAATTGCATTTTTGCCACTTTGGGATCAACGTGGACCGTATCATGTTCAAAATCAAGCTTGATGCGCCATTTCTGCATGGTAGCGGCACCAATGACGGCCTCTTCCCTTAGACCGGGAACCACGAGAAATTCATCACTCAATAAAATATCATTTATATAAAAATCAAGACGTATTACATCCTTTATCTCGATAAAATGACCTTCACTTGCTGTTGCCATTCGTCTTATCCTACCAAGACTTTCTGCGTTACCCAATCCACTAACAAATTCAGGATTTATACAGGACAAATTTGCACCCGTATCGAATAAACTATAAAGTCTTTTTTCTCCTTTAGAGCCGGCATACAGAAGCGGTAGTTTGATAACTGACATTTTCCTGAATTTGAACCCAATTTACAACACAAAAGCCAGTCATAGACTGGCCTGCGTTAAATACGTAGTGTTAATACTAGCTATACATTTCTTCTCTCAACTCCTTCACCCTGCTGTCTTCCATGTACTCGTCAAACGTCATTAACCGGTCGATAATACCCTTAGGCGTTAACTCGATAATGCGGTTGGCTACGGTTTGCATAAAGGTATGGTCATGCGAGGTGATCATTACCACACCGGGGAAGGTCTGGCAGCCCTCATTGAAGCTCTGAATGCTCTCCAGGTCGAGGTGATTGGTGGGTTGATCCAATATCACAAGGTTGGGGTTCTGTAACATCATACGGCTAACCATACAACGCACTTTCTCTCCCCCGCTCAATACATTTGTCTTTTTCTGGATATCATCGCCGCTGAACAGCATCTTACCCAGGAATCCACGGATAAATGGTTCATCAGCATCTGTTACATGTGGCGGAACATATTGACGCAGCCAATCCATTAAAGTCAATCCCTCGGTAAAAAATTCCTGGTTCTCCTGTGGCAGGTAGGCTTTGGTAATGGTGGTACCCCATTCATATTTACCGCTATCTGCCTGCATGGCGCCGGTAATAACCTCAAAGAAATTGGTAATGGCCAATGGATCGCGGCTCAGAAAGGCGATCTTCTCTCCTTTATTGATACTGAAATTCACTTTGTCGAACAACATCCTTCCATTTACACTCTTGCTTAGTTTCTCTACATTCAAGATCTGGTTACCCACTTCACGCAATGGCTGGAAAATGATACCCGGATATTTCCTGTTGGATGGTTCGATCTCTTCAATAACCAGTTTTTCAAGGGCCTTCTTTCTCGAAGTGGCCTGTTTACTCTTAGATGCATTGGCAGAGAAACGCGCGATGAAATCAAGGAGATCCTTACGTTTTTCTTCGTTCTTCTTATTCTTATCATTGATCTGGCGGCTCATCAACTGTGATGACTCATACCAGAACGTATAGTTTCCTGTAAATACTTTGATCTTGGCCCTGTCCACATCTGCTACGTGCGTACAAATGGTATCTAAAAAGTGACGATCGTGACTCACCACCAATACAATATTCTCATACTCGGCAAGGAAATTCTCCAGCCAGCCGATGGTTTCGATATCCAGGCCGTTTGTAGGCTCATCCAATAAGAGGATATCAGGATTTCCAAATAATGCCTGTGCTAATAAAACACGCACTTTAAAAGTGCTTGGGATATTTTTCATCAGCACCTGGTGCATTTCTTCTTTTACACCAAGACTGCTTAAAAGCATACCTGCGTTACTTTCCGCTTCATATCCACCCATCTCACCAAATTCACCTTCGAGTTCACCCGCTTTCATTCCATCTTCTTCGGTGAAATCTGTTTTGGCATAGATGGCATCGCGCTCATGCATCACATCCCATAAACGTTTATGGCCCATCAATACCGTATTCAATACAGTTGATTCATCGAACTCAAACTGGTTCTGTTTCAAAACGGCCATACGTTCGCCGGGTGTGATCTCAACGGTTCCCTTGTTGGGTTCGATCTCACCACTAAGGATCTTTAAAAAAGTGGATTTACCGGCACCATTGGCACCTATTACGCCATAACAATTCCCTTTAATGAAATTGATATTTACTTCATCAAATAATACCCTTTTGCCATATGCGAGGGTGATATTTCTTGCACTGATCATTTTGCTTGCCTGTTTTCGGCCGCAAAAGTAAGGCTTAGAAGCGGGATTTTGGGGATGTTTTAGGGATTTGGCTGGAAGACAACAGATACTGGTCATTCGGCGGAGCCAGGCGACTGCACAGCGGCAGGGTCCAAACGACCAGGCTTGTTACAATTGAAGGGAGATTACTTATAGCTTAATTAACCCTTATCCTTTGGAAATTAATGCCCCAAACAAAAAATCAATAAGTTTACTATACAAAACCTTAACAATGCCATCAGAGAAACCCAACTTATCCTCCCGCCGGTCGTTCATCAGGAATATTTCTTTTGCCACTGCATTATTAATGAGCGGAAAGATCAGCGAGCTATCTGCTAAAGAAGTATACCGCCTGCGCAAAAAAGTTCAGCTTCGGTTTGTTGTAGCATCCGATGCACATTACGGCCAACCGAATACGCTTTTTGATGAGATGATTGAAAAAATGACCAGCCAGGTAAATGCCTTTCACCAGGAGAACCCGCTCGATTTCTGTGTGATCAATGGCGATCTTATACATAATGAAAAACCTTTACTGGCGCTGGTTAAACAGAAAGCCGACCGGCTTACGATGCCTTATTATGTTACCCGCGGCAACCATGATATGGTTACAGATGATCACTGGCGCCAAACCTGGGGTACACCCCTGAATCATAGTGTGGTGATCAAACAACATGGTATCATTCTGGGAGATACCTCTAACGAAAAAGGGACCTATCTCTCCCCCGATCTTGTATGGCTGAAAGAAAAACTCGAAGAGAATAAACAACGCAAACATGTTTTCCTTTTCCTTCATATACCACAGGCTAAATGGACAGCCAATGGTATTGACACACCTGCGTTTTTTGAACTCGTTAATCAATATCCCAATATCAAAGCCGTATTTCACGGGCATGAACATGACCAGGATGGTGTTCGGATGAATGGAAAGATCCCATACTTATTCGATTCGCATATTGGCGGAAACTGGGGAACGGCTTATAAAGGTTTTAGAGTAGTTGAGTTGATGGATGATGGATCATTGATCACTTATATGATGAATCCGACGGAAAGGATAAATGAGTTGAGTTATTAGGCCGGAGGCCTATTAATACCCGTTACTCGGCGGAGCCGAGCGACTATATCTGGTGCAACATTGATCGGTTAATAAAAAAAACCGCCAATGACTGTTACCTGGTTCATTTTGCTGTAGTCATATCTCGAAACACTAAAAAAACGCATTATGGAGACAGCTACAATCATCGGGCTCGTTATTGCTTCTATCGCTATCACAGGTGGAATGGTCATTGCGATAGTTGTACTCAAGATCAGCCTTCCGCAACAGTTCCAGGAAAAAATGGCGGCAATGGAAAATCAAAGTAAAGAACGGATCGCTTTGATAGAGAAAGGAATTGACCCGGCTATTTTGTATAAGAAAGAAAAAAAAGTATCACAGGATCCTTTGTTTTGGGGCCTGCTGCTAATTGGCATTGGTTCCGGTGCTTTTTATGGCAATAGTGTATGGCAGAGTTTTAATGGAGCATCGCAAAATACGATGGTGAACGCATGCGCGCTTTTTTTTGGAGGAATCGGCTTAGTACTCTACCATTTCATGCGCAAATTGGGTGATCGTAATAAAGCTCATTAAATGGAGCTTACCTATATCAGGCAGATCATTGCGGGCGATACAGAACGGTTTGGTTATTTTGTAGACACCTATAAGCACATGGCTTTCACCATCGCTTTTCGTGTCGTGAACAATCACGAAGATGCGGAAGAAGTAGTACAGGATGCATTTGTAAAAGCTTATATATCACTGCACAATTTCAGGCAGGATTCTAAATTCTCGACATGGTTATACAAGATCGTTGTGAATACCGCTCTGTCAAAGACAAGAAGAAAAAAATTATCGATGTCTGATAACGAGACAACTGTTATAGAGGAAATAGCCATAGAAGGAATAGAGAATGCCTACACAAAACTTGCCCATGAAGAACAAAAAAAGATCATCAATGCAGCACTTGATGAGATGAATATGGAGGATAGTCTGCTGCTTACTTTATTTCATCTCCAGGAGTTATCGCTGGATGAGATCACAGAAATAACAGGTACACCCAAAGAAAATATAAAAGTAAAACTGTACAGGGCCAGGAAGAAAATGTTCACTATTTTGGAGAAACACCTCGGCACAGATCTAAAACATATTATGTAATGGATACAGGAAAAACAGAAATTTTTGCAAAACAAATAATGGCTGGTAGCCGGCTTGAAATTGCGAAGCCTGGTTTTAACAATATCGTAATGCAAAAGATCTTCCTGGCTGAAAGAAAAAAAGTCATGAGACGCGCCCTGCTTTGTTGGTTTCTTGGCCTCAGCACATTGGGCGTAGTTATTTTTCTTGGAGTTTTAAGTATCTATCAAAACAATTCCTCGCCAATAGATGCAGTGGGAAGTTTTGCTAAGAGAGCGGCTCAATTGGCTAACGAAAATCTGCTTATCGTTCTATCGTTGGTAGTATTCTATATTTTATACCGGGTGTTCAATAGGAAAAAAATACCGAGCTATCTCCCCGATCTCAATTTTGAACTATCCTGATGATCGATTTCGGTTCATCATTTGAACTGCCTGGATATGGCACCACATTTACCAACGTAAAAGAATAATTCCGGTTGTTGAATACCGTATCTTTTTGCTTACCGATAGCAAGGTTCACAACAGCCTGGTCATTCAATTGAAGTTCTACATTCACCGTTCCCGCCCAAACACAGGTAACACCTTTCGGACATCTTGAATCCATGATCTTTGTAACCGTTGCCTGCAGTTCTTTACACTGTGTAAAAAGCGATATAGCCTGGTTATTCTGGAAAATAACCGTATCGCCTGATGCGACTGCCATACAAACTCCTGTACCATTATTCATCTTTTTATGACATGAACCAATGCATAGTACGAACACAAAAAATAATGATATTG
Source organism: Bacteroidota bacterium (assembly GCA_040388475.1). Taxonomy (GTDB): domain Bacteria; phylum Bacteroidota; class Bacteroidia; order Chitinophagales; family Chitinophagaceae; genus Sediminibacterium. The sequence continues at coordinate 450,147 of JAZKBT010000005.1, read as the reverse complement.
AAAGAATCTTCTTCATGTCGAAATCTAAATGAAAGCTTCGGTTAATTAACTTATTGTACTGTTGCGCTCACGGCCGCTGGGCCCCATCCCTGTTACCGGGCTGATTAGTAATAAATATCAATCACCCTGTTTCAAAAATAAATTGCTACCTAATTTCAATAGCACAATACGTTAGATTAATTAATTAATCTTTTCTATCTCCGCCTAAACTATAACTGTTGTTCTCTTCGTCCTCTTCACCAATTCCTTCGTTAGCATCATCATCACCGGCGCCGGGAACATCAAGATCTTCGCCTGCCATATCATCTTTCTCGTTCAGCAGGTCACCATCAAGGTCTTTGTTATCGAGCATGAGGTTGCGCCTGTCTTCGTCATCAATAGTACTCATACTGTCTTCCGTGCGACTTAACAATTCTATTTCCTGTTCAGTAACATCTGACTCACTATCGGATAGATCATTATCAAACAAACCCTTGCCTTCTTCGTCATCCGATGAAATAGTGGTATCATGAAACTCTTTCATTTTGGGAACATGTATATGCTCCTGCCCGGGAATATCTTCCACACCCGGAAGATCGATTGTGGTCTCTTCAGGCTGCATGCGTTCTTTATCTCTCTCAGAATCGATCAGATCAGTTAGAGGACGATTATTTTGTGTAGACATGACTTCTATTTTTGTAAGAAGTATAAAAAAGGATGCCAGATCACGGAAAGGGTATGATTTGAATATGATTTCGCGGAAAGGGGCCTAATCCGTGAAATCATATTCAAATCATATTTTTCCGCGATCACCAGTCGGCTCTTGCGGTAGGCTCGGCATCTAAAGTAGTGAATTCGTTTGCGAGGTATTTATAATAAGCCGTAATTGCGATCATCGCTGCATTATCCGTACAGTATTCGAATTTGGGGATGAATGTTTTCCATCCTTGTTTTTCTCCCATTTCCTGCAGCCCCTTGCGCAGCCCGCTGTTGGCACTTACGCCGCCGGCGATGCAGATATTTTTAACACCGGTTTGCTGCACCGCTTTTTTCAGTTTCTTCAATAATATGTTAATGATGGTGTATTGAATGGATGCACACAGATCATTAAGATTCTGTTCAATAAAACCGGGGTCCTGTTTTTGTAGAAAATACAACACAGAAGTTTTTAACCCGCTGAATGAAAAATTCAATTCAGTGATCTGCGGCTCTGCAAATTTGAAACGTAATGGATCGCCTTCTTTTGCATATTTATCTATCAATGGGCCACCTGGATAAGGCAACCCTAAAAGTTTTGCACTCTTGTCAAATGCTTCTCCCGCTGCATCATCTATCGTTTCACCAATTACTTTTAGATCGAGTGGCGAGTTGGCCAATACAATTTGAGTATGCCCCCCGCTGACAGTTAAACATAAGAACGGGAAACCCGGTTTTTCATCAGCGATCAAATTTGCCAATACATGCGCCTGCATGTGATGGACCGCTATAAGAGGTTTGTTTAAAGAAAGTGCCAATGATTTTGCAAACTGGGCGCCTACAAGCAGGCTTCCGATTAAGCCTGGGGCTTGCGTAAATGCTATGGCATCTATAGTTTGGAGTCTGGAGTTAGAAGACTGGAGTGGGAAAGCCTGGGTGAGTGCTGCATCTATAACAGGAACAATGTTCTGCATATGCGCGCGGCTGGCGAGTTCGGGTACTACGCCACCATATTGTTCATGCACGGTTTGGTTGGCGATGAAGTTGGATAAGATCTTTCCATCTACACAAATAGATGCGGAAGTTTCATCACAGGATGATTCGATGGCTAAAATGCAGGGCACGCTGGGTTTATTTGTTTATTGGTTTACTTATTTATTGGTTACCAAATGCAAAAATACTGCGTAAACGTTGGTGGAACTAATAAACCGGTACACAAATAAACCAATAACTATTTCGTCCTTATCGCCACCACCGGATCCATCTTTGCAGCAATAGAGGCTGGAATGATCCCTGAAATAATACCGAGTATAATACAGATACTTAATGCGAGTATGATAATATTAGGTGCAATCACAATAGCAAATGGCAGCACCGAACTTAACACCAGCGCTAAAAGCCATACAAGTCCAAGCCCCACCAATCCGCCAATAATACAGAGAAAGGCGCTTTCAATAAGGAACTCTGTAAGGATGGTTCTTCGTTTAGCACCCAATGCTTTTTTCAACCCGATCTGGCTGGTTCTTTCACGAACGGTTACAAACATGATATTGGCCACACCGAATGCCCCCACAATCAGGCTCAATCCTGCAATGGCCCAGCCGCCGGCACTTACCTGGCCGAAAAATCCTTTTACCTGCTCACTGAATTGCGCAACATCATTGGCCGAAAAATTATCTTCATCTGTTGGACTCAACCTTCGTACCTGCCGCATAATTCCGATCAGCTCGTCCTGCAAGGCTACTGATGCAACATGCGTTTTACCTTGGACCATGATAAATGGACTGCTGTTATCAGGATTATACACGCTCGCAAAATAGCGGTATGGAACAATCAGGCTTTGGTCGTAATCAAAGCCGCCCACAAAACTTTGTCCCTGTTTCTTGATCACGCCAACTATAATCACATGCTTGCCGTTATAAACAACTTCCTTTCCAACGGCTTTCTGTGCATTACCATAGAGCTCATCCGCCACTTTATAACCAATGATACCCGTAGTGGTTCCGCGGCTGAATTCAGTTTCGTTCAGGTAACGGCCGTTGTCAATATCGATCGTCTGGATAGTATTGAACTCTTCCGACACCCCATACAGGTTCACATTACTCAGTATATTATCCATGTAACTAAGCGTTACATTATTGGATACGAACATGGCGGAATTGGATGCCAGCTGGCTCTTTGATTTGATGAACCGCATCTCTTCGATCCGCATCGGGGGTCTTTTAATGTATTTCCACCAGGGATAATCATTCCCGCCCCCATAGTTCCATTTATCTATATAGATTGTATTATTACCAAAAGCCTTGATATCATTCTGCACCTTGCGCTCCAGGCTGTCAACAGTTGCCAGCACGCCAATGATACAGAAGATACCGATGGTGATACCAAACAGTGACAGAAAAGTACGCAGTTTATTCACCCGCAATTCCTGCAGGGCCATGCGGAAACTGTTCCAGAGGATGCTTAGGAGTTTTAGCATAGTCAAATCTAATTAGTAATTAGTAATTAGCAATTAGTAATTACACGATTGGTGATACACACCTCACAAATGATAAAAACATGCCTGATTTGCGGGGACCATGCACTGGCGACGGCCCAATTACCAATTACTAATTACTAACTACTAATTCTTAATACTTGCTCCGCATCGTTTCCTGTGCTATTTTTGCACCGATTTTTAAACATAAACCTGCTTTATGACCTGGAAACAAGTCTTCACCTCTTCTATCGGCAAGAAACTGGTTATGAGTTTCACCGGCATTTTTCTGATCCTTTTTTTGATTATACATGCCGGGTTAAATGCCTGTATCTGGGCAGGAGATAATGGCGAGATGTTTCTGAAGGGTGCCCATTTCATGGGAGGCAACTGGGTCCCGCGTATTCTTGAGATCGGGTTATTTGTGGGATTGATCCTTCATATCGTACAGGGCTATATGCTCACTGTTCAGAATAAAAGCAAACGTTCGGTGGGTTATGCCGTAGATTATGGGAACAAAGGAAGTAAATGGTATAGCAGAAGCATGGGTCTGCTGGGTACGATCATATTGCTGTTCCTGGTGATCCACCTTGCTAATTTCTGGTATCCCAACCGCTCAAACCAGGGATGGTTACTCGGCGAAGAGATCAATCTTTACGAAAAGATGAAAGCAGAATTCAGTGTTTTATGGGTAGTGATCGTGTATGTATTGGGTTGCCTCTCGTTAGGCTACCACCTGGCGCACGGTTTTCAAAGCGCATTCAGAACCATTGGTGTGCATAACAACCGGTATATAAATATGCTCAAAGGATTAGGCTATAGCTTCGCCATCATCGTTCCACTTATTTTCGCAATGATGCCGGTGAGTTTTTATTTGGGATGGGTAAATTAATTAACGGATTCGCGAATTGGCGGATTGACGAGTTACTTTATAATCATAATTCGCAAATCCGTAATCCGATGATCCGCAAATAAACAAACTACTACAAACGACAAACCTTCAGATATGTTAGATGCAAAAATTCCGGCCGGCACCCTAGATGATAAATGGACAGATTATAAAGGGCATTGCAAACTGGTGAACCCTGCCAACAAACGCAAGTTGGAAATTATCATTGTAGGTACAGGTTTGGCCGGTGCTTCTGCGGCTGCATCATTGGGTGAACTGGGGTATAAAGTAAAAGCTTTCTGCTTCCAGGATTCTCCGCGACGTGCACACTCTATCGCAGCACAGGGTGGTATCAATGCCGCGAAGAATTACCAGAATGATGGTGACAGCGTATTCCGTTTATTTTATGATACGATCAAAGGCGGCGACTACCGCGCCCGTGAAGCGAATGTGCATCGTTTGGCTGAAGTGAGTGCAAATATTATTGACCAATGTGTTGCACAAGGTGTTCCTTTTGCACGTGAATATGGGGGCTTATTAAGTAACCGTTCTTTTGGTGGTACACAGGTACAAAGAACTTTTTATGCTGCGGGGCAAACCGGTCAGCAATTATTGATCGGCGCTTACCAGGCATTGGAAAGACAGGTGGCCCTGGGTAATGTGAAAATGTACAGCAGGCATGAAATGCTGGAGATCGTTAAGATCGACGGTAAGGCACGTGGTATTATAGCGCGCGACCTGATCAGCGGAAAATTAGAAAGACATTTTGGCCATGCGGTTTTATTATGCAGTGGCGGATATGGTAACGTATTTTATTTATCAACCAATGCCATGGGCAGCAATGTTACCGCGGCATGGAAGGCGCATAAAAAAGGTGCAACATTTGCAAATCCCTGTTTCACACAGATCCACCCTACCTGTATTCCTGTGAGTGGTGATCATCAGTCGAAACTCACGTTGATGTCTGAGTCATTAAGAAATGACGGGCGCATCTGGGTTCCAAAAGAAGCGGGTGATAACAGGAAAGCAAGTGAGATACCTGAAGAAGAAAGAGATTATTATTTAGAGAGACGATACCCTGCATTTGGTAACCTTGTTCCGCGCGATGTGGCATCAAGAGCAGCCAAAGAAAGATGTGATGAGGGTTTTGGTGTAGGAAGCAGCAAGCAGGCAGTGTACCTTGATTTTGGCGCGGCCATTATCCGTTACGGAAAAATTGAAGCGGGTAAAGAAGGGAATGACAATGTTAGCCAGGAAGAAATCATCAAACTCGGTAAAGAAGTCGTAAAAGAAAAATACGGTAACCTGTTTGACATGTACGAAAAGATCACAGGAGAAAACCCGTATGAAGTACCGATGCGTATCTACCCTGCCGTGCATTATACCATGGGTGGATTGTGGGTGGATTATGAATTACAAACCAATGTTCCCGGTTTATATTGTATGGGTGAAGCGAATTTCTCCGACCATGGTGCCAACCGCTTAGGCGCTTCTGCGTTGATGCAGGGATTGGCTGATGGATATTTTGTGATCCCTTATACGATTGGTAATTACCTGGCAGATGAGATCTATGCAAAAGCAGTGGAAACTTCACATCCTGCATTTGAGGAAGCAGAGAAAGAAGTTTCAGATCGCATTAATCGCCTGATGGGCATCAAAGGAAAACAAAGTGTGGAAAGTTTTCACAAACGCCTCGGCAAGATCATGTGGGAGAAATGCGGTATGGCGCGTAACGCAAAAGGATTAACCGAAGCGATCAGCGAGATACAGGCACTGAAAAAAGAATTCTGGAGCGATGTAAGAATACCCGGCGAGATCAGCGAAATGAATCCTGAACTGGATAAGGCCAATCGTGTTGCAGATTTTATTGAGTTAGGAGAATTGATGTGTAAAGACGCACTCAACAGAAATGAAAGCTGTGGTGGACATTTCCGTGAAGAATATCAAACACCGGATGGTGAAGCATTACGTGATGATGCGGGCTACATGTATGTTGCGGCCTGGGAATATGCAGGTGAAAGCAATTGGAACCTTCATAAAGAAGAACTCAAGTATGATGTTATTAAACCAACCCAAAGGAATTATAAGTAATTCATCATTCTAAGAAAATTGGTTGAAGAAAAATATTCTGATAAACTTAAACGAAATCTCTCTTCATGAGAGAAGCAAGGGGGGCAAAAAATGGAACATTATCACATGAATCTGAATCTGAAAGTCTGGAGACAACAAAACACTGCTGCTAAAGGCGGGTTCAAATTATATCGTGTTGAAAATATTTCGAGTGAAATGAGTTTCCTTGAAATGTTTGATGTGCTCAACGAGCAATTGATCCATGATGGCGAAGACCCCATCACATTCGATCATGATTGTCGTGAAGGAATTTGCGGTTCCTGCTCTATGTACATCAATGGTAAACCGCATGGCCCATGGCAGGCGAATACTACTTGTCAATTACACATGCGTGCTTTCCAGGATGGCGATACGATTGTAGTTGAACCATGGAGAGCAGATGCGTTTCCTGTAATCAAAGATCTGATGGTAGATCGTACTGCTTTCGATCGTATCATACAGGCCGGGGGGTATATCAGTGTGAATACCGGTAATGCAGTAGATGGTAATGCGCTCCCTATTCCAAAAGATGATGCAGATGCTTCTTTTGCAGCGGCCATGTGTATCGGTTGCGGCGCCTGCGTTGCTGCCTGTAAGAACAGCAGTGCCATGTTATTCTTAAGCGCAAAAGTTTCTCACCTCGCTTTATTACCGCAGGGAGAACCCGAGCGTAAGAGCCGTGTTGTGAATATGCTTGCACAAATGGATAAAGAAGGTTTTGGTTCATGTACAAATACCGGTGCCTGTGAAGCGACATGCCCGAAAGAAATTTCACTTGTGAATATTGCCAGGCTCAATAAAGAGTATCTCGTAGCAAGTCTGACAGACAACAAATAATTAGTAATTAGTAGTTAGTAATTAATAATTATCCGAAAGTCGATCAGTACAATATAAAAAAAGCTGCTTTATGTAAAGCAGCTTTTTTTATTTCAGGCAGCGTACTTTTACTTTAGTTATTACTAATTACTAACTGCTAATTACTAATTATGTCTTATACAGTTCCCGCTCAAACCCGAATAGGTCATGTACATTTAAAGGTTTCTGATTTGAATAAAGCATTGAGTTTTTATCAAGGGCTGTTGGGATTCGAACTCATGCAGAAATATGGAACACAGGCTGCATTTATTTCAGCAGGTGGCTACCATCATCATATTGGTTTGAATACATGGTACAGTAAAGATGCCAAACCTGCACCTGTGCATGCGCCGGGATTATTTCATACAGCTATCCTCTATCCTACCCGTAAAGATCTTGCTACCATATTGCAGCGCTTAATAGATGCAAAATATCCATTAACCGGCGCTTCCGATCATGGTGTTTCTGAAGCATTATATTTAGATGATCCCGATGGGAATGGAGTGGAACTCTATTGGGACAAACCCAAAGAACAATGGCCGCTTGATGCAGCGGGCAATTTGCAAATGGTGACAGAACACCTCGACCTGCAGGATCTTTTGAAAGAAATAAATAGCTGACTTTAAAATTCAACATTCAGCATAATATCCTCACATCCCTAAACTAAACAGGTTGATCTTCTGCTGTTCGGGTGTTGTTACCACAATATTGCCTGAGTTCATCTCTTTAAAATTATCCAGCCCATCCTGCTTTAACTTTTCAATTTTTGCTTTCATATCAGAAGCAAAATACGTGATGATGGGGTCTGTAAAATTCTCTGTCTGGTGCAAGCCAACAATCGCAAGTCCATCAGAAAGTATGGCCCATGGATAATGACTCGTCATTTTTGAAAGTGCCTTGAATCCTAGTTTCTCCCAGAATGAAATGGATACATCAAGATTTTTCACCGGCATGGCAAATTCTCCAAACATCCCGCATACCTGGTTTGCATATTTTTCCGGGTTCGCATAATCCTGTGGTTGCATGGTAAGCATGGTTGGCCCTGGAGGTTGTGTAAAACCATCAGGAATATGTATCAGCGTAATATTGGCACCATCAGGTGTTCGGAAGAGATATCTTTTTAGCATATCCGATGCTTTCGGAATTTCAGCAAATTCAATTCCTGCATCCAGTACGAGTTTAACCGACCCATCAATATCTTTTACATAGTAGGTTAATGCAATGTAAGGATCATTGCCTTTACGTAACATCATCAACAATGCCCCATCGGAAACCTGGATCCACGGGAATGGGAAATCCATTCGCATCACTTCCTTAAATCCCAGTTGTTCGTAAAACTTCAATGAGTTCTCCAGGTCAGGTGAAGTAATGGTAATGGCGGTAACTTCTCCAAGAATGGGTTTTGGCAAATTCATGTGGTTTGATTTTTGGCAGGGAAAATTTTCATTTATTTTTCCAGTAACTCTTTAATCGTAGTAAGTGCAGCCTCCCACCCGGCCATCGAATCTTCATAATCTTTTTCGGTGATCGGATCTGTAAACGCTTCCTCAATACGCAGTGTCGTTTTTCCATCCTGTTCTTCTAATGTATAAGTGATCCTTGCCATTACTTCATCCAGTTCTTCAGGATAATAAAGACTATGCTGCAGAAATTTTTCCGGTTCTATATCGAGGATCATTCCATTGGTCAATAGGGAGCCATTAAGCGCCTGCCAACGAAAAGAAGAGCCAACCTGCCAGTCAGAAATATATCTGCCTCCCAATCGCCTGGTAAAGACCGGATCAATGAACATACCCCAAACCTTTGATGCCGGGGCGTTGATAAGGATCTCTTTTATAATGATGGGTGATTCACTCATGCTGTTTGTATTTGCTTAGGTGTAGTTCTTTTTAAGACCAATGCAGTAATAAGGGTAACGATCACTCCTACAGGCAGGATCTCTACATAAGTCATCAATATTACGAACAAAGGATTTTTATACCACTCCTTCATCTGTGCCATCTTAGCTGTTTCCTTTGCAAGTTCATCAGCACTGATACCACTTGATTTTGCTTTATCAAGCATAACCGCAGCATATTTATCCATAAAATCGGGCATAAAGAAATAATAATTGATCAGCCAGCTTATCACATAGATGGTAGAGGCGATCAAAGAGATAAAAAGGCCGATCTTAAATGCTTTCCCGAAATTAATGGTGCCGCCATTGTGCTTATCACGGAAAGACTTAACGCCTACAAAGATCAATGAGAAAGCAATGATCATGGCAGAATAACCATAGATCATCCCGCCTTCAAAATCTCCCTTGGCACAAAAATAACCAGTGGAGAAGGCCATCATACCGGCAACGATCAGTCCCGCGATGATACCGTAAACAAGAATTACTTTTTTCATTTGAATAGGTTTTGGTTTGAGACGTAAAAATCAACTCCCTTTTTGATTTTCCTCTCATACTTTCGGGTGATTTTATTATCCCGTTGCTGTTTTCACACCAAAGTATGACAGATCAGGGTATCAAACCCAGGCGTTTTGCTTTTTCTATCGCCTGTGTTCTGCGCTGTACATCCATTTTCTCGAAAATTTTTGAAGAATGTGTTTTAATGGTATTGAGCGAAACAAATAAACGGCTGCCTATTTCCTCGTTGCTTAATCCCTGTGCCATCAGTTGCAGCACTTCCAGTTCACGTTTACTCATACCAAGCGAGGCAAGTTCTTTTTCATTCAGAACAAAATCCGCTCCCGGATCGGGGTAAATATGTTTTTCTACAACCACCGTTTCAATCTTAGGTTTGGTGAGTTTCATCGCCAGCCAGATGCCAAGACAGGTAAAAATAATGGCGATCACCCCGGCGTAGATCTCAAAGGAATGTTCAAAGATCACAAAACGCAACTCCAGCCAGTTGAGCAGGAATACCAAAACGCCAAGAAGCGCCCCATAAAGAAGATTGGTCTTGTTCTTTGCAAATAGTTTACTGATCATTCCTGCTTCCAATTAATTTTAGCGAAGGATGGCACGCGGATGACGCGGAAAAAACGGATCAGCACGGATCTGATCAGTTAAAATCCGTTTTTTCCGCGTCATCCGCGTGCCATTCTCTTAATTTTGTATCCATGTCAAATACTTATTTCCAATTTAAACAATTTATCATTCACCAGCAGAACTGTGCAATGAAAGTGTGCACAGATGCGTGTTTGTTTGGTGCCTGGATAGCGGGAAAAGTTGGCGGGGGACAGATGGCTGTTGACAGTGTGTTGGATATTGGCACCGGAACGGGGTTGTTAGGCCTGATGATCGCACAAAGATCGAATGCAAAGATCGATGCGGTTGAGCTGGATGAGCCTGCGGCGCAACAGGCGGCGGAAAATTTTGAATTGAGTAACTGGAGAGAGAAATTACAAGTGATACAGGGAGATATCCGAACAGTTCACCTCGGGAAAAACTATGATCTCATCATTTCCAATCCCCCTTTTTTTGAGAACGATCTGAAAAGTCCTGATGCACAAAGAAATCTTGCGCTGCATAGCCAGGAATTGGGGCTGGATGAATTGTTAGCCACAGTAAAAAAACAACTTACTGATAATGGAAAGTTTGCGGTACTGCTGCCCTATCACCGAAAAGAAACATTTATAAAACTGGCGCTTGGCGAAGGATTTTTTGTGGAAGAAGAAACCTCTGTTAAACAAACGCCTTCGCATAATTATTTCAGGATAATGTTTTTGTTCGGAAAAGAACCGATTGCAACAAAAAGAGAGTCTATTGTTATTCGTGATGGGGAACAATACACTTCTGAATTTACAGATCTGTTAAAAGATTACTACTTAAAATTATAGCTGTCCTTTCCCTGGAAAACTTTCAATAAAAGAAAAACGAAGAGAAAAAGTGACCCCGAAATTCAGAGACGCTTCTTTTCTTGGTTTTTCTTCTATTGAAAAAACTCAGTGTTTGGCGTAATCAGCGAGGTATTGAAACGCCTCAGTTAATTTTCCTTCATTCAAAATAGTAGCCCTTTCAATCGCCGCACTGCTTCCTTTACGGATATCATCCAACACATATTTGATCAGCTGTTCCCCAAAATAGCGGCTCGCATCGCGTGGTAATTCGTTGGGAAGATTACCTACCGCCATCACATCTACACTGTCCGGCAGATAAGGAGCAGTTTGTACACCGGTTAATTTATCTACGCCATACACCGGTGCATCAATCGTTCCATCGCCGTAATTACAGGGAACACTTCCATTCTTATCATCCGTAATATCTGCAATGGTTTGAATGCGGAAACCCGGTTGTTTCAGTGTTTCCATTGAAAACAGTCTCGGAATGGTTTGCTCCCAGTAGATCCCATTCATGAGGATATCGGTATGTGCGCTATACGCTTCGAACACACAACGGTATTGATCCGCATGTGCATGAAAATCTTCCCGCTTATAATCCCCCGTTTTTGTATGCCTGTACAGATCGCTTCCTTTCAAATGCACATACACAGGGTATTCAAATTCGCGTTGCATGTATTCTTCCGGTTCCACTTCCTGCACATCCATCAGGTTCATGATCTCGAGGATACCATGTGCCACACGGCCGCTTCCTGTTACAGCGATCTTGATACGCGGAAGTTTTAATCCGAAATAAGTATGTATCAGTTCACGGTAATCTTTTACTTCAGCAACCCTTCCCAAATGATAAGCCCCCGTACGGTTTCCATACGCCATGATACCATTATGCGCGCCAACAATCCCCGCAAAAAATCCAAATCCGATAATACGTTGTCCGTCCTCATGTTCCAGGCATTCATAATCAATCAGTGAAATGCGTTGGTCCATCATCGCATGCATCAACTCACGGTTATGAGGTTGTTTTTTGCGTGTGTGTGAAAAGAAAAGATATTTTTTACCTGGAATCAACTGCGGAACAGGAATTTCCTTGATGCCTAATAACAGGTCGCAACTACTGAGGTTCTCGGTCACTTCTATCCCCGCCTGTCTGTATTCATCATCCGTAAAACAACGGTTTGGCGAAGTCTGCACCAATATCCGGATATCCGGGAAATGTTTTACCAGCCATTTACACTGTGCCGGCACCAGCGCTACCCGGTTATCCGCAGGAACTTTTCCTTCTCTAATAAGCCCGATGACAAGCATTGCTGTAATTTTGTACACAAGATAATTGAAGAGTTTGAGGTTTGGTGGAGAGTTTGTGGTTTGTTGTTTGTAGTTTGTAGTTGAGCATGCGTCGACAGAATTTCCGAATAAAGGAAAGCAAAAATCAATAGAAATATTCGGAATTTGCACTTTTTGGAGTTCGGTACGTTCCAACACACTAACGGCATTCCCGCATAAAACAACCACAAACCACAAACAACAAACCACAAACCGTTCCATGAACTACTTTGAACTATACAACATCCCCATCACCCTCAGCCCCGATCAAAGTATTGTAAAGCAGCGTTTCTACGAACTGAGCCGGAAATACCATCCTGACCTGCATAGCCTTGCCGCGATAGATGAACAGGCGGATATACTGGAGAAGGCATCGCAGGTAAATATGGCATACAAAGTGCTGGTACATCCTGATGAGGTGATCAAATATGTGTTGCAGCTTAAAGGATTACTTGAGGAAGAAGAGAAATACCAGCTCACGCCCGATTTCCTGATGGAAATGCTGGACCTGAATGAACAGGCCCTTGATGTATCGGAGCAGGCAGATGCTGATAGATTAACCCAAACCATTCACGATTTTCAAAAAAAGATCTATGAACCTGTGGAAACGATTGTGGCAAATTATCAGGAAGGTATTACTACCGAAAAAGAATTGCTGCAAGTAAAAGAATACTACTACCGCAAAAAATACCTGGACAGGATTTTGGCGGGATTGAAGTGACATAGCGCGCTAATACAAATTGTTAAAACGTATGCCCGCCTGCATTTTCATGTAAAGAATGCATAAGTTCGTAGAAGAAGTACAAGTATTCATCCCTGAATTTTAATTTTTAAAATGTAAGACCATGAACCGTATTATTCTACTGGCTGTTTTTGTTGGAATTGCTTTTTGCAGTAATGCACAACAAAAAAATATTGTTACAATTAAAGAGATCATTGCGGACCCAACCCCTATGCTGTATGTGATCAATGATAAGATAACCGGCACGGACAAAACTGTACTCAAAAATATCAGGTCCACGGATATCAAAAGCATCAAAAAAGTGACCGAGCCCACTGCTACAGCAGTATATGGCACAAGAGCTGCGAACGGTGTTGTATTGATCACAACAGTTAATTATAAAAAGAAAACGCGCATAAGTTAGCGCAGCTTCAAAGCATAAAAAAAGCAATTACACCAGAAGTAATTGCTTTTTTTATGCCCGGAACAGGCGTACATTACTTTTGCTTAACATCACAATAACTTTGGGATCAGAAATAAAATAACCATTTGTGAGAATTTAAACCCATCAAATGAATATCATCATTACAATTCTACTTGTATTAGCAGGAATCATTGTCTTGCTTTTACTCATTGCGTTATTCATGAAGAAGGAGCATTATGTCAAACGTGAAGTCATCATCAATGCGCCCGTGCAAAAAGTATTTGACTATGTAAAACTGCTCAAAAACGAAGGTAAATTCAACAAACATGCAATGGCAGACCCCAACAGAAAAAGTGAATTCAAAGGAACAGACGGAACCGTTGGATATATTCATTCCTGGAGCGGAGACAAAAATGCAGGTGTAGGAGAAAAGGAAATTAAGAACATCATTGAAGGGAAAAGCATTGAAATGGAGATCCGTTTTGTAAAACCTATGGCAGCCACGGCCACTATCATCATGGAGACAGAATCATTATCCGATACGCAAACCAAAGTATCCTGGAGCAATGCAGGAGTATTGAAATATCCTTTGAACATCATGATCCCTATGATGGAAAAAATGCTTCCGAAGGATATGGACAGCAGTTTGTTGATATTGAAAACCATTCTCGAGAAATAATCACAGCATTGATTTAGAATCAATTCGCGCTCCTTTATTACCCGAAAACAGCGTAGTGATCATTGATTTCGTGCAACTCAATAGGCGGATCTTAGTTCCCCCCCCAATCAGAGCCTTTATTTGAGAACATTTAGCCTCTGCTAATTAAAAACTACCTTTGGGGCTTATGACGTTTGATGATCTGAATTTAAACACGCCCCTGCTCACCGCATTAGACGAGTTGGGTTATACCACTCCTACCACCATTCAACACAAGGTTTTCCCGGTCGCGATGTCGGGCAGGGATGTTTGCGGTATTGCACAAACGGGTACCGGTAAAACATTGGCTTACCTGTTGCCATGTTTGCGCCAGTGGAAATTCAGCAAGGACAAAGCGCCACAGATCCTGGTTATCGTACCCACACGGGAATTGGTAGCACAAGTAGTTGAGTCTGTAAAGAAATTAACCCCATACATGAGCCTTACGGCAGTGGGTGTATACGGTGGTACCAATATCAATACCCAAACCCTGGCACTGGAAAACGGGGTGGATGTTCTGGTAGCAACACCGGGCAGGTTGTATGATCTCGCTATGAACGGCGCTTTCAAAACAAAAATGATCAAAAAACTGGTGATTGATGAAATGGATGAAATGCTCAATCTTGGTTTTCGTACACAAATAAAAAACATACTGGATCTGTTACCAGTGAAACGACAGAACCTACTGTTTTCCGCAACCATTACAGAAGAGGTGGAAGCATTGATGGATACTTATTTCAACGATCCTGTAAGAGTGGAAGCAGCACCTACCGGCACGCCTTTAGAAAACATTATTCAAACCGGGTACGTGGTTCCTAACTTTTATACAAAAGTGAATTTATTGGAACTGTTGCTGACGGAAGACCCCGACATGACCAAAGTATTGGTGTTCGCGGCTACAAAAAAATTGGCTGACCAATTGTATGAACAACTCGAAGAAAAATTCCCGGGCACTGCGGGTGTGATCCATTCTAACAAAGAGCAGAACCATCGCTTCAATACGGTAAAACAGTTCCAGGAAGGCAATTACCGCTTTATCATCGCAACAGATATTGTGGCGAGAGGAATTGATATCGCCGAAGTAACACACGTGATTAATTTTGATACACCGGATGTTCCTGAAAATTATATTCATCGTATAGGCCGTACCGGCAGGTTCGATAAAAAAGGCATCGCCATCACTTTTATTACACAAGCAGAACGGCCCGCATTGGAAGCCATCGAATCGCTGATGAAATACCAGGTGCCTATGAAGGCATTGCCTGCGAACCTGGTTGTATCGGATGAGTTAACGGATGATGAAAAGCCAAAAGTGTTTATGAAGACCATCCAGTTCAAACCCAAAAAGAAAAGTGAAGCCGGCCCGGCATTTCATGAAAAATCAGCGAAGAACAGCAAGACCAATGTGAAAGTGAGGAGAAAAGATGCCATGAAGAAAAAATATGGCAAACCGATCAAGCGCAGCGGGAAAAAATAATTATGAATGTGCACAGAACCGGAATTTAAATATTCATTTAAGTTCATCCTTATTATTGAGTCGTTCCAGCAAGACCTCCGCGTGGTAATTGGAAGTAAAATCAATCTGATCCTGAATATGCAAAATTTGTGCACAAACCACGATTAATTTAGGGTAATTATTCACCTAAAAAACAAACCTATGAAGCTCAGAATCTTATTACTGACAGTGTTCATGACGGTTGGATTACTTAGTGTGACCAGTGTAAACACTCAGCCAGTTAACTGCCAATTCAGGGTTGATGGCGAATGTGGATGCCGCATGTGGCCGGAAGGTAACATGTACGAATGTTGGGGCTCGACTCACGATACAGCGAGCCTCGGAGTATGCCAATGCGCGCCACCATGGGAAACCTAGAAGGAACTTCATGGAAGCGTTACAAAAAAAATAGCCATCATAAGGATGGCTATTTTTTTTGTAACACTTTGATCACATACCAGGTTTGGCAGAAGCAGTAGCGGAATCCACATACTTATGGAGGTGGGGGATCGCTTCAGGGTTTCCGGGATTGATATATTCCATCCGCACCGGTTCACCCGTTTTATCAACATACACAATGGCGGGATAGATCTGGTCGAAGGATGGATTCTTTAGATAAAATATATTGTCATGATCAGGATATACTGCGGGACTTGATACCACCGAATCGCCGAAATTATTTTTCACCTCTTTGAAAGAATTGATATTAGTGAGGATAAATCGTAACGGCAATTTCTTCTTTCCATATTCTGTAAGCAACTGTTCCGCCGAAGAAATACATCCGCCACAACCCGAATTAGGTAATATGATATACGCCACGGGTTGTCTTCCGTTTGCATCGGTTGATGCAAAAACAGAGTCTACGGTTTGTTTAAAAACACGCATGGGTGTAGCGGCAACTGTTTTTGTTTCTGTTGCATTTTTACAGGCGGACGCGGATAATACGATCCAAACAATCAGTAGGTATTTCATAGTTATGATTTTTATTTTTTAACTGGAGCGAATACATCGAATATCATCGATTCATCACCTGATTTTTTTAGCGGAAGACAAAGCCCTTCGGGACTGACGAACAGCGATGTGACAGCATATTTGTTTGCATCGAAATCCAGTTCGCCCACTTTCTGCATTGCGCCGTTGAGGATCACAACCGGGAAAGGTTCTCGCTGGTAAGCCAGGCTCCTGGCGGCATTAAAATCTTTGGCAGGTATCGATGAAGTGACGAGGCGGTAATACAGATCGCGGTAAGGATCATATATCATATGGGTGTAACAGCGTTGCGACATATAATTCGTCACATCTTCCATCTTCACCAACGCTGTTTTATCACTTGCAAATCGAAGAGGTGTCACTTGTGGTACGCGGGTGCTCCCTGCATAATATTCCGCCACGCTGCCTCCGGGATTGTATACAGAAACTGTATGCATGATAGGGAAACTGATCACGATGTTTTTCAGTTTATCATTATAAACAGGGTAAAAATCATGAAAGTTATCACCCCAGAGAGCTTGCCTGTATAGAGCGGGATATTGGATCCCAGGTTCTGCGTTCCCGGTTTTAATGGAAATTGCAAGCAAAAGATTATCGCGCAGCGGTGCGGTGATGTCGAAGGTCTTCCTGCCGGGCGGCGATGGAATATAGATTGAATCATTGGTTACAATAAGTGGATCCCTGCCGGACAGCCTGCCCAGCCTGAACCCGTTTTTAGCGGCATCCGGTACCGTGTATTCTCTCAACAACTTTCCGGCTGTATCAAAAAGCGTTACCATTTTTTTCTTATAATCGTAATAGAAGATAGAATCGCTGTTGAGATACCGGAAACTATACGCTTTAGAATCACCACTACGATGGGGAAAGATTTTTACTTTTTTCAGATCAAGTTTCCAGAGAAGTTTTGTGGTTGTATAATCGTAAGATAACAGTTCGCTGTTGGCAGAGTTATAGGTAATTACACTATTGTTCTGAGGGTAGTACTGGAAACTCTCTAATTTAAGAATGGTAACTGAATCAAGTAAGAAATTTTTTGTGTCAACTTTTTGAAGCGTGATGGAATCGGGAAAAGCAGGCATCTGGTTTTTCCACGAAGGATCATTGATCGACTTGTTGTTGCAGCCCCAGCAAAAAAGCATCAGCAATACAATAACAAATACAGGTTTGATGTTTGGAGTAGCGGTCATAATATGGAGTCTTGGATGAATGTGATTTGTTTATGAAGAAAGAAAAGGGTCACGTGAAGGGAATGCATACGGCAGCGATGATGATTTATTTTCATCAAGGTCAATTTCCGTCACTTTTACAAAGCCAAAATGGAAGACGCCGTCCTGCAGGTATACAAATGTTTTTTTCTTTCGGTTGTATACGATCGGAGCACCGGTATTGCGCATAATACCGATATAGTTGTAGATACAGCGTGTAGACACCCGCATCTTCCTGGCAAGATCCTGTGCACTTCCCGTTCTTTCCATGTGGATCAGGTGATCCAGTTTTTTTACAGCTTCAATAAATTTTTTTGACATCCCAATCGGTTAATGATTAAAATAAACACTGAAGTGCTGCCATTTCATAAATGGAAAACCGTATCGGTAATTTCTGCCTGGGGGATAGCAGATGGGGGATGATACATGAATGTAAAACATTCTTATATGAAAAACAAAAATACCTTTTACTTACTCTGTATGTGATTTTCAACATGATCGGTGATATGAACAGGATCATGTGTTCAAATCGCAGGGGCAGCTGCGCGAGACGCCTGCGGGGAACACGCTGTTTTTTCTGTAACGGCGTGTGTGAAGAAAGTATACTCTGCAAAGCATAAATAAAAAGAGGAAGTCCGGCAAGTTGTCTTGTTTCTCTTTTGAATAGAGGGTTTCGGTTATCCGCTTTTTGTGAAATTCTCTTCCTATGAAAACAAAAAAGCAATTACACGCTGTGCAATTGCTTTTTTAATTTTGTGCCCAGAACAGGAATCGAACCTGCACTACCTTGCGATAACCAGATTTTGAGTCTAGCGCGTCTACCAATTCCGCCATCTGGGCCTTCTTAATTACTAATTACTAACTACTAATTATTAATTAATCTCTCGGGCTGCAATATTACAGCAACACTTCAATCCAACCAAGTTTTTTATGAATTCCCTATACCGTCGCCACTTGTTTAGTAGTACTCCTATAAGTATAGGCATGATAAATATGCCTTCTCGCAAACCTCGCAGGTGTTTCTGCATTGATCAGTTTCACATACATGGCTTTGGGAACACCATAATATTCATACACTGATCCATCTGAAAAACTGATGGAAAGGATCTCTGATTTGTACTCGAAATCGGCAATACCAGAATTGGTGGTGGTTTCTGTATACACATCCATTGTCTGCGCACGGGTTTCGGGGGCAATACTTACCAGGAAATGATAGGCTTCGATGATCTTCTTGCTTTTTTCTTCCGCATGGTCCTTTTCTGCAGGTTCCTGGAATTTATCAGGGTGCCAGTCCTTCATCAGGTTCCTGTACACTGTTTTCAATTCTTTCAATTCTGTGGTTTCGCTTACACCGAGGACTCTCCGGTAATTTACAATTCTTCGCATAAAATGAACGTGGGCTGTTGTTTAGAGGCTAACCGGACAAACCACATTCTTGCAGCAGATCACTTTGTATAGCACTGATTTTGCGCAAAGGTAACTTTTAAAAAATAAACAGCCGTTTGTGAACGGAAATACGTGTGAGAAAGGAACAAAAAACGAAAAAGCCGATGTTGCAACTTCGTGATTGTTAGTACTTTATTAAACACCAAATGGCAAAATGCAGTAACTTACATAACATATACATTTAATTAAGATACCAGGATTGTCAGTTAACATGCCTTATCCTGGTAATCATTTAGTTTTCCTACTAAGTTATTTGTGAGCCAAGACTTCTGCTATTTCCATTATTGTGTGGAATTTTTAATAAAAACATATCCCCCCAAAAAATATGGAACTCAAGCAGGTCCTTAAGCAACAGTATGTGCCCACTTCAGAATTTTATAGCCAGGTAATAGACAGCCTGCAGGATTATTCAATTTTTACACTTGATAATGATCTCCGTATTAATAGCTGGAACTCCGCAGCAACCAAAATATTTCAATATGATACAGAAGAGATCATTGGCAAACATTTTGAAATCATTTTTTCGGAAAAGGATAAACTAAATGGCATCCCGCAACTGGAAATTGATACCGCTTTGAAAGAAGGAAGGGCTCTTGACAACAGGTGGCATGTTTGCAAAGACGGCAGCGAATTCTATGCCTATGGACTGGTATTTCCGCTCTTAAGTGTAGAAGGAAAAAGATTGGGATTTGTAAAGATCTTAAGAGACCTGACCGAACAAAAAAGATCACAGGAGGCCGCAAGTAAATACCTAAAGGAACTGGAAGCACTAAACACGCACAAAGAAAACGTATTGTCTATTCTTTCACATGACCTGAGAAGCCCGTTGGCGGGTATTATCGGGATGATCGAGCACATAAGATCAGACTTTGATATTATTGAGCCAGAAGATGCAAAAGAGATGCTGGGCCTGATACACGATTCGGCAAAAGACGAATTAAAAATGTTGGACCAACTGGTTGAATGGGCAAGAATAAAATATGCAGCAGAAGCATTCACTCCGGTGAAGATCGACCTGGCAGAGTTTGTTGAAAATGTTTTTAATACATTAAAAGACGTGGCCGCCGTAAAGGAAATCATTCTTTATAATAAGATCGAACCAACGGTAAATGTTTTTGCCGACAAAAAAATGTTACACTCCATTTTGCAAAACCTTGTTTCTAATGCCATACAATATACTCCACCAGAAGGCAAGATCGTAGTTAGTGCAGAAACCGGTAAAGAAAATATAACTGTCCAGGTAAAGGATTCGGGTGAAGGCATGTCGCTGGAAATTGTAGAAAAACTTTTTACACCTCAGCTGAATACACTTTTAAAGGCCCGTGAAAATAAAAAAGGTGCCGGAATCGGGTTGTTATTGGTGAAAGGCTTCCTGGAAAAAAATAACGGCCAGATCAGGGTAGAAAGCCAGGAAGGCGAAGGTTCTTCTTTTTATTTTACTTTACCCATTGACAAACCTGCTGACAAAATTGAGCTTTCAGGCAAAGTGGAATTTACGATCTGATATGCGGGTATAAACATGTTAAGCCATGCGCCTCGCAATATTATAGTTTCCTGATCTTAATATTCCTCCATTCACTTGAACCCGGGTGCTGTTGCAAAGCAATTTTGCCTCTGGCAACTTTTGCAAAATCGGTATAAGCTTTTCCGTTGAACTTACTTCCGGCAATCAATGTGTTCCATGCATCACTGCCTATGATGCCATCGTATGTTTTGATACCATTGAGTGAGAGTGTAAGATGGCCCTTGTTCTGCAGGATGATCACCTGGTTCCACTCTCCCGGTGCATGTGGCTTTGATACGGTGGAATCACCGGCAAGATCATACAGGCAGCCAGCAAGATGGTTTTGTTTTTTATTGTCAGATGCATCAATATTATCCAGCACCTGCATTTCCGGCCCGGTAACATAGGTGGCGGGATATTTTTTATCTTCCTGTATATCAAAAATAATTCCGCTGTTGCCGCCTTTGGAGATCTTCCATTCGAGATGCAATTCAAAGTTTTCAAATTCTTCATTGGTTACAATATCACCTCCCCCATTTCTTGGTTTGGATGTATCAAACACCAGCACTTCATCCCTCACCTGCCATTTAGATCCTACTGTATCACGCAGGTAGGTATGCCAGCCCTGCGTGGTCTTTCCATCGAACAATAATTTCCAACCCTGTCTTTCCTCCCTCCTGGTTAAAGTATTTGGCTTTTGTGCGCCGATGGCAGTTGCGAAAAGGATAAAAGCAGTAAAAATGATTAGCTGTTTCATGAATGGCAGTTTGAGGCAACTAAAATAACTAATTAGAAGGAAGCATCTTAATTATTATATCGAAGATTTCCAACCGTACCCCTTATTGATGTGCTGTAAGTAACATCAAAACCGTAATTTTAAAACAATAACCCAAAACATGAAACCAACTATCACAATAGAATACTGCCCAAAATGTAACTGGCTTCTTCGGGCAGCTTATATGGCACAGGAAATATTATCCACTTTTGTAGAAGATGTACAAAGTGTAACATTGGTACCCAGTGCGACCGGTGGGCAGTTTACCATTATGGTGAATGATGTGGTCCTGTTCGACAGGAAAGAATATGGTGGTTTCCCAGAGATCAAGGAACTGAAACAGAAAGTACGTGATATGGTAAATCCCGCCAAGGACCTGGGACATGCTGATAAACACTAAATCTTTCACATGACAGGTTTACTACTTTGTGGTGGTAAGAGCAGCAGAATGGGCAGTGACAAAGGACTGTTACCCGCCCAGGGAATTACCTGGGCAGAAAATGCTTATCACAAACTCGCATCCGTTGTATCACCCATCTTTATCTCTGTAAACGATGTGCAGTTAGCTACTTATGCAAAACATTTTAGTGAAACGCAATTGATCGTAGACAATGACCAATTAAACATTGGAGGGCCCTTACGCGGATTATTAAGTATGCACATGCATCTTCCGCAGGAAGATATTTTACTGTTTGCCTGCGATCTGCTCTTTATGGAAACAGTTGTATTTGATGAACTCTTACTGCAGCAAAAAAAATTACCCGCTAAAGAAGCTTTTGTTTTTACCCAGGATAAAGAAGCCGAACCGCTTTGCGGTATTTACACTGCAAAAGGATTAGGCAAAATCCTAAACGCTTATCAAAACGCTGTATTGGGCAAACACAGTATGAAACACATACTGAAAACATTGGATACTTCATTAACAGCACTTCCCAAAGAATGGGAACATTGTTTTAAGAATATCAACACGAGACAGGATCTAAACAGTTAAACCGCTCAGCAAATTTTTCTCCACTTCAACAAAAGATTCTTTTGTTGCTTCACACAAAGAGCAGCAGTAATCAGCAGGAAGCTCAGAAAATAAGGTACCCGCGGTGATACCGGCAGCCATCTCTCCTTCTGTTTCATCATACACGGTTAAACAATGCGAACATTGATAAACCATCACAGGTATTTCATTTACAGGCTCATCAGGAGATGTGGTTAGATCGATCGCTGTATGATCTGCTTCTTCACTATGCGTTTCATAATAATATTTACAAACTGAAATTAAATATGTATCCAGGTGTTCTTTCTTTACCGCTTCCCTGAAAAGGATATAGTGCGAGGAATTGGGATTAAAATTCTGTGTATAATAAATATTGTACGTATCTAAAGGAACGATCTTATTTCTCACAGTTCCATAACATCGCTCGATCAGTACAGATCCGAACAGCATGGTCCGTTGTTGTGTTTTAACTGCAAAGCAAAGCCCGAAAGTGCGCACATCTTCCTTATCAAAGTGCCTGATAATATGCCTTTTGATGGTGAGCCCGTCATCATTATTGTCTTCTACCTGCCAGCCAAGTTCATTGGATGCATGCCTTACGTTGATTCTGTATTTGCCCAATACATAATCCCATATAGACCTGTCTGCCTGGTCAATTCCCTTTACCACAATTGATTTCCATGGCGTGGTGTATAATTGTCCCACTTTTGTTTTGAGACAGGTAAGGGCAATATCTTTCAGGAAATTTACCGGAAAGAGTTCATCCCTTCGATAAATGCCTAGCCATGATTTGTTGCCATAATTATTAAATCCTTCATAGTAAGGCAATTGAAATTTTGGCAATTGCAAGGGTTGATCAACCGGTTTTGCGATCACCGTAATATTCTCATTTACTTTTTTATGCAATGAAACACCATCAACGATTTCTTCGTTTATAATCAGTTGTTCAATATACTTTGACAAGCGCGGAACATCATTTGTATAAACCAGTTCGGGCCATTGATACAATTCCTTCGTTTTGGGAATACGGATAAACAGGTACCAGAAATGATTGGCCGAAGAAGCGATCCAATTGATATGCCCCGTAAAAAAAGGTGTAAAAGATTGGTTCGCGTCTGAGATATTGATCTTTAATTTTGGTTTGTAATCAAAAAGATCGAAGATGTCTTTGTACACACCTTCACTTAGCCATGAATCAGGTGTAAAAATACCTTCAGCCGCATAGGAGCTGATGATATTTGGATAATGATTGGCATTTACTTCATACTCAATATTATTTTTTTCAAAAGAAGCCACCAGTTTATCATAATTTTTATTGCCCGAGTTGATCAATAATTGCTGGCGCAAACCAAAACGAACTTCTTCAATACCTGCTTCCTCAACAGTTTTCATAATATGCAGCAGGTAACCCGGCGAAATAATCCCCCCGGTAAAATTCACTTTAAATTGAAATGCATATCTCATAACAAACCAAATTCTTTCATAGCAATCGGAAAATTCCTGTTCTCATGACTTGGCCTGCTGAGTTTCACCAGCACAAAACGTTGCAGGTCGTTTAACTGTTTCCATTTATCCCTTTCAAGATAACAATCAAGAGAAGCCAGTTTTTGTTCTACCAATTCGGGTATCGCATTTGTATCGGCCCATAGAGGCTCTTTTTCTATTTCCATATTCTGCGCTTCATTGCTTGTACGGTATAGTATTACCGTCTTTACATATTTCCGGTAAGACAATATTTCTTCTTCTGTGGCACAGGGATATTCTGACAGGTTCCTCCGCTCCTCTTCATTCATACAGCTCCATTCTTTCAGCTTTAACTTAATACCGCAGGCATCCAGTTTAAACCGGGCGATCATGGGAATACAACGGATATTTTCCTCTACAAAATCTTCTTCAAATTTAAAATACTGGGTCATGGGTTCTTTATTTTGCCAATACCGGTTCTTCTACGGAAACCAGGTAGTTATTAATCAATTGTTGTACTTCGGGTCTGCAGCTGCCACAGCCTTGCCCTGCGCCGGATAGTTTGCACAATTCTTTTAATTCTGTACAACCCTGTTTTATTTTCGCAAGGATATTCCCTTCGCCTACATTTCCGCAACTGCAAACCAGGTTACCGATCACGGGTTCTGCGTTGTTACCATTTCGTAATAAAGCAAGCCGTTTTTCGCTCAGTTCCACCTGGTTTTCAATCAGCGATTTGAATTCAAGGAACTCTGCTTTATCGCCAATTAAAATAGCGCCTACCAACCGGTCATTATGAATAATGCATTTTTTATAATACTGTTTTGCTTTATCAATAAATACCACTTCTTCATATGCAGGATCATTGGGCGTTTCGGCTATGCCCATAGAACATAAAGTAGTGCCGTGCATCTTTAATATGTTCATCAGCAATGACCCTTTATAATATTGCGAGATATCACCACTTAAATGCCTGGCAACAATACCTGCCTGTTGTTCAGCAGCCGCAGTAATGCCATAGAGAAATCCTTTGAACTCTGCTATTTCTCCAACGGCATATACGGATGGATCATTGGTCTGCAGGTATTCATCAACGATCACACCACGTTTTGCTTCTATGCCACTTGCTTTTGCCAATTCAATATTTGGTAGGGTACCTATCGCTATCACAATGGACTGGCAATGGATCGTTAACCCGCTTTTCAGACACACGCCTTCTACAGTAACAGATCCGAGGAAACGTTCTATCTCGTCGTTATAATAAATTTCAACGCCTTTTTCCCTGAGTATCTCATCCAACAACTCACTTCCTAAAATATCCAGCTGCCTGTCCATTAAACGCGAGATACGCTGTATGATCACCACTTCTACATTTACTTCGCGCAACGATGCGGCCAATTCAATACCTAATAACCCGCCGCCAACGATCACTACTTTTCCTTTTGACGGATCGATATGATTTTTGAAATTATCTGCATCAACCCTGCTTCGCATACTGAAGATCCCTTTTAAAGAAGGTATATCACGCAACATAATAGCCCGGCTTCCTGTGGCCATGATCAATACATCATAATGATGCATGATGCCTTTACTATCCAACACTGTTTTTTGCTCTTTATCGATCTGTTCAATACTCACGCCCCTGTACAATTGAATATTGTACAGGAATTCTTCTTCCGTTTGCATTTTGATCAGTTTCTCCCATTCCTGCGCACCACTGATATAATCAGGCAGCATCACACGATTGTAAAACGGGAAATTTTCTTTACTGAATACAACGATCTCGTCTTCGGTATTTAAGGCACGATAACTTTTCACAAATCCAAACGATCCTGCACCAGCCCCGATAAGAATGATCTTTTGTTTCTTTTTTTGATAGGCAGCCACCTGCACCGCACTGAATTTAAAATCAGGTTCCTTTGAAACCGGGTCCACCAGTTTATTCGTAAGGTTATTGGCACGGGTAAGATCATTGTTCAGAATTTTACCCCAGTGCATGGGGAGAAATACAACTCCCTGTTTAATATCTTCTGAATATTTTGCCTTTACCCTAACATTACCGCGTCGGTTGGTTATTTCCACCAATTGACCATCGATGATATTACGTGCCAATGCATCTGCAGGATTTATTTCCAGGAATGATTCTGCAATATGCTGGTTGAGTTTATTAACTTTTCCTGTTTTGCTTCTTGTATGCCATTGATCACGTATCCTGCCGGTTGTTAATACCAATGGGAAATCCGGTGTGAGTTCTTCTGATTCATTACTATCCGCCACAGCATGAATGATCGCTTTGGTTGATGGTGTATAAAATTTTTTATCTTCAAATAAACGTGCTGTGCCATTATCAGTTGTGCCTTTGGGATAGGGCCATTGTACCGAGCGTTTTTCTTTGAGGATAGCATAACTCAATCCACTGATATCAATATTGGTTCCTTCTGTTAAAGCGCAATGTTCTGCATATATTTCAGCGGCACCGGCATAATCAAACCCATGAAAGCCCATTGCTTTTGCAAAACGGCAAACAATTTCCGCATCAGGCAAAGCTTCACCCGGAGCGTCTACTCCTTTTGCTAAATAACTGATACGGCGTTCGGAATTTGTCATCGTACCTTCTTTCTCAATCCATGCAGCAGCAGGGAAAACAACATCTGCATAAGGCAGTGTCTCCACGCTGTTACTGATATCCTGTACAACTACAAATTTTGCTTTCTTCAATCCTGCTTCCGCTACTCTTACATCAGGAAGACTGATCAATGGATTCGTGCAGATGATCCAGATCGCTTTCAGTTTCTCATCGTTTAAGGCATCGAACATTTCTGTTGCAGTAAGACCGGGTTTGGGTGCGATCTTGACTCCACCCCAGAATTTTTCAACATACGCCCTGTCTTCTGCCAGTAACAGGTTTCTATGTGCAGGTAATAAATTCGATAGACCACCCACTTCTCTTCCTCCCATTGCATTAGGTTGCCCGGTAAGAGAGAAAGGTCCACTTCCCGGTTTACCGATATGACCCGTGATAAGATTGAGGTTGATGAGACTTAGATTTTTATTTACACCGATCACACTTTGATTCAGCCCCATTGTCCACATCGTGATAAACCCTTTGCTGTTCCCGATATAACCTGCTGCTAATCGTATATCTCTTTCTTCTACTCCACAGATCAGCGCAGCTTCCGTAACAGAACGTTGCATAACGAGCGCAGCATATTTTTCAAAACCTTCTGCGTGATTGGTGATAAAGTCCGCATCAATATCTCCCTGTTCAATAATGCATCTGCCGATCGCATGATGGAGAACGATATCGGTGCCGGGATGTATTTGCAAATGCACATTGGCCATAGAACAGGTCTGCGTTCTGCGCGGATCGCTTACAATAATTTTAAGATTAGGATTGACTTCTCTTGCAGCTTCTACCCTTCTCCATAAAACCGGGTGACACCAGGCAGGATTGGCACCGGCAACAAAAATGCAATCGGCCAGTTCAATGTCTTCATAGCTAACAGGAACTGCATCTTCACCCAGCGAAAGTTTATAACCCATTACTGCACTACTCATGCAGAGACGGCTGTTGGTATCGATATTATTACTGCCAATAAAACCTTTCATCAGCTTATTGAGTACATAATATTCTTCCGTTAAACATTGGCCGGATGCATAAATGGCAACAGAATCCGGGCCATGTTTGTTGATCAATGTTTTGAAGACCGCAGCCGTACGTTCCATTGCTTTCTCCCATGAAACCCTTTGTCTTGGCTGATTTTTATTATAGCGTACCTCAGGATATAACAACCTGTCGCTGGTATCCATCACTGTATAATGCAGGTTCATGCCTTTGCTGCAGAGCATGCCTTTATTTACCGGATGATCCTTGTCTCCTTCTACCAATAGTTTGCCATTGCGGTCTCTTGAAAGAACAATACCGCAACCTACACCACAGTAACAACAGGTTGTTTTAAATGATTCCGCCATGTTTTTTTCAAACAGCTTTTGCTGCATTTGACTGGTAAGAATAATTTTTTCCTGAGATCATGAATTTCAACCTGCTTAATGCGACCAGCAGTCCTATCAACAACACCAAAAATCCCAGGTAATAAAATGCTTCAGTGTATGGCATGTTCTTGAATAAAAAACCGATGAGCATTGCGCCAATATTTCCGCCGGCACCTACAATACCTGCCACACCACCCACTGCCTGGGGATTAATAAACGGAACAATGCTGTACGTGGCGCCATTGGCCATTTTTAAACAAAGTCCGAATGTGAACATCAATACAATAGCCAGCACCAATCCACCGGATTTGGCAAAACAGATAATGCTTACGCCTTCAAACAATAATAACAATGCGAGAAACATAACTTTGCCATCAAAACCAAAACGTGAACCAATCTTATCGGAGAAGATCCCACCCAATGCACGGGCAAATAAATTGAGCCATCCGAATATACTGGCAAGCAGTCCCGCCATGATCAGGGTTGCTTTATACTCTTCATGAAAAAAAGTGGCAGCATAATTATCCACGGTAATCTCTACACCAAAACAGGCCGCATAGGCAATAGTTAATATCCACGTGCGATAATCTTTGGCTGCCAATAAAAGTGTGTTTTGTTTTTTACCGGTAACAGGCAATTCAATCTCATCTAAATTACCTGCAGGTGTATCTTTTGTATAACGGTAGTAAACAAAAGCCATGATAAATAAAATAATACCCGGCACGATCATCGCCAGGCGCCAGCTGTTAGCCGTACTCACCCAACCCAATCCAACAAAACCAGCGGCGATCAATGGCATAATGATCTGCGTTGCACCACCACCGGTATTACCCCATCCACCTGCTACTGCATTAGCGGTTCCTTTTATGTTCGGTGCAAACATTACAGAAGTATGGTATTGCGTGATCACGAAAGAAGCACCGATCACACCGATGGATAAACGGAACAACAGGAAAGAAATATAACTGTTACTTAAACCGATCAGTATAACGGGTATAGCAGAGAGTAAGAGTAATAGGGTATATGTTTTTCTCGGTCCCCATTTATCTACCAGCCTGCCAATGATCAGCCTCGCAATGATCGTAGCAGAAACTGAAGCGATACCGATATTCCCTTTTTGTGCTTTGGTAAGATGTAATTGCTCTGCCACCAACGGCATCAAAGGTGCTATGCCAAACCAGGCAAAGAAGCAAAAGAAAAAAGTGAGCCAGGTAATATGGAAAGTTCGCATCTGAACTCCTTTGATGGAAAAGATCTTTAGCCTGGATAGGGGTTGTTGGTCCGGTGTATACATAATCTGTTCTAATAATAATTGATAAATGAATTTTCTTCTACTAATAATCGTTTATGGAAAACTTGTCGATCAACAGGTTCAATAACCTGTCATGGATCTCTATATATTCCGGGTCATGAACAATGTCTTTTTTGTTGCGTGGCCGGGGCAAATGCACATCTACAATTTCTTTGATGGTGGCTTCAGGACCATTGTTCATCACTACGATCCTGTCTGAAAGAAAAATAGCTTCTTCAATATCATGCGTTACCATTACAATGGTTTTTTCGCGGTGATCCAGGTTCCACATTTTTAACAGTTCCACATGCATAGTGCTTTTGGTTAAGGCATCGAGTGCGCCAAAGGGCTCATCCAGCAGCAATACTTTAGGATCGATCGCAAAAGCGCGGGCAATGGCTACACGCTGTTTCATTCCACCCGATAAATGACCGGGCAGTTTTTCGCGATGCTCCCATAGGTTTACCATTTGCAGATTTTTTTCTATCAGCGTTGCTTTTTCTGCGTATGTTTTTTTTGTAAAAACAGAATCTACAGCAACTTTAATATTCTTATATACACTTAACCATGGCAGTAAGGAATAGTTCTGGAACACCACTCCCCTGTCGGGTCCCGGACCTTTTACCAGGCTCCCATTTGCTACCACGCTGCCGCTGCTGGGCGTAACCATACCTGAGATCGTATTCATCAAAGTTGATTTGCCGCAACCTGAATGGCCGATAAAAGAAACGATCTCTCCCTTGTGTATCGAAAGACTGATATTGCTGATAGCAGTATATCTCCCTTTCTTTCCTTTAAAAGAAACGGTTACATTACGAATGTCCACTGCTGTTTCCCTCGCAGGCGTATGTATCAGTTCATTTACCTGTTCGATAATATCTTTTGTGAAATTTGTTTCGATCATGATCTTATTTTTTATCCCATGCAAAAACATCCTGCAGGGTGTTGAAAATTTTATCAAGTAATAATCCTACGCCACCAATAATGAGAATGGCAACCAGTATTTTTTCAAGGGAAAGCCCGTTCCAGCTATCCCATACAAAAAAACCGATACCTACTCCGCCTGAAAGCATTTCGCCGGCAACGATCACCATCCACGCAACACCGATCGACAAACGTAAACCGGTAATGATATGCGGCAATGAATAAGGCAACATGATCTTTGTGAGATATTTCCAGGCAGAAAAGCCAAATACCTTTCCTACATTTTTATGATCGGCGGGAATACTTGCCACGCCAAATGCTGTGTTGATCAATGTTGGCCAGAGAGAAGTGATGGCAATGATAAATATCGTAGCACCACCGGCAGATTTAAACGCCAGCAAACCCAACGGAAACCATGCCAAAGGAGATACCGGCCGAAGTATCTGCACCAATGGGTTCAATAATTTCATACCAATTTTTGATGCGCCCATAATCAACCCAGCAGGTATGGCAATCAAACTGCCTATGCCAAAACCATAAAACACCCTTAATAAAGAACTCATTAATTGATTACCGATGCCTTTATCATTCGGGCCACGATCGTAAAAAGGTTCTGCTATCAATTCTTTAAATACCAGCCATGTTGCTTTGGGACCGGGAATTTCCGCCTTGGTTATTCGTGAGATCAATGACCATATACACAGCAGTAAACACATGCTGGCGATAAAGTACAGCAGGTTGGATCCGATTTTTTTTATTGAAAATAGTTTCATGGTAACAGGTTTGAATTTAGCGTTTGGTTGTTTTCAAATAAGCTGCAACATTATTTGGATCGAAAGCAACATCATAGGTTGTTTTAAAAGGTTTCATATCGGGTTGAACAGGCACTTTCATCTCATTGGCTACTTCTGCAAACAAGTCATCCAGTATCAATTTTTCCGCGATCTCTTTATAATTCGGGTCCGTTTTTAAATAACCAAACCGAACGTATTGTGCCAGGAACCAGATCGCATTTGCTTTGAGTGGTGTTGGTACAAGTCCTTTGTTATAAAAAGTCATATGGTCATCTTTATATTTTTGTACACCCAGGTCACAACCCAGGTCACTTGTGCCCATTAACCTGGCTTCCAATACCTGCACAGGCGCGTTTACATAATAAGGTTTGGCTAACCAGGCTGCGGCTTTTTTGCGGTTACCCATATCATCGAGCCATATGCTTGCTTCGATAATGGCCTTCATTACTTTTTTCAGGTCATCTTTGTCTTTTGCAGCAAATTGTGCATTCACTACGAGTGCTTTTTCTGGATGATTTTTCCATATATCCTGTGATGAGATATGCGTGAAGCCAATACCCTGCGCAACGGCAACACCGTTCCATGGTTCACCTACACAAAAGCCTTCCATATTATCAACTTTCATATTTGCTACCATCTGCGGTGGAGGTATGGTGATGATGCCTACAGATTTTTGATTGATACCTGCAGCAGCCATCCAGTTTCTTAACCAGATATCATGCGTGCCTCCGGGAAACGTCATCGCAAACGTGACTTCTTTTCGTGATTGAACATTTTTTACAGCGGCGGCCACTTTATTCACTTCCTTGTAACCGGCCAATCCGCAAAAATCTTTTGAGAGTGTGATGGCCTGTCCATTGTTGTTCAGCATCATCGCGATCTTCATCTCCGAACCTGCTTTCCCGCCAATACCTGTATATACGGATAAGGGCATGGAGAATAAACAATGCGCACCATCCAGTTCTCCATTCAATATCTTATCGCGGATATTGGCCCAGGATGCTTCTTTGGAAAGATCCACGTCCACACCGTATTTGGCAAACAATCCCAACTCTTTTGCTGCCACAAGCGGTGCACAATCTGTAAGGGGAATAAATCCCAGTTTTATTTTTCTGCCCGGTGGGTTAACGGTATTCGCCATCGATCCGCTGATAACAAATACCAGGGAAAGTATGAGGCAATATTTTTGTATGTAGGGTTTCATATATTTAAATTGACAAATGATAAAATGTTGTATGCAAAACATACAGCAGGCAATCGAAGGTGTTACACAAACAAACATTGCAAACCTTATTGCTTTATGGCAACAGGTTTGGTATATAGAAAATCCGGTGTGAACCTGAACATCGCATAAAACCAGTTACCGGTTTTGTTGTAGGTAGAAGCCACTGCATCAGTAGTTGCCTGTGCTTTTGCAAACGGCATACTAACTGTTGTATACATCACAGAATAACCCAGTTCTATATTGGTGAATTTGTTCATCGCATAACTTAATTGCAGATCCACTTCTTTACCGAGTTGCTTATTGATCACCGTTCCATCCGCTTTCTTCATATCCTTATTCAAACGAAAATTGTGGAAGTCGGCACCGAGTGTAAGTAAGTTGGATGCGTATTTAATTTTGAAATACGCATTGTTCAATCCTCCCGCGGCAGAACCGGTACCTGCGTAGAAATAATCCATATAACCCCAGAATTTATGCGGTGTCCCATATAAAGGATCAAAGCGGTTATCTTTTCCGCTGGGAGAAACCGCATCGTTTCCGGAAAGCACATCATAACCAGGTGTAAAACTGAATTTTCCTTTCTGGTAAGTAGCTGCAAGGGTATAATGATAAGCGTCAAGCCCAACCCCATCACGATTGCTGCCGGATTGTTTGTAGTAGGCCGCCTGTATGGCAATCTTTCCAAAGCCTGATGCATTACCAATCGTATGGTTAATCATCAACCCGTATGTATAGCGGTGTTGTGTTCCGGTATAATCATAAGTATCTGTTGCACCGGCTGACACAAAGCGCCGGCCATATACATAACCGGATGTTGCATTGCCAACACTGTCTATTTTATATTTTCCAAAATTGTCGTTGAAGAACAGGAATGAAAATTTTGTCTGGTTAAATTTCCGGCTGATATATACACTGGTGAATGATTTATACTGTTGTGTTGCGCCATTGGTACTGGGGGGATTAGCGAATACGGATGTGCCACTCAGCGAACTGTTATTTCCTGCACTGCCCCCCGCCGCTAACGGCACAATACCTGCCGGAACCGGCACCAAGACACCCACTGAGTTTTTTGTATATGCAGGAAGGTTGCCGGGCACATAAGAAGTATTCGTTGTACCAAAAGCATCTGCATTCTGGTTAAATGCATAACCAAGATCAACCTGCCATCCGCGATGTACGGTTTTTAAGAGTACCATATCATGTCGTCTTGCCTGTTGCAGCCAATCGAGATTGCCTATTAAACGGCTATCATCATAGATCAGTTCCTGTCTGCCTATTTTAACAGACATCAGGTCGAACATTTTAAACTTAACGGTGGTATCTGCCATATTTGCGAGCGTAAGATCGGCCCATGCTTCATGCAGCATCAGCCGGTTCCCATCATTATTGGTGATAGAAGAGGCATCCTGCCCCCAAACACGAACGTCCTGTATAGAAGCACCAAACGTTAACCTGTCCCATTTATATCCAAAAACAAGTCTTGTGCGTTGCGAGGTAAATGAAGCGGCAGGCGATCCTTGTCCCACCAGGTTGCCAAGTCCATTGCGTATTTCGGTCCGCGTTCGTAATTGGCCCGTTAAAGAGAACTGGCTTTTAACGGGGTTTATGACCGAACCTAAAATAATCGTACATAATATAGAGCTTGTACTTTTTTTCATGTTAATTTTACTTGATTTTTAAGGTGAATAATTTGTTAGCCATCTTGAATTTCTTAGCCCGGCCAGACTGCAATCTGCCGGGTGTTTTTTTAGTTTTGTTTCATAGAGGTTAATTTGGGTTAATAAATGGGTATGGATGTAGCGATCGAATTATTGTTCATCCGCCTCGATGCCGATGTATACGAGACCGTTCATTACTTTAACCGGGTAGGTTTTGATCAGGTAATCATCGCCGCTTAAACATTCCCCTGTTTCGAGCGAGAATGTTTTTTTATGAAAGGGGCAGGCCACTTTGGGTTCAGTGTCAAGACTGCCGATCATTCCCCGGCTCAGCGCCATTTGGTTTCTGTGGGGGCATTCATTTTGTGTAGCATACCACGCACCTCTCCTGGCAAAATGAAAGAGTGCGATCTGGCGGTCGTGGTATTTTACGCATACACCGCCATTTACCGGAACATCTTCGGCTTTACAGGCAATAAACCAACTGGTTCTGCCTTCGGTTTCTATGATACTCATGGTTTGGGTTTTATGATATATTGATTCATCGTAAGGGTCAGTTACGATTTTTTTATTCATTACTTCCAATCAGCCACTTTCTTCTGCTCCCGCATCGGTTCAAATTTTATGGACGGATCTTTTTCATCCGGCGCATTTACAAAATGGTTGAATTTTTTCTGCAGCTCAGGATTGTCTACTACTTCTTTCCATTCGCATTTATAACTGTCAACCAGCAACTGCATTTCTTTTTCCAGTTCTTCCACTATGCCGAGACTATCGTTGATAATTACATTCTGCAGGTAAGTAATACCACCTTCCATTTTATTCAGCCATGGCGCGGTCCTCATCAAAGGGTCAGCGGTTTTGATATAGAACATTAAGAAACGATCGATATAACGGATACAGGTTTCACTATCAAGATCAGTAGCAAATAATAAAGCGTGTTGTGGTTTGGATCCGCCATTACCGCATACATACAGGTTCCATCCTTTTTCTGTTGCGATGATGCCAAAATCTTTTGAGCGTGCTTCTGCACATTCACGGATACAACCCGATACGCCTGATTTTATTTTATGCGGTGCGCGCAATCCCCTGTAACGTTCTTCTATCTGTATGGCAAAACTTACACTATCGTGCAAACCAAAACGGCACCAGGTACTTCCTACACAACTTTTTACGGTACGCAACGCTTTACCATACGCATGGCCACTTTCAAAACCGGCTTCAATTAATTTTTTCCAGATAGCGGGCAGATCAGATAAATGCGCACCAAACAGATCGATACGCTGACCACCGGTAATTTTTGTATAGAGATTGTATTCCTTTGCTACCTGTCCTATGACGATCAGTTTATCAGGCGTGATCTCACCACCCGGTATACGCGGTACAACAGAATAGGTTCCGCCTTTCTGAATATTCGCAAGAAAGCGATCGTTGGAGTCCTGTGCGGTGGCATTGCCTTTATCGAGTATCAATTCATTCCAAAGACTTGCTAAAATTGAGGATACAACAGGTTTGCATATTTCGCAGCCATCATTCTTACCGAAAGTATCCAGCACTTCATCATAAGATTTCAATTGGTTGATCTTAACAAGATCAAACAGTTCCTGGCGGGAATAATGGAAGTGTTCGCAGATGATATTGCGTACATATTTTCCATTAACTGCCATGGTATGCAGCATCAGGTCCTTTACCATCGGCACACATCCGCCGCAACCCGTACCGGCTTTGGTACATTTTTTTATCTGATCAACTGATTCGCAAAGTTGTTCGGTAACAGATTTACAAATATTTTCTTTGGTTACACTTTCACAACTGCAGATGATCGCTTCATCAGGAAGGGCCGATACACTATCACCGCTGTTACCTTCTCCGCCTCTTTGTCCTAAAATAATATCTTCAGGATTGGGTGGCAGTATTACTTTATTCTTTGCTGTTTGCAATAACCGGTTATATGCATCTGCATCACCGATGAGGATGCCACCCAGCAAATATTTTCCATCTGTTGAAATATTGATCCGCTTATAAACACCTTTCATGGTATCTTCCAGCACAACAGTGCGACCATCAGATGCGGGAGTGAAAGGATCTCCAAAACTGGCCACATCAACACCGATCAGTTTGAGTTTGGTACTCATATCAAACCCGTTGAATGTTTTCTGGCCGCCTGTTAAATGATCAGCCACTACTTCTGCCATTTCATAACCGGGTGCTACCAGGCCATAGATCATTCCATTATATAAAGCGCATTCTCCAATCGCAAAAATGTTGGGATCATTTGTCTGCATTTTCTCATTCACAACGATCCCGCCACGCGTGCCTGTTTCAAGACCGGATGACCTGGCCAATTCATCTCTGGGTTTAATGCCTGCAGAGATCACCAGCATATCAACATCAATCGTTACTTGATCAGCAAACTGCATGGCCTTAATAGAATCATCTCCGAGTATTGCTGTGGTATTTGTATTGGTCAATATTTTCAGCCCGAGTGTTTCCAGTTTGTTTTTGAGGATAGAGGAGCCGGCTTCATCAATCTGTCTCGGCATTAATCTTGGTGCAAATTCGATCACATGTGTATCCGTAATACCCAGGTCGATCATTGCTTTCGCAGCTTCCAGTCCTAATAAACCTCCACCAATCACCGCGCCTTTTTTTGATTTTTTGGCCCAGTCCTTCATCAATTCAAGATCTTCTATGGTGCGGTAGATAAATACCCCATTTTTTTCAACGCCGGGTATCGGGGGAACAAATGCAGAAGAGCCTGTGGCTAATATTAATATATCATAGTCAGCAGTGAGCCCTCTTACAGAATGCACTTTCTTTTGTATCCTGTCAATTTCTTTTACAGGATCACCTAAATAGAGCTGGATCTGGTTGGCAGCATACCAATCAGCGGGGGCAAGGGAGAGATCTTCGGCAGTTTTCCCTGAGAAGAATTCGCTAAGGTGAACCCTGTCATAGGCAGGTCTTACCTCTTCGCCAAAGACAGTTAACTGGAAACTGTCTTTGGACGCTTTGGCTAGCAGTTTTTCGCAAAACTTGTACCCCACCATTCCGTTACCAATCATCACGATTTTCATCTTTTGTGATTTAGGTTAATAAATAAGAGCCCGGAATGGCAAACAATCGATATTATTATTTTTTATATTTAATATTATTTTTCTTATTTATCGAAATAAATGAATAATAATATTATTTATATCATGAAATTACTCTAATTAATTCAATATTTCAATTAACTTCATGAAAATTAATTAACATTTTATTTTTATTAATATATTTGATTTTATATGAATCGACCAGTTTTGTCCTTAGTTGGCGCCGGACCGGGAGATCCGGAACTTATTACCCTGAAAGCCATAAAAGCGATCAACCAGGCGGATGTTATATTATATGATGCGCTGGCAAATGATGAATTGTTAACCCATGCTTCACCAAAAGCCATTACCCGGTTTGTTGGTAAAAGATATGGGTGCCATGCTTTATCACAATCAGAGATTAACCATCTCATCATTGAATATGCATTCTCTCATGGAAGAGTAGTGCGCCTGAAAGGTGGTGATCCGTTTGTATTTGGACGTGCACAGGAAGAAATAGAAATTGCAAGAGAACATGGCATTCATGTTGAGATCATCCCGGGCATCTCCAGCGCAATTGCCGTGCCTGCAGCACAAATGATCCCCCTCACCTGCCGTGGTGTGAATGAAAGTTTCTGGGTAACAACAGGAACCACGCAAACCGGTGAGATCTCTGCAGATATTAACCTGGCAGCACAATCATCTGCTACAGTGGTCATTCTGATGGCCATGAGTAAACTGGAAGCGATCATGGAACTGTTTCAGCAATATGGCAAAAAAGAAACACCGGTAGCCATTATACAGGATGGTACCACAGCAAAAGAAAAAATCGTGATCGGCACGGTAAAAGATATTGCATTCAGATCACAACATGCAGGCATCACTAATCCTGCCATTATCATTGTTGGCGAGGTGGTATCTCTGCATCCATCATTTCTAAAAACATATATTACTCCATACCAGCAGGCAAATGAAGAAAAGCAAGCATAGCTGTGATCTGCAGAGTTGTTCTTTTTGCAGATCCTGCGTAAAAGAGTGGGCACCAGCCATAGAAGCCAACCGAAAAAATTATCATTTTTCAAAAGGAGAATTGCTTTTTCGTGAAGGTGAAAAAGTAGAGGGCATGTATTTTATTTATGCAGGAAAAGTAAAAGTGCATAAGAAATGGGATGACGAAAAAGAACTGATCGTTCGTTTTGCCGGCAAAGGTGATATTGTTGGTCACCGTGGCCTGGGTAAAGATCCGTATTATCCCGTATCAGGCACAGCACTTGAACCGGTTGATGTATGTTTTATCGATCTTGATTTTTTTCTCACTTCACTAAAAGTAAACCACGATTTTACTTTTCAACTGATGATGTTCTTTGCAGAAGAACTGCAGGAATCAGAAAGAAAAATGCGGAACATGGCACACATGCCTGTTAAGGGCAGGGTTATCCAGGCATTGTTGAAACTCAAAGAAAAATACGGTGAAACAAATGATGGTTTTGTTGACATCACCATCACCAAACAGGATATTGCTTCTTATGCGGGCACCACTTACGAAACCGTTTTCCGTATCATGAATGAGCTGGAAGCAGACAAGACGATTGCTACAAAAGGAAAAAACTTTCGCATTATCAATCAGAATGCGCTGAAAAAATTATTACAGTAGTACACAGCTTCTTTTTAATACTTTATTTGACACAACTATAAATTCAACTGTGTCTCTGTGTGCAATCATTTCTAACACAGAGGAACTGTACGCTGTTAATTTAAACATTAAATAAGAAAAAACTAAAATGGCAGTTATTATCGATGTGTTACAATCTATGTGCCTATGTGGTTCAAAATTATATCCCGACATCTATTAAGCAACCAAATTCTGTGCTAGCACTCCAAAATATTAATTATCCTAAAAATCCTGATTGGGTTTATATTCGTGTATAATGGGTTAATTTTTTTGTGAAAAACAGTAGCCGCATCCACTACTGTTCAATATTTTAAATCTTACAAAAAATTATGTCATACTGCAGAGCCATTGAAACAATGACCGGTGATAGAAAAATTCTGCACAAAGCTTATCACGATCATTTATATGGATTTCCTATACATGATGACAATGAATTGTTCTGTCGCCTGGTAATGGAAATAAACCAGGCAGGATTGAGTTGGGAAACGATTTTAAAAAAAGAAATTACGTTCAGAAAAGCCTATTCCAATTTCAGCATTAAAAAAGTAGCAGCGTATACAGACAAAGACAGGGAACGGTTATTGGCAGATGCTGGTATCATTCGCAACCGGTTAAAAATAAATGCAGCGATAGAAAATGCGAAGACAATACTGCAATTACAAAAGCAGTTTGGTTCTTTTGAAAAATGGCTCGACTCACATCATCCCAAAACAAAAGAAGAATGGGTAAAACTTTTCAAACAAACTTTCCGTTTTACCGGCGGTGAAATAGTGAATGAATTTTTGATGAGTACTGGCTACCTGCCAGGCGCACATGCTGCAGATTGCGTGGTTTTTAAAAAGATACGAAAGTCAAATCCGCTTTGGATGAGAGATTAAAGCTAACGTGCTGTGCTATTAACCAACTCTGCGAAACCTCTGCCGCTCCGCGCCTCTGCGGTGAATAGGGTTTCGAACAATAGCAATCAAACATTTTTTCGAGATTTTTTTCACCGCAGAGAACATGAGAAGCAGAGTCTCCGCAGAGAGTTAGCGATTATTTTAGACCGGTTCAATAGCACAACACCTTAAAACTAACTATTCACAATCAGAAATGATCAACAGAATATATTCTATTAAGGATAAACTATAAGAATGGTTGCAGTAATAATGCCAGTGTACGCATATCAAATGGCTTTTTGATATGCCCGGCCGCACCAACTATCATTGCTGTTTTGATGTCTTCATCATTCATGGTGGAGGAATACATGATGACAGGTATGTGAGAGAGATGAGGAAGCGCCTTGATATTGGCCAGGCATTCGATGCCATCCGTTTTTGGCATCTTGTAATCCAATACAATATAGTCGGGCATTATGCGCTGCAGAAATTTCATAGCCTCCTCTGCACTGTTAACCGTACTGCACTTAACATCCATCCCTTTACTACGCAAGGCATCCAGGAAAATATCTATTTCATCCGGATCATCATCAATTAATAATATATGTTTTTCCATAGGCACATTAACGATTATTCAATACGCACACTAAGACAAACCTTTTGTTGCACAAACAAAAAAACAACTCGATAAATAACGAAAAATATTCAGGATGTATGATCAAAAACGGTTAGGATACCGCCTGTGAATCAAAAATAAATGATAAGTTTTTCGAAAGCAAATATTTTTTTAAAAGACCGCACCCTTGCCCTCATTTGCATCAAAATCGTTGCGGGCATTGTTTTTTATGTATTTTGTATAGAGCCTGCCCGCTTCAGAAAACAGGCAGCCAGATAATAGTTGCGCCAATGCCTTCAAGAACAACAAAAATTGCCGGAATATATTCAAAACATAATAAGGTCCGGTTGATCCGTGGCGGGAAGGAATATTTTGAACTCATCATCTCATTAATTGAGCAAGCCACTGAAAGCATTCACCTGCAAACATATATCTATGAAGATGATGAAACAGGGCGCCTGGTTGCCGATGCATTAAAAGCCGCAGCCAACCGAAATATAAAAGTTTATCTTCTGGTCGACGGTTATGCCTCACAGGCTTTGTCCAAAGATTTTATCCGAGACCTGGAGAGCGTTGGTATTCATTTCCGTTTTTTTGAGCCCCTATTAAAAAGCAGGCATTTTTATTTTGGGCGGAGAATGCATCACAAACTCTTAGTGGTAGATGCTCGGTATGCGGTTACAGGCAGCAAGAATATATCCAACCGATACAATGACATGAATGGCCAACAGGCATGGCTTGATATGAACCTGTTCATTGAAGGCGAGTTGGTGTACGAGCTATGTGTACTCTGCACCAAAACATGGAAGGGATTCAGAGTTGAAAAAAAACTGGCTCACTGTAAACCCTTTACACACCTTCAATTGGCTGATGATGAAGCTACCGAACTCAGGATGCGGCGCAATGATTGGCTGCGCAGGAAGAATCAGATCTCAAGAAGCTACAGCGAAATGCTGAGAAGGGCCAACTCGCATATCACTATTCTTTGCAGTTATTTTTTGCCAGGCAAAACGATGCGCAACCTGTTAAGCCGTGCGGCCCAACGAGGTGTTAAGATAAAAGTGATCGTAGCGGGAAAATCGGATGTAATGGTTTCAAAAAATGCAGAGCGTTGGCTGTATGACTGGCTCTTACGTCACAACATTGAGATTTACGAATACGAAGCCGCTGTTTTACATGCAAAAACAGCGGTATTTGACAGCGAATGGACAACCATTGGTTCCTATAATATCAATGTGCTCAGTGCATACACCAGTATTGAATTGAATGTAGATGTTCACAGTACAGCTTTTGCCAAAGAAGTGGAGCACACATTACAGGGTATCATTGAAAATGAATCAATATTTATTACGACTGAAAAACATCTTAAGACAAAGAATGTTTTCAAACAGTTTGTACGCTGGCTCTCCTATCAAAGTATCCGGCTCGTGTTTTATATCGTTACCTTTTATTACAAACGCGATGGTGAACGTTAGTTTCCTTTGATGCGTTTTATAAATGCACCTGCTGTTTCATCGTTCCATCCGGCAAACCTGCCACGTTGCACTACCAATGCATTTTTGTTCGGGTGATTGAGGTAATAGTGAAAAGCAAATTTTCCGCGCGGGTTGAACCAGCCCACTTCCTGGCCGAACCTGAGATCATTGAACACAAGCGTATCATAATATTTTTCAACGGTGAAATACTGTTGTGCAAAACGCAAAAGGCGGTGAACATCTTCCCGAACAGCTACCGGTTGTAACAAATGCTCATTACGGGGGAAATATTGAAAAGCGATCGTATCGCTATGGTCGAATAAGGAACGATAGCCTACATGGTAACCACTGTCGGTGCCGGCCACAACAAACCATAACCAATTCTGCAGCGGAGCCGGCGTTGTAAAATATCTTGTGTAACTGATATGTTGTGCATCCAGGCTCTTCTTCACATCGCTATTGATCATGACTTTATGATACAGGCAATACATCAGGTACCATCCGCTTAAGCCAAGTCCCGCTATCCACCATTTCTTCCGGGTAACCGATGATCTTTTTAACCAAATCAATGCAATGCATGCAATAGCGGGCCATATGGAAAAAAAAGGATCAGCCACATAAATAGCGTTAAAAGCAACCCGCAGGTGACTGAAGGGTTCAAACCATCCTACTCCATAATTATTGAAAGCGTCGATAAATACATGGATAAAGATCACTGCACCAAAAAAAGCGGCCCACTTACGAAAACTGATATTGTGTGGCCGATGGAATTTTTCTGCAAGAAATGCAAAGAAAGGCGTGATAATGGCGGTAAACAATAAAGAATGTGTAAATCCCCTGTGAGCAAGAAGATTGGATGAAGTATCCATCCAGAATGAAGCAAGAAAATCAATATCGGGAATACTCTGTGCCAAAGCCCCCCATATCATGGCCTTCTTGCCCAGTTTTTTACCGGCAAAAGCCTCGCCCATACAGGCTCCGAGTGCGATATGTGTGAGTGAATCCAAGATTAGAGTTAGAAGTTATGAGTTAAAAGTCAGTAGACGAAGTTGGAGTTCTCTAACTTTAGTCTCCTGACTTCCAACTCCAGACCATTCAATAAACCCCATTCCACAAGTTACCATAGGTGGTATGATTTTTTGATATAAGCTCTAAAATTATTTCAATACACAAATAAACATTGCAGATGTTTTTAGAGAAGGGGCCAAATGAATTACAATTAGCTAAATCAGAAATTTTTTGGGGAGAGATCGCGCCCTGTGACCATGTGGTTCAGATCTATGAAGATGATACTATATTCCTTGATTCACTTACAGGTTTTGTGGGAGGAGGCATCAACGCAGGCGATGCAGTGATCGTAATTGCAACAGCTGAGCACCTTAAGGCCCTCAACGACAGGCTCAGGTCGCATGCTTTGAATATTAATTGCTTAATTGCAGAGAACCGTTATATCCCTTTAAATGCAGAAGAAACACTTGCCAGGTTCATGGTCAACAACTGGCCCGATGAAGCGCTTTTTATGGAAACCGTTTCAACACTGATCGATGAAGCGGGGAAAAAGAACAGACGCATACGCGCTTTCGGCGAAATGGTTGCTATTCTATGGGCCCAGGGCAATGATGGGGCCACCATACAACTTGAACATCTTTGGAATAAATTTTCCAAACAATCCCAATTCTGTCTTTTTTGCGCATACCCAAAAGCCGGGTTTATAAAAGATATGAATGTTTCGATATCGGATATCTGTAGTTGTCATTCCAGGGTGCTGGATGGTTCA
The DNA here is from genome assembly GCA_040388475.1 of Bacteroidota bacterium. Taxonomy (GTDB): domain Bacteria; phylum Bacteroidota; class Bacteroidia; order Chitinophagales; family Chitinophagaceae; genus Sediminibacterium. The sequence goes on along the minus strand of JAZKBT010000005.1, from coordinate 406,906 downwards.
AAGGGATCTGTCACAGAGATCTCGTATCATAATACCCGGCGTGCCTGAGACAAGAACTCAGCATCCTTCTTTTCTATTTTGGTTACTTCCTTGCTGGATGGCGGTAACCACTGCATCTCCCAATGCAAGCGGGTAATAGTTCTCGTTCACAGGGAAATCAAATTTCTCATTCGAAAAATGTTCCGCAATAATAAAAGGTTCCGGCAGATGATCGATCGCAGGAGTAACACCTGATACATGGTATTCGTCGGCAAGTTCTGCTTTCTTTCTTTGTACATCAGCCGTATGATCAACACCGTTGTATGAAAAATGTATAGGAAACCAACAGGAACTGCTATCTCCGTTTAATGGAAATACTTCAGCATCATCTGCAACTGTTGCATTCTCTTCCACATCTTCCGGTTCATTAATGATCTCACCATTTTGAATCACCGGCTCGTCATCTTTGTGAAGCATGATATCCGTTAGCTGGTCGTTGGTAAAATCAGGTTCTTCGCGTGGGATGTTGTTTGTGTTTGTCATAGATGTATTTGTATCCTGGCGTAATGTGGCAACAGGATACATGATTAATCATTAAAAAAGCTATGCCGCGTATATTAAAAAAGCTCCGGTTTACAACCGGAGCCCTGTCTCATGTATTCTCTTCTACGGCATTATCCCATATCAGATACTGTGGGTATATTTCTCAGAAAGAATTTCCACCCCTTATACATGATGTTACACAATAAATGTCACGAATTCTATGCCACGATTTTTTAAGGCTGAACGTAAATCGGGATGTGAAAAAAAAGCAACAAAAGGATCAGGCTCCATCATTTCCCGGGGGATATTTTTCTATAATAGCTGTAAGTTCTTCCCACATCGCCGGTGTTATCCAGTCCATTTTTATTAAATCGGTCAGGGGAATAAGCAGTATTGCTGAAAGGGTGTGATAACCATTCGATTCTGCTGCCTTTATAAAGGTTTCACTAATGCCGGCAGATGTAAGCGGTAGATGCAATATTGAACCTTCAGTAGATGGTTTCACATCGATTATTTACCTTGAGAAAGAGAAAAAGATCAAATAAAGACCCAAAGTAGCACTTTATTTGTGGCAGAGGTCTTTTTAGACCTCACTATTGTAAATAGTTTTTTTGATTTTCATTGATTGTAACAATGATCAGTAAGAAAGACAAAGCAATTCTGCAAAAATTCGGGGCGCATCTTAAGCAATTGCGCGAAAACAGGGGACTCAGTCTCCGCGAACTTTCTTATGCCTGCAATATCGATAACAGCAAGATCTCCAAGATCGAACAAGGCATGATCAATGTAACGGTGCTTACATTGGTTGAACTTTCTAATGGCCTCGAAGTGTCTGCGGCTGAATTATTGAATTTCAGAAAATCGCTGTAGAAGTTCATTAAGAACGCCCGCCACTTTCGCCGGAAAGCAGGGGCGTTCATTGGGGAAATGGGTTTATGCCTCAACTTCTTCTGCTGCTTCACAATTGATACTGCTCTCTGCTATTTCAGACAACAATTCATCTGCTTCTTTTTCTTCACTTAAGGTTTGACCAAGCAGGTTCTTGATATCAGTCAATCCCAGTGTTTCGGCCAGTTGGGCAAGACCGCCATATGTAGCGATCTCATAATGTTCTACTTTTTGTGAGGACAAGATGATACCCACATCTCTTGTGGCTGTTCCGGCTTCTGTATCTTCAATAACACCGGAACCTTCTTTTAGAATGCCCTCCATTGCATCACATTTTTTTGCTGCGGCTTTTTCGCCTAACAGTTCAAATACCTGCTCAAGACGACTAACATGTTCACGTGTTGCTTCGAGGTGATCATTGATCGCGTCTTTTAATTCCGGTGCACCGGCTGCTTTTGCAATTTTGGGCAAAGTGGAGACGAGTTTTTTCTCGGCCCAGTAGATGTCTTTGATCTCTTCCACAAAAAATTCTCTTAATGCAGGATCCGCTGTATTGGTTTCCATCGGTTCCTGTTTCTTCTTAATAGCCGTTTTTTTAACGGCGGATCTGGTAGCCATGAGATATCATTTTAAAGGTTAAGGAAAAAGCCTAACGCAAAAAATCTTATGCCATTGATTTCGCCATCCTTCCATGATGAGAGTCACGGTCCAATCAATATGTGTGCAATATTTTCCACCGAATAAGGCTACAGATCAGCAATCGTAGCTTGAAAAAAAGGGCAGCATTTTTGCGGGATATCATAGTCCCACATTTAAAACAAAACACATGATCACCAGAGACGGCGCCTGTACCAGCTTATGGCAATACCATATGGAACCCTATACGCCTGTGAATGACGCAGACCCAACCCTTACTTACGATGTGATCATAGCCGGTGGTGGTATAACCGGCATTACTACCGCCTGGATGCTTCAGAAAACAGGGAAAAACTGTCTTGTTCTTGAAGCGCATACTATCGGTTTCGGAACCACTGGCGGAACAACCGCACACCTGAATACATTACTGGATACACCCTACACTACACTTATTAAAAATTTTGGCGAGGAAAATGCAAAACTCGTAGCTGAAGCAGCAAGGGATGCTATTAACCTGATCAAGGAGAACATCCATAAACTTGCCATCGATTGCGCTTTTAAAGAAACACCTGCTTTTCTTTTTTCGCAGGATGAAAAACAAACAGAAGCACTTGATGAGATTTACAAAGCTTCTAAAAAAGTGGGACTGCAAATTACCTATTCAGAAAAGATACCGGTACCAATACCCTTTCAAAAAGCTTTACGCGTGGAGAAGCAGGCTAAATTCAATCCCCTCCAATACGTGTACGCGCTTGCGGAAGCTTTTGAAACCACGGGAGGAACCATCCTGCAGAATACAAGAGTGATGAGTGTTGAAGGTGATGAAATACTTACCATTGCAACAGAAACGGGAACCTTTACCACGCGTGCAGTGTTTTTTGCAACACATATCCCCATCGGTATCAACCTCCTGCATTTGCGTTGCGCCCCTTACCGCAGCTATGCAATGGCCGTTCGGCTGAAACGGGATGCTGATTATCCGCCAGGACTGATCTACGACAGCCAGGAGCCTTATCATTATTACCGTACACAGGAAGTGAAAGGTGTTAATTACCTCGTAGCTGGCGGCTATGATCACCGCACAGCCATGGAGGTAAATACAGAAAAGAATTTTCTTCAATTAGAAGCGCACCTGAGAAAATATTACGAGATAGATGAAGTGGTATACGCCTGGTCATCCCAATATTTTGAACCGGCTGATGGACTGCCCTATATCGGCCATCTTCCCGGCCATTCTGCGAACACATTGGTAGCAACAGGGTTTGGAGGTAATGGTATGATCTATAGTCAGGTAGCCGCTTTGATCATCAGCAATATACTGACCGGCAAGAATGACCCTTATATAAAATTATTTGATCCTAACCGTGTAAAACCGGTAGCAGGCTTTGTAAACTTTATCAAACACAATGCGACTGTAGCAGGCGAAATCCTGGGTAAAATATGGCCCGCAGATAAATTAGACGAACTTGTTGAGCTCGCCCCCGGCGACAGTAAAGTGGTGAGATACGAAGAGAATACGATCGCCTTACACAAGGATGAAAAAGGGAATTTACATGCACTGCATCCCGAGTGCACGCACATGAAATGCACCATCGCCTGGAACGGGGCAGAGAATTCATGGGATTGCCCTTGTCATGGCGCAAGGTTTAACATTAACGGGGAAGTATTAACCGGCCCTGCAGCAATGGCGCTTGAGAAAGTTTTTATTGGTGAGCAGGTTGCCGTTGGCAGATAAATATTCTGGCATTCTTTTTTTGTACAGGCACCAAAACCCATTTTATGCCAAAGTATTCGAAAAAAGCAAGCGAGAAAGTAGAACGCGCCATGCATGAAAAAAAAGCAGGCATGCTGAAAAGTGGCCGCAGTGGTAAAAAAGTAACCAGTCGCAAACAGGCGATCGCCATCGGTCTCTCCGAAGCACGTGAAGCTGGCGCTAAAGTGCCAAAGAAGGCCGCGAAAAAAACAGCATCAAAAAAATCAGCTCCGAAAAAGACTTCGAGGAAAAAGTCGTGATTCTTTTTCACGCAAAGGCGCTAAGGAGCAAAGGCGCAAAGAAAAATTATTACTTCTCCAAGAAACCTTTGCAGCTTTGCTCCTTGGCGCCTTTGCATGAAATTCTTCTATACCTAAGATGCTTTTTTTACTTTTTTAGCCCTGTGCCCAATACTCTGGTGCCCCAAACTCTGTTTCAACTGTTCCATCAGGTCGCTTGATGCACTGTGTACCACTTTCATCGTTGGTTTGGCAACGGTTTTACCTTTTGCTTTTGCTTTGATGAACTGCATCAGTTTCGTATTATATACGTCCTTAAAATCTTCAATTTTAAATTTTGACGTAAGCTGATCAATCAATGACATAGCCATCTTGATTTCGGCCGGTTTGCTTTTTGTGGCGGGTATCTTTAGATCCGCATGCCCCCGCACTTCATCTTTAAACCGGAGCTTATACAACATAAGGGCATTCCCACTCGGTTTGATCATCGCGATATTTTCTTTGGTTCTGAGTACATAAGTGCCTAAAGCAACTTTGCCTGACTTCGTTAATGCATCGCGTAATAAGGCATACGCTTTTGCACCGCTTTTATCCGGCTCAATATAATAGCCGTCCTCGTAATAAATCGTGTCGATCTCTTCCTGCATGCAGAACTGGGTGATGTCTATCATTTTCGTTTTCTCGGGACTTGCTTTTTCAAAATCCTCATCAGTGAGAACTACATATTTGTCGTTGAGCAAATACCCTTTTACGATATTTTCCCATTTCACTTCTTTCCCTGTCTTTTCACTCACACGCATGAACTTGATATTGGAATGATCCTTTTTATCCAGCATATCAAAATCGAGTCTTCCCTCCTGTGTAGCAGAAAATAATTTTATCGGGATGTTTACGAGGCCGAAGCCAATTGAACCTGTCCATATTGATCTCATAAAAAAAGTTTTAACCATTAATAATTTCACCCCCATTGGGATGAATGAATTGACCAGTTATATAAGAAGCATCTTCTGTTGCCAGGAACAAATAAGCAGGTGCCACCTCTGCGGGTTCACCGGCCCTTTCCATTGGTACCTGGCTACCATGATGCGAAACACGGTTGGCGCTGAAACTTGCGGGAATCAACGGGGTCCAGATGGGCCCGGGAGCTACGCCGTTTACCCGTATCCCTTTTTTTACCAGGTTAGATGAGAGACTTCGTGTAAACGAAACAATAGCGCCTTTGGTAGCAGAATAATCAAGTAAATGTTTACTGCCTCTGTAAGCGGTTACAGAAGAAGTATTGATAATACACGATCCTTTTTTCATATGCGGTAAAGCATGTTGTATGATATGGAACATGGAAAAAACATTTACCGCAAATGTTTTATGCAGTTTTGCGGAACTGATATCCTGTATTTTTTTTGTTTCATAATGAAGCGCTGCATTATTGATCAGGATATCGATCCTGCCCAATGTTTTGACGGCAATTGTTACTGCTTTGCGACAGAATGTTTCTTTAGAAATATCTCCCTTTATCAGCAAACAGTTCCTTCCATATCCTTCAATGATCTTTTTGGTTTCCCTGGCATCCCGGTTTTCACTCAGGTAAACGATGGCAACATCTGCTCCTTCTTTCGCGAAGAGGATGGCCACAGCTTTTCCGATCCCGCTATCACCACCGGTAATGAATAATTTTTTATTCATCAATCTTCCGCTCGATGGGTACACAGGTTCTGACACAGGTTTGGGGTGCATTGTTTTTTCAGTGCCCGGTCTTCGCTGCGATTGCCTTGGCTTTGTTTCTTTTGAACTTGCTTTCGCCATGTTGTTTGGATTAAATTGTCTCTTCCGCTAGACTTTGCAATTGTTTGATCGCTTTCCGCATATCAATGCCTTTTCCCAATACTGGTTTGAAAATATCTCCCACTTCTTTAATGCGGCTAATTGCGTTATGTATAGTAAAGTCCTGCATTTTCAATCCTTTCTTTACTTCATCCCATTGTAAGGGCATGGATACAGTGGCAGCAGGTTTCGGTCTGAGCGAATAGGCCGTGGCCAATGTGGCCTGCGGCCTGTTCTGTAAAAAATCGAGATACATTTTCCCTTTACGGTTCTTTACTACCCTTTCAATGCTTGTGAACGAAGGCAACTGGTTGTGTACCAGTGTTACGATCAACCTCGCAAATTCTTTTGAATGTTCATATGTGTACTTCGCTCCCAGCGGAATATAAATATGCAGGCCTGTTGAGCCCGATGTTTTGCAATAGCCATCAACACCGGCTGAATCCAATACCTGCTTTGTCATGTTAGCGGCTTCGATCACTTTTTCGAATTTATTTTTTTCAGACGGATCGAGGTCAATGATGCACCAATCCGGGTGATCCGGTTTTTTAATACGGCTGCTCCAGGGATTCATTTCTATACAACCCAATGATGCCATGTATAAAATATCGGCTTCCGTTTTGCATACCATAAAATTCCTGTCGCCCCCTTCATCCGTATGATAAGGAAAAGTTGCGATCCAGTCCGGTACTTTACCCGTAACATCTTTCTGGTAAAAACTTTCACCATTGATGCCATTGGGATGCCTGTTAAGTGACATGGGTCTGTCTTTCATATAAGGCAGCATATAAGGTGCTGCCTGGTAATAATAGTTCAGCATATCGCGTTTGGTAACCTTACCCTTTGGCCAGTATATTTTACTGAGATTGGTAAAATTGATCTCGTGCCCGTTTATCTTTCTCGCCTGTGTTTCATCAGCAGGATTGAGAAATGTTTTGCGTTCTGCTTTCGGTTCTGTTTTTAATATTTTCTTTTTGTGAAGGATGCTTTTTCCTTTCACTGCTTTATTTACGGGTGTTGCTTTTTCCATAACAACCTGTTTTGCGGATTTATCGATTCGCATACCTTCAAAAGCCGGGTGGCGCATGATACCGTCGCTGGTGAGTTCTGTAAAAGAAACCTCACATACCAGTTTGGGTGTGAGCCAGGTAGCCTTTGCATGCGGGGGATTGGGTTGAAATCGTGATGGCTTATTGATATCAGGCTCCGAAGCAAACGGGATCTTTTTAGTGATCAATGGTTTAAACTGTTGCATCATTTCTTTCTGCAGTCTGTCCGAAAAACCGGTGCCGATCTTACCCATGTAGTTCAGTTTACTTCCATCATACACTCCCACCAATAAAGCGCTGAATAATTTTGAGCTGTCATCGTTTTTTGTAAAACCACCGATCACCACTTCCTGTCTGTGATTGGTCTTTATCTTGAGCCATTCCTTGGAACGAAGTCCCGGCGTATACACACTATCAGACTTTTTTGCCATGATGCCTTCCAGTCCCATCTTTGCAGCTGTTGCATAAAATGCAGAACCGCTTGCCTTGAAATTTTCACTTAAATAAATAGTGTTGCTTTGTGGTAATATGTTGCGCAGAATATCCCGGCGTTCTGCCAGGGGCAGGTCCATTAATGATCGTCCATCGAGCCATAAAATATCAAATACATAATATTTCAACTCCCCATCGGCTTCGCTTCGCCAGTTCTGGAGGCTGCCAAAATGAGATATACCCGATTCTCCAGAAACAATGATCTCTCCATCCAAAACTGCATTAAGCGGGTGTTCTTTTAATGCATCACATACAGGATAAAATTTTTCATTGAATGATTTGTTGTTCCGGGAGCGTAATTCAATTTTCCCTTTATTGCAATACGCAAGAGTGCGATAGCCGTCCCATTTAATTTCATATTGCCAGCCTTCTTCATCAAAAGGCTTATCTACCAATGTAGCTAACATGGGTTGCAGATCTTTCGGAAACGTTGCTTTTTTCCCGCTTACCAGTTCAATTTTTTTTTTGACTGCGGTCTTTTTTACAGATACTGTTTTTTTAGGCGATCTTTTAACAACAGTTTTCTTTGCAGTTTTTTTTATGGTGCCGGGCTTTTTAGTTTGCCCGTATATATTGTTGGATGTTTTTTCAACCTGCCTGATCGTTTTTCCCGATATAACGGATTTGTCTTTTTTAGTGATATCGGTTGCTTTGGCAAATTCGTCCTTGTGTTTGATCAATAACCAGGAATTATCACCCATTCCATGTGTATGCACCAATGCAAATTCCCCTTTCAGTTTTTCGCCATGCAGGCGAAATTTCAGAGAACCTGTTTTTAATTGTTTCAATAACGATTTCTCTTGTGCTTTTTTACCTGCGATCTCTTCCAGTGGCTCATAGGTTCCTTCATCCCAAACGATCACAGTTCCTCCGCCATATTGTCCTTTCGGAATGATACCCTCAAAATTCCGGTAATCATACGGGTGATCCTCTACCATCATAGCGAGACGTTTCGTTGCGGGATCGGTTGATGGCCCTTTGGGAACGGCCCAGCTCTTTAGCACCCCATCCATTTCCAGGCGGAAATCATAATGCAGATGCGAAGCATCGTGCTTTTGTATCACGAAACGCAATTCGCTATTCTTTGCTTTTCCTCCTGTTGGTTCAGGGGTTTCTTTAAACTTTCTTTTCTTTTTGTAGAGTGTAAGCGCCATAAAAGAGTATGGTCAAAATTTTATGCCAATAGGAATGAAACATGCTTTTATACCAGGCATAACCCATTGCAAAATGTGGCATTTTTTCCACAACATTTGAAAAATTTTCAAATTTACTATTATAAAAAGAATAGCGATTTTACCCGGCGAGTTCTTTAATAACCTCTACAACGTTACGTAGACCCGAGGCTGTTGTCGGTTTTATAAGGTACCGGTTGGCACCCTCTTTGTATGAATAGTCGATATCATCCTGGGAAGAGGATGTAGTAAGGATCAATAAGGGAATTGTTTTGAAATTATCTGTGCGCTTGATGTTTTTAAGAATTTCCCTTCCATGCACTTTAGGCAAATTAAAATCCATGACAATGATATCCGGAATATCATTACCTGTTTCGAGATAGCCTGCCACCTCGCCCCCATCTTTGATAACTTTTAATTGGTAGGAGACTTCGTTTTCATTTAATGCATCCTGTATGAGTTCGATATCATCGTTGTCATCTTCGATCAGCAAAATTTGTAACGTTTCTTTCATACAGTACCAAATTAGAAAATAAATCAATATCGCGTAAATAAAATATTTAGCTAATGTTCATGGTTTCACCAGAAAAAAAAGAACAGCAGAACCTTTCAGATAACCTTTACGTGGTTGGCATCGGCGCTTCAGCCGGCGGGTTAGAAGCCATCAATGAACTTTTTGACAACCTTCCTGAAAATACTGACTTTGCATTTGTCATTGTCCAACATCTTTCTCCTGATTATAAAAGCCTGATGGGTGAATTGCTTTCAAAACATACTTCCATGCAGGTATTTGAAGCGGAGAACGGTATGGCGGTAAAACCCAATAGTGTTTATCTTCTTCCATCAAAAAAACTGATGACCCTCAAAGGAGGTTCTTTATGCCTGGAAGAAAAAATAAAAAGTAATGTACCCAATAACGCCATTGATGTTTTTTTTGAATCACTGGCTTCTGATAAGGCCGATAAAGCCGTTGCCATTATTCTTTCCGGTACAGGTACAGATGGTACCAAAGGAGCAAATCTTGTGAAAGAAAATGGAGGAACAGTAGTAGTACAGGATCCATTAACAGCCGAATTTGACGGAATGCCCAATAGTGCTATTGCTACAGGCGATGTTGACCTGATTCTGCCTCCAGAAATTATCGCAGATGAGCTGATTGAATACCTGAAAGAATCGCCACTTACAAAAACATTCAATACCCTTAACAGGCAGGAAGAAGCGATACTCGCCGATGTGATGGATCTGATCTTTCAGGTAACATCTCATGATTTCAGTCATTATAAACGCCCAACTATTAACCGGCGTCTCACCAAAAGAATGGCAGAACGTGGTTATAACAATTTACTTGACTATTACAATTTTCTGAAGAAAAATCCGGAAGAAGTAAAAACGCTTTCAAAAGAATTTCTGATCAATGTAACCAAATTTTTCAGGGATGAAGATGCGTATGCCGTGATACAAAAAGAAGTGATCCCCAACTTGATCGAGGATCCCAAAAGAACAGAACCCATCAAAATATGGTCGGTTGGCTGTAGCAGCGGAGAAGAACCCTATTCACTGGCAATGCTATTTCATGAGTATATACAATCAAGTAAGCGATTTGACACGGAAGTAAAAATCTTCGCAACCGATATACACCAGGAGTCACTTGATTTTGCCTCAAAAGGTTTATACTCTGCAGAGTCGCTGAAAGATATGGCCGAAGACAGACGCAAACGTTTTTTTATCAAAGAAGGCGATTCTTATAGAGTAAGCCCCACCTTACGTAAGATGGTGGTGTTTGCCAAACAGAATATTTTAAAAGATCCGCCTTTCAGCAAGATTGATCTTTTAAGCTGTCGCAATATGCTGATTTATATGAACCCGCTGTTGCAAAAAAATGTGCTAAAGAAATTTCATTTTGCGATAAATGAGAACGGCTATCTTTTTCTTGGGCCAAGTGAGAATATCGGCGCATTGAAAGACTCGGTGAGGGAAATTGATAAAAAATGGAAAATATACCAATGCATCAGTAAACCCAGACCCGGTGATCATGATACATTTCTGAACCCTGCGGAAAGAAGTACGAATTACCTCGATTTCAGTTCCAAATCAAAATCAAAGAATGCCCTTACCAATATCGCAGATATTTTTAAAGAAACCCTTTTTGAAGAACACAACTATGCAGGTATTTATATCGACAAAGAATTTGATGTAAAACAGGCCATCGGTAATTTCAAGAATTTTATCAATTTTCCTGAAGGAAATTTCAATTTTAACCTGTTAAAACTGGTACCGACCGATCTTTCTATTGCCCTGAGTACTGCAATAAGAAAAGCCGTTCATGACAACACAAAAGTGGTGCTTAAAAAAATCCGTGTTACAGACAACAAAAAGGAAAGGATCATCAATATTATTGTAAAACCCTACCTGGTACAGCAGACCTATACACAACCGTTCATTTTTATCATACTGAACGAAGAAGCCATTGAACAACGAAAACCGTTTGTTTCCAAGCAATCGGAAGGCACAGAGGGTCTCCTTGGGCAAAGGTTGGAAGAAGTGGAGGAAGAATTAAGGAACACCAAAGAGAACCTGCAGGCTGTGATAGAAGAAGTAGAATCAGCCAATGAAGAATTGCAGTCAAGCAATGAAGAGATCATATCATCCAATGAGGAGCTGCAGAGTACCAATGAAGAGTTACAATCATTGAACGAAGAATTGCATACGGTAAATGCAGAGCACCAGCTCAAGATCAAAGAACTGGTGGAATTGAACGATGATATGAACAATTATTTCCGCAACACTGAAGTAGGACAGATCCTGGTTGATAAAAAAATGATCATCAAAAAATTCACCCCTGTTGCTACCAGGCAGGTGAACCTGATAGAATCTGATATAGGCCGATCTATCACTGATATTTCTACTAATTTTGTAAACCTTGATTTCATTAATGATATCAAGAAAGTATTGAACTCAGGACAATCATTGGAGAAAGAGATCCGTATTGAGAACGGAACCGTTTTTATCATGCGCATTGCTCCTTACCTGAGATTGGATAAAATAGTAGATGGTGTAGTGATCAGTTTTATCAATGTTACCGAATCAAAAAGACTGAACAGCCTGATAGAAGCGATCTTTAATGCATCTACCAGTGCGATCACAGCATTAAAACCATTGACCAATAAAAAAGGCGAGATCATAGATTTCGAATTTATCACTTCAAATGATGCCTCAAAAGACATCCTGGGTGTAAAAGCAGCTGAACTGATAGGGAAAAAATGGGTAACAGATTTTCCTTCCTTACTGGCCCCTCATTTTCATAGTCTTTTATTGGCAAAAGAAGGTGGCAGAACCATCAATTTCGACTGCTTCAATGAAGCCAATAATCTATGGCTGGAGGTAAGCGCAGTAAAAATGTATGAAGGGATCGTAACCACTTTTACCAATACCACGCAGGCCAAAGAATCTTACCAGAAATTACAGAAAGCTTCTGATGAGCTGAACCAGATCAATGTACAATTGGAGCAATCTAATTTCGACCTGTTGCAATTCGCTTCTGTGGCTTCGCATGATTTGAAAGAACCACTGCGGAAGATCCAGACATTTGGGAACCTGCTTCACGAGAACATAAAAGATAAAATTGAAGGTAAAGACAGTAACTACCTGGAGAAGATCATACGTTCGGCAAACAGGATGCAGGTGTTGATACAGGATATACTTACGCTCTCGAAATTATCGAATAGCGATATACCCTATACCTCTGTTAATATAAATGACATCATTACCAATATCATTGATGACCTTGATGTATCTATTAAAGAAAGGAATGTACAGGTAAGAACGGAGAATCTTCCTGTCATACATGCCATCCCGGGGCAGATACATCAACTGTTTCAAAACCTCCTGTCCAATTCCATTAAATTCAATAAAAGTGATACGCCATTAATTACGATCACAAATAAACCTGTGAGTGAAAAAGATTCAGAAGAACTCGCCATTAAACCGAAAGAATATATTTGTATTGAACTAAAAGACAATGGTATCGGGTTTGATGAACAATACAAGGAAAAGATCTTCGGTATTTTTCAAAGATTAACCGGAACAGAGTATGAAGGAACGGGAATCGGTTTAGCGATCTGCAAAAAGATCGTAGACAATCATAATGGGTATATCAAAGCGGAAAGTACACCAGGTAAGGGTTCCAGCTTTTTCATCTTTCTGCCGAACCTTCACGAAGAAAGCATAAAGGAGGAAAAGACACCAGGCCAACCTATACGAGGATAACTTTAATATGTGTGTTTGACCTTATATTTACGAAAACGTAAACTTAGTGGCCCCAAAACGACCGCTTCAATTTTTAGATGCATTAAGAGGATTGGCTGCATTATATGTAATGATTGGCCATGCCAAATGGCTCTTATGGGAAGGTTATACTCATGGTTTTCAACAACACCCCGAACAATATTCGTTTTTTGAAAAATTATTGGTATATGGTTTATCCGCCTTCAGGTATGGCCACCAGGCTGTATTATTTTTCTTTGTCTTATCCGGGTTTGTTATTCACCTGAAATATGCTAAAAACATTGTTGCGAATGGAAGTCCTGCTTTTAATGTAAAAGATTACCTCGTAAAACGAATAAAAAGGATCTATCCTCCTTTCTTATTGGCCATGCTGATCACATTTGTTCTGGATCATATTGGCAGTAATCTGAATCATATTATTTTATACAATGGAAATGCCCAGGATGAAATCCTCAATGAGATCGTTGAAAAAAAACATGATCTGGTGACTCTTATTGGCAATCTGTTTTTTATTAGAACTGAGGATATTGGAGTCTGGGGCAGCAATGGACCTTCCTGGTCATTAAAATACGAGTGGTGGTTTTACATGATATACCCGGCACTTATATATGTGAACAAAAGATCAATTTTCAAGAGTTCCCTGCTAATAATTATTTTATTCATTTCAGGTGTCGCCATCGATACAGGTGAAAAGTCTTTTTTTGCTGATACGCTTAAGTATCTGTTGATATGGTGGCTAGGAATGCTGCTGGCTGACATCTACAATAAAAGGGTCACAATAAAACACTTTTATCTTGCTTTTCTTGTTCTTTTACTACCGTTGCTGGTCATTGCAGATAGCAAATCTGTTTACCTCAGCTTTTTTACAAGCGATTTCTTATGGGGCCTGGGATTTTTCGGATTATTAAATGTGTTTTTTTATTTCCAGGAAAGAGGATTTGTTTTTAACTGGACCCAAAGATTACAATGGCTCGGAGATTGTTCTTATACACTCTATATAATTCATTTTCCGATCCTTTTCTTTTTGCATGGTATCGTTTTGCGTTATACCAATAATATCATGCCCAAAACCATGGTCTTTATTTTCCCAGGCATTATAATATGTTTGGTTTCGGCTTATCTTCTGCATTTTGTTGTCGAAAAACCATTTACAACAAAAAGAAGATAGTCTAAATCTTCTTCACTTCTTCCCTCCCCTGCTAAACAGGAAGACAATGATCAATAAAACAAGTGCAACCAGGATGATACCCGACCACATGCCTGCTTTGAATATTCCAGCAATAGCAGAACAACCGGGAAGAAACATAACGACTATAAACAAGCTTAGCGCACTGGCAATAGGTAGCAGACTTTTCATGGTTGATTTTTTAGGATATGGGTTAGCAATGGTGGTGTATACACAATGGTACTTGTATAAAACTGTGAACAGCTAACAATCAAACAAGCTCATTCTTAGCATCCGGAAGGAATGCATACAGGGCAATAAAAATGAATGCAATGATGATCAACGGAAAAAGCAGGATGTTTTTCATGGATATTTTCTTTGGGGTACTATAACAAAAATTGTGCCTTGAACAGAGTTAAAAATTGAGTGCCGCCTCTTCACTTTTAACTCCTAACTTTTAACTCCTGACTAATCATGATTCATTTCAACCCTATGCTCCTTCCCGTCATTCACCAGCACCAGCATATTTGTCTGTTGAACCACTCCATCAAGTACAACGGTAAGTGGCTGGCCGTGAGATGCGTGTTTAACCGTCATGTTATATCGTGTATCCAAATAGCGATAGCTGATCGTAAAAGTTCCCCAGGCCGCAGGAACAGCTGGCGTAAAATATAAACGGTCGCCTTCACGTTTTAGACCGATAAATGTTTCAAGTATCAACTGGTACATCCAGCCGGCAGAACCCGTGTACCATGTCCATCCCCCCCTTCCTTTGTGCTGCGCCACACCGTATACATCGGCTGCAATTACATAGGGTTCCACCCGATACGTTTCCATATCTTCTTTATTTGAGCTATGATTAATGGGATTGATCATCTGTATCAGTTCCCAGGCACGTTCCCTGTTACCCATCCGTGCAAATGCCATGGTAAGCCAGATGGCAGCATGTGTATATTGCCCGCCATTCTCACGCACACCTGGCACATATCCTTTAATATAACCCGGGTTTAAAGTTGATTTATCAAAAGGCGGATCAAATAATTGTATGATGCCGGTTTCCCTCTTTACAAGGAATTGATCGGCGGACCCCATGGCAATACGCGAACGTTCTTTATCACCGGCTCCCGATAATATGGACCAGCTTTGCGGTAATGAATCGATCCGGCACTCATCATTCACAACAGATCCTAATGGTGTACCATCATCAAAGAATGCGCGTTTATACCAGTTGCCGTCCCACGCATGTTCTTCAACATTTTTCTTAAGTGCATCTGCGGTTACGCGACATTTTTCAAGGAACACTTCATCATTTCTTATTTGAGCGAGCTCCATAAAACGGGTGAGGATATCATACAGGAAAAAACCTAACCATACACTTTCTCCTTTTCCATGCTCCCCTACTTTATCCATACCATCGTTCCAGTCGCCCGAACCCATTAACGGCAATCCATGCGCACCATAACGCATACCGTGTTCTATAGCACGGGTGCAATGTTCATAGAGCGTGCTGGATTGATCTGAACGTATCGGAAGGTCATAATAAGACTCTTCATCCACATTCAGCAAGCGTCCCTCTATATAATTGGCTGGCATATCCAATATACCCGTATCACCGGTAGTTTTTACATAGCGTGCCGTTACATAGGCCAACCATAAAAAATCGTCC
This sequence comes from Bacteroidota bacterium, assembly GCA_040388475.1. GTDB lineage: Bacteria > Bacteroidota > Bacteroidia > Chitinophagales > Chitinophagaceae > Sediminibacterium. The sequence goes on along the minus strand of JAZKBT010000005.1, from coordinate 391,219 downwards.
GAACAGGTAGTACGTACACCGCGACCTGCAGGCGGGTGCCACCAGTGTTGTACATCACCTTCTTTAAATTGCCTTGAAGCGCATAACAAAATATGTTCACGAACCAGTACCGGATGTGAGTGAAGTAAAGCAAGCATATCCTGTAACTGGTCCCTGTAACCAAAGGCACCACCGGATTGATAGAAGCCGCTTCTTCCCCAGATCCTGCAGGCATTGGTTTGATAGATCAGCCATCCATTGGTAAGGATATTAAGCGCGGGATCCGGCGTTTGTATCTGTACTGCATGCAATGTTTTGTTCCAGTACTCTTTTACTTTTTTCAATGCAGTTACTGAGGTGCCCGGATCTTTGTATTTTTTGATAGTTGTTCTTGCATCATTCATATCCCTGCCAACACCCAAACGGAACACGATCTCTTTTTCTCCATCCTCAGGCAGGTCAAATACCACTTGCAAAACAGCACATGGATCAAGTCCAGCTCCTGTTTTACCTGATAAACGTGCTTTATTCATTCCTTCAGGATTAGCAAGGGTTCCATTGCGACCGATAAACTCTGTACGGTCTCCTGTATAGAAACGGTTCATCTCACTTACATCAAAAAAAGCAACGCGGTTCTCCAGTGTGGTGTTATAATCATTCCTGGCAAGGATAGCACCTGTAGACGGATCATTTTCTGTAATGATATGCATCTGGTATTTAGGACGCAGATCACCTAATACCCATTCTATATAACCTGTAGCAGATAACCTGCGCGGGCGCCCTGAACGGTTATTTAATTTTAGTGTGATGAATTTAATACTGTCAGCAATATCTACATACACGCAGAGTTCTGAGTAAATACCATCTTCACTATATTCAAAAATGCTGTACCCAAAACCATGTCTCGTAATATAGGTTGACCTTCCACGTTGTGGTAAAGGCATTGGCGACCAGAAACGGCCACTTTCTTCATCACGTAAATAATAGGTCTCACCGGCTTTATCGCTAACCGGATCATTTTGCCAGGGTGTTAAACGGAACTCATGTGCATTTTCTATCCAGGTATATGATTGACCGCTTTCTGATATGATGCTGCCGAAATGCGGATTAGCCAATACATTGATCCATGGCGCCGGTGTTTTTTTAGAAGGCGATGTGATGATCACATACTCTTTTCCATCTTTGGAAAATCCACCGATGCCATTGAAGAACTGTAAGTCTGTTGGTTGATCAAGAACTGTACTGACTGTTGCATGAAATTTGGTTGGGCTGAAATAAGGGATCAATCCTTTTAGTTTGTTTCTCCTGTTAACCTGTTCTTCCAATGTTCCATTACTGCCTGATATCACAAGACGGGCAACACTCTGGAAAAGTATGCGGTCCTCGTTTGAGATCTGGTCAGCTGACCGGATAAATATTCCGCCGGGCTGCTCTTTTATATTAGCCGATATCCCGGATGCGATCAATCCCAATAACTGGTTTTGCAAAGTCTGGCGATATCCTCCATGATCCTCGTTCCAAATGACAAGATCAACGATCAATCCTTTTAAGCGCCAGTAAGCATGCGCCTGTATCAGTTGCTGCGCGAGTTCTATGTTAGCGGAATCTTCTATCTGCAAAAGAACGATCGGAACATCTCCCGATATCGCATAACCCCATAACCCCGATTGCCCGCGACGGTTTTTTATGATGATGGAAGGATCAATACGCATGGATGGGTTCATAAAAATGATAGAACCCGCGAGTCGTCCATATAATTGCGCTTCTTCTTCTCTTGCATCGATCTGTCTTAATATTACCTGGCTATGTGTCCATGCAAGCTCCAGCGCCCGATTGGCCATATGCCTGTCCTGGTATTTCTCAACCAATCCATTGCAGATCTCTTTTGTATCGCCTATGCCGATCACCATATCGATCATAGCGGACTGCTGTGGTTCAATGATGATGCGATACTGAATAGCGATCACAGGATCCAGTACAAAACCCGCAGTACCACTCAAAGGCTCAGCCTGTTCTATACTGGCAGGGTTATGAATTGTATTACCGCGGCCAATAAATTTTGACCTGTCGGTTTCATAGGCGACATTTGTCACTTGCGCATCATGCACTTTCATCAGGTGAAACATCCATGGCATCTGTGCATCTGCAGAGCGGGGCCTGCGTGTACAAACGATCGCCTGTCTATCCGGTACGATCTCTGTCTGCACAAATAAATTACTGAATGCAGGATGGGAAGCATCTGCCATATCCGGTGCCAATACCACTTCTGCATAGCTGGTTATTTCAATGCTCATTTTCTTGCGCGAACGGTTGGTTATGTGCACGCGCCGCAGTTCCACATCATCTTCCGGTGAAACAACTACTTCGGTATGCGTTTCAAGTGAAAGATCACGCCTTCTGAATTCTGCACGGCCCTGTGAAAAAACAGCTTCGTAATTTTCGCCCTGTTTAAGCGTAGGCTGGTATGCGGCGGACCATGTATGGTTTGTTTCGAGATCGCGTATAAAACAGAATGTGCCCCAGTTATCGCAGGTGCCATCTTCCCGCCAGCGGGTAATGGCAATATCTTTCCAACGGTTATAACCACCGCCGGCATTGGTTATCATGGAATGAAATCTTCCGTTCGATAACAATTGTACCTCAGGCACCGGTGTATGTGGTGTGGTGATCACGCGCATGGAAGTATCTGATCCACCTCCTACACCCACATCTGCAATATGTACTGCAGGAGAATAGAAACTGGTAATGCGTGGTACACGTTCCTGCAAGATGAGCAAGGTTGCTTTGAACTGTACTTCTGCTTCAAAACGTTTTTGCATTGGCTGATCAAGCAGGCAATACGCGAGCGATAAGAAACCCATGCCTTTATGATGCGCCATATAAGACCTGATCACTGCATTGGATTGTCTGCGCGGTAACCTTCCCACTGTGTAATCAATGGCTTCATAAAAACCATAAGCACCTTCAAAACCTTCCCGCTGTAATACTTTCAGGTTTCTGCAGGCTTCGGCAGGACTCACCATCAACGACATCTCGGTTGCGTAAGGTGCGATCACAAGATCTTCTCCCAATCCACGTTTAAATCCCGTTCCCGGTACGCCAAATGCATGGTATTGGTAATTGAGGTTGGCATCTACCAGGTTATAACCCGATTCTGAAATACCCCATGGCACACCACGTTTCCTTCCGTATTCAATTTGCTTTTCTACAATGCCTTTGGTAGTTTCATCCAACAAAGTGTTACCGTAACTGGGCATTACCAGCATAGGCATTAAATACTCGAACATGGAACCACTCCATGAGAGAAGCAAAGGAGTGGTGCCAACATTGGTTAACTGTCTTCCCAAAGCAAACCAGCTCTCCTGTGGTAATTTTCCCTGTGCAATGGCAACGAAAGTAGTAAGTCTTGCCTCTGAAGCAAGAAGATCATAATGACTGATGTCTTTTCTCTGGTCTTCGAAATTGTACCCGATAGACAAAAGGTGTTGCGATCTATCGTAAAGAAAATCATAATCCATCGTGGATAATTCAACGCACTGTTGTATTAGTCGTTGCGTGATCAATATAAATTCTTTTGCACGCTGACTGCCCTGTATAATGTGTATCCTGAATTGGTCGAGCCATTCTTCTTCTTCTTTTGTGTTTTCTTCTTTGTAAAATCCGCTGATGCGTGGAAGCAGGAACTCTTCTATTTTGGCCAGTTCATAAAAAGTGGGTGCCACAGAGATCAATGAAAAAGCATCTGAGAATTTTGCAGGCACCGCAATAAGTAGCCAGGGAAGAAATGTTATCAGGTCATTAATCGTGGCCTGTATATGCTCAATTAATTTCTGTAACCATTCATAGGTTGGATCTTCAGGATCAGGTTTAATATTAAACGCCACGCTTCCGCAGGATGCCTGTAGTTTATCGAGCAGGAATTTGATCGCAATTAACCCTTTGGGTCTGTTGGCGCATAAATGAATGATCTCATCTCTTAATCTTTCAGTATACACATTGGCCGGTGCTTTTTCTGCGAGTACCCTTGCGGTATCCAATATTCCATCAAATACATCCGCACGGATTATCTTATCGTGCGGCAAGGCGGCCAGCCCCTGTTTCAATGTTAGCAGGTGCCCCGCAAGATTACCGCTATCCACTGTTGAAATATATCTTGGATGTAAAGGCTGAAGTGAGACCGTATCATACCAGTTATAAAAATGCCCGCGGAATCGTTCCATCCGTTGCATTGTGCTGATGGTGTTGGTTGAACGTTCCAATAATTGCGAGGCGGTGATATACCTGAAATCGTAGGCAGAAAGATTGGACAGCAAAGCAAGACCCATATTGGTGGGTGATGTGCGATGCGCAATGCGTTCAACGGGTTCTTCCTGGTAATTATCAGGGGGCAGCCAGTTATCTTCATCACCCATGAATTTTTCAAAAAATGCCCAGGTTTTTCTTGAAAGTTTATGGAGGAAGACCTTATGTTCCTCCGAAAGATGACCATTACCTACAGCTGTGGGTGTGCTGATCCACCAGGAAATAAATGGTGAAACAAACCATAATATCAAAACCGGCAATGCATAAAAAAGCACCACCGGGTTATAGGTTGAAAAATATAAAAAAAGCCCGATGCTGATCACCGGAACAAACCACATAGCCCGCAAAGCTCCTGCAAGATTGGTCTTTTGTTGTGAACCGGATGGGTTCCACTCCAATAATTTTTTATGTGATACCCACATGCGCCAGGTGGTACGTAATATGGCATCTGTATATCTTATCGCCTCATAAGGAAGAAAAACAAAATCAACTGCATGTTGTGCAAAATGATCTCTTGCTGATCTGATCGAATAAATTACGTGTTGCGTGAACAATACATCTTTCGGTTTCCAGATCATGTTCCAGGAGAGACTGATGGCTGCGGGTAACCCTATGATAAAAATAATGGCCAATGTCCAGAACCAGGGAACATTGGAAAATAACCAGCCATACAATAACAATATTGTGAGTGCCAGTGGTACCAGGCTTCTTCGCAGGTTATCAAATATTTTCCATTTTGATAAAGCAGAAAGCGGGTTTGCCTGTAACCCTTTTTCTCTTTTAGGAATAAAAGGAAGAAACCAGTTGGCTATCTGCCAGTCGCCGCGGATCCACCGATTCCGCCGTTGTATGTCTGAATGATAAGAAGCAGGATATTCTTCATACAATTGCACGTCACTTACCAATCCCGAACGTGAATAGCATCCTTCCAAAAGATCATGACTTAGAATACGGTTATCAGGGAAACGCCCGTTCAGTACTTTCTCAAACGAATCTATTTCATAAATGCCTTTCCCTATAAAAGATCCTTCCCGGAAAACATCCTGGTACACATCCGATATCACACGTGTGTAAGGATCGGTGCCGGGTTCATTACCATGAATACGTGCGTACACCGAGCTTCCCGGCGCAGGCAAACTATTGGATACCCGTGGCTGTAAAATGGTATAGCCATGGATGATCCGTTTCTTTTTTTCTGAATAGATCGCATGATTCAGTGGATGCGCAATGGTACCGATCATTTTCCATGCAGTATCACGAGGTAACTTAGTATCGGTATCCAATGTGATAATGTAGCGGATGGTTGGAAAAACAGATTCGTTTCCCACAATCAAAGAAAAATTCTCCCTGCCGTGTCCACGCAATAATGCATTAAGCTCTCCTAATTTTCCACGTTTTCTTTCATAGCCCATCCAGATATTTTCCCTGGGATTAAATTTTCTTGGACGATGAAAAAGAAAAAATGGCTGGTTATTTTCATTTCCATATTTCTTATTGAGCTCTTCTACTTTGTCTTCGGCGGTTTGCAACAATAATGTGTCTGTTGAAACGGTTTCTTCTTTTGCATCTTTAAAATCGGTGAGCAAAGCAAAAAACAATTGCGCATCACGATTCGCCAGGAAACGGACCTCCAGTGATTCGAGTAACTGATCGATCTCTGCTATATTTGAAAGCATGGTAGGTACTACTACCATCGTCGCCTCCGTTTCAGGTATCCCCTTTGAAAAATTCAGTCGCGGCAATAAAGAGGGTTTCACAATTAATGTGGCGATCCAGTTGGTAAAATGTAAGGCAAGCTGGCTTGTTCCGATAATGACAAGAATCGAAATAAGGATAATTTCCCATTGTGCTGTTTCTTCACCAATCACTCTTGTTACTAAGGGCCAGCTGAGCAATGCTGTAAATAAAAGGATGGATCCTATATAGCTGATAAGCGGGATCTTATTGAAAAGTCTTTTTAAGCCATCATGAAAAGACAATTTCATTCCGGCAAATTTCTCAACCTGCAATGCGCCTTGGTCCACCAGGTAATAACCAACATGTTTTGTCCGCGCATCCGCATCATTCCTTTCGTTATTTTCCCTGGCCAGTTTGACAGCGTGTGCCGCAATTTCCTGCTCGGAGTAATAACTTCCCTTGGCTATTTTTTCTACCGCATGTCGATACCTGTCGCGCGTAAAAAAATCCATCTTCCTGTAAACATCATTGGGATCCTGTAAAAGCGTTTGCTCTACGATGCTGGTGGCTTCTACAAAATCTCTCCAGTCGTTTGCACCTAAAAAACGGAGACTGCTGATGCTGTTACTAATGGATACCTGGTCGGATGCCTGCTTCTGGTTCTCTAGTCCTACGAGTTCATTGCTTGTAATACCACTCTCTGATACATGCTGTTCGATCCATGTTAGCGGTAGTGATAAAGCAGACCCTTTCCCCTGTAATTTCCTGGTAAGTTCTGCTACAAATGGGCCAACCATTGGCGGTTGCGAACGCGACATATCAGCAATTACCACCACGAGATTCTTCGGATCATTCTCTGCGGTAGTGATCATTTCATCCGCCCAATACTCGGCTAATTTTTTATAGGTCATGTCGATGGCTATCTGCGTAGCCAAACGGCGTAGATTTTCAATCAATGCCAGCCTGAGCATGATCGGTATCGCCCATAATTCACCGAGCTTAAGTGGTGTTACGGATTGATAGGCTGTTATAAAACCTGTAAGGCTGTCGAGATCCACCCGCCCATCACTGTGTGAAATGATCTCAACTGCAATATCATATACACGCGGCAGTCCCGTTGAATTCCCTTTTTTTAATTGTGGCAATCCCCTGCTATACCCTTTGGGTAAATGTTTTTTACCAGTATAGATCTGTTCTTCTATCAGGTAAAAATTATCAAGCAACCATTCACCGGCAGGGGTGATCCGGTGATTATCTTTTACAGTTTGTGTAAGTAATGCATGTACATCCACCAAAGCTTCTTCATTTCCAGCCAGTCTTTTTAAAAGTTGCTCTGAAGGATGTTCAGTAATTAGCGTATGGTTTTTTGCAAGTTTTTTCGCATACTCTTCTATCTGCCCCGCGCTAAAAAGCTCGGCTCGCAAAGGCGGCATTTCATTTGCATATTTTTCAAGAAGACTCTCGCTGATGAATGGACTGATGATGTTTTTCTTTAAGACGGCTATGGCCTGCGGAAGCATTTCAAAAATGTCTTTTGTATCATTTTTCCCTTGAAACGCTTTCATAAATTATTCTCTTTTCTTAATATATCCTTAGATAACGGTCATTATAACTGATCGCGCAGCTATGCAGGGCATAACGCTCAACAAACAATTTTTATAATGGATGTTCATCATGGGTGGCATCAACGGATATGCCCTCCTGGTTTACCAGCTCTCCCGGTAATGTCTCAATACCAATACAGGTATCTTTATTAAGCAGAACAGCTTTTTTAATCACGCTCTTCAGTTCACGTATATTATCGTGCCATGGATAATTCTTCAATATAGCGTAAGCGTCTGGAGTAAACCCCTTGATCGTTTTATTGAATACTTCGTTGTATAATTTCAGAAAATGATCAGCCAATGCCTGTATATCTTCTTTTCTTTGCCGAAGTGGGGCGATAACAATGTTGAAATCATTCAGTTTGTGATACAGGTCCTCCCTGAATTTCCCATTACGTGTTGCGCTCCATAAAATATTATTACTTGAAATGATCACCCGAACATCGAGATTGATGTCTTTGGTTCCCCCTATACGGCGCATTTTTTTCCGCCTGATCACCTGTAACAGGTTTTCCTGTACGCTCAGTGGCAACGATTGGGCCTCTACGATAAAAATAGTTCCTCCATTGGCCTGCTCTACTATGCCTTTATTGATCTCTTTCGAACCTGTTTCAGATTCTTTCTCTGATCCAAATACTTCTTCCAATGCATTCTCCTTTTGCAAAGCACCTGCTTTGATCACCACGAAAGGCATCTGGCTGCGTTTGCTTTTTTTATGGATCTCATTAGCAACTGATTTCTTGCCCGTTCCATCTTCTCCATAAATAATAACGCTGTGGTCAGTAGGACCAACCAGTTGCACCTGTTTCGATAGTGTCCTGAACGAATCTGTATTACCCCAAAAAAAATACTCCCCGGCCTGTTTATCGGCCATCTGTATATTAGCAGAACTTGTCTGCCCTTCTTTTTTATTACTCAGGGCCTCATGTATCGTAAGCAATATCTGTTCGGTAACAAGTGGTTTGACAACATAATCAAATGCCCCTTGCTTTAAGGCAAGTGCGGAAGTTTTGATATCGGCGTGACCGGTTATGATAATAACGGGGAGGTCGGCGTATTTCTGTTTTATTTTTCCCAACAAAGTAATTCCGTCGATGTCTTCAAGACGCAGATCGCAGATCACCAGGTCGGGTTTAGCAGTTTGCAAATATACCAGTGCCTCCATGCCTGAATAATTAACCGCTACTTCATATCCTTTCCGAATCAAAAACTGGTTCAGCAGGAAGCAGAGGTCTTTGTCGTCGTCAATTACTAAAATTTTTTGCATAGTGTTGGCGTAGGATAGTGCGATCTTACATCCAATAGACTAAAAAATTATACCAGATTCGTCTTTTTTAACTAATTGACACAAACCATAAAAAGCCTGCTAAAAAAACCGTAAAACACACGATATCCGGTATAACAGGCTTATTTGAAGAAAGGAAACAGGGAGGAGATACAGTTTTGTAGAACAAATTCCCCATCATCGCATCAGCCGGGTAGAGAATTAGGATGATCAATGTTTGGGCATCTTCAGCACATTACCAAGTTTCTCGCACAATTCATGAAAGCTGAAAGGTTTTACAATATAGTGGAAAGCGCCATGATTGATTGTTTGTAAAATATCCCTTTCATAAGAAGAAGTAGAATAAATAATAACGGGTATATGAGTAAGCGTGGGTATTTTTTTTATTTCCTGCAGGCATTGTATGCCATTCATTAAAGGCATATTCAGATCAATAAAAATATAGTCCGGTTCGCGTACCAGACCGGCATTCAGTTTTTTTAAAGCCTCCACGCCATTTGATGCGGTATCAATTTCGATTTGCGGGTTGATCTCTTTGATCGCATCTTTAAAAAGCATCAAATCATCAAGATCATCGTCAACAAGAAAAATCAGGTTCTGCTTCATTTTTTGATATATCTTAAAGATATCGTAAAAATGTTACGATTTATCTTGTATCATTAAGTTCCCTTAAGATGCGTTGCGTTCCTGCCTGTCAAATCCCATTTCGTTATTACTTTCATTCTCTACCCATCTCGACACCCAATGTAATAAAGTGGCTTTCTCCGGCGTAATTTCAAAAGCGAAATAGATCCTGCCATCATCTAATATTTCTGTGTACCCATTCGTGATCTCTTTGTCAAAAAGTTTTCTTACTTCTTTTTCCATTCTTGGCAGTATACATAATTCCACCTTGTTGTCTACCTGTTTATATAACTTCATAAGTTGTATTTTTCTCTCCAGTTCACCGTATGCAATTTTGATGCCTGTAATGCCAAAAGTTTAAAAGCAAGTTGTTAAATTAACGTTGGTCTTATTCGACTGCACAGGTTTTCCACAAAAACTGCGGTATGTTTTTTTAGGGTCTTCCTCATCATTCATCTAAATCTTAAGACCATGAAGAACTTACTAACAGGTATCCTTCTATGCGCAGCATTCGCTTGTATGTTTTCCTGCGGGAACAACTCAGAAAAAGACAGTAAAGAGGTAGCGAAAGAAGAGAACAATCAAAAATTCGATTCTACCAACATTGAAGGCGACACAAAATTCGCTGTAGCCATTGCAGACGCAGGTATGTTTGAAGTAGAGGCATCAAAACTGGCAGCAACCAGTGCCTCAGCAGCCAATGTAAAAGATTTCGCCAAAATGATGGTAACAGACCATTCAGGCGCCAATACTGAATTAAAAGATGTAGCGGCCAAAAAGAATATCAGCCTGCCTATGACTCTCAGCGAGGCCAAACAAAAAAAATACAATGACCTGGCCGCTAAGAAAGGCACCGATTTTGACAAGGCCTATGTGGATTGCATGGTTGATGAACACAAAGACGCCGTAGATGCTTTGCAAAAAGAAGCGGAAAAAGGCAATGATGCTGAGTTAAGAAGCTGGGCCGCAGGTAAACTGGCTACCATCCAACATCACCTGGAAGTGATCAGGTCTATAAAAGACGGTAAGAAATAAGCCCTGAGGGGGTTTAGTACCGTTAACGGGAAATACAATAAAGCCGGACAGCATCATGGTCCGGCTTTTATAGTATAGGTACTGGTACTTAATTACAGATCGAAATATAATTGCTATGAAACAACCTGAACTAAAAAAAAGGTCATTCTTCGTTAGATGGTTTGAAAAAATATCTACACGTGTAACCAAGGCAACGGGCAGCCCAAGTGCCGTATTGATCGCGGTATCTGTGATCCTTGTTTGGTTATTTACAGGCCCTATATTTCACTATTCAGATACTTGGCAGTTAGTAATCAATACAGGTACTACCATTGTTACCTTTGTAATGGTATTTATTATCCAGCATTCACAGAACAAAGACACTACCGCCATCCAGCTGAAACTAAATGAATTGATTGCTACTAATAACAAAGCCAGTAACCGTCTTGTGAATATCGAGGATCTATCTGAGGCAGAATTAGAAACGCTGAAAGGTTTTTATATCACACTCGCCAACTTATCCAAAGACGAAAAAGATATTTTCCGTTCCCATTCCATTGATGAAGCCGAAGAAAATAACCGCGATAAATACCGCAAACCCAAAAAGGAAACAGAGAAAAAATAAGCAGCATGAGAACTGCCAAACTCAGTCACCGTAAACATTTAAACCTTGTAAAGGATTATGTGAAGACCGCGGCTGCAGCCAAACTGGTATATGTAAGCGATAGCGAGCCAGGTATTGCAAGGCTTCGCAAGGGAAAGGGATTTTCGTATGTACTGGATGATACGCCGCTTAAGAGTAAAGCAGAAATTAACCGCATCAGGAAACTGGCCATTCCACCGGCCTGGGAAAAAGTATGGATATGCACCAAAGAAAACGGACATATACAAGCCACGGGGTTTGATACCCGGCAACGCAAACAATACAGGTACCATCCATTATGGGGATTACTACGCAACGAAACAAAATTTCACAAGCTCCTGGAATTCGGGAAACAATTACCTGCCCTCAGGTTGCAGTTGGAAAAAGACCTCTCCCTTACGGAACTGGCTGAAAAGAAAGTACTGGCCGTTGTAATCAGCCTGATGGAAAGAACCTATATACGGGTTGGCAGTGCGGAATATGAAAAACAAAATGGATCGCACGGGCTAACGACTTTGCACGACAGGCATGTTGCCATTGAAGGCGCAGCCATCTCTTTCTCCTTCAAAGGAAAAAAAGGGATCTATCATACCGTCAGCCTTAAGAATAAAAAATTGGCAAAGATCATAAAACAATGCAGGGATATACCCGGCAAGGAACTGTTTCAATATTATGGTACAGATGGACAAAGACATGCCATCGATTCAGGAATGGTGAATCAATATATAAAAGAATACACAGGAGAGGATTTTACTGCCAAAGATTTCAGAACATGGGCAGGTTGTCTTACTCTCTTACGTGCGTTCAAAAGCATTGGGCTGTACGGGAATGCAACGCAATGCAAACAGAATATTAACCAGGCGCTCGATTATGTGAGTGCAAAACTCGGAAATACACGTACGGTTTGCAGGAAGTATTATGTGCATCCAGGCATCATCCGCCTCTATGAAGAGAATAAAATGGCAGCCTACCTGGATGAATTGGACAATATAGAAGAACCTGATGGAATTACCGGGCTAACAAAAGATGAAACAATATTGATGAGGTTGCTGGAAGTGGCCTGAGTAAAGACCCGCGGCTTATGGGGATGTAATTCTACAATCACAGTGATTTTACAGGCTTTAACACCCATTTGGCTGGCATGAAAATTTCATCCTTTTTAGTACTAAATCCTATATGTATGCAAACGAAAGACTCATTGATAGAGGTGTTGAACGACCTCGTGAAGATAAACAATGACCGTATTACGGGCTATGAAACAGCCATCGAAGAAATAAATGAAGGTGATATTGATCTGAAAGGAATGTTTCGCAAAATGGCCAATGACAGCCGTGAGAATGTAAAAGAGTTGAGCGAGCTGGTGCTTAAGAACGGCGGAGAAGTTTCTCATGATACAACCGTTCCTGGCAAGATCTACCGTACCTGGATGAATGTAAAAGCAGCCATTACCGGAAGCGACAGGAAAGCGATACTGGGTTCATGTGAGTATGGAGAAGATGCTGCGCAGAAAGCGTATGAAGAAGCTTTATCATCAGACGCCGAGATCGATGCAGAATCAAGACAGGTGATCATGAGCCAGAAATCTGCGTTGAGAGAATCACATAATATGATCAAAAAATACCGCGACCTGCAGTTAACCGCATAGTTACTGCAATAGTGGCATAAAATAGATTGCCGTTACAGCGATGAAGATCACACCTGAATTAGACTTTTTATTTGCCATAAGAATATAAAAAAGGAAACCGATCAACATCCTACGGTAATAACGGGCTGGTGCAGAAATGCACCAGTCTTATTTAAAAATTCAGTTGTTAGCATTTGGCATTAGCTGTTGACATCGTTTACTAATAGCTAATAGCTCCTTAACAGCTTCACAGATAAAAATAATTATATGCACGCCCCTACCACACCCTACCTGAAAACACTTGTTGAAGTGCATACCAAATTACTGGCAGATGGGTATAAAGAAGAATTTACAGTATCTGATAACCTTTTAAAAGCATTGACCAGTGGCAAGCAGTATTCACCGGCGGAAGTTAAGATCATTAATTTCTTCCGTTTTGAGGGACAGACTGATCCTGGAGATAGTTCCATCATGTATGTGCTTGAAACGAACGACGGAACAAAAGGCACGCTGGTAGATGCATATGGACCAGATGCCGATGCCGACAAGACAATTTTCATTCGTGAAGTAGAAAATATAGAAAAGAAAAACACGAAATAATATTTTCCTATAGAAAAATCAATGGTCATTACGTGTATCCTGAGTGCGGCCGAAGTAATTGTTCGCACTACGAAAAGAGGTTGTCTTAAAAAGGTAGCCTCTTTCTATTCGGGGAATGGCACGCGGATGACACGAAAAAAAACGGATGAGCGCTGATTAGAAAATCGTAAAAATCAAATCAGTGTTAATCCGTTTTTTTTCGTGTCATCCGCGTGCCATTTGTTTTCAAAAAAAGGCTGTCTTTTTGAGACAGCCTGGTAGACGAAACCTATATATAGAGGAACTGTGTTCTAATCACCCGATCTCCTGATTACACCTAATAACAGGGAAATGATCGCGAGTACAAGTAAGATATGCACCAATCCGCCTACGCTGTAAGCAAATACGCCGATCAACCAACCGATGACCAGGATAACGGCGAATAGATAAAGGATACTTCGCATAAAATATAATTTCACTAATAGCTTAAAACATTGTGCCATATTTAATGAGGATACCGAACGAATAACATTCTGCGCCACGTGTAAATATTTCTACAGGGTCAGCCCTGTTTTTGTGGAATAGGAATTTGATTCATCACAAATATGAAAAAAGTAAAGACCTTTTTCAGAATAGTAAAACGGGCCGCAATTTCTTTTGATGATGATGATGGCATGAAGCTGGCCGCTTCATTATCGTATTCCACCATTTTTGCTATCGCACCATTTCTTGTGATCGTTATCGGGCTCGTGAGTACCGTGTTTGGTATAGAAGCAGTACGCGGGCACGTTTACGGCCAGATAAGCGGCCTGGTTGGTCATGATGCCGCCGTACAGATACAAAGCATCATTGCCCATGTTGAACTTAAGGACCAGGGAGTATGGGGGACGATCATCGGCGGTGTTGTACTGATCATTACCGCAACCGGCGTATTTACCGAAATACAGGGTTCTGTCAATTATATGTGGGGTATTAAAGCCAAGCCAAAAAAAGGGTTGATCAAATTCCTGGTTAACCGGCTGATCTCTTTTTCACTGGTGGTAAGTATTGGTTTTATTTTACTTGTGTCGTTGATGCTGAATTCATTAATGGACCTTTTTTATGCGCGTCTGCAGCGTATGTTTAACGACACCTCACTGGATCTTTTATATGCTATCAACCTGGTCACTATTTTTATCGTAATAACGGGTTTATTCAGTGTCATGTTCAAAGTTCTGCCCGATGCTAAGATCAGGTGGAAAGACAGTATCATCGGTGCATCATTTACAGCCGTACTTTTTATCATCGGAAAATTTATCATTGGTTTTTACATAGGTAATTCCAAACTGGGTGTTACTTATGGTGCCGCAGCTTCTATTGTTGTAATCCTTTTATGGGTGTATTATACTTCTATCATTCTATATTTTGGAGCAGAATATACCAAGATACACGCCAGGGAATTAGGTGGAGGTATTGCTCCCGATGAGCAGGCAGTATACATTATTAAAACAGAAAGCAAGGAGATCCCCGTTTCAAAAGACTCGCCGGCAAAAACTGATGATGGCAAAACAGATAGTTAGCACCAGGGGCTTATTTTACTATAAGGATCGTATTCTTTCCTCCTTCAAAAACCGATTTCCAGAGCAGATTGAAAAATGATTTATACCTGTCTTTCTGATAGTTGAACGTTTTGGGTTTCGGTGAAGTGTTATTGTTCTTTATATCCGCGTTGGCAATAAAACTCAGAAATCCCTTTTTCTCCAATGAGTCTTCTTTGTTTTTCCTGAGAAGGTCTATTTTCAAATCATGGTAATTTAATAAAACAGTCCCGGTACTATTCATCCGCTGACCATTGATCTCAAAACTAAGTTTATCAGCAAAACCGGAACGCATAGAAGTCATGCTCAATGCTTCAAATGGCGGATTTAAGATAGAGATCGGGAACGGTGATACACTGCCTGTTACTTTAAAATTCACATCCGGAGAATTCAACAGCATATCCCAGTTGGTTCTCATAGGTGCAACACCCATTACATTTGCTACAGCTTCTAATTTCATGGTATTGTCCTTCTCAAGTTGAGAAGCCATGTTTGTGATATTGGTCAGTCTCCCATCCACCCCGGTAAAAAAAACAGTCCCGTTCCTCCCGCTTTTAGGCGCATGCTCTTCGTAAGAGATCTTCGAATCCCGGATAGCTATTGCCCTGATATCGATCTTTGTTTTCGAAGTGCGGAGACCATCATATGGGAAAAGGCTGTGTCCTTTCTTCACAGAATCTATTTCCAGGGCCTTATCACTAAATACATGAAGATTCATGCGGAGCGATATATCATGAATGCTGACCGTGTTTTCTTTTATTATTTTTTTCAAATCAATTTTATTAATGGTAATATTATTAGCAGCTATGTTATACATGGCCGTCTGAATACCGATCCTCGTTTTCACCTGCTGGCGCGTCATTGTGGGTCTTACCTGTAAAGAGCCAATCTTTACCTGCTCCGAAGTGTTTGGATAAGTGATCCCCTGTAATTGCATACTGTGCAGTTCCATTGGTAGTTTTATTGAACCGATAGAGAACAGGCAACTGGTCGCATTCATATATTCCTCTATCGGCAATTTACCATCAACTGTTTTGATACCCTTCATAAGTAATTGCACATCTTTTATGGATACTAATTTGTTCGTTTTTGTGTACACATTAAGATTTCCTTTCTGAATGATGAATGAATCCACCGAAGCGGCAGAAGCAATCAATTCAAATGATTTTTTTTTCTTCGCATTCGATTTAATAGTAATGTTCGGGCTATTCAGCACCAGGCTTCTCGCATTCACATGTCCCTGGCTGATAAATTGTTCTGTTGATAGCCCATTGATCTCTATTGATCTTGCCGAAACCGGTGCATCACCTGATATCGTAAGATCTTTTACATTGAGGAAATGTTGCTTCGAGTCGTATTCGATCTTACTGGTTCTTATATTATTACTGCTGACAGTATTTATTGTCGCTCTTGTTTGTTTGATAAAATAAGAAGAAATATTCCTGTAATTATGTGCACTGTCAACGAGAAAATCATCAATGGTAATATTAATACCATTTGCAGCAAACGCCTGTTTACGAAATTGGTCGATCAATGTAAAGTTACCATCGATCACCTGGATATTTTTTGCACGTAAAAAATCAAAATTACCAACGAGCCGTTTGTATATCTCCACCGTATCATTCAATCCTTCTGCCGGCGGATGTTTTCGTGCCCATTTATCCAAACGGAAAACAGGTTTGTCCAACACAATGCTTGTTACGTCAAGTGAGCTGTTATTCAACAACTTTAATTCCTTCAATCCACTGATCGTGATCTTTGCAATAGTTGCTGCGATGGTTACGGGCGGCATAGAATCTTTTTCAATCAACTTTAACCATTGTGCAGAATCTATCTTTACCTGCACATTATACAGGTAAGCATTTCCCGCTATTTCATCTATCTCAGATTTTTCATAGGTGATCCTGTATAAGCTGTCTGTTTTTTTCTGTACCGCTTTGGTCACGGCATTTTTTACTATTTTTTCTTTGATAGTGGTCCACCAAAAAACAGCAGCACCCAATATAAGTGCAAGAACGAGCCAGATAATTCTTTTCGTACGCATAACTCAGAATGGGTAGCCGATAGCTATATTATACACAAGGTTTTCCCTTCGCCAAGCGCTGTTAAATAAATTAATATCCTTTATTACCCATTCCTGTCCGCGTGGCAGATAGGGCTTGCGGAGAGGTGCTGCTATATCAAGACGAATGAGCAGGATACTCAGATCGAGTCTTAATCCAATACCCGCGCTGACAGCAATATCTTTCATAAAGTTTTTCGAGAACTGCGCGTCTTTTCCATAGAGCACCGTATCTTTTGTCCAGATATTTCCTGCATCTGCAAATACGGCGCCCCGTAGTTTAGAGACAACAAGAAAACGCAGTTCTGAATTCATCTCCAGTTTATAATCACCGCCTACCTGTGGCAGGTATAATTGCTGTAATGCATCTGCCCTTACCCTACCCGGGCCCAATTGTCTTGGCAGAAAACCCCTGATACTGCTGGCCCCTCCAATAATGAACTGTCGCGAAAATGGCAGGTAAGCTGAATTTCCATAAGGGAACCCCATTCCTACAATCACACGGTTTGCCCAATACGTATTCTCATCTACTTTTCGCGTATACCTGAAATCAACATCCAGTTTTACATACTGTGAGAAATAGGCATTCAGAAACCTTTTACTATAAGGTATTGATGTTTTATTAAAGAGCCCGAAAAGATTACCAGCCGCATCAAGGTTTCCTTTGAAATAAAAGATATTTTCTGCTTTCGGGTTGACACCGTTTAAAGTAAAATTATAAAATGATCCCATGATCACTTCAGGCAGGTTGCTTTGTGCAAGGATTGGCACCTGGTTCACCAATGCCTGGTACTGCGGGCTAAATGCGGATGTTGTATTGTACGTTATGCTAACAGGCGATAAAGTATGCTCTTTATTTACTTTCTCTTTCCAGGTAAGATCATATTGCACCCTGAAAAAATTCTTGGTATACAGTGCCTGCCTGCGGAACCACTCATATCCTAAAGTAAATTTAGTTTTAGGAGGAAAATAATGACTCTCATTTACTTTGAAAGGGACGATAAAACGTGGAAACAGTAAAGATAATTCTGCACCCAGGCTAAAATTATTATTGGCCTTGAGTGAATCATTACTTGATGATTCAAATGAACCATAGGTTTTTACAAAGACCTGTTCAGCCCCTTTGAATGCATTCCTGTTTCGCCAGGTAAGGCTTGCCTGCGCCCCGCTGAAAGAATTACTTTTTGAAAAGGTTCCCACTTCTGCCTGTATCGATTTTCTCTTTAAAGGTGTGAGGTAATAATACACATCCAGGAAATGCGGGTTCAAAGAATCGTTATCACCCACATAACGGTTCTTTACAAATTTAAAAACACCCATGTTGATAAAACGGTTCAGTGTCCGGTTTTGTCTTCTTATACTGTATAAACTTCCCGGGCGGTAAGTAACCGAACGGACCAATGCAGATGGCTTGATCCTATGTACCGTATCACGTATATAGATTCCATCATACGCCGTCAATCCTACTTTAGAAGTATCAGGCGGCGGTGATATCAAAGTATAATTGGGAAACAATGTAATGCTGCGGATTGTCTGCGGATTCACAGCAGCTACCGGTGTTTCGTCTTTCAGTTTAAAATAAATATTTACTTCATGATCTCCTTTTGAACTGTCAACCCAGGCTTTGATATGATCGGGACTGAAATAATAATAGCCTTTGGATTTTAAATGTATATCTGTTCTTGTTCTTTCGGCCTTGATATTATCAAAATCATACTGCTCTCCTTTCTTAATATAATTTTCCTTGGGTGGCGCGGTAGCAATGTCTTTACCAATATCTGAAGTACTGTCGATGATCCATTGAAAAGCATTGACCTTATATGGCAGGCCAAGATCGATCTTGTACTTCGCGGTTACTTTGTATCCTTTGATAATTGTATCACCACTCACACCTGTTTTAAAATATCCTTTGTTCTCAAGAAATGCCTGGAAATTTGCTGCATTCGCTTTTGTATTGAGCGCGGTACTGAGAACCGGCGGCTCTCCTATTTTATTCCGCAACCAATATTGAAACCCTCTTTGTTTTTTTGGCTCACCCACCATATACCAGAATGCCACACGATAGGGCCATCCGAAAATGGTTTTATTTGGCACCGGTGCTGTGATGGGTTTCAATTTTTTCCTGATCGACTTCGCAGATGTTTTATTGCCCGGCTCTTTCACCACTTCATAATCTGCTCCTTTATACAGGTAAGCTCCTTCCGGCAAATGTTTGCGGACACTGCATGACATAGCAACACAGACCGCGAAAAAAACAATAATATGGTATCGCAGTTTGTTATTTTTCATTGTCGGTTTTGATCTTGGTTGCAGTTGCTTTTTCAGCTTCTTCCTGTTTTATTTTTTCAGCCTCTTTGTCTTTTCTTTCTTTTTCAGCTTTTTTCTGTTCCCTGATCTGCTCCCTCTCTTCCTTAGTCCTCACTTTTCTGAAGATCTCTTTGAACCTGTTATAATCCATAGTTAACATAAACGCTACACCGGTCTCAATAAAATATCCATCAAGTATTGCTTCATAATCACTTTTCTGGTAGGCCTTCAGCATATAGCGGCCATCCTTGGATAATTTATAAGTAGTGGTGATATCCGGCAGAAAGGATACATTAGAATTATCCTGTCCTTTTGCCAATGGATCCTCTCCATCTATCGTAAAATTCTTTCCAACCGTAAGACTTAACCTGTCATCAAGAAAACGTTTAGACAGGGCAAGGTTGAGGTCCGTTCTTTGTGTTGCATCAGCATAATTGTCAACTGTTTTCAGGTTCACATCCAGTTCAACACCTTTAATAAGATCGGAAGCTATCTGGCTCACCGCATCGCTAAGAAAACGGCTCACGCTTTCTTTTACAATACGGTCTGCTTTTAAACCTCCGTCACTGCTGGTTCCAAAAAAATCTTTACTCTGTTCACCAATAAATCTTCCCATTACCAATAATGCAAATACCTGTTTATTCATGGTAGATGCATCCCCGCGCATCTGAACCAGTTTATTATCGATGGTGTTTGACATGTCATAATTCAAACCACTGACATTATTTTTTAACTGTACGTCAAAAGACATATCTGGTTCTATTGCACGGCCCTTGATCTTTAGCACCACCTGGAAAGGCAGTTTTTGTTTGTATACCACACTGTTTGTATTGTCACTAATTTCGTTTGCCAGCAGGTCATAAGGCGATGCTTCTATATCATAGATCGCCGTAATATTGGCTTCTGCATTAGCAGGATCACCACTCAATACGATCGTACTTCCTTCCTGTAATTCGAATCTTCTTTTTAAGAATTTATAATTTAGCTGATAACTTCCTTTGGAAAGATTGTAAGCGCCAGTTAAAGAAATATCCCCATTGGGATTAACCGCTGCATTTAACTGGCCCGCACCCTGCACCTGCAATTCATCTCTTGTAATGGGATCGATGATGATACTGAATTTCGCGTTCTTATCGATATCGATATTCAGGTTATAATTAAGCATCGATATTTCATTGCGCGACCTCTTTATCAGTGTACTGTCGAAAGGTTTGAATGCATAATTTTTTACGGTATCAATGTCAACAAATTCCATCACGCCTTCCCTGTCTTTGGCACTTGCTACTTTTGGCTGCCGAGTAAATGTTACATACGATTGATCCTTCAAACCTACATTTCCTGTGATATCCGGAGCATTTGCAAGACCGGTAATGATCACATCCACATCAACGATTGCTTTACCATACAATTCATTATTTACAACAGGCGTATTATTAAGTGCTGTAAAATTTCTTGTTTTAACAGTGAGGTCAGTAACAAAACCACGAGCCTCCTGTTTTAAGGTTCCATTTATTACCAGGTCATGGTTAAGGGAATCTTTGATCGTAAAACGATTGAAACTGATCAGAGGATATTTCAGGTCGACCTGCTGGCCATTCATTTTTAAGACCGTTCCATATTTTGCGAGTTGGGTATAAGCAGAATCAAAACGAAGTGTGCCGTTCCATTCAGGGCTTTTTACATTACCTGTTATATTGATATTGCCTGTTATGGTACCGGATGAACGTGTTAAATTCTTCTGCGTAAATGGTTCGATCGTTTTGAATTCAATCGGGTTCAGGTTTACCTGTGCATCAATTTTATCCTGGTTGTAATTTCCTTTCAGGTTAACATTGTTTCCATAACCCGTTAAGGTGCCGTTGAAAGTAACAGTTTCATTATTGTCGTTCCTTGCCTCAACGGCCAGGTTGCCTACCGGCGAGTTCTGGTAGCTCAGGCTGTCGATCTTAACCGTACCATTAAACAAAGGCACTGGTTTATCCAGACCTTCCACTTTTACAACTGCATTGAGCCTCCCTCCTATTTCCAGTGAATCCCTGTCAAGTAACCCTGTTACATTCTGCAATGAAAAATGATCTATTTTGACATCGATAGGCGCATTGGCTGCTGCAGTACTACTGTTAACAGAAATGCTTTCTCCTCCTTTTGAGATATTAAACTGACTCACATTAATTCCCTGCGGGTTGTAAACGATCATGTTTTTATTATCCACATTCCAGTCGGCATAATTCATTTTTAATTTATCGCCGAGATGCATCTTATAAGTATCATCGTCAATAACTGCCGTTACGGACAATGCATATTTTTCTTTCTTATTATTATCAAGTGTAACAAAATTAGCTGATGCATTTCCCTTGCTCATCCCACCTATGATCGTAGTGGTATATAGCTGCAAAGAAGATGCGCGCACCGTATCTGCCTGGATACTGTATTTAAGTGAATCATTCAATCCTGTTATTCTTGCATTCAGGTTAGCAAGGCGGTTGGTATTATAAACAATGGTAGGTGCGGTGAGGTAAAAACGAAGTGTACTGTCTTTCTGCTTTGTATCGATCAGGGCATTCGCATGGATATTCTTATCAAAAAACAATCCTGGCAGCAGCAAAGCATAGATAGGATCTGGTTTTAAGTTTGCATTCAATTCAAAACTGGCAACCACCGGTTTGTTTGAAGCAGCAGGATTTTTTGAATATTTAGAAAGATAATTGGTAAATACATCTCCCAGTTCCGTGTATTTAAAATCTCCTTTGATACCTGCATCAGCAAACGGCGATTGCAAAACAAGTAATGTTTTACCGCTATCAATGGTACCACGTGCTATTAAACTGTCTACCCTCAATGTCCTTTTCTCCTGGTAAATAATCGTACTGTCTAATCTTACATAAGCATTCAATCTTTCAGGAGAAAGATCTTTTGCCTGCAGATCAATATTAGACCGGAATCGGAAAGGTTCTTTATATAAGCCCAATGCAAAAAGATCTGCATTCTGTACATTTACTTTACCAACAGCTGTTGGATATTGCTGGTTAAAGGATGTTTTTACATTCATATTTACTCTTAATAAAGAATCTGCTACTCCACCTTTCACATCATAGGAGCCCGTAGTTCCGTTTATATTGAATTTGATCCCTGTAAAAACGTGTTGCTGCAGCCTGAACGAACTGAGATCGATCATTGATTCGATGGTGGCAGTTTTATAATCTGTTCCGGATCCTTTGGCGGTAATGGTACCGTTCAATTTTCCAAGCAGGGAATCACGGTTGACCCATTTGCCTGTTTCAAGGTCTTTGGCGATCAGCCGCATATTATAAGCCAGTTTATCAGGATTGGTAAAATTCCTTATCTGACCTTTTAAAGAAGCCTGACCGTAGCCACTCGTAACCACCAGGTCATTGGTCAACTGTCGCAT
Organism: Bacteroidota bacterium; assembly: GCA_040388475.1. GTDB lineage: Bacteria > Bacteroidota > Bacteroidia > Chitinophagales > Chitinophagaceae > Sediminibacterium. Next base: position 368,533 of record JAZKBT010000005.1, on the reverse strand, counting down.
ATCTCCTTTCAGCTTTCCCTTTACATTGATTAACGGTGGAAGATTAACGGTTTGTTTTCCTTTTGTATTGATAAATGGTTCGAGAAAACTTTTGGAAGCAGTGAGTTTTGCAATGGAAAGATCATACATCAATGCATTTTTTGATAACCAATTGCTAACCGTGCCACTGGCGTTGATATTGATGTCATTTTTATTTGAATGCAGGGAAATGGTTTTGATCACCGCTCTCCTCGTATTGCCCGTGATATCTGCTGTAACATATACGTAGGATACACCTTGCAACTGGCGGCTGTATTTATCCATAATGTACGGAACGAACAACTGGAGGTCTTGCCGTGCGATAATATTATTTACAAAAACAACATGGTTCTGTTCATTGCCTTTATAATTCGCATCGAGTGAAAAAGGATAAAAGATACCGTTGCCGGAAATTCTTGACTGTGGCGTTTTGAGTAACACATTACTGGCAGTGATCATATCTTTAAACACAAAGACCCCATGCATGGAGTCCATAACAAAACCGCTTTGTTCTTTCAAAGACATCGAATCGATCTTAGCTTTGATGGTGTTATCACCATAACCAAGATCAGAAAAGCCTGCGGTAAATGCTGTAGCTTTTACATGGTTGGCATCAAACCCCTTTGCTAATCTTTTTGTGGATGGATTGTTATACGCGATAGTATCATTATAGAATCTAACCTGTTTTACTACGGCCGCAAGACTACTCGTAACAGTATCTACCTGTTTTATTTTATTGAAAGCTTTTTCAATGATGTTGCGATCAAGCAAAAGGTTTGAATTATTCAATTCTGCATAATCGAGTGATATTTTTTGTGGGGCAGCGATCGCTAATCTCTGCAGTTTGAATGCGTTTATTTCATTAACCGTATGCAATCCGGAAGCCTGGCCATCAAAAGCAAAATGAGAGCGATCGATGGTGAGATCGTTGATCATTATTTGTGGCAGTATGCTTTCCTTTGCCGAGTCACTTACCGGAATTGCCTCGTTTTTTTTGTTTTTACTTACCAGCAAATGAAGATCGAAACGAATATCTGCAAGGGTTGCTTTATTGATATCGTATTTCTGCTTATATATATCCAACTCATCAATGTTCACTTTCAGGTTCCCGATCTTTGTATCAAGCAGGGTTCCTCCGTAATGATCCATCCATTTAAAAGTAGTGCCGCTGATCTCTAACTCATCAAGGGAAAGAGATATCGGTGATTTTTTTGTTGTATCGGCTGGGGTTGTACTTTTAAATGCATCAACGAGGTATTGGTAATTAAAATTCGAATCATTGGCATTCCTTGATATGTTTATTTTGATATCGCCAAGTTCGATCCTGCTGATCTCGTATTTGCCCTTCAGGAGTTTCAACATGTTAACATCAACACGGAGTTTATTTCCGTACAATAAGGTATCACCGGCCTTATCTTTAAAAAAGACGCCATCCAGTTCTATCCATTTGGGCAACCGGTAATTAATAGCCGATATATGTATTTCTGAATTTGTTTTTTTGATCAGGTAGCTTTCTAGCTTGTTCCGTATAAGATTTTTTACCGGACGTGTATGAATCAATAGAATCAACAGGAAAAGCAGCAACAGGATGCCCAGTAGAATTCTGCCGACCCATTTTTTCCAGTTGTTCATACATCCCTGTTTGCGAAAAACATACCACACAATATTTTGCTTTGTAGCGGCTTTTCAGCGAATATGAAAAATGTCTTGTGTATTATATTCCCCAAGCGGCTGCTATTGTATCTAAACCGCTCCACGGCACGTTTTTGGCCTTACTTAGTTCAAATCAAGGTTATGAATACGCCTACACAACAACTCGACTTTATCGCTTCCAAGATCACAGAACTTGGAACGGCTGTTTTTCACAGTCACAGCAATAGTGTGTTGAACCTGAATGCCACGGTGATCCGGAATCTGAAGATTGATGAGAACGGACATATCTGGTTTATGGTGAACAAGCCTGCACAGATAGTGACAGAATTTGAAAAACAATTCCCTGTTGCACTAAACTATTACAAGAAAGGCACCCCCTTCTTTGTGAATGTGTTTGGACTCGCAAGGATCATCAATGATCCTGAAGAATTACAGTGTGCAACACTTGATAACGATATTGAGGTATCCGGTGAGAAATTATTACTAAGTGTAAAGATCACCAATGTGAACTACTATGAAAAAGAATCTGACGTGAAGAAAAGCTGGTTCACTAAGTTTAAAAAAGCAATTAGCGAATTATTCATACCGGGAGAAGAAGATTTTTACTACAATCCAGCTGAAAATGACAAACATTTCGCATAGGAAATAGAGAAATAAACATGAGAGAAAAGTTAGCATTCAGACAGTCATTTTTTAATTAAAAATCCAATTATGAAGAATTCATTAAGAGCCATTTGTTTGGCAGTGGTATGCATGGCATCAACCGCAATTATCAATCCATCGTCTGCCCAGGAGCAAGGGCCAAGACTTACACCTACATTCGGCGTCAAAGGAGGTTTGAACCTTTCTAATATGTATGTAGATGATGTTACCAAAGAAGATATGAAAGTGGGTGGTAATGTTGGTTTCTTTGCCAAGATCCCCGTAACAAGAGGGTTTTCTGTACAGCCTGAGATTTTGTGGTCAATGAAGGGTGCACAGGAAACTTATAACAATGTATTCGGCAGCGGTAAATACCGTTTTAACCTGAATTATATTGAAGTACCCGTAGCGGCGGTGTTCAATGTTGCACCCAACTTTAACCTGCATGCAGGACCTTATGTAGGGTTTCTCGCATCGGCTAAAGTAAAAGATGTTGACTCAAAAGGAAATATCAATGGTGTCACTGACCTGGATACCGACGATTTTAACTCAACCGATTTCGGCCTGTTTGGCGGTTTAGGTTTTGATGTTGGCGGTGTTACATTGGGTGCAAGGTACACGCATGGTTTAACGGAGATAGGTAAGTCTGGTTTATCAGGCAACATTACCAAAAACTCCAAGAACAGTGTGTTTAGTTTCTTCGTGGGAATAGGATTATAATTTAGCCCCCTCTATTCATACAAGAGGCTGTCTCAAAAAAGACAGCCTCTTCTTGTTCGGCAATAGCACGCGGATGACCTTGCTACGCTGTAGGTTTACGAAGGCGAGCGCGGAAAAAACGGATGGGAACGGATTTTTTATTACTGATTTTCTAATCCGTGCTTATCCGTTTTTTCCGCGTCATCCGCGTGCCATAAATCAGATTTTAAACGTTAACTGAAAAGTGGTACCGCTGCCCAGCTGCGAGCTTACTTCTATCGCTGCGTTGTGTGCATTTAAAATGGTTAAGGTGGATGCAAGACCCAAGCCTAACCCATTTCTTTTAGAAGTAAAGTAAGGCTCAAACAATCTCGCTTTTGTTTCTGGGCTCATGCCACATCCGTTATCACTAATGATCAATATCGCGTGTGTAGGTTTACAATACACCATGATCTCGATCTTACCCGTTTCATCGGGCACCGCTTCGATCGCATTGATCAGGATATTGAGGAGTGCCATTTCGAGTTTGGTCTTATCCGCTTTGATCATGCAATCACCGCCTGTGTGATCAAAATGAATCGTGATCTTACGCAACACGGCCCTATCCTGTACAGAAGTGATCACATCATTCACAATGCCCAATAATGATATGGAATGAAGTTCAATATCTGCCGGCCGTGAGCTCTGTAACAATTCAGTGATAAGATCGTTGATCCGTTTCGCATTTCGTTCAATGATTTCAAGATATAACCTGTCGTCTTCATTTGATATCTGTTGTACCAGGTTCTCTGTTGAAAGATTGATGTTGTTCAAAGGATTGCGTACTTCATGCGCCATGGTACGGATAAAACGACTGGTAGCCGCTAATTTCTCTGCCTGTAAACTGGCCAGCTCTGCCTTCTTTAAACTTGTTATATCATGGATGATGCCTTGTATGTAATTGTTATTTTCACTATCCACTTCCATAGAAGCGGTTATTAAACAGGTCTTGGGTGATTTGTTGATCGTAAGTAATTCTACTTCATAATTTTCCACTTCACCATCTTCCAGTAAAGTATCCATAAAAGCAGTTGCCTGGTGTTCAGAATAAAAAAAATCGGTTATTTTTTTACCGATACTTTCTTCCACCGATATTTCAATTATATCTGTTACCGCGTAATTGATGGTTCGTATCGAGGTATCGATCCCCGTAATAAAAATGATGTCTTTCGACTTTTCAAAAATGTTCCGGTATTTACGTTCGCTATCTTTTATTTTTTGAAGATTGCTCATACGTTCCAATGTGTATCGTATGGTACGCTCGAGTTTGTCTTCGTCGAGATCTGCTTTAATCAGGTAATCAAAGGCTCCTGCTTTGGTCGCTTCTATATCAATTTCATAATTTCCTTTACCTGTAAGGAGTATGACAGGTGTATTCGAATTTCTTTCCTGCAGATCCTTGATCAGGTCGATACCGTTCTTGGCGCCAAGACGGTAATCAGAAAAACAGATGGTGTAGGAATTGTTAGTGAGTTCCTCAATGGCCTCATCATAGCGATAGATCCACTTAACCTCGCATTTCCATGCGCGTAAGTGTTTGATATAATCGTTGATCAGCAAAAAATCATCCTCATCATCTTCTACAACGAGTATCCGTAACAATTGCTGTTCTGTAGACATAAGCGTTACTGGTCTTTTGGAAGTATGATAGAAAAAGTGGTTCCTTCTCCCGGCCTGCTTTCTGCAAATATCTGTCCTTTATGATTGGAAACAATTTTCCTGCAAATACTTAACCCGATGCCCGTACCAGGGTATTCAGATTTTCCTTCAAGTCTTTGAAAAAGCTGGAAGATCTTTTCAGCATATTGCTGTTCAAAACCGATACCGTTATCTTCTACTGTGATCATATAATATTCATCCTTTGATACCAGTTGGTGGATTTTCTTTTCCTGGTTAGTAAGTTTTCTTTGTTTGATCTTAATAACAAGCTTTGTCTCCTTTTTCCTGAACTTGATAGAGTTGTGGAGTAAATTAAAGAAAAGTTGTTTCATCTGGCTTGGGATCGCGGTGATTTGCGGCAACGGCTCAACAGAGATATCCGTCCCCGTTTCATCAATATGCATATCAAGATCATCAACTACATTTTCCAGGATCTTTGATAACCCCGTTTTTTCAAATGGTTGCTTATTCCTGCTTACTTTGGAGAATTCAAGCAGGTTATCGATAAGGTTGCGCATATTCTCAGATGCATTCAGCATCCGTGAAAGATACAAATTACCATCCTCGCTTAATTCTGCGCCACATTGCGTTTTAAGACGCTGGCCAAAAGTTGATATCTTCCTTAACGGCTCCTGCATATCATGTGATGCCACATACGCAAACTCTTCCAATTCGCGATTTGATTTATTGAGTTCTTCTATTTTATTTTCTAATATTTTTTCATGCTCCCTTAATTGGGTAATATCACAGGTGGTGCCGATGATCTTCTGGATATTTCTTTCATTATCCCTGATGATCTTTGCATAAGTGGATAGCATTTTGGTAATGCCTTTCGCATCCTTTATTTCATATTCTGTCCTGTACGATTCTTTATCTGCAATAAAATCTACCGGGTTCTGGATTGCAGGATCAGGCACTGTAATGTGCCGGCGGTAAAGTGCATGGTCTACAGCCAGTTTTTCTCTTTCAGCCTCATCATAACCAAACATTTCATACATCCCTTTTGTCCAGTTGATCACGCTGCCATCAGCATTGCTTTCCCAGGTGCCATAATTGAGAAAAGTCTCATTCTCCTGCATCATTTTTTTATAATCAGCAAGATTTTTCATACTCTGCTCCTGCAGCGTTATATCACGGGTGAGGCCTATGATACGGGTAATTTTTCCTTCCTCATCATGCTCTATTCTTCCATGTTCAGATACATTAATACCATTACCCTTTCCTGTCCGTAATTGGTATTTCACACGGTAAGCATCTTTGATCAGTCCTTCGTTCAATCGTTTTTCAAAGTCCAGGTAATTTTCATCTTTAACAATATGGTCTGCCAGGAAAGACATGCTTGGAGATATGGTATCTTCTTCTTCATATTCCATTAAATGATACATCCCTTTTGTCCAGAACAGTTTATCCAGGGCAGCGTCCCACATCCAGAAACCAAATTTTAAAATAGCTTCGGCATCGTGCATCAGCTCATCGGCTGTTTTATTTTTTAATACAGGAACAGCGGTTTTGATAGAGTTCTCGAGTTGTATAAAATAATATGCCTTATGAAGTTTTCTTACCTTAACACGATAATAGCTATGCGCTTTGTTCTTTGCTATCAAGCGGTAATTTGTGTCGGACATAGGCCTTCCATCATCTGCAAGCAAGGTCTGAATGGCGTTACGGAAGGTTTCCTGGTCCTCGGTATTTAATAAGGGATAAATACTGTATTTCCATTCCGCAAGGTCCTCTACCGTATAATTAAATTCATCTGTAAACTGGCTGTTCACGTAAACTATCGCATCCTTATCCGAATTGTAGAACAGGATGGGTTCAGTGGAGAAAAAAGAAAAATTTCTGCCAAAAAAATTATGATCACCTTCTTTATCAAGTGTGTCTTTTATAAAGGAGAAATCTGATAAAAATGACTCTAACATAGTCCTGGCTGTCTAATGCTCGTTGAATTCATTGTATTGTTTCATCTTGTTGTACAGGGTCTTCCTGTCTACATTCAAGAGCTTGGCCGCTTTGCTTTTATTATAGTTTGCTTTCTTAAGCGCCTGTACGATCATTTCATATTCAGCATCAATGCTTACTGCTTTCAAAGCATGCGAACTGACTTCTACTGGCTTATGTTTAATCTCGGGTATTTTTTCTTCAGTATCAGGTGCCGGGCTGTATACAGGTGCTTCATCCTGCGGGGTGCGTTCGGCATATGATTTTCTTTCCATCATATCCGGCTCGCGGTAAACGGTATCAAACGCCAGTTTACTATGGTTAACGAGTTCAAATGGAAGAACAGTGACATCTATCCAGTCAGCATCGGCCAGCAATGCTGATCTTTTTACTACATTTTTCAATTCGCGGAGATTACCGGGCCAGCTGTAGGTTTTAAAAATATTTTCTACTTCCGGTTTAAACCCTTTTACGTTCTTATCCAGTTCTGTATTGGTATTGTCTAGGAAAAAATGAGCAAAAAGAAGTATATCGCTTTTCCTGTCACGCAAAGGCGGAACGTTAATGCTGAATTCATTAAAACGGTGGTAAAGATCTTCTCTGAATTTTCCACGTTTTGTTTCATCCCATAATTTTTCATTGCTGGCTACAATGATGCGGATATCAAGATCAATATCTTTTGTACCTCCCAGCCGGCGCATTTTTCTTTCCTGCACAACACGTAACAAGGATACCTGCACATCATAAGGAAGATTGGATATTTCATCAAGAAAAACCGTACCGCCATTACCCAGTTCAAGGTTGCCTATTTTTTGGTTGAGTGCACCGGTAAAGGATCCTTTCTCATGACCAAACAATTCACTGCCGGCCAGCTCTTTTGATAAAGCGCCGCAATCGATCGCGATAAAGGGTGCATTTTTTCTTTTACTTCTTGTGTGTATCTCCTGTGCGATCGCTTCTTTACCGCTGCCGCTTTCACCATAAATGATCACACTATAATTGGTAGGTGCCACGAGGTCCATCTGTTTTAAAATGGGCCTGAATTCATTGCTCTCACTAAAAATATATTTGCCTGTATGTTTGGGTTTACGTTCAGTGCCTTCCTGGTGACGGGTAGATTTTTCTTTAGCAGGTTGTTCATTGCCGTTAATAGTTGCTTCGGGACCATTAGAAAGGCTGATTGCTTTTTTAATGGTAACCAATATCTCTTCCGGGAAAAGTGGTTTGGTGATATAATCAAATGCGCCGTGCTTGATCACTTCTACCGCGATCTTGATATCACTATAACCCGTTATAATGATAACGGGTACGTTTGGCGTTCTTTCTTTGATCTGTATGAGAAGATCCTTCCCGTCCGTATCTTCCAGCCTGAAATCGCAAAGGATCACATCAGGCGTACTCTTTTCCAGTTCCTCCAATGCTTTTTTACCCGAATGGGCAAACTTTACATCAAAATTATTGCGTGTAAGAAAACGGTCAAGCAGGCGGCACATGTCAAGGTCGTCGTCAATGATCAGTATTTTATTCATAGTGGGTTGTTCTATACTTGCTTAAAATTAAACAATCATGTCGATTATATGGCTTTTGCCCATATCCTGCGCATATCTCCTACCGGTATATTTAATAATTCCCTGTATTTGGCCACTGTTCTGCGGGCAATTTTAATACCATGCTCTTCCAGGAGTGCCACCAGTTGCTGGTCATTGTAAGGCATATCCTTATCCTCTGCATCAATGATTGCTTTCAGTTTGATCTGTACCACTCTGTTACTAACAGACAGTCCGTCTTCACTCACAATGCTTTGTGTGAACAGGTTCTTCAACAAAATATAACCAAATGGTGTGTCAATATATTTATTACATGTTACACGCGAAATAGTTGAAATATCCAGGCCAACCTCGTCGGCAATGTTCTTTAAGATCATCGGGCGCATATAAGCCGCATCTCCATTAAGAAAATAATCTTTCTGCATTTTCACAATGGCTCGGATGATGCGCAACATATTATCTTCCCGCTGTTTAATGGCGTTGATAAACCACATGGCCGAAGTTAGTTTGCTTTTAAAATTCTGCATAGCTGCTTTTTCGTCTGCGGTGCGGCCCTCTTTCTTTTCAACTGTCTGCATTAGCGACTGGTTGATGTAGAGAAGATTTGATTTCTGTTTGTACAGATCCACCATAAGCATATCTCCTTCTACCGTAAGAATAAAATCAGGAATGATGGTCTCTTTCACCATTTGACCTTCCAGTGCACCGTTAACCGGTTTCAATTGTAAGGTACTGATGTGTTTAAACAGGATGGATAATTCTTCATCGTCAATATCAAGACCTGTATAGATCTTTTCAAAATTTCTTTTCTGCAGTTCGTGGTAAAAGTGTTCCACTAATTGGATACATTTTTTTACGATCGGGCTTTTCTTCTGGTTATTCAATTGTTTAAGGAAGAATTCTTGTATGTTACGGCATCCCACCCCAAAAGGTTCAAACTCCTGTATCTGCAACAAGATTTTTTCAATAACGGCCTCTTCAACAAATGTTTTTTGTGAGAAAGAAATATCATCCGCTATCTCCTGCAGATCCCTTTCCAGGAACCCATTGTCTTCTATACAGTCAACCATGTATTCCGCAATACCCATTTCCGTTTCTGTGAGGTTCAGGTTGATCAATTGCTGTTTGATATTGGTCCTGAAATCGATCGTATCCTTAATAGGCAGGTTAAGGTTATTGGTATGTATGTAACTCTCCGCTTCCAGTTTGTAATCAGGAATATCATCATACTGGTATTCTTCATAGTCCTGGTAATCTTTGGGTTGATCCTTGTCCACCTGTGCATCAAAACTTTCATCATCCGTATTCATTTCAAGAAGCGGGTTCTCATCCAGTTCATCCTTGATCCGCAGTTCTAATTGTATCGTGTTGAGATGATAAATGCCCAACATCTGAATTTGCTGGGGCAGTATCTTCAGTGACTGTTTTTGGAGTTGTGATTGTTGTATCATGGTCGGGCAGTTTTGTGATTGGATGTTAGTAATATTGCAATAACAATTCCAAATTGATGTTTTATAAAAACAATCGCAAGTGATTGATTATCAATTTGTTTTTTGTCACCAAAAAATAATATTTCAGATGCTTTTTTAGGTTCCCTCAAAATGGGGAAATGATTCTACACCTTTAGATTATTTTTACTGAAATGATGGGGTATAACCGTTTTGTTTACGCGCTGTTCGCGGTCTCGGTGGCAGTTCTTAGCTGGCTGGGGTATACTTATGTGAACCAGAACAAAGCCCAATTAAAATATACTACAGACGTTGAACATACTTACCAGGTCATCATTATTTCCAAATACTGTGAGAACCTGCTATTGGATGCAGAAACAAAACAACGCGGTTTTCTGCTTACAAGTGGTGATTTTCATTTCAGGGAGTCATCCAATGCCTCTGCATCGAAAGTTGATTCAGCTCTGCTTCTGCTAAAACAGATCATTGGTGACAATTCAAGGCAAAGGGTTAATATTCATTTACTGGAAACTGCTATCAAACAAAGGCTGACGCTGTTAGAACAAAACTTCACCCTTCCCAGAAGCCAGGAAGAACGGGTACGGCGCCTGACTATGGGACAGTTATTAATGAATAAGATCCATCTATACATAAAGACGATTGAGGATGAAGAAAATTCGTTGCTGGACCAACGCGCCGCAGCGAAGGATCATTACCAGGCATTAAACTTCACTTTTGTAAAATATGCGTTCCTGTTTGCCTGTCTTTTTTTCGGGATCGGGGTATTGCTGATCATCCGAGAGTTGAGAAAAAGGGTCAAAGCGCAGAAACTACTTGAGAAAAGTATTCACGAACTCAAGCGAAGCCATGAGGAAGTGGAGCAAATTACTTTCGCGGCTTCACATGACCTGCAGGAACCACTTCGCAAGATCAGGACATTGAGTACACTGTTCACAAAGAAATTTCAGGGATCGGTGGATGATGAGGGGAAAGACATCTTAAGCCGGATCGACAAGGCAAGTGAAAAGATGCATCTATTGATCAATGACCTGGTTGATTTTTCTGGACTACTGAATAAAAAAGAAGAAAAGAAAATGGTTAACCTGGATGCTATTTTTAAAGAAGCGTTTAGTAAATCAGCAAAGAGCGATACCATTAAACTCAATATGTATGGATCCTTACCATATATCAAAGGCTATGAACCGCAGATTGAAATACTCTTTATGCAGTTATTGGATAATGCTGTTAAATTCAAAAATCCATTGAGACAACTGGTGATCAATGTTACCTACAGGATGACAGCGGAAGGAAGTATAAGGGATAAATTCAAAGACAAACGTACACCCCGCTACCACCAGGTAACGATCACCGATAATGGCCTTGGGTTTGACAATGAGTTCCGGGAGAAGATCTTTGTACTTTTTCAACGTCTGCATAACCAGGAGGATTATCCAGGAAAAGGAACCGGTCTCGCGCTTGTTAAACGCATTATGACAAATCACTACGGCCATATAGAGGCCCATGGAGAAAAAGGTTCCGGTGCAACTTTCAGTATGTATTTTCCTGTAGACTGATCTTTTATCAGTCGATCACCTCTTCACCATTTGTGAAATAACCGGAGATATTGTCGATATCAAAATCAACACCCGGAAATATGATGCAAACACACATCACGTTAATCACGTTTCTTGCTAAACCCCACACTTTTTTCATAACACTTCATTTGCCTAATAGTATTAAAATCGGGTGCCATTAAATTTAGAGTCCAGGTGCCAATTAAATGTAGAAAAACAGGTGCTCCGGTATGCTTTTTTAATAGTTATGGGTAGAAATAGAAACATTCCTCACATTTAAATCATTTTTATGCTACGCTGGTCAGTTGTCTTCTTTATCGTTGCCATCATCGCCGCTATATTTGGGTTTGGTGGTATTGCTGCAAGTGCCGCAGGCATTGCAAAAGTGCTGTTCTTCGTATTTGTTGTACTCTTCCTGCTGTCTATTATCTTCGGCAGAAGATCTGTTGATTAAGCACTTCGTGAATTGGTTTAAGGCCGCTTCGTTTTTCGGAGCGGCCTTTTTTAATTAATAATTAGTAGTTAATAGTTAATAATTGAGTTGATAATAGTATAATAAAAAACGCCGAAAGAAACTTCTTTCGGCGTTTTAATTATTAACTATTAATTATTAATTACTAACTGTCTTTCTCTGCTGATCTTATTTGCTTTTCAGGTTTGGATGCGGAGCCGGTACATAGCTTGGACCGTCATCCATTGTTCCCTGGAGATCTACCGATTTAGAATCACCATCCTGCTGATAGATGAACAGTAACCTGCTTTCAGCTACACCTTGTTTTTCAACCAGGTAGTTGATCACTGCATTTACGCGATCCCAACTCAACTGCTGTGCAGCTTTGCTGGCAGCACCGTAACCGATCACTTTCACTTTACAGTTTGGATTGGCATTGATCCTGCTTGCCACACCTGCCAGTAATTTCTGTGCATCTGCTGTAAGAACTGCCCTGTTTTTGAACTGGATACTAGGCAGATTTCCTATGAGGCATTCTCTTGCAACTATTGGCGCTGTTGGGAGATTTTTGATCATATCCCTTAACTCTTTGCAGCATGCTGGTTCAGGACAAGTACCTACACCATCAGCATTTACAGGGAAGCAGCTTAATTGTGTCAACACTTCTTTATCGCGGCAATCAGGAACACCATCACCATCTGTATCTTTTGAACGGCCATGTGTATCAACCGGGCAACCTTTTGGAGTGTTTGGCTCAAGATCGAATTGATCAGTTACACCATCACCATCTGCATCAGGCAATACTGGTGGTGGGATCTTCATGTGTTGTGGTCTGTTAAGCTCACTATAGATGAAGTTGTATTTGTTAAGCCACCATAAAGGTTGTACTCTTTTAGAAGCATTACCAAGATTGATATTCAATCTTACACTTGTAAAGCCATAATAGTCATCACTGGTAAGACCTGAACCATTACCACCTGCCCATGCATCAAGATAATCGTAGCCTGGCATGGTGAAGGTGAATTTGTGTTCAAGACCAATATTTACCCTGTTGTTAACTTTAAAGGCTATACCAGCTCCTAAATTTAAACCATGGAACAATCTGTATGATTTGCTGTTATTAATCGTTGCTCCACCTATAGTTGTAATTGTACCGCTTTGGCTATTGGGATTAACACCTCTGTCGGTATACCCATAGTAAATCCAATAACCGCCCGGTTGTTGGCCATTTGGTGATTTATATTGGACCCTTGCTGCATTCAGGCTATAACCCGTAATCAGGTAAATATTTGTTTTTGGATTACCCCTGTAAATACTGGATGAATTTAATGAAGTCAGGAGGTCAACACCAAGCTGATAGGTTTTGTTTTTGTAAGCTACCTGCCCGATAGCTGTACCGTATGCGCTCGGAGAACCCTCATTCCAAAGGCCAGTAAGTCCTGCCCTGATAGAAAAAGTGTGATCGATGGCTTTACGGAAACTAACTGTTGCACCATATCCGACATGTCCACGTACATCACCGGCTATATAAGATACACCGGCACCAAGACCCAGCTCCCACATATTGCGTGGTTTAGGTGGGTAAGGAAAATCATTGTTAATAAAACGATTGTATTGCTCCATGCTCGTAATCGGCACGATAGCGCTGTCTCGCCAGCTCCAGCCCCAATCGTTGGTGCTGCTTTGTGCATTCCCGAAGAATGCAAAAAGTAGAAAGCATGATAATAGTAATAATTTCCTGTTGCTCATAAGAATTGATTTAAAATGATGGATAAATATTTGTTTTTCAAAATGTTGTTAATTGGCATTTTAACAATCCATATTGAAAAAAATATACCGCGTATTTATTTCCTTTTTTTGGGTAAAAAAAACCCCAAATCAGCAGTTTTGAACCCCGTTTTTACTGTTATGGTAATAATCTGCACATTGGGTTCTTTTCCAAAGAAAACAGGTCACGGATACTCCTCGATTACTTAAAGAGATCCCCTGCACATATATTCATAATAAAAAAATGATATTACAGCAGGTGAAAAATGATAAAAAAACTGCATGAATCGTATTATTACCATACGATTCGCTCAGTGAAACTGTTCAGATAGAAATTAGCGGTATATTTATCCGCGTATATCCAATTCCAAAAAAAGAATTCATGAAGAATTTGTCGATTTTAATTGCTGAAGATGATGCTGATGACCGGTTCCTGATGCAGAAAGCAATGGATGAAGTGGGTTACAAAGATATTCAGATCAAGTTTGTTGAGAATGGTGTTGAATTACTGGATGATCTGAATAATATAAGAAGTAAAAAAATTACGAATACCTATCCTCAATTTATTCTGCTTGACCTGAATATGCCTAAAATGGATGGTCGCGAAGTATTGAAGAATATTAAAACGGATGAGGAGTTCCGTAAGATCCCTGTGATCATTTTCAGTACCACCAAAAACCAGCTGGAAGTAAAAAGGTGCTATGACCTGGGTGCCAATACCTATATTGTAAAACCGGTGAATTTTGATTCATTGGTAGAAACCATCCAGCACATACGAACCTATTGGCTCGAAACTGCTACGCTGGCTGATGCTGTTTAAATTTCTTTTTAATAAATCCGCTGATCTGCGAGAAAATACTTTTTGCTTCTTCGCCTTCATGTGAGAGATAATTCTTTGCCAGCAGCGGCACCAGCAACTTTACTATAAACCCTGCATTTCGAAGCAATACTTTCTTTAAGAGAAGGTTCACGCCTACGTCAATACCCATATTAAGCAAAGGATTGCTTTTATCTTTCGAAGATAGTTTTTCAACCATCTCTATCACATGTGTAACCGGCTTCAGTTTAATCTTGATCTCTTCGAATTCTGTTTGCACAAGGATCTTTCTTTCCTCCAGTATTAATTTCAACCGGCGTTTTTCCTGCATGAGGTCGTCGTATGTAGCAATATTATTCATAGATGCTTTTAATAACCAGGTTTTTAATAAAAGGGAAGAATATCGTTTTACGCGTAAGATAAAAAAAGATAAACACGATAAGGTACACTACTGCCATTGCAACAAACCCCAGGGCAGTGCTTCCGAATAAACTACCCAACCATAAAGCACCCGCTATGCTGAGAAGCAGGCCCACAAAACAGCCGATAATCGCTCCTACCATACTAAACGAGGCCACAGCAGATATATCAGCGATCTTCTGGTTGATATTCACAACCGTAAGCTTGTAATAGGTTTCTACATAATCGGCCGCCAACTCTGCAATATTGGGATCAGGATCATTCTTGATATCAGTGTATGTTTTTTCCATGGTCAGAAAGATTTAATGAATAAGAAAGTGAAGGCAGACCCAGAGGATCTGCCTTTTCCAACACTACACTTATCCAACACTCTCTTTTACGCGATCTGCGCGTTTGGTCACATCGTTTATGATGCCCTCTGTCTGTTTGGTTACAGTATTGGCAACATCTGTCAATTTTTCTTTTCCTGTGGTGATCAAATCACCCACTTTGCAGGCCAGGTCGCTTGCGGTATCACTGATCTTCTTGCGGATATCAGCACCTTTTTCAGGAGCCAATAACATTCCGATAGCTACGCCCACGGCAGCGGCGCCCACTACTCCTAAAATGATTTTACTTGTGCTTGTCATAACTGTAGATTTAAATATTTTTTAATGATTTCTATATACTTTTAAAATAATTATACCGTTATTATAGGGGTAACCTCACCAGGTTAATGAGGAAATAGCTCTACATTGTGTTTTGATTTTCATTCATTTACCTATGGCATAATATTAGAACCTACATTCACCATGAAACGTGTTTTAATCATTGATGACGAGATAGACCTGTGTATGCTGATTCAATCGTACCTGAGTAAAAAAAATTACGAGGTACATACTGCGCATTCATTATCAGAGGGTTTTAAGAAATTAGAAAGCGTAGCGCCTGATGTTTTACTGCTTGATAATAACCTGCCAGATGGTATGGGCTGGAAGGAAGCCGCTAATATTCATAAGAAATTCCCATTAATGAATATCACGCTAATCAGCGCTTTCCATATGCCGAAGGACCTGAAAGACAAGATCAATGGCAATATCCATATCCTGGAAAAACCGATCTCACTGAATGATATTGAGAAGTACCTGTAATTAAGAGTTAAAGCCGGGCTCACCCCTAACTTTTGACTATAAAATAATCATACGTTCAACTCGCCATGTACGCCTTCTACTAAAGGTTTACCGGCAACAATAGACAAGGCCGCTTTTAATACCTGCACCATCTTACTGTTTTCTGTGTCCCAATAATGCACTTCATCTGTTTTGATCTGTAAAAGACAGATATCCGGGTCATCTATACCGCCGGGAAACCAGGCTTTGATCATAGGGTTCCATTTCTCTTTAACAGAGGCTGTGTCTGAGATTACATTGGCCCTACCCCTTACATCGAGATAACTATCTTTCCCGGGATGAGCAAATACAAGCTGAACAAAATGATCAAGCTCAATATCTTTTACTTTGTTTGAGTGCAGGCTGGTAAAGAACCATATATTACCCATATGATCGGTATCTACTGCCGCCATGGGTCTCGAAGCACGTGCGCCTGTTTTTCCCGAAGTGATCATCATGCAGGTTCTTATATCGCTAACCATACCCTGTAATTTTTTTAACGCTTCGTTTGCCTGAAGATTCTTTTCCATGATTGATAATTCTTTATGATTAATTTGTTTTTTTAGCTGAGATCAATACAGCAATGCCGATCAACCCCACACCTATTCCCGCGTATACGGGCCAGCCAATATGTTTATTTTCTTTTTTATTGATCTCGACCGGGCCCAGGTCAACCACTTTCGTTTCCTTCGTAAAATTGACCGATGTAAAAACGCACATCACCACGCCGAGAATAACCAGGCAGATACCAAGTATTTTCATGATAAAGGATTATAGGGTAAATGAATAAGTAAATAAGTACAGAAGATTTATTTCCCTTCCGAGAATACGTTTTCTATTTTATGCATAAACGATGAGATGGGTCCTTTCATCTTATTGGTATTATCGTCGATCGTTGGATCATGCAATAATTCACCGATATGCAAACCCGCCGGCAGGTAAGCAAGTATGTTATCACGCTGCCCACTCATAAAATTGGTAAATGATTCTGCACTGATATGCCCTGCCAGTTGTTCATGCAATACCATGATAGAAGTATCAGCTGCTGCTTTTACAAGCTTCTCTGCCTCTTCAACCGGAGAATGTGTATAATCCGCGATCGTTTGAAATGTTGGCTGGAGGTTTTTTCCATATACTTCATTTAACCATGTTGCATTTTTTCCTGCAAGGAGTAATCGCACACTGCCTTCTGTGGTGCGTGTTATTTTATATAATCCTGCCAAGGCAGTCATGATAGCAGCCTGTGTGACCGGGTAAATCATTTCGTGGATCTCCTGGCTGTTGGATTCTGTATTCGGATCTATTTTTTGAAGCGGGGGAAACTGTAACCGTTTCTGAACCACTTCGGTAATATGAATTGACATGGTAGTGTAGTTTCTTTTATCAATAAAAATCCTATGCCATTTTAAAGCTGTGAGCTATGAGCCATGAGCTGCGAGTGAAAGTGCCCCTTATGGCTTTCTGTAGACTTATTTCCCCCTTTAACTAATAATCCCGCAGGGAACAGTCTTTTCTTTTTAGTTGTTGAATAGTTGCCACATGAATATAAATCCATCTCTTAGTCGTTTTTTTGAAAAGACTGGGGAACAGACCCATTTTTTTAAAGCCTTTCTGCGTAATACTTTCAAAGGAAGCTTTGAATGGAACGAATTCATACGCCAATGTTATGTGATCGGTTATAAATCAATAGGTATTGTTGCTGTAACCGGTTTTGTGCTGGGTTTTGTATTTACACTGCAATCACTTCCTACATTAAAAGATTTTGGCGCGCAGAGCTATGTACCAGGTATGGTTTGCATTTCGGTGATCAGGGAGATAGGACCGGTTATTACGGGATTGATTTGTGCCGGCAAGATCGCATCAAGTATCGGTGCAGAATTGGGAAGTATGAATGTGAGTGAACAGATAGATGCTATGGAGATCTCAGGAGCGAGCCCCGTTCAATACCTTGTCGTTACCCGTATACTGGCCTGCACATTCATGATTCCCCTGCTTACTTTATTCGCCGATGCAATGGCTTTGATAGGTGGTTATGTAGGGAGCAATTCAGCAGGTGGTTCGATGAGCATGCAATTGTATTTTCATAAAGCAGTTGAAACATTGTACTTCTCTGATTTATTCCCTGCGGTTATCAAAACCATTTTTTTTGGGATGGCCATCGGTTTTGTAGGCTGCTATAAAGGATATCATTCTAATAAAGGAACAGAAAGCGTTGGGCTTGCTGCCAATTCAGCGGTGGTGGCCGCTTCCATATGGATCATTATCCTGGATGCCATTGCCGTTCAGATCACAAGTGTTTTTGTTTATAATTAAACAACCGGCTCAGCCATCATGGAAAATGTTATTGAAATACAGGGATTGAAAAAAAGTTTTGGTGATCATGAAGTATTGAAAAACATCAACCTTACCATACAGAAAGGCGAAAGCGTGGTGGTGCTGGGCAAATCAGGAACAGGCAAATCCGTTATGATCAAATGCATTGTCGGGATGATCACGCAGGATGATGGTTCTTTAAAAGTATTTGGAGAAGAGATTGCAGAAATGAATGAAGACAAGTTAAAAGAAACGCGAACGAAGATCGGTTTTCTTTTCCAGGGCGGCGCGTTATACGATTCAATGACCGTTCGTGAGAACCTTGCTTTTGCATTAACACGCGTATTAAAGATCAAAGACGATGCGGATATCGAAAACCGTTCCAAAGAAGCACTCGAAGGAGTTGGCCTGGCTGATGCAATAGATAAAATGCCTTCTGATCTTTCGGGAGGTATGCGCAAAAGAATGGCCTTCGCAAGAACCCTGATCGTAAACCCGGAGATCATTTTATACGATGAACCGACAACCGGGCTCGACACCATCACTTCCAAAGAGATCAGTAAACTGATGGTGGATATCCAGAAAAAATATAAGACCAGTTCTATTATTATCACACATGACCTGCAATGTGCCAAAATAACTGCAAACAGGATCGTGGTGATGAATGAAGGGGAACTGGTGGCTGACGGGACTTATGAAGAACTGGAAAAAAGTAATGATGATTTTGTACAACAATTTTTTAAATAGACTACAATGAAAGCCAATCTCGCTCAAAAAATAAAAACGGGCATATTTGTCACCATAGGGATAGGTATTCTATTGGCAACTGTGTTCATAATAGGCAACCAGAAGAACCTTTTTGACAACCGGTTTACCATCAAAGCCAATTTCAACAATGTATCAGGATTACAGCTAGGTAACCTTGTACGTTTTGCCGGTATCAATGTAGGAACCGTAAGCGATATCACCATCCTTAACGACACCACGGTACAGGTGAGCCTGGCTTTACAGGAATCGGTAAAAAAATTCATCAAACAGGATGCTTCGGCCAATATCGGCACTGATGGTTTGATGGGTGATAAGATCATCCAGGTTTCTGCAGGAACTGTAGGCACACCGGTAGTAAAAGAGAACAGCGTGATCACAGGTAAAAATCCCCTGAACATGGATGCCGTAATGGTGAAGCTGAATAATATCGCCACCAATGCCGAATCAATGACGAGTAGCCTTGCCGGTATCGTTGGAAAAGTAAATAATGGCGAAGGCTCACTTGGCAGGCTGATCAATAATGATAAACTCGCGCGTAACCTTGAAGGAACGTTGAATTCCACCACCGAGACCGTGAAAAGCATCCAGAAAGGCGCAGAAGGATTCAGTGATAATATGGACGCTGTAAAAAACAGTTTCCTGCTAAAAGGTTATTTTAAAAAGAAAGAAAGACAACGCATAGCGGATTCTACGAAGAAGGCGAAGGAAGATGCGAAGGCGAGGAAGGGTAATTAGGAATTAGTAATTAGTAGTTAATAATTGGGGTTACCGCATTTTAAAGTCTCTACAAAAATTGAACGATAATTACTAATTACTAACTACTAATTACTAACTACTAATTACTAATTAACCTCACCTCAAGCTGGCAAATAAATATAAAACGCCGCCCCTTTCCCCAATTCACTTTTAGCAGTAATAAACCCATGGTGGTTCTCTACAATTTTTTTACAGAGTGCTAAACCAATACCGGTTCCTTCATAACTTCTTTTATCGTGGAGACGCTGGAAGATGGTAAAGATCTGGTCTGCGTATTGCTGTTCAAAACCGATCCCGTTATCTTTAAAAATAATTTCTACAAAAGGGACTTTCGCTCCATGAAGAAAATCATAATCACTGGTTTCTTTATCAGAGAGTATTCTTGATGAGATGGTGATTACCGGCTCACTGGAGGAGAATTTAAGCGAGTTGCTGAACAGGTTAAGAAAGAGTTGGTTCAATTGCAAAGGGATCCCCTCAATCACAGGGAGTGTGTCATGTTTAATGACCGCTTTTTTCTCATTGATCAATAATTCAAAATCTGTTTTGGTATTTTCAAGGATCATATTCAGATCAACTTCTTCAAATTGCTCGCCTGTTTTTGAGAGACGGCTGTAATTCAAAACAGATTTGATCAGTTCTGTCATACGCCTGGCAGAAGAATGGATCTTTTCAAAATAACCGACGGATGCATCGTCGGTCACACTTTTTTCCGCCATCTCAGTAAAGATCTGGATCTTGCGCAAAGGTTCCTGCAGATCATGCGATGCTACGTATGCGAATTGCTCCAGGTCGCTGTTTGAGCGAACCAGTTTTTCATTCACTACTTCCAGTTTACCATTGGCATTTTCCAACTCTATGGTACGGGCTTTTACTTTTTGTTCGAGCAGCTGATTAAAGGAGCGGATCTCTGAGTTCTGCACTTCTATCTGTGTAAGCATGTGATTAAATGCATCAGTAAGTGCACCTATTTCATCATCGCCGGATTTATCCGCACGAACTGAGTAATCATGGTGATCAGAAACCATTCTCGCGGTTTGCGCCAATTCGAGTATAGGTTCCGATATGGTCTTCTGCAGGCGGTTTGAAAGAAAATAAGCTACCACAAAGGATAATACGATCACAAGAAATGCAATCATCGCATACAGTCTCAAACGGGCATACATTCCCGCCATATCAAACTCAATAAATAAAGTACCCAGGTGTTTATCTCCCTGTACTACTTCCTGGAAACCTTCGAGATGGAAATTTGTAAACTTGTAGCCTTGTGCACCGGGCATACGCGGGATCTTATCATCAGAGATACCGGCAGGATACTTTGCAAAAACACTTCCGCTTTCATCATACAAAGAAGCAGCTATGATATTCTTTTCTGCTTTGAATGCATCGAGTATCTCATTGGCATCACGACGGCTGTCAAACGCAAGTGCCGCCGTACTGTTCGCTGCTACTATTTTTCCCAAAGTTGCCACCTGCGTGCGTGTCACTTCCCGGAAAGTAAAATATTCGTAAATAAAATAAGAGGTATAGGTAAGAAACAATACAACGCTACAGGTTAAAAGTATAACCCGTATCAGTTTACGTTTTAGTGGTTCGCTTCTCCGTTTCATTTAGGTTGGTTCTTTGGATCAAAAATTTCCGAAACACGGAGTAATTTGGAACTGATGAAAAGTTCTGCAGTTCTGGCTGCTTCTGGATTTACCTGGATCCTGATCCTGTTATTTTCTGTAATTAAACGGATGATACCCCCCGATTTCATAAAATTATCAGCATCGCTTACCGTAAGCGTATAATGGTTGATCACTAAAAGATTCTCGCGTACTTTTTCCGGATCGCTTCCATTAAGAAATAGAATATGGCAGTTCTTCAGGTCTCTCAGGTCCTTATAACGTTGAACAACCAGTGGATGACTACCCACTTTTTCATTCTGTATCGTTTCATCAATAGAATTTCCGAAAGGGTCATCTCCAAGAATACCGATAACAAATGGCGAGGTCGGACCGCTGAAAGCAGCTGAGGGCCATTCTACAAACTGTGTGAAATTAAACAGGAACACGGCTTTTATACGATATTCCTTTGACACATTGGTCTGTGCATGCAACGATTGCATACCAAACAAGCATACCAATACAACACCTGTTTGTATGAAACATTTTCGAAACAACGGGGCAATATATCTGATCTCTTCTCTCAAAAACGAAAACTGATTTTAGCTAATACACTTCTTGGTATCTGTTGCGACGAAAATTCCGCATGATCCGATGCAGCAAGATTTTGTCCCTGTACTGCAAAAGTAAATTTTGGGCTTTCCCATGCCAGCCTCATATCAAATGTAGTATACGCTCCAACAGCTGCCGTGCCAACCAGGGTGCTTTGGATATCGCCTACATGTCTTGCAGCAACATCCCATTGCAGGTTCCTGGTAAGATTCATAACAGATTGGATCATTACCTGGTGTTTGGGATCCAACGCTTCAATCAAAGCGGAGGCAGGCAATACATTAGGCGATTTTGAAGTAAACTTTTTATCGAGGTATGTATAACCGCCACGTAACCTCCACCAATCGTTTACTACGGCATTACCTGAAATTTCAAATCCCCAGGTATTTGCTTCCTGATCATTTGCAAATATGAAAGTTGTGGGCGGTGTGGGATTGTTGTTAAAACTACGCAGGTCATCATAGAAATTATAGAATGCAGCCAATGATAAAGACACGCGTTCGCCGGCCCGAACCCTGTACCCTACCTCGTAAGAGACAACCGTTTCTGCTTTAAATATTCCACCCGGTGTAGACAATGTGGGTGGGCTGAATATATCCGTTTCAAAACGGCTCGGTGTTCGTACTGCTCTTGAAACTGCTCCCCATAAAGTATGTCTGGGCGTAGGCATCCAGGCTATCCTTGCACTTGGCTGTATCTCGAAACCTGAATAAGTATTATACAGGAATTTAGTACCCACTGTCAAATCAAGCTCATGTGGAATCAGGTTGATCTGGTCCTGTATAAATGTATTTACGAGGTTCAGCCCTCTGTTAGCGGGAAGAAAAGTATTGGATGTATGATCATCCATATAACGGTACCCTATCCCCCATAAAATACTATTTGATTTGTTTAAGGCAAAACGATGCTGTGCATCGATATCATAAGTGTTCAACAGTTCCCTTAAATCTGATGCGAGGAGGTATTTCCATGTGCGGTCAAAATAAGCCTGTACAACAAGCTCTGACGTTTCTGAATAGGTATGCACCCAACGCCCCACAAGATTCTGCCCACTTTGTTTTGAACCGATGGGCGTTTCTTCTGAACCGCCGTAAGCATCGCCATGTATCGACAAACTGTTTTTTGCGGATGGGTAATAATCTAACCTGAATCCACCCTGTGTAAGCCCCCAGTTATCGCGTGCATCTGTGCCATTGGCAAGTTTCGTACTGCCCTGGTCAAAATGCTGGCCATATACACGCAGGTAAAGATTTGAATCAATACGCGTTCCAAATCTTGCAGCAAGATGATCCTGTAAGAAAGTACCGGTTGACGCTGTTACCAACATACCCTGCGTTTCCTTCGCGCTTTTTGTCATTACATTGATTACGCCATTTACTGCATTCGCTCCCCATAAGGTTCCGCCGGGACCACTTACGACTTCTATCCTGTCAATATCTTCCAGCAAAACATTCTGAACATCCCAGAATACACCCCCAAACAGAGGAGTATAAACAGAACGTCCGTCGATCATCACTAATAATTTATTGGACAGTGTATTATTCCTGAGCGTAGCTCCATTAAACCCTCTTGATGAAATGGCCCAGTCATGTGAATTTGTTTTTGCCACCTGCAGGTTGGACGCCAGTCTTAATGCACCTCCCAATGTATTACTCGATGATCTTTTTATATCATCATTGGTAATAACCTGGATGGCAGAAGCTACTTCTGTTAACCGCTCGGGAACTTTGGAAACTGATGTTACTTCGATATTCATCAGTTCTTCAAAAGATAATTTTTTTAATTCACTGGCAGCAGGAAGAGTGGTTTGCGCGGAGATCCATACCGGCGCAACGAACAGGCAAACAAATGAGAATAGAATAACAGATTTTTTCCGTTTCATTGTATAGTACAGGAAACCTAAACGAGTACAATTACACAGTTTATGATATCGCCTTCGGAGGATAAGCAGTTGATCATTTTGCATAAAAATGACTTTAAAAATTTTGGAATGCCGGTTGACTTTGGCATTTTTTAAAAACCAGTTTCACGTGATTTTTAGAAATATGCGGATTTTTTTCCACACATTTCACCTTGTAAAGTCCGGTCCCATTGCCTAAACACACCTCTAAACGCTTTCAGGATTCAATTATAGGTAGAAACGGCCTATTTACAAACAAAAAACACTTTTCTCATCCTATATCCTGCAAGAAGCATGCTATTTCGCCATGGATCTCCCTTTGGATTTATAAACTGGGTATTTCATTCCATATCATTCATCGATCCACATTTCATATTTACACATGTTTTCAAAAGACCTGAATGTTAAAAAAATACGCAGGTAAAAATGAAAAGCATGCTGCTTTCTGATAATCATTCATTCTTACGAGGACTTTTTACGCCTGCACATTTTAACAATTAGTCTCGTTTGGTACAGTTTTATTACTATAACAGCATCGGTCTTAAACAACCATCATTAAAAATCTATAGCATGAAAAAGTTACTATTTCTGATCCTTGGCGCGGGCCTTAGCATGACAACGATGGCACAGACCAAAGTGATCTCGAAGACACCTGAAGAGAAGGAAATCAAACACGACATCAAAGTAAAACGTGCACACAAAAAAGAGGCAATTAAGAACCTTGCAAAACTGAAGATCAAAAAAGCGGGTAAAGAACAGGATGTGGTGAATGCAAAAAGAAAAGAGATTCACCAGGATACCAAAGACCTCAGGGCAGTAGGTGTAAAACATCCTCAGCACGAAGCCAAAAAAGAGATCCGCAAAGAGAAGAAAGCAACCGGTGGTAATTAGACCATCTGTTTTTTATTGAAGAAAAATAAAACTTCCGGTAACAAATTTAAAATCCAATATTCTATTTTAAAATCCATTATTCTATGAGAACCAGTAACTATTTTAAAACCCTAGGATCTGTTTTATTATTATCAATGGTAGCCTTATTACCATCCTGCACGAAAGATGATGCGGGCCTTAATCTGACAGGAAGTATTAACCTGAGAATCGTAAATGGTGCTGAAGGATCAGGGTCACAGGATTTCTTTCTTGACAATACGAAAGTAAATACCGTTGCATATACAGAGAGTACTGCTTATGCAAGCACCAGCGCCGGTAACCGCCAGGGACAATTCAGGGCAGCGGGTTCAACAACCACTACGGCTTCTGCAAACCTTGTATTGGAATCAGGCAAGTATTATACTGTGTATCTTGGTGGCAGTGGTAGCTCATCGTCTGTTGTAGCCACAGCGGATGATATGACGCCTCCCCCTTCGGGAAAAGCAAGGGTAAGGTTTGTGCATTTAAGTTCGGCAGCGGCGTCAAGTATTGATTTTGCTATTGCGGGTGGAACCAAAATCGTATCGGGCCTTGCATATCAAACGGCTTCTGCATATAATGATATAGATGCGAATACAGCCTTTACCATTTATGCAGCAGGCTCAACTACTGCCGCTTTAACAATCCCTTCATTTATACAGGCAGGTAAAATATATACCATTTTTATTTCAGGCGCAACAACTGCTACCCTTTCGTATCATGTGGTAGCGCAGAATTGATCAGTAGTAAAATAGCACGCGGATGACGCGGAAAAAGGCGGATTTGTCACGGATTTAATTACTGTTAATCCGTACTTACCCGCCTTTTTCCGCGTCATCCGCGTGCCATAATTACATTCCTAAACTTTGCAGTGCTTCCATGGGTACATCGTAGACCTGTTTATTGTCGGCATGTATCTTCAATCTGCCTTCGGGTCCCTTGTTGCCATGTACATAATATTGCCGGATAGAAAGCACTTTACCCGAAAACAGGTAAGTTCCTTCAAGGGTTTCATAACTGCGTAACAAAATAGGGAGGAAAGTGGGATTCTGTATCTCCCTGAACAAATGCAGCGAACGTTGCAGACCCTTAGATAATTCTGTTACTTCATGATAATAGTGGGCACATTCGATCTCCTGGTACAGGCGCTTGTTTAATTTTTCAATATAAGCTGAACCCGAATCCACTACCACGATCTGTATTTCGCTCATTCGAATGAATTTCAGTTACAATAATAGGTAAATAATCAGTTGATCCAGACCAATTTGACAACACGAATTACACGAATTTTAAACGAATTTTTATTTGGGACAGTTTCATTTTAATTCTCATAGCCAGGTAATCATGCTTTCCAATTACGATCTTCGATGAATTTTTCGTTCCAATTCGTGTTATCCGTGTTATTCCAAATAATAAATAATTAGTTGATAAAGATCAAACTTAAATTGTTAGTTTCATGACAGGCATCCCTAACAATTACCATATGAGAAAAAAGCTGATTCCTTCTCTACTCATCCTAACCCTTCTTTCCTGTGCAGGAGTTAATAAATACGGGTCAGGTAAATGGATCTCTTTATTTGACGGCAAATCCCTGGCCAATTGGAAAGTAGGTGAAAATGCGGAAACTTTTTCGGTTGACCATGGCATGATCAACGTACAGGGGAACACGGCTCACCTGTTCTATGATGGAGAAGTGATGAATCATAATTTTAAGGATTTTGAATTCAAAGCCGATGTGATGACTACACCCGGTTCCAATTCCGGCATCTATTTCCATACCGTTTACCAGCAAAGCAGCTGGCCCATGAAAGGCTATGAAGTGCAGGTAAACAATTCCCACACCGACTGGCGCAGAACAGGTAGCCTGTATGGTATCCAGGATGTGAGAGAAGTGTATGTTAAAGACAATGAATGGTATACCGAATATATTAAAGTTGAAGGCAAACATGTAACCATCAAGATCAACGACAAAACAGTAGTTGATTATACTGAACCCGATAATGTAACACGAAAAAAAGGCGATGAGCAACGCGTGATCTCCAGCGGAACTTTTGCGCTACAGGGACATGATCCGAAGAGTCTTGTACATTATAAGAATATTATGGTGCGGGCACTTTGAAATAGTTAGGAATTAGTAATTAGTAGTTAGTAATTCCTTCTAAGAAGATTCTGCTGTTTGCTACCAGTTTTGTTGGCTTCAAAACAGAACAGCCAATTACTAATTACTAACTACTAATTATTAATTAAAAAACACCACCCCGCTTTTCAAATTAATCTTCCAGGGTTTGGGCTCTGGTAGCCATAGTTTCCCTTCACCAATTTCCATCGGCATCCAGAGATAGCGTGAATCCCATTGGGTGCGTGGTTTCCAGATATCGCCCATAAAAATGACGGTTGTTTTTTTCTTTCCAACCACCTTTAACATGAGTGTGGATTGTGAACCATAGGTTTTTGTTTCGGGTGGTGCAATGTCTTTGAATTCTGACCATGGCCCTGACAGGGATGTAGCGGTTGCGTATTTATTCGGATTCGGGTTCCAGCCGGTTAATGCCGATCCGATCGCATAATACAAACCATTGTAATGCACCACAGCTCCGCCTTCCAGGTGAAGGGGAATAAGACATACTTCTTTGTCAACGCTTAAATAATCTTCAGATAAAGTTGCAATACGGAAACCAAAAGGCCTGTCTTCGAATATGAGATAAGGTGTGCCATCATCATCAACAAACTGGCCGATATCGCGGCTCTCATGATCAAGCGGGCGGAAACTTTTTACATAGGTAAAGTTCCCATCGGGTTTATCGCTGATGCAAACAGCTACACGGGCCAGTTTGTATGTGCTGTTGTCGAGATGCAGGTACATCACATACTTCTTTGTTTTGGGATTATAAAAAACCTTGGGTCTTTCACAAACCCATCTCCTGCCCAGGTTTTCCGGGTCCGACAATTGTAATACATCGCCTTTGAACTCCCAGTTCATCAGATCCTTTGAGGCATAACAGCTCACAAAACGTTTGTTGGTATCAAGTCCCTGCCTGCGTTCTTCTCCATACCAGTAATAGGTCTTACCTATTTTAGTAATACCACCACCATGCGCCTGGATATGATTACCATTCTGATCTGGCCATAGTTCGGTGGGCTGTATCCATTCTCTTTTTTGCGAAATGGCGATAAGTGGCAAAAAGAGTATACAGACAAATATTCTATGCTTCATCGTAGTGATTTTGAGAACACTTAAATATAAAACATTCCTCTGTGAAACTCTGTGCTCTCTGTGTCTCTGTGGTAAAGCCTTCGCTTCGATTTTTTTCACCACAGAGACACAGAGAGCACAGAGTTTCACAGAGAGACCATTGCTTTAATAACATGGTTTTCCGGTTTCAACCAATTGGCAAACTCGTCTTTCACCTGTTCAAACATTACACGATGCGTAATGTAATTGGTTGGGTCGATAAGCCCTTTCTTCATACAAGAGATCACATGTTCAAAATCTTCGCGCGTGGCATTGCGGCTACTCATGAGCGTGGCTTCACGTTTATGAAATTCAGGGTGACTAAAACTAATATCTCCTTTCTGCAATCCAACCAATACATATTTCCCTCCATGTGACATATATTGGAAGGATTGGTTGATGGCAGTCAGGTTACCTGTCGCATCGATCACAACAGTGGGCATATCACCATTCGTTATTTCTGATAATTTTTCAGTTACATTCTCTTTTACTGGATTGATGGCATGAGCGATCTTCAGTTTGTCTTTACAAAATGCCAGCCTGCTTTCCTGTACATCCATCGCGATCACTTTTGCACCTGCTATTCTTGCAAACTCCATCACACCCAGTCCTATCGGGCCGGCACCTATTACCAATACAACTTCACTCGTTTTCACTTCTGCTCTCCTGATGCTATGTGCTCCGATGGCGAGTGGTTCCACCAATGCGAGTTCATCATAACTCAACCCTTCCCCATGCACCAACGAATAAGAGGGTACAGAAAAATAGTCAGCCATGGCACCATCAATATGCACACCACAAACTTTTAATCCTGTGCAGCAATTCGGCTTACCTGAATGGCAGGCAATGCAATGGCCACAATTAAAATAAGGAATAATGGTTACTGTTTCACCTTTAGTAAAGTCCGGGTTGTCAGTTTCTATAATATCAGCAGCGAGTTCATGGCCGAGTATGCGGGGATAGGTAAAGAATGGCTGTGTCCCTTCAAAAGCATGCAGATCAGTTCCGCAAATGCCTACACGTTTGATCTGTAAAATGGTATGCCCTTCTTTCTGAATGGGCATTTCAGTTTCAGCATAATTAAACTCTCCGGGTGTTGTACAGATCAGTGTTCTCATGTTTTATTTTTTCTCTGCGTAAACTCTGCCTCTCTGCGGCTCTGCGGTGAAATGGGACTTTCATTCACCGCAGAGTCGCAGAGAACAGGGAGTTTTCGCAGAGGAATTATGCGTTTGCTAATGCTCTGTCTAAATGCACGTACCCGCCATCAACATGTATTAATTGACCGGTGGTGTGGCTTGATTTTACCGATAAAAGAAAAACAACCATATTGGCGATCTCTTCACTGGTGGTCATGCGGTTCTCAAATGGGATTTTTGCATTGATCTCTGCTAATTTCTTCGCAGGATCAGGAACGGTATTGATCCATGCTTCATACAGGGGTGTCCAGCATTCGGCTACAACGAGTGCATTTACACGGATGCCATATTTCAATAACTCGACGGCCCATTCTCTTGTTAATGCATTCCTGCCGCCATTCGATGCAGCATAAGCAGACGTATTACCCTGTCCTGTTTCAGCTGTTTTAGAACTGATATTTACAATAGCGCCTTTTGATTTGATCAATTCAGGCAAGGCGAAATGTGCCATCAAATAGTAGTGCACCACATTTTTGTGCAGGCTCTCCATAAATCTTTCATAATTGCCATGCTCCAATCCCACTCCATCGTTCACGCCTGCATTGTTTACAAGACCTTCTATCCGCCCAAATTTTTCAACAATGGATTGAATAGCATTTTTACAGGCTTCAGGATCTGATAATTCTGCAACAACCTGCCAGGCATGACCACCAGCGGCTAAGATCTCATTCACTAATTTATTATTGTCCGTCTCGTTTCTTCCCACTATCACGGGAATAGCACCTTCTGCTACCAATACACGTACTATACCTTCACCAATTCCTTTGGCACCACCGGTTACGATCACGACTTTATTTTTGAGTTGCAGGTCCATGGTATGTTTTGTTTTAAAGCTAAACAAAAAGTTGTTATTACATAATTCAAAATAAGAGTATCTTACAGTA
This sequence comes from Bacteroidota bacterium, assembly GCA_040388475.1. Lineage (GTDB taxonomy): Bacteria > Bacteroidota > Bacteroidia > Chitinophagales > Chitinophagaceae > Sediminibacterium. The sequence continues at coordinate 338,533 of JAZKBT010000005.1, read as the reverse complement.
TAACTAATTCATCATGGACAGAAACAAAGGCGGACTAATTTATTTCCTACTGGGTATCTATACATTAATGATCAGTTGGCATTATAATCATTCCATCATTTTATTGATCGTGCATTATATTTTCTGGCCCATCTACCTGGTGTATGAATTACTTACCGGCCATCTTGCACATGATCTTTGGAGAACCATTCCTGCATCCTATTTCAAATAGACCGAATGAACATTGAACAAGGAATTTTATTTTGAATGTTAAATGTTGAATTTTAAATGGGGAACATTCAACATTTAAAATAAAATCAATATTCAAAAATCTAAACGGTAGAACCGCAATGCATTTGCACCAAAGATCGCTTCACGCTCCTGTTGATCAAATGAAGAAAAATACTCTTTTATAATACCAATCATTTTTTCATAAGAAGCCGCTACCAAACAAACCGGCCAATCAGAACCATACATGAGCCTGTTAACACCAAAACTTTTTACTACTGTATCCAGGTAAGGTATAAAATCTTCCTGCCTCCAGTTGTTCCAATCAGCCTCTGTAACCATCCCGCTCACCTTGCAGTAAACGTTAGGGAATTGAGCAATAGTTTGTATCCCGGTTTTCCAATCATCGATCAAACCGTCTTTGATAAAAGGTTTGGCAATATGATCGATCACAAATAGCTGTTTGGGAAATTGCTTTACCAATTCAATCGCAGCAGAAAGATGTTTTGGGTAAATAAGAATATCATATGTAAATCCAAATTCTTTTAATGCAGCAATGCCTCTCAAAAAATCGGGCTGCAACATAAATTCCGGTTCCTCTCCCTGTAAAACATGGCGGAATCCTTTTACGATCGGGTGTTGTTTATAGTATGCTAATCTTTCCCTGATATTTTCCGCACGCAGATCAACCCATCCTACTACACCTTTAATAAAAGTATTTGTATTGGCCAGTTCAATTAAAAAATCAGTTTCCTTTTCTGATTGATCGGCCTGTACTGCAATACAACTATCAATATTATTTTGTTGAAGTGAGGGCAGAAGATCTCCCGGTAAGAAATCTTTCCTGATTACCAACATACTATCATTGATCCATGCATGATCAACAGGATCATATTTCCAGAAATGCTGATGCGAATCAACGACCGGCATATGCAATCACATTTTGTTTGGAAGTACCTAGTCCATCAATTCCTAATTCAACCACATCACCCGGTTTTAAATAGACAGGAGGGTTAAAGCCAAGTCCCACTCCAGCCGGTGTTCCTGTTGAAACAATATCGCCGGGAAGCAGTGTCATAAACTGGCTGAGATAAGAAACCAATTGCGGGATATTAAAAATAAGATCGTCTGTATTTCCATCCTGCATCATTTGGTCGTTTACTTTTAACCATAAACGAAGTTTGTGCGGATCAGGTATTTCATCTTTGGTTACCATCCATGGGCCAAGTGGTGCGAAAGTATCACAGCCCTTGCCTTTATCCCAGGTTCCGCCACGTTCCAGCTGAAACTCGCGTTCGCTTACATCATTGTGTAAGCAATAACCTGCTACATGGTCCATGGCTTCTTCTTCTGAAACATAACTTGCTTTTTTCCCGATCACAAAAGCGAGTTCCACTTCCCAATCTGTTTTTACAGAATTCTTCGGGATCATGATATGATCATTGGGCCCGGTAATAGCCGTGGTTGATTTCATGAACAGGATGGGTTCTTTTGGTATTGCTGCGTTCGTCTCTTTTGCGTGTTTCGCATAATTCAAACCAATACAGAGTATTTTGGAAGGATTCGCTACCGGGCATCCCAACCTTGTGCCTTCGGGGAGAACGCGCAACATATTCTTATGCTCTGACAACATCCATCCCAGATGTTGCAGCCCGCCGTTACCAAAAAATGATTCATCGTAATCTTTGATAAAACCTGATACATCATAATTTTTCCCATCAATGTGTATACCGGGTTTTTCTTTTCCTGCTTCGCCAAAACGTATCAGTTTCATGTTTCGTTATTATTTTATTATAGAGTTAATTGTATGATGGTATCTGTATCATCCATTTTCACAGATTCGAGGTAAACAAATATTCCTTCCGGCTCCTGTTTGAACCTGATATTTGCTTTTGTTGAAAACACTGTTGCTGCAGTTATTTTTTCTTTGATACCCGGGATAAAAACATACGAGCCCTGCAACTTGTTCTTATGCAATATATGTGCAAAATAGGTTTTATTCTTACCCGTCATCACACCCCATTCCTGGGGGACAATGATATTTCCACGTGTTCCATAAATAGTGCTGCCGTTTTGATTCATCCACCTGCCGAGTGCAGCCAGTGTATCTGTAAATTCGCTTTGTATGCGGCCATTGGGCATCGGGCCTACATTCAATAAAAAGTTCGCATTGCGGCCCGCTGCATTTACCATGTAATGGATCAATGCGGGAACAGATTTGAATTTCCTGTCCGTCATATTATAACCCCATGCATCATTCATGGTTTCGCATGTTTCCAGTGGAAGCTGGGAAATACTTGCACCTCCAAAACCGGTTGTATTATTTCCGGGAAGATCTTTTTCAAATGCCTGGAAATCTTCTCCCGGTATGGGGGAAAGATGGTGGTTATTGGCGATCAGACATTGCGGCTGCAGTTTATGTATCAGGGTGTAGATCTCATCGTAATGCCAGTCTACTTTTGATTTGAGCGTTTTATCATGGTCATTGTCGAGTTGATCCCAATGCCCGTCAAACCAGATACCATCGATCTTCCCGTAATTTGTCAACAGCTCTGTCAACTGCGCCTTCATAAAATTGATATAGCTGTTCCAGTCGCTTTTTTTTGTACGGCCGGTGCCTTTGCCTGTCTTTCCTGTTTCATACTGGTAATCTGTACGGTACCAATCAAGCAAAGAGTAATAGCAGAATAATTTGATACCCTGTGCATGGCATTCATCTGCCAGTTGTTTCAATGCATCTTTTGCGTAAAGCGTTTTGGTGATCTTCCAGTCGGATTGTTTTGTATCCCAGTTGCTGAAACCATCGTGGTGACGTGTGATGAAAGTGATGTATTTCATACCCGCACTTTTAGCAGTGGCCACCCATGCTTTCGCATCAAAATCAACCGGGTTAAACACGCGTATGAGGTTCGTGTATTCGTTTACCCTGATGTTCCGGTTATTCATTACCCATTCGCCGGCGCCCAATACACTCGATGCGCCCCAGTGAATGAACATACCGAATTTTGCATCCTGGAATTCTTGTCGCGCAGCGAGATTCTCAGCTGTGGGTGTATAGCTTTGTGCGGATATTGATCCCGTTGCTAAAACAAAACAAAGAATTGCTGTTATTTTTCTCATGTTTTTATTAATTATTGAGTTTAACAAACCCTCCATCAATGGGGTAATCATTTCCTGTTATAAATCCTGCTTCATCGCTGCATAGATAGAGTGCCAGTGCGGCAACTTCCTCTACCGTTCCCATTCTTCCGATAGGTTGTGTTTTAGATAATTTCTCAAAGATTTCTTTTTCCTGGCCTGGATAATTTTTTGCAATAAATCCATCTACAAAAGGTGTATGTACGCGTGCCGGTGAGATGGAATTGCAACGGATACTATCTTTGAGATAATCTTTCGCAACGCTTAATGTCATTGCGTAAACAGCCCCCTTACTCATGCTGTAAGCAAAGCGTTCATCGATGCCCACTAATGCGGCAATAGAAGCCACGTTCAATATCACCCCTCCACCTTTTTGTTTAAGGATCGGCAAGGCTTCGTGCAGGCAATTGTATGCGCCTTTTACATTTACATTATATACTTTTTCAAAATCTTCTTCGGTAGTCGTATCTGCTTTTCCAACATGTGCGATGCCGGCGCAGTTAACCAGTATATCAAACGAACCTACCTGTGCAAATACCTGTTTCACCTGTTGTTGATCGCTGATATTACAGTTGTGTGCGTTTGCATTACCTCCTGCGGCAAGAATAGCAGCTACCGTTTCCTCTGCGCCTGCCCTGTTCAATTCAAGAATATGAACGGTTGCACCCTGCGCAGCGAACATAACAGCTACTGCTTTACCGATACCGCTTCCGCCGCCAGTTATTACGGCTGTCTTATTTTGTAAAGAGAACATCGCTGATAATTTTTCTTAGTGAATCTTTGTGCCTTCGTGTCTTAGTGCTCAAAAAAATCTTAGCCACTAAGGCTCGAAGGCACAAAGGAACACAAAGGAGTTTTACTATTGTAAAGAAAATATTTTATTCATCAACACCCATTTTTCGCCCGGCTTCGCGAATGGCAATGCCTGTTGAAAGTTCCACATCAGTGTTTCCCATTCCTGCACTTTTTCGTTGGAGGCATCTGCTTTTGATTTCGCTTCAAAACTAAAACCATCATTTACATCCATGATCATGAACAGGCGATTGCTTATGCGATAAATTTCCATTTGTTCAATGCCTGATGAAGTAATACTCTCCAGGATCTCGGGCCATACATGCTCATGCCACTGTTCATATACCGCGATCAGTGCGGTATCATCGATCAGGTCAAGCGCCAGGCAATATCTTTTTGCCATAGTTTAAGTATTTATTTTTTGCCATTGGCTATTATTCTTTATCTCTCTGCGTAAACTCTGATTCTCTGCGACTCTGCGGTGAATTGAGTCTCCATTCACCGCAGAGTCGCAGGGAGCGGAGAGATAGCGCTGAGTTATTTAATAACACGCTACATTAACTCTTAACTTCCTTCACCACATGCCCCTTCCATCCAAACCAGAACACCACCACAAAACAAACCAATGGAACGATATAACCCAACTGAATGTTATGGGTAATATCACTGATATATCCCAGTACCGGTGGCAATAAAGCTCCGCCTACGATGGACATGATAATAAGACTGCTGCCGAGTTCTGTATCACTACCCAGTTCTTTGATCCCTAAAGAGAAAATTGTCGGGAACATGATTGACATAAAGAAAGCGATACCGATTACCGCATACACGGGTATCATTCCATGTGCGGTGATGGCGACAACACTTAATACCACGCAGAGAAAAGCATACATAGCCAGTAATTTTGGCGGGGCAATAAAGCGCATCAGGAAAGTTCCGGCAAAGCGCCCAACCATAAATGCCATACCACAACCCCATCCAAGATAATCGGCGGCTTTGATCTTATCAATACCTGAAGATTTGATCGCAAAAAGAATAAAGAAACTAAATACGCAAACCTGTGCGCCTACATAGAAGAATTGTGCAACAACGGCCCACAATAAATGTTTGTGCCGTAAGGTATGCATGATGCTTTTCCCGGGAGCGGCTTCGCCTTTTTCCTTGATCTCCGGTAATTTGATGAATGCAAATATCAGCGCAATGAACACGATCACACATCCTAAAACAAAATAAGGTGTTTTTACAGAAGCGGCTTCTGATGCAAGCGCGATCTGTCGTGCTGTTGCATCCATTGCATTCAATGCCTCGTCTGAATTACCCTCTGTAAGTATTATCCGCGCACCAATGATCGGTGCTACAGTGGCGGCCAGGCCATTAAATGATTGCGCAAAATTTAGCCGCTGTGTAGACGTTGCCGGATCACCCAATAGAGAAGCATATGGGTTGGCAGCTGTTTCCAATATGGTTAATCCACAGGCAATGATGAACAGTGCCGCCAGGAAAAAAGTATACTGTTGCGTATTGGCCGCGGGAATAAAAAGAAAAGAACCGATCGCAAAGAAAGCAAGACCGGTAATGATACCTGCTTTATAGCCATACTTTTTCATGATAAACCCTGCAGGCAGCGCCATTACGAAATAAGCAATGAACACGGCTGAATCTACCAGTGACGATTGCAGCGTAGAAAGACTGAATGATTTTTTTAAATGGGGAATCAGTATCGGATCGAGATTATGTACAAAGCCCCACATAAAAAACAGCGAGGTAATCATAATAAAAGCGAACCGGGTAGCATTGCGGGATGGCTGCATCGTTATAGACAGTTAATTCGTGATGAAAATAACTCAATTCAGTTATAGACGTAAGAAGTTCTTGATATTTTATGTGTTGAGGTTAATATATGATATAAGAATGCTTACGAAAACGTTATCGTACTGTCATATGAAAGCATTGCAGCTACAAATCTGCCATAATCTCTCTACCCGAAGAATAGAGATTATGTTTAAAATGATGGACAATCTGATTATGCTTTTTTGCCACGCCCTGAAGGGCATGGCAAAAGGCATGGCAAAAGGTCGTGGCAAAAATTATTCGCTTTTGATGCCTGTTGCTTTGTCTTCACGTTTGGTGCCTGCGTACAATTCATACTCAAGCAACCGGCAGTCAATAGTGGCGTTAAAAAATTCTATGCGCCTGCTGGGTTTGAGGCGGATCTTTTTGGCGAGGTCGAGATTACCGGTAAAAACATAGCCGGTATAGCCCTTGCATTGGTTCTTGAGAAAATCTCCCATGCGTGCATATGTGGCATTCAATTCTATCTCATCGCCCAGGCGTTCTCCATATTCGGGGTTGAACATGATCACACCATTGGCTTCCTGCGGTATGGTAGTTTTTTCAAAATCGCAAACCATAAAACTGAGCAGGTTTTCAACACCGGCAGCCGCTGCATTTGTTTTGGCAATACTGATTGCGAGTTCACTCCTGTCTGATGCGATCACCTGTAAGCCTGGAACTTCTTTCACCTGTTCTTCTAACCTTGATTTTTCTTTTTCGTAAAATGCTTTTTGATAACCGAGGATATGCATGAATGCATAATGATTACGCAGCAATCCTGGTCTGCGGTTGGTAGCTATGAGTGCAGCTTCAATTGCCAATGTGCCCGAACCACACATGGGGTTGACAAAAGGTGTTGTTTTGTTCCATTTGGTTGATAAGATCGTTGCCGCTGCCAGTGCTTCCAGCATGGGCGCTTTGCCCGGTAGTTTACGGTAACCATGTTTGGCCAATGTTTCTCCGGAAGTATCTAAAAAGATCTCTGCTTCTTCGTGTTTCCAGAACAGGTAAACAACAGCGCCTGTCAATTCAGAACCGGTTGAGGGGCGTTTGCCCGTTTTATCCCGCATCCTGTCAACGATCGCATCTTTCACACGAAGATTTGCAAACAGGTTGGTTTGTATGGTTGGATGAAATACATTGCTGGTAACAGAAAAATATCCATCCGGGGCAATCATTGTTTCCCATTCTACTGTAAGTAAATTGTTATACAATTCATCCGGATCATTGCAGGTAAATGCTTTTAAGGAATACATCACCTGGCTGGCACAACGCAGGTTCAGGTTCAGGCGGATGCAGTCTTCCACTGTACCGGAAAGCTCTACCCCTGTTTGAAAGGCACGTACAACCGTAAAACCCAGTTCTTTTACTTCTGCCTGCAATGCGGGCGATAACCATTTGTGACAGGTGATGATGATGCGGCTGGGTGTTGTAAATGCTTCCATTGGTGCAAACTTAAGCCAATATTCCATGCGGTCGGGACGCTAAAGCAGCCTGAACGCTAAACCTCGCTAACAATTGTAGAAGCTGTCTAAAAAAAATAGCCTTCACGACGGTTTATACTTAACACAACGCCATGATGATTTGATACACTACCGAACGCATCTATTCATTATTCGATAATACTTGTAGCTATTTCTCTTTCTCTGCCTATATTCTCGAAATTCAAGCTAGACTGATTAAAATCTAGTTCATTCTCAAAAACTGTAACAAATGATGCCGCAATATAATATCGTTGCAATCCACTTTCGATTTCGAACAGATGATTATTGTCATAAGTTAGATATTTTTTAACGGCCTGATAGCTTATTGTATTATCATTACAAATCCTAATACAAAGGCCGTTTAATTCACTTAATAATTGAATATAGTGAGTATCAAAAAAAATAATATCAATGTTATTACGATAGTTATCATCTTTTTGAGACCTTAATAAAAGTTGTCCATGACTTACTAGGCAATCAAAGATTGTAAAATATCTATCACACTGGAAAATTTGCTGATTCATGTTTTAATTATTTAGAATGGGTTGGCAACGACCTTACCCCCTTTATAAAAAATAGTTCGCCCTAGAACTTCTGGATTCGAATAAAGCTGATACAGTTCCCAACTGGTTACTCTGCTTTTACCAAACCCCTTAGCCCCCTCAGTAATAGCTCCCCAAGGATTATTAATACCATCTAAGTTAAAGTGTATCTTGTTTGACTTGTTATTAATCACATCTAAAAATTGAGATTGAAAATCTTTTGTACCCCAAGACTTCCAAGTAGACCCTGATACACTCCTTGCAAAATCATCCAAATACTCTCTAACACCAAGAGCAATATTATTAACTTCTTTAGTGGCTATTTTTTTTAGTGCCCCTAATCCAAATACACTTCCAATTTTCTTCGTTATTCCAAATTTCGGTAATGGAATTTTACCCATTACATAAAAACCAAACGCTTGTCCAACTAAATCATCTCCTAATGCTTCTCTTGGCCTAAATGACCTGATTTCACCAGTGATATCATTCTGACGGTTCCAATCCCCTATATCACGCCATGACATATTGATTTCCCTTATCTGTGCACGCCTCTCATCCATATCCATCTTCTGCGAAATTGCAGATGCTGGATTTTTTTGTCCATCCAATGTTTTTCCCGCTTGTTTTGTTTGCGATTGCTGATTGTTGTAATTCCCCCCAATATTTAGAGCATTCACTAAAAGACTGGAAGTAGTTAATATTGTATTTAATGTACTATTTATAACCTTTGATCCAGGACAGGCTAATTGGTCAATCACATTGAACACAGACAACCCCAATTCATCAATATTCCCAATCGGATCATTCAATGCATAGTGATATCCACTTAGCATATCATATTCATCCGTTAGCGGGTCAATCTGCACAAACCTTCCTATCTGGGCATCATAATTCCTGAACCCATAATCCAGCCAGTTTACATCTCCATCATCTTCCAGTTCCTTATCATTGTACTGGTGCGTATTCTTCAAAGAGCCTTCGTTAATATCACCCAGTTTCTTACTGCTGATGGCTGCTATCTTCAACCCGAATGCATAATAATGATTCTCTTCCACTATCCTGCCCCGGGTATGTGCCACTTTTAAATTATCAAAGTACACATATTCATCACTCTGATTGCTTACATAAATATACGCATATCCATTCTTCGGCGCCTGTATGTTGGCAAGCGTTAAATTGGCATTACTGTTGCCCGCACTACCTACACGCAATGAAGTACTTCCTTCTCCCACAAAATTAAAGCGTTCATCAAAGAACAATACACTTAAGTAGGCTTTGGGTATATTGTCTGTTGCATCCTGGTCGGGGGCTACCATATTGTTTAACGGCGTACTGTTGTTTAACTGCGAACCGATATTGGCGGTTGCACCTTTGGTTACCGCGTTGGTGGCACTGCTGCCGGTAATGGCTTGCAGCAAAGATTGTATCACATTGGTTAAAGGGGAGGCGCCGGTACTGTTGCTGGCCGGATTCTGGTAAAAATATTGCGTGGTGGTGGTAACAAGGTCACCAGCCATCACCTTAATTAAATTATTCGGGCCAATTTTATTTGTCAGTTTACTCAAGCGGCTAACACTACTGCCGATAGTACTATTGTTCCAGCCTCCACCGGAGAGTTGACCGGGAATACTATTAACCCCGAACCTGGTTTGTGATACTTCATTATTCGCACCCGTTTGTCCAAATACCGGTTCTTCATTCGAAGCCCTGCTTGTTTCCATAGTGGCGGTGGCGACTGTTGCATGCGTTTCTTCAGTAAGGATCATCCGTACATTCTGCTGGTAATCGCGGATAAAATAATCGTACACCCCTTTTTTGTCCTGTGGCATACTCATATTTCCGTCAACACTTACTGCATCAAAACCATTGTCCTGCGCCACCGGTGTGATCAGCCTGATCCTTCCTTCTTCAAAATTGATATACTGTAAAGTATTGCCCTCGTACACAAAACGATCGATAAAGGTTGTGGTTTTTGCCGTTCCTGTTTCTGGAGTGTACGTACGCTGTAGCTTATTTCCATCAGCATCATATACAATGCTGAGTGTACCTTTTCCGGCTATATGCACCTGCTCCGGTTTATCAAGATAATTGTAGGTGATGCCTACCGTTGAACCTGAGGGAGCGCTGATCTCTTTATTCAGATCAATCACCAGGTTGCCGTTATCATCATATACATAATCATTGGCCGTTCCGTTCGATCCATCTTTAAAATCGCCCAGTTTACCATTGGCTGTACCGGCAGTACTGTTGTCGGTTACTTTCACCAGTTTATTACTGTAAGATGCATAGGTATATTGCAGGTCATCGATATTGATCGGCGATCCGCCAGGTATCACGCCTTTTTGCAGCATCGCTTTGATATTGCCATTCAGATCATATTCTATTTTACCACTGCTTCCGCTTACACTAAAATCAAGTAGTGTACTGGCCCAGCCGTCTGTTGGTTTTTCTTTTTGTGTAAACAGTGCATTACTCAAGCGGCCCGCATTATCATAGGTATAATCATAGCGGCGCTGTGCATCATCACCCATCGTGTTCCAGAGAATACCCGTTACCTGTCCGTTCAATTGCGACTGGGCAAATACATTGTCCCTGTTATCAAATCCTAAGTACATGCCAAAGAAATTATCCCATTTGCTGTAGATACCCGCAGTTTTTAATGTGTAATCTTTATTAATTCCGGTTATCTGTCCCTGTATATTGTAACTATACTTCAGGCTTTCCAGTTCCGATTTACCTGAACCTGTATAACCAGGTGCCAGGTGTTTTGTTTTCAGACGCCCGCGGTCATCATATTCGTAGGTGGCAATAGAGGTTAGTGTGTTGGTTCCGTATTGTTGCTGTAGTTCCGTGATCCTTCCCAGTTTATCGAACAGGTTTTTACTAAGGATCCCAAAATCAGTATAACCCGTACCGGAAGCGCTATGTTTGGTATAGCTGCTTAACAGGCGCCCGTCGAATTTGTATTGAGAGGTAGTAATGTCTATCCCGCTTTTGATATTTTCTTCCAGTTGCTGTATCGGCAAACCATCTTCATTATAATATATCGTAGTATTCAGGAAAGTAGTGGTTCCCAAAACCCGCGTACTGGTTCCCGTTGGAAAACTCAGGGTTCGTTGTGAAGTGGCCAGGGCCGGGATATTATCACCATCAGTAGCATAACCCAGTGTAAATGCATTGTCAAAATTGCGTGCACCTGCAAAGTTGTACGTATCATAAAACAGGTATTTCAGGATCGTGGTTACAGACGAATTAGCCATATCGCTGCTGCTGATCGGGTTATTGGAGGCTGTAATGGTGCTTGTAAAAGTTGAACCCGAGCCTGTAGCATTAGGATCAATTTCTGCTGTGAAACTATCGCCATCAGCGCTTGTAAACCCGGTAATGAATTCAATCGTGTTAGTGGCTACATAATTAATTCCTGCTACACGGGTATCCACTGATAAATCAGCAACAACACTTCCTGAACCGTTATGCGTAACCGTAATCGTGGTAGCGGTTGCATTATCGATATCGGTTTGCAGTTGCGCTAATGTCTTGTTGGTTTTATATAAGGTTGTCAGAATCACCCTATCCAGTTCATCATATACATTCACGGTCCATTCAGGTGTTGCTTTAGCGGCCTGGTTTCCGTCCTGCATCATCATCACCCTGTCACGGTTATCATACAGCATGCGCAGTTCTTTTGCACCGGGGACTTTCTTTAAAATATTCCTGCCCTTTTCATCATACTCGTAGCGGAAACAGAGTTCATTGATTACCTGCTGTCCATCGGTACCACTAAAATTCCAGCTATGCTCATCCAGGTATTTAACGGCTTCGGGTTGTAAACGGTAACGGAGCAAACCAAAATCATCAAAAATGCTGTAGGTACAGATCCAGCCATTATGCGCGGTACCTGGCATTTCATCCAACTGGATTTTTTTCAGAACCAGTTGACCCGATTTGTTGGTGTATTCAATTACCAGTTTGCCATTCTCGTCGGTATATTTTGTTTTAAACAATTCATTCTCGCCATACGCACCATCATTTACAGGTTGTGCGCCGGTATAGTAATCTATATGCCAGCGTTGCACATTTTCGTTGGTTGTATTTAATTCGTAACCCACCGAATTTCCTGCAGCTGCCGCCCATGCAGTACCGGGTGATTTCATATTAATTACCCGGTTTAGCGGACTGTTATCATAACTGCTGTTTCTAAAAGGCGAACTCTCCCCTAATGTATTGGTATAGTATTGTACCTGTTCTGTTGCAGCGGTGGTTTTGTATTTACCCGATTGTGTAGTGGTGGTGTAAGAAAGATTTTGTACCGCTTGCCTGCCATACACATCATAGGTAGCAAACTCAACCTGGTCGCCCCAAAGACCGGCAGGGTTGGAAGGCGTAGCGGTTTCCCTGCTTACTTTTTGCAGTGTACGTCCCAAACCATCTGCATACGTAGTGGTTTGCAGTTTATCACCGATATCCAAATTATCAACAACATGCCAACCGATTATACCGGGTTTTAAAACAGTGTGTTCACGTACATAGTTAAGATTCTCATTGTTTACAGAAACAACTTCTATACGTATGAAATTTGAATAAATGGTACCGAGACTGCATGTTACACGCTGCTTGTAATACATGGTTTGGGCAACCGGTCCGGTAAAAACATAGCTGCTTGAGGTGGCGCCGGGGATATCAGCATAAAAGCCCAGAGGCTGTTGACTATACTGCCATTGATAACTCACGCTTCCGGTACCGGTTACGGCCGGGAACTGCTGAACCAGGTTACTGGGCGTATGATTGTAATCATACGTATATACAGCATTAAAAGTTCCTATTTGGTAATTGCTATTCCACTGCAATTGTGCCTTAGCGGTAAAGCAACAGGCCATTAACAAAATGATTGTACAAAAAGATAAACATTTGGGTGAACGCATGGGAAAAATATTTTGAGGAACAGCAATCATCCTGCTTAAACGGTTGTTGTTTTTTTTACGATTGCTATCCATATTTTTAATTTTCGTTTCAATTAATTTTCCTGGCAATTGATTATTCTGTGGGCACCTGTTCAAGCACCCTCTTCATAAACTTTCCATGCAGGTTTGTTTTTTGTGCCATATGGGCATACAGCCTACCATATTCATTTAAAACAAACATTTCATTTGCAGCAACCACATCCCTGACTGCGTGTTTATTTTTCGCAAGCGTTGTTAACCATTGCATCAACAACTGTTGGTCCTGGCCATTTGCTTTCTTTACTTTTGCCGGAGTTGTAACCAGGTAACTAAGATGCAGCGTGTCTTCCCATAATTTCCGGTTCTGTGCCGGGTTCACCACTTTACTGAAATCGGTAGCAGGTATAGCTATAATGGCCAATCTGTTCCGGTTCGTTTTAAACAAAGTATCGAGAGATCTCAAATATTCACGATCAGGTTGCGCCGCATCACAAACAACAATTATCACTTTTTTGCCTTGCAATGAACCCAGGTTGATATTGGCTCCCTGTATGCTTTTCAAATTCAAAGCATATACATTTTCCTGTGCATTGAGGGAAAGGGTTAAGAGCAAAACCGCCATTGTTATCGTTATATGTTTCATATCCTGATTTATCTGTTTAGTTGAGTATTTCGATAAGTAATCCTTCTCCATTCACTATATGCATATTAATCGTAACGATAAGTGAACTGGATCGGAAATCATTATTAAACCGGTAGTCAAAAACCGTTGTTTGATATGTGTGCGGCGCAATTGTGACAGTATAATCACCATCTGCCAGTGTACCCAGGATTGTTGGACCTGTATCGCCAGCCGGAATAGTATAACTCTGGCTTGCATTGGTTGCCGTATTCACAATAGTCAGATCAAAATCATTCGTATTGTTGTAATTATAGTAGGAAATATTTCCAGTGCCTGAAGGAATCGGACAGGAAGTTGTATTCTGTCCTACCCTTTTCCATTCTGCAGGAACCGTCACATTTGGATTTATATTGTGGAAATAGGCAATTTGGTATCCTGTGTTTACGCCTCCCACTACCTCACAATTAATTACAGGATCATCATCTGTTATCCAGATCGGATCGGTATTGGTAACACAGGTTCCATGAGCCAGTGCATAACTGTTCGCATATGCCTGGCCATTTGATTTGATTTCAGCCAATGCCAACTGATCGGGCAATGCCGGATTGGTAGAAGAATATTTATTAGCCGCAACAGTATATGTTACATCCGGTGCCGTACTTCCATCAGGACATGTTTCAGGAGTAAACGATTCGGAATGCGCCGTATTATAATACAATACACTACATGATCCATTGGCATTTGCTTCAATCTGCGCATGATCATTAATATATTGCTGAACCTGGCGGTCAACATCCTCCTGGCTTATGGAAGAATGGAAAGTTCCGGCTGCAATGGTGTATTCATAAGACTCAGCCTGGTAACCGCTTCCGCAATTATTACGGGTAAAGATTTCCTTCACAGGCAGGTTAGTAAAATCTGAAATACATCCACCTGGTTTTTTGGCAGTATTGTATTCGTACATTTTTACAATATTTCCCTTATCATCCTTAATAAAACGAAGTCTTCCTAATTGCTCATATTCATAATAAGTGGTCCTGTTATTTTCATCCGTTTCACTCGTTTTACCAATAACAGGGCTATAGGCAATGGTGCGCATCCGTGCATTGGAAGGATACAAACGCAATTCATCAATAAGACAGTTCCCTGTCACAATAACCGTTGCCACGCCTTGTGGTACGTTAAATTCATAATAGGTAAACCCGTTAATTGTGGGCCCGGATTTGGCCAATACTGCGCTGCCGGATACAGAAACACCACTGGTTGCCCAACAACTTAAAGTATATGCTTTGGCCGTATTGATGTTTGCAGATAAGCTATTAGAACCTGCTAAAGTAAATGCGCCGGTACCGGTTACTACAACGGTTCCTCCAAAGTATGGGGTGCCATTTACCTGCCACCTGCCCTGGTCGTTTGTTTCAAAACTTGTGTAGGCAGGCACATCCGCTGCCGATGCATTGATAACTGAAGCAATTATATATTTGTCGTCATATCCATAGATATTAGTAACTATATGCCCGCCTTCATCTTTCATTTCCACGAGGTTGCTGCGAGAGTCATAGGCAAACGTTTGTGTTTCTTTATAACCGGCCGGATTTGAAGCGGAACCTGGGGCCACGTATAATGTATATGGATAGGTAGGCTGGCTAAACCTTTGCACCAATGTTCGGTAAGGTTTGATATTGCCGTTGGCTACGGTTGTAAATTCGGTTACCGTTTCATTCAGTATTTTCCAATAACCATCGTCAGGGGAATTAACTATTGCATCTGTTGCATCGTCCTTTTCGTTTTCCTCATTGTCTTGTTTTTCAATTGCGGGATACTCACCATCAACATCCGATAAACTTTGTGCCGATAATATTCTATTTTCCACTTCCCCAGGAATACGCTGGTAGGTCATTATCATGCCTGTATCCGCATAAACATAATTTGAACTTGATACAGGCTCAGCAACGATATTGTTTGCTCGTAAAGCAGCAAGCGCATCGCCCGTTGTATTATAATCAACACTGTATGTTACCAGCTTCATATTTCTCACTCCATTACTTTGACGTGTAAGGATTTTGTAGGGAAGCAGATTATCATTGGTTGCGCCATAAGTATGGTACTCGTAATTGGTAACCACTTCTGCATAGCTGGATGTGCCCTGTTTGTAAATCCTTTCATCCGTTTCCTTCAATTGAATACGGCCGGAAAAAACATCATAGATAGCTACCTGTACTGGAAAACCTGCAGCAGAGGTTTTAATAAATGTAGTAGCCGGATCATAAGAGGCGGGGTTCTCCCAGGATGAACTCATCTGGGAATAATTTTCTTTTACCTCACATTTGCAGGAAGGAAATGCATAATCGCCGGTTTTGGGGAAACTTTGTTTTGCATAATTGAACTCATATTTATTTTCAGTCTGTTTTACTTTGTATCCATCCTTATCATACCATGTGGTAATTTTTGGCAAACCATAGGCCCAATTGGCAAACCGCTGTTTCATTGAACCGGTTGGATTGGCTGGCTCCCATATTGCGTAATCCGCATCGCTTGTAAATTCAAATACAGTTTTACCATTGCCACCATCTCCCTCTACCACTTCTACCCTTGAATATTGTGACGGAAGTGGATTGACAGCATTAAAATCAAAATTGTAATAGATCCCATTTACAGTATCAATGTTATTACTGCTGAAACAGGTAAGTGCAAAATTGAGTACCGCACCAATACCATCAATAATAACCGAACCTGGGCCGGACAATCTTGCAGCATAAGAAATTGCGTCAATTACTGTGGTTACAACACTTACCCAATTCATTACCTCGCTGAACGCGATGGCAAATAACTGTCCTCCGTTCAGATCAACAGCTTGCTCCTTTGATTGAATGCCCGGATATTTATAGCGATAAACACAGCCAGCTAAAAATTTATAATATTTGGAAGCAGGTGCATAATGATTCCCAATTTGTAAACTATTCCTGGGCATTTCAAGACCCCATAAAGAAGATGATACACTTCCATTGAGCACATAATTATAATTTGTTACTAAGGGGTGATCACAATCATTCGTATACCCCCCATCTACCAGTTTTGTTCTGGCCACATGAACACCACCAATGGTTGTTGTGGATACATCCAATACGCCACTGTTTTGTTCATACTCATATGTAAGCGAACCGCCTGCAGGATAACGAACCTGCTTGAGCAATCCATTCCTGGCATAACCTGTTTTGGGGTTAAGTGTAACTGCTGCCGCTGTTGTCGTACGTAAAAATACCAGGCCCCTGATTTCGCCCATCGTATGCTCCCATAATGGTTTGGTAAGTGCCGTAATATTATTACCAATTGAAACCCCATCCGTTCCGCTGCTTTCTGCTCCATTGTAATAACCCCATACATCTTTTGCATAGGAAAAAGGAGGCGGAACAATATCATCGTTACTAAGTCCTGACCCTAAATAATAATCAAAATAATAGGGTTCATTATATCCATTCAGCAATGGACCATATTGTACAACAGACCGGAGACATAACCTGGCCACCTGTTTCTGGAAATCCGTTTCAGGTATACCATACCTGTTCAGCATCATGTAACTGGTATTCAACTGGTATTTTGAAATGTACTGGAAATTATAAACGATATCAACCGACGATAATACTTTGCTTCCATTCAGATCTACCCTGTTTGCACCATAATTAAGTGTAACTGAATGACCATCAGGATAGGTAATAGAGGTTATGTCCTGTGTAATTAATAAGGATCTTTTTCTCGAAAGGATCGCATAATTTTTATCAGCATAATAAGCAATATCCGAACCTGCCTGTGCATCGATATTGCGGGAGGTATAATTAAAGGTTACTTTCCGGGTTGGAAATATTAACGGGTCCTCGATTTCGGCAAGGTACCAGCTATTGATAACGTAAGGATTCGGTATGGTGGCGTCATCAAATGCATATTGATGATAAATGGTTCCACTGTTAAATTCAGGTTGTGTAAGATCCTGGATCAGGTTGGGATCGCAATAACTATTTTTCAACACCTTAGCCTTACTATAAAAATTCTGGAACCGGTAAATCAATCCATTCTCATCCTGTATGGTGAACGATTTTATTCGCGTGCGTGTCTGGCTGCCCGTCATGTCCCCGGTATTGAAGCTGATCTTAATCCTGGCATCTCCCAGCAATACCCCGGTACTGTCTGATTTTTTTAACACAAATACACCCGTCCTTCCGTTAAACTGAAAAGAAAAATAATCCAGTTCCCTGTCTGCCGCGACCTCGTTTCTTTCTTTGTATAAATGATTCCTGTCTTTGTATATCGGGTAATTCATTAACGCCAGCGGGCACCCATTATCGGCTGTTACAGGATTATAGAGATACCCTGCAGGATATTTTCGCAAGTCGTTAGAACCATCAACAAATGGTTTTTGGTCGTCCGGCTCGCCTACCTGCATACGGGTAATTACTCCGCCTGCAACCAGGTTCCAACCCTGACCGATATTCGAAGCCACATCATCGGTTTTCAACCCGCTTCCGGAACTGTAATTGATAGATACAACAGAATTCAGGCGGCTTTTACCATCCTGCCAGTTAAACATCGGCAGACTAAATGTGGCGCTGCCTGATTGCATATTTACCTGTGCAAACATTTTACCAACGCTAATAAACAACAAGGCAAGGAGTACTATTTTTCTCATACTGAACAGATTAATAAACCAGCTATTTTTCAATAGCTTGTTCCATTTGTAGTGCTTACTTATTTTTTGGATATTGTCTACCACACTTGCTATTTTAAAAACTATAACCCAGCCTGAATTTCAAGGCCGTTGTTTTTGGTACCTGGCTATAACTTAAAAAGTCCCATAGCAGTTGCAGGTTGCCATTCTTTTTACCAATCTTATATTTTTTGGAAAGGCCAATTAACCCGCTTTTCTGCCACGCACTTATGTTTTTTAATTCATCAATTTTTTCGAATTCGTTTTGGTAATTGTATTCATAACCACCGCTAATCCATATGCTACCTTTCAATTTCATATCGAGATAAGACCTGAGAGAAATACCCTGGCTGGTAAGATTAATGTTGGATATATTTTTACCCCATCCAAGTTTATAACCCGCTCCCATTCCAACGGTGTTTTTGTCATTTATTTTGTATCCGGCAAGTAAAGCGATATCGCTTGTGGCAGGTAAAAAATTAGATGTCCCCTGTGATTGTATATTCAATCCATACTCGAGTCTCTTCCAGAAACTTTTTGTTTTTTGATTATTGGGTTTAAAATCAGGCACCTGGATCTCTCCACTTCCACCTCCTAATTGATTCAGTTTAACTTTTAGTTTACTCAATTCACCCTGCGCCTCCTGAACCTGCTGTTGCAACATTTGCTGTGGATCGCTTGGGCCACCTGATTGTTGCGCGAACTGTTGCTGAACAGCTGTACGTGTTTGCAGACCAGGTAAAGCTTGTCCATTTGCGCCGCTCCCTCCCGATGGGAATAATTTTGACAGGAAGCTGTTTTTAGACATGAAGTCTTTGAAAGCAGGAATTTCACGAACATAACCCAATACTTTTTGTTCCAGTTTACCAGGATCATTGATCAATGATTTATATTCATCCAATTGCTGCTGGTAGTAATACACTTCTTTATTAAATGATTTTAGCTCATTGGCCATACTATATTTACCCAGCAGATCTTGTAATTGCTGTTTTCTTTCCTTGATAAATTTTTGAATATCTGTTGATGCCTGCAACTGCGACTGCAGGTTCCCGGCTTTTTCTGCCAAAGCCTTAACCTGACTTATCTTGTCTGAGGATATTCCCGGAATATTGCTGCCTGATTTATTTAAAAATGAAAAAGCAGTTTGCATACTATCTAAACCAGGAAGATAACTGGTGACAGGCTTGATGATTTTGGACGGATTCTTTATCTCACCCATCCATTTTGCATACTTCTCATTAGCATAGTTTCCTAATTGTTTTGCGGCAAGACTATCTTTTCCTGAAAGTTTTTTTCGAATTTTCGTTTCCTGTTTTTGCAATCGTTTGAGTGATTTCAGAGAATAGGCTGTTACTTTTTTTTGCATTCCATCATACCTGTTCTGAATGCTTTCAAGTTTTTTTACATTTACACGGTCAAAATATTTCAACGTTTTTTGCTGTATGCTATCCATAGCTCCAACCTGGCAACTTACAGAGCTGGGATATTGGCAAACCATGCAAATACAAAACAGCACTCTATACAGATTCTTCATATCTCCAGTTTGAAAATATTAACATGAACCATAGTCTTCCGGTAAATGAGAATAAAGATGTTTGTGAAGCAAATGATATTCTATTGTTTAACCGATTCCTTTGGCTGGGCAATAGATTGTTTAAGCTCGATCACCAATTGTTCAAGCCTGGCATTTTTCTTACTCAGTTCAATTAAATACAATGTCAATTCCTCAATTTTTTTCATTTGGAGTGTCTGCATTTCACCAAGATCCAATCCGTCTTTGTTAATCTCTGTGGCAGACGGGATTTCAGGGAGGCGTTTGTTTGCTTTTATATATCCTTCAATATCAGCTAAGGATCTCAATTGGTATCCTTCGTCAAAAACATAATCCGCCCATGGGTTCGCCTGGGTAACTTTTACTTTTCTTGCACCCAGTACACCTTCCACAGCAAGCTTATAAGGACCCGGCGCGGTGGTTCCAATTCCAATTGCGCCATTAAAAAATGCAGAGGTACCATTTACATTATCTAAAAAATTACTGGTACCATTTACCTGGAGTTTATAAGTTCCGTTGGTTCCATTTATTCCAATTGATCCGGCAAGCACACTGTTACTTACAGAAGCGGATCCATTAACATTCAACTTACTTCCATTGTCAACACTGGTTCCAATCATCGTATTCCCATTCAGGTAGTTTCTATCTGCGGCACCTGCCTGGTAAATACCCCACTTATTGGTAATCCTGCTCTGTACATCACTATTTGTAGTCACATCGCTCAGGTACAAACCATAAAAATTAGTAATGGTACCGGTAAAAGCCGGGCTACCGTATGATTGTAACGGGAAGCCCCCGTAAAATGAAGCCAGATCAGAAATAGAACCTGTATTACTAACAATATAATTTGTGCGGAAATTTGAAACAAACCCGGTAACTGAACCAGTATTTGATTTATAGATAGTAGACCCTACGGAATTCATCCCGGGGTAAGTGGATAAAATTGTAGAGCCTGTTCCATTTAATCCAAATGCAGAGCCTATATTTTCGTTGAGGTATTGGTTTGTCTGATTGGCGAATGTACCAGCTATCGAAGTCGTAAAATAATGTCCTATAATCGAGTTATTGGAAGCAAAATTAGAAGTTAAGGTAAAATTAGCTGAACCGTTAAGTAACAAATTAGAATACCCGTCATTGGTAGCACCATTAATATATATTTTGCCGGAATTTTCCCGCATCATACTATTGGTTATCGAATTGGAGCCGGCAAATTTCGGGATGTAGTCTATTGTACCTGATCCGGAAATTGTTTGGCTGTAACCGGAAACGTACACAAGCAGGCATACTGATACAAATAAAAGATATTGGATCTTTTTCATAATGGATATTGAATTAAATAAGTAATATAAATCCCTGGAGAACCTTCTATAAAAGGCTCAATCCATATTTAGTACAATACAATCTAGCTATGTAACCAACTTTGCGATCCCAATTAGAATACTCGGTACCGGTAATTGTCATATTCTGATCAAAGATTTTCTTATTCCGCACATCATATAAACTAATGTAAAACTGGGCCGATGTACCTAAATCGTCCAGAACAGAAACGATTTTCATACTCACCGCTTTGGTAGTATCCAAAACAGATAATTGAATAGGTTTAATTAATATTTTGTTCAGGCTATCCATCTTTACGGAAGGGTCCTTGATGCCTTGTGAAAAAACATTTGCACTCACTAATAGTGCCGCGAGAATGATCATACCTTTTTTCATAGTCTATTTTAGTTTTTTTTGTTTAGACCGATCCCAAATTTTAGGATTTTCTTTAAACCAAAAATAGTTATGAGCAGGTTTCCTGGCTGTCGTGATCTACCTTAATAATTTTAAAGTTTAACCGAACAGGAAGTAGATTTAATTTAAATACGATAAAAAACCCGACTACATTAAAAAAATTAAACACGACAGGTTTTTAGAAGTAAAAAAAAGAACTTTTCATCAAAGCATTTAAATGCTTCACGAAGCCTTCTATATTTCACATAAGGCGTTTCCTGCACTTTATACTATTCAAATGTTGGTCAGCTGCACAAAATAAAATTTTGCCTTACAGTTAAAATACCGTGAAAACACCGAGCATTTTTTTAAAAGAATTATTTATATCGCGCACGTGTATATTGTATTTAGAAGATAATAACCAAGATTGTTTCGTGAGTTAATTCAGTAGGTGCATTAGTCAAAATAAAAAATCCTTCTCGCAGAGTGTACTTAAAAACCAATTTTCCGCATGCATCCCGCAGGGGGCGTTGCGGGTTGAATGAAAAGCATCATCACAAACCCATACCTCTTGAGGAATGCAGAACTAACAATAAAGTTTATACTTAATACCAGACGTATTTATACTTAAACAGATTTGACGTTATTTAATAATCATCTTTCAAACCGCAACGTCCCGTGCGGGAGACATGCAGAGAAAGCTCCTTTTCTGTGGCTGCATGTGATGATGGAAGTACACCCTGCGAAGAATGAAAATGATTAGATGAGAATTGTACATTACGGAGAACAAAAAAATACGGGGTTTTTCCCCTTTTCTCTCCACTTCCTCTTCCCTACCTTGTCTGAAGTTTTTGAGCAAATTAATATTTCAATATCCGGCGTCTGCATAAGCGCCGGGTATTTTTTTGCATCAATTCTTTTCAGAGATCAACTGTTCCATATGTACCAGTTTTCCTGCCTCATTCATCCCTTCGATAACAAGATACAATGAGGTAGAAATATCATTATTATAAAAAGTAATCGTTGCCTTATGATTGGATTTATCCAATATGATATAGGGCTGCCAAAATAAAGTGGTCCTGGAATCCGAACCAGAATGCCGGGTATCAGGAAATGAATAATCAGGAGAATAAAATTCTTTGGTGATTGTATAGCCTGGCACTTTTATTTTTGGCAATCCCGACCTGATATCCTTTGAACTGATCTCGTCTCCTTTTTTCAGGTAAATAGCCAATGCGGCTTTATCAGGTTGTAGCGGATACCTGTTAAAGAACTTGATATAAGCTATATCGTCGATATTCAGACTCTGTATCTCGCTATAGGCTGCAGGATCACTGGGATCAAACAGGAAAGGTTGCTCGTCAATAAAAATCAAGGTAAGGGGGCCACCTCGATACAAAAGTTTTTTGAGCCCACCTATAGTACGACCTTTCGGATATCCCAACGATAATCCCGGCACCTTTCCCAGCAGGTAGTTCATCACATCACCCTTTGCATTTGTCATAGGATCATTCATTACATCAAAAGTAAAAGCTGTTGCGTTCCCCCTGAAAATTCCCGATGTATATTTCTCATCCATTAGCAACATAGGATTGTTACGCCATTGGCGGCTTTTGACAGTAACACCTTTTAGCGTATGCCCTTTCTCTGTAAATCCATCTGCAGTTTCCTGTGTAACAAATTGTGGAGGAAATACCGATGCCACAAAGGTTTTGTTTGTACCCCCAATAGGAATATAATGGGGTTGCGCATTTGAATATTTATTGAAAACGGGGTCAAACCTAACATTCAATGCTACTTCTTTCTTTTTACTTTGGTACCAGATAGTTGCTGTATCATAATAAACCAACCCGCTTTGGGTAAACCTTCCCTTATCATCTGTAACAGCAGAATAAACCTGCCTGCTTGAATCTTTTTGCTGAAGCAAAAATGAGAGACTTTGTTTCGCCTGTGGTAAACCTTTAGCGTCTGTAACGATGCCACTGAGAGTGATATAATTTTCATTGACTGGCTCGGATGGGTTCGAAATATATCGCCGCCATCCGTTTGTCTGCATAACCAGGTCAAGTGCCTTTTTTCTCTCCAACGATGAATCAGCAAAATACCAGGCAGGATCTGCTATATCTCCTTTAATATTATTTCCAAGCAATAAGTCTGTATAAATATTGCTCGTCTGATTTGTTTTGAAGTTTACATCATAAACAGATAAAGAAAGATTTGAGTAGAGTGTATCAGAGATTTCTATCTCAATTGTATTTTTTTGCCTTTTCCCAACATTTTTCGTTGCAGACGTTATTATTTTGAACTGAAAATGATTATTGATAAAGTTGATTCTTTCTGCAATCGGTCGTTTATTATTATCATAAGCGGTCAACTGCAAAATGCCGGTTGGAAATGACGCTAGCGGAATCCTGCCTGAAACGATTGGTGTATTTGCCATGCTAACCGTGGCAGTATAAATTTCTTTTTCATGCATGGAAGCCTTGATATAAATGCTATCTGGTGATCCTTCTGGTTCCTGTATTACATAATATAAGTAGTTATTTACCTGCTCTGTATGCAACGTAATTCCTTTGTTGGCTGATGTTGGCAACGCAGTTTGTTTAATCGCGCCCGTATGGTCTATCCATTCAGCATAATAATGTTCATTCCCGTTCGGGGTAATTGATACACTGCCCATGCCATCATGCACACTTTCAATACTATCAATCACAGTTCCACCAGCCGTTTTAATAAATGCTTTTATGGGAAAGGGTGTTCCATCACTTAAATTTGATTTAAACGCCAATTGATTTGCAACATTATTTATAAAATTACCGCCTTCGGGAAAGAATTGAAGACTGGACTGTACTGGCCTGGTAAGCGCATCGGGCTGTTTTGTTTTTAAAATAACAGACACCTGTTTTACATATATCAGATCCGGGCTGGTGTTTTCCGTATATGCCCTGATAAAAATAAAACCTGATTTCAACGAATCAGCCAAAACAAAATTACCGTTTGCAGTAGCATCGCCAATAGGCAACATCGCCCGTTGAAAAACGATCCCCATTTCATCAACCAGTTCCACATACAAATTGGTGTGGCTCGAATCGGGTAAATAACCTTCCATTAAATAAACTTTATACCAGATGGTTTCTCCACGCAGGTATACCTCTTTATCTGTATGAATATGTATCTGTCCAGGTTGATCAAACGAAAATTGATCCGGATTTTTCAACTTAGCCTGTAACCCGTTTACCCAACTATTTGATGTGTCTTTTACAGATGCATTAACACCCAGGGCATGCGTTTGACTTGTCATTAACAAAAGGAGAAACAGGATTAAAAACTTCATTGCTGTTTGATATTAACAAAAAAGATACTATAAAATTTTCGTCAGGCAAGGTTCCGTGATTTTTTTTTGTCTTCGGTAGCCAGGATATTCCGGGAATGCGCAGAGCGCCATAGGTGCGAAATATTTCGCACCTATGGCGCTCTGTGTGTTTGGCGGCCATTCGGGGCTACCGATATTTTGTCCCTATGGGACACGTTTCAATTTATTTTTCTGTCAAACCATCCGCTTTCCATTGTTTGATCACATTGATCGTGCTGTCAGGCAGTTTTGCTTTCCTGTTTGGCATAAAACCTCTTTCAGTTGGCATAAGCTGTATGCGGCGCAATATCTCGTCTGAGTTCGCGCTCACTGCTGTATACGAGTTCAATGGTTTTTTATTGCCGCCTTTATCTGGGAAATGACATGGCGTACAATTGGTTTGTATTATTGCCATTACATTATCCTGGTAGCTTACTTTTTTAACCACCGGTTTGGTTTCGGTTGTAGCAGCAGATGCAGTAGCATTTTTGGTGGACTTGCAATACGTGAACACCATAACGGCGCCGGCAACTAAAAGTGTCAGATAGATCTTCTTCATACAAGGTTGAGTGTTTAAATGAATTAACGGGCTGTTTCAAATATATTCATTCAGAACTGTCTAAACAACTGAAAAGCTTAAACAGGGTGAATACTCGAAGAAAATCGGTCAATGCAATGATTTTGGAATTTTGGAATTGGGAAATTGAGAAATTTGTTTCCAGGCGGAGCGTCTCTGCAATTCCAAAATTTCCCAATTCCAAAACTCCAAAATACTTCCACCTCCTAGAATTGCAAAGTAAACACCGTCCCCTTACTTTCCACCGATTGAACCGTGATATTTCCTTTGTGAAGCATCATGATCTGTTTACATAAACTCAGCCCGATACCGCTTCCGTTCTTTTTGGTGCTGAAAAAAGGGATGAAAATATTATTCATCACTTCCTCATTCATACCATAACCGTTATCAGAAACTTTTACGGCCAGTTTATTATGCGCTGCGATGCCTGCTGATAAAATGATGCGGGGATGCTCACTTTCCTTCACCGCTTCAATCGCATTTACGATCAGGTTGATCAATACCTGTTCTATCAAATTATTATCCACATCAAGTGTCAATTCAGGATCCTTTAAAATGATCTCCATCTCAATACCCTTCTGGTTCAGCGTGGGCTGCATCAGGTTATGCATGTTCTCAAAAAGATCGCGCACAAATACATGCTTCAGTGTTGGCGTAGTAATCTTGTTGAGGTTCCGGTACACCTCCGCAAATTTCAGCAACCCCTCACTCCTTCTCTTAATGGTATTGATGCCTACTTCCAGGTCATCAACAACGCCATTGCTGTTGTCGAGATGTTGTACAGATTGTTGTAAACGGTTCTTTAAAGTATCCGCCAGTGAAGAGATCGGCGCCACTGAATTCATGATCTCATGTGTCATCACACTTAATAATTTCTGCCAGGCTTTTGATTCCGTTTCATCCAGCGCCTCATTGATATTCTGGAAAGCAACCAATT
Organism: Bacteroidota bacterium; assembly: GCA_040388475.1. GTDB lineage: Bacteria > Bacteroidota > Bacteroidia > Chitinophagales > Chitinophagaceae > Sediminibacterium. The sequence continues at coordinate 312,148 of JAZKBT010000005.1, read as the reverse complement.
GAAATTTTTTGCCTTCTGTTTGAAAAGCAGTGGCTGATAACAATATTTTGAATGTGTTTTTCTCCTGGTGTACCGTAGCAATATGGTTATCGCCGGGTTTTAATCCTACCACTTTTTTATACAACTCTTCATCCCGTTTCTGTAAGGAGTGTATGGTTTTGAGGTAAGGCATCAATAACATACGTTTTAAAGATTCATTCATCCAAACTACCTCGCCTGTTTCCATTTCGTAGGATATGATGCCCGTATCAACCAGCTCCAGTATTTTTTGCAGGTATTGATATTGTGTTTCTTTTTCTTTGGAGATCACTTTGAATGCTGAATTGATCTCATTAAATCCTTTACGCAAAGGCTTCAGGTCAACCGGGGCCTGCGACACATTAAAGTTTCGGGAGAAATCGCGGTACTGAATGGATTCAACAAACTGTTCCACTTCCTTCTGCGCCTGTTTATGGAAATTGTAGAAATCGATCACCTGGTAAATGATGATTGGCAACGCGATCACTTCGTAGATCAACAGTCCCGGTGTTACCAGCAGGTAAGCACCTGCACAGATGGTAAGACATAACAATGCCACACGTATCAATATATCCCACTGAAATTTCTTAAATGTCATATTTGCTAAGTCTTCTGTATAATGCCGTTCTTGTTAATCCCAGTTCTTTTGCAGCTTTGCTGATGTTGCCATTGTGTTTATCGATCACTTTCATGATCGTATTTTTTTCCATCGTACTCAGTTTCATCACTTCATCTTCATTGTTATCATTGACAACCGAAGATTCAATAGGTGAAAACAGGAGATCAGCAGCTTCAATCGTTTCAGCATCCGACATGATAATGGCTCTTTCTATTGTGTACTGCAACTCGCGCACATTACCCGGAAAAGGATATTGCTGCAATTTATCCAATGCTGAACTATGGAACTGGATATTCGGTTTCAAATATTTATTGGCATAGATGCGTGCAAAATGTTTGGCAAGCAGTAAAATATCATCTTTTCTTTTACGTAATGGCGGCACCGTTATTTCTACGGTGTTAATACGATAGATAAGATCTTTCCTGAAACGATTCTCATTGGCCAGTTCACTTAACGGGATATTGGTTGCACAGATCAAACGGATATCAATAGGTATGGATTGATTGGTACCCAACCGGGTTACCTGCCGATTCTGTAATACCGTCAATAATTTTGCCTGCTGCTGCAGGGAAATATTCCCGATCTCATCAAGAAAAAGTGTACCGCCATTAGCTGATTCAAAAAGACCGATCCTGTCTTCACGCGCATCTGTAAAAGAACCTTTTTTATGACCAAACAATTCGCTCTCAAACAAACTTTCAGTCAATGCACCCACATCTACTTTTATAAAAGGTTTATCAGCGCGTAAGGATTGTTCATGGATCGCTGTCGCAATAAGATCCTTACCCGTTCCATTCTCACCAAGGATCAGGATGTTCGCATCGGTTGGCGCGATCTTGTCTATCTTATGAAAAATATCCTGCATCACTTCACTTTCGCCGATCATTCCTGTATTACCCGTACCCGGCCGGACACGCACACCCGTAACGTTGCTTTTGTTCTGCTCACGGTTCTTTAAAACATTGGTTAATGTGGAGAGCAGTTTCTCATTATGCCATGGTTTGACCACAAAATCTGCCGCGCCTTCTTTTAATGATCTCACCGCAAGATCAATATCACCATAAGCCGTGATCATGATAACCGAAATCTCCGGTTTGATCTGTTTGATGCGTTGCAACCAAAAAATACCTTCATTACCGGTATTAATGGAAGCATTAAAATTCATATCCAGCAACACCAGGTCAAAATTATCCTTGCTTAATAAAAAAGGAATCTGCTCAGGATTTTTTTCAGTTACCACTTCTTTTACTTCGGTCCGTAGCAAAAGTCTTACTGCTGTTAAAACATCCGTATCATCATCTATTACCAATATGCTTGCTTTCTTTAAACTCATGAGGAGAACAGTTTGTGGTTTGTAGTTTGTGGTTTGTAGTTCGGTAGCCCGCCGTTTATTAGAGATACCGGTACCGTTAGTAAATTAACGTGCATCGGCATCCAACCACAAACCACAAACTACAAACCACAAACCTTCCCAAACCACAAATGTACCAGTAACCCAACAATCTGAATAAGAACACTTTAGAAAAACAGTCTATCAAGGCTGTGTATCAAAAGCGGACAGTTCCTGTACCGTATGCGAACAGTTTCGGGGGCCATACAAAAGTAATTCGTTGATAATCAGCATAGTTAGGTTTTGGCACAATAGTTCTTATAGGTTTCCCTGAAATTATGTGTTTATGAAAACAGTAACGAACCCCGGGCCCCGCTTAATTGCACTCCTGCTTGTAACAGGAACCATCGGTCTGTTGTTGCTGATGCATCTAACATCCGCCCGGCAGTCGCGTTGTGCCGGGGAAACAGAATTCGGTCTAATCAAACTCATATAACTAAAAAACAAAGAAGTGGACAGAGTCATTCAAAAAAAGAAGTGGAGCACCAAACGGATCATTACCATCGTCCTTGTGGTGGGAATTATTGCATTGATAGCCGGAAGCTTTTACTACACCTCGGGAAATTCGAAACTGAATGTAGAGACCGATCGTATTACCATCAGTGAAGTAAAAAAAGGACCGTATAGGGACCAGATACCTGTAAATGGTGTTGTATTGCCCGTTACTTCTATCTACCTTGATGCAACAGAAGGCGGACGCGTTGAAGAAAAATATGTAGAAGACGGCGCCATCATGAAAAAAGGTCAACCGATCCTAAAATTATCCAACACCAATCTCCAGCTCAGCCTGGTTAACCAGGAAACTTCTGTTTACAACCTGTTAACGCAAATGCAGATCTCGCGAAACGCCGCACAACAGAATACTGTAAACAAGTTAAACCAGATGACCGATGTGGAGAGCCAGTTAACAGAAGCGGAACGTATTTATAAATTAGATAAACACCTCTACGAACAAAAAGCCATCGGCTTGCAGGAATTTAAAACTGCGGAGAACAATTATAATTATCTGCGCCAGAAAAAAGCCCTGACCAACCAGATCCTCCAGCAGGATTCTGTTTCTACATCACAACAGGTAGAGCAGGCAAAGCAATCTTATGCTGGCTCACAAAATGCGCTGGCAGTAATGCGCAAGAAAGTTGGCGACCTGATCGTGCGCGCCCCTGTTGATGGTCAACTGACTTCACTGGATGCAGAGATCGGCCAGAATAAAAGAGAAGGCGAGCGCCTGGGACAAATTGATGTATTGAGCGGCTATAAAGTGCGCGTGAATGTAGATGAGCATTATCTCTCCCGTATTTTTATCGGTCTCAGTGGTGAATTTACTTTTGCGAATAAAAATTATAAACTGAAGATCACAAAAGTGTTTTCACAGATAGCCAACGGAAACTTCCAGGTAGATATGCAGTTTGAAGGAGAAGCGCCACAAGGCATACGCCGCGGGCAGACTTTGCAGATCTTACTGGCATTAAGTGATGAGACCACTGCTATCCTTGTACCAAAAGGAGGTTTCTACCAGCAAACCGGTGGCAACTGGATCTTTAAAGTAAATGAAAGCGGAACGGTTGCGTATAAAACAGAAATCCGCCTCGGCCGCACGAACCCTGATTATTATGAAGTACTCGAAGGATTGAAACCAGGCGATAAAGTAGTTACATCGAGCTATGAGAATTATGGAACGATGCAGGAGCTTGTTTTGAAGAAACAATAATTCGCGAATTGGCGGATTAACGAATTGGCGGATTATACAATTCTAAACAATCCGTTAATCCGCAATCCGCTAATCCGTAAATAAATTTTATACCCGCAAACCCGTAACTAAACAAATAAAATAACGTTACAACTCATTAACACAACTCTTCTCTTACAAACATAAAAACTGAAACATGATAAAAATCACCGCTCTTGAGAAAGTCTACCGCACAGATGAGGTGGAAACCATTGCGCTCAACAAGTTATCTATTGACATTAAAAAAGGAGAATTTGTAGCTGTCATGGGCCCGTCCGGTTGTGGCAAATCTACTTTGCTCAATATACTTGGCCTGTTGGATGATCCTGATGCAGGAAGTTTTGTTTTTAATGATATCGAGATAGCCAAATTCAATGAGCGCCAGCGGGCCGATCTGCGCAAGCATAATATCGGTTTTGTGTTCCAGAGTTTTAACCTCATTGATGAGCTGACTGTTTTTGAAAACGTTGAACTCCCCCTTATATATACAGGTGTAAAAGCTGCTGACAGAAAAGTGAAAGTGGAAGAGGTTCTCGAAAAAGTGCAGATCATGCACCGCCGTAATCACTACCCGCAGCAATTATCAGGTGGACAGCAACAACGGGTTGCTGTTGCCCGCGCGGTAGTAAACACACCAAAATTAATATTGGCGGATGAGCCTACCGGTAACCTCGATTCATCTAACGGTAACGAAGTAATGGAACTGTTGACCAACCTCAACGAACAGGGAACAACCATCATCATGGTTACACACTCTGAACACGATGCACGCTACAGTCACAGGATTATTCGGATGTTGGATGGGCAGACGGTGACGGAGAATATACTTGTGTAATTAAGAAATGTTTGTGGTTTGTAGTTTGTGGTTTGTGGTTGCTTAAGTGTAACCCTCAACTACGAACCGGAGACAACTACAAACCACAAACTACAAACCACAAACCGACTTTCATGCTAAGGAACTACTTCAAGATCGCCTGGCGGAACATGTTCCGCAATAAAGCCAACAGTATTATCAATATTGTGGGGCTATCTATTGGCATTGCTTGTGTGATCCTGATCACGTTGTTTGTACAGGATGAATTGAAATATGATACATTCTTTTCGAATGCAGACCGGGTCTGCCAGGTGAACCTGTTTAATAATATGGGTGGCCAGGAGAATTATGGTTCCAATACACCACCTCCCATTGGAGAAGCATTGAAAAGAAATTTTCCTGAGATAAAAGCTTACACAAGGTTTTACGTGATCGGCCAGGAAGTAGTGAGTAATGATGCAAACAGTGTTGTTCAAAATCATTTTACCGAAAAAAAATTGCTGGCAGTTGATTCTAATTTTTTAGAAGTATTTGATTATGCCGTTAAAGAAGGAAATGCCGGTACCTGTTTTCTGCAACCCCGTTCTATTGTGTTGACAGAAACAACTGCAAAAAAATATTTCGGCAATGGGAATGCGATGGGCAAAACGCTGATCCTGGATGAATACAAAGAACCGTTTACAGTAACGGCAGTCTTAAAAGATGTTCCCGCGCAGGCAAGTATACAGTTCGATATGCTGATCCCCACAGCCGCGCGCCCGATCATCAAACGTTTTAACTGGAGTTGGATTTGGCAGCAGGTAAACACGTATGTGCTGCTTGAGAAAAACTTCGATCCTACCAAAGATAATATTGCCGCACTGGAAAAGAAATTTCCAGCCATGGTGAGAATAGAAGCAGCAAAAGGTTTTAAACGCATCGGAAGGGAGATCAATGAGTACTTTGCAAAGGGGGGGAAATGGGAACTTCATTTGCAGCCGCTTACAGAAGTACATTTATATTCCGCGGCCATCAGTTCTCCTTTTCTTACCACGCTGGGAGATATTAAATATGTCTACATTTTTTCCGCAATAGCCTTATTCATTATGATACTGGCCTGCGTGAATTTCATGAACCTTAGTACGGCACAATCAGCCAAAAGGGCCAAAGAAGTAGGCATACGAAAAGTATTGGGCTCAGAAAAAAAGCAACTCATAAGACAATTTCTTACTGAGGCCCTGTTGTATGCATTCCTTTCCATGTTCATCGCATTGTTCCTGGTAGTTGTACTGTTACCTTTATTTAATTCGATCGCCGGCAAGTCGCTCAGTTTCGCTACGGTGTTTAGTTCGGGTATGTGGGTGTTTATTATTCTCCTGACAATTATTACAGGATTGCTGGCGGGTAGTTACCCGGCATTTTATCTTACCTCGTTTAACCCGGTATCGGTATTAAAGGGTGGAGTTTTCAAAAAAAGTTTATCCAATTTATTGATCAGGAACGGCCTGGTTGTTTTCCAGTTCACTGTTTCCGTAGCGCTGATCATCTGCACCGTTATTGTATTTCAGCAACTGCAGCATACACAGAAAATGGATATGGGATTGCAGAAAGACAATGTGATCATACTTCCCAATACAGAAAAATTACAGCCTGGGGCGGAAGAAATATTACGTCAGCAAATGGCAGTACTTCCCGGTGTCATTTCAGCGAGTATCACAACAAGTATTCCCACAGGAAGAACTTTTGGGGATGGATATGAACCCGAAGCAGAGAATGGCAGGGAGCCATTGACAAAAGACATGGGACTAAGTTCTTTTATGGTGGATGAACATTTTCTTCCCGCACTTCACCTGCAGCTTTTACAGGGAAGGAATTTTTCAAAAGATTTTAATGATTCCTTATCCGTTATCCTTAATGAAACTGCCGTAAAAGAAATTGGCTGGAAAAATCCCGTGGGCAGGTACCTGAACTATCCGGGTAATAACAACCAGCATTTTAAAGTAATCGGTGTGGTGAAAGATTTCAATTTTGAGTCCATCCGCAGTACCATCAGTTCTTTTGCCCTATTTCACAATACTTCCAAAACATATACAACCGGGTCATCTATGATCCTGGTAAAGGCCGATCCCAAGAATATTCCATCCATATTAAAAGAGGCAGAGATCAAATGGAAAGCGTTTGCGCCATCCGTTCCTTTCGACTATTCTTTTCTTGATAAAAATTTCGCATCACTCTATCTCTCTGAGCAGAGGCTGGGAAAAGTGTTTGGCATATTTACCTGTTTATCTATCCTGGTTGCCTGTCTTGGTTTATTTGGCCTGTCTATGTACACAGCCGAAAGACGCACCAAAGAGATCGGTATCCGCAAAGTGCTGGGTGCTTCTGTACAAAACATCGCGGCATTGTTGTCAAAAGAATTTATTAAACTCGTTTTTATCTCATTACTCCTCGCCTTCCCTATCGGTTGGTGGGCCATGAATAAATGGTTACAGGATTTCGCTTATGCAATACATATTGAATGGTGGGTATTTGCACTTGCAGGGCTCGCAGCATTTGCGATCGCATTAACTACCATAAGCTTCCAGGCTATCAAATCAGCCTTGATGAACCCGGTGAAGAGTTTGAGAACGGAATAGAAATTATTATGAATGCTAAATTTTAAATGTTGAATGAAATCTTCTTCCATTTAAAATTCAACATTCAACATTTAAAATAAAAAAACTATGATCAGGAACTATCTAAAAATAGCTTTCCGCAACCTGTTAAAGAATAAAGGTTTTTCAGCTATCAATATACTTGGATTGGCAGTGGGGATGGCGAGCGCTATATTGATCATTTTATGGATCAACTACGAGGTAACCTACGACCAGTTCCATGAAAAAAAGGATCGCATATTTGAAGCATGGAACAAAGATACTTTCAGCGGTAAGCTCCAATGCTGGAACACCACACCAAAAGTATTTGCAAGGGCAGCTGAACTGGAATTTCCTGAAATAGAAATGGTAACACGTGTTGACTGGCCCAATAAACGCCTGTTTGCTGTTGGAGAGAAAAAGGTCAGTGTAAGCGGGTCTGCTGTGGATTCCATGTTCTTTAATGTTTTCTCTTTCCCGCTTTTAAAAGGTGATGCGTCCACTGTATTAAAAGATAACTATTCCATTGTGCTCACTGAAAAATTGGCCAGGAGTATTTTTGGTAACGAGGAACCGATGGGTAAACAGATCCGTATTGATGAAAAGGACAGTTATACGGTTACAGGTATTGCAAAGGATCTTCCGTATAATACCCGGTTTTCAAAAATGGAATATTTTCTTCCATGGTCTATCGTACGAAAGAACAATAACGATGACCAGAATTGGGGTAACAACTCTACCCGCAATTATGTGCTGCTGAAAAAGAATGCAACCTTGGCCTCGATTGAACCAAAAATAAAATTCTTAAAACGCAGGCATGCCGATGATGAAAAAACCAACGAAATGTTTCTCTACCCCATCAGCAGGTGGAGACTTTATTCCAATTTTACCAATGGAAAAGAAGATGGCGGGTTAATTGATTTTGTAAAAATGTTCGCCGTGATTGCAGTATTTATATTACTGATCGCCTGTATCAACTTCATGAACCTGAGTACTGCAAGAAGTGAGAAAAGAGCGAAAGAAGTGGGTATACGAAAAGTAGTAGGTGCAAACAAATCATCCCTGATCGCACAGTTCCTTGGTGAATCCATATTGATCTCGCTGATCGCCGGGCTACTTGCCATACTCATTGTACAGTTCTCATTACCGGCCTTTAGTGTGCTTACTGATAAAAAACTTTTTGTTGATTATAGCAACGCCTGGTTCTGGCTGATATTTTTAGGCTTCGTGCTTTTCACAGGAATTATTGCAGGAAGCTACCCGGCTTTTTATCTATCTGCTTTCAAACCGGTGAAAGTTTTAAAAGGTACTTTTTTAAAATCCGATAAAATAGTAACACCCAGGAAAGTACTGGTAGTGCTGCAGTTCACATTTGCCATCATCCTGATTATTTGTACTGCTATCGTAAAAGAACAGATACAACACGCGCAGAACAGGGAAACGGGTTACAATAAAGACAAGCTGGTCTATCATTTTCTGGAAGGTGATCTTGAGAAAAATTACACACTTGTAAAAAATGAATTGCTCAGCAGTGGTGCGGCCACAGCTGTAACCAAAACCAGTGCACCACTAACACAAACATGGAGCGACACCTGGGGTATTGAATGGAAAGGAAAACTGCCAACCGATAAAACAGATTTTGATGTTTTTAATGCCGATGAGAACCTGGTAGAAACAGCCGGTCTGAAGATCGTGCAGGGCCGTGATTTTAACCTGAAAGAATTTCCAACCGATTCAACGGGTATGTTGCTGAATGAATCTTCTGTTAAACAGATGGGCTTCAAAGATCCTATTGGCCAGTTGGTAAAGAACGGTGATAGAGAATGGCATGTAGTGGGTGTGATCAAAGATTTCATTCTCGGATCTCCCTATTATCCAACCAAACCGATGGTGATACAAGGTTCCAAAGCCTGGTTCAATGTGATCCATTTTAAACTGAATGGCAGCAACACAACAGCGGACAATCTTAAAAAAGCAGAAACCATCTTCAAAAAATACAATCCCGCTTATCCATTCACCTACCAGTTTATTGATGAAGAATATGCCTCCAAATTCAAATCAGAACAACGTACCGGCACACTGGCTGCTTTGTTTGCGGGGTTAACCATTTTTATTTCGTGTCTCGGATTGTTCGGCCTCGCAGCGTATATGGCCGAAGGTCGCATCAAAGAAATCGGTGTAAGAAAAGTATTGGGTGCATCGGTAACCAGTATTGTTTCATTATTATCAAAAGATTTTGTTGGCCTGGTGATCATTTCATTTGTATTGGCCTCTCCTATTGCCTGGTGGTTAATGCATAACTGGTTGCAGAACTATCCATACAGTGTAACCATCGAGTGGTGGATCTTCGCTTTTGCAGCAGGCATAAGTGTATTGATCGCATTGATCACGGTTAGCTATCATGCAATAAGAGCAGCAACGGCTAATCCGGTGAAGAGTTTGAGAACGGAGTAATATCTTATGTTGAATGCGAAATTTTAAATGTTGAATGTTCGATCTCATTTAACATTTAAAATTCGACATTTAAAATAAAAGGCGGCTCCACACAACCGCCGGTATCAAAGGAAGAAGCTTTTGTTAGATTAAAACATGAGAGATTTTAATTGATTCAAAATGCACAATTATTACTTATGATACGAAACTATTTCAGGATCGCTATGCGAAACCTGCAGCGTCACAAGTCCTATGCCTTTATTAATGTGGCAGGACTTGCGTTGAGTATGGCGTGTGGTATACTCATTTTTACTTTGGTAAATTATCATTTGAATTTTGATAATTTTCACCAGGACGCTAACAGGATCTACCGCGTGGTTACAGAGCAACACCGCGACCAGGTATCGTACACAAACTCCGTACCTACCCCTTTGGGAAAAGTATTCCGTAATGACTATGCGCTCAGCGAAAAAATAGCAAGGGTAGCCAGTTTCGATGACCAACTGATCAGTTTTAAAAAAGGTAATGAGAATAAAAAATTCCAGGAAGAAGCCGGTGTTTCATTTATTGAACCGGAATTCTTCGACATCTTCAATTATCCTTTGTTACAGGGCGATAAAAGATCCGTACTCACCGAACCCAATACTGCTGTACTAACAGAAAAGATCGCTAAAAAATATTTTGGCGATGAGAACCCAATCAACCAGGTTTTCCGGGTTGACAACAGGGTTGATTTTAAAGTAACAGGGATACTAAAAGATCTTCCTGAAAATACGGATCGCAGGGCAGAGATCTATCTTTCCTATACAACACTAAAAGCCTATAACAACTGGCTCGGCAGTGATGATGCCTGGGGAGGTATTAATAGTGGAATGGAATTGTATGTTAAACTGCTACCCAATGTTGCACCGGTGCGGGCAGAAAATGCTTTGCAGACATATGTAAAAAAATACAGACCTACTTCTAAAAACGTTCATCATTACAAACTACAGCCGCTTGCGGATATACACTTTAATGCGCAATACGGTGGAGCAATGGAAAAAAGAAATCTCTGGATACTTACATTCATTGCATTGTTCCTGATCGTTACAGCCTGTATCAATTTTATCAACCTCGCTACGGCACAGGCGATGAACCGTTCAAAAGAGATCGGTATCCGAAAAGTACTGGGAAGCCTGCGTGGTCAACTCTTCTGGCAATTTATTACGGAAACATTTTTTATTACGTTGTTGGCAGCTATTATGGCTATCGGTCTTGCTGTATTGGCATTGCCATCCATGAATGATTGGTTCCACGCAAAAATGAGTGTTAATCCATTTACCAACCCGGTATTGCTTTTATTTATCAGTGTATTGGTGGTTATCGTTACTTTTTTTGCAGGTTCGTACCCGGGCCTGATCCTTTCGGGTTTCCGGCCGATCATGGCATTAAAGAGTAAGGTTACGCAATCGAATATTGGTGGATTGAATACACGGAGATCCCTGATTGTTACACAGTTTGCCATATCACAGGTATTGATCATTGGGATGATCGTTATCGGTGTGCAGATGCGGTATTCCAAACAATCAGATATGGGTTTTGTGAAAGATGCCATCGTAATGATACCGATAGCAACCGGGTCTACTGCTCTTTCAGAAACTACCATGAAGAATAGGTTCAAAGAAATTCCGGGGGTAGAGAAGGTCTCCTTGTGCTTTGCAGCCCCTGCCTCGCAGAACAATTGGTCAACCTCCATCCGTTTCGGGAACAAAGCAGAAGACGAAGCGTTCAGGGTGAATATGAAAGCAGCTGATGAAGATTATATTTCAACCTTTGGATTGCAACTGGTGGCGGGCCGCAACCTTTTCCATTCAGACACGGTGAAAGAATTTCTCATAAATGAATTGCTTGCGAAAAAGTTAAGCTCCGCTTCCCCGCAGGAATTGATCGGAAAAACCATCACTTTCAATGGTGGCGTAAAGGCACCGATCGTAGGCATTGTGAAAGATTTTCATGATCAGTCTTTTCATACGGATATCAACCCGGTGGCTATTCCTTCCTGGACAGAGCGATACAACCAGTATGCGGTAAAGATCAATATGCAAAACGCTAAAACAACATTGGCCTCACTTGATAAGATCTGGAGTCAAATGCATCCTGACCAGATCTATGAATACCAATTTTTAGATGAACATATTGCAACATTCTATGAAACGGAGACACTGATGTTAAAACTGATCCAGTCATTTTCATTCATCGCTATTTTGATCGGTTGTTTCGGGTTATACGGACTTGTATCATTCATAGCTGCGCAAAAAACAAAAGAGATCGGCATCCGCAAAGTATTGGGCGGAACGATCACGCATATCTTATGGATGTTCGGTAAAGAATTCTCGCAGTTGATCATCATCGCATCGGTTATAGCAATTCCCATTGCCTGGTGGTTAATGAATACCTGGCTGCAGGATTTCAAGTTCAGGATCAATATCAGCGTATGGATCTTTATTGGCACCATATTGATCACCGCATTGGTTACAGGAATTACCGTAGGATATCAATCGATAAAATCATCATTGGCAAATCCGGTGAAGAGTTTACGAACGGAATAAAATTATGTTGAAGGTTAAGTTTTAAATGTTGAATGAAGGCCATTCAACATTTAGCATTTGAAATTTAAAATAAAGAAGTTATGCTAAAAACAAATCTTAAGATCGCGCTCAGGTTTCTTGCCAGGTATAAAGAATATACTGCGATCAATATTGCCGGCCTGGCAGTGGGTATTGCCTGCTGCATGCTGATCATGTTGTTTGTACGAAGTGAATGGAGTTATGATAATTTTCATACGAAAGCAGACCGTATTCACAGGGTATGGCTGGAAGAAGTTGAAGAAGGAAAAACGTTTACCAATACCGTGACTCCTATTCCATTGGGGCCAGCAATGAAGAATAACCTGCCGGAGATCGAAACTTTTTGCAGGGTGAATAACGGAAGTGCCCTGGTTCAGTATAACAATACGAAATTCAATGAGACCATTACCATGGTTGACAGTAATTTTTTCTCTGTTTTTGATTTCTCACTTATAAAGGGCAGCAGTAAAAATTTTATATCATCAGCCAATAATGTTGTGTTGACAGAACCTGTTGCAAAAAAATATTTTGGTAATGATGATCCCATTGGTAAGAATATCAGTATCCAGATGGGAACTGAAAATGTATTGTTTACTGTATCTGCTATTGCCAAAAAAAATCCTTTGGAATCAAGTATCCAATTCGATGTGCTCCTTCCTTATGCCAATGCGCATTATCTATATAACCAGAGACAGATCACGTCCGCCTGGCACCAGGTATATGGTGAAACCTATGTCGTGTTAAAAAACAATACCACCACCGCTGCTACAGAAGCCAAGTTCGATGGGATGGTAAAACAGCTGCTGGGTAGTAATTACAAAGCCGGAACATATAATATCCATTTACAAAACATACAGGACATCCATCTTAACAATAAGCTTCCGCAGGGAAACCAACCGGTAAGTAATCCGGCATATGCATATATTTTAAGCCTCATCGGAATATTGATTCTGCTGATCGCATGTACCAATTTCGTAACACTGTCGATTGGGAGATCAGCCACACGTGCATTGGAAGTGGGTGTAAGAAAAGTATTAGGCGCCGGACGCAATCAGTTGATCAAACAATTCTGGAGTGAAGCTTTGCTGATCAGTATTTTCTCTTTGATCATCGGGATAGCTCTTGCTATTCTCTTATTGAAACCATTCAATGGAATGGCAAACCGTGAATTGATCTTTCATTTCGATGTTTTCACCATTTGTTTCTGCGGAGGTGTTTTGTTATTCGTTGCATTAATAGCCGGTCTTTATCCTGCATTTGTTTTATCCGCATCAAAACCTATAAAAGCTTTAAAAGGTAACAATGATACTGCCGTGGGAATAGGTTTCTTTCGCAAAGGTTTGATCGTTGCACAGTTTACAGTATCCATTATCATGATCATCGCCACAATCCTGATCGGTGACCAGCTAACTTATTTGCGCACAAAAGACCTGGGCTATAACCAGGAACATGTTGTGGTCATCCCTACCAATAAATCCCGGATGGAAGGCATGCCCCTTGCCAAATTATATATGGAGGAGATAGCCACCCAACCAAAGGTGATCAATAGTTCGGTCTCTGTTTTTAGTTTTATGGAAACAGGATGGGCTGTATTAGGCTATTATGATACTAAGAATGTGTACCGTGATTTCAGGATGAATGCCATCGACGACAATTTCATCAAAACAATGGGCCTGGAGATTATTAAGGGCAGAGGTTTTGAAAAAAATAACAGCAGCGATACGCTCAATAGCATGATTGTAAATGAGGCGATGGTAAAAGAATATGGATGGAAAGATCCTATCGGCCAAAAATTGCCTGGCAATTATTATCAGCGTGTGATCGGGGTAGTAAAAGATTTTAATTATGAGTCTTTACATGAAAAAGTAAAACCATTAATGCTCGTACTGAAATACGATTCAGTATTGCGGAAATCAAGTGATGTTAATTTCCCGGCTTCACCCAAACCAAGGATCACAGTAAGACTTTCTGGGGGTGATCTCCATGCACAGGTAGCTATGCTGGGAGCGGCCTGGAAAAAAGTAGCGGGCAACCAGGATTTTGAATATCATTTTCTTGATGAGAACCTTGCCGCGCAATACACACAGGAACAACGCCTGGGTTCTATTGTAACAGCAGCATCCGCCATTTCAATATTTATTGCCTGTATGGGCCTGTTTGGGCTGGCAACATTGATCGTTGCAAAACGTACCAAAGAGATCGGTATCAGGAAAGTATTGGGTGCCAGTGTAAGCAGTATCGTACAACTGTTGTCCAAGGATTTTTTGTTGATGGTATTGATCGCTTCACTCATTTCATTCCCGGTTGCATGGTGGGCATTACAGAAATGGCTACAGGATTTCGCCTACCAGGTAGATATCCGCTGGACTGTATTTGGATTGGCCGGGTTGCTTGCATTGGCCGTCGCTTTATTGACAGTGAGTTTTCAATCTGTAAAAGCAGCCAGGGCGAACCCTGTGAAGAGTTTGAGAACGGAGTAACTAATAAATACGGATCGCAGCGTTCAGAAAAGTTGCGTTCATATATTATGTTGATTTTTAAATGTTGAATGTTGAATTAGCAACATCTATCATTTAGCATTCATCATTCAAAATTTAAAATAGAAAAAATGCTGCAGAATTATTTCAAACTCGCCTGGCGCAACCTGATGAAACATAAATTCATCTCTTTTATCAACCTGTTCGGTCTTACCATGGGGTTAACCTGTTGTTTGCTTATCACGGTTTATATCCTGCATGAAACAAGCTTCGATAAGTATCATGCCAATGCCAAGCGGATCTACCGGGTTACCAGGAATTTCAATAACCGCGATGGATCTATCTCATTACGACTGGGAACCATCGCTCCCCCATTCGGCCCGTTATTGCAGAATTATTTTCCTGATATACAAAAGATCACACGTTTTCTGCCAAATGGCAAGACGCCTTTTAAGTATGAAGAGAAACTCTTTAATGAGAACCTGAGCTTTTTTGTAGATGAACATGTATTTGATGTGTTCACAGTAGACGTTTTAAAAGGAAATCCTAAAAAAGCATTGAATGATCCTTTTACGGTAATGCTGACTGAAGCAATTGCCAAAAAATACTTTGGCAATGAGGACCCGATGAATAAGATGATCAGGATGAGCAACCAGTATAACCTGAAAGTGACCGGTGTTTATAAAGAATTCCCTTCCAACTCACATATTCATCCTGAGATGATGGTATCATTCAGTACGTTAAATGACTCCACAGTATATGGTGCACGGAATCTTGAGACCAACTATGGGAACAATTCTTTCTTTACTTATTTGTTATTGCCGGAGAATTACCCTGCCAAAAATATAGAAGCACAGTTCCCCGCGTTCCTCGACCGTAGTGTGCATTTCCCAGGCGCACCGGCAACTTTCAAACCTTCTACTACTACATCACTCGGCCTGCAGAAATTAACTGATATACATCTTACTTCACATCTTGATTATGAAGCGGAAGAAAATGGTGATATCAAACGCGTATATGTGTTTTCCGTGATTGCACTGATCATCTTACTGATTGCCTGCATCAATTATATGAACCTCTCAACCGCAAGATCTACGTTGCGGGCGAAAGAGATCGGTATCAGGAAAGTAGCAGGGGCGAGTAAAACCGAGCTCATTGCACAGTTTTTGAGTGAGTCTGTATTAATTGCATGGCTGGCAATGATATTGGCCATCCTTGTCACATGGATGGTAATTCCTGCACTGAACAAATTATCAGGGCTCAACTTATCTGCAGATCTTTTATTACAATGGAAATGGATCCTGCCGATTCTATTGGTTCCATTTATTGTGGGTATTGTATCAGGCATCTACCCCGCTTTATTCTTATCATCTTTTCAACCTGTTAAAACATTAAAAGGTCTGTTCAGGGTGGGTGGTAAAAGCATTTCTTTCAGGAAAGTATTGGTAGTAGTACAGTTCGGTATATCAATTGTCCTGATCATTACAACGGCCATCGTGTTCCAGCAATTGCGTTATATGCAACAGGCGAAGCTTGGTTACAGCAAGGATCATATGGTTGTGTTGCCTTATTATTTTACTACCAACAGTCAATACGAATCTTTCAGGAACGATCTGTTAACAGATCCCAATATCCGTAACCTTGGACGTTCTTCACGCATACCAACCGGCAGACTGCTTGATTCGCAAGGCGCTTCTGCAGAATCAGCAGATTCGTTGGCCCCGGTAACCACTGAACTAAAAATGCTGGCTATCGATCATGATTTCATTCCATCTTTTGGAATATCCATTGCTGCCGGAAGAAATTTTTCTCGCTCATTTACTACCGACACTTCCAATTTCGTAATCAACGATGCATGTGTAAAAGTACTCGGCTGGAAAACACCTGAAAAAGCCATAGGCAAAAATTTTATGTATGGCGGTGTAAAGGGAAAAATAATCGGTGTGATCAAAGATTTTCATTTTGAATCCATGCACCAGCGTATAGTACCTATTGTGATGTCCCTGCCAAAACCTGAACAGAATTCCTACAACCAGCTTTCAATAAAAATAGGCAGTGATAATTTAACTGCGGCCTTAGCCGGCATTGAGAAAAAATGGAAGACCTATTTACCGGAAATGCCCTATGAGTTTTCTTTTATGGATGATAAATTCAACAAATTATATCTTTCAGAACAAAGACAGGGAAGCCTGTTCACCATCTTTGCCTGTATAGCTATATTCATCGCCTGTCTTGGCCTGTTGGGATTGTCCTCTTTTGCTATTACACAGCGCATCAAAGAAATTGGTATCAGGAAAGTACTGGGTGCAAGTGCCGGTAATCTTGTATTACTGTTGTCAAAAGATTTTTTAAAACTGGTGATCATCGCTGCACTGATCGCTTTCCCTATCGCCTGGTATGCCATGAGCCAATGGCTGACAGATTTCGCTTACAGGATCTCCATCAGCTGGTGGATCTTCCTGGTAGCAGGGATCATTGCAGCTACTATTGCTTTATTAACCGTAAGTGTACAAGCCATCAAAGCAGCGATGGCGAACCCGGTGAAGAGTTTGAGAACGGAGTAAAATTATTTTAAATGCTGAATGATAAATGTTGAATACCGAGCACCTTCATTTAAAATTCAACATAAAAAAGAAACTATGCTAAAAAATTATTTCAAAACCGCCTGGCGGAACTTATGGAAGAACAAAGCTTTTTCTTCCATCAACATCATTGGTCTCGCCATTGGCATGGCCGCTTTTATGATGATCATGTTGTTTGTTTCGTATGAACGGAGTTTTGATAATTTTCATACAAAGAATATTTATAAACTTAACGAGGTACAGAAATTTGAAGGAATGTTGGCGGCCCAAAAAGTCGGGTTATCGATGTTCCCAATGGGGCCTACGCTGAAGAATGATCTTCCGGAAATAAAAAATTTCACAAGGGTAAGCTGGCGAAAGCAATACGAAATGCGGTACCAGGAAAAAAAAGTATTTCTGCCCCAGGCTTTCTTTGTAGATTCTACTTTCCTGCATATGTTCGATTTCCCATTGGTTCAGGGAGATAAACAAACGGCCCTGCAAAAACCAAACAGCGTGGTATTAACACGTTCCGGCGCCCGGTTAATATTCGGGAATGAAGAAGCCATCGGAAAAACGATTACAAATTATGGACGCGATACAATCAGTTATACCGTAACGGGCATCCTGGAAAACATACCACAAAATTCGCAGTTCCAGTTTGAAGCGCTCTTCTCATTCAACACCATTTACAAGCCTGACTGGATGGTGAACAGGTGGGGCGGCAACTGGCTGAATACTTATTTCGAACTGGCGCCGAATACGAATATGGCGGCACTGGATAAAAAATTTCCGCCTTATCTCAAGAAATATATGAGTCGCAACGATAATTGGAAGAATTATGAGTTATTCCTGACTCCCTTGCGCGATATGCATTCAAAAGCTAGTGATATCGGGCTTGACTATGTGAATTATCAAAAATTCGACAGCAAATACACTGATATATTTTCATTGATCGCATTGATCGTTTTGATCATTGCCTGCATCAATTTTATGAATCTTTCCACTGCGCGTTCCGCAGAACGGGCAAGAGAAGTTGGCATCAGGAAAACAATCGGCGCACATCGTTTGCAATTGGGTGTCCAGTTTCTTGGTGAGACAGTATTGCTATCATTCATCGCATTGATCTTTGCGGTGGGATTGGTAGAACTCTGTCTCCCCTATGTAAATAATTTAAGTCAGCGCCAACTATCCTTACCAATCTTTTCAAATGTATCGCTGTTAGTAAGTGTTTTAGCAGGAACCATACTATTGGGTATTTTATCTGGATTATATCCCGCCGTATACCTGTCATCTTTTCAACCTGTAAAAGTTCTGAAAGGCGCTATACAAACAGGGCGAAACAAAAGTGTATTAAGAAATGTCCTTGTTGTCGGACAGTTTACCAGTGCGATCTTCCTGATCATCGCTACCATTTTTGTAGTGAGACAATTGACCTATATGCGAAAACTGGATCCGGGTTTTAGCCGCGAACAGGTAGTAACCGTTCCGCTCGACCGGGTCAGTTCCGCAAAATTTGAAGTATTAAAACAGGACCTGTTAGCGAGTTCACTGATCAAAGGTGTAACCGGTGCGCAGGACCAGTTAGGAAGCCATCTTGATCAGTCGGGTGTACAGTTCAAAGGCAATGGACCTATGCGCAATCTCACTTCTACTCGCCTGATCGTTGACCCGGATTATCTTACCCTTTATCAACTGGCGCTTGTAAAAGGAAGAAATTTTTCACATGATATGTCGGCCAATGAAAAAGAATACATCATCAATGAAACATTAGCCAAAGAATTATTAAAGGACGATCCAAAAGCCACGCAGGAATCCTTGCTTGGAAAGAATTTCGGTTTTGATTCTGCCGGCACGATAGTTGGCATTGCAAAGGATTTCAATTTTAATTCTCTGCACTATAAGATTGAGACAATGTTTCTTTTTAATGTTGTTAAAGATGGAGGCTTCACCCAGTTATCTGTAAAGATAAACGGAGATAAAACCGCAGAGTCTATCGCTTATATTCAATCAGTCTGGAGAAAATTATTTAATGACCATCCATTCGAATACCAGTTCCTAGATGACCATTTCCGTGAAGTATACCGTGCAGATGAACAGGTAAGCAAGATCATTGGTATTCTCGCGGTATTGGCCATCATCATTTCCTGTCTTGGTTTATTTGGCCTCGCATCGCATTCAGCAGAAAAAAGAACTAAAGAAGTGGGGATAAGAAAAGTAATGGGTGCTTCCGTGCAAAGCCTTGTGTCTCTCCTTTCACTCGATTTTTTAAAACTCGTATTAATAGCGAATGTGATCGCATGGCCCATTGCCTGGTTTGTATTGAACAGATGGTTACAGGATTTTGCTTACCGCGTAAACATATCCTTATGGGTATTCATCATGGCCGGTATCGCAGCTATATTCATTGCATTGATTACGGTTAGTTTCCAGGCTTTAAAAGCTGCGTGGATGAACCCGGTGAAGAGTTTGAGAACGGAGTAGAACTATTTTAAATGTTGAATGATAAATGTTGAATGACCAGCACCTTCATTCAACATTCAACATTTAAAATTCAAAATAAAAATAAACTATGATACAGAACTATTTAAAGATCGCCTGGAGAAGCCTGATGAAGAACAAAACATTTTCTTTCATCAACATTTTTGGACTATCCATAGGACTCACCTGTTGTTTGCTGATTGCTTTGTACCTGAACTATGAAGTGAGTTATGATAAGCAACATCCAGATGCTGAGAGGATCTATCAATTAGGTACCACGTTCGTTCGCCAGAAAGAAGAAAAAAATACCGCTAATGTACCTGCGCCTATGGCATCAACCATGCAGCAGGAGTTCCCGGAAATTGAAGAAACCACGCGTTTACTGGGTTTATTTGCGGAGGACAAAACTTTATTACGATACAATGAAAATAACAATGCAGCAGTTTCATTTTACGAAACAAAAGGCTACCTGACAGACCCTGGCTTTTTTCATTTTTTTAAATATGATTTTATAGAAGGCAACCCGGCCAGCGCATTGAATAACCCGCGCACCATTGTATTGAATGAAGAGATAGCCATAAAACTATTTGGTAAGCAACCGGCATTGAATAAGGTGATTCATGTGAGCAGTGGTACAGACGGAGAAAGCGACGTTACTGTGACAGGCGTGTTCAAACCATCTTCTGCCCCATCGCATATCGCAGCAAGGTTCTTTATAGCATTTAAAGGGGGTGATATGGAACGGTACAGCGCACGTTCCAATAATCTCGCATTCAATAATATGTTCTACACCTATCTCAAATTAAAAAAAGGTGCAGATGCGCAACAACTTGAAAATAAATTTCCTGCCTTTATAGAAAAGTATGCAGGGAATGATCTGAAAGCTGCGGGATTCTATAAGAAACAATTCTTAATGCCCTTAAACGATCTTCATCTGCGTTCAAAAGTGCAAGACAATGTTACCCCGCCGGGAAGTATGACCTATCTCTATATCCTGGGCTCGATCGCTATTTTTGCCTTGCTGATCGCCTGTATCAATTTTATGAACCTGTCAACCGCACGTTCATCTAAACGGTCAACCGAAGTGGGGATCAGGAAAGTATTGGGTGCAAACAAAAGTTCATTGATCAAACAATTTCTTGGCGAATCTTTATTGATGAGTATGATCGCTTTTGTACTGGCGATTGTATTTACCCTATTGGCACTTCCCGCTTTTTCTGCGGCATCGGGTAAATTGCTATCTCTATCCTTCAGCAAACATGCATTGATCCTCGCAGGCTTCTTCGTTTTATCTATCACTACAGGATTCCTTGCAGGCATGTATCCCGCATTTTATTTATCTTCTTTCAAGCCTGTCCGTATACTTAAAAGTAAATTCTCAAATTCGCTGGCAGCGGTTTCTGTACGGAAGGGATTGGTGGTGTTCCAATTCGTGATCTCTGCCATCCTTATTATTTCATCGATCGTGATCTCCAGGCAAATGCAGTACATGCGTTCGAAAGACCTAGGTTTTACAAAAGACCAGGAAATGATCATCCCGTTGCGCACCGAAGCGGCAAGAGGAATTTATCAATCCGTAAAGACCGAATTAAACAAGATGCCGGGTGTTGCTTCTGTTGGCGCATCTACTTATTATCCGGGCATATTCAATCCCAGCGACAGGGGACTATACAAAGAAGGCCAGACCGTTGATAACGCACAGAACGTAAGGATCAATGGTGTGGATGAAAATCTTATCCAGACCTTAGGAATACAATTAGCTTCCGGGCGTTTATTTTCTAAAGAATATCCAAACGATACAACAAGAGGTATTGTATTGAACGAAGAAGCGATCGCAAAGATCGGCTTTGCTAATCCCCAGGAAGCTGTTGGCAAATCTGTTTATATGGGCCAGGGTGGATTAGATAATTCGTTGGAAATAGTGGGCGTAGTAAAAAATTTCCATTTCCAGGATCTTCATTTACCGATCGCACCTTATGGGTTTACTTTGCGGAGCAGGCCTGTTTATAATTACCTGCTGGTACATACTAAAACAACCAATTTTGCTTCGTTCCTTGCAGACATGACGCGTGTATGGCAGAAGTTGAATCCTACCGAGCCATTTGAATACAATTTCCTTGATGAAGAATTTCAGAAAAACTACCAGGCGCAGGACAGGCTTGCTGCCATCGTAAAATATTTCACCATCATTGCCATACTGATCTCTTGTCTTGGATTATTTGGTCTCGCTACTTTCAGCGCCGAACAAAGAACCAAGGAGATAGGCATCAGGAAAGTGCTGGGTGCCAGTGTTTCCAATCTTGTATTACTGATCTCAAGAGATTTTATCAAACTGGTATTGATCGCTATTGTGCTGGCATCGCCGCTCGCCTGGTGGATCATGAACCGGTGGTTACAGGATTTCGCTTACCGCACCAATATCGGCTGGACAGTATTTGCATTATCGGCTTCTATTGCCTGTATCATTGCCTTTATCACGGTAAGTACACAGGCGGTTAGGGCGGCAGTTTCAAATCCAGTAAAAAGTTTAAGAACTGAATAATTATTTTGAATGTTGAATGAAAACTTCAACACTGCAGGTCATTCATTCAAGAAGCGGCACAATACACCTTTCATTACAGTAAGTATGTTGAATGTTAAATTTTAAATAGGAATCCATGTTCAAGAACTATTTCACCATCGCATTGAGAAGTTTACAGAGAAACAAAAGTTATGCAGCCATTAATGTGGTTGGATTAGCTGTGGGTATTGCAGCCTGTCTGCTTTTGTTTCTTGTTATCAGTTTTGAAAATAGTTTTGACGATTTTCATGTAAAGAAGAATCATATCTACCGCGTTTCTTCAGAATTCAAAGGACCGGAAAGAAGCAATTATTCTGCAGGAGTTCCCTTCCCTACCGGGCAGGGGTTACGGATCGATTACCCGCAACTGAAAAATGTGGCATCGATCTACCAGGATGATAATATCAATGTGTTGGTGCAGGGTAGCAATGGCGAGACCTTAAAAAAATTCAAGGAAGAAAGCGGTGTATTCTTTGCAGAGCCCCAGTTCTTCGAGATGTTCGATTTTAAGTTGCTCTCTGGAAATGCTAAAAATGCGATCACTGAACCCAACACCGCACTCCTAACAAAAGCTACTGCTGAAAGATATTTTGATACCTGGCAGTCATCCATCGGTAAAACAATCAAAATAGGCCGTAATACTTTTGTTAAGATCACCGGGATACTTGAAGATGTGCCTGTGAATACAGATTTCCCTTTAAAGGTTGTGGTTTCTTATTCAACACTCTGGAATACCGGTTTAAAATCCAATATGGAAGACTGGGTAAGTACATTCAGTTTTGCTTATTGTTTTGTAGAACTTCCAGACAACTACTCACCTGCTCAATTCAATAGTTCATTAGTTGGTTTTGTAAAAAAACATAAACCTGCAGAGTACGCAAAAGATGCCATGACAATACAACCATTGAGTGATATCCATTTCAATGATGATTTTGGCAATTTTAACGGGCGAACATTCAGCAAGCAATTGATCACTGCATTAAGCCTGATCGGCATGTTCCTGTTGATCATAGCCTGCGTTAATTTTATCAACCTCGCCACCGCACAGGCTGTTAACCGTTCCAAAGAAGTAGGTATCAGGAAAGTGTTGGGTAGCAGCCGCAGGCAGCTGGTGACACAATTTATCGGCGAAACAGGATTGATCACTTTCTTCGCGATGATCATTGCTTTGTGTATTGTTGTGATAACGCTTCCTTTATTAAATAATCTTTTGCGCATTCAGTTATCTTTTCATCCTTTTTCAAATCCATCAGTTTTAGTTTTTCTTGGAATCACTTTGGTACTCGTTACCATATTATCAGGTTTTTATCCTGCCCTTGTATTATCCGGTTTTAACCCGATCAATGCATTAAAAAATAAAGTTGCTGCAAGCGGTAAAGGTAATATCTCATTGCGAAGGGCTTTGGTGGTTTTACAATTTGTGATCGCGCAGGCTTTGATCATAGGAACGGTAGTAGTGGTAAAACAAATGAGCTATTTCACCAATGCAGATCTTGGATTTAATAAGGAAGCCATTATCAACGTTCCTTTTCCGGGCGATAGCCTTAGCCGTTCAAGAACAGGCATTCTTGCTGCAGAATTAAAACAACAACCGGGCATCAAAGCGCTGAGTTTTAGTTTTGCAAGTCCTGCAGACAATTATGGCTGGAACTCTGATTTCAAATTTAATAACTCGCCAACCAAAACTGATTTTGGTGCCAGCCTGAAATGGGCCGATACCGCCTATTTCAGCATGTATAACCTGAAATTTGTTGCGGGCCGTATGTATCTACCTAGTGATACGGTGAAAGAATATGTAGTGAATGAACAACTGCTGGAAAGAGTGGGCATACATAATGCCGCTGATGCGATCAACAAAAAGATTAATTTATGGAACGGCGAAAAAGTTGGACTGATCGTTGGTGTGATCAAAGATTTTCATGCCAGCTCATTACGTAACCCGATCAATCCGGTATTGATGAGTACCTGGAACGATGTTTACCAAACAGCCAATATCCAGATACATCCCGGCAAAACAAAAGAATCATTGGCGGCGGTTGAAAAACTATGGAACAAAACATTTCCCAATTTTGTTTTTGAATATACTTTTCTCGACCAGAAGATCAGGGATTTTTATCGCCAGGAAAATCAATTATCACAGCTCTATAAAATATTTGCAGGCATCGCCATCTTTATTTCCTGCCTGGGATTATACGGCCTGATCTCTTTCATGGCCGTACAACGCAACAAGGAAATGGGCATCCGAAAAGTATTAGGCGCATCGGTAAGCCATATCGTGTACTTACTATCGAAAGAGTTCACCCTGCTCATTATCACCGCGTTCCTGATCGCATCGCCGGTAGCTTATTACTTTATGCATAAATGGCTGCAGCAGTATGCATTTTCTATCCCGTTAAGCGCCGGGATATTTATAGTGACCATCATCGCATCCATCATCATCGCCTGGTTCACCGTGGGTTATCGTGCATTACGGGCGGCACTGGCGAATCCGGTTAAGAGTTTGCGGACGGAGTAAAAGATGACGGTTGTTAGTTGACAGATGACAGGCCTGGCAACTAACAACTGCCATCTGACAACTATCCCCACTGTTCGTTTTCGTACACCCTACTGTCCGTTAGCGAACAACCGGCTTTTCCCTATATTTGGAAACCCTTACTGGCAAAGGGTTTTAGAAGATGGCACACCCTTTGACCTCAGCATAACCAGTCATTAAAAAACGATCAATGATCCAGTTAGAAAATATCTTCAAATGGCACAATAACGGCAGCAACCGGGTATTTATCCTGAAAGACATTAGTTTGTCTGTTGCAGAAGGCGATTTTATCTCTATTATGGGCCCATCGGGTTCCGGCAAATCCACTTTGCTGAATGTGATAGGCATGCTGGATGAAGCCTCTGAAGGTAATTACCGTTTCCTGGGTCAGGATGTATTCAAGATCAAAGAAAAACACAGAGCAGAATTATACAAAGAGAATATCGGTTTCGTATTCCAGGCCTATCACCTGATCGATGAACTGACCGTTTACGAGAATATTGAAACACCACTACTCTATCAAAGCATCAGAACCGCTGAAAGGCAGGCCATCGTTGCAGATATACTCGACAGGTTCAACATTGTTGGGAAAAAAGACCTGTTCCCCGCGCAATTATCTGGTGGGCAACAGCAGCTGGTAGGTATCGCACGTGCACTGGTTGCCAAACCAAAATTATTACTGGCAGATGAACCAACAGGTAACCTCAATTCAAAACAGGGTGAGGATATTATGGAACTGTTTAAAAAGATCAACGAAGAAGACGGTGTAACGATCATACAGGTAACGCATTCAGAAAAAAATGCAGCTTACGGAAAACGCATTATTAACCTGCTTGATGGCAGGATCGAACAAAATTAAAATCGTGTTTCAAAAAGAAAATATGAAAAAGGTTAACAGGGAAATTGCAGCAGCAGCATTTTTTATGTTGCTGGGAATCGTATCCAAAGCACAGGCTGTGCAGCAGATGGGCGGGCAACTCAGTTTAAAACAATGCGTGGAAACGGCAATACAGAACAACCTTCTTGTTCGCCAGTCAGAATACCAGGCACAGGCCGATAAGGTGAATTACCAGATAGCAAAAGGCAACCAGTTACCTTTTATCTCGGGCGATATCAATCATGGCATTAACCAGGGCCGCAGTATTGATCCGTTTACCAACAGTTATGCAAACCAACAGATCAATTTTGCGAATTATAGTATCGGCACAAGTATTACGCTTTGGAACGGATCATCCATCGTAAATAATATCAAACAGAACGAATTAAATGCAAAAGCCAGTGAAATGGATTGGCAGCAGCAAAAAGACAATATCACCATCAATGTAATACTGGCTTACCTGCAGGTGCTCAGCAGCCAGGAACAACTCACCATCACGCGCAACCAGGTGGAAGTTACCAAGGGACAGGTAGCAAGATTGGAAACCCTGAACAGCAGTGGCGCGATCGCCCCATCCGTTTATTATGATCTGAAAGGGCAATTATCAGGTGATGAATTGAATGTGATCACGGTAAAGAATAATTTAGAAACCGCCAAGATCAACCTGGCACAACTCATGAATGTGCAGTACAACGCTTCGGTGCAACTGGAAAAACTTACTGACCCGCTTACACCCACATTGTATGATGGAACACCTGATAATATCTATCTAACCGCTACGCAACAACTGGCATTGGTGAAAGCAGCAGAGTTCAGGAAACAAAGTGCTGAAAAAAGATACCTGTCTGCAAAAGGACAACTTTTACCAACCTTGAGTTTTAATGGTGGGTTTGGAACAAATTATTCAAGTGTGGCAAGTACACAGGAACTCCTCAATACATTGGATGTACCCACTACAGGATATGTAAATGTGAGTGGTACCAAGTATACTGTACTGGCTCCGCAAAGCAATTACCAAAGCAGAAAGATCACTTACCTGAATCAATTCACCAATAACTTCAATTCTTCTTTCAGTTTGGGTCTCCAGATCCCGATATTAAATGGACTACGCGCAAAGAATAATGTGAAGCTTGCGGAGATCGCAGAGAAAAGAACCGATTTTGAAGTACAGACCGTGAAGACTCAATTAAGACAGGCCGTTGACCAGGCTTATATAAATATGAACACCGCATTTGAAAGATACCAAACCCTTTCACGCCAGCTGGCTGATTTTACCGTATCATTCAAAGCCGCGGAAGTACGTTTTAATTCAGGCGTGAATACTTCAGTGGAATATATGCTGGCCAAGAACAATGTTGACAGAACCAATGCAAATTATATAGCCGCCAAATACGATTACCTGCTCCGCGTAAAAGTGCTCGACTTTTACCAGGGTAAGCAATTGTGGTAACGATTTTTTCTCTCATGTGCAACCTGCGTGTGGTACGGTTGCAAGGTCTCTCTATTCTTAGAGAGACCTTTTTTTTTGAATAATGAACACTGCGCCTACGCTGAAGCTTCAGCACAAGCGTTGAATAAGGAATTTTGGATGTTGAAGTGAGGCTTAGGTGCATATACCACGAGAATTTCGAAGTTGAACGTCATTGCGAGGAACGAAGCAATCTGTGTCACGAGCAATAGTGTACCTATAACAATGTTCCTTTGTGTGCTCTGTGTTGAAAAAAATATCTTTAGAATTACAGGCATCATCCAAGTCATAGCATAGATTGCTTCGTGCCTCGCAATGACGGCTCCGGTTCGCGCTTTTATTTCATCATTCGAAATTCCTTGCTCAATATTCATTATTCGTCCCCTTTTTTCAACAACACCATCTGCCCCATGTGATAACTATCATGTTGCAAGCATCCCATCAGCAATTGATAATAGGTTTGCCCGGGTTTGGGTGAGGGTTGATTGAGTTTTGCTTCATCAAATGCTATTATTGTATTTCTGAATTCGAGATAAACAGTATTGAAATCCGCTAACGTATTTTTCCAGGAAGGTGTATCCTGAACCGGCGGTATATAAAAATCTTCCGAAGATGGATACGCATCTTTCCCATTTAACCGGATCATCACTGTTTTACGCCAGTAGCTGATATGGTTAACGAGTTGCCAGATACTGTTACCATCCGGGTTAAATTTAGCAGCGGCTTTTTCTGGGGTTACACCTTCCAACACCTGTTGCATATTCAACCCGATCCAGCATTCACCCTGTTGCAGTTCGTTAAATAATTGCTCTATCTTTTGAATTTCGGTCATAGTTTTGAATTGTACAGTAAATTTAAGGGAACGATTTTTATATAATTACCCTTGAACCGTTTCCAGAAAAAGTCATTATGCGTTTATTCTTATTGATCATAGCCACATCCATTTCTTTCAGTGCCTTGCACAGCCAGGTATATGATAGCGTTGAGTTTAAAAAGATCCGGATAAATGGATTCTTCCTGGGCTCTAAAAAAGCGGACCTGGTAAGAAAATTCGGGGAACCACATAAAATAGTAACCACTGAAAGTTCCAGGGGAACTGATGCTTATTCAGATTATTCTTACAGCAAATCAACTTTACGCGTCAACCCCGACGGAGTTTTCTATGGCTTTAAACTGACTGAAAATGAATTTGTACTTGGATGGGGACGTTATATAATTAAACCAGGCGATTCGCTAAAAGAATTCGCTATCAATTTCCCGCAATCATTCAAATCGTATACAAAACAGCCCGGTGGCAAGTTCAAAATAAAGATCAGGGCAAGCAATACCTATATTGTTTTTAAAATAAAGGATGGAGTGATCGATGAGATCGAGACAAAAGAGGAAATACTATAGCTAAAGAAAATAATTTAATGAATACATACTCCAAAAAGGTCGAGATCCGCTGGAGCGATATAGATCCCAACTTTCATTTACGTCATTCTGCCTATTATGATTTCGGGGCTTTTGTGCGGATCTCTTTTATGACAGAGAACGGCCTCACTCCTTTTATCATGCAGCAGCAACATATCGGCCCGATATTATTCAGGGAAGAGTGCGTATTCAAAAGAGAGATCCATTTTCATGATTCGGTTGAGATCGATTTACACATGGTAAAAAGCACACCCGATATGAGCCGCTGGACCATGGTGCACCAGGTATGGAAGAATACAGATACCCTAAGCGCTGTCATAACCATCGATGGCGCATGGATCAATACAGAAATAAGGAAACTCGCCGTGCCACCGGAATCATTCAAAAAAATATTTGAAACGATCCCGCGTGCAGATAACTTTGAGTGGGTTATCAAATAAACATGAAGATCATTCCCATCGATATATCACACGCAAACGAATTGTGTGCATTAGCCAAAGCCATTTATGTGGAATACTACCTGCATCTATGGAGCCCTGGCGGTGCCGACTGGTACATGCATGAATATGCTTATCACCCCGATAAATTAAGAGCTGAATTGGCTGACGTCAACAACCGCCATTTTATCGTGTACGATGGAGAGAAACCGATGGGCTATGTAAAGCTCAGGCTTAACGCGGTATTGGAATGTTTTGAAAAATACAATTCTCTCGAAATAGAAAGGATCTATCTCCACAAATCTATCGCTGGTAAGGGTTTTGGCAAACAACTGATGTTGCTCAGCGAAGAGATCGCGCGCGACCACAAAAGAGAAATGATCTTTTTAAAAGCCATGGACACCAGCACAGATGCCATCAGTTTCTATCAAAAAATGGGCTATGCAGAATGCGGCACGCTCGTTTTACCATTCCCTCAAATGAAAGAAGAATTCCGTGGCATGGTCATCCTCAACAAATTTCTATAACTCTCCACTCACGATTGAGTATAAAAAAATCCCTCACTAAAAGCAAGGGATTTACTTGGTTATCAAGGAATAAATTATGTGCTGCATTCTTTGGCTTCTAAACAAAGGTCCAGAAGTTTTTTGATGAAACACACTATAATGATTTCATCATTTTTGACTTACAAAAAAGATCTTAGCACAACTGCATTAGAAAGCACGACGGCTTGCTATTGTTCTTGCACCACGGCGGATGTTCCACAGGTCAACCACACCAAAACTTGCGATCTTGTTTCTTTTTGCTTTGTTTACCTGCACAAGTCCTGTTGCTACCGTTTCTTTTACTTCAGATACCAGTTCTTTCAATTGATTTGCCTCGATTTGGACAATAGAGGGCATGACATTACTTTTCATAATATTTCCATTTTTAATATTAATAGTTGACTGAAAGCGGACGGGAGGAAAAAATCAATTCACTCGTTAGAAGAATACTTCAAAATCACAACATCCTTGAGACTGTTTATAGATCGTCGCTTCAGTTTCAGGGTGCAAATGTACAGCTATGTAGCTTCATAGCAAAATTTATATATGAAAACATTGTTAAAACGGCAAAATCATGCAAAAACGTGCATTATTTTGAGTTTGCCAGGTCTGTATCTGGAGTAGATATGTCGGTTAATGCAACTTTACCCCTGTTGGCACGCACAATTCTTGAGAATAAAGAGATCTCCCTATCGAACAGGAAGCGAAAGAAAAGCTTTGTCCAGGAAGTATGATAAGACAGGGTATTGTAATAATTAGGCGCATTCTTCCTGATCTGGGGAAGCTTGTTCCATGGCACGGAAGGAAAATCGTGGTGCTCATTGTGATAACCCACATTAAATGCTACTTTATTAAACACGCCATAGTAGCTATAGGTTTCCTGTTCACCATGTGTAAGATAATGTTCCTGTATCCATCTTGCACCCAACGGATGCAATCCAACAGAAAAGAAAAAACTTGCTACCAGGAACACAATAGCCTTTGGCCCAAGCAATAAAACGATCGAGGTCATGGCGATGATCTGTACAAGCCAGTTTAAACCCACCCATTTATTGAAAGGCTGTATCTCCCTCAATCTTGAAAGGCGGAACACCTGGAACAATGGATAGAATAATAACCAGATCACTTTACCAACAAAGAAGTTATTGATCAGTTTGGCTTCCCAGTAATTTGGCAGGTCGCCATCCAGTTCATGCACTCCCTGGAAAGAATGATGCTTGATATGGTATTGCTCAAACGAAACAGAGCTTGGAAAGATCAAAGGGATATTAGCGAGGATCCCGGCCAAACGGTTGGCTTCCGGCTTTTTAAAGAGCAGGCGGTGTGCACACTCGTGTATCATCACAAACAAAGCATGATCGGCAAATGCACCAAGGATATAAGCAGCGCCAAACACTATCCACCAGGACTGATCGGCCACAAGCCAGGCACCAGTCAATTGGAAAGCCACCAAACCGATAATAGCTAAAAAAGTAAGCGGGTTTTTCCCGATCAGCTTACGCATATCAGGCACTTCTTTCAGAATTTCTTTTGTTCTCCCGCGATGAGGCTCACAGCACTCCACATGTATAAAATTTTTCTTCACTTGCATAGCCCGCCAAGATAAGATTATAAGTGGGGAAACGGGGGAAAATGGAAAAAAAATGGCGATTTTATGTCCTGTTTCACGTTTTTATCCCTTAAAACAAACTTTTTGTTAAAGGAATAGCGTAAGCATTCATTTATATTTATTTACCAAAACTACCCGAATGACAGTATCCATCAACCCCAAACAGCCAGTTGGCCATTATGGCAAAAGATCGCTTTCCGGTTCTTTTTAATTTATCTCATGCTCAATGTCACCCCATGGTCCTGGATCTATGATCTCCCCGTCTTTAATTTGATTGCAACGTATTATGGAAAGGCGAATGAACGGATAGTAGAGCTTTGTAACCCAGCATCCAGCATCCAGCCAATAACGTCGCCATGGCATGATTTTGTTATGTTTTATGTTGAATAGCTACCTATTCTGTATAAACTTAAAATCATCTCATGGAAAAAAGAATGTTGGGCATTATACTCGCCGTCCTTGGTATTATAGGCCTGATCTATGCCGGCGCCAGTTTTATGAACGGTTCCGGTGGCACGAGAAACGTGAAAAGCATTGTTGTTTTCGGCATCCTTGGAGCGATCTTTTTTGCTGCCGGGATCGGATTGGTCAGAAATACCAGCGATAAGCCGACTTAGAACGCAGATGCTGGATACTGGATGCCAGTTAGCAACTACGCACCGCAGATCCAGCATCTAGTATCCAGTATCCATCTATCTAGGCAGCTTTCTTACTACCCATCCCGTTCATCATACCTACCGCTCCGCCGGTTAAAGCACCGAGTATGCCACCCACGCCAATATCGGCAACCGCTCCGGTGATATCCATCATATTGGCAGTGCCATAATTGATCAGGTCCATAGCGGCACCACTCAATAAGCCGAGAACCAGTCCTGCACTTACGCCTCCACCAAGCGAATTGATGTTCGCCCATTTGTTAAAGATGTAAGAATAGAGAAGACCGGAAAAGATACACCCGGCGATCAATGACCACCAGATCATGGTTTCAGGACTGCGCATCACCTGTACTGTTGCGTGTGAAGCGAAAAAATCCTTGAGAAGCATTCCATACAAAAGATAACCACCAAGACAGGAAACAATTCCTCCGACAATGCCGGAGACAATAAACTTTGATGTGTTCATGAGCAATCGATTTTGGGGTAAATAATATATATGACCAGACAAAATAGAGAGTGGAACCGGCATTTGCAATAGTCCGCAGGATTCTGCACGTAAATGTGAACAAGTTGGCAAAAACTTAATCGCAAAGGCGCCATGACGCCAGGTATCGCAAAAATGGAAGCATAAAACTTGTGTTTCTTTGCGTCCTAGTGTCTTCGCGGTTAAAATTCAACCTGATGGACTATGCGATAAACGCAAATCGTATTATTCCATATCTTGTTTTAAACTCACTGCTATGATATAAAGAACACTGTTTGCATTGCTGGCCATGGTATTACTAACCACCACGCTTTCAGCCCAGCAAAAGAAAAACCTTACTCCTGATGATTATGGGAAATGGCAGGCCATCGGCGCCAATGATCTTTCGCCGAATGGAGAATGGGTCGCTTACCGGGTAATGGTACAGGAAGACAACGATACGCGTTATGTTGATAAGATGAACGAAAGAGAAAAACAGAATTAATCAATACATAATATTCAATTAAAAAACCTGCTTAAGTATGAAGCAGGTTTTTTAATTTTAAACAATCCGCTAATTCGATAATAAGCAATTCGAAAATCATGACTCCAATTAAAACAGCCATTCTCTCTTTCGGTTTATCAGGAAAAGCTTTTCATGCACCATTCGTTCACCTGCACAAAGGATTTGAATTAGTGGGTATATGGGAAAGATCCAAATCGATTTCACTGGAATTTTACCCAGACATTAAGATCTATCGTTCACTGGAAGAAATACTGACTGATGATTCTATAGAACTGGTTGTGGTAAACACTCCTACCGCTACTCATTTTGACTATACAAAAAAAGTATTGGAAGCAGGTAAACATGCAGTAGTTGAAAAAGCATTCACCACCACCACAGCAGAAGCAATTGCCTTAAAAGAACTGGCAGACAAAAAGCAATTGACACTTTCCGTATTTCAAAACCGCCGCTGGGACAGTGATTTTAAAACAGTAAAGAAGATCATACAGGAAGGATGGCTGGGTGAGATCATGGAAGCAGAGATCCATTTCGACAGGTATAAAGAAGAACTAAGTCCGAAACCGCACAAAGAAATTCCCGCACCCGGAGCAGGTATACTCAATGATCTCAGTCCACATCTGATAGACCAGGCATTGCATTTATTTGGTATGCCCCAGGCTGTATTCGCGGATCTTCGTATGACAAGACCCGGTTCACAGGTAGATGATTATTTTGAGATACTGTTCTATTACCCCATGCTACGTGTGAGATTGAAAGCAGGTTACCAGGTAAGAGAGCCATTCCCCTCCTATGTAATTCATGGCAGAAAAGGATCTTTTCTCAAAAGCCGCGGTGATGTACAGGAAACCATGCTGGTTGCCAATCATAAACCCAACACAACCGATTGGGGAACAGAGCCTGAGTCAGAGCGAGGGTTATTGCATACAGAGAACGATGGTAAAGTGATACGTGAAAAAATACCTACGCTGCAGGGTAATTACTATGATTATTATGATGGCATTTACCAGGCAATACGCAACGGTCAACCGGTACAGGTGAGTGCAGAAGATGGCATACATGTGATGCAGATCATTGATGCATGTTTTGAGAGCAACAAAGAAAGAAAGGTCGTTACCTTATGAATCATTCCCGATCAATAAAGATTTTTTATCTTACCTGTCTAAACCAACACTTATGAGACGTTTGTTTCAAATTGCCGTTCCATTGCTTGTTTTGGCTGCCTGTAAATCAGGCGCGGATCAATCCGACTTCAAACCCATTACTGTGAAATATCCCGCAACAAAAAAAGACACGACTGTTAAAGATGTTTATTTCGGCACTACTGTAGCTGATCCGTATCGTTGGTTAGAAAATGATACGGCAGAGGATACAAAAGCGTGGGTAAAAGAAGAGAATGATGTTACAAACGGCTATTTCGCCAAGATCCCTTTTCATGGTGCGATTGAAAAACGTTTAAAGGATCTATGGAACTACGATTCCTATTCAGCGCCATCGAAAGAGGGACAGTATACTTATTTCTATAAGAAATCGGGCCTGCAGAATCAAAGTGTTTTATATCGCCAGAAAGAGGGTGATAAGGACCCGGAAGTTTTTATCGATCCGAATACTTTCTCAACAAACGGTACTACTTCATTAGCCAGTATCAGTTTTACAAAAGATGGATCGCTTGCTGCGTACCTGATATCAGAAGGAGGCAGTGATTGGCAAAAGATGATCACCATTGATGCTGTTACCAAAAAACAGATCAGTGATACCTTACAGGATGTAAAATTCAGCGGCATCGCCTGGAGAAAAAATGAAGGATTCTACTACAGCAGTTATGATAAACCCAAACAGGGCAGTCAACTGGCAGGAAAAACGGATCAGCATAAATTATACTTTCATACATTGGGCCAACCACAGAGCCAGGATAAACTGGTATTTGGCGGAAGTGCCATACCAAGAAGATATATCAGCGCTTCGCTCACCGAAGATCAGAAATGGCTGGTAATCTATGCAGCAAACAGCACTTATGGAAATGAATTATATGTGCAGGATCTCACCAAACCAAATTCGCCAATTGTAACGGTCGTTAATAACATGAATACCAGTACGGGTATTCTTACTTCTGATGATACTTATTTTTATATACAGACCGATAAGGATGCACCAAAGAGCAAAGTGGTGATGGCCCCTATTGCCACACCGCAACCGGAGAACTGGAAACCATTTATTCCCGAACAGCCCGAAGTGTTAAGCGTTAATACAGCAGGTGGAAATATCTTCTGCAGTTATTTAAAAGATGCGATCACCAAAGTGGTTCAATACAATCTCAAAGGGGAAAAAATAAGGGATGTGAATTTACCAGGGATCGGAACAGCCTATGGCTTTGCGGGTAAAGACACGGATAAGGAGCTGTATTACACTTTTACCTCTTACACCACGCCCTATGCCATATTCAAAATGGATATCAAATCGGGCCGGGCCACATTATATAAAAAATCGGGTGTGAAATTCAACAGTGATGAATATGAATCAAACCAGGTTTTTTATACATCCAAAGACGGTACAAAGATCCCGATGATCATCACTCATAAAAAGGGCGTGAAACTGGATGGCACTGCCCCAACCTTGTTATATGGTTATGGTGGCTTCTCTGTAAGCATCACACCCTATTTCAGCACAAGCAGTATTATGCTCTTGGAGAATGGCGGAATATTCGCCGTTGCCAATTTAAGAGGTGGTGGTGAATATGGTGAAGACTGGCACCTGGCCGGTATCAAAACAAAAAAACAGAATGTATTTGATGATTTTGTTGCAGCAGCTAAATATTTAGTGGACAATAAATATACTTCACGCGACAATCTCGCCATACAGGGAGAATCGAATGGAGGTTTATTGGTAGGTGCCGCCATTACACAACATCCTGATATTTGTAAAGTAGCTTTCCCGTTTGTAGGTGTGATGGATATGTTGCGTTACCACAAATTTACTGCCGGTGCAGGCTGGGCATATGATTATGGCACTTCGGAAGATTCAAAAGAAATGTTTGACTATTTAAAAGGGTATTCACCCGTACATAATTTAAAAGATAGTACTGCATACCCTGCAACATTGATCATGACAGCAGATCATGATGACCGCGTGGTTCCTGCACACTCATTTAAATTTGCTGCCACTATGCAGGAGAAGCACAAAGGCGATGCGCCGGTATTGATCCATATTGAAACAAAAGCGGGTCATGGCGGCGGGCGCTCAACAGAGCAGGTGATCAAATCAGAGTCTGCTAAGTGGGCGTTTATGTTTTATAATATGAAGATAACGCCGAAGTTATAAGACCTGAGGGGTGAGTCGTGAGTAGGCAACTCACTGCTGACGACTCACTACTCACGGCTTATTGAAACACTTATCATGCATCCTTATATTAAACCCATTGAGAAACAATTCAAACAACACGCTGATGCAATAAAAGCGGTTTGGATGAAAAGCTATTTACTCGATCAATTTGAATTTTACGGATTACAGGCACCGGAAAGATCATTGCTCTGTAAGCAACATTACAAACAATACCCGGTGAGCGATGCGGAAGAATTAGAAACAATTGTAAAAGAATGTTTCCATTTACCGCAAAGAGAATACCAGTATTTCGCGATAGGATTGTTTGCGTATCATAAAAAACTGTGGAACACTTCATCCATTAAAATAATTGAATACTGTCTTCAACAAAAGAGTTGGTGGGATAGCGTGGATGGTATTGCCAGTGATTGGCTGGGACCTTATTTTAAAATGTTCCCCGGAAAGATCATCCCAATCACTTCCCGGTGGAACAAGTCTAAGAACATGTGGTTGCAACGAAGCAGTATCATGTTCCAGAAAGCATATAAAAAAGATACGGATACAACGCTTCTTTCCCAATACATTCTCAACTGTGTTTATTCAAAAGAATTCTTTATACAAAAGGCGATCGGCTGGGCATTGAGGGAATATTCCAAGACCAACCCCGGATGGGTAAAACAATTTGTGAAAGAAAACACATTGGCTCCTTTAAGCGAACGCGAAGCACTTAAACGGATCAATAAATGATAATGCCCTGAAAGATGTATAGATCATCGAGGTTAGCCTTTCTTGTATGTTGTCTGCTGCTCATGACAGCATCGCTGTATTACCCGAAATGGAAACAACAGGGAGCAGAAGCAACGATCAGTTGGGATGTATCGGGTTATTATATGTACCTGCCCGCAACTTTTATTTACCATGATCTGAAAAAATGCAGTTTTGCCGATAGCGTTCTGAAACGGTATCATCCTACTCCTGATTTTCAACAGACATTCCGTCATTATACAGGCAACTATGTTATGAAATATACAATGGGGCAGGCAGTCATGTTTGCCCCATTTTTCTTTGCTGCACATGTCTTTACACCATTTACAGCCTATCCTGCTGATGGTTTCTCATTTCCCTACCAGTTTTGTATTTCATTGGGAATGATACTCTATGCTTTTATTGGTCTTTTCGTATTACGAAAAACATTGCTTCTTTTTTTCACTGATAAGATTGTGGCAATCACATTGCTGATAATAACTGCAGCTACAAACTATCTGAACTACGCAGCGATCGATGGGGCCATGACGCATAACACGCTCTTTACTTTATATAGTATTTTGTTATTTACCACTGTTAAGTTATTTGAAACAGGAAAACTTCGTTTTTTTATTGGAGTTGGCTTAACTGCCGGGCTTTTAACATTGATCCGTCCCACCGAAATTGTTAGCCTCTTGATACCTGTTCTTTGGGGAATTGGTTCGATAGCTGATTTCAAAAAAAGAAAGATGTTTACCGTAGATCATTACAAATATTTTTTTGTTTTGATCGCGTGTTTCCTTTTGGTTCTTCTCCCCCAATTCATTTACTGGAAATGGGTTAGCGGCGAATGGTTGATTTATACTTACGGTCAGGAAGGTTTTGACTGGCTGCGCCCGCATATTGTAAATGGATTGATCAGTTACCGTGCGGGCTGGCTTGTTTATACACCTGTAATGATCCTTAGCATTACAGGATTTATCTTTTTATACCACGGCTATCGTTCTCTATTTTGGCCGGTTGCTATTTTCTCCTTTTGCTTTTTATACATCTGCTTCTCATGGAGGGAATGGTGGTATGGAGCAAGCCTGGGGCAAAGAGCTATCATACAGGCTTATCCTGTTTTCTGCTTCCCGCTGGCGGTACTGCTTGATACGATCCTCAAAAAAAACAAACTCCTGCTGAATGGATTGATCGCCTGTTTTATAGTAGCCTGTACCGCTTACAATCTATGGCTCACACACCAGGCACATAGAGGTGGATTATTTATGGCCGGACAAACAACCCGCAGTTATTTTTGGGCATCGCTTGGTAAAATGCAAGTTCCCAAGGGAACCATCACGTTGCTGGATAATGAAGAAGTTTTCCATGGTGATACCAGCAAATTCATCAAAATATTTTCCGATACAGCGATGCACCAATTAAATAAAGCGACTCAATCAATCAATGATCTTTTCTTCATGATCCATCCAGGAAGAAAATGGTTGCGTGCCCGGGCGGTATTTACCACACCACAAAAAGAATGGGATCTGTGGAAGATGCCTCAATTCAATCTCAAATTTTATGAGAAAGAAAATTCAAATCCGGTAAAAGTAAATTTCATCCGGATTAGCCGTGTACTTGGTGATGGAGAAACAGCCACATTACATTTCGATGCAAAGATTCCTCCATCATGTAATAAAGCTTCTGTTTCTGTTTGGAATGCTGGTAGTGATAAAGAACTGATCATAAAAAATATCGTGATCTCTGAATGGTAAAAGCAAATGGCACGCGGATGACGCGGAAAAAAGGGATTGGCGCGGATCAGATAAGTTTTAATCCGTTTTTTTCGCGTCATCCGCGTGCCATTCTCTCGAAATTAAAAGAGGCTATCTTTTTCAAGATAGCCTCCCTTTCAATCATATTTAAATCCATGTAATCAGCGATTACATTTTCTTCGCATCTTCTAAAAACTGCGCAAGACCGATATCTGTTAAAGGATGTTTTAATAAACCTAAAATAGAAGACAAAGGACAAGTACAAACATCTGCGCCTAATTCAGCTGCTTTAATGATGTGTAATGCATTGCGGATAGAGGCAGCCAATATTTCTGTTTTGTAATTCTGTATATCAAAAATATGCCTGATCTGGCCAATCAGTTCCATACCATCCCAACCACTATCGTCAATACGGCCAATAAAAGGAGATACATAACTGGCTCCCGCTTTAGCAGCAAGAATAGCCTGGCCCGCAGAAAAGATCAATGTGCAATTGGTACGGATACCATTATCGGTAAACCATTTGATCGCTTTCACGCCGTCTTTGATCATCGGAACTTTCACAACGATGTTTGGGTGGATCGCAGCGAGTTTTTTACCTTCTTCCACGATAGTCGCGAAATCAGTTGACAAAACTTCGGCACTGATATCACCATCTACCATTTCACAAATGGCTTTGTAATGTTGTGCAATGGCTTCTTCTCCCTTAATACCTTCTTTGGCCATTAAAGTAGGATTAGTAGTTACACCATCCAGGATACCAAGATCGTTTGCTTCTTTAATTTGGGCGAGATTGCCCGTGTCGATAAAAAATTTCATAACAGAATTTCGGATTAACGATTACGGATTGAAGGATTACAATTCGGAATCCGTCAATCCGCTATTCGGTACAGGAGAAAAAAAATGGCAGGCTACTCACATCGCACCGCTACAACCGCCTATCCTTGCTGTATTCCTACCCTGGGGAGGTTCAGCAGGAGCTGGTCGTGTAAGACCTGCCGCGGCAAAAGTAAGGGTTGAGAGGATAATTTCATGGATTTTTTTTTGGCGATTTCCCGATAAAGAAAATATTTCACGCAAAGGTGCAAAGATGCAAAGGCACAAAGACCTTTCATTAGATTTTTTTTGGGCGCCTTTGAGTGAAAAAACATTTAAAACCCCGGCCTCCCGGTTCTTGAATTGATTGTTGTGATCCCCACCAGTTCATCATGCCTGCTGCTGAATGACCGGTAATAGAAGAGAACGGTATATTGATTTTCTGTTTCCCAGTAATTTCCATCTGTTAATGATGCATCTGCTTTTGCAGAGCGGTCGCGGTCGTCTTTGGTAACATAGGTATAACTATAATATCCCTGTTTTAAGAAAAGTGTTTTTGTATACACCCCTTTTGCCGCATCGTATATCATTTTTGATGTATCGCTTACCTGGTTGCCGGTAGACTCTCCCATCATATACACAGATCTGCCCGCGAAGGGCTGATTATTGGCAGGCACAAATGTAAAATGTACATACGCATGATCGGTTTGCCACCACGGATTCACTGATTCGGTTGTGGCAATCTCATCCCAGCCGTTACGATCGCGTAAAAAGATGTAACGAAGATTATTTCTTTCTACATCCGGTTTGATATAAATATCAACCGGTTCATGGGTCTTATCAACCCTGTCTACCCTATCGCTCTGAAAACGAAAACTCCGCAGGTCGGCCCAGCGGTATTCTTTTCCTGCGGGAAAAATGCAATCCTGTTCCGCATTGTATTCCATCACATTTCCCCGGATAAAAGTGGGCGCGATATTCTTTACTGCGTTATCCCAGCGGCCGTTCTGCAGGATCACCAGTTTGGTTTGCTGCGGACTGAGTATGTTCAGTTGTTGCGTGTTTACCGCCAATTGAATTTTCTGGTAGGTACGCGAGATCTCGTTATCATAAGGTTGCTGTACCTGCGCACCAACACTTACCCGGTTTTCTGCCACCATCATCCGTTTAGTAAAAGCAAGTTTCGATGTATCAGCATCTAAAAACACTTTCAGTAAATAATTACCACTCTTAATAGGCACACAATTTCTTTCCGGTAAACTGGCCTGGTAATGCACATATTTTGTGGAAGCAATGGCAGATACACGATACTGACTCAGGCGGTTCTGCGTAAACCCTTTGATGTAATCAAATACATTCACATCAGCCGGCGTCCAGTCTGCATTGCATAAAACAAACGTGTAATAATAATTTCTTGCATAACCACACATATCATCAAAATGGAGTTCGAGCTGGTCACCTGAATTGAGTGCAATGATCGGCAGGCTTTGCTGGTTATCCTGTTGAAACAGTTTCGGGGTGCGTATATCACTCATGTACACATGGTCGGGTTCACGCTGTGCTTCTATTGCCTGTGCAAATAATAAAACAAACAGGAAACAAATAACCTTTTGCATAGTTTTTAAATCAGGTTTAAACATACAACTTTCTTCGAAGCTGCGAGCTATGAGCCGTGAGCTTCGAGCTTTGGCCGCTCACTGTTCACGGCTCATAGCTCATAGCTTGCTTAAAACCTGTAGTTTTGACTGAACTAAAATCGTGCCGTTTGAACCTGGCCCTGCATATTGCCAAGCGAATTGCCTTTAACAGGCAAAAATCTTTTTCGCGATTCATTATCCGTTTATCGGTAGCAGCTACTTCGCTGAGCGTAATGGCCATGATCATTACATTGGCTTTTGTAAATGGTTTTCAGCAAACAGTTTCAGGTAAGGTGTTTAGTTTTTGGGGGCATATACGTGTTCAACAATACGAACCCAATAAATCGCTTGTAGCGGAAGAGACCGCAATTGCAAAGAATGATACGATAGAAGCCCTGCTCCGGTCCGAGCCAGGTGTAAAACAGGTACAGAGTTTTGCCACTAAATCGGCTATCCTCTCAAAGAATAAAGAAATAGAAGCAGTATTGTTAAAAGGGATCGAAAAAAATTATGACAGCTCAAAATTGAAGACCTACCTGCAGCAGGGACGCTGGATACGGTTTGATGATTCTTCCTATAGCAAAGAGATTCTTGTTTCTGCACAGTTGGCCACCCAATTAAAGATCAACGTTAACGATACGATCACCGTTTATTTTATTTCGGGTATTGATGGCCCAAAAACCTATCGTAAACTAAATGTTACCGGCATTTACAAAACAGGTATTGAAGAATATGATAAACTGTTTATAGTTGGTGATCTCCGTTTGATACGAAGAGTAAATAACTGGGAACCCGACCAGACAGGAGGTTACGAGGTCTTTCTTTCCGATTACAAAAACATCGACAGTGTCAATGAACAGCTTGCCTATAAACTGCCTCCCGAATGGAACAGCCGCAGCATCCGCGAAGTATATCCTAATATTTTCGACTGGCTCAACATACAGGATATGAACCGTAATGTGATCTTTACTGTAATGGCAATGGTAGCCATTATCAACCTCGTTACCTGTTTACTCATATTGATACTGGAAAGAACAAGAATGGTAGGTATTTTGAAAGCGCTGGGAGCACAGGATGGGTTGATACAGAAGATATTTCTCTACCATGCATCCGTGATCACTTTTGCCGGTATCGGTATTGGTTTTACAGCCGGTATTGGTATCTGTTTATTGCAGCAATACACAGGTTTTATCAAACTGGATGAATCCTCTTATTATGTATCCGTTGCGCCGGTGTATATTATCTGGTGGCAGGTAGCGGCTGTTTGTATCATTACCGCATTCGTGTGTTATGTATCGTTGATATTGCCTACCTGGTTGATTAAGAAGGTTAATCCGGTGAAGGCGATACAGTTCAGATAAAGCATTTCACGCAAAGGCGCAAAGTTAGCAAAGCATCAAAAATTCTTTGCTAACTTTGTGCCTTTGCGTGAACCATCTCTAGGCCTTTGTAAGATGCGACACAATAATCCCCGCAGCCACGGCCGCATTCAAAGATTCTGCACCACCTAAACGTGGGATCGTTATAGGATGCGAAATAAACGGCAGTAACTCTTTACTGATCCCTTTGGATTCATTGCCGATAACCAGCAATCCTTCTGTAACCGGCGGTTCTCCATGCATGTTCTTCCCATTCAGCAATGCCCCATATACAGGGATGCCTGCGGATTGTAAAAACGCCGGCAGGGATTGATACCAAACATTTACCC
Source organism: Bacteroidota bacterium (assembly GCA_040388475.1). Classification (GTDB taxonomy): domain Bacteria; phylum Bacteroidota; class Bacteroidia; order Chitinophagales; family Chitinophagaceae; genus Sediminibacterium. The sequence continues at coordinate 269,347 of JAZKBT010000005.1, read as the reverse complement.
TCATAAAGCTGCCCATCGTGCTTTGTATCACTTTGGGGTTATACAATTCAACCGTATCCTCACTGGCAACGATCTGTTTAATGCCGAACCAGTCTGCGATCCGTATGATCGTTCCGAAATTACCGGGGTCCTGTATACCATCGAGAACCAGTGTTATTTGATCTTTGATGGCAGGCTTATTGGCTGGAGCCTGTTGTTCAACAATGGCCAATACCTGGTTGGGAGTTTGTAAACCGCTGATCTTTGCCAGTTCTATATCTGTTACAGTTACCACATCAGCAACATCCTTGTTTTTTATCACCCAATCCGAAAGGGCGTACAGTTTCCTGATGGTATAATGGCTATGCAGCAGTTCATCAACCAGTTTGGGTCCTTCGGCTATAAAGAGCCGTTCTTCCTGCCTTTGCTTTTTCTGGCATAAAGATTGAATATATTTGTACTCATTCTTGCTTAACATTCTGTATGCGTTTGACTTTTAAAACAAATCTTCTTTCTTTTTTCTGTGTATCCGTGTTTCTGGTAATGACCAGTTCCTGTTCCGTATTAAAAATCGTTAAGGTTAAGGATTACCCGGTAAACAAGCCTTTTGTTTACGAGAATAAGATAACGCTTTCAGGAAATGTGACCAAAGATGAGAAAAATCGCTTAACAGAGAACCTGGATAATTATTGGGACGATAGCCTGAAAGCAAGAACGATACAACAATTCGCCATTATTTATAAAACACAGAACCCTGCCGTATTTGATTCAGCAAATGTCAGCCGTTCTATCAACTTTATGAATGCGTACCTGAATTCGCAGGGATATTATTATGCTTTATTTCGAGATTCGGTAAAGATCGATACGGTGCAGGACCAGTTACGCACAAGCATACACATGTTCATCGATATCGGTAAAAACATCACCATCGATTCGGTATCCTATAATCTTGGTGATACCACACTTCAAAAATTAACCGATTCTGTTGCTCCCAAAACTTTTCTCAAAAAAGGAGCTCCGTATACCAAAGAATCCATCAGTTCTGAATTAGACAGGCTGGTAGGCACCTATCGTGAGAATGGTTATTATAAATTTACCAGGGAAGATATTTATACATTGGTAGATTCGATGGACACGCGTCTTCTTCAACTCACACTTGATCCTTTTAAACAGGCACAGATCATTGCAGATGCTGCGCGTTTACGAAAAGAGAATCCAACCTGGGATATCAACGTAGTGAAAAGGCCAATATTTGATTCATCCAAACTATACCAATATCATATAGGCCGGGTGTATTATTATCCCGAAACAAAATTGACAGACATTCCCGACAGCCTGCCCGATCAAAAAGGGTTTCTTGAATTCAACAGGAGAAATCTTACTATGCGCTACAAAAAGGGGCTGTTCAATTACCGTGTTTTACGCGAGCATACTTACCTGCGCAATGGCGATCTGTATAAGGAAAGTGATTATTTTAAAACGATCAATACACTCGGTCAGATAGGTGCCTGGCAGCAGGTGGATGGTAAAGCCATCGTAAGAGACAAGGATACGCTCGATATGCATTTTTTCCTGGTACCTGCCATTAAACAAAACTATGGGATCGACCTGGAGGGAAGCAGGAACACTGCTGATGTAGGGATTGGAAACTTATGGGGATTCACGACCAATCTTTCTTACAATAACCGGAACGTATGGAAAAGTGCCATACAATCGCTCACCAGTTTACGTACGGGTGTGGAACTGAACCTCTTTACCAGCGATAATTCACCTTTACTGCAAACCTTCCTCGTAAATGCCAGCCATACCTATGTGTTCCCGAAACTGGTTCAGCCATTTCAAAACTGGCGCGCATTGAACAGGCTTGACAATAAACGAACAATATTCAACATCAGTGGATCTCATGTTGACCGGCGCGATTACTACGTGTTACAGTCATTGGTAACAAGCTGGGGATATGAATGGAAAAAGAACAACAACGTATGGTTATACAAACCGCTTAATCTTGAATTATATGTTCTCGATACAGCGAATAGAAAGCTAATAACGGATTTATTTGCCAAAAATCCTTTTCTCAGAAATTCATTTCAATCCGGTAAAATACTTAGCCAGAGCCTTACATTGCTGCGTAATTATATTGATGCAAAAAATCCGGACAAGAGCCATTATCTCCGTTTGGGTGTTGAAGAAGCAGGCGGACTCTTTGGATTAATCGGTAGTTTAAAAGACGATATCTACCGTTACATAAAACTCGAAGCAGAATACCGCCTGGCGGTTAAAGTAAGAAAAACGGAATTTGCATACCGTGTGTTTGGTGGGATTGGCTATAATTACGGGGATGATCCGGCACGTGATAAAACATTACCCTTCTTTAAACAGTTCTATGCCGGTGGCCCCTACAGTATGCGTGCATGGGGATTGCGGCAACTGGGTATGGGTAGTTCCATACGAAGCGATACGATCTCCGGCCCAAATGCATACCGCGACCGGTTTGGTGATATGCAGTTAGAAGGGAATTTTGAATACCGTTTTCCACTGGCAACCATTGCCGGTATTAAAGTGGCCGGTGCATTGTTCACCGATATTGGTAATGCATGGAACGTAAAAGAAGATGTAACCGACTCTGCAGCAAGATTCACTTTTAAAAATATTATGAAAGACCTGGCCATTGGTGTAGGCACAGGTGTACGGATTGATTTTTCTTACTTCCTCGTCAGGCTCGATTTTGCATATAAAGTAAAAGACCCTGCACGTCAATACAATAACGGATGGGCAGATAAGTTCCAATGGTTTGAGAACAGAATAAATGGATTGAAAGTAAATAACTATGCGGTTCAGCTTGGTATAGGCCTACCCTTCTGATGCGCGTAACTGTTTGATCTCTTCTTCAAAAGATTGTAACGATTTAGCATCATCTACACTGAATGTTCCGATACGTGTGCGGCGAAGACTGCTCATATAACCACCCACGCCCAATGCGGCACCAAAATCATTTGCAAGACTCCTGATATACGTCCCCGTTGAGCATACCACCCTGAAATGAACAACCGGCCATTCTATTTTTTCAATGGTGAAAGCATAAATGGTAACAGGTCTTGGTTCCAGTTTTACATCGATCCCTTTTCGCGCTGCAATGTACACGGGCTTTCCATCCTGTTTAATGGCGGAATGTATGGGCGGCGTCTGCATAATAGCACCGGTGAATTGTGTAGTGGCAGCATGCACCGCTTCTTCTGTAAGATGTGAGATATCTTTCTGGTCCTGCGGTTCACTCTCCAGGTCATAAGTAGGTGTGGTTGCACCAAGCGTGAAAGTGCCTGTATATTCTTTCTCCATTCCCATATACTCATTGATCTTCTTGGTGAACTTACCGGTACAAACAATCAGCAAACCGGTTGCCAGTGGATCCAACGTTCCTGCATGACCCACTTTCGGGATCTTGATGAGGTTACGGACCTTTCTTACCACATCGAATGAGGTCCATTCCATGGGTTTATCAAACAATAACATCTCTCCCTCTAAAAATTTAAGTATCGGCTGCATGCGGCAAAAATATAGCAGAAAGAGGTACAGCCTCGCGAAGATTATTCTGGAATTTTGATCCCGCACCAGCGGGACCGAAATTTCCCAATGGTGTCATTAAAATTTAATCATGGCCCCCACTATCAGAAAGATAAATGCCAGCACGCATATACTGATCACGATGATCAGGATAACGCCAAGTATTTTAAAATAGGTATTTAAATTCCGGAACCCGTCATTCAACATTTGCTGATCGTTGTTCTGTAATCCCTTTTTCGCCTGGGAACTGAATTTAAGAAGGTAGAGATAAATAAATACAGAGATGGCTGCTGATAGCAAACTAAAGAATATCATTCCTCTTTTAAAGGAAACGATTAAGGACAGGGCGCTGGAACTAAGTGCCAGGATAGCTATGATCCTGGCCCATGTAGCTGCTTCCTGCAGGTCTGATCTTAATTTCGGACTTACCTCAAGTTTTGCTTCAGGCATAGATATATCGTTCATGTTGTTTTCCATAAGAATAGACTATAAAATTGTGATCAATTGGAACAAACCGCCTATTAAACCTATGATGGCAAAAACGCCGTTAATGATCATGTATGTTTTTAATGATGCGATACCAGTTTCAAGCGCTACCTGGTCCTGCCGGTCAATCCCTTTGGCAGTTTGTGTTGAAAAACGCATCAGTATATAAGTAATAAATGCAAAAATTGCAAGCGCAATAACGATAATAAACGCCACGATCGATAGGAGCACGTTCGTACCCATGTCGCCCATTTTGGATAGTTCAGGGCTCCTGTTGAATGCCTCAGATACGGCGCCTTTGAACATAAACATGAACACAAGGAAAAATACCATCAATCCCATTAATACATAGGAAGTAATAGCAAGAAAGCGTGTCCATTTAGCAGTATCCCGTAATGATGCCTGTGCAGATTCATCGACCTGCAATTCATACACCAATGAAGATTCTTCTTCCATAAGCAGTTTTTGTATCGTTAAGATATAAAATATATTGAATTACAAACAACATCTTTCACAGAAACAAAGAAAGAGGCCATGGCCTCTTTCAAAAACTTCATAAACAGGAAATATTAATAGGCTCTTGCGAACAATACTCTTTGTGTTGATGGGTTGCCGGTAAGGATACATTTACCATCTTCCTGCGGGTTATTCAAAGGTATGCAACGGATCGTAGCTTTACTGAGTTCTTTGATCTTGTCTTCGGTTTCCGCTGTTCCATCCCAATGCGCAGAAATAAAGCCTCCTTTCGTATCGAGTAACCGGATAAACTCATCCCAGTTATCTGTTGATGTGATTCGTTCTTCGCGGAACTGCAATGCTTTATTGTACATATTGCTTTGTATATCCACCAGGAGATCTTTGATATAGGTTTCAACGCCATCAATACTCACACTTGCTTTTGCGTTTTCTCTTGGCATATCCCTTCTTGTGATCTCAACAACATTGTTCTCAAGATCACGTGCACCGATAGCCATTCTTACAGGAACACCTTTTAATTCGTATTCAGCAAATTTCCATCCTGGTCTTGCATTATCAGAATCATCATATTTAACCGATATACCCAATGCTTTCAGGTTCTTTACGATCTCTTTTACTTTGGCGTCTATCTGCGCTTTCTGGTCATCACCTTTATAGATGGGAACGATCACGACCTGGATCGGTGCAATTCTTGGGGGCAATATTAATCCCTCATCATCACTATGCGCCATTACCAATGCGCCGATCAAACGTGTGCTAACGCCCCAGCTTGTGGCCCACACATAATCGAGTTTGTTTTCTTTATCACTGAACTTCACATCAAATGCTTTCGCAAAATTCTGACCGAGAAAATGGGAGGTACCTGCCTGCAAAGCTTTTCCATCCTGCATCAGCGCTTCAATGCAATAGGTATCTTCTGCACCTGCAAAACGTTCGTTCGGGCTCTTAACACCTTTGATCACAGGAAGTGCCATCCAGTTCTCAACAAAGTCTGCATATACATCCAGCATCTGCCTTGTTTCTGCAATCGCTTCTACTGCGGTAGCGTGGGCGGTATGTCCTTCCTGCCAGAGAAACTCTGCGGTACGCAGGAACAAACGGGTACGCATCTCCCATCTAACCACATTGGCCCATTGGTTAATAAGAAGAGGCAGATCGCGGTAAGATTGTATCCAGCCTTTATAGGTGTTCCAGATAATGGCTTCGCTGGTAGGCCGAACAACAAGCTCTTCTTCCAGTTTTGCTTCGGGATCAACGATCAGTTTTCCTTTATTGTCCGGATCGGCTTTTAACCTGTAATGTGTTACCACTGCACACTCCTTTGCAAAACCTTCCGCATTCTTTTCTTCGGCCTCGAATAAACTTTTAGGAACGAACAAAGGGAAATAAGCATTCTGGTGCCCGGTATCTTTAAACATCCTGTCCAATACATCACGCATGTTCTCCCATAAGGCAAAACCATAGGGTTTAATAACCATACAGCCTCTAACCGCGCTGTAATCAGCCAACTGACCTTTGATAACCAGGTCGTTGTACCATTGTGAATAATCCTGTGCTCTTGAAGTGATCTCTTTACCCATATAAATTTTTACAATTCTTTAACATATTAAAAACCTCACAACTGTTAGCCGGCAAAAGATTTGCTGATAATTTGGCGAATGCTTAACAGCAAGCAAATGTATGTAACTTCACATTATCTAACCTTTCAATCCTGACGTTATGAGACGCATTTTACTCTTATCCGCAATTAGCATGGGTCTATTGAGCAGTTGCAGCACTGCTTTCAAAGCCGGACAAACGCCGGATGATGTGTATTTTTCACCAGGAAAGGAAGTAGCAGCTTCTGAAAGAGAGGAACGTGTTCAGAAAGAAGAAGAGGCCCAATACCAGGAATACATCAGCAGTCTTGATGACCGTTACCTCCGCATGAAAGTGGCCAACCGCAATCGCTGGAGCGGAATAGATAATTTTGATTATTGGTACGACAGTCGTTATGATTTCAACTCATATAATTACAATGCTTTTAATTATGGGTATAACCGATATCTTAACGCTGGCTGGAGTTGGAACCTGGGATATGGATACAGGAATTATTATCCCGGTTATGGCTATGGTGGAGGTTGGAACAATCCAATTTATACAGTGATCAGTTATACAAATCCTAAATACGGCGTGGGTGGTTCTACATCAGGCAGTAATATTTCTGCTTACAGGAATAAAACATACAACAACAATAACTACGGTTATCAGGATACTAAAACCGGTGCTTTTGTACCAAGCAGTAATAACAGCTCTTTCGGTAATCTCTTAAAAAGAGTATTCTCCGGATCTGAGACTACCCAGAGTTACGACAGGCCCGCAAGAACTTTTGAACCAGCTAACAGTCGCTCTACAACTCCTACGCAAACTACTCCTACGCCTCCCCCTACAAGTAGCAGTGCAGGTGGCAGCAGCGGTGGATATAGCAGCACAGGAACCAGCACCAGCACAGGTCGTGGCGGAAGAGGCAACTAAGTATCACACAAAATCTATAATGCATGAACGGTGAAGCAGTTTGCCTGCTTCAATAACACGCTTATACCCAAAACAAACTATATGAAACACTATTTATACATTCTATTTTTATTCATCGCTTCAAGTGCTGCCGCACAATTACCCGATGATGCATTGCGCACTGCATGGTTCACACAAAACGGAACCGCACGTAATATGGCAACGGGTGGTGTGATGGGTTCTTTAGGTGGAGATATCACCGCTAATCACGTGAACCCTGCCGGGATCGGTTTATATAAAACGCGCGAGATCGTTCTCTCACCGGGATTTGCCATGAACAGGAACAAACTCAATTACCGTGGCTCCGATACGGCCAATAGTAGGAGTAATTTTAATTATGGTACAACAGGTGTGATCTTCGGTGGAAGTAACCGGGGAAATAGTAAATGGACCAGCAGCGCTTTTGCGATCTCTGTAAACCAACTCGCTAATTACAATAACCGTGTACAGTTTAAAGGCTTTAATAATTTCAGTTCTTTTACAGAACAATACCTGGAAGAACTGATCAGGGACAGGGCCGATACCAATGCAGCATTAAGCAATTATATTTTTGGTTCTTCACTCGCTTTCAGAACATTTCTGATCGATACGATCAGGGCGCCCGGTGGCTCAGTAGCAGGTTACCAGAGCCTCGTTCCTATTTCAACCGGTGTGAACCAATCATATGATGCCATCACACGTGGCGGATATCATGAAATTGCTTTGGGTCTTGCGGGCAATATGGAGGACAAAATGTATATAGGAGGAAGTCTTACCATACCGATCATCAGTTACCAGCGGGATCTTACATATAGTGAGACCGATGCAACCAGCAACCCGAATAACCATTTCAAATCTTTTCAATACAAAGAAACCGCCTCATCAAAAGGTATCGGTATCGGAGCAAAATTGGGTGTGATCTATAAGCCACAGGATTTCTGGCGCATTGGTGTTGCCGTACATACACCACAATGGATAACCTATACAGACAAGATCAGTTCGTCTATCAATACCGACCTGGAAACATATATAAACCCAAGTACCAGGAGTGAAACAAGCAACAACCTTAACAGCAATAAGCCTGGTGAAAGAAGTTACCATATGACAACACCCTGGAGAGCCATCGTAAGCGCCAGTTATGTTTTCAGGGAGATCAGGGATACCCGTTTACAACGTGCATTTATCAGCGCCGATCTTGAATACGTGAATTATCAAAGTGCTAGGGTTTCTGCAACAGAGACCAACAGTGATAATACAGGATTGACAAACTATTACAAGATCGTGAATCAAGGTATCAAAGACACTTACAAAGGCAATATCAATTTCCGGTTAGGAGGTGAGCTGAAATTACACACGATCATGTTCCGTTTAGGAGGTGCATTTTATGGCAGTCCTTATGAAGATTCAGAATTACATGCCAACCGTATTCTTGCAACTGGTGGTATAGGTTACCGTGATCATGGCATATTCATCGATCTTACCTATGCTCACACGTTTACCAAAGATGTACAGTTTGCTTATCGCTTAAATGACAAGCCCAATACGTTTGCAGACCAGGGAGGCAGCAGGGGTAATGTAGCGTTGACATTAGGGTTTAAATTCTAATTATTTTATAGAAATAGTTTAACCGCAGATTATTTTCTTTTGCCACAGAATACACAGATGACCACAGATTTTTTCTGTGATAATCTGCGTATTCTGTGGCATTTTTTTATTTAATCTGTGAATCTGCGGCTTTTTTTATAGTCTTGTAATTAGTATGGTTAGCATAAACAATTTCAGAAAACTCGCTCTCGCTTTTCCCGATGCGGAAGAACACCCACATTTTCATCTCGCATCATTCCGCGTGAAGAAAAAAATATTCGCTACGCTTTGGGAAAAAGAGAACCGTGCCATGCTGAAACTTTCACTGGTTGATCAATCTGTATTCTGCACATACCATGGTGTCTTCTCCCCTGTTCCAGGCGGATGGGGAAGTAAGGGTGCTACTTTTGTTGATCTTGGGAAAGTGAGAGCGGACATGTTCAAAGATGCGCTGCAGGCGGCTTATACATTGGCAATTACAAAAAAAATATCCCCCAAAAAATAATATCGTTGGACGGCTTAATGCTCCGGATGCATTTCAAATTTTCGATGATTGAACCATTGAACCACACCCACCCGCCTGGGCTTTGCGGACGGGTAGTCACATAGGATTTCACATAGAAAAAACTATGTGTTACAACTATGTGACTATGTGGTTCCAAAAATAAGGTGAACAAACACAATGCGAAAATTTGAAATGCGCCCGTGCTCCGACCGGTATTTGTTCTTACTTTTAAATGATATAGACGCCACTACTATGAAATGGATAGAAAATCTTAAACTGAAGCTACGCGCTAACAAGTATAAGAACAAAGATGATATCGGTGGCGTTGATTATCTTTTCAAGACGATCAAACCCGGGCAAACCGTACTCGATATCGGCGCTCACAAAGGAGGTTATCTCTACTTGATACTGCAGCTTGTTGGAAAGAATGGTAAAGTATTTGCCTTTGAACCGCAATCTTTGTTGTTCAATTATATCAGTAAGATGAAACGGATTTTGAGCTGGGAGAATGTAACCGTTGAGCATATCGCGTTATCTGATATCGAAACAGAAACGACCCTTTTTATTCCAACCAATAATGTAAGCAGTAAATCCTCTCCTAGTGCTACTATTCTTATTAACAGGTATAGAAATGATATGGGTTTCACCGAAAAAGTAGTCACCAATTCACTCGATCACTATTGTTCCATTCACAATGTAGCTCCTGATTTTTTAAAGATAGATGTAGAAGGAAATGAACTCAATATTTTCAAGGGCGGAATGAATATCTTATCCAAATACAAACCCCGTATCATAGTAGAATGTGATGCAGGCTATGTTGGAGAAGCCCAGGTATTAGAAACCTTTGCCCTTCTGCAAAGCATCGGATATACAGGATCGTTTATTAATGAATCAGAAAGACTGCCGCTTGAGCAATTTAATTTTGACACCTATCAAAACAAGGAGAGCAGTCGTTTTTTTTGTAATAACTTTGTTTTTGAATGATATTAAGTCAAAATTAAAAAGTCAAAAGTCAAAACTGAGGAACTAACCTTTGGAAAGTTTCCCGATTTTGACTTTTGACTTTTTAATTTTTAATTTGACTTCTACTTCAAATCCCCCAGCTTCAACCCCTGGTTCACTTTCACATCTTTAATATCAATGTTCAGTTTAAATGCACCGGCATCTAATACCTGTTTAACGGGTAGTTTAACACCATTGTAAGTTTTAAACTCAGAATTAGTGATGCTTGTGGTCACTTTTCCCTGCGGGCCCTCTTCTGTTCTTGCTTCTTTTACACGCATACTGGTGGCCACATCATAATAGAAATTAAATACACGGCCCTTGGGTGATTTAACTTCTACATTGTAGGCATCTTTACCATCAACCGGTTCAATGCCTTTTACTGTGAATGTATAACCAGGCTTTTTCAATAAATAGGTTTCAGAAAACAAAGCGGCTGCTTCGTCCAGTTCTTCCTTGTCTTTATCTTCCAAAGGCGCTTCCTGTCCCTGCTGCTGAACAGAGTAAGTAGTTCCTTTTACCAATTGTTTCGACAAAGAATTAGGCCCCATGCTGATGCTATACAGGAAACCGTTAGGAAGTACGTATTTCAGATTATAGTCAAGATTCTGTCCCTGTACATTGGCTGTACCCGACAATGCAAGATCTTTGATCGCACTCATCGCAGCTTCGCCACCCTGTGCAGTAATGCTTTTTTTGAAAATATTTTCAGCAGTTACACCCGCGTCCACTTTCTTTTCTACCGGTGCCGATTTTTCATTCCCGTAAACATCATAGAATTTTACTTCCCCGTATTTCTCCAGCCCTGGGGCTATCTGTTTCGCATTGCCCACGATGATGATGTGAACATTACCCGGTTGTACATATTTATTGGCCATCGATTGCACCAATGCATTGTCAACCGTAGCAAGATTTTTCAGGTAATTCTGGTAATAATCTTTTGGCAGGTTATAACGTGCAACATTCAATGCAAAATTGGCAATGGTAGAAGGACTCTCCAATGAACGGGCAAAACTTCCGCTGATTTCATTTTTTGTTCGGCTCACATCTTCGGGGGTTACGGCTTCAGAACGGATACGGTTTAATTCAAGTAAGAATTGTCCAATGGCACTGTCTGTTTTTTCATTACGTACAGAAGCGCTGGCAGTAAAATTACCTACCAGTTTATCTGACTGCACTGTGGAATATGCGCCATAGGTGAACCCGTATTTTTCACGAAGGTTCTTATACAATCTTCCTGAAGAACCATTCCCCAGCAAACTATTCATCACAGAAGAAGGAATCGCATCAGGTGCGCCAGGTTTGAGTTGAATAGGCGAAACGATATTGATCACACTCTGTACAGAACTTGGCCTGTCAACAATAGCGATATAGGTTTTAGCGGGTGGTGCAGGTGCTTTGTAAACCTGTGGAGGGATCACTCCTTTTTGCCATGCACCAAATGCTGCAGTGGTTAGTTTCTTAGCTTCATCAACAGTGATATCGCCAACAAAAATCAGGTAAGCGATATTAGGTTTCCAATATGTGCTGTAATATTTTTTGATATCGGCTACCGTTACTCTTTTCACTGTTTCTTCTGTTTCAATTTCACCATACGGATGGTTCTTCCCGTATACCAGCCTGCTTACCACGTTACTTGCGATTGCATTGGCATCTTCTTTATTTTGCGCGAGTGCCGACAATGTTTGCTTACGGATCTTCTCCAACTCATCTGCAGGGAATGAAGGGCGCAGCGCGATATCAGCCATCAATGCAAATACTTTCGGAAAATTATTCTTGAGAGAGAATGCATTCACGCTTCTGGCGGTGGCATCAACTGTTCCACCGAGATAATCGATCTCTTCATCCAAAGTTGCCTTATTCATTTTAGTAGTGCCGCGACGGAAAAGTTCGCCTGCCATACTTACCAAACCGGCTTTATCCCCTTCCAGCACTGCATCACGATCTATTGTTAAAGTAGCGGAAACTTTAGGCAGTTTGGTATTCTGTACCACAAATACTTTTAACCCATTTGGTAAAGTAAATGATGCAGGCTCTCCCACCTTGATCACAGGAGCCGGACCTGGTTTTGGAGCCTGTGTCCTGTCTACCTGCGCCAATAAAGCAACAGGCAATACTATCAATATAGAAACAAATATTTTTTTCATGGTCGTGCTGTTTATTATTGTTTAGAACCTTTGGGTACATAATACAGGGTTACCCGGTTGTCTTTGTTCAGGTATTTTTTTGCCACATTCATCAGGTCCTCACGGGTTACTTTGTTGTAACGTTCGATCTCTGTATTGATGAGGTTCGCATCGCCGAAATACACCTGGTAATTAGCCAGTGTTTCCGCGATACCCGCCATAGATGCATTGCGGTTCACAAAATCGGTAGTGATCTGGTTCTTTACTTTTACAAACTCTCTTTCTCCTACTAAATTATTTTTTACGCCATCTACCACAACCTGGATCTCTTTTTCAAGCGCATCCGGTTTCACATTCATATTGGCGATACCATAAGTGATGAACAGTCCTGCATCTTCCAATGCGTAGTTAAACGCACCTACCTGTACGGCCAGTTGTTTTTCATCAACAATGGTTTTGTTTAAACGTGAAGAATTTCCGCCGGATAATAAGGTTGATAACACATTGAATGCATAATACTCATCACTACCCTGTTTGGGAGAACGGTAAGCCTGTACAACAGCTGGCAATTGGATATTATCTTCGATCACATCTCTTACTTCACCACCCAATGCAGGCTCAACAACTACAGGACGCGGGATGCGTTTTTTTCCTGCAGGAATAGAACCGAAATAGGCTTCGATCTGTTGTTTTACCAGCGGGATATCAATATCACCTGCAAGACTCAACACACAATTATTCGGAACATAAAATGTCTCATAGAAATCTTTGAAATCCTGCAGTTTCGCACGGCTCAAATGTTCCAGGCTACCTATTGGTTGCCATGTATACGGATGTACTTTAAATGCGCGTTTAAAGATCTCACCAATGATGGTACCATAAGGCTGGTTATCTATCCGCTGGCGTTTTTCTTCTTTTACCACTTCTTTCTGCGTGTTCACACCCACATCTTCGATCTTGGCATGTAACATCCTTTCACTTTCCAGCCAGAGACCCAGGGCAAACTGGTTACTTGGGAACAGTTCGAAATAATAGGTTCTGTCCTGCGAAGTATTGGCATTGTTATAGCCACCTGCATTGGAAGTATATTTATCAAAATCGCCGCGTTTTACATTATCACTTCCTTCAAACATCAGGTGCTCAAAAAAATGCGCGAAACCTGTACGGGCGGTATCCTCATTTTTGGAACCGACATGATACAAGGCAGAAACTGCCACAACCGGCGCAGATTTATCCTGGTGCAGGATCACGGTTAACCCATTGCTAAGGGTGTATTTTTCAAAAACAATTTTAGGCGCCTGTGCCATCGCCCCGCTGCTGAACAGTGACGCTGCAAGCGTTACCGATAACCATTTTCTCATAGAAAGATTTTTAATGAAAGATTCGTATCTGCAATATGCGAAAAGATGGGGAAGAAACGGTCATGGAAGGGTTAATAATCCATGAATGGCGGCGTTTGTCCTATGGAGGACATTTTAAGGATTACAAAATGTATCGAGGCTACGCCTCTGCAATATGACTGACAATCCTTGAAAGATTTTCTTGCAAAGGTGCCATCCAATCTATCTCCCCATCTTTCTTAAACCATGTCATCTGCCTCTTCGCATACTGCCTTGTATTTGTTTTGATCTGGGCCAGAGTTTCTTCCAAACTGGTTTTCCCATCCAGGTGATCAAACATTTCCCTGTATCCTACCGTTTGCAATGCATTGTGCGAACGATATGGAACAAGTGATTTGACTTCTTCCAATAATCCATCTTCCATCATCTGGTCAGCACGCTGATGAATACGTGCGTGTAGTTCTTCTTTGGGAAGTTCCAATCCTATCTTGATGATCTTAAAGGGACGTTCTGTTTTTTTGGCGGTGCGGTACACCATGATCGATTGCCCGGTTGCATACAATACTTCCAGTGCGCGCATTAAACGCTGCGGGTTCTGTTGTTCGGCCACTTCCCAGAAAGCAGGATCTTTTTGCTGTAGTTCTTTTTGTAACCAGATCAATCCTTTTTGTTCATAGCCATCTATTACCTGTTTCCTTACTTCATCGGGTACAACAGGCATTGGATCGATGCCCTCGCAGAATGCTTTGATGTATAAACCGGTACCGCCAACCATGACAGCGATTTTATTTTTCTGAAAGATCTCATCAGCTGCGGTCAATGCATATTTTTCAAAACTGCCTGCGTTCAGGTCTTCTTTTACCGAATGAGACGCTATGAAATAATGCTTCACTGCAGCCAGTTCTTCTTCTGAAGGGCGGGCTACACCGATCTTCATTTCTTTATAACACTGGCGCGAATCTGCGGAAATGATCTCTGTTTTAAAATGTTGCGCAAGTTGTATGGCGAACGATGTTTTACCAACAGCTGTCGGGCCGGATATGATAATGACTGTATTCATAATTTTCTATAAAAGAAAACCAACACACCGCAGTGGTTGGTTCTGTAAAATGTTTTACTTACAACTTACTACCTAAAACTCTTCTTCCTGGCTCTCTTCCGGCCCTACTTCATCTGCATCATCCTTCTCTCCCTCTTCTCCTTCCGTTCCGAATCCTTCTGTGCCTTCTGCGAGATCGTATTTTTCTTCTATATCGGCGAACTTATCGCCCAATAGACTTTTTGTTCCGTACTGCTGCGGGCCGATGCCTTCTGTTCTTGATACGGATGGATAGGTGGTTTTATTACTTTCTTCCTTGCTTACATTAATGAGCTCTACCAGGAACAACCAGTGTTTTTCAAAATCATATTCATATACAAATTTCTGGTTGGTATCCCTGATCTCTGAACCGATGGCAACATCGTGCATTAACAAGGGCTCTACCACATAGGGTTTATCGTATCGTTCAAAACTGATCTCTCTTCCCCGCTGCCAATGATCATTGCTGCGAAAAAAAGTAGCTTTGTGTTTTGAATCGAATTCATACGATTTTAAAATCGCGAAATGAAGATCCTGGAAATTCTGTGTGTGCCTGATTACAATATCCCTGTAAACAGCATCATCTTCTTCTAAGTATATCCGGAATTTTAATATAGCCATGCTGGGTTGGTTTGTAGTCTGTGGTTTGTAGTTAGCTGCTATAATACTTAGCCTCCTCTTATTTGCCCTTTTATTTTGCCTTTTTACTTTTAAAAAGTCCGCTAAAATACGATTTATTCTACCGCGGACAAGTTGAGTTCGGCGGCTTTTTGGAGCATAAAAGCGTAGGCGGCATCAAAATCATTGGGTATCACGCCATCCAGTATCGCTTCGCGGATGGCATCTTTGATCATGCCGACCGGCTTACTTGGTCTTAAACCGAACTTCTCCATGATCATTTCACCGGATATTGGAGGCTGCCAGTTGCGGATCTTGTCCTTATCCTCCACTTCCTGCAGGCGTTTGCGCACAAGTTCAAAATTCTGCAGGTAGCGTTTTACTTTGTTTGGGTTCTTACTCGTAATATCCGCTTCGCAAAGCATCATCAGGTGATCAATATCTTCTCCCGCATCAAATAATAAACGGCGGATGGCGCTGTCTGTGATATTTTCTTTGGTAAGGCTGATCGGCCGCAAATGAAGCATCACCAGTTTTTGAACCAGTTTCATTTTCTCGTTCAGCGGCAGTTTCAGTTTGGTAAATATTTTCGGAACCATTCTTGCACCCACTACTTCATGGCCGTGAAATGTCCAGCCATGGCCCTCTTCAAATTTTTTAGTGGCAGGTTTTGCGATATCGTGTAACAAAGCCGCCCAACGTAGCCACAGGTCATTGGTATTTTCGGAAATATTATCCAACACCTGTAGTGTGTGATAAAAATTATCCTTGTGTCCTTTCCCATCCACGTATTCAGCGCCATAGAGATCCACCATCTGCGGGAAGATCAAATGCAGTAAACCGCTGCGGAATAAGAGATCCCAACCGACAGAAGGTTTTTTACTCAGCATGATCTTATTCAGTTCATCCGTGATCCTTTCCTGCGAAACAATTTTAATCCTGTGCGCATTATCGGCGATCGCCTGGAAGGTTTCGGGGGCAATGGTAAAATGCAGTTGCGCAGCAAAACGGATCGCACGCATCATCCGCAATGGATCATCACTAAAGGTCTGCAAAGGCGGCAACGGCGTTTGAATGATCTTTTGTTCGATATCCTTTATTCCATTGAACGGATCTACCAGTTTTCCAAAATCGTCTTTGTTCAAACTAATAGCCAATGCATTGATCGTAAAATCGCGACGATCCTGGTCGTCTTCTATGCTACCTGGTTCAACATCGGGTTTGCGGCTGTCTTTGTTGTAGCTTTCTTTTCTCGCCCCCACGAATTCCACTTCAAAATCATCCAGTTTTATCTGTGCCGTTCCGAAAGTTTTAAAATAGGCAACCGTAGGTTTGGGATGAAAGGAAGCAGCCACAGCATGTGCCAGCGCTATCCCATCACCCATACAAACAATATCCGCATCCTTGGTTGGCCGGCCGATGATCTTATCACGCACAAAACCACCGATCAGGTAGCAGGGAACCTGCAATTGTTCTGCAGCAGCGGCTATCTTATCGAAGATCAGTAATTCTTTATCGGTACATCTTATTTCCATGTGGTGCAAATGTAAGAGAAAGCTTTTAGGTGTTAGGCGTTAGCAGTTAGCAGGTTCACTAAAAACTAATGGCTAAGCACGTTCAGCAACTGTTCATTCCCAATTAACCTCGCACAATGAAAATGCCCTAACGGACAGGCTTTTCTGCCATGAAGTCCGCAGGGACGGCATACGAGGGGTTGTAAGATCTCGATGATATGGCTGTTATCGGATAAAGGACCAAATCCGAATGCGGGGATGGTGGAACAATAAACCGCTGCAACCGGCGCATTCACTGAAGATGCGAAATGCATAGGAGCAGAATCGTTCACATAATTCATCAATGCATCCTTCTGAAGCGCTGCAGATTCAAGAAAACGCAATTGGCCGGCAAGATTGGTCACATTTGCATGGGCAGAATCGATGCGGATCTTTTCACACAGTTCCTGGTCACTCGGTGCACCCAAAAGATACACATGCATGTGACCGGGCAATGACTGGATAAATTGGATCCATTGTTCTGCAGGAAACTGTTTGGTAAACCATACCGAAGCAGGTGCGATGCAGATATAAGGTTGCTGTTTCCATTTGGCTACAGCGGAAAGATCTTTTTCAGCGGGATATAATTTTGGCTTTGCTGCTTTTGCATCCGTGAATGAGCTGATCAATTCATGGTTGCGTTCTATCTCATGCAAAGACTGATCACCTTGTTTTACTTCATGACGGATAATCTCGGTAAACAAAAAACTAAACGGGTTCTTATCAAAACCGATCGTGTGTTTTCCTTTTGACAGGGCCGTGAGCAAACCGGTGGCTGCAAAACGTTGCACATTGATCACCTTATCGTATTGCTTCTTTCTTATTTCTCCGATCAAACGGAAAAGGTCCTTGTATTTCCCGTTTTTCTTATCCCATATCAATACTTCGTGCACAAAAGGGTGTTGGTCAAACAGGGATTCATTTCCTTTCCTTACCAGTATATCAATAGAAGCATCAGGAAATTTCGCATGCAATTTTTCGAGAAGACCCGTAGCAAGAACCACATCACCAATAAAAGCCGTTTGAATGACCAGTATTTTTTGCATAGAAGCAAAAGTAGCTAACAACTATTGAGATCAATTTATTAAAGGAAGATAATTTATCAAAAAAACGGGGTTTTTCCCATTGTACCACCCGATACTAGTGCATATTTTAACATACCAATTACAGCTATTCATCACAATAAAAAAATGCCTATGAAACCAACCAGACCGATCTTATCGGCGCATAAACTAATTGCGTTTATCGCCTGTGCATGTATTATGACAAGTTGTTATTCCTACCGGATCTCTACACGCGCCCAACCCGGGGCGGAGTTCAGCAAAACAACAACAGCCCATTCCTTTTTTTGGGGACTTGCCCAAAACCCCAAAAACGGCATCACAACGCCAAACTGTGATTCACTGGATGTAAACGGGATGTCGGTGGTTGAAGTAAAGACCAATCTTGGATTTGCACTGATTACTGTAGCCACTTTAGGGATATGGAGCCCTATGCAGGTACGATGGAAATGCAGCAAACCCTGTCAGCAAACCGGACGATTATAAACATGAAGACTTTAAAACATACCCTATGAAACTTTTTAAAACAGGCCAGCAAACATGGGAGAACCTGCATGAAACATTCGTGCATCCTATCAAAGATCTGTACCAGGTGGCCAATGATACACAGTTTAATGCATTGGATGGTTACAACAATTCAACAAAGGAATTGCAGAAGTTGATAGCAGAGTCCATTCAGAATAACATACAATTTCGTGGATTGGGCGCGGGTTGGTCATGGACGAAAATTGCGGTGGCTGATAATGGGATCATGCTCGATACCAAATCACTCAATACTGTATTTGAAATATCGGCAGACAGCGTGGTACCGGAATATACCGGCGATCCTGGTAAGTTGTTCCTGGCGCAGTGTGGCAATGGTATTTGGGAGATCAGCAAGTTCCTGCGCAAAAAAAATCTTTCTTTAAAAACATCCGGAGCCAGCAATGGCCAAACCATCGCCGGAATGATTGCCACCGGCGCGCATGGTTCTGCATTTGATTTTGGCGCCGCCCAGGATTTTGTGGTGGGTTTACATATTATTGTAGGCCCCAACAGGCATGTCTGGCTTGAAAGAAAATCTGCCCCCGTTGTTTCTGATGTATTGATCAATAACCTGCAAACAGAAAGGATCCAGGATGATGCATTGTTCAATGCAGCCCTCGTCAGTTTCGGAAGTTTTGGTATCATACATGGTGTGATGATAGAAACAGAAGATCTTTTTTTACTGGAAGCTTACATGCGTCAAATGCCTTATGATGATTCATTGCGAAAGATCATGGAAACGCTTGATTTCAGTAATGCCAACCTTCCTTGCGGCAATGAAAGGCCGTTTCATTTCGCAGTATCATTGAATCCCTACGACAAGGAAAAAAGAGCTTATGTTACTACGATGTATAAGCGGCCCTACCGGGAAGATTACCAGCGGCCCGTAAACAATCCCGCCGGTATCGGGCCGGGAGATGATGCGGCCGTTTTTGTAGGAAGACTCACAGATGTTGTGCCCACCCTCGTTCCAGGTATAGTAAACGGATTGCTGGCAGGTGCAATGACACCCTTTGAAAAGCAGTTTGGAACAATTGGCGAAATTTTCGATAATACCACGCTTCATGGAAAACTATTAAGCGCCGCAATCGGTATTCCTATCGCTCATGTGAACAAGGTTACTGACCTGATGCTTACATTCAATGATACTGATGGCCCTTTTGTTGGATTATTTGCTTACCGTTTCGTAAAAAAATCTAATGCAACCCTGGCTTTTACAAGGTTTGATCAAACCTGTGTTTTTGAATTGGATGCTGCTTTTTCGCCAAAGACTTTGACGTTTTTTACCAAAGTATGGAAGATGCTGGAAGAAGAACAAATCCCTTTTACTTTTCATTGGGGAAAGATGAATGAGCTAACGCCGCAACGGATTTCGCAAATGTATGGAGCTGATGCTGATGCCTGGAAAGAAGCCAGGAAAACACTGCTTGATGCTGCCTGCATTCCGGTTTTCACGAACGCTACTTTACAGGAATGGGGTCTGGACTAAAGATACCCTCATTGAATACCCGCAAAATCTTTATATGCGTTTATTTTTATTATTGACAGGTCTGTACTGTTTACCTGGGTTTTTAAAAGCACAACTCCCTTCTGAAATCATCGGGGAGATAAAAACGATCAATAACGCGTTGGTTACTACATCCTGTACGCAGGGAAAGGGACAACTCATTTCTAACCGGGCAATGAACCTTTTTTTTGCAGATAAGGCGGGTAGTTATGTAGCCGATGGAGGAGGCATTACTTTTTATAAAAATTATATTACGCTTACAACAAACGATCTCAGGCTATCGATCGATCACATTTTATTCGAACCAAAGAGTAATGATGAACCGATCGGGTCATTTATGACTGTAGGGATAAAAGCCAAAGTTGCTGATGGCATTGGGAACTTACTGCCCGCTAAAAATTATAACAATGAATTCGGAGTGACAATAAAAAAAGTATGGCTCTCAAAAGTAAAAACATATTTTATCCCTTGCACAGAAGGAACGGACAGCCAAAAGAATGCAATGGACAGGCATCGGTCCTCGATCATTCATACCCTCGGTTCCGGAATTGATAAAAAGGTTGAGGCATTTGAAAATACATTGCAAAACGTATCAGCCGGCGAACTACCGGGCCAGGACCTTGCAGGCGCGAAAACGAAAATGCGGAATAGATTTTACAAGGACCTGCAAACACTTTCTGCCAGGCAATTCGCCTCAGACCAGGCAGACATATTAAGTGAGACAAAGAATTATACATTGATCAGCAGGCATTGGACAAGTATCAGTGCATATATTCCTTTTATACAACAACGTTTTTATGCAGCACCGTCTCTTACTTCGTCATTTGAACAGAAACGGGCTTATCCGCTGGCACTAACCATTAGCCATTCGTATCTGTGGGAAAGTGCGAAATGGGGTCGTTTTTTTATCATGGCAACCGGGGAAATATTCTGCAATAATTCACAGAAGAGTTACTCGCTAAAAAAGATCAACGCTACAGATTATAGCAACCTGGGCGGGACCGATACAACGCATGTTAAGACATTGCAGGTAAGAGATCTGTACATTGGACAGAATAAAAATTTTATTACACCTGTTCTCCGCGCACAATTTGTTTATATCCCTCCTGATTGGCATTTTGGAATTTCCTGTATGATGGAAAAAAACTTCGGCAATTACAAAGCATTAAACGGGAAGCTGGGTATACCCATTGTTTTAATGAATCAGCAAAGAAAATCTTTTATTGATTTTGAATTTCAGGTGTGGTATTTCGACATGGCAAATACAATTGTCCCCGGAAGACTGACGGATAAAACAACGATAGGCCTAAGCCTGGGTATACCCGTAGGTGATCTCATTTATTGATATCGTATGAATCAACACCGGCATGCCGGGTTACTCATACTCGAGTTCATTGCTGAAATATTCCCAGTCGAATAGAATAAAACTGGAAGAGATCTTTTTTAAAGAGGCTGCCAATCTTTTCTTTTGGAGAAGAGATTTCTTGTAACGTTTTTTGATTACGCCGCGCGCATCTATGCCAAGACTGATAACCGCTTGTACAAAGGAGTTCATTTTTTCTGTTGGTACATCTACACTAATTTTCGCCATGACCGATTTGTTAAGGTTAAATTGATAAATTTTTGCGGCAATCACAAGCATTAAAAAGTCAAGTACTGTGCCGGTTTTACCAAAAGCCTTCTAACTGGCTAACTTTCAGCTAATTAACAGAAAACAGGAGTTTCGCACGGGTTTATGCACAATTTTTATCAGGGACGGATGATGCTAAGTGTACCATTTTTTTCCCATTTTATAATGGAAGAAGGTTTCCGGTACTCTGTATCATCCTGGCGGTGATTTACCACATAGTCTACACCATTAACAATAATGGGTTCTATATCCTTAAAACAGGGCGGAGAAGGATAGCCGCTGATATTGGCTGAAGTACTTACAAGGGGTTTTCTAAAGCGTTTGATGAGGTTCCTGCAGAACTCATCTTCACAGATACGTATCGCCACTGAGCCATCTTCTGCCAGCAGGTTTTCGGCAAGTTCCACAGCACCTTCGTAAATCACCGTAGTGGGTCTGTTTACGCCTTTGATATAATCGAAGATCTGCAGTTCGGGTTGGGTAACATATTTGAGAATATCCCTTTCATCGGCCACCAATACGATCATGGCTTTTGTATCTGATCTTTTTTTGAGACGATAGATCTTCTCTACCGCAACCGGATCGGTAGCATCACAACCGATACCCCATACAGTATCTGTAGGATACAATATCAAACCACCTTCAGAAAGTTTTTCTAGACAGCATTCGATATCGTTGTTAAAGGGCAGCATGGTACAATAATCCGGTATTTGCGTGGCAAATTACAAATTGTGACAGAACAATTGCATTCTAAAGTTCCCATAAAGTTTTCATACTGTATGTTTGCAAAAAATTTTCGCATGTCTTTACAAGCACAGATACAGGAAGCCTGGTCAAACAGGGAACTATTAAAAGATGCCCAATACAGCGATACGGTAAGGGCCGTAATTGAAGAAGTAGACAAGGGCCGCCTCAGGGTTGCTGCACCAACGGATAATGGATGGGTAGTAAATGAATGGGTAAAACAGGCCATCCTGATGTATTTCGGGATCCAGCAAATGCAGACCTGGAACCTGCCTCCTTTTGAGTTTTATGATAAGATGTTGCTGAAAAGCAATTATAAAGAATTGGGTGTACGTGCGGTTCCGCATGCGGTAGCGCGTTATGGTGCCTATATCGCAAAAAATGTAGTATTGATGCCGAGCTATGTGAACATCGGTGCTTTTGTAGACGAGGGTTCCATGGTTGATACCTGGGCCACCGTAGGCAGCTGTGCCCAGATAGGCAAAGGTGTTCACCTGAGCGGCGGAGTAGGCATCGGTGGTGTACTGGAACCCTTACAGGCAAGCCCCGTGATCATTGAAGATGGTTGTTTTGTAGGCAGCCGTTGTATCGTGGTAGAAGGTGTGATCGTTGAGAAAGAAGCAGTGCTTGGCGCCAATGTTGTGCTCACACAATCCACCAAGATCATTGATGTAAGCGGAAGTGAACCTATAGAATACAAGGGCCGTGTTCCTGCCAGGAGTGTTGTAATACCAGGCAGCTATAGCAAAAAGTTCAATGCAGGAGAATACAGCGTTAGTTGCGCCCTCATCATCGGCCAGCGCAAAGCCAGCACGGATCTGAAGACGAGTCTGAATGATGCGTTGAGGGATTTTAATGTAAGCGGATAGAAGCAATTAATAATTAATAGTTAATAGTTAATAATTGGGTTGCTCAGAGTGTCTGCACCCGAATTAATTATTAACTATTAACTATTAATTATTAATTCGATTTCAATGACGAAAACGCAAACCCATCAACTCACTCTAGCCGGCTTCTTAATAAGTCTGATGGGCGCTATCTTTTTTTCTACGAAGGCCATTTTTGTAAAACTGGCATTTCAATCAACGCATGTAGATGCGATCACATTGTTGAGTTTGCGGATGTTGTTTTCACTGCCATTTTATTTGTTTGCTGCATGGCTGGTATCAAAAAAAGAGAACAAGGCGCCTTTGTCGAAAAGAGATTGGTGGCTGTTACTGGCAATGGGCATACTGGGTTATTACCTGAGTAGTTTATTTGATTTTATCGGCCTGCAATATGTATCAGCTGGATTGGAGCGATTGATCCTTTTCCTCTATCCCACTTTTGCCGTACTCATTAATACTTTTTATTTTAAGAGCAGGATCAGTAAAATACAGGTCATAGCACTTGCATTAACCTATCTGGGTATTGGCATCGCTTATTTTGGAGAGTTGAAACTGGATACATCCAATCCTAAATTTTTCTTTGGATCTTTTATGATCTTTCTCTGTGCCATCACTTACTCATTCTATCTTGTAGGAACGGGTAGAATGGTTAACAGGGTTGGCGTTACACGATACACCGCTTATGCGATGCTGGCAGCTACAGCCGGTATATTCATCAATTTTCTTGTTACGCATAAAGTACAGGAGATCCCTTTTACAAACGGCCTGGTTGGCTATGGCATTGCATTGGCCATCATTGCCACTGTATTGCCTTCTTTTATGATGAGCAATGCCATGAAGCGTATCGGCAGTAACAATGTATCTATCATTACCAGCATCGGCCCGGTATCAACCATCATCCAGGCGCATTTGTTTTTGGGTGAACATATTATTCCCGCACAGATCGTAGGTACGGCGCTGGTGATTACGGGAGTGTTGTTGATAGGCTGGAAAGGAAGGTTAATTAGTAATTGAGAGCTCTGGAGTCTTCACGTTATAAAGTTCTAATAGGGAAAGCAGAGAGCCGCTCAATATTAAGCGGCTCTCTGCTTTAGGCTTTATTACTAATGACTAATTGCTAATTACTAATTGCTAATCCGCCCACCGACGTTCCCCTGCCACTTACCGAGATTTCTCCGCCAGCAGCCTAATCGCCATTGTCTCCTTTTCCTGCCCGCCATATGTTTGCTGTATAAATAACAAACAAATGGAAAACGATAATAGACACAAATTCAAATCTGAAAGACATGACAGGTTCTGGACAGGACTGGCATTGATAGTTGTGGGTGGATTTTTACTCGCAGATAAAATGGGGGTTGATTTCCCTCACTGGCTGTTTACCTGGCCGATGATATTAATCGTAGCCGGAATTGTAACGGGGCTCAAATGCGGTTTCAGGAACTTCTCCTGGCTCATCATGTTAGGCATTGGTGGATTCTTTTTGGCTGATGAAGTGATCACCAATATGGATGCAAAGCAATATTTATGGCCGGTAATGATCATTGGCTTTGGTTTGATATTCGTTCTCCGACCAAAAAAAAAATGGTACCGGGCAAGTGAAGAATGGAATGGGTTTGGCAAAACCAATATTCCCCCCACAACCGGTTTTGAACCCGAGCCTGTTCGTGGCGAAGATGTGATAGAGAGCGTGTCGATTTTTAGTGGCGTAAAAAAAGTGATCACATCCAAGAATTTCAAAGGCGGTGAGATCGTATGTTTTATGGGTGGAGCTGAATACAATCTTAGCCAGGCGGATATCAATGGCACCATCACAATCGAAATTGTACAGGTATTCGGCGGCACCAAACTGATCGTGCCACCCCATTGGGTGATCCGTTCAGAATCGGTGGCCATTTTTGGCGGCATCGAAGACAAAAGATCCATGCAACCCGGCGCGTTCGATCCCAACAAAATACTGGTCCTGAAGGGGGTAACGATCTTCGGCGGGATTGAGATTAAAAGCTATTAATCGTTTGTGGTTTGGAGTTTGTGGTTTGGGGTTGGGTTACCGAAATGTTAAGCCTGATCAAAAAATTAACGAACCCAAACCACAAACCACAAACTACAAACCACAAACTCTTCCTATGGACTGGTATCTTGCAAAGTTAGTCTACCGCATCATCTGCGGATCCGGCAATCATTCTGCACAATTTGATGAACAATTGCGGCTCGTATATGCAGAGGACGAATTGCATGCTTTTAATAAAGCGCAACTGATCGGTGAAAAAGAACAGGACTGTTTTCCAAATCGTAAAGAACAATTGGTAAACTGGAAATTCATAAATGTAACAGAACTGCATAAGCTCGAAGAAATAACAGATGGTGCAGAAGTCTATTCAAGAATCTACGAAGATGAAGACGGTGATAACTACCAGCATGTGGTACAGGTAAAAGCAAGATATTTGTCAGAATACTGCACAGAACAATTCATTCAGTCCATATAACATGACCGCTTCTGTTACTTCAGGTTTCCGGTTTCGCGTTACGTTCATCAGTTGGTGGCTGGTGTGGATAGCTATACAGGCAATGGTGATCAGCAGTTATGGTAATACCATCACGCAAAGCATGGTAGATAGTGTTCTTTGCAATTGGTTGTTGGCAGCTTGCTGCATGCTCATCATCAACAACATGAAATACTATCTTCCGCAGAAAGAAAGGTATTGGTATGTGCTGATCATGAGCGTAGTGTTAAGCACCATCTGGCTGCTGATAGTGAAGTTCCTGTTGAAACTGATATTTCAAACAGACCGGCAATACCTTATTTTTCTTGACCTATCTATTTACATCCGTTTTGTGATCGGTTTTTTAATGATCGGCTGTATGGCCATCATGAGTTTACTCTGGTACACGCTGCAGGAACAACAGGAAGCCGAACGAAGAAAAGAGCAGGCGGAACAAATGACAAAAGATGCAGAGCTTTTAAAACTTCGCCAACAACTGCAACCGCATTTTTTATTCAACAGCCTCAATTCGATCAGTGCTTTAGCGGGCAGTCAGCCTGAAAAAGCAAGACACATGATACAACAGTTATCAGATTTTTTGCGGGGCACATTGAAAAGAGACGAGCAGCAATCTGTTTCACTGGAAGATGAACTTCATCATTTACAATTGTATCTTGATATAGAGAAAGTACGCTTCGGTTCCCGTTTGCAAACAGATATACAGGTAGCAGAAGAGGTAAAGAATATGCTGGTTCCCTCTCTCCTGCTGCAACCTATTGTAGAAAACGCTATCAAATTCGGACTATATGATACAACAGGTGATGTGATGATCACATTACATGCCATACAACAGGATCAACACCTGGCTGTTACGATAACGAACCCTTTTGATGAAGAAACAGCGGTAAGCACGCAGGGAACAGGTTTCGGGCTTGCATCCATACAAAGAAGATTGTACCTTCTTTTTGCAAGACACGACCTGTTAAAAACATCCAAGACAGCCACTATTTTTACAACAACCCTTTTGATACCACAATACCGTTATGAAAGTAATAATCATTGATGATGAGGCCCTCGCAAGAAGCATGGTAAAAGAATACCTTGCCGCGTACCCCGATTTAGAGATCGTGCAGGAGTGTAATGATGGATTTGAAGGAATCAAAGCCATACAACAACATCAGCCCGATCTTATCTTTCTTGATATACAGATGCCTAAGATCAATGGTTTTGAAATGCTGGAACTGATAGAACACCCCCCTGCCGTGATCTTTACAACCGCCTTCGAAGAATACGCCATCAAAGCATTTGAATCGCATGCGATCGATTACCTGTTGAAACCTTTCAGCAAAGAGCGGTTCGATAAAGCCATTCAGAAATGGCAGCAGCAAAATCAAACAGAAAGAAAAACGAATGCGCAGAAATTACTGAATACCACAGCGTTAAATCCTACACAGCAAAACCGTGTGGTGCTAAAAGACAATGGAAAGATCAAGATCATCGCAACAACCCATATCCTTTATCTCGAAGCAGCAGATGATTATGTAAGGATTCATACTGCTGAAGGCATTTTTCTGAAAAATAAAACAATGGGCTATTTCGAGGAAACACTGGAGCCACAGAATTTCATCCGCATACACCGTTCCTATATCATCAATGTGCAACTGATCACAAGGATCGAGCCTTATGAAAAAGAAAGTCACCTGGCCATACTAAGTATAGGGGTTAAACTGCCTGTAAGTAAATCGGGGTATGTAAAATTAAAACAGGTGCTGGGAATATAAAGTGTTAGGTAGCGAAAGCAAGTTCCTGCTAACGGCTAAAAGCTAATGGCTAAATTACGCTCCTGTACTTTTTCAACAATAGTCGGGATCATGAGAAAATCGCGTGACTTATCTAAAAAATAATCAGCGCCGAGACGCATACATTCATCGCGGTAGCCGGCAAATGTATTGTTGGTAAGCATAATCACCACAGGTTTGATCATTTGTTTAACGCTTAGTTTGCGTAACATTTCAATACCGCCCATACCGGGCATATTGATATCAAGAACCATTACATCAGGATGGTACCCATCCATCAATACAAGCGCTTCTTCTGCGCTGGTTGCTGACTCTGTTCTGCTAACCTGTTTTACTTCAGATAATAATGATTGTAATCTTTGAAGGATCATCACTGTATCATCGATCAACAAAACCTTTAGTCCGTTATTGTTCATTTTTATTAGTGGATATGTAACCGAAGATAAGTTCAGCAAAAAAGATGGCGTGTAGCATAGGATACAAAGCTTGTGTAGTTGATAAACTACTGTTTTTTTACTTCTGCGAATACAGCGTTCGTAACGCACTTTTTATTAACAATCTGCAGAGTGGAATCTTGCATGAAAACGCAAATGAAAAATAATTTGTTTAATGATTATAAGAACTTGAACCGATTGCATAAACATTTCCAACAGCGGTTACAATATGTTTCGAAATGTTTCAAAAAAAAAGCCTCGTAACAAAAAGTTACAAGGCTTAGTTTTTCATCCTGGTTTTTATAGGAGTGAATATCATTACAACATAATACAGGCAAGCAACCGCGTACTAGTCAGGTAATTTCTAAGGATAGTGATGGAATTGCAAAGGATAGAAGTAAAACGGAGTGTAATAAGGTTCCACATCGCAGATCCTAATACCGCACAAAGGAAAACCCATATACGCGAATAATCAGTAGTATAAGACACAGCAATACGTAGTGTTTAACCTACTTATTGAATATTATATAATATTATTCATAATCGCATACTTCACCAGGTCGGCATTATTTTGAAGATGCATTTTTTCCATGATCCGGGAACGGTAAGTACTGATGGTATTTACGTTCAATGACAATATCTCGCCGATAGCAGAAATGCTCTTCCCGGAAACGATCATTTTAAATACCTCAAATTCCCTGTCTGATAATTGTTCATGTGGTGCCTGTGTATTGTTCTGTTCAATCGAACCGGCCAATACTTCTGCAACTTCACTGGTAATATATTTACGGCCGCTCAGGATTTGCTGTACTGCTTTTACTAATTCGTAAGGAGCACTTTCTTTTGTAAGGTAGCCCGAAGCACCCGCTTTCAATGAGCGAACGGCATACTGTTCAGGCGCATGCATGCTTAACATCAATACAGGTGTAAGCGGCGCATTTTCTTTGATCTGTTTTAATATTTCAATCCCTGAATAACCAGGCATACTGATATCAGAGATAATAATATCCCATTTCTCATGTACAGCCTTTTTTAAGAGATCCGCCGAATCCGAAACATCATGAATATCTGCAAACGGAAACGATTCCACCAAAATCTTCCTTAACCCTTCTCTTATCAACGTGTGATCATCGGCAATCAGTATTCTCATTATTCGCTCTCTTTATAAAAATTGATTCACATTAAAAAATAACATATTTCGCAAAGTTAATACTTTTCAGTTAACAGCATCCACCAAACCACCTTAAACGTGTTCAGGTAAATATCGCCTATTCATTGCAAAAGATATGGATTAACTGTGAAAAAACATAAAGGAACGCTAATGCGCCCCTTTATGCTATACCAACTGCGAAAATGACTGGTTTTTCGGATAGGAAATTGGATGATAAACTGATAAAGTGAAACATAGTTTTATCACTATCATCTAATTAACAGCAAGTTATTCATTCGGTCTGACTGATTTGTTGTTTTAAACACCGTTTTTAACTGTGTAAAACACCGAAATATTTTAATACTGGATAGATGGTTTACCCCCGGTCAACCCTATATGAATTATTTTTTCAGCTGAGAGATTTTACAATTAAATTACCCCAAAAACAGGTGAAGGAATAATTTTTGCCCCTGGTATCCCCTTTCATGCCATGATGAACAACCAAAAGACCCTCGTCATACTTTCACCTGGTTTCCCCTCGAACGAAAAGGATTCTACCTGCCTGCCTGCCCAACAGGCACTGGTGAGATCATTAAATACCCTGTTTCCTTCCACAAAGATTATCATACTCGCATTTCAATATCCTTATACAAATACACGGTATACATGGCACGGCAACCCGGTAATACCCCTGAACGGAAAGACCAGGAATAAGCCTTACCGCTGGTTGGTTTGGTATAAAGCCTGTCGCGAACTGAAAAAAATATACAGGAATGAACAGGTTACCGGGCTGCTAAGTTTCTGGGTGGATGAATGTGCGATGATTGGTCACCATTTCAGCAAAAGAAAAAACCTGCCGCATTTTATATGGATACTCGGGCAGGATGCCAGACCCGGTAACCGTTATGTAAGACAGATTGCCCCGAAAGGAGAATCACTTATTGCAATGTCTGATTTTCTCGCAAGAACCTTTTATGAAAATTATGGTATCAGACCCAAACATGTGATCACCAACGGAATCGATACAACGATGTATCAGCCCCAACAAACAACAAGGGATATAGATATCATTGGCGTTGGCTCCCTGATTTCTTTAAAACGTTATGATCTTTTTATTGAGATCATAAAAACCCTGCAGCCGGTTTTGCCCGGGTTAAAAGTATTGATCTGTGGAAAAGGAAGCGAACAGGAAAATCTCGAAAAACTAATTCATGAGAACGGGCTTGACCAGATTATTCAGCTCACAGGAGAAAAAACGCATGATGAGGTTCTGCAACTGATGCAAAGAAGTAAACTGATGCTGCACACTTCATCTTATGAAGGATTCAGCGGCGCCTGTCTTGAAGCGTTATATGCAGGAACACATGTGATCAGTTTTTTCAGTCCACAGGATGGATGGATTAAACATTGGCATATTGTTGATGACCCGCAGGCGATGACCAATAAAGCGCTGGAACTTCTCCGTTCTGATAAGCCGGATCATTCACCTGTATTACCCTATGACATGAAAGATACCGCAGCCGCCATCATGCAATTATTTACCGGTTAATTCCCTGCAAAGAACATATAACTTATCAGCAATGGCTCTTACAGAATATTCTTTTTCAAAATGCAATTCTATTTTTTTTGAAAAGACCTCCCTGTCAATGGTGACAGAAGATGCGAGAACATCCGCCAGTTCATTCACATTCCCGACAGCATAAGAAAAACCATATTTGCCATCACCCGTTACTTTCAAAGAAGGTGGGATAGCCGTTACAATAGGGATGCAGCCGCAGGCCATTGCCTCCAGCAACACAACACTTCCCGCTTCACGCAGACTACCTGAGATCAAAAAATCAGCTGCGCTATACCATAATTCCAGTTCTTCGTGGTGTACTTTTCCATGCAATAAAATATGATCTTTCAACCAGGGTTTGTTATCCAGTTGCCCGCGTATAGAAGATAAGAGCTCACCTGATTGAAAGATCATATGCAGTTTTGCAGATGGCATTATTGAAACGAATTTTTCAAACCCATTTATCACAGTTAGCGGGTCTTTGATCTTATCCAGTCTGCCAATCCATAGATAATGCTGCCCTTTCCCGATCTGTAATTGCCGTATACACAGTTCTTTAATCTGCCTTGAAAAAAAACTGAGTGTTGAAGGAGTTTCAAATATTTTTTCCCGGTTTGCGATAATGCCTGCCTCCAGCCACTCTTCAGCATTTCCATCTGAGGTAAAAAGATACCGGCTGATATACCGATCCGCCAATTGCTGAAATATTTTCTTGATCCAACCCTGCGGCCTGTCTGCATGGTGCCATACAACAATCCTGGCTTTCCTGTCCAGTATCATCGCAAGGCGTATGATATGCAATGGGAATATCAATCCATGAACAAATACGATATCAGGTTTGTTTTGTTTGAGATGGGCAATTGTTTCACGGGGAATGAATCCTGGTTTATTTTTGGAAACAAAAAAATGTATATTTTCTTTTTCGATGATCCGGGTTGTATTGCTGGTGATATGCTTAACAACATCTACCTCCAACTTATTTTTTAATCCATGAATATATAATAGCGCAGCCTGTTGTGCGTCCAGGAGTTGATTCGTGTCCGCATATTCGCTGTTTGCATAAAAAGTTATATCTGTTAGCCTGATCATCTTATTTATTTTGTTTACCATTTTCTGAAAAACGCGCAGTCAATTCTATCAATAACCCCTGATCAAGCACAGGCGTAATGCCTTTCGTAAATGAATAATAAATACCCCTGATCATAGCAGGATGGCAATTAACAGGGCTGCTCCTGATAATATCAACCAGTTTGTTTAGAGATACTTCGCTGCTACTCTTCCTAAATATCCTGGCTGATAAACCCCAGCCGAAACCAACCAAAAGTTCCTCCTGGTATGCCTGTTCGGCCATCGCGTGAATTTGAAATAATTTGCCTGGATCATTGCTGTACTTGTTAGCCAATATCCAACCTGCCTGCCTGTAGGAGGGCTGATCAGTTTTTTGAAAAGATCTGAAATATTGCAATGAAGCAATACCACACAACACCATCCACGCCCCTACTATATACCATTTGAATTTACCCGCATGAATAAACCCTTTGATCATGATCAATACAAGAAGCGGAACGATATAACACCAGTGCCGGTAATACACATAGCCTGTTTGGTGATAACTTTTCCCATAAAATGAGCCAAGGGCATAAACGATCACAAATAAAACAACGATACTTAGGGATACTGTTTTCAAATGTTTCTCAACGGGTTTATTCCGTACATACAATATCGTTCCTGTGAAAACAAACAGGCATACAAGTATACAGATAATTTCTGCCGGTAAAAAAGTGGGAAAGGTCAATAAAAAAGAGCCGGGTAAAGAGGTGAACCATACCGTGGCAAGGTGGTTGAAATGAGTCGGCGAAAATGTATTGTCCAACGCAACACCCCTGATCGATAATAAACCATCTCCGTTTAATGAGAATGCAGCATCAAAATAAATGCGAGCAAGCATATGTGGTAAAACTGCCAGCATAAAAGCTGCAGCGAAAGCAAACAGTTTAGCCAACCTGTTTGTAAACGTTTCTGAAACGAATAAGATAAAAAAAACAGAAACCATCACAAGCACCAGGCTATCATATGAGACTGATACAGCTATGCCGCAGAACAGCCCACATATAACAGGCAGGTATTTGTTTTGCCTGTATTTAGTGATCACATACAAAAACACGAAAGGAACAAAAGAGAACAATGAATGTAACCCATAATTAACCGTGCCCCATGGAATGAGTAAGGGAACAGATAAGATCGTCCATATTCCAAAAATCAATGCAGTTCTGTTTCCAAATAGTTTTTGTGCTGACTTCAGCTGAACCCATCTTGATAAAGTGTCTATTAACAGGGCTGCCCATGAAAGTGCTGGAATGATGGACTGAAACGGGCGGAACAACAATGACAGCAGGCTCACCAACAAACTACCTCCTTCATGTGGCGCATGTACCAGTTGAACATAGTGCCAGGTTTTGTTGTTCAACATCTCATCAAGATCGAGTATCCAGGCTAATTGGTCAGGCGCAGCGAGCCAGGCTTTTGACCAATAACCATATAAAAAACGGATCACCGTTCCGGCAAGAAGGATGAAGATGAATTGCCATTTAGTGAAAAGATATTTTTCTGCTTTCATTTTCTATCAAAATCAATCCAAGGCATCCTTTTACAAATGGCTTCGTATTGATTACTGACCGGGTTAGTTTGTGTTATTATCGATACGACAGAATTCATATAAAAGATGCCCGTTAACGATTATAAAAATCTTTTACATTACTAATTGTATTTTCTAACAGAACCACATGAGGCGAATTGTAAGATCCCTTGCAGCTGTTTTCTATAAGCCTTTACTGGTTAAATGGCTCTCCAAAGAAAGGGTCTATACTTACCAGGGCACCAGGCTCAAAATACACCCACAGGTATTTCATCCCGGTTTTTTCTTCAGCACAAAGATCCTATTACAAAACCTGGCTGGTTTATCGCTTCAGGATAAAAAACTGCTGGAATTGGGTGCGGGTAGCGGGTTGATCTCGATAAGCGCAGCAAAAGCCGGTGCCATGGTTACTGCAACAGATATCAACCCGATTGCTATTGATTATTTACGACAGAACATGCTACAGAACGGAGTGGATCTCAAATTGATCTTTTCTGATCTTTTTACTATGATACCGAAACAATGTTTTGATATCATAGCCATCAACCCTCCCTATTATTTCCAGGCACCGGCCAACTTTGCGCAGTATGCCTGGTATTGTGGCAGCAATGGGGAATATTTCCACGCCTTATTTAAAAACCTAAGCAACTATATTGATCAAAAGACCGTAATACTGATGGTATTATGTGAGGGCAGTAACAGGGCCGCCATTCAATCTATCGGAAAGGAATACGGGTTCGGATTTGAATGTGTGCAAACAGCCCAGAACCTGATAGAGCGGAATTATATTTATCAAATTCACACACTACCTGGCCACGATCCGGTCAGCAGCGTAAAACACAATGAAAAAGATATTATTATTCAACCCCAGGAGCAGTAACGGAAAATACCGTGTACCCAATTCGATATTGAATATTGCCGCTTCGGTTGAAGGATTGTTTGAGTGGGTAATTGTTGATGGTAACCGCGAACATGATCCTTATAAAACCATTGCTGCTTACCTGCAAACAGGTGAGTTCTACTATATCGGTTTTACCGTAATGCCTGGCCCGCAACTCAAGCAGGCCATTCCTTTGGCAGCTAAAATAAAAGAACAGTTCCCGCAAACGATCATGATCTGGGGTGGTTATTTTCCTTCAGGGCATTGCAAAGTGGTACTTAATTCAGGTTTTGTTGATTTTGTGATCAATGGTCCCGGCGACCATGCTTTTCCAAACCTGATAAAGGCCCTCGAAAAAAA
Organism: Bacteroidota bacterium; assembly: GCA_040388475.1. Taxonomy (GTDB): domain Bacteria; phylum Bacteroidota; class Bacteroidia; order Chitinophagales; family Chitinophagaceae; genus Sediminibacterium. The sequence continues at coordinate 234,856 of JAZKBT010000005.1, read as the reverse complement.
TGAGCCGTACGAGTTGATCAAAAATCTCATTTATAAATCCGGCAATGAGATCATCAAAAATGCAAAAGAGGACCTGATAGAACAGGAAACATTAAAACCATTGCCTTATAATAAATTGGATACTTTTTATCCAATGGAAACTTATTTGGGCAAAACCTATCTGGGCACTAAAACGCTGGCATATCATTCCAGCATCGGTTGTCCCTTCACCTGTTCTTTCTGCGCGGTAGTACCTATCTATGAAGCCCGATGGAAAGCGAAACCCGCCATACAGGTATACCAGGATGTGAAATACATCAAAACAAAATGGGGCGCCAATGCGATCGAATTTCATGACAATAACTTTTTTGTTTCTGAAAAAAGAACGGTAGAATTTTCAAAACTCATCAAGCCCGAAAAAATGATCTGGTGGGGTGAAGGACGCATTGATACCATTGATAAATATTCAGATGCATCCATTGCGTTAATGCGTGAGTCGGGTTGTAAAATGATCTTCTTCGGCGCAGAAACAGGTAACGATAAAATACTGAAACAGATGGATAAAGGCGGTACACAAACAGGTGAACAGATCGCCCGCTTCGCTGCAAGGATGAAAAAATTTGATATCATTCCTGAATATTCTTTTGTATTGGGAACACCCGGGCCAAGTGAAGAGGCTGTTATGGAACAGATCGATTTCGATATCAGTTTTATTAAGAAAATAAAAGAGATCAACCCGGATACCGAGATCATTATATATACCTATAGCCCCGTTCCTTCCGAAGGGTCGGAACTATACAGACAGGTATTGGCAAATGGTTTTCAGTTCCCGCAAAAACTGGAGGACTGGATCAGTCCGCAATGGGAAAAATTCGACCTGCGCAAAAACCCTCTTACACCCTGGCTCACTCCTGAAATGATTGATAAGATCAGGAATTTTGAAACAGTACTCAATGGCTATTATCCAACTGTATCGGATATCCGGTTAAATAGCCTGAAAAGAAAAGTGGTGAAAATGATGGCTGGTGTACGTTACAAAACAAGCCTGTACAAATACCCGTACGAAATAAAACTGTTACAACGAATCTGGAAATATCGTCAACCTGAGATACAGGGTTTTTAAAATGGCTCGCGGATGACGCGGAAAAAGGCGGATAGGTACTGATTTTTTAACTGCTGATTTTTCAATCTGCGATCATCCGCGTGCCATTCACCCAAAATAAAAAGAGGCCGCCTTTTTGAGGCAGCCACCAAAAAATGTTTATTGTGCAACTACGCGATTCTGCCATATTAGACAATCTTCATATCCCCGGCATTACGCTGCCGGGAAATGTTTTTGAGAAAAGATATATCGCATGCCGCTACAAAGAGAAACGGATATACACAGATGATGAAGTAATGGATCTTCCTGTATGTCTGAGTTCTCATCCACACTATACCGAATGGAACCTGCGCAAAAGATCGTTTGAAAAATTATACGGCTATCTTACCGATCAAAAAAAACCATTAAATATCCTGGAAATAGGATGCGGTAATGGATGGTTATGTCATCGCCTGTCTTCCATTCCACGAAGCAAGATCACAGGACTTGATATTAATTTTACTGAGATCCAACAGGCGGCGAGAGTGTTTAATGGTTTCCAGAAAATAAAATTTGTTTATGGCGATATCCGTTCGGGCATTTTATATAGGCGCCATTTTGATATCATTCTCTTTGCTGCATCCATACAATATTTTCCTGCATTGGATGAGATACTGGAACTGAGCCTCGAACATCTAACACCTTCCGGCGAAATACATGTAACCGATAGCCGGTTTTATAATGCAAAAACTTTGACTGCTGCCAAACAAAGAAGTTACGATCATTTCAGGTCGATCGGTTTTCCTGAAATGGCGGATCATTATTTTCATCACAAATTTTCTGATCTTGATCAGTTCAATTATAAATTACTATACGATCCACATTCACTGATTAACAGGTTCAGACCCAATCCTCTTCCCTTTCCGTGGATAAGAATTAAAAAAGATCCGTTCTGATATGCCGGTACAAACCCTTACACATATTTTTGAGCGTTACCGGACTTTGCAAACGAACCGCATCAGTGCATTGCCGATCGTGATCTTAATGCCACACAGCGCGTGTAATTGTCAATGTGTAATGTGTGATATCTGGAAGGGAAATAAAAACCTGAAGCAACTGTCAGAAGAAGATGTCGAAGGATTGATAAACACCCTGCAAAAATTTGGCACACAACAGGTGGTGATGTCTGGTGGTGAAGCATTGCTCAATGCCAATTTTTTCCGTTTATGCGAGATACTGAAAAACGAAAAGATCAGGATCACGGTTCTCTCTACAGGACTTACACTGCAACGCAATGCCCCCTTACTACAAAAATGGACAGATGATGTGATCGTTTCACTGGATGGCGATGAGATATTGCATGACAGCATCAGGAACATCCCAGGTGCATTTAAAAAGTTGAAAGAAGGTGTTCAATACCTTAAACAATCAGACAGCAATTTTCCTGTTAGTGCAAGAACGGTGATACATAAGTTGAATTTCAGAAAATGGCCCGCCATTATTGATGCTGCTATGGACATTGGTCTCGACCAAATCAGTTTTCTACCCGCCGACATTAGTAGTCATGCATTTAACCGCACCACCATTTGGGATAAAGAAAGACAAGATGAGGTATTGCCAACCGAAGATGATCTCTCAGAGATGCAGGAAATATTGAATGGTATCAAAACGAATTACCGGCATCATTTTGAAAACGGGTTTATTGCAGAGTCGCCGGTAAAATTGCAAAAGATACATGAGCATTACACCGCTCTTTATGGAAGAAATCCCTTTCCATATAAAAAATGTAATGCACCGTGGGTATCAGCGGTGATAGAAGCTGATGGAACCGTAAGGCCCTGTTTTTTTCATGAAGCGATTGGCAATATCAGGGATGCATCACTGGACCAGATACTCAATAGTAAGAAAGCAAGACAATTCAGGAAAGAACTGAACATACAACAAAACAGCACCTGCCTGAAATGCGTGTGTTATTTAAATCTGCCGCCACGCGCGGCCATTGTATAATGAATATATTATGAACAATATACTTTTTTCACATTCCTATTTTCTGCGTTTCGATCCCAAGCAATGGGAAACGGGGCAGCCCTATCCACCATTGGGAACTTTGTATGCCGCTTCCTTATTGCGAGAGAATCATTATACAGTTGACTTTTTTGATACCATGTTCGCAAGATCCCCTGAAGAACTCATTGAAAAAATAGAAGCAACCCAACCCAAACTTTTTGTTCTCTATGATGACGGGTTTAATTATCTCACCAAAATGTGCCTGACCAATATGCGTGAAGCTGCGTTCCGCATGTGTAAGATCGCCAAAGAAAAAGGTTGTGTGGTGATCGTTTCCAGTTCAGATTCTACTGACCGGTATGAAGAATATCTTTCCGAAGGCGCTGATTTTGTTTTATTGGGAGAAGCAGAACATACTTTACTCGAGCTCGCCAATACCCTTTCATCTGCGGACAATCATTTCCAGCAGATACAGGGGCTTGCTTATAAACAGGAGAACAGTATCATTAAAACACAACGCCGGGCAGTCATAAAAGAACTAGATAGTTTACCGATGCCAGCATGGGACCTGGTGAACATAGAACCTTACAGGAACATGTGGTTAAAAAGCAGCGGCTATTTTTCTTTGAATATTGGCACCACAAGAGGGTGTCCGTTTAAATGCAACTGGTGCGCGAAACCCATTTATGGAAACAGGTATAATTCACGTTCACCCGAAAATGTGATCAGGGAATTGGTATACCTGAAAAACAAATTTCAATTCGATCATATCTGGTTCTGTGATGACATTTTTGGATTGAAACCTGGTTGGGTACAATCTTTCGCTGGATTGGTACAGCAAAACAGTTTATCATTTCGATTTAAGATACAGGTAAGGGCCGATCTTTTGTTACAGGAAGATTATGTGCGATCCCTGGCACTTGCCGGCTGTGACAATGCATGGATGGGCGCAGAAAGCGGTTCGCAGAAAATTCTGGATGCGATGGATAAAGGAATTACTGTTGAACACATCCATGCAGCCACAGCACTTCTCAAAAAACACAGGATCAAACCGTCATTCTTTATCCAATTCGGTTATCTGGGAGAAACCAGGAAAGATATTCAGAAAACGATCGCCATGATCAACCAACTGCTCCCTTACAGCATCGGCATTTCTGTATCCTATCCCCTGCCGGGAACGGTGTTTTATGATAAAGTAAAAAACGACCTGCAAGAGAAAACCAACTGGACAGATTCTGATGAATTACAGATGATGTTCAGTAATACATTCAGACCGGCTTTTTACAAACAGTTACATCGCTATGTGCACAAAAACTACAGAACACATCTTGCGATTGAACAGGCAAGATCGCTGTTCAGTAAACCGGGTTCGATCAATTTAACAGGTATCAGGAAAGCGCTGTCTGTTTTTTATTATGCTCCCGCTACTTTGCTGGCAAGATGGAAAATGGCTAACCTCGAAAAAATCTGACATGAGTAGCACAGTATCTACCAATGAAATGCGGGCAGCCAAAGCATTCAGCAAACAATCGGCCGTGTTTGATGAACTTTATTCACCTGATACGATCATACAATACAAAAGGCAACGGGTAAGAGAACATGTAAATAAATTGATCAAACCAGCCAGTCATATACTTGAATTAAATGCAGGTACGGGTGAAGACGCAGTGTATTTTGCCGGCCAGGGCCATACGGTTCATGCAACAGATCTCTCATCCGGCATGCTGGATAAGCTGGCAATCAAAGTCAGTGAAAGAAATTTGAATGCCCGTGTCAGCTATGAAGAATGCAGCTATACCATGCTAGAAGATCTTTCAGAGAAAGGACCATATGATTATATCTTTTCAAATTTTGCAGGACTGAATTGTACAGATAAAATGGATAAGGTATTAGAGTCCTTATCATCCCTGGTAAAACCAGGAGGTACCGTTACACTTGTTATTCTTCCGCGGTTCTGTCTTTGGGAATTCCTGCTTGTTTTGAAAGGAAGATTCCGAACAGCTTTCAGGAGATTCTCAGGTAAAAAAGGTGCAAGTTCCCATATTGAAGGAGAATATTTTACCTGTTGGTACTATAACCCTTCTTATATTATCAAAAACATGCGAAATGATTTTGACCTGCAAACCCTTGAAGGTCTGTGTACACTTGTGCCACCATCCTACATGATTCAGTTTGCTGAAAAGTATCCGCGCATCTTCAGATCGCTGTGTAAACTGGAGCAGCGGTGGGGTTCTTACCGTCCCTGGAGATCGATCGGGGATTATTATATGATCTCTTTTCGCAGGAAATAAAATGATTCTTCCGGCTCTACTAAACATTCCTGTTCCAGGTTCTTTAATTTAGCATCATACAGTGCCAGTATTTTTTTTTGGAAAAATTCCGGGTTGGGCCTGGCGAAATGTTTGCTTACCCTAAGCGACTGGATCTCCCCTTTCATATTTAACTTGCAACGCTTTTCCTTTTGCAACCACCTTTTTTCAGTAACACGCATCAGGTAATTATCAAGCCAGTTGCCTGCACGATTATTAAATATTGATTCTATTAACTTTTTGCTCCAGGGTCTGGGTTCGTTAGTAAAACCCGTATCCTGGCTATCGTTGGGGAAATAACTTTTTGTCCAGTCGTTGGCAGAAAAGAATTTTTGCATGGCCGACGATACTACAACAGGTTTCAATGTTACTACTTCGGTAGCAATAAAAATATTCTTCTCTATCAGTTCCAGTGCTGTTTCATCAACAAAATAATTCATACAGAGCCAATGTTGCTTCCCGAAAATAAAGCTGAGTTTTTTTAGTCCATGCAACAAGCTGCGCGCTATCCATAATTTGTTGGCTTCTGTAATAATAAAAAAATCAATATCCGCTTCTTCATCTGCATAATTTTTAGAAAGGGATCCCGAAATGCCAACTCCTTTCACAAAAGGAAACCTGTGCAATAATTTTCCGACACGATAAGCAGTAGGCAATAATCTGTCAGCTCTTTCATTTCCATTACGTCTTTGTGTTACCAAAGAGTGATCGTTTCGCAATGAATAGAATTCTCCAAAACTGAATATTTTTTTTTGATCAACCAGTTGCTGTAACAATGGTTCCATTTGCCTGGTAGAAATGGATACATGCAAAAAACGATGTATCTCTGTTAGCGACACAGGATAATGAAACATATCAAAGTAAGCAACAACCTGTACTATGTTTTTTTGGGTTTCCAATAAAATGCTTATTCATTAAAACAGGGTGAACATTCAAAGCGTTTTGCTTATCAAAATGACCACTTTTCGCTGTAACAAAAAATTATTTTTCAGGCAACCTTCCAGCAACCTTTTACGAATAAGTAAGGTGAGCCCGTGTTACAAAACAAAACTATCCAATGATAGATAACGCTTCTATTTCCGCTATCCATATCGAACCGAAACTCACCGTAGTTCCGGCAATCAGGCGGTACCGGGCGCCGATCGACAGGAAAAGGAATTACTTTATTATCAAAAGGGTATTCGATATTGTTTTTTCACTGTGTTTTATCCTTTGTATACTAAGCTGGCTGTTACCCATTCTTGCGATCATACTGAAGCTAACCTCAAAGGGACCGGTATTCTTTCTTCAGAAAAGAATAGGTTTTGGCGGAAGGTCATTCACCTGTTATAAATTACGCACCATGGTGATGAACGGGGAAGCGGATAGCAAACAGGCTACTGAAAACGACAGCAGGATCACCCCATTGGGCCGTTTCCTGAGAAAATCAAATATTGATGAGTTTCCGCAATTCTTTAATATACTCAAAGGTGATATGAGTGTAATCGGCCCTCGTCCGCACATGTATGAAGATTGCAGAGCATTCTCAGAAGTGCTTCCGGGCTACAAATTCCGGAATATGGTAAAACCGGGATTAACCGGTCTTGCACAGATCAAAGGTTATCATGGCCCGACACATACAAGGAACTGTATTTTATTAAGGTATCACTGGGACAATTATTATATCCATCATATTGGCTTTATACTCGACACCAAGATCGTTATGTATACGTTGGTACAGCGTTTTGCAGTGATGGCGAAATACCTGGTACAGCAATTCACTTCCATAAAAACACAGGAAGAAGTATTCTCCAATTAACACATAGAAATGCAAACGCAGTTAGTTGATACACTGACATTCGAAGAAACACCTAAGCTTTCTTCTATACAAAATCTGTTCTTACAAAAATGGGAAAGAATAAAACTGCATCGCAGGGCCGTGAAATACCAGCGTAAGGAAGATCGCGGAGGTATCGCTTATATCCGGAACACCGTTAAAAAAGGGGATACTGTTTTTGATATCGGTGCTCATAAAGCTGGCTATCTTTATTTTTTTCTCTCGCAACTGAAACATTCGGGGTCTGTCATCGCTTTTGAACCACAACCCGTACTTTTCAAATACCTCCAGAAATTAAAACAACTTTTTTTCTGGCCCAATGTTCGCATTGAATCCTTTGCCGTTTCCGACAAGGCTGGAAAAGCGCTGCTGTATATTCCTTACAATCATGGCAGGCCCTCATCACCCTGTGCCACGATCATTGAGAACAGGTTACCGTTCCAATATCAGCTAACAGAAGAGGTAAACACCATTTCCATCGATGCGTATTGCAGACTGCATCATATTGTACCTGATTTTTTAAAAGTAGATGTTGAAGGAAATGAATTATTAGTGTTCCAGGGCGCAAGAGAAATATTACAAACACGCAAACCACCCATACTGTTTGAATGTGAAAAAAGATTTGTTGGAATTGAAACCATGTCGCAAACATTCAGCTTTCTCATGAGCATGGGATATAAAGGATATTTCATTATGGGTGATAAAACGCTTCCTCTTTCTGAGTTTAATGCCATGAAACACCAGGACCTGACTGGAAGGGTCTATTGCAACAATTTCATTTTTCAGTAATCCCCAGGTGATTTTTAAGCCCCGAAAAATGAAAGAGCGAATAAAAGAAAGCAAAAAAGAATATTCCTTTGTTCGCATCAAGAATATTTTCTGAGAAGGAAACAATAGTAATGATCACCAGGAAACTGCAAAAGATCATGTCTTTAGATCGTATTGATTTTTTATACCCGGCAAACAATACCACCAGGAAAATGAGTAAACCAGGCACACCTGTCTTGATCAGCAAACTCAGGAACTGGTCGTGTGCGTTCAATTCATTGATATAGGAATTATAATAATGACGGGCATAATATTTTTCCTTCAACAAAGCGATCTCACTGCCGCTGCCATGCCCGATCACGGGTGACTCTTTGATCAGTTCCCAGGCACAGACCCATCTCTGGGCACGGGGTTCCAGTATATTCAGGTTGATGCTTTGTTGTGTAAGATCGCTTTTCAATTCAGTGATATATCGAGCTTTAAAAACATCATTGCGGAATATACCGGCAATCATAACAATTGAAATACCCAGTGAGATAGCAAGGAACACCAGTATTTTTTTTCTCTTCAACAAAAAAAACGGAACAACGATATTGATATTGACCAGCAAAGCAATAAACACGGCCCGCGAAGACAACTGCAGTATTCCTGCAAAAAGAATAAGCAGACCAGAGATATAAATTACCCTGTTGGTCTTATCCTGGTTTTTTATCAAGAGATACATAAGCGCGGATGCAGACAATGCGATATACATGGAAAAATAAGTAGCATGCATATCCACCGGCTCCGAAAAATTATGATTCAGAAAAGCGGTAGTAAAAAGTAACCGAAGCGGGAGGTGGTTAAACCGGATTACATGTATCGCGTTGATATACAGGTAAACAATGGTTAGTACACATGAAAGCGCCAGTCCTTTAAGAAGCAGCAACCGGTATTTATCAAGATCCAGCGAAGTAAACAGGAACAATAATGGAAACAATAAAATGGCTAATTGTCTCTCCCATTCATAAAAAGCTTCGTCGCGGTAGTTTGTGTACAAAGTGCCGATGCAGGTAAGCAGGTAAATGCAAACAGGCAACAAAACAGATGATAGCTTTACGGATCGCCAGGATGTTTTCCGTAAATGAATCAGTGTATGCAAAAGAAAACTCCCTAATACCAATTCACTATATAACCTGTCGAAAGGAAGAAACAGCAGGAATGCCAGCAGGTGGTAATAGGCTATCTTATTAGCTAATGTGTCTTTTATTAGAAAAATACTTTTCATTTGACAAATGAGTTATAACAACTCCTCACAAGTTTTTCGTATGCTGAAACGATCATTGGCCAGTTGTATTTTTGTTCAATTTTTTCCCGGTTATGCAGGATCATATTTTTATCAACCGAACTATCGCGCACCAAATTGATCCTGGCAGCAATATCATCCGCTGAAGAAAAATAGAAAGCATCCTCACCCAATATTGCCCTGTTAAACAGGTTGTCATGAGCGCAGATCACCGCACCATCTGCCATTGCTTCGAGAAGTGAAGGATTGGTACCACCACAACTATGCCCATGAAAATACAGGCTGCAATACAATTTAAATGTGTGCAATTTTGGCGCATCATATAAGGATGGAATAAACAATATCCGTTTATCAGTTTTAAATTTCTCCAGCAGATACTTACCGAATTTTGTATCGATATTCCCTATCACGATCATTTTCTTACTGGCGTTACTCTTACAAAAACCATCCAGTATCGTCTCGATATTATTTTCAGGTTCCATCCGTGCGAGGATAAGGTAATACTCATGCTTCTGGATAGCATACTCCGAAAAGACCGAACCATCTTCTTCCTGAATTGTCTCTGCTCCATAGGCGATATAATTGCTTTGTACTTTGTATTTCTCAAACAGGTAAAACTGGATAGCAGTCGAATCTGCTATTAAATGGTGACTATACCGCACCGCCAATTTTTCGGCATACAAAAGAAACTTTCGTGCGGCGGCGTTGTATTTGGAACGCTTCCATTCAAGGCCATCCATATTTGAGATCAGTACTGTTTTCCCAGGATATAACCTCCACCAAATGGAACTGCTTGTATAACCGAAGAAGATCCACACATCGAATTTCTTTTTTTTTGCATCGCGTATACAATTCAGGTCATACACAAACTGACCCGCACTGCCCATCCAACCAGGATCATAACAATGAATGATATTTACGCCTTTCCAGTTATTGTTCTTATAAGGATGTTGGTGTGAATTGTAAACAGTTAGCTCATGCCCTTTTTCTACCAGCCCGGATGCGATATAGGTTGCAGCCTGTTCAAAACCACCATACCTGTTGGGTATGCCACGTGTTCCCAATATAGCTATGCGGATGGATGTGATAGCGGTTGCTTTTAGAGATGAAAAGAGGTTTATTACTTTATTTGTTTTTAGCGGTTGCGCTCCCAAACAATGCATTTTTTATTCTCACCGCTGGTCCATACACAGCCGCAATACTGCGTTTTACGAGGCCGGCATCTTTTACGATCCAGTCGGTTGTTCTTGGTTTTTCTATCGCGCGCATATGCCTTGTGTAAGCATAAGTGGCGATGGATGTTCTGAAATGCCTGTCAGGGAAACTCGTCATATCATACCCATGCAGTGTATATGCGCGGGTTTGCTGAATGATCATCCGGTTAAAGGGCACTTCCAATTCTTTTTCTTCACCGGTACGTAGATCATTTAATTTTAAATGACCCTTGTATTCCGGTTTCCAGTCTTTATTCAGGTATAGAAGCAGGTTCATGTTACGATACCAACCTTTCTGTAATGGATGATAATTAAAATCAAGATGCATATCAAGAAAACTGTTTTTCTTTCCCTGGTGCAACCCACCACCATGGTTAACAGGATCCACAAACACTTCCTCATTCGCGATAAAACTCAAAAAATCATTCATCCTTTTTGAGCTTAGATCGCTGTAAAGTTCAGAAAACGCCCCTCCCAGTTCTTTGTAATTGGATTTTTCAAATTTGTTATTGGCGAACACATAATCTCGGCTCTTATTATTCAGCTCTGGAATATGGTTGTATGAAGACAGGAGTTTTTCTTCATCACAAAAATGGTCGATAACAAGATAAGGGAACGGTTTTGCCAGTAAATATTGTAATCTTAATGATTCTTTGTTTGCTTCTAAAAAATCCAGGTTGATCATAGTTCGCCTTTATATGCAACAATGATCGATACGGAATTGAGCCATGAAAGGTTGCTTTATAAAACATCCGTATCAGCTAGTATCAGCTTGTATAATTGCTCAGCAGAGCTTGTCCATGAATACTGCTTATGTATGGTTTCCGCGATAACTGATAAAACCGGATCGCCGGGCGATTCGTTTATCATCTCCTGTAGTGCATTTTTGACTGATTGATACTCTGGAGCAATATGGTTTTTACCAAAAAAAGCAAATTCAGCCATTGATGAGGTATTGGAACAGATAACCGGAACTTTCGCCGCAGCAGCTTCCAATGGCGGAACGCCAAACCCTTCAGCCTTTGAAGGATATACAAAAACATCTGCAGCATGATAAAACAGCAGCAACTCATTGTCAGAAACATCATTTTTACTAAAAACAAATGGTTTTATATCTCCGGGTAAATTATCCATTAACTCAGTAAATGCAGGTGTATCCATGCTTTGGTGACCCAATAAAACCAGGTGGTAACCCTGCATGTGTAAAGCCAGGTCAATAAAGACACTTAACAACAATGCATGATTTTTCCGGGGTTCGATCCTGCTTACAAAAAGAATAAACCTGTCAAATCCATGTTTTGATGCAAACTGTTTTTTGGCGATGCTTTTATTATAAGGTTCAAAATATTTTTCATGCACTGCCATAGGAACCAGTTGTATCCTTTCTTTTGGTATGCCCAGGTGTTTTTGAATGGAGGATAGTGAAAAAGAAGAGACCGTTGTAAGGATATCAGCTTTTACTACTCCTGCTTTATATAATACAGTTTTCAAAAACCTGTAGAAAAAAGAAAATTCATTGGGATAATCACGGAACAATACATCGTGCACTGTAACAATATAACGGCAGTTCTTATACAAAGGAACCATGTATTGAAAATGCGCGTAGTGTATCTTATGTTTTTTAATGATCGATGGAATATCAAATACCAGCCGGATAACCGGTGACCGGTTTTTAAATTTGATAAAACGATCGGCCGGTATGGTTGGGAAATATTTTTGCAGATTTATAATATCATATGCGCCGATATACAAATCAAGTGTTTCTTTTTGAGCGAGGATATGATAGATTTCCCTGATAAAAGTCCGGCTTCCCTGGTACTCACCATCAAATGTGTGTGCATCTACAAAGACTCTTATCTTTTCTTTTGGCTGCATACTTTATAAACGATTTGGGCTGAGACTATGGAGCCATTGAATAGATCTTTTTGAAAAATAGCAGGCAAAAAACAAAGCGTAATTATCCCATCGAAACGGATGCTCGCGTATGGCCAGAGCCGCATATTTGCGCGCTTTAAGAGGCTGGTAATTATCAGTCAGGAATTTTTTTGCACACAAAGCATAATAAGCCCCTTGTTTAACCCGCTGAACATCCTGTTTTTTGATGATTGCAAGCAACTGTTCCGATTCTTTTTCTGAAACGGATCCTTGTTTAATAATATTTTTTCTCAAAGCACGAAAACGGTAGCCTCGCCATTTTTCATCGATGGTTACTGAGGCGGCATTCAGACGCACTTTAATGAGTGCCTTTGGGATATTGGCCAGTTTACCTTTTGCAACAAGCTGTACCCATAAAAAATAATCTTCAAAAGTATGGGCCAATAAATTATAACCGCCCGCCTGTACAACTTCCACACGTTTAAACATTACGGAAGAATGAATAAAGGGACAATAGAAATAGAATTTTTCAATAACATCTTTGTGACTGTATCCAAAACAATGATGATGGTAAATAAACTCCCCTTCTTCTGTTATGTAATCCACATCACTTCCGCAAAGAACATGATCGGGGTTATTATCCATAAATGCCACCTGTACTGCCAGGCGATCGGTATAACAGATATCGTCTGCATCAAACCTTGCGATATAAGTTCCAATTGCTCTTTGCAAACCGGTATTTAATGCAGCGGACACTCCCCCATTCTCACGGTTGATCAATACAATGCGTGGATCTGCAAAAGAAAGAATAACCTGTTCCGTATCATCTGTTGATCCATCATTCACAATAAGTAATTCAAAATCGCGGAACGATTGATCCAATACAGAGCGGATCGCTTCGCCGATATATTTTTCGGCGTTGTATGCGGGCATTAATACGGTAACCTTGATCTCGTTCATAGACAACTACCATTGTTTTTTTGTACACCTTTCAGATCCAATAATATTAATAATTCAAATATGACAACAATAGACAATTGTTCATACCAGTAATCAATACAAAAAGCGCCAGCCAATATTAATAATACAGGAATTCCATAAGTAAGACGGCGTATGTGTTTGACAAAATATATTACATAAAAAAATAAAAAGGTTAATACTCCCGCTATTCCGTACTCGCTTACTATTTGAATGTATACTGAATTTGGTGTGTTGGCTACTGAATGGAGATAAGTGTCTTTGCTGAAATAATCCAGATAGATTGAGAAATGGCCATTTTCAAAATCTTTGCTTATGTAAGTATATTTTTTGGGGTAGCCTCCAGCAATTTTCAAGCCACTGGCACGAAAGGCCAGTTTCGATGAAAAATTTCCTGTCCCGGCACCGGTAATAATTTTAGCTGGATGTTGCTCCAGGAACTGGAGGGTTTGCTTAATAGCGATTATTTTACCATTAATTTTTACTGGGTCAATTTTTTTTAATGTTTCCAGTGTATCAACCTTAAACTGTTTCAATAATTTTATTACCTGCAAGCGGTTATCAGAAGTATCTGGGCGGTGTTGAAAATCGGGGGCATGAATATTGTCTTTGCGAATGATCGGTTTTGAAGATAAGATAGAATCGGTCGCACTTTGGTGCTTCATAACCTCTGCCGTATTAACGCTTGAGATGCTATCCAGGTATAGTTTAGCGATCTTATATTTTTTTTGATCAGTAGTAAGTAGACTGTCTGCTCTTTGCTCAATTGGCAATACGGCAGCGACAGGTAAAATTAACGTTGAAGGTGCGCTAAAGAATTTCTCAACAATGCCGATCGCATACTTATTATTGTGTGGCGAAATATTGCTCACAAATACGATCAGCAGCATCAAATGAAAAACGATAATACTTTTTTGATCCCGTCCGGTTTTAAAAATAAACAGATAAATCAGACAGACAAGTATAAGTAGGTTGGTAAAATTGCTGGCTGTAAGTAATAGGACGATCATGCATAAAGAAGACATTACCCACTGCTTCCGGATAAGAAAATAAACGACACCAAAGGCGCTAAGTATTGCGTTTGTTGTAGAGTTATCAAAGGTAATTCCTCTTATATTATCACCCGTATTCATGAAATACTTCTGGTACATACCCTGGTAACGATAGGGATTCATTTCACCTATTTCTACCATAATTGCAAAAAGATCAATAAGCGAAACGGCAATGTTGACCGCAAAAAAAAACAAAAGAGCCTGGTGAATCTTTTCAATACTGCTCTCTTCTATCGTAAGTTTTACCTGGTGCAAAGCCAGGATACATAGTGTCCAAAAACCTATACCGATAAACAGCAATATGAGATAATGTATATCTCCAAACAAATTCAATAAAAATAAATTCACTACAGCTATACATATTATTAAAGGATAGAAAAGCGGTAGCCTTGATCTACGTAAAGAGAATCCAAAAGAAAAATTAAATCTCCGGAAATAGATAAAAACAAGTCCCGCCATTTTCACTACGAGCTTTACATTCATGAATAGCAACAGAAATATAAACAGGTTCCAATCTACCGTGGTAAGATATTTTTTTATGCTTTGCCGGTTAAATACACTCATTATATTTTGAATTTTGCCACTTTCAATGTCGTCCACTGCCTGATCAAGCGTATATCGGATCTCCTGATTTGCTTTGCCACAATTAAAAGACTAACATAGATTACTCCAGACAGAACCAGTTTGGCAAGCACAGTTATAGCAATATTTTGTACCGCTAACCCGCTTATTAACGCAATTGAAATACATGCTACCAGTGGTATCCATTTATCTTGAATGGCCATAAACGGGGAAAACCGGGTATATAAAAAATATTCTATGACCGTAGAAATAAGATATACGATGGCGGCGCCTTTTGCATTAATAAGCGGAATAAGAAGTAGATCGCCAGCAACCATTACAATGCAGGTAATTCCAGTTATCCGCAATATTAAACCAAGATGATTTTGCGAAAAGTGAATAGTCCAGAAAAGATTAATGAGATATTGAAAAGGGATACACAAAGAAAGAAGCAGGAATGTGGTTTGGTTAACGGCACCGTATTTGTTTTGCGTAAGCATATCTATCAAAGGTGTCCAGATGATATTGATAATTAATGGCAAAAAAGTAGCCAATATCATTTCAGCCCTGATAAAAAAAGACAATTCAACCCGATGTTCTTTTAGTGATTCTACGGAATGATCCCTGAAATATCCTGAGAACCTTGTCAGGAGTATCGGCCCAATGATCAACATAGGAACAGGTGATAATTCAAAAACTTTATATGCAAAACTGTACTCGGCAGTTATTACTTGGGTAGAAAACAGTCCTAATAATATCCAATCAATCCTTGCAATACATGCATTCAAAAAAACAACGCCGATCTGTGGAAGAGATTCTCTCATTAAAATAAAATAATCTTTCAACAACCCTTTGGTTGTAATATGAATGCGAAGATCTATTCGTACGATAATAATACTTATTACCAATTCGGCTACAGAAGAAACGATATAGACCATCAGAAGTGCTTGTATATCGAGCGATGAAACCAGTATGATACATACCAGCCAAACAACCCGTATCAGGTTAGCTGTAGATGACATAATGGCCAGGCGATCATATTTTTCTTTGCCGGTAGCCAATTGTTTAAAAGGCATCGAAAAAAAGGAAAGCAGGTGACTGACAGCAAGGATCAACAACAGTGAATGATGATTGAAAAAAGAAGGAATAAAAAAACTTCCGGCAAGAAGTATTATATAAAACAGGGTACCAAAAAAAATGGTGTGACCCAGAAAAATGCTCAGAATTTTTGAAGGATCATCACCTGATGCCACTTTTCTTACAACAACCTGTTCCAGGCGAAGGCTTAGTAGCGTTGTAATGAAGGTAAGAATAGCAAGTGACCAGTTCAATTCACCATAAACCGATTTAGCAAGATAGCGTGAAGTAATGATAAAGACCAAAAGCCCGAACAACTGGTTCAGTATGACCTGGAATGTGCTGGCAGAAATATCCTTTATCAATTTATTGTTCATTAGACCACAATGAGTGTTTTGTTATAGCTGTTGTTTCTTATTTCTGGCCTTTACGATCACGTCTTTGATCCTGCGTAACATGGTAGCGTTTATCGGGTCTATCTCGATTTTTTGCTTTGATCCTGAACTTTCTGTTTCACGAAAAATAGCAGCAGCACCCGCCAAAGGTTGATATTTGTTGAGTACAAGTTCCCTCGCCTCCTGCAATGCGTTAAGTCTTTCATGCCAATCGTTATTTTCTATGGCCTCCTCAATTTTCCTTATTGCTTTGCCGTGTTCAGTAATGTCAATGTTAATGAAGGATTTTTCAGGAAAATATTTCCCGATATTCTTACAGCCATAATATAACGGTACCGTATAAGCAAGGAAGCAATCATTGATCTTTTCGGTAAAATAATAAGGAGCAGATGTATTTTCGATGGCAATACTGAAACGATAAGGCAGCAGTCCGTCAAGCTTATCAGGCAAGTAGTTAGATCCCTTACCAAAGAAGTCTATTTCGGGCTTCTGTTTACGAAGCATTTCTACAAAACCGGTACGCAAACGGTGCCCTTTCAGTTGCTTTTGACCAGATGCAATACACGACATTGATTTTGTTTTTTCAGGCACGGGCAATTGCGACAGGAATTGCCAATTATGTTGAAAATACCAGCCGAGGTAGCCATGAGATAAAATGGTGTTGGCAGAGTTATTCAAAGGCGAGTAAACCTTTTTATATTGGTTTAACCCTTTGAACATCCAGGGATGTTCTTGAGAAACCCCCGGTTCCATCATAAAAGCAAGCGATTTATCGGGGTCGCTTGTAATATGAATTTCTTCTGAGGGGTTATTAAAAACAAGGAGGGCATCTGATCCCGGGATATCGTCTGTAGTAAACGCATACTCATTCCAAAAAACAAAGGAATTATCGTGTTTTTGGCCAAATTTTTTCAGCCAGTCAAACAATGCCGATCCCCTATCGAAATTGGCATTGACCTTTACAATTATCTTTTCAGTCCCTTTTATCATTTATATGCCGCCTGAGTTACCTAACAAGACGGAAATCGGTATAAATAGTTGCCTGTCAATTGTAAATTATACCTCATAGACTGTAAATACTGTATTCCCGGATAGTACAGGCATGAAAAATGCAATGTCGAAACCACATTGCATTTTTCTGCTTTGAGCGGGCAGGATTATTTTTATAAATCAATCGGTGTTTAGTTATCTCCAATACCCCGCGATCCATACATGCCCTTTTTTCGAACGTACCCAATGGCCGGGAACATATACCGCACGTGCCCTTGGCGGTGCCGCCCAATAACCGCCTTTCCACACATATGTATTGCCTTGTGGAACCCATTCATCTTGCACCCATATAGAGACCGGGGATGGAGCAACGGGTCTTTTTACGACTACTGTGGGCCGGGCAGGGCGGACCTTGACATAGATACGCTGTGCATTTGCCGCAACAGTTACCAGCGAGAATATACAGGCAACCAGGCCTGCTTTGATCAGGTTTTTCATAAGAATGCATTTAATAGTAAGACAAATAATCTTTCAACAGGTTTAAGCCCGTTGATAATCTCATCACTACAATAAATATGCCCCCGTTATCCAGGTTTTTCACTTTATTTTCTGAACCACACCTACCCGCCTGAGCTTGCGGGCGGGTAGAAATAGAGGCACATAGTTGTAATACATAGTTCTTCCATGTGAAATCCGATGTTTTCTAGGTGATTACCTGCCCGCAAAGCTTTGGCAGGCGGCTGTGGTTCAAATTGCGAAAATTTGAAACGCATTTATAGACAATTAGTTCTGTTCTTTTTCAACCGGGTTATTCCTTGCCCTATTCTTTACTGTCTTACCATCGCCATTGTGAAATGTGTCTGATCTAATGATGCCGGGTGGCAGAACACCTGCACTGTTGTTTTGTAATGCCTGCTCGTATTGTTTGTATTTACCGGGTGTTGTTTTTATGGCGAATGTTGGAATTGCAATGGGTATTTTTTCATTGTTGCTTTCAAACGATTCGAATGTGAACACGACTTCTTTTTTGGTATCATATGCTTCAAGGATCAATCCCGGAAGTCCACCTAATTTCCATGGTCCGTTGTTATAGGCTAACTGGCTGCAAAACCATGCTTCGTAATTTCTACCCCGGTAATCACCTGTTGCTTTCTGGCATGGCAATCCATGTATCTCTTTTGTTTCGTTGCCTATCTTCCAATCGATAGCCGGTATTTTTTCTTCAACAGAAAACAATTCATTAACCGCAAAAGCCATATAAGCCATTGTAGAAGTGGGTTGATATTTATAATAAGAACCCGTAACGAATAGTTTCGCTGTGAGTGATGCTCCTGCCATTGTACCTGCCCTGTCCCCTCGTCCACCCATTGCGGGCCCACCTTCAGTCGCCCATTTTTCACCAATGCCTTTGGACGCATTGTCCATCGCTTTTTTCATGCGCAACATGGCATTGTAACTAGTATAATTGCTCAGTTTTTTCCCTATCAAAAGCGCCATATCATCTTTATATGGATTATCCGGCTGTGTTGTATCCATTACATAACTATAGGAATACCGTACGATTGCGATAGCAGTGTCTACCTCCTGCGCACTTACTGAACCACGGGTTAGTATCGCAAATACTAAAAGACAAATACATTTGTTCATATGGTGGTTTGCAGGTTGAGTTTATATTGATCTATCCTGAAATTAATAACATCAAAAAAGTCTGTTAGCTATTTTGTGAATCTGGCCATTTGTTTTGTGAATCCGGGAATCAATTAAGTTACGGTTAAATGATTTGAAAAGGGAAAAAGATGCAAAAAATAAGCCGGATAGAAAGCTCACGCAATCGATTGCGGATTTTTTGTCCCGAGCAAAATGATAATAGTTTAACTATGTACCGGCTCCTGTATAAGTAATTTTATTACGATTGATCAGCCAGGTTATTGAAAATACAGATCATGCAAAAAAAATCAATAAAACAGATGGCTGTTACGATGATGGCGGTCACGATGTTATCCGGAATGGCACAGGCACAACCCTATGTATCCAAAGTATGGGTTGCAGATAATGGTAACGGAACCTACAAGAACCCTGTATTATATGCCGATTATTCTGACCCAGATGTGATCCGTGTTGGAGATGATTTTTACCTTGTTGCTTCTTCGTTTGAAGATATTCCCGGTTTGCCCATACTCCATTCGAAAGACCTCGTGAACTGGTCAATACTCACCTATGCATTAAAACGCCAGCCACCGTTTGAACATTTTTCCAAAACACAGCATGGCAATGGTGTTTGGGCGCCGTCTATCCGTTATCACAATAATGAATTTTATATCTATTATCCTGATCCTGATTTTGGCATTTATAGGATCAAGGCAAAAAATGCTGCAGGGCCTTGGTCCGAACCAATACTTGTGGAAGCAGGTAAAGGACTGATAGACCCCTGCCCTTTATGGGATGAGAATGGTAAAGTATATCTCGTACATGGCTTTGCAGGGAGCCGTGCAGGAATCAAATCAATTATCGTAGTAAAACAATTGAATACAGAAGGAACAAAAGTGATCGACGCCGGAAAAATTGTTTTTGACGGGCATGATGCGGATCCAACACTGGAGGGTCCGAAGTTTTATAAACGCAACGGTTACTATTACATTTTTGCACCGGCAGGTGGTGTGGCTACCGGCTGGCAACTGGCTCTTCGTTCAAAAAATATTTATGGCCCTTATGAAAGAAAAGTAGTGATGGACCAGGGCGCTTCAAAAATTAACGGGCCGCACCAGGGTGCCTGGGTAAACACGCAAACCGGTGAGGACTGGTTCCTGCATTTCCAGGACAAAGAAGCGTATGGAAGGGTTGTTCATCTCAATCCCATGAAATGGATCAATGACTGGCCCGTGATCGGTGTTGATAAAGATGGCGATGGAAAAGGTGAACCCGTAGAAGTTTATAAAAAACCAAATGTTGGCAAGTCCTATCCTATTCAAACACCTGTAGAAAGCGATGAGTTCAACAGCAATGAGCCGGGACTACAATGGCAATGGATGGCTAATCCGAAAGCAACCTGGTTGTTCACCAACCCTTCAAAGGGATCGTTGAGATTGTATTCAGACAGAATCGATAGCGTACCCAATCTCTGGCTTGCTCCCAATGTGCTGTTACAGAAATTTCCTGCGGAGGAATTCATGGTAACCACCAAACTAACTTTCACACCCAATACTAAACTTGAAAATGAAAAAACAGGATTAACTGTTATGGGAATGAATTATGCCAATATTGCTTTAAAAAGTAAAAAAGATGGTATCTACATTGTATACACTGTTGGAAAAGATGCTGATAAAAATAAAACGGAAACAGAAACCATCATAACAAAAGCAACCAATGGCACTATATATTTCAGAACAAAAATAACGGCAGGTGGCAAATGCCAGTTCAGCTATAGTGTTGATGGAACAACATTCACTGATGCAGGCGATACGTTCAAAGCAGAAGTTGGCCGCTGGATCGGCGCAAAGTTTGGGATCTTCTGCACAAGGATGTCGCAGATCAATGATGCGGGCTATGCTGATTTTGACTGGATACATGTGGAGCCTGTGAAGTAAATAGTGCCACCAGTTTACGGTAAAGCAGACCCATCAATTTAAGTATCATCATAATTCTGTAGCCATGGCTGGAATCGCCATCAAATACGCTTTTTATGCACCGGATCGTTACATACGTTTGAAGATCTTCTCCCAACCCGGAGATATAATATTTCATAAAGAAATTGTGGAACCATTACTATCAAGGCGTAAATTGCTAACACCCCCGGCAAATATTCAATGCTATCCTCATGAAAAGTTCAAAAAGATCATTTGTACTGCTGTTCTTTTCCCTGTTCCTGTTTAATGCTTTGAAATCGCAGGAAACACTGGAAGAATATCTTAACACACATTATTACCCATTTTCGCTCACCAATGGTTTCGATGTTAAAACCTCTGTGATGCTTAAACAAAAGCTATCACCCTATAAACTGGTTTTACAGGCTGAAGGCGGATCTCATTTCCTGAAGCTCTATGAACAGTTGCCGATGGTATGGCTTTCTTTTTTAAATAACAATTTTGGAACTACCCGGTATTTTGCCGAAGCGGGGCACTCTGTTTCCATCGTGTATAACGAATATCTACGAACGGGAGATGCAGCATATATTGTTTTTCCCAGGAGAAAACCCTTTTGGAAAAATCTGTATGCATTTAATCAGTCAATACCGGAAAGCAAAAGGATCTCTTATTACGGTATTGATTTTGAAAGCTCACGTACCTACCTATTAGCTTTGCGATTAATCCTTCCCAACATCACGGCTCCCGCTGAGATCACCACTTCGATCGACCTGATCAAAAATGCCGATCCGGCGCTTGCTGACTGTGATTATATAACCGGCCTTAATAAAACACTAAAAAAAGCACTCGATCAGAATAAAAAAGCTTTCAATGATTATTTTGGTAATCGTTACCGTGACTTTGAACGGATTGTTACCAATGGTGCTTCCTGCAACGATATCCGTAATGACAGGAACCCCAACATGGCAGCCAATTTTTTATCTTTTGACAGGGAGTTTAATCAGCAAATGTATTACGGAGAATTAGGAGCCGCGCATACCATTTTAACAAGACGTGTTACTGCCGCATCCATTATCAATAATTCAGAACAGTTTAAGGACAAGGTTTGCGTGGTTAACCTGTTTTGTGATAATTGCTCAACAGCAGAAGAAGGAAAAGCGACAAACTGGACCTTGAGAGATGTCGAAAAAGACATTGCGGCTTATTTTCTGCCGCTCTGTAAAACAGACTTCACCTTATTTGACCTGACGGACGACAATCCGGCCATAAAAAAATTCAGGGCATACGGCCAGTTCCTGATCATTGTAAGGAATCAAAACTGATTATAGGAATCATGAAGGTGCGAATCGTAGATGTTTACTTCTTCTTCATGTGTAGAGTTCTCTCGAGAGTAAGACGCTGAGGAAACAAAAAAAACAAAACCCGTTGATTATTCAACGGGTTTTAAGTGCCCAGGACTGGATTCGAACCAGCACATCCTTGCGAACGCTGCGACCTGAACACAGTGCGTCTACCAATTTCGCCACCTGGGCAGGTGTCTTGATAATTATTCAGGGCTGCAAATATAGGCTCTCGTGGTTTACGTGCCAAGCAAAAAATGGAAAGTCTGTGGTTTGATTTGTAGTTTGTGGTTTGTAGTTTGTGGTTGGGTAGCCGAAGTTCGAAGGGTTCTTATTTCTTTCAGGGATCCAACTACAAACTACAAACCACAAACATACCTAAACCCCAAACATACCTACACCACCAACAAACTACACCCCCTGATATCGCTATTATCCAATCTCCCCCATACCTCAAAACTGCCGTCTTCATAAACCATCCCTACGTCTTCAGTGGCTATAAAGGCGCAACTGTATTGATTGGCGAGGTCTATTACCTGTAAAATGCCCCTGCCGGTCTCTTTTACCGACATAGGGTCCTCTTCATCACGTATCATCACTTTCATCCATGGGGGACAGATAAACCTGCCATCGCCACTGGAATAAGCCTGGCTGAGCAGTTCCGTCATACCATATTCTGAATGGACCTGGCTAACCCAGGTTCCCTTTTTCAGTAAACTGTGTACTTCTGCACGGGTCAGCTCTTTACGGCGGCCCTTCATACCACCGGTTTCCATGATGATGGTGTGTTTTAACTGTTGCGGAAAAGCAGCGGTAAAATCCAGCAGGCCGAAAGTCACACCGATGAGTAAGGTCTTTTGCCCGTTTGTTTCCAACTCCTGCAATGTTTTGGCTAGTTTTTGGTGATCATCCAGGTAAAATCCGCCGGAAGGATGACCGCTTTGTTGTATCAGCTCATCTACCATCATCACCAGCGATGAATGCTGCCGCTCGAGATAAGAAGGGAGCAAACCAAGAATACACCAATCTTTAACATCTCCATAAAACATCGTAAAAGCCTTCAGAAAACTCTGCCTGTAGAGAGCAACTTCCTTTACCATATGCTTACTGGTATTGGATTTGGTGGTTCCGCTACTTTCAAAAACTATTTCAGGAACAAAGTCTGTTGTTCTAACTGTATGCGTTTTAAAAAAAGAAATAGGCAACGCAGGTATGTTGGTATGCGTCTTAATAGTATCCGGGTCGACACCTGTTAAATCGCACCATTGCCGGTAAACAGGGTTTTGATCGTATTGAAAGCGGAAAGTATTGATACAAAGCTCCCAAAACGTTCCCGGATCATGTGTAAGCGAGAAAATATTGTTAACATCAAATGACTGCACAGCTATGTATTGTAATGTTTTAACTAAATTTGAATTGAAAGTGAACCGAATGAAGACAAAAATATTGATACTATTGGCATTACCGGTTATGTTTTATGCCTGTAAGAAAGATACCTATACCACCAAACCACAAATAAGCATAAAAAGCATTAACTCAACCACCGTTTCCCAGGGTAGCCTGCTGGTCTTCCAGCTTGAATTTACCGATGCGGAGGGCGATGTTCAGGATACGCTTTACATTCAGAAATTTTCACGCGTTTGCCCTGGCCAGTTCGGTGTTCAAAAAGATTTAAAATACAAAGTGCCTGATTTTTCGCCTACCAGCAACCTGAAAGGCATATTTGAGATCACCTGTTCCTATAATATCAATGTACCGGGAAGCCTGCAGATCATCGGTTGCGGAACGAAGACTGATACGGCTTATTTTAAATTCTGGCTCAAAGACAAGGCCAATAACATCAGCGATACCATTACTACCGAAAATATTGTTCTCCTAAAATAACAGGTGTTGAATGGCTTAACCAGGCTTCTTTTTTTTGGAAACTACTTTTACGGTGCCTGCACCGTTGCTTTATCGGTTGAAGCCAGCCTGCAGCAACATGCCTCTTTAAACAGCCTTCCTTATTATTTATTGGTCTTTGCAGCAACCGTATTATACTATACACATGCCTATATTGCCGAGCCTTCTAACAATACAGCTAATAAACGTGCCGCCTGGTATTATGAGAACAGGAGATTATTGAGGTGGTCGCAACTCGTTTTTACATTACTTACGCTGTTTCTCACTTTCTACCTGCTCAGGGAAAACTGGCAGGGCTTATCGGGTCTTAGTTTGTTACAATGGGGCATAATCGGTGCATTTCCCCTTGTGGCGGCATTATACTATGGCAGCGCTTCTCCACAAAGATCAACTCATAGCCTGCGCAATAACGGCTGGCTCAAACCTTTTGTGATCGGGTTTGTATGGGCCGGCGCGGTAACCATTTACCCGGTATTGTTCAAAAGCATTGAGGATGGGACCCCGTATGCTCCGGAGTTTATTAGCTTCCTCCTCTTTATTAAAAATTTCATGTACATCACCATGCTTTGTATCATGTTCGATATAAAGGATTATGCTGCTGATCATAATCACCAGCTTAAAACCTTTGTGGTGAGATATGGACTGAGAAAAACCATTTTTTATATACTGATCCCGCTTACCCTGGTGGGACTGGGCACATTTCTCACGTATGCTTTATTACGCGATTTCCCGGTATTGCGCATCCTCATTAACACGATCCCTTTTATATTGTTGATAATTGTTGCCTACTCTATGCACCGCCGTAAAAGCATTCTCTATTATCTTGCAATCATTGACGGGCTGATGCTTGCAAAAGCGGTCTGTGGTATCATCGGCATTTCACTTATTAAATAAACGCAATGGCTAAGACAAAAAGCAAATCGAAATCCATCCTGACGAGTACTTCCATGGATTTTTTAAAAAATTATATCAATACCCCCTCTCCTGTTGGTTTTGAAAGTGGCGGACAGAAATTATGGCTGGAATATGTAAAACCGTATGTGGATACACATTTCAGCGATCCTTATGGTACGGCGGTAGGTGTGATCAATCCAACTGCTCCTTTTAAAGTGGTGATAGAAGCGCATGCTGATGAGATCAGCTGGTTTGTGAATTACATCAACGAACAGGGATTGATCTACCTCAAACGCAATGGCGGCGTGGATCACCAGGTGGCGCCTGCCAAACGTGTCTGGATCCATGGTAAAAAAGGCCCGGTAAAAGCTGTGTTTGGATGGCCGGCTATTCATACAAGAATGGGAAACCCCGACCAGAAAGAGCCACAACCAAGAGTAGACAATCTTTGTCTTGATTGCGGTGCACGCACTAAGAAAGAAGTGGAAGCATTGGGCATTCATATCGGCTCTGTAGTTACTTATGAAGAAGGATTTGATGAGCTGGCTTACGATTATTTTATCGGCCGCGCATTCGACAACCGTGTAGGTGGTTTTATGATCGCAGAAGTAGCGCGTTTATTGAAGGAGAATAAAAAGAAACTACCATTTGGCTTGTACGTGGTAAATGCGGTACAGGAAGAGATCGGTCTACGTGGTGCCGAAATGATCGCACGACGTATCAAACCCGATATTGCCATCATCACCGATGTAACACATGATACCAGCACTCCACTAATCAGCAAGATTGTGGAAGGCGATATTCAGTGTGGAAAAGGACCTTCACTGGCTTATGCACCCGCCATCCATAACAAACTGCTGAAAGTAGTGCAGGATGTAGCTGAGAAAAACAAAATTCCTGTTCAAACAAGAACCCTCAGCCGCAGCACCGGAACGGACACGGATAGTTTTGCCTATGCCAATGATGGCTGCCCTTCTGTACTGATCTCTATCCCGCTACGCTATATGCATACTACGGTAGAAATGTTGCATAAAAGTGATATAGAGGAGACGATAAAGCTCATGTATGAAACGTTACTCGCACTGACGCCGAAGACGAACCTGAGCTATTTTAATTAGTAATTAGGAATTAGTAGTTAGTAATTATAAAACTGCGAAACTTCTTATTATACAATTGGCTTATTCAATTACTAACTACTAATTACTAATTGATCAAAGCTGTATTTTTGATTTTTAAGAGTAATAATGACAGAAAGAAAACCCCTCCGCATCGCTATCCTCGACCTCTACGAAGGCCAGGCCAACCAGGGCATGCGGTGTATTCGTGAGATACTGGCACAGTGGGCCGAAAGCAATGGGCTTTCGCTTACCTGTGATGAATTTGATGTGAGGCTTGCTTTACAGGTTCCTGATACTTCTTATGATATATATATTTCCAGTGGCGGGCCCGGTTCTCCCTTGGAAAGCGAAAATACTCCCTGGGAAAACGAATATTTTAACTGGCTGCAAAATATTGAGGACTGGAACAGGGGTTTGGAAAACTATCCTAAAAAACATGTGTTCTTTATCTGCCATAGTTTTCAACTTGCCTGCAGGTATTATGGTGTGGGAACCGTTTGTAAACGTAAGTCAACGGCTTTCGGCGTGTTCCCGATACATATGTTGCCGGAAGGACAAAAAGAGCCCATATTTGATGGCCTTCGCGATCCTTTCTACAGTGTTGACAGCCGCGATTACCAGGTAATAGAACCCGATCATATCCGCCTGAAAGAAATCGGCGGAAAGTTATTAGCGATTGAAAAGAACAGGCCACATGTTCCTTATGAAAGAGCAGTAATGGCTGTTCGCTTTAATGAATATTTTTTAGGCACACAATTTCATCCCGAAGCGGATGCAGATGGAATGAGCATGTATCTTCAGCGGGAAGACAAAAAGCAAACCGTCATCGAAAACCATGGCGAACCCAAATGGCAAAGCATGGTAGAACAACTACAAGATCCCGAAAAAATCATGTGGACCTACCGGCATGTGCTACCTAATTTTTTGAAGCTTGCGATGGAGGAGTTGGTGATCGCAGGGTAATTTTCACGCAAAGACGCTAAGAAAGCAAAGGAGCAAAAGACAGATAATCGATCTTTGCTCCTTTGCTTTTTTCGTTGCGGCTTTGCGTGAAACATTACTGCTCTAATATGATCCGCAACCCAAACACTTTCCCCGGATCGATCATTGTAACTTTATTTTCCTGCGAAAGCATCTGATGTTCTGTTAAAAATTTTGATGCAACTTCAACAGATCTCACCTGAACCTGGATCTCTTTAATACCATCTTTCTCTGCTTTCTCAACAACAATCTCCGGCCCTTCAATAAATTTGAAATGATTACCTGCTCTTTTAGCGCCGGGAATGCTTACCCATGCCTGCATAGATTTCTCGACATCAGAAGTGGCTATCACGATCTTTTTTAACCCGATAATACCCAATGGGCCTCCTTCCTGCTCGGCAAATGCTTTCCGTGCTGCTTTTTTTGGGGCACTTAAAAAAGACCTGTCGGTATAGTCGCAAATAAAAACACGAACATCACCGGAGGTAAGATCCTTTAAAACAATATTTGTCCAGTAGGTTTTATCAACTCCATCCACCGTAAACCTGACAGGTGCAGGCGGATTGTAAACCACACCATACTCATCCAGTATCTGCGTAATGGTATCCGTATGCTGAACAGGTTCCAGGGCAAGACCTTTGAATAATGCTTTATCAACGCCCGACCCACGATAGTTTACAAATTCCATCGTTACATTTCCCAGCCAGAGGCCACCACTCGATACATTGCCAAATTCCTGGTAGTTGTATACAGGCGGAAGTTTAAATTTTGTTTTGAACATTTCGAAAAGCTCAGGTGCATTGTTACTATACGCATAAAAATGATCCACCTTGATCACCTGCGCTTCCGCCAAAGAAGCACACGTCATATAAATGATCAGAGCGATTTTTCTCATGAAGACTATTAATTAATAATTAGTAATTAATAGTTAATAATTGAAGACAGATCGCTAATTATCACTATTAATTATAAATTCCTTGCAGAGGGGAGTTATTTCCTGGATATGGGAATTCAGCTCTCTGAAAGTTACTGAATATTTGGCAAAAACTTTCTTCTTTTAAGGATGCTTAAAAAAACTTTCCTGTATTGGAAAGGATTTTTTACTTTCAATACAAACCAAATCCAGATCAATGGTTCCCTCCATCAGAAAACATTTCAACGAAAGTTTTACCATAGAAAAGTACCATGCTTATCTTGAAGCACTGAACAGTAAACACCCGGGGGCCATTGAGTTCAGGGTAGCCGAAACACCGGTTTTTATTGACCGCTCCTTCAAAAACAAAGTATTATCAGCCTGCGAAAGCATTGTGGATGTAATCACACAATTCAATTTCAAAACGCTCAGCTCCCATGCTATACCCGAAGAAGTAAGGGTTCCCCATGAAAATGCGCATACCCATTTTATCGCTTTTGATTTTGGTATCTGTCTTAATGAAAACGGCGAACTCGAACCACAACTGATAGAAATGCAGGGTTTCCCTACGCTGTTTGCTTACCAGATCTGGCAGGATGAGGTTACCAGGAAACATTTCGAGATCCCCGATGGTTATTCCGCTTACCTGAATGGATTTACTGCAGCTACCTACCAACAATTATTGCGTGATGTAATCTTAGGAACGCATAAACCGGAAAATGTGATCCTGCTGGAGATATTACCGCACCAGCAAAAAACAAAGATTGATTTTTATTGTACCACAGATTATGTGGGTATCCCTGTTGTTTGTTTAACTGAGCTGGTACAGGAAGGAAGAAAATTATTTTACCTGAAAGATGAAAAGAAAATAGAAGTAAAACGCATTTATAACCGCATCATTTTTGATGATCTGCAACAACAATCGCCGGAGATACAGGAAAAAGGGAAATTGTTATTGGCAGATCTTGATGTGGAATGGGCACCGCATCCGAATTGGTTTTACCGAATCAGCAAATACACTTTGCCATTTATTGATCATCCCCATGTGCCAAAAACATGGTTCCTGAATGAGATCAAAGAATTACCTGCCGACCTGGAGAACTATGTATTAAAACCCTTATTCTCTTTCGCAGGACAAGGGGTTGTGATCGATGTAACCAAAGCAGATATCGACAAAGTAACAGATCCGCAAAACTGGATCTTACAACGCAAAGTAACTTATGCGGAAGTAATACCAACACCCGATGTGCCCGCTAAAGTAGAGATCAGAATTTTTTATTTCTGGAAAGATGGTGAACCAAGACCGGTAGCCACCAATAATCTTGCACGTTTAAGCAAAGGAAAAATGATCGGTGTGCGCTATAACAAAGACAAAGAATGGGTTGGCGGAAGTCTTTGCTATTTTGAGGAATAGTATCAGCTACGAATTACACGAATTCTCACGAATTTGATTAGGGACCAATTCGTGTAATTCGTGTTACCCTTTTAATTCTTATTTTTAGTGTAATGAATTCATTTTGGACAAAAATACTTACTGAAACCATTCTCCGTCCAAAAGAGAACAGCGCAACGCATGTTAATGATTACTCACAATATGCATTGGCCAAAGCATTCCGTGAGCTTAAGATCAATGTATTTCGTTCTTTAAAAGATGCATTTCTGATGGCTGCAGGTATTGGCTGTGCAGCATTTGGCCTGGAAAGTTTTCTGTTACCTAATAATTTTATTGATGGCGGCGCTACAGGTATCTCATTGCTTATTTCTGAAGTAAAACAGATCCCGATCTATATTTTATTGGTGCTGGTTAATATCCCTTTTGTATTTCTTGGTTATAAAGTGATCAGTAAGAGCTTCGCAATAAAAACAGCGATCGCCATTTCGGGACTATCAGCCTGCGTTGCTTTTATTCATTTCCCGGAAATCACACACGATAAATTACTCGTATCAGTTTTCGGCGGCTTTTTTCTCGGTGCAGGAATTGGCTTATCAGTGAGAGGCGGTGCCGTGATTGATGGCACAGAAGTACTGGCCATTTTCTTAAGCCGTAAACTCGGCACTACAATTGGAGATATCATCATCGTTTTTAATATTCTTGTATTTTCCGCAGCAGCCTATCTCCTTTCAATAGAAACTGCATTATACTCAATGATCACATATCTTGTGGCATCGCGTACGCTGGATTTTGTAATCGAAGGTATAGATGAATATACCGGTGTTACAATCGTATCCTCGCACGCCAATGAGATCCGGAAAATGATCGTTGAAAAAATGGGGCGCGGACTCACTGTTTACAAAGGGAAACGCGGTTTTGGCAGTCATGGAGAGAGAAATGATATCGACATCATCTATACAGTGATCACGCGTTTGGAATTGAATAAGTTGAATACTGAAATACTAAAGATAGATCCCAATGCGTTTGTGGTAATGCATAGTGTAAAAGATACGAAGGGTGGGATGATCAAGAAAAGGGCATTGAAACATTAATCCGCTAATCCGCTAATCCGTAATCCGCTAATCCGTCAATAAATAACTGTTATGAGATCATTGTTTCTATTTTGCTTCCTGACCCCAGTTCTATTATCCGCACAGGAGAATTATGAGATACAGGTATACGCCTCTCCCACAATGGCCAAACGGCAAACGATATTTGAAATACATAGTAACTATACCATACAGGGTGGAAAAGATATTGTAAAAGGTGTTCTTCCTTCTTACCACTCTGTTCACGAAACGATTGAGATCACACATGGTATTACTGATAATTTTGAACTGGGGTTTTACCTGTTCACCAACTATACACCCGGTTATGGCTGGAAAATCATCGGCACACATTTGCGACCAAGGATAGCCGCACCTGCAAAATGGAACCTGCCTGTTGGTTTGAGTCTTTCTGCAGAGATCGGTTTGCAGAGTTCCGAATATTCAGATGAAACATTCAATATGGAAATCCGCCCGATCATCGATAAGACATTTGGGAATCTCTATCTTTCTTTCAATCCAACATTAGGCGTTACACTAAATGGAATTGAAAAACCTTCAGCACCTGCTTTTGCACCAAATTTTAAGGCGGCCTATGCTGTTTCACCAAAAGTTAGTTTGGGAACTGAATACTATGGAGATCTTGGCCCTTTAAACCAGTTTGATAAACTGCCCGAACAGAATCATGCACTGTTTCTTGTTGCCGATCTTTTTGTTGATCCTAAATGGGAGATCAACTTCGGACCAGGCTTTGGTCTTACAGAGGCAACCGATGGCTTTGTGATGAAACTCATACTTGGCAGAAGGATCACCTGGGGTAAGAAGAAAAAATGATCTTCTATTTTAATGCATCCAGGAATAGCCATTCAAAACTAACCAGCCAGCTTTTAGCAGACATCCGTTCCATATTACTACCCAATTGAAAACGATAACCGAGGTTTAGTTTGGCGGTGCTGTTAAAAATGAGTTGAGCGCCAGGCGCAAGGTCTACAAAATACCTTTTCAGGTCCGTTGTTTTTTGCCCGATCAGTTCCGCATAAATATTCAGGTTGGTCTGACTGTAACTGGTATATTTTTTAGGGAGAATCAGTCGGCCAATCGATAAAGAATAATTGAATGCTTCATAAGGAGTAAGGGCCGTTGCCATTCGATTATCCCATCTGCCCTGTTGAAGGATCTGCGTTCCACTTACCGTTGCAGAAATAGCCACCTTGTGCAAAAGCTGCGTAGCGATCAGTCCGGCCTGTATGCCACTTTGATCACCCTCCAAGCTCAATTCATCGTACATTTCTTTGTTGCGGCTGATTGACCCCTCGATAAATGCAGCCATCCTGAAATGACTGTACATCCCATCATTTGAAAGAAAACGATACTTGCCATAAACACGCACACTCTCCCACCGGGTCTTGCCCGAATACATATTTGACAGTGTATTTGCGGCATGCAGCATCAGGTTCTTATTTACACCGAACATTAATTCGCTGGTATGACGGCTCTCGCCATTGCCGAAATACTTGTTACGCAAAAATTTGGCCGTTTGTTTAACACTCAATGAATGAGCAGGCATATTACTGGCAGGCTCCGAAAAAATATATAGTTCCTGTGCGGAAATGCTGTTACACAACAGGCAGGATAAACCAATAATGTATTTGAACATTCTAATAGGATTATTTTTTTTCGCCACAGAATACACAGAAAGCACAGAATAAATACAATAGACTGTGTTAATCTGTGCGCTCTGTAGCAAAAAGATTGTTTACATCGTAACGTGATAAACCCTCTGTCCATTCATCTTTCCAGACTCATAACATTGGAGTGAAGTGAGTTTGCTGTATTTTTTGTAATCCTTTGAAGAAACAAAATTCTTATCTACCAATACAACCGTTTTTATACCACTCAATGTTTGTGGTGTTACATTTAAAAAATGGAAGGACTGATCACTTAAAGTAACATGCGCATCGTTCTGCACTTTCACATCTTTAAAACTAGTGGTTACTTTTAATTTAGATACAGAAAACCCTGCATCCACAACTGCTTTGCTCAATGCATCAAAATCAACCCGGCTGTCTTTTTTGAAGCTGATCTCGTAAGAAGAGCCTTCTATGTCTGCACTTACCTTATCAACAAATGCCACATTCGATAAAGCTTTGTACACCGCTTTGGAACACATGGCACAAGTGAGACCACTGGCCTGCAATGTGGCATTTTGTATTTGCGCCTGGCTGTTAACAGCCACCAGCACAACAATGATTGTGAGAATTTTTTTCATGATGATTATTTTTAACCAGGCACTTGCCTGTTACTAAAAAAGAGCAGGCAGGTATTGGTAGTTTTTTAGTGTTTTGTTTTCTCTTTTTTATCACTTGCCTTTCTTTCGTACTGGCAGCATTCGTCGAGATTTTTATACGCGGCATTGTTACCGGTAAGATCCTTTGTATCGTAACCTGCATCAGCCACTGCTTCCTGGATCTGTTTATTGGTCGTTTTTGTGATATCGTATTTAACACTGAGGATCTTGGTGTCTTTGTTCCATGTGGCAGCGGTGGCACCGGCTGTCTTGGCTGCTTTTTCAATATGCCCCTTACACATACCACAGTTACCCCATACTTTGATGGTCTCTGATTTTACCGGAGCCGGCTTTGTTTGTGCGAAAGAAAAGAAAGAAAATAATACGAATGCTATGGTTAATAAAGTTGATTGCGTTTTCATTTTTGAATTTGTTTTAGATAACACGAATTAAATACCCGGATTGCACGAACACGAATTACACGAATTGGCACGAAGAAAATTCGTGTCAATTCGTGTAATTCGTGTCATATAAGATCAAATTCTGAAAACGCAGTTGCGGAGATAAGTCTCCTGCCCGGAAATGACCGGAGGCGAATGCTCTTTGGGTACTACTACTGATTGAGCATTATAAAAAGGTGTTTGTAATAACCCAGGTTCATTTACAATGGGTGTAACGGGTACCTGAATAGCCAAATCAGCATAAGTGGCTTTCTGTGCATCTTCGATCTTTACTACTTTCAGTTCAGTTTTGCAGCATCCTTTTTTGGATTCCATTTTTTTGCCGCAACCGCAGGAAGAAGATGTCCAAGCCTGTAGTTTTACCGAACTCATTTTACCCATACAGTAATGGATATTGACCACTACACCACTGCTGATGGCGATATAAATGATGGCTAATATGGCTACTGCTGAACGTTTCATTATGGAACAAAGATAACCGGCCACCAAGATATTTTAAGGAATTTTCTGTTAAATGGTATTAATTCACAAAACTCCACCACAGGCCAAAGCGTGTCCAAAGGGTTGGACCCGGATAATTAGTGGCCACAAAACTGGGATGATTACCGAGGCCATTCAGGTTCTCTAACCGGAAGAATCCCTTGAAACTTTTGATACGGAAATGTACATATGCATTGATATCGGGTCTGTTATGAATGGTATTTGTATTCTGTACAAAATACTGCCCAAGAAATGGCGAATAATTATCTGCCTTATAACCTGTATTATACCTGATCTCAAGACCGGTTGATAAGAAGAGATTGGTAGCAAAATTTCCTTCAAATGCAATACGGTTCCGTGTTAAAAGCAAAGGAATATTCACCGGTGGCTGTCCTGTTGTCTGTTGTATATGGA
This sequence comes from Bacteroidota bacterium, assembly GCA_040388475.1. Lineage (GTDB taxonomy): Bacteria > Bacteroidota > Bacteroidia > Chitinophagales > Chitinophagaceae > Sediminibacterium. The sequence continues at coordinate 200,620 of JAZKBT010000005.1, read as the reverse complement.
TCTCTGTGTACCAGTTCCAGTACTTTGACAGGCGGAATTTTTTCTCCGCGTTTAGGTGCAATACATTGAAAAGTGCTGCTTCCTGTTTGGCTGAAAAAAAACTATCGAAATACATATAGTTGGTAACGGCAAAATATTCACCACCCAATTTCCAGCCATTGCGTGGGTTATCATACGAAGCAAAAAAACGGATGATGTTCTCTTTACCAAAGTCTCCCGGTTTCTGAACCGGAAAGCTGCTCGCCGTGTTCAGAATAAAAGATGGTGATCGGTTCACGTTCTGAAAACCAATATTGAGATAGCCCAGTTTTTTGCCCAGCATCCTTTTCATACTGATATACGCGGAATAATCGCCCGAATGATAGCCTGTAAGATATAATTGACCCGTTGCTTCAATATCCCATAACTGGTTGCGGGTACGGTTGCGGTATTCTCCCAAAACAGACAAATTATACAGGCTGGTGGTACGGAACGTATCGAAACTGCCTTTCAGGTTCTGGATATCGATACCCGCTTTGAGGAACTGGGCCAGATTATTCTTTTCAGGAAAAGAGATCAGGCTGAATTCGTTGTTGATCTCGTTCCATGTGTCGAGGTACCTGAACGCTCCCAGGCTATCCATCCTATGATTAAAGTAGCTCAGGTAATGTTTATAGTTGGCAGAGTCTCCCCCTTTTGTGTCTACGTATTTGTCCTCGTACATATAACTGCTATGCGTATACCGGAGCGTATGTTCTATACGTAAACGCGGATAAAATAATTTGTAGGTTACAGAATCTGTTACCAGTGAATCTTTGGTACCGATATCGAAATGATGTTTGTACAGGAAGGTGGAATTCTTATAGGTATTACCCGTATTCACCGCTGTATTAAATGGATTTCGTCCGAAAGTGCCGGGTTTACCCAAACGTGTTTCCAGTTCATAAGGATCGCCTAAAGCAAGGCTGTCTAATTTTTTAATATCCTGCAATCCTCCATTCTCAGAAGAAGCACTTTTATTGGATATATAGATCAGGAATCCTTCGTACTTTTTATTCGGCGTTTGATAATGAGAAACAAAACGGAAATTATTCTGACTCGAGTTCTGGTTCTTTACATTTCCCGGTGCATTATTGAAACGGTATTCAACAGAAAAATTGAAATTGCTTTTACTATTCTGTGTATGTACTATGTTGATCAGCTGTTCTGCTTTACTTCCCAACAAATAGGCTAATTCCGTGTAAGGACGTGTGCTTTGATACAGTTTTGTGTTCTCCAGCGTAAATGCATAAATATCATACTGGTGAAACCCCGCATCAAAACCCGGTTTCATCAGGGGATTAAAAAAGAAAGATTGCGCGGCCGTGGAATAATTACCCAGCGTATGATAATAATAAGGAAGCGGGAAGCGCGTTGTAAAATCATTGATCGAAGAATCCAGTGTACGCAACCTGGTGGAGTCAAAATATTTATAGAAGATAGTGATCGAATCAAGGTTCCTGTCCCTGCGTTGTAAAGAATCATTTCCTGCGGTTTTCTTTATCATACGGCCCTGGCTGTCGTAACCAACTTGTGAATTTTGCCCCGGGTTAATTTTTTGCAGCGTTTGGGTTCTTACCTGTGCAAGCAAAGCTGTATTACCGAACAGTAATAAAACAAATACAATCCCTATGCTTTTGCGTATTGGTAAACCCATGCTTTCAAATGTGCTGTAAAATAGTATAAAGAGCGTTTAGGGAGAAGTTAAAAGTCTGGAGTATGCAGCGCTCCACTCCAGACTTCTAACTCCTGACTCCAGACTTACAAAACTTTTACTAACTCCGTAAACAACAAAGTCAGTTTCGGTTCTGCATCCTTTGCAGCCTGTAATACTTCTTCGTGAGTAATGGTGTTCTCTTCTTCGCGGATACCGATATCAGTGATCACGCTTATGCCGAATACTTCCATACCACAATGCACGGCGGCGATGGTTTCCTGTACGGTGCTCATACCAACTGCATCGCCACCTAAAATATGAATCAGCTTGTATTCTGCACGTGTTTCAAAGGTTGGCCCGGTTACGCCGGTATAAACGCCTTGCTTTAATTCAATATTATGCCTCTTCCCTATCTGCTGTGCTTTGCTGATCAGCGCCTTGCTATAAGGCTCGCTCATATCTGGGAAGCGGGTACCGAGTTTGTCTTCATTCTTACCCAGCAATGGATTTTCGGTAAATAAACTGATATGATCGTTGATGATCATCAGGTCACCTATTTTAAAATCGATATTCACTCCTCCTGCTGCATTCGATAACAAAAGTGTTTTTACGCCCAGTAAACGCATTACTCTCACGGGGTAAGCCACCTGTTGCGGTGTGTAACCTTCATAATAATGAAAACGGCCACCCATTACCCATACTTTCTGGCCACCCAGCTCACCAAAAATGAGTTTGCCCTTGTGTCCTTCTACCGTACTTACCGGGAAATGTGGAATATCATTATAAGAGATCTCTATTTCTGTTTTGATATCATTGGCGAGATTACCCAGGCCGCTTCCTAAAATAATACCGGTAGAGGCTTTACCGGAAACCAGTTCGCGGATAAAATCTACGGTTTCCTGCAATTGTTGTATTGTTTCTGACATGTGTTGTTTTTTATAAGGGGGCAAATATACCCCTCCCGAACCTCCCCTCAAAGGGGAGGGGAAAGAAAAAGGCCATTCAGCTGAGCTGAATGGCCTTATAGTAGGTTAAGAGAGTTTAGTATTGAATTAACTTAAACGCTTAACGTTAACGGCGTTTAAGCCTTTACGTCCTTCTTGTACATCAAAAACCACTTTGTCATTAGCTTCGATCTGGTCAACCAGGCCATTTGCATGTACAAAAGTTTCTTTGTTAGAGTTATCATGCTTGATAAAACCAAAACCTTTTTCTTCGTTGAAGAACTTTACAGTTCCTGTAATTTGTGTGTCCATTTGTAAAATTGTAATTTTTATTAAGGTGCAAAGGTAGCTGTAAAATGCTTCCGTTCCTAATAAATATCATTCTTAAGTGTTAAAATGAGCCCTGCCAGCCTTGAAAACAATATATCTAATACGCTAGTTATCAGCCTTTCCGACTAAAGCGACCCCATTCAAACAGCATGTGAACAGAATCAGGTGTAAAATGGCGGCTGTAACTTATCTTAGCGAGCTACATCCATTAATCAACACTTATTTCCATGAGAAAACTGCTTTTCTTTTCCCTGTTCATGATCGTTTTGTTTACCGCGAATGCGCAAAAAGTTGCTTATAAAGTATCTTTCCCAAACGCGGTTCATCATGAAGCACATATCGAATTGACCGTAACCGGCATTCCATTACAACCCGCGATTTTCAAAATGAGCCGCTCCTCCCCGGGCCGTTATGCCACCCACGAGTTTGGTAAAAATGTATATGACGTAACTGCTACAGATAAATCAGGCAAAAAAATAACAGCGAACCGTATTGATGGGGATATATATGAAGTACCAAAACATACTGGCACTGTTACCATCAGTTATACGCTGTTCGGAAATCATTCGGATGGAACGTATGTTGGCATTGATCCTGAAAGTATTCATATGAATATGCCTGCCTGTTTTATGTGGATGAAAGGATTGGATAAAGCACCGATCACCATTCATTTTGATATTCCGAAAGAGAACAAGGGCGTGGTGGCAACCCAACTTTACCAGCCTTCAGGTGATGATAAATACACATTTACGGCGCCGAACCTTCAATACTTTATGGATAGCCCCACCAAGATCGGCGACCAGATCATTAAACAGTGGAACATCCAGAATGCAGATGGCACCCGTTTCACGATGCGTATTGCATTGGAATCAAATGCAACAGATGCGCAGGCAGAAGAGCTGGCAGGAAAAGTGAAAAAATTAGTAGAAGAAGCCAGGGCCGTATTCGGAGAGTTTCCTTTGTATGATTACGGCAGCTACACTTTTATTGCAGGCGCCAACCCCTATGTGAATGGTGATGGAATGGAACACAGGAACTCTACCATGATCACCACACCCATGAATGCATTTAGTGCAGACAGGTTGCTTGGTGTTTTCTCACATGAATATTTTCATAACTGGAACGTGGAACGCATCAGGCCAAAAACACTCGAGCCATTCAACTTCGAGAAAAGCAATATGAGTAACGAATTGTGGTGTGCAGAAGGCTTCACCCAATATTACGGTGGATTGATATTGAGCCGTGCAGGGTTGGTTGGCAAAGACAATTTTATCAATACAGCCAGCGGATTGATCAGTACCAAAATGAACACACCTGGTGCACGTGATTATTCACCGGTACAGGCAAGTAACCATGCTGTATTTGTTGATGCCGCCGTTTCGATTGATAAGAACAATTATGGTAACATGTTCACCTCCTATTACACCTATGGAGCATTGATCGCATTGGCACTTGATCTTGAATTGCAGACAAAATACAACAAGACCATCGATGCCTATATGCAGGCGATGTGGAAACGTTTTGGCAAAACAGAAATTCCTTATACCGTTGGCACGATGCAGGAAACATTAGCAACCATTACCGATGCAAAATTTGCCGCCGATTTCTTTGGCAAATATGTGAACGGCCATGAAGCAATTGACTATGCATCTCTTTTTGCAAAAGCAGGCTATGATATCAGGAATCCAAATGCTGGCAAACCTACCATGGGTATTTTCACCGGCGGTGGTTTTGGCGGAAGAGGTGCTGGCGGTGCTGCTGCAACGCCTGAAAGATTGGTGATCGATAGAAATACAACCAAAGGAACTGCAGCTTATGAGGCAGGACTAGATATCAATGATGAGATCCTGAAACTGGATGATACTGAAGTAAAAACACAGGCCGATGTGACCAACTTCTTAAAAAACAAAAAAGTAGGCGATGCGATCTCCATTGCTTACAATCACCGCAACATCGAAAAGAAAACAAGACTGATCCTGAAAGAACAAACTGGTGTTTCACTGGTTCCGTTTGAGACTTCAGGTAAAACGGTTACTGATGAGATGAAGAAGATCAGGGATAGCTGGACGGCGAGTAAGGTAAAATAATTTTAAATGTTGAATTTTAAATGTTGAATGAAAATCTGTTCAAATCATTCAACATTTAAAATTCAACATTCAACACAATTAAGGCTGATTAAGATGTTCCTTCTCAGTCTTCAACGCCACATACGCCCATATGGCGCTTGCGATCATAAAGATGGAGCCCAATAAAAAAGATACACCGGGAAAATGCACAGGTGCACCGGGTTTGGTGAAATAAGCAAATAAACCTGTCATCAATGGCGGACCTATTATAGAGGTTACACTGATCAAACTTGTTAACGCACCCTGTAGTTCTCCCTGCTCATTTGGCGGCACATGTCCTGATATAATGGATTGTAATGCGGGGCCCGCGATTCCTCCCAGGCAATAAGGGATCAGGAACACAAACATCATCCAGCTTTGTGATGCGAAAGCAAATAACAGAAGACCAAATGCATATAATGCCAATCCAATGTAAACGCTTTTTTCATTACCGAGCTTTGGATTCACGATCCGCACCAATCCACCCTGTACGCCTCCTACCAATAACCCAACCACGCCAAGCGAGATCCCGATCATTTTAGGTGTCCATTGAAATTTTTCGATATTAAAAAAACTCCAGTTGCTTTGTACAGAATGTGCCGCCAGGTATACAAGTACCAATGAACCAACCAATCCTATTACTGCCGGGTATTTTCTTAACTGGAGTAATGAACCAACCGGGTTCGCACGTCTCCATTCGAAAGGCCTTCTGTGTTCCTTATCCAATGATTCTGGCAAAACAAAATATCCATACAAACAATTGGCCAGTGCAAGACCTGCCGCAACCATAAAAGGAATCCTTGCCCCGAACTCTCCCAATAAACCACCAATCAATGGACCAATGATAAATCCTAATCCGAATGCAGCTCCGATCATTCCAAAATTCTGTGCCCGGTTATCAGGCGTACTCACATCGGCGATATAAGCAGACGCTGTTGTAAAACTCGCACCTGTTACGCCAGCGATCAACCTACCAACGAATAACCATGCAATAGATGGTGCGAAGGAGAGAAAAAGATAATCTATTCCAAAACCAAATAAGGAAAATAACAATACTGGTCTGCGCCCATATCTATCACTCAGGTTGCCAAGTACGGGTGCAAACAAAAACTGCATTAATGCATAAGCCAAAGTCAGGTATCCACCATATTGAGATGCTTTACTGATGGATGAATCATGCAGTAATTCTTCTATTAATTTCGGCATCACAGGAATGATCAATCCAAATCCTGTTACATCGATCAATAGAGTAATAAAAATAAAGCCCATTGCGGCTTTGCGGTTCGTGGCCATTGTAAATGCATTAAATTGAACGGTGAAAGTGCTATTTTCTCGCCGGAAAAACTAAAAAATTTGAGGAAAGCTATTAGGTACAAACGATAAGCTGTTAGTGTGAACTAAAAGCAAGATAAATTTGTTACAAAGCAAACGGCTAATGCCTAACTGCTAAAAGCTAATAGCTTCTCTCACCACCCCCGGAATTTCCATCACCAGGTCAGCGCCATACATCCCCGCGGGAGTCTGGTAACCGGTTTTGAAATTACCCTCCAATACTTTTTTTGTGATGAGCAAACTGCTGATAGCGGTTAATGTATACCCTTCAGGGCATTGAAGCCGAACGGCTTTTTTTTCACCTGCCGCATTTGTTACTTCACCCCAAACAAAACCTTTTGCCTGTTGCCGCATTTCATCCGTTGGCCCTGCCGGTTTTTGTTTGATCTTTTTCTTTGCAATATTTCTAACCAGTGAGGTACGCAGCAACCAATTGTACAAAAATTGCCATTTCAACAACGAATAAGTTTTGGGAGAAGCACCTGCATAAGTTTCAATATTGGGAATACCGGTTGTGGTATGCGCCGTTGAAATATCTCCCCAGGGAATACACATCACAAACGTTTTCTTAATGCCGAGATCGAGCCAGAAACCTTTATGACCCAATGGCTTTTTTTTCAGCATTCCATCTTTACGTACCATCCCGCCTTCACCAAGATTCTCCGCCATGGTAGTGGCCGTTCCATGAGAAAGTTTTCCGCCTAGCATGGCAAAGGCAAGTTTTAAATGCGTGGCATCGGGCAGTTGTTGTTTCAGGTATAATGCTGTGCAATCTGTAGGAACCACATCAAACCCAACCCCGGGCATGATCATGATACCTGCGTCTTTGGCTTCCGCATCATATTTTTTTGCTTTTTCAAACACAGTGATCTCACCGGTAATATCAAGGTAATGTGTTTTCGTTTCCAGGCAGGCTTTGATCATTTTTTTTGACGTGTGATGAAAGGGCCCTGCCGCATGCAATACCACAGGCACATCTTTCAATGCAGCATGCATGGCTTCTTTATCAGAAAGATCAAATACTTTATAAGGAAGATTCAATGGTTCTGCCATCGATCTCAGCGCTTCTTCATTACGCCCGGCAAGGATGGGTGTTAACCCATATTCAGCGGCCATGTTTGCAATGAGCCGGCCGGTATATCCATTGGCGCCATATAGCAGGAAGCGATCGTTTTGCATAATGAAATGTACAAACAATGCCGCTGATTTCAATGTATAGAATAAAAAAGAGTGCATTTCAAATTTTCGTGGATTTGAACCACATAGCCACATAGAAAATATAGGATTTCACATAGAGGAACTATGTGTTACAACTATGTGCCTATGTTTCTATTGTGGTTCAAAAAATAAAGTGAACAAACACAATGAGAAAATTTGAAATGCTCCCATAAAAAAGGGAGCATCGCTGCTCCCTTTTTATTTACCGCTATATTGAATCATCATTTGGTCAGTTTGATCGTACCCACAGAAGTTTCTCCCGGGGCTTTTACTACCACATTACTGATCGTAGTGTCTTTATAACCGTTGGATGCATTGACGAACACAGAATAGGTTCCTTCGTTCAATCCACGTATTTTAAAATTACCATCCCTGTCGGGTAATGCATAGGCAGTATCTGAAGAATTGTATACCGTAACAACCGGTAACCCATCTTTTGGCTCTATTTTTCCTTTGATACTTCCGGTAGTACTTACTGTAAAGAAATGAAACCATGGACGCAGGTAGAATTTGTTCTGGGCATTCACCAGGATAGAACGTGTAATATCAAAGTCGAGCCATAGCCTTCTTTTATTCGGCAGGTACTCTTCGCATTCATGTCCTTTTAATTTGATGAGCACATAATTGTTCGCGCCTGCAGGTAATGAGATGGGATAGACGATACTGTCTTTTACAACCGAATTATTTGTTCCCAGTTCTACTTTAATCAGGCGGATAGATCCTTTTACGATACCGGCTGCTGCAAATAAAGTATCTGCTCCATTCCGGAAACGGAGAATATCATATACCCCCGGGGTAATATTCAGGTTCTCCCATACAAATGAAGAATCTTTTTTATGGTCATCAGCGCCCCTGCGATCCCAGTCTTCATTGTCGTGCCGGCGGGTATCCTTACTGGTATCTACCAATACTTTTACGGAAATGATATCAATGTAAACATGGTCGAACAGACCAGGGCCATCGGTAAGGTATAAGGACATCTGCTGTTTACCTTGCGCGATCTCATTTTCACTGGAAGTACTTTTTTTACAGGCTGTCAGGGTAATAACGCAGACAGCGATCGCCATGATGGCGGAAAGGAGGATGGTTTTGTTTTTCATGTGGATTTTGGTTTTAAAGTAGCATTGCTCCATCCGTAACTCTATTCGCTTTAAAAGGTTTCCTGAAATGTTTGTGCTACAAGAACCATACTAAGCGGTATTAAGAATTTGTTAAAGACTATTTCAATGCCGGTTCATCTTTCATATTTATTTTTTCTTCACCCATTAGAATGCCCGGCATGATGTATGCGTTTTACTCATTTCCCGGGAAGTTCTGGTGGTATTCTTTTGCGCTTGTCGAAAGAAAACATTTGTTGCTTACCTTGGCATTCACATATAAATGCTTCATGAGAAAGATACCCATACTTGTTTTTTCGTTGCTTCTTCACAACACAATTTTTTCGCAATCCTTATCCGATACCGAAAAAAAGATCATTAGCTATGTTAACCTGCACATAAACGATGCAGAAAAAATGCTGGCTGACGCAGTCAACATCAACAGTGGTACGCTGAATAAAGCAGGCGTAAAAAAAGTGGGGGATCTTTTCGCTAAAGAGCTTGCCAAAGCAGGATTTGCTACGGAATGGGTGAATTTGCCTGATTCATTGAACAGGGCGGGCCACCTGGTAGCCGCGCGCAAAGGGAAAAAAGGAAAGAAACTATTCCTCATTGGGCATCTTGATACGGTGTTTGAACCGGACATGCCCTTCTCCCCTTACAAACGCCTGAACGATTCAACTGCAACCGGCCAGGGTGCTAGCGATATGAAAGGCGGCGATGTGATAATAATCATGGCTTTGCAGGCACTGCAGTCAATGGGATTATTGAATGATGTGTCTATCACGGCTTATTTTACAGGTGATGAAGAAAAAGCTGGCATCCCCAATACTGTGAGCCGGAAAGATTTTATTGAACGTGCGCAGATCTGCGATATAGCGCTTGGTTTTGAAGGTGCAAATGGTTTGAATACCGTTGCCACCGCACGCCGGGGATCAAGCGGATGGAAACTACATGTAACTGCAAAAACGGGACATTCTTCAGGTATCTTCGGCGCAGGTTCCGGATATGGCGCCATCTATGAAGCGGCCCGCATACTCAATCGTTTTCGTGAAGAATTAAGTGCAGAAAAATACTTAACATTCAATCCCGGGTTAATTTTAGGGGGATCGGGTATGCAGTATGATGAAAAGAATGCAAAAGGTGATGCGATTGGCAAGACCAATATCATTTCACCGGAAACAGTGGTAACCGGTGATCTTCGTTTTTTAACCGAAACGCAAAAAGAAAATGCAAGGGAAAAGATGCGTGCCATCGTTGCGCAAAACCTTACTGGCAGTAAAGCAGAGATCAGTTTTCAGGATGGCATACCTTCTATGGAACCAACAGAGGGTAATAATAAATTATTACAGGTGATTGATAGTGTATCGCAGTCAATGGAGATAGGTGTTACCAAAGCGGGAGATCCAGGTTCAAGAGGCGCCGGAGACATTTCTTATATTGCAAAATATGTAGATTGCGTTGATGGTTTGGGTGCTTCGGGCCGCGGTGCGCATGCACCAGGGGAAACGATCAACCTGAAGGAATTTCCTTACCTTATACAAAGAGCAGCTATATTGATCTATCGTTTAACACATACTGAATAAATTGTAACTATGAGAACAAAAAAAATATTGACACTTGCCTTTCTGTTTTTTGCTTCAGCAGTTCTTGCCAGCCCTTATAAAGCAGATACCCGGGCTTATTACGAGATCAAAGTTTACCGTGTGTCCACAAATGAACAGGTGAAATTTATAGATCAGTTCTTACAGAATGATTACCTGCCTGCACTTCACAGGGCGGGTATTGGCAAGATCGGTGTGTTTCATCCAACAGTAAATGATACTGCCGCTGAAAAAAGGATCTACATTTTTATACCCCTCCGTTCATTGGAAGATCTCAATACCATTGAGGAGTTGATCGTTACGGATCAAAAACTAAAAGAAGCAAATGCTTACCTGGATGCTGCATACAATGCCTCTCCTTATAAACGTATTGAATCCATTGTTTTAAAAGCTTTCCCGATGATGCCGTCCTTCCAGCCGCCATCACTTACCGGGAACAAAACGGAAAGGATCTACGAATTGCGCAGTTATGAATCAGCTACTGAAAAACTATACCGCCAGAAAGTAAAAATGTTTAATGTAGGCGGAGAAGTGGCTCTATTCAAAAGACTTGAATTTAACGCCGTATTCTATGCAGAAGTGATAGCCGGCAGCCACATGCCCAACCTTATGTACATGACAAGTTTTAATAACCAGGCCGATCGCGATGCACATTGGAAAAAATTTGGCGAAGACCCCGAATGGATGAAGTTGAAAGTAGTACCTGAATACCTTTATACCGTTTCGAGAAACGAGACCATTCTCATGAACCCTGCGGAATTTTCGGAACTTTAATTTACCCGGAAGATTCTTTCTATTTTAAATGTTGAATGCTAAATTTTAAATGAAAATGCCCGGCATTTAAAATTTAGCATTCAACATTTAGAATAATGCCTACTTGCAACTATTATAATGCTCCACGGCTTTAGCCAGTTGCGCAAAATCTAATTGCTTGGTTTTTATTTCCGCTAAAACAGAGGGGCAATCAACAAAGGAATTGAGCGCCACTGTTTCGAAATTTTTCTGTGATACCAATGACCATTTACCATCTGATAGTGACTGGATATAAAAATCTCCTGGCTTTCCCTCAGCAGTACTTACCAGTACCGCCTCTGCACCGTTATACATCATTTTTCCGCTATTATCGCTCACTCGCTGGTAAAGACCGGCTTTCCCCGCAGGGATGATCACTTTATAAAAATCGCCGGAGTAGGAAATGTAATGGTTGCCATTTAGTATAAAACCCGAAAGCTCTGAAGGTGTATATGTTTTCTTTTTACCGGCTGATTCAAATACGATCGTTCCTTTATTTTTAGACAGGTCGCGGATATTGCCTTCTAATTTTTCGTTTGACGCCGTTACAACAGTACCTTTTTGAAAATCCGTTATCGCGTTTTGAGCCTGTGAAACAAATGACATGACGGTTGCCATGATTACCAGTGAGAAGATCATCTTTTTCATAAATGTTTGTTTTGATTGATTGATAGTTATTATTTACTTACTAATAAGTAAGTAATATTGACAAAAAAAAGGATTACTTCTTTAGTTGACGGATGAGCGCCCTTTTTATTGCATCATAATCTTTTTTTCCTGAGATCCTTGCCAACTGCACTCCTGCCGCCAGGTTGGTCATGATGAGCAATGCCTGTGTACGGGCCGATTCTGTGAAGCTGAATTCGCCATTTCGCTTTCCTTCCTGTAAGGTTTTTTCCACCATACTCATAACCATTTCGATCAATTCGGCCGTTTTCTCTTTAACCGATTCGGGTAAAGTGTTGTAATCAGATGCTACAGAACCAATAATGCAGATGCTATTACATTCTACCAGGCAAGAATACCGTTCAATGAATTTCTCCAGCTTCTGCATAGCAGACCAGCCGGATGACTGCAACTGTTTACCCAATGTGGCATAATCCTGCACATAGTTTTCAAGTATACCAGCAAGCAGGTCCTCCTTACCACGAAAATGGTAATGTACAGCCGCATTTTTCATATTTAGCTGCTTGGAAATATCGGCATAGCTGAACGCGTTGTAACCATACAACTTGATCAGCTCCTTTCCGATGCGGATGATCTCCTCTTTTGTATCTGTATTACGCGCAGTCACAGTACCAAGTTAAGGATTACTTACTGATAAGTAAGTTTTAGTGCCGTTTTTTCCTGGATTTTTAATCAACGGCAGACACCGCTTATTGGTTTAGGCTGATTACAAGATCGATCAGCTCTTTTTCTGATTTGAATTTCCCCGTTTCATTGCCTTTCAAACGATTAAGAAGAACCCCCAGTTCAGGAACCGAGGCAGTAAGTGGTTTTCTATTCTTGATCAAATGGATCAACTTCGATTGAGAATCATAGACATACCATTCAGAGCCTGGCTCGAATACCTTGATCGGCTCCCTCCCATAGCCAGATGATTCACGAATGATTTTATAATTACGTTTAAGTAGCTGGAAACGGTTTCCCTCAAACAGTACCTCGTAAAAGATCTGTTTTGAAGCAGGTTTTGTTCCGGGATATCCATTTCTGAAAAATGCCAGGCAACTTGTGCCGTTATCCTCATATGGAAAAGAAAATTCGCCGACAGGCTCAACAAATACAAAATCGACACCGTCAAGCTGATAATACAATTCACTAGTAAAGAGGTTGAACCTGAGAGGAATATCTTTAAGGATCCGCCCGTTCCAAAACTTTACATAACCTTTACTCCAATTTTCACTTACCAGCGGGCTGCCCTTTATTTCTGCAGCCGCTGAAAGAAGAGGACGTCCATATTCACCGCGGATGCTAAACGTTTTATTTGCGTCCGCACCGATATTTCCCGTTTGCGCGGAAGCGGATAATATGGCCAAAAGACAAAACAACAACAGATGCATTTTCATGACGATTGCGTTTACCGGTAAGTTACAAAGCCGTTACTACTTAAAAGAATTTTTCCCATTATCTGCTTTATGGCTCCGGATCATTGTTACAAAATCCTGTTCATAAGATAAAGCATTGATCACCTGGGCTATCCTTCTGGCCACAGCTTCTTCAGACTTTACTCCGCTCATCCATTTGATGAAATAATTACGGTGAGAAGGTTTTAACTGATTGAAAAAAGCTTTAGCCTTAGGTTCATCCTCAAGACATTCGACAAAGCCTGCCGGAGCAGCCAATGGTTTAGTGTCTACGGCTAATTGAACTTTCAGCATCCCTCCTTTTCTCTTATGTGTGCCTTTGCGCATGGATGCATTTAGTGGCAGAATAAAATTGCCTGCTCCTATTGGAAGCAGCGCCGCCCCGGCAATAGCAAACTGGTCAAGTTTCCCTTTTACACGAAACGATTTTTTATTCCCCGGTATTAACTCCTGTGCAATATCAGCCGGAACCTCAATATAGGTCCAGCCGGTTTTTTCGCCCTGCTCTGCAAATTGTTTTATTGTGGCTGTGAAGGTTACCATACGTATAGTTTTACTTAAACAGGCGTTCCTGCTGTATCTATGATCTTGTTTTTACTGTACACAATATGATAAAGCATAGACGATATCACATCCATACCCATTTTTAATACAAGAAAAAGCAAAGAAGGCTTCCACCCCAGAAAAGCAGGAAGCAGGATCATCAGGTGCATGGGAATGATGCGTAGGTAAGGTAAAAAGAACATTGCGCCAATACTAACACTCATCGTACGTTCCATTCTTTTGTGTCTTATAAAATTAATAAGACATTCAAGAAAAAAAGCGCCAATAGCGATCAGCAATACGTTTGAATCCACAGAACGGATACCAAAATCTGTAAGCAAAAATACTGCATACCCGAGGTGAAAAAAGCCAAAATGAAATAAAAAGAACCATGCCGATATACGATTGCCGGTGGGTGCTAAAGGTTGCTGATAGTCCTTCACGGTAAACAGATCCAGAAAATTAAAGAGGCCGATAGTAATGCTTTGGCACCAATAGATCCATACAACCGTACTGAAATCTGCAGGGTGATTTTCGTAATACCAGATACAATAAATATTCCCGGCTAACAGGAAAAGAATGGATGGATTGGAGAGTGCTTTCTTAAGCATAGTTTGTTTGAATGATTCTTGACAGCTCCTTAAAAATACTCTTTTTCTGCATAGTTCCTTCCCAGGTTATTCTTCATTATTACGCCTGAAACCGATCCGTGGTCTCGGCACTGCGGGAGGATTCAACAATTGCTTCAGGTATAAAAAGATCCTTGCAATCTGTTCATCATGGCCCGACAGTTTATTCTCTATTTTTTCTAATTGCAGAAGTATGTCCTTATGGGTAAGTAACATCTCGCGCATTTTGGTAAAGATCCTAATCACCTGTAGGTTTACTGCGATGGCTCTTTTGCTGTTTAGGATACATGAAACCATGGTTACGCCCTGCTCAGTAAAACAAAAAGGTGCATAACGCAGCCCCTGTTTATCAGAATTGGAGGTCACATTTTGTGACCTCCAATCTTCAAACTCTGCTTTACTCATTACAAACATAAAATCTTTGGGAAAACGCGTAGCGTTTCTGCGGACAGTTTGCTTTAAATGCTTGGTTTCTACTCCATATAATTCTGCGATATCACGGTCAAGCATCACTTTTTGATTCCTGATCAAATAAATTTTATTCATAATGACTTCATCCGCAAGTTGAAGTCGTTTTTGAGGTTTTTCCATACTTAAAGTTTTAGATTTTTGAGGTCGCAAATTGCGACCTCAAAAAATCAATAAAAAAACTAAAGTATCTAATAAGGCAATTCCAGAATAGCGTATTTACCGCATACTTTAAACAAAAACGGGCCAAAGCAAGCTTTGACCCATTTACCAATCACACATTATCCATCTCACTTATGTTCGTCCTCATTTCTGAAGACCACAACTCCATCAAAAACATCCACCAATACTGGTTTCGTTTTATCAATATCACCTGCCAGTATTTTTTTACTGAGTCCATTGATGATCTGTTTCTGTATCAGCCTTTTCAATGGCCTTGCACCAAATTGCGGATCGTATCCCTGTTCTGCAAGGAACTCCAGTAAGTATTCGCTGTACTGTATTGTAATACCATTTGTTGCAACCAATCGTTTCAGTCCTTCCAGCTGGATCTTCACGATTCCCATGATCTGTTTCTTCATCAGCGGGCTGAACATGATGATCTCATCTACCCTATTTAAAAATTCCGGGCGGATAGTTTGTCGCAACAATACCATTACATCTGTCTTTGCTTTTTCGGTTACTTCTTCTACATTTTTATCATTCACATTTTCAAATGCATCCTGTATCAAATGGCTGCCGATATTACTGGTCATGATGATGATGGTATTTTTGAAATTCACCACGCGGCCCTTGTTATCAGTTAAACGGCCATCATCTAATACCTGCAATAAAATATTCCATACATCGGGGTGCGCTTTTTCTATCTCATCCAGCAAGACAACGCTGTAAGGTTTACGGCGTACTGCTTCCGTTAACTGCCCACCTTCATCATATCCCACATATCCTGGAGGGGCGCCTACCAAACGGGAAACGGTATGTTTTTCCTGGTATTCGCTCATGTCGATACGCGTCATCATACTTTCATCATCAAACAGGTAATCAGCCAAAGCTTTTGCCAGCTCTGTTTTACCCACACCGGTTGTTCCGAGAAATATAAATGAGCCGATCGGTTTTTTAGGATCCTGCAAACCTGCGCGGCTCCTGCGTATCGCATCTGCCACCGCTGTGATCGCTTCTTCCTGGCCAACTACCCTTTCGTGTAACTCATCCTCCAGGTTCAATAGTTTTTCCCTTTCACTCTGCAGCATTTTGGCAACAGGTATACCGGTAGCCTTTGCAACATTCGCAGCAATATCATCCGCATCCACTTCTTCTTTCAGCAAACGCTTGTCTGTTGAGCTTTCTATCTGTGCTGTGATCGAGATGATCTGTTCTTCCTGTTCTTTTATTTTTCCATACCGGATCTCGGCAACCTTACCATACTCGCCGTTTCTTTCCGCCTGTTCTGCTTCCAGCTTCAGTGCTTCAATGGTAGCTTTCGCATTCTGCACTTTTTCTACCAGGTCCTTCTCCTGCTTCCATTTCGATTTCAATGTATCTTTTTCAACAGCGAGGTTACTGATCAGTATATTTAATTCCTTCAGCTTGCCTTCATCATTCTCACGTTTGATCGCTTCCCGCTCAATTTCCAATTGACGAATCTGTCTTTCCAGCTTATCCAGTTCCTCCGGCATCGAATTCATTTCGAGGCGGAGTTTGGCTGCACTTTCATCTATCAGGTCGATCGCTTTATCCGGTAAGAACCTGTCGGTCATATACCTGGTAGATAATTCCACCGCAGCAATGATCGCTTCATCTTTGATGCGTACATGGTGATGCGTTTCATACCTGTCTTTCAATCCACGTAAAATAGAAATCGCATCTTCCACCGTTGGCTCATCTATGATTACTTTCTGGAAGCGACGCTCGAGGGCTTTATCTTTTTCAAAATATTTCTGGTACTCATTCAAGGTGGTCGCTCCGATCGCACGCAGTTCGCCACGGGCCAATGCGGGTTTTAAAATATTGGCCGCATCCATGGCACCTTCACCGCCACCTGCTCCTATCAGTGTATGTATCTCATCAATAAACAAGATCAGTTCCCCATCACTTTCTGCTACTTCTTTCACCACTCCTTTCAATCGCTCTTCAAATTCTCCTTTGTACTTGGCGCCGGCGATCAGTTGTCCCATATCCAATGCAAAAATGGTTTTTGATCTCAGGTTATCAGGTACATCACCATTGATTATGCGCATGGCTAAACCTTCTACAATAGCCGTCTTACCCACACCCGGTTCACCTACCAGTATGGGATTGTTCTTTGTTCTTCTTGTTAAGATGTGCAATGTTCGCCTGATCTCTTCATCACGTCCAATCACAGGATCGAGTTTACCCTGTCTTGCCAGTTCATTTAAATTCTTCGCGTATTTGTTCAGGGTATTAAATTGTGTTTCCTGTGTCTGCGATTGAATGGTATCACCTTTGCGCAGGTCTTTGATGGCAGTGATCAACCCTTTCTCTGTTAATCCTGCGGCTTTCAATGTTTTTGACGTATCATCATTCACCTGCAATAATGCAAGCAATAAATGTTCAGGACTAATAAATTCATCCTTGAATTCTTTCAAAGCATTGTTAGCTTTCAGTAAAACATTATTCAACTCGCGGCTGATATTCTGTGCCGGTTCACCGGATTGTATTTTTGGCAACTTTTGTATCGACTCATCTACCTTGGTTTCGGTAAATGATGTGTTCACATTATTACGTTTCAATAAAAATTCAACCGTACTGTCCTTATCAGCCAGCAATGCTTTTAAAAGATGGTTGGTTTCTATGTTCGGGCTACCATTGTTATAAGCTACCTGCTGGGCGGCCTGAATAGTTTCCTGTGCTTTGATGGTATAGTTGTTTAAATTCATATAGGGAGTATGTTTATTCGTTTATTAGTTACTTGTTGATTTGTAGCCCTGCTTTACATTTCTAATCAACTTTTCTTGCGCTTGCCTTCGCGAAGCTTGCGCCACCGCTAAAGCTTTGGCGACACGCGGTCAGCGAAGCGAGGTCGCACCCTTGTACGATATATCAATGATTGGGCAAGAAAATGCTAAAGTTGTCTTGTTTGAAAGAGCAAGTCATAATTGTGCCTTTTGCTACAAATTTTCAAATAACTTTAAATCTGATTGCAAAACGCAATCCAATATGTAAACCCGGCAATTATGTCTTTAAAAAACCGTTCCATCTGCTTAAAAGTCAGTACTGTATTCATTTTCCTGCTATTCTTACAGTTCTCAAATGCTCAACGCAAACCGGTACAGGTAGAAAGCAAATTTCCGGAAGTAGACACCAAACTGGAAGCAGCCAAAAAAGAACTGGGTGGTAACGTTGTTGCAATGGTTTATAAAGATGGGACTGTTATATACAATAAAGCCATCGGTGTTGATTTCACCGCGAAAACCCAGGTACCTATTGGCAATGCTAGCCAATGGCTAACAGCTGCCCTGGCCATGAGTTATGTTGATCTCGGCAAGATCTCATTGGATGATAAGGTTAGCAAATACATTCCCCTTTTTACCAAATATTCCAAAGGTTATATTACCATCAAAGATTGCCTGGCACATTTAACGGGTATTGAAGCAGAACCGGGAAAGTATTCCAGCGGAAAAAAATTCAGCACACTGGAAGAAGAGGTCGATAATTTTATTACCAAAAAAGATATTCAGTCAAACCCCGGTCTTGAGTTCCGTTTTAGTAATATCGGGATCAATATCATCGGCCGCATATTGGAAGTAGTAACTAAAAGAAGTTTTGAGCAGTTAATGCAGGAACGCATTACACGGCCATTGATGATGCGTAATACCAGTTTTGCAAGTTTCACTTCCGTCAATCCAACCGCAGGCGCTCTTTCCTCAGCGAGCGACTATATGAATTTCCTGAGCATGATCTTGAACAAAGGGATGTTCAACGGTAAAAGGGTATTAAGCGAAGATGCCATCCAGCAAATGCTCACTATCCGTACTACGCCATCCATGATGAAATATATTCCTAAAGGAATGGAGACTTACAGTTTCGGCTTGGGCCAATGGATCCTGGAAGCTGATGAAAAAGGAACCGGCACATTGGTAGCTGCGCCTGGTTTTGAAGGCACCTGGCCAATGATCGATCTCTGCCGTGGGTATGCACTGTTGGTCTTTACCAAAGGAGATCTGAATGAAGAGAAGAAAAAGATTTATATGGATATCAAGGCATCGATTGATGCATTGATTACCTCAAATTGTAAATAAAAGATCTGTTTTGGCCAATGCATTTAGAAATACTTCGATCATTAAACAAACAGCCCATCAATTGGGCTTTTCTTATTGTGGTATTGCCAAAGCTGAAAAATTAGATGAAGATGCCAGGCGGCTCGAAACCTGGCTCAAACAGGATATGCATGGAAGCATGCAATACATGGAGAATCATTTTGATCTCCGGGTAGATCCACGCAAACTCGTTCCTGGTGCTAAATCCGTAATCACTTTATTGCAAAACTATTTTCCGGAAAAACAGCAGGAAACAGGTACACCGCATATTTCCAAATACGCATTTGGGAAAGATTATCACGAAGTGATCCGTTCAAAACTCAAAACATTTTTATCCCTCTTAAATGAGCAGGTTGGCGAGATCCATGGAAGAGGATTTGTTGATTCGGCACCGGTGCTTGAACGCTCATGGGCCGTAAAAAGCGGTGCAGGATGGATTGGCAAAAACGGCAATATGATCACAAAAGGAAGCGGCTCTTTTTATTTTATCGCTACATTCATCGTGGATATTGAATTAAATTATGATGACCCATTTGCCAAAGATTTCTGCGGCACCTGCCGTAAATGCATCGACGCCTGTCCTACTGATGCCATCCTCGAGAATAAAGTTGTAGATGGCAGCAAATGCATCAGCTACTTTACCATTGAACTAAAAGACAGCCTGATACCTGGTGATATGAAAGGCAAATTTGAGAACTGGATGTTTGGTTGCGATGTTTGCCAGGATGTTTGCCCATGGAACCGTTTCAGTCAATCACACAATGAAGTACAGTTCACACCGATTCCCGAAATACTGAATCTCTCTACCAAAGAATGGGAAGAATTAACCGAAGAATCCTTTAAAACGATCTTTAAAGATTCCCCCTTGAAACGGGCCAAGTTCCAGGGTATTCAACGCAATCTTTCCTTTATTCAATCAAGCTGATGGAAAAACCTTTGGTGCATAAAAAATTAAAACTGGAAAAATTTGCAGGCAAAGGTGGCTGGACTTATGTGCGATTACCCAAAATAATACCTGCACCAGTAACGCGTTCTGGCTGGTTGAAAGTAAAAGGCAGTATCGATGGCTATATGATCAGTCAATACAATCTTGCGCCAATAGGAAAAGGCGGGTTCTTCTTCCCGATCAAAGCAAGTATACGAAAACAAATAAAGAAACAGGAAGGTGACCAGGTAGAAATCATTTTATTCGCAGATAACGACCCTTTGGAAATACCGATGGAATTTATTGAATGCTTACGCGATGAACCGGAAGCATACAAACAATTCTACCAATTCACAGAAGCAGAGCAGAAAAGATATATCGACTGGATCTATGATTCAAAGAAAACAACTACGCGGGTAGAACGTATGGCAAAGGCGATTAACAATATTCGTTTGGGAGAGAAGCCAAAGTGAGAGAATTGTAAAAAAAAGATTTTTAAACAGAAGCAGTGTGACCGTCAACTTTAATAGCGATTTTACTGAAACATTAAAGCCTTACACCTAAACGTAATACTAACCGGTTTAAAGTATAGTCGAGTTTTCTATCGCGGTATTCAATACCATAGGGAGGGAACTCCTTGTACACAGCTTGCTGGTAAGAAGAACTGAGTGTTTTCACAGAATAGCCTATACTGATCACCAATTCCTGTTTTTTTTCTCCCCGGAAAGCATACCCCACGCCGAGGTCAGCATATATTCCGTTGTTGAATTTGTTTTTATCCGGAACGCCCATTATATACTGTTGCGAATATTGTGTTTCCAGCGCCCATACGAGATCGGCGCCAAGATTTGCATAAGAAAAATAGTTTGCCTTTTTCCCAAAAGCATATCGCACATCAGCAAAAACAGGAACTGTTCTTACTTTGTAATAATCAATGGCTGTTCCCAAACCAAACATCCATGCTTTGCTTTGAATCCCACCGGTTAATTTAACCTGGGCACTGACCGAATGATCACCATTCAATAACCCAACCTCAGGGAAAAGATAATGTTTAGTGATCGGCACCTTCGATTGAGCTTTCGCCGATACAATAAAACAACATGAAGTAAATAAGATCAGTAGGTTTTTCATATTCATTTAGTTCTTTGTGATCTGTATTTTACTGATGACAGATGCATTGTATGGGTTGGAATAATCAATAAAATAAAGCCCGTCTTTTGCTACTGCTATCGCAATACCCTGTAAGGCTATCACATCATTGGGTTCAAAACCAGGTACCTGTTTCATCAGCGATACCTGCGAAGCATTGCTTGCATTGAATATTTTTAATCCGTCCTTACCATCGCAAATGAGCAAAGTGTTACCATCTTTTGAGAGTCCTTTGGGAGATGTGAGATTGTACGATTTAACAAGCACCGGATTGCTGAGATTACTGATATCGATCACATCCATCTGGTTTTGAAAGCCACCGCGACAGGCATTTCCGCTTGACAGGGTTACATAAGCATACTTATCATCAACGATCACAGGATCGCAATTTTGTGCATGTACAAACTGTCCCTCTTTTTGTGGAGCATCCGGATTGGATGTTCCATAGATATACATACCTGTTTGTGCACCGATAAACAATTTATTCTTATAAGGAAAGATGGTTTCAATACCTCCCTGTGTAAGAGCCAGTTTGGTTACATAGGAAGGAGCGGCAGGTATCGTTACATTAAATACTTTCAGGTCGTTATTGCTAACTGTGTACATCCTGTCGTTCTGAAGTGCAAATCTTGCCAATGAACCAGCAATAGCGATCCCTGATGAAGACATGGCTGAAAACGCTGCTCCGGCATTACCCAGCGACATAAAAAGCATGGGCGAAACCAATAGACCGTCCTTTGCAAACGTTCCTTCAAATCGTTTTTCAATAACTGTATCCACTTTCACCCATTCAGTGATTATTTTGGTAGTGTCTGGTCTAAAACTATTATAAATCCTGTTCGGGAAAACGCCTGGCAAAAATTGTTTTACTGAAATATTCGCAGGGTTGCTGATATCAAGCGTTACAAGATCCGTATAACAATCTGCATATAAGTTAACTCCATTGATCGCAAGATCCACACAGCCCGGTATTTCAATAAACGCCATGTTCACAGGTTTTGATGGGTCTGCCATATTGATCACATGTATTCCTTTATCAATCTCATTCAGGAAAACATAATTGTCTTTCACAACGATCTTTCCTGTTTGCTGAATGGGAACGGGTGTGCTGCTCTTGATGTTGTTCCGTACTTCATCACGTGTATGGTAAACGGGCCTATAGAAAGTATAATGTTCCTTAACCGAATCTTTCATACAGGCAGAGAACAACAACCCCATTGCTAACAAAAAGAAGAGAGAACGTTTCATGTGCGTGTGTTTTATACTTGACACAGGCCATACATCCAACGTTGCATTATTTTTTCTTTTTTGGCAGAACAAAAGAAACTTTTACAGAAGACAGCACCAGGTGCTGGTTGCCTCCAGGCTTACTTGTGAGGTTGGTAAAACTATACTGCCAATGGGGGCCAATATACAGGAATGGGACCTTACCTATCGACAGATCAATACCTGTTGAAATATAGAATTGTGTTTTTGCATACAGCGCATTATTGCTAAACAGTTTTGTTGTTACCGGATCATAGTGTAGACCGTTTGTTGCAGCAAGAATATTAATGCCCGCACCTAACTGCCATTGAAAAGCAACCTTTTTAAACAGCCTGAAAGGAGTATACAGATCGGCACCCAAACGCAGAAAATGATATTTGTTCATATAGGCAGTACTGTCTGTGTTGGTGTAATAAAAGCTGGAAGAATACATGCCGGGAGAATAAGCGGCAGAGGCATTGTTAAAGAACAAAGCGGAATCAACCCTTCTTCCAACATTCATGGATGTTTGAAATAATGAATAGCCTGCAGAAAGACCAAACCGATGCTTTTTACCCAACTGTTTTGTTGCCTGCAAATGTATACCAAAAGAAAATGCATCTTTTACAGCAGGTTCAACATTTAGTAAGGGTGCCGGATTTCCATTGCCTGGTGTGGCGGGCGCAGTAATAGATGCCAGGCGCCCCCCGGGATTAGGAAGTTTAAATGCATCGCGTAATCCGCTTGAACCTGCATCAACAGCTATATTCCATTGCCATTTATTTTTTTTGCTTTTCACAATTGTTGAGGCAACTGGTGATGCATCGCCGGAAACGGCTGGTGTTACGGAAATTGTTTCGATTACTTTCTCATTATCCCTGGCTAATACAGGAATAGAATCTTTACCTGGCGCAACTTGTTGTGTTGCAGCAGTTACTTTTTCGATATCTTTTTTATCAGCATTTACCTGGTTATTATCTGTTGTCTTCTCCGTGATCAATGCGCTTTGTGACTTGGGGACATCGGTAATCTGGCTTTCCTGTTTTGATTTTACGACATCAGCACTTCTCTTATTCTGATCAACCAAAACAATACGATCTGTTTTATTTTTTACAGGGAGATTTTTTGCTGAAATAACATCTTGTTTAACACCTGGTCTATTGCCCGTTTGTTCAGTTGGCACGGTAACCATTTTAATTGCCGGTTCTGTGTTCTTTTGAGTTTGTATTTGCGATATACCAGGTGTTGTTTCTTTTGTTTCGGTGATTTTTTTCGGTTCATCTTTTGGTAATGATTGAATTTTTGTAGGTGTGTTAGCTGTCTCTTTTGTATCCTGTTTGAAATAGTAATATCCCCAGAAAGATGCACCCGCAATTCCTGCCAGCAGGAATAACCATACCAGCCAGCGCCGTTTTCTTTCCTGGTGCAATGCGGCCTCCACCCCACTCCATACAGAATCTGCCGGTTTCATCCGGAGCCCTGACAGTTCTTTTTTTACCTGCTGTTCAAAAGATTTATCGGCCATAACTACCTTTTTTTTCGTTTTCAGAATATTTCTCCAGCCAGCTGATCAATAAAGCCCTTGCCCTTGCGTACTGCGAACGGCTTGTTCCTTCATTGATACCCAGTATTCTCCCGATCTCGGCATGTGAATACCCCTCCACTGCATATAAATTAAAAATGGCCTGGTAGCCAGGGGGCAATTGTCTCACCAGGTTCAAAAGATCTTTCATGTTCAATTGTATGTCGCGCTCCGCAGTGATCACCGGGTGTAGGTGACTGTCTTCAAAACTCAGGTCTAACTGGTAACGGGGTTTACGTTTGAGATAGTTGATCGCCGTATTTACCATAATACGCCTGACCCATGCACCCAGGTCGCCTTCCATTTTATATTGATGAAGATTCCTGAAAACCTTGATAAATCCCTGCTGAAGCACTTCTTCAGCATCGTTCATGCTTTTGGTATACCGGTAACAAACGCCAAGCATGT
The DNA here is from genome assembly GCA_040388475.1 of Bacteroidota bacterium. Lineage (GTDB taxonomy): Bacteria > Bacteroidota > Bacteroidia > Chitinophagales > Chitinophagaceae > Sediminibacterium. The sequence continues at coordinate 176,213 of JAZKBT010000005.1, read as the reverse complement.
TCTCAGAGAATAACTCATACAATTGCTTTTGGGCAACCGCATGATTCTTTAAACAGTCTTTTACCAGTTTATGCTGATCCATTCGTCGGGCTTCGTTTGTTTGACACAGGACGGTTTCTCTCCGTTGCATCAGAACCAAATAATTTACTCCGGGTTAAAACTACGATTCGCCTTCTTTCCTTATCTATATCACCCCTACATTTGTATCATGAGTTTAGTTGAAAGAGACAAAAAGGTAATATGGCACCCTTTTACACAGCAAAAAAATATGGCGCCACCTGTTCCCATTGTAAAAGGATCAGGCAGTCTTTTGTTTGCGGAAGATGGATGCAGTTATATTGATGCGATCAGCAGCTGGTGGGTTAATTTACATGGCCATGCGCATCCTTATATTGCCGAAAAAATCTACCGGCAGGCATTGCAATTAGAGCAGGTGATCTTTGCAGGATTTACGCATGAACCCGCAGTGAGCCTGGCAGAAAGATTGCTCCCCCTGTTACCTGGAGAGTTTTCAAGAATATTTTATAGCGATAATGGTTCCACTTCCACTGAAGTTGCCTTAAAGATGTCCATCCAATATTGGTGGAACAAAGGCGATACCGGCAGAAAAAAAATACTTGCTTTCAAAAACGCCTACCATGGCGATACATTTGGCGCCATGAGCGTGAGCGACCGTAGTGTGTTCACTTTAGCATTTCATGATCATTTGTTTGAAGTGATCTTTATTGATACACCGACCAGTGAAAATATCAGTGACCTAAAAACCATTATTCACCAGCACAGTACACAGATCGCAGCCTTTATTTATGAGCCACTGGTACAGGGTGCGGGTGGTATAAAAATGTATGATGCGCTTTTGATGAACGAATTATTGAATATCATTCAACTTGCTGATATCATTTGTATTGCAGATGAAGTAATGACGGGTTTCGGCAGAACCGGTAAATTATTTGCCAGTGAATACATACACAACAAACCCGATATCATCTGCCTCAGCAAAGGGTTAACCGGTGGCACTATGGCCCTGGGTGTTACGGCATGTAATGATAAAATATATGAAGCCTATGTTAACGATGATAAATACAAAACATTTTTTCATGGGCATTCTTTTACTGCCAATCCTTTGGCATGTACCGCTGCACTTGCGAGTCTCGACCTGTTGGAAAAAGAAGATTGTCTTAAAAAGATCGAATGGATCTCCCAATCAAATCAAGCCTTCATCACTGAACTGAGAAATCTTCCGGTTGTTAAAGAAGTAAGAGCGTTAGGAACAATTCTTGCGTTTGAAATTGCGCAGGGGGAAGATGAATACCTGAATAATATCAGTGCAACCATTACAAAAATGGCGATGGAGATGGGTGTATACATCAGACCGCTGGGAAATACGGTTTATATGATGCCGCCTTATTGTATTACGGAGGATGAACTAAATAAGACTTATTCGGTTATTCAGGCAATACTGAAACAGGTGTAGGGGGATGGCACGCGGATGACGCGGAAAAAACGGATGGATATGGATTTATTTAGTTTCAATAAGTGATTTAAGGTTGTTAAGATTTTTCTCCATCATTGTGCCGAGGATCTTATCGTTCATCATGGAACCTAATCGTTCCCATGGGTACCATTTCAGTTTCTGTTCGAATTGCCATTGAACAATCGTGATCTTCTGGGTTGAATCTCCTATCACACGCACGGTGCTGATTTGAACATTCCCTGCTTTTGTTCTCCAGGAAGAAACAATGGTTGAGTCGGTGATATTTGTGATGTCAACTATTGTCCCCGCAAGATCAGCGTGTAAAGGTGATGTGATCGTTGCGGATGCCTGCTGCATGCCATCCATCCATCCTTTCCATTGTTCAATGTCTTTGATATGTGGTATGATAGAATCTTTCGGTGCTGTAATATTCATTGCTCTTGAAACCAGCACGGTTGATGGCAAGATGATCCCGATCAACGAAGCGATTGCAAAAAGAGATAATACGCTAAAGAAAACGAGCCTGAGAAGTTTCATACATTATTCCCACTTAAAGGTTTTAAAAGCAACGGTATATATGACAACTGTCCAGATACCAAGTATACCCAGTTCCTTCCAGCAACTGGCCAGGCTGGCACCTTCAAAAGCAATGTTACGCATGGCATTGTTGAAATGCGTCAACGGTAATACTCTACAAAGGGGTTGCAGCCATGATGGAAATGCTTCGATAGAAAAGAAAGTTCCCGCCAGCAAAAATTGCGGCATCGTAATCAGATTTGCAAAAGGCGGAATACTGCTTTCATTCTTTGAAACACTGCTTACGATAAATCCAAATCCCATAAATAAGATCAATGCAATAAAACTTAGCAGCATGATCGATAAGAAGGTTTCAAAACCATGAACCAATGTGAATTTAAAAAGAAAATGTCCTACACCAATGATGATTACTGCTGTCATCATTTGAAATATTACCCTGCTGAATGTTTCTCCCAATACAATATAGGAACGCTTAATAGGCGTGGCATAAAATCTTTTCAAAACGAGTTGCTGTCTTAAATTAAAGAATAAAAAAGCAACCCCAAACACACCTGAACTTAACAATGAAAAACCTAACTGTCCGGGTAGTATAAAATCAATGGTGCGATAAACTCGTCCCGGTATTTTTTGAACCGTATTGCTTACGAGCGCGATGGTTGGTGCATCTGCGAAACTTTTCTGGTTAATTCCGGAGATCACCGCATTTAAAATGGATTGCAATACCTGTATGTTCTGTGGATTGGTGGCATCGGAACTCACAAGGCTTATTTTGTAAGGTGGATTTGCCAATCCGGACTTCTCTATTTTAATCACGGCGGTGATACGGCCTTTTTCCAGGTTTTCCTGGAGTTCTTTGCCTGTATCTGTTACCACTTTAACGCCCGCAATATTTTTGATCGCAGGATAGATCGGGTTGGCGGTATCTGTATTTTTATCAAAAGCTACATTGATCGAGATCCGGCCGCCCCCGCCTATAAAACCAAATACAAGGATGAATATCAATGGGAAAGCAATACTGAAAACAACGGCGGAAGGACTGCGAAAAATGGCGCGCAAACTACCTTTCGTTATCGCCATCATGGCCCTTAGCTGGCTGTATTCCTTTTTCATACTGGTTTAGGTTGTAATGGGCAAATCTATCCTATTATTCCCCGAAAGCAAAAAAATAGGAAAAAAAGGGAAAGAAACCGGAAAATAAGACAAATGTCGTATCTTTAGACGACAAAAGACGTGTATGGCAAAGATGCAAAAATACCGGCAAACTAAATTAAAAACAACAAAGGTGGAAGAACCGCTGGCACAATACCTTCCCGTAAAGAAACAATTGGCCGTTGCAGATTACAGTTATAAAAAATTGAAAAAAATAACTGAACTGGTTCCTTTTACACAAGTTGAATGGGCCAATATATTGCACTTGTCTGAAAGAACTTTACAACGGTATGCCAAAAACAACTCCTCTTTTGAAGGAATTTATACTGACCGCATCCTTCTTTTACAGGAAATGATCCATCTTGGATTAGAAACATTTACAGATGCGGATGCCTTTTACCGCTGGTTAAAAAAAGATAAACTCATCCTGGGTCAAACACTCAATTTTCAATCTCTTTATTCTGACAGAGGCATACAGGAAATTATTGATCAGCTAACCAGGATCCAATACGGTGTTTACTCATGATCCTCTACCGGTTTGCTCACAAAAAATTTGCCCATGAACTTTCGGGTACCGGTGCACGGCTGAAAGGTGGAAGATGGAACCCTGCAGGATTGCCGGTACTGTATACCAGTGAGAGTATTTCCCTTGCTTTACTGGAAGTGCTTGTTAATGCTTCCACACTGGAAGAATTACAATCGATCCAGTTAATGGAAATACATATTCCTTCCAACGCCGAATGCCAGGAGATCAAACTTCGGAATTTAAAAAAAGGATGGGATCACGATATTGATTATACCCAATGGATGGGTAAAGAAATACTACAGACAAAAAAGACATTGCTATTCCAATGTCCCTCTGCTGTTGTTCACAAAGAACATAATTATATGATCAACCCGCTGCATGCTGATTTTAAAAAAGTCAGGTTACAGAATGCTGCAGATTTTTCTTTCGACGAAAGATTATTTAAAAAGCAAAACGTTAGTTGATATTCATGCTGAATGGCAAACGCATTTGCGGGGCGCCGACCATCTGTTTTACTTTTTTTAATTCTTTGAACGCGCGGAACTGTTCCTCGCCCAGCTCTTCTTTGATCATCTTCGTTTTGACTGATCTCTGGTAACTATTCATGAGTTGCTCGAACCAGCTTTTTTTCTCGGGAAATTCTCTTACCTGGTATTCTTTCAGTTTGGCCATGCGCGCGGCACAATCAACCGCATCCTGCAGTGTTCCGATCTTGTCAACAAGACCCGCCTCCTGGCCATGTGTTCCGGTCCACACGCGTCCCTGCGCAATACTGCTGATATAGGCTGTATCTTTTTTGCGCCCTTCTGCCACCCGCGATTTGAACGTACGATAAATAGAATCTATTGAAGCCTGGAAAAAACGTTTCTCGGTTTCATTCAATGGCCTGTCGTTGTTACCCATATCGGCATACGGTGCTGTTTTTACACCATCGAATGTGATACCCAATTTATTTTTATAGAAAGATTCGAGGTTGGGAACGATACTGAAAACACCAATAGAACCGGTAATGGTATTGGCATTGGCAAAAACAGAATCCGCATTGCATGAAATATAATATCCCCCTGAAGCGGCCACATCACCCATACTTACAATTACAGGTTTTTCTTTTCTTGCGAGCGAAATCTCGCGCCAGATCACATCACTGGCCAATGCACTTCCCCCGGGTGAATTCACACGGAGCACGATGCCTTTCATCTCTTTATCCAAACGCAGTTTCCGGATCAGTACACGGAACGCATCGCTTGCCACCTGGCCACTATTATCACTGCTGCCTGAAATGATATCTCCATCCGCATAAATGATCGCTATGCGCTCTCCTCCTGTATTTTGCTTATAGTCTTCTGATTTTGCATAATCATGAAAGGTTACAAAATTGATCTTATCGCGATCATCCAGTTTTAATTTTACAAGCAGTTCTTTTTTAAGTTCATCATCATATTTCATTCCATCCAACAAACCATTGGCCACTGCATCATGCGCTGTTTGAATAGACCCTGTAAGTGCCAGGCTTCTCAGTTTAGCCGTATCCATTTTACGGGCAACCGAAGCGGCCTGCAGAAAATGATCATACAGATTACCGAGCCATACGGATGTCTGCAGGCGATTGGCATCTGTCATTTGCGTTTCGCGTAAAGGTTCTGTAGCACTTTTGAATTTACCGGCATAGAATATCTGTGGTTTGATCTCCAGTTTATCTAATGTGCCTTTCAGGAACATCAGGTTAACTGCAAACCCCTGCCAATCGAGGCCGCCTTGCGGATGGCAATAGATTTTATCAGCCGTATTGCCAACATAATATCCTTTCTGGGAGATTGTTTCACCATATGCGATCACAAATTTCTTAGCCGTTTTAAAATCAAGCAGCGCTTTTCGCAATTCTTCGCTGGCGGCAAAACCATTGTTATTATCGTTACAAAGAATATAGATGCCTTTGACAGAAGAATCAGACCTGGCATGTTTGATCATGCGAACCATATCATATAAAGACGGGGCTTCGTCATCTCCCGGTTTCAATAATCCATTGAAGGGCATATTGCTTTGCGACTGTTCTTTGAATTCGGTAGAAAGATCCAATACCAGTACTGCGTTATTACCAACATGTGGTTTTTCGGAAGAAGCGGCGCTGGTAATTAAACCGATCACAAAAAATACGCAGATCACGGTAAAAAGTATGAGCGCCAGTAATGAGGCAAATACCGTTTTAAAAAAGGCCTTCATAATTTTTTATTAAATGGTAATGAATTTAAAGATATTTGAAGCTGATCATACCTCCAATTTATGAGTACAGCTTATTTGCTGATAGGCGGCAACCTTGGTAACAGAACTGCTTATCTGCAACAGGCTATCCAACTGATCGGCAAATCCTGCGGCAATATCGTTCATTCTTCTGCTATTTACGAAACTGCTGCCTGGGGGGTAACGGACCAACCCTCTTTTTATAACCAGGCATTGGCTGTAGAAACCACACTTGATCCGGAAGATCTGATGAAGCAATTATTGCAGATAGAGGAGCAGATGGGCAGGCAGCGAACGATCAAAATGGGGCCGAGGATCATTGACCTGGATATTTTACTGATCGATGACAAGGTTGTTTCCAGCGGGTTATTAACATTGCCGCACCCTGCACTCCCCTCCAGGAGATTTGCATTATTGCCACTGTGCGAGATAGCGCCATCATTGGTACACCCGGTTTTGCACAGATCAATCAGTCAGTTACTGGAGGAATGCACGGATGAGCTCGATGTGCAAAAAAAATCACCGACTGCTAACTGATGGCGGTTAATTTTGACCATCATCGAGGAAAGAATTCATGAAACATCATTTTATAACTGTTGAGGGAAATATCGGCGTGGGTAAAACCACATTAACGCATTTATTAGCCAAACATTTTAATGCAAGACTGATACTGGAGGAATTTGCCGACAATCCTTTTCTGCCCAAATTTTACGAGAATCCTGCACAATATGCTTTTCCACTGGAGCTGTTCTTTATGGCAGAAAGGTATAAGCAGTTGAAAGATATGGTTCATACAAAAGACCTTTTTCAAAGCGTAACTGTTTCGGATTATTTATTCACAAAATGCCTGTTGTTTGCGAAAGTAAATTTGCCGGAAGAAGAATTCCGGCTGTATCAAAAGTTATTTGATATAATACACCAGCAATTAACTTTTCCAGATATACTGATCTACCTGCATGCACCTGTAAACAAACTGCAGGCAAACATCAGGAAACGCAACCGTTCCTATGAACAGGCGATCCCGGATGAATACCTGTTTAACATACAGGAAACCTATACCAGCTATATCAAGCATCACAATATCAAAACCATTTTTATTGATGCAAGTAATGCGGATTTTCTTGGTAATGAAAAACATTTCCAGGTTGTGCTTGATGCATTGGATAAAGATTTTGAGGAAGGACAGCATTACTTTACCCTGTAACTTCGGGCAAGAGCCTTCTTTTGGCTTTTAACTTTTGACTTTTAACTTTCATGGCAATCTCCCAGGAAAAAAATGACCCATTCGCCGCGATCCGTATCGGGGAGTTCCGCAATCTGCTGATGGGGCGTTTTTTGTTTATCATGGGATTGCGTATGATGGGCACATTGGTGGGTTGGTGGATCTATGAATTAACCAATGATCCGTTTGCCATTGGGTTGATCGGTTTATCGGAAGTGATACCTGCGGTTTCTTTATCACTCTACGCGGGGCATGTGATCGATATCAGTGAGAAACGAAAACTGTTATTGAGAGGCGTGGCTTTATATTTTCTCTGTGCATTGATCTTACTGGCACTTTCCACTCATTATACATCCACACAGATCAGTAATCACTGGATCGCGTTCAGTATTTATGTGGTCATCTTTTTTACAGGTATTTTCCGGGCATTTACAGGACCCAGTTTTGGAACCATGGTAGCATCGATCGTACCCAAAGAAATTCTGCAGAACGCCACCACCTGGAACCAGGGTACCTGGTTGGCTGCATCTGTAACAGGACATGCAACTGTTGGATTTTTAATAGCGGGTGTTGGGAACACTATGTCACTTTGCTTTATTTCTTTGCTTGTTTTACTGGGTTTTACATTCATGTACCGGTTGAAACCTAAGCCTGCATTGAATGAACCGGGAGAAAAGAAAACAATGGACAGTGTGAAAGAAGGACTGCGTTTTGTATTCACTACCAAAGAAGTGCTGGGCGCATTGAGCCTTGATCTTTTCGCGGTACTGTTTGGCGGCGCCGTTGCTATGATACCGGTGTTTGCAAAAGATATTCTGAAAACGGGGCCGATCGGTTTCGGCTGGCTGAATGCGGCTTCTGATATCGGTTCTATCTTGATCATCATCCTCCTTACATTCTTTCCTTTACGAACAAAACAGGGAAAGAAATTATTGCTCTGCGTTGGAGGGTTTGGATTGTGTATTATCATTTTTGCGTTATCAAAAATATTCTGGATCTCTTTTGCCGTATTGTTACTGAGTGGCATTTTAGATGGCATCAGTGTAGTGGTAAGAGGCACTATCCTTCAACTAAAAACACCTGCGCATATGCGTGGAAGGGTGATGAGTGTAAATTCCATGTTTATCAACAGCAGCAATGAACTGGGACAATTCGAAAGTGGTGTAGCCGCTAAATTATTGGGCGTTGTTCCCTCAGTAGTATTTGGTGGATGCATGACAGTGTTGGTAGTGGCTACTACCTGGTTCAAGGCGCCGAGTTTGCGGAAGATGGAATATTAAAGCAGTTGCCAGATGATAGTTGACGGATGACGGAGGAAAACAGGCGGTTGCATCGGTAAACGGTCATCTACTATCGGTCGTCTCTCAACAGTCAACTATCATCTGTCATCTGCTTTCCCTACCTTAGTATCCCGTATAAAATCCTTAAACTCATTCTATGCAACGACGTTCTTTCTTGCGAACTGCCGGGCTTACCGGAGGCGTGCTGGCCCTATCCCCTAAAGATATTTTTGCCCGTTTTTTACAACAACCTGCTTATAAAATAAAAATGCTTCGTGGTGACGTGGGCATTTTTACAGAGAAAGGTGGCACTATTGGCTTCTATCAATCGGCTGATGGATATGTTGTGATCGATTCTCAATTTGCCGATTCAGCACAACATGCAATTGATGAGTTGAAGAAAATGAAGGACCAGCCGTTTAAATTTTTGATCAACACACATCACCATGGTGATCATACAGGTGGAAACATCGCATTCAAAGGAATGGTAGAACATGTGGTGGGACATGAAAACTGTTTGGCCAATTACCAACGTGTAACGGCAGCTGCGCCCGATAAACAATTGTACCAGGATATCACTTTTGGCGATAGCTGGAAACAAAAGATCGGCAAAGAAAGTATACGTACTTATTATTTCGGTGCGGCACATACCAATGGCGATGCCATCATACATCTGGAGAATGCGAACATTGCGCATATGGGTGATCTCCTGTTCAATCAGCGGCCGCCTGTCATTGACAGAACCGCCGGAGCCAATATCAATAACTGGATACAGGTATTACAGAAAGCACAAAAAACATTTGACAGCAACACGCTATTCATCTTTGGCCACTCAGGCAATGGCGCAGAAGTAACCGGCGGCAAAGCAGAGCTGGCGGCTTTTGAAGATTACCTGAAAAAATTAATGGATTTTACTGCAGAACAGATCAAAGCCGGTAAAACAAAAGAAGAGATCAATAAAACGAAAGACATACCGGGCATCAGTTGGCCTGGCAGTGGAAATGAGCGGACTTTTAATGCTGCTTATGATGAACTTACTTCAAAGTAGCATTCAGATTCTCAAGAACATAATATACGATCGGGCAGAAAGTAGAATTTTTTAAAGTAATCAGGGGCCGTTTGATGAGCACATCTTCATCCGTATAAGGGAAGCGGTGGCAGTCAGACGGCCTTGCTTCGTAGATACCGCAGTAATTATCTTCTCCTAAAAACGGGCAGGGTTTGCTTTTGGTAACATAATCACCTTCTTCATCGAGACACAAATAGGTTTCAATAAAATCACCTTCCTTCATCCCCAGGAATTTACTAATGCGTTTGATATCTGGTGTTTTGAAACGGGGAGAATAATTTTTGCAGCAGTTGGCGCATTGCAGGCAATCGATCTTCTCAAAAGCTTCCTCATGCAGATCGGGTAACAGTTTCAATACTTTGTTCTTGTCGGCCCTTTGCAGTAGTTGCTTGTACTGTTTTTGATGTTCAGCACTTCTTTTTTCCCAGTTATCTAATTTTACGTCGCTCATGAGGATAGTTAACAATCAATTGATGTGTTTTATGCGGCCAAACACTTTATTTTGTAAGGCAAGATTAAAAGGATTTACCGGCATTTCCGCATAATCCTTTTTGTTTTCCATTTCTATGGTATGAATGAGATCAAAGAACAATGGCTGATTCTGATATCCACCCCAGCCTATCTTATCGTGATAGGACTGGAACTGTTGCTCACACACCTGCAACACAGGAAGGCCTATGCGTTGAAAGATACGGCTGTTAATGTTTACCTGATGCTGCTCAATTCGGCCCTTGATCTTGGGTTCCGGGTTATTTACCTTGCGATACTCAACTATTTTTATATAAGGGCGTGGATCAATATTGAACACGTGTTCTTCTATTGGCTGGTATTGGTTCTTTGCGAAGACTTCCTGTATTACTGGCTGCATCGTTTCGATCATCATATCCGCCTGTTCTGGGCAGTACATGTAACACATCACAGCAGCCAGAAAATGAATTTTACGGTGGGGTTCAGGTCCTCTGTGTTTCAGCCACTGTACCGTTTCATCTATTTTATCCCCCTTGCCCTATTGGGTTTTAGGCCGATCGATATTGCTTTTATCTATTCGGCCACACAGATCTGGGGTATATTTGTGCATACAGAACTGATCCATAAAATGGGATGGCTGGAGTATATCATGATCACCCCATCCCATCATAGGGTGCACCATGGTTCCAATCCCAAATACCTTGATAAGAATATGGGGATGTTCCTGATCATCTGGGATAAATTGTTTGGCACTTTCCAGCCTGAATTAACTGCCGATGACTATCAACCCATTACATATGGTCTCACTAAAAATATTTCTAACCCGAATGCTTTTACAGTGATCTTTCACGAATGGAAAGAGATATGGCAGGATATCACCCAAAAAGGCATTCCTTTCGTCAGCAGGTTGCGCTACCTGTTTGGCCCCCCGGGATGGAGCCATGATGGAAGCAGGCTTACGAGTGAACAGATGCGTGAGGCGGAAAAGCCTGATGTGAATCGTCAATCGTCAATCGTGAGTGACGAAACGCCGATAGTACTTATTCCCGAGACAATTACAGTTCCCCTGCTCACGATTCACGACTGACGACTCAGATCTGACGACTGCTGTCTCACGATTCCTCACACCCTTTCCCCAAGCTGAACAAACCTTTTATTATCCTGTTATATCGGCTTACATTTGCGCGAATTATTGATTTTTTTGACGTCATTCCGGGCACTCCTCAGAGCGGCTAATTAACCTCAAACTCCAAACTTGAATATGAATCTATTTGAACAGCAATCAACAGAATTCCAGGGCAGGCATATCGGGCCAAATTCAGCGGACACAAAAAGCATGTTGGCAACCATCGGCTCAGGTTCGCTGGATGAGTTAATCAGTAAAACGGTGCCTGCTTCCATCCGTATCAAGGGAGAATTAAATGTACCCGCTGCTATCAGCGAATTTGAGTACCTGGTTGAACTGAAAAAAGTAGCCGCCAAGAATAAAGTATATAAAAATTATATAGGACAGGGTTATTATGGCACCATCACCCCTAGCGTGATCCTGCGGAACATTTTTGAGAATCCAGGATGGTATACACAATACACTCCCTATCAGGCTGAGATCTCACAAGGACGTTTAGAAAGTCTTTTGAACTTCCAGACAATGGTAACCGATCTGACAGGATTGCCCATCGCCAATGCTTCTTTATTGGATGAGGCAACCTCTGCTGCAGAAGCGATGGCCATGATCTTTCATCATGTGAACAAAACAGATGTGATCAGCAAACCGAAATTGTTTGTTGACAACCATATTTTCCCACAAACCAAAGATGTATTGCTGACACGTGCAGAGCCGATCGGTATACAATTGGTGTATGGCGATTATAAAACAGCAGAGATCGATAATACCTATTTTGGTGCCATCGTTCAATATCCAAACGACAATGGTTCGGTGGAAGATTATCGCTCATTTATTAATAAAGTGCATGGTGTAGAAGGCCTGGTGATTATGGCTACGGATCTTCTGGCATTAACCCTTTTAACTTCTCCAGGCGATCTGGGTGCCGATGTTGCAGTAGGTTCAGCGCAGCGTTTTGGCGTACCGATGGGATATGGCGGACCGCACGCGGCTTTCTTTGCCACCAAAGATGATTTTAAACGCGGAATGCCTGGCCGTTTGATCGGTGTAAGCATTGATGCACAGGGAAACCGCGCATTGCGTATGGCTCTCCAGACAAGAGAACAACACATCAAACGTGAAAAAGCAACTTCAAATATTTGTACGGCACAGGCATTGTTAGCCAATATGGCTGCGATGTATGCTGTGTTTCATGGACCGGATGGTTTGAAGAATATTGCTACACGTGTACACCTGCTGGCCCAATCTGTTTCAGATGGTTTAGCCAAGATCGGAATTACACAAGCCAATACTTCTTATTTCGATACACTGAAAATAAAGAATATGAATGCTGCCGCTTTAAAAACAATGGCAGAAAAATACCACACCAATTTCCGTTATTTCGAAGATGGAACCGTAGGTATCAGTCTTGATGAAACAACATCTGTTGAAGATGCCAACACCATCATCAGGATCTTTGAGGCCCTCACTGAAAAGAATGCAGGTCATCAATTGAACGCCAAACAACTCCAGACCCCAGACTCAAGACTCCAGACTGAACTAAAGCGTTCTTCAACATATCTGACCCATCCCGTTTTCAACACGCACCACAGCGAGAGCCAGATGATGCGTTACCTGAAACAATTGGAGAACAAGGATCTGTCATTGAACACAAGCATGATCAGTCTCGGTAGCTGTACCATGAAACTGAATGCTGCTTCTGAAATGATCCCCGTTAGCTGGCCTGAATTTGGCGGATTGCATCCTTTTGTTCCTGCCAATCAAACCGAAGGTTACCAGCAGATCATTGATGAGTTAAATAGTTTTCTTTGCGAGATCACCGGGTTTACTGCCTGCAGCCTGCAGCCGAACAGCGGTGCACAGGGAGAATATGCGGGATTATTAACCATCCGTGCTTATCACGCCGCAAGAAAAGAAGACCGTAGAAATGTGGTACTGATCCCGATCAGCGCACACGGAACCAATCCGGCCAGCGCAGTGATGGTTGGTTTTAAAGTAGTGATCGTAAAATGTGATGAGGCAGGTAATATTGATGTTGCCGATCTGAAATCAAAAGCAGAACAATACAAAGATAGTTTAGGTGCCTTGATGGTTACTTACCCTTCTACGCACGGTGTGTTTGAAGAAACCATTAAAGATATCTGCCAGATCATTCACGATAATGGTGGATTGGTTTACATGGATGGCGCAAATATGAATGCACAGGTTGGTCTGACCAATCCTGGCATGATCGGTGCCGATGTTTGTCACCTGAATCTTCATAAAACATTTTCTATCCCACACGGTGGCGGTGGACCCGGCATGGGACCTATCTGCGTAAATGATAAACTTGCACCATATTTACCCGGTCATCCTGCCTTAACCACACATGGCGCAGTAAGTGCCGCTCCTTATGGTTCTGCGAGCATTTTATTGATCAGCTATGGTTATATAAAAATGTTAGGCGCAGTGGGTATCCGCCAATCTACCGAGTATGCGATACTGAATGCGAATTATATGAAAGCAAGATTGGAGAAGTATTACAAGATCCTCTACACCGGAACCAATGGAACCTGTGCGCATGAATTCATTGTTGATCTTCGTCCCTTTAAACAGAGTGTTGGCATTGAAGCGGAAGATGTGGCCAAACGTTTGATCGATTATGGCTTTCATGCTCCTACCATGAGCTTCCCTGTTCCGGGAACGATCATGATCGAGCCAACAGAAAGTGAAGACAAACCCGAGCTCGACCGTTTCTGCGATGCATTAATTTCTATTTACGAAGAGATCAAAGCGATAGAAGATGGCAAGGCTGATAAAACAGATAATGCATTAAAAAATGCACCCCATACCCAGGCCGTTGTTTGTGCTGATGAATGGAAACATGCCTACTCACGCAAAGAAGCAGCGTTCCCTTTATATTATGTTACGCTGAATAAATTCTGGCCAAGTGTGGCAAGGGTAAACAATACGCATGGTGACAGGAATTTGATCTGTACTTGTGAGCCGACTTCTGCTTACGCGGAATAGAAATATTGTGTTGAATGTTAAATGCTAAATGTTGAATGAGGGGTACTGCCATTCAACATTTAGCATTTAACATTTAAAATAAAATTATCTTGTTCTCTTATAAGCCGACTGACTCAACTGCCGTACCTGTTCTTCCAGCAATGCAATGATCTTATCCTTATCGGCGATCGTGGTTTCGAGTGTTTCGATCTGTTTGTTTAATATCCTGATCACTTCATCTTTCGAAGTAAAATACACGTTCTGTTCTTCATTCAATTCAGTAGCGAGTATTTCACTGGAATTTTCCGGCAAAGGAAGTATCATCGATCCTTTTCCTGTTACGAGCCAGACCAGGCTCAACTCAACATAATTTTCTTTGATCCTTTCAAGAATATCCGATCCAACAGAACCTTTGCCTTTTAACTGTTTTCCCAAATACCCATTAGACAGGTTACAGCTATGTTCAAACGCGTACGCCGAAATATTACTGTGAACCAGGTATTCCTGTAACCGTTCTATAAGTCGCATTAGGTATAAATACGTTAGAAAATAGGGTGTGAATATTTTTAAAAATCATAGCCAAAATGGTAATATTGTATAACCATTAGCTATTACGAAATAAGTCATAACCTATAAACCAAACAATACGGTTTATACCTGATTTGCCTGTTTTTTTCACGGGGCCTTTTATGCAGTTCCGGGCAAATTAACTTTCACCATTTCATCGTAAGGCATTCAGCTCCAATCAATCAAACACAATGCCTTCCGTAAAAAATGCCCAACCACTGTACAAACTCAGCGAAGCTGAGTTGAAAGATCCCGAACTCGTTATCGATGCGTTATTTGATTTTGCCGATCTGCCCGATGTGCGGGAATTAATGTGGGGTTGGCTAAAGGCCACGGTAACCGGAACCTATCACAAAGAGCTTTCCGCATCTGAGCGTTCCGCAATCATCACGCTGTATGAAAAGATGGAAAAATTAGTGGAGGCGGCGCATGTGATGCATGCATCTTCAGTTAAAAAGAAAAAGCTTTCACGCAAAGGTGCAAAGTAAGCAAAGAATATAAGCTTTGCACCTTGGCTTACTTTGCATCTTTGCGTGAAAAAACTCACCTTGTCGGTAGGAGAATTTCTGGGTATATTTAATATCCTAAATCAATCACTATGGACCAGAAGATCATCAACCTCTACGATGAGTACACGCATGCACCCTTAACACGCGAAGTATTTTTAAAAAGGCTCGCTGTTCTCACCGGTAGTATGGCCATGGCGTTATCCCTGGCTCCTATGCTTGAATCAAATCATGCTAAAGCCGCTACTATTCGTGAAGACGATGATGAACTGGAAACAGAAACCATTGCATATAATGTAAATGGCATTACCATGTATGCCTATACTGCCAAGCCCGTTAAACGAACCAACCTGGGTGGTGTGATCGTAATACATGAGAACCGCGGGTTGAATGAACATATTAAGGATGTAACCAGGAGAGCTGCCAAAGCGGGTTATATTGCTATGGCTCCTGATGCCTTGTCTGAAACCGGCGGAACACCGGCCAATGAAGATGAAGCAAGAACAAAGATCGGTGCATTGGATGCGAAAAAAAATCTCAGCAATTTTATCGAATCAGTTAAATTTCTACGCCAAAGAAAAGAATGTAACCGCAAAGTAGCTTGCGTGGGTTTCTGCTGGGGTGGTGGACTTGCCAATCAACTCGCAGTGAATATACCAGACCTGAACGGTGCCGTTGCCTTTTATGGTGCTCAGCCAAAAGCGGAAGATGTTCCAAAAATAAAAGCACCCCTCCTTTTACAGTATGGTGGTTTGGATGAACGGATCAACGCGGGTATACCGGCTTTTGAAGCTGCATTGAAAGCTGCCGGTACCAAATATGAACTGATCGTTTATCCAGGCGTGAACCATGCTTTTCATAATGACACTTCAGAAGCACGTTATAATGCAGATGCTGCCTTGCATGCATGGAAAAAGACACTTGATTTTTTTGAAATGAACCTTAAATAATTTTTTGCCACACCCGCTCGCCAAAGCTTAGCGGGCGAGGAATTCACAGATTACCACAGAAAAAATCTGTGATAATCTGTGAATTCTGTGGCAATACTTTTTTAAAATAAAAGCTGACCGGACAATGCAACGACTCATCCTCTTCACATTTTTCTCATGTTCATTACTTGCTACAACTGCACAGGTAAAAACAGATGCATGGTTAAAAGAATTATTACTGAGCAAAGCCTCTCCTCTTTTGAGGCATGTTTTAAATAATCCTGATAGTTTTCAATATCAAATCATCTATACCGAGATCAATCGCGATAGACGAAACCGGGCAACACTTACCAATCATTATTTTAATGTTGACCGAAACAGGTATTACAACCCGGCTTCCACTGTTAAATTACCGACTGCTTTGATCGCGCTGGAAAAATTTAATAGTGTGAAAAACGGCCATATCGATATATATTCTCCCATGGAAACCGACAGTTCCTTTAGCGGGCAAACAGCTGTAAAAAAAGACACTTCTTCCGGTAATGGACTGCCCTCAATTTCACAGTATATTAAAAAGATCTTCCTTGTAAGTGATAATGATGCATACAATCGTTTGTATGAGTTTAATGGACAGGAAACATTGAACAAATTGCTTTGGGAGAAAGGTTATAAAGATGTACGCATCACCCGCCGTTTTGTGACAGCAACCGAAGAAGAAAACCGTCATACCAATGGCATTTCATTTCTCCAGGATGTTGATGGATGGGTTCGCCTACCCCCTGCCTACAGCCAGGTTCAGTTCGATTTCAGCAAACAAATATTGGTTGGGAAAGGTCATTTCAACCGAAATGATTCGCTGATCAATGAACCGATGGATTTTACAAAACATAACAACCTTCCATTGGAAGATCTTCAAAAAATGCTGCAATCCGTTTTATTCCCTGAATCCGTTCCTGCAACACAGCGATTTCATCTGACAAAAGACGATGAGAAATTTCTGTTACAATATATGTCTGAGTTGCCATCGGAAAGTACAAAGCCAACTTACAATCCCAATGAATTTTTTGATAGCTACTGTAAATTCTTCCTGTACAAATCCACCAAACAAAAACCACCGCCGAATATCCGCATCTTTAATAAACCAGGTTGGTCGTACGGCTATCTTACCGATGCATCGTACATTGTAGATTTCGATACCAATACCGAATTTATGCTGAGCGCGGTTATTTATGTGAACAGGGATGGAATCTTGAATGATGATAAATATGAGTATAAGGAAATCGGATATCCTTTTTTTAAAGAAGTTGGAGAGATCATGTTAGCGTATGATCAGAACAGGAAAAGACAACACAAACCAGATCTTAAAAAGTTCAAAATAGATTATAAGAAATAATTAAGCATATTTCTCTGTGAAACGCTGAGCCCTCTGTGGTAAAGTCTTCGCTTCGATCTTTTTTCACCACAGAGACACAGAGGGCTCAGCGTTTCACAGAGGGATCACTATATCTTTCAAATTTTTAAAATTCATTTCAACAAAACATCCTGAGATTTGTTATTTACTTCTAAAACCCTATCATGACAACAACCAAAGCCTACGCAGCACTGGCTCCCACTACCCCACTCACTCCGTTTAATTTTGAAAGAAGAGATCCAGGCCCGCATGATGTACAGATAGAAATTCTGTTCTGCGGCGTTTGCCATTCAGATATTCACCAGGTACGTGATGAATGGGGTGGTTCTATTTACCCGATGGTTCCGGGGCATGAGATCGTTGGGCGTGTTACGAAAGTTGGCGATCATGTAAAGAATTTTAAAACCGGTGATCTTGCCGGTGTGGGTTGTTTTGTAGACTCCTGCCGCGTTTGCGCCAATTGCCAGAACGATCTTGAACAATATTGTGAAGAAGGAATGGTTGGCACTTATAACGGAAGAGAAAAAATAACCAATAACCCTACCTATGGCGGGTATTCAACACAGATAGTGGTTGATGAAAAATATACATTAAAGATCTCTGATAAACTACCGCTGGAAGGTGTAGCGCCTTTATTATGTGCAGGTATTACCACCTATTCTCCACTGCGCCATGTAGGTGTTGGTAAGGGCCACAGGGTAGCCGTACTTGGTTTGGGCGGATTGGGGCATATGGCTGTAAAATTCGCTGCAGCATTTGGAGCGGAGGTTACCATGTTAAGTACTTCCCCTTCCAAAGAAGCTGATGCCAAAAAATTAGGCGCACATCATTTTGCTTTGATCACTGATAAAGACACAATGAAAGGTTTGGAAAATCATTTTGATTTTATCCTGAATACCGTTTCTGCCGAACATGATTATGGAACTTACCTGAATTTATTGCGAACCAACGGTACCATGATCGTGGTGGGTGTTCCTCCAACTCCTTCACCGGTACATGCTTTTCCTTTGATCATGAAAAGAAGAAGCATTATCGGTTCATTGATCGGTGGTATTAAGGAAACACAGGAAATGCTTGATTTCTGTGCCGATAACAATATTGTTTCCGATGTGGAAGTGATCGATATCAAAGACATCAATGGCGCGTATGAAAGAATGCTTAAAGGTGATGTGAGGTATCGGTTTGTGATTGATATTGCGTCGCTGAAGTAATTTTGAATTTTGAAAAAAACTTTATAAAGAGTCGTGATATTGCTTCACGGCTCTTTTTTATACGCCGAACTGGCGAAGGTGGTGATCAAAATGCTTCCATATCAACACGCCCCAATTTTGGTCTGTCAATTTACCAAAGAAAGGATGGGGCAATTCCGTTAGTGCAGCTTCACCTCCTGAAATGAGCCGGTTCAAGAGACTAATCGTTTTTGTTTTCTCTGCTGCAAAATCGTGTTCTCCTTTTCTTACAAAAGAAGCATCCGTAGGCAGATTCTTATCAAACGGGTTTTCGTTCAGCAGTTTTTTCTTAGCAATACCACCGAACAAAAAACCAATAAATGTTCTTTTCAGCTTTTTGTCAGCGAGCGCCACTTCCATAGGTGCCTGCAAATGCGCCAGCATCTGCGCCACATTCATCTTACCCCAGAAGGCTTTACTATCCGGTTGCAGATTGTTTAACCGTGTAAGTATTTCTGTAGCCGCATGATTATTGAAGATCGTATCCATATAGCGTTTTGATGCTGAAAAATATGGAGAAAAGATGAGGAATGCAAGTCCATAGGCCCGGGCCCGGGATCACTATTAAAACCTAAAATAAAACTTCACCATCGCCATCCTTGGCCTGATGCGGTAACTGCTTTCTACAATGCTGTTGGAAGATAAGGAAGCCGTGCCATAGGTATCAATATTCGCAAGATTGGTCAACGACAATTCGATATCTGTTTTTAGCTTATTGAGCTTGCAAGTAAATGCAGCATCTACGAATGTGTAGTTGTTCTCCTGTGTACCGGGAATCAGGTAACGATAATTATCGCCTCCCACCCTGAAATAAAAATCATTACTGATCGAAAAATTTGCACTTAGCTCATGCTGCCATCTTTCAACTTTGGGGGAAGCTGGCCTGTTTGTATGTGCATTGCCAATCGGCTTGCTGCCAAACGTTGTATAGGTACCCGTATAACTCATATTGAACCATGAACTCAGTTTTGAGTTGAGGCTTGCTACATAAGTATAGGAATCACTTTGCGTTTGCAGCAGATCGCCATTTTGCAGCCCGTTACCCAGTGCTTTCTGCCAACCGGCTCTGCCGCTGATCGTGGTCATCAACGGAAAAATGTATTTACTCACATTAATATTTACAGTGGATGCTTCGAAAATATTGACAAAAGGTATCAGTGTTGATTGTTGCAGTATAGAACTTAACCGCGTATCGTTAATGGTATTACTTTCACTTTTCATATACGATCCTGCGACAGTTACGAAAAATATTTTTAACGTATTCTTGAAAGAATACGCGCCGTTCAATGTATGCGTTTTCGACTCATTCAATAAAGTACCGTTACTGAAAAAACTGCGATATCCTTTCATCACATAACTATCATATACCTGGCTAATCCCTCCATAGACATCACCATAAGAATACGCAAGAGAAATATATGCTTCTTTACCGGTCGCTAATCTGAAGGATACTCTTGGTGTAAACAAAGGGTTGGTCATATGGTTACTTACCAGCCGCCCTGTATATTTTGTATCCTGATAAGTAAAAGGCACCGTTCCCGTGATGGTAACCAGCCCTTTATTATAGGTAAACTCTGTTTCTGCATATGCACGTGTCCTGGCCCAGTTAAGACGGTTGACAAAACTATCTGCCACCGTTGTTTTACTTCCACTCATTTGTTTCGATTCAAGCAATGAATTCAATTGTTGTTCCTGGTAATTCACACCGATCCTGTTATGCATTTGAAACGTGGGCCAGATCTTGCTGAAGCTGATGTTATTGTCGGTCACAAATGTGGGTACTGCTGCCTGTTGTATCAATCCCGCATAAGGAACGTTGTTATTGAACTGTGCAGGATATAATCCAGGTTCCACTGTGAATGTTGCGGGATTGTGAATGACACTGAAAGAAGAACCAAATGACAGTATCTGCCCATTGGTAGACTTTTTAACGAAACCGAACCTGTTAGACACATTGGTAACCGTTCCGTTCAAATACTGTGTGATGTTATTGCTTGTTGTTGCCTGGAGAGCAGCCAAAACATCAGTTGGTTTATTTTCCAGTACAGTAACATTATTCAGATAGTAGTTCTTTTTGTTTGCGGTAAGCGTGAACTGCGTATTGAATGCACTACTGATCGTACGCGTATCCTGTTTTTCAGAATAGCGGATCGTATCGTTAGGTAAAAAATAAGTTGATTTGAACTGTGATGACTGAAACTGCCTGTCCCATAAATAAAATGCATTGATACGCAATTGATATTCATTTTTCAGGTTAATCAAATCATTCGCATTAACGAGCCCTGCATTATTGAACAGGTATCTTTTCTTAGACAGGTTGGGATTACCTGCACCCACACTCACAAGATTTACGGGTTGTGCATCCTCCCCGCCAAAATGATTAATGGTTTCCTCACTAATATCAGAACCCATATTATTCATTTTGATATAGTTGATGAACTTCACTTTTTTCTGAAACAACATAGCATTGGCTGAAACATTGTATACACTTGGTGTGCCAACCGCAGCATCACCGGTACCCATGATCTTTAATCTTGCTTTGTCTTTTAACACAATATTCATTGCAGCGGATTCGCTTTTTACATCGCTTAGTGCCTTGATCGGCTGATGATTTTCCAGCACCTGTACTTTCGATACTACATCGTTCGGAATTCCGCGGGTAGCAATATTATACTTACCATCCAGCAGGTTATCACCATCAATATAAAAACGGTTGATGGGCTTACCGCCATAGGAGATCTGCCCATTCTCACCCACTTCCACACCCGGTAATTTTTTGATCACATCACCAATCGTCCTGTCCTGTTTGGTGCTGAAGGATGCCACATCATAATTCAATGTATCTCCTTCTTTTTTTAAGGGTGCCGCTTTCACCGTCACGTTCGGAAGCTTCGTACTTGATTCAGACAACTTAAAATTTGTTGTTTGTGTGGCGCTGTTAACAGGCAACGACTGTTTTTTAAAACTGATCGCATTCGCTTCAACCAACAAACTATCTTTTACAAAAGCACCGTTATACTGTATTTTAAAGGTGCCCGCATTATTGGTGATGGCAAAAGCCAATACGATACCATTTGATTTCTTGAGTGTGATGCTTACCGACTGAACAGGTTTTCCCAGGCTGTCAGTTACTGTTCCATTCACAGCAACCTGCGCGTGTATATAATTAGCAGTTATTCCTAAAACAAAAATGAGTAATAGTTTGATACGATGTATTTGCATAAGTTAGTTGTGCGTTCGTTCAATGGGATTTTTGCTGGGCTTTTGTATGATTGAGACAGGCGGATAATTGGTAAATTTCATTGGAGATCCAGATGCAGAACTATTTTCCATCAGTGCATGCGGATCCTTGTCAGCCATTTCGCGCAGACGCTGAAATTCTTTTATAGTTGCATTGATCGTTCCTCTTGGAATTTCAATGGGAATATTTTTATTGCTGATATCGTCATAGCCTGCAAACCTAAAAACAACTTCATTCTGGTCGTCTGCTGCTTCTACGATCAGTCCGGGCAATCCACCCAATTTCCATGGCCCGTTATCAAAAGGCAGTTGGTCGCAGAACCATGCGATATAATTTCTTCCTCTGAAAGTTGTGGTTGCTTTCTGGCAGCGTAATTCTTTGATGTTTTTTGTTTCGGGTAAAATATTCCATTTAATCACAGGCATATCCTCTTCGATCACATAATCTCTGATCAGGGTTTGCACATCTGCTAATTTTGCCTTTTCAAAATTTCTGAAACATGCCTGCGAAGAACCTTTCCGCACACCCACTAGTTTAAAAGTTATGGGGCCGCCAGATTCAAATTGCAATTCGCTGGCTTTAGCTGACGCTTTCAAAGCTGAATCGTACAACACCCGGTTAACGCTCCTGTAAGCACTCATTTTTTTCCCGATATAAAGAATCATCGGTTCTTCTGTTACCACTGTGGGATGTGAAGTATCTGCCACATATAGAAAAGTATATTTTACCGCAGCAAACGCAGTATCCGGCGCTTGTGCTTTTACGGAGAAAGCGGTTAAAATACTCATCAATAATATAAAGATGCTTTTCCTCATAGTTTTGTTTATCACAGAGATGCTATTGAGAGGTCCTTTCCATACATTCAGAAATACTAAACCGAAATTTTATTTTACCGTTTCTTTTTCTATTGGATTATTCATTTTCCGGGGCTTGGGTGCCGGAGCCCCATTCCTGCTACCGTATCCTGCGACAACAACACCACCACCGCCTGCTATACCCGCCCGTCCATTTGTAATAGCATCCTGGTATTGTTTAAATTCTTTAGGCGTTGTTTTTACTGCGTCAGAAGGCACTCCAATAGCAATAGGTTCCCCTTCCGCATTTTCAAAAGAAGTAAAATTGAACATTACTTCTTTTTTTGTATCATATGCTTCAATAATTAACCCGGGCAACCCTCCCAATTTCCACGGTCCATTATTATAAGGCAGCTGGCTACAGAACCATGCTTCATAGGTTCTTCCTTTGAAATCACCCACGGCTTTCTGGCATTGCATACCTTGTATTATTTTAGTTTCCTGAGAAATAATCCATTCTATCGCCGGTATTTTTTCTTCTACAGAAAATAATTTTCCGCCGCCAGAAGCTATATAGGAAAGTTTTAAAGCAGACTGATCCTTAAAATAAGAATTCACCGCACCTGGGTTTGGAACAAAACTGATCACCGCCCCGTTATTTGAGGTAACAGTTGCTACGCCATCATTAATTGAGATGCTTTTTATATTTGACGGATCAATATCTTTAATATCAACAGACAGCCCTTTGTTTTGCGCATTTGCTTTTGCTTTTTGTGCACGTTCAATCCTGTCGTAATTGGTATAGTTGCTCATATTCTTTCCCAGATAGAGAATCGTATTCTCCTTAAATGGGTTATCCGGCTGCGTTGTATCGGATATATGTACGAAACTATATCGTGCAGCGGCAAATGCGGTATCAGCAACCTGTGCTTCGAGCAATGATCTATTGCCCATTATGCCGAGAAAAAAAAGAAAAATCATTTTTTGCATAATTCTGGTTTAGAAACCAAGTTATAACTATTTATTTAGTTTTAAAACTAATTTATTAGTTATTCTATTTTTTTACTTCCTTTTCTATCGGGTTATTGAATTGGCGTGGTTTCATAGAACGAACAGCTCTTGTAGAATCACCGCCAACAGCTCTTGCTGATGTGCCGGTTACTACCAGACTCCCACCCACAGAGATCCTGCTATTACCTATCCCTGCATCACGGTCTCTTTTCAATGCATCCTGGTAATCCTGATATTCTTTTGGTGTTGTTTTAACGGCTGAGGCTGGAACTTCGATTGCAGGTTGCGCGCCATCTGCATTTTCGAATGATGTGAGTTTAAAGATGACTTCTTTTTTGGTGTCGGATGCTTCTATGATCAAACCCGGCAAACCACCTAATTTCCATGGACCATTACTATAGGGTAACTGGCTGCTAAACCAGGCTTCATAAGTACGGCCCTTAAAATCCCCCACTGCTTTCTGGCATTGTAATCCCATGATCTCTTTTGCTTCCTGGGTAATGTTCCATTCTATCAGGGGTGTTTTGTCTTCTAAAGCAAACACTTGTGAACCGCCTAAAACGATATTGATCATCTTAGACGTATTCATATCCTTATAATAATTACCAAGTGCGCTAAATGCAGACATGTCTGGCGGTATACTTCCTGCCTGTACATTTGCTACAGCTACCGGAGCACGGAGGCTGCCTATATTACTGTTTGCCGACCTGTCGCTGCCATAGCCGCTCAGGCTTTTCCCGAGATACAACACGTTCTTATACACAAGCGGATTTTCAGGTTGCGTAGTATCGGATATATGTGTTAGCGTGTAGCGCGCCGTTGCAAAGGCAACATCTTTTTGTGCATTCACTGAAATACTGAAAAGCAAAACAAACAATGCTGGAAATAATGTTCTTTTCATAATATAGATTTTAATTATCTGGTCAATTTTATTCAATTACACTATTGTTCCTTTTCAATCGGATTATTCAATACTTTCATTTTAACAGGCGTTCCGTCCAAATTGACAGTAATGGCCGTGATACGCCCCAACGCTCCTCCACCGTTTGCACCTATGGCTGCATCGCGGTCTCTTTGCACAGCTTCCTTGAATTGCTTCATTTCTTTCGGTGTTGTTTTCAAAGCATCAGCCGGAATATCTATCGCCGTTTTTTTATCGATGGAATTTTCATAGGTCACTAATTTGAACATCACTTCTTTTTTTGCATCATAGGCTTCGAGTATCAAACCGGGTAAGCCACCTAATTTCCAAGGGCCATTGCTGAAAGGCAATTGTGTGCTGAACCACGCGGTGTACGTGCGCCCTTTATAATTTCCTGTCGCTTTCTGGCATTTTACGCCCATCAGTTCCTTTGTATCGGAACTGATGTCCCACCCGATAATGGGTACCTGATCTTCAACAGAAAATACTTTCGCTCCGGCGGTTTCAAGGGAAAAAGTTTTTGATGCGTTGATATCTTTATAGTAGTTACCTGCTTTCGCAAACAACGGCGATAACGGTGCCGGTGGTGGTCCCCCTAAACGGCCGCCAGACACTACCACAGGTCCGCCACCGGCCCCCGGTTGCGCTGAAGTTGTTCCGCCATTGGCGATCCGTAGCATTTTATCGTAATTAACATACAGACTCAGTTGTTTACCCAAGTAGAGTATCATATTTTCTTTACGAGGATTTTCCGGTTGAGTAGTATCATCAATATGTGTGAAAGTGTACCGCACCGATGCAAAAGCGCTGTCAACCTGTGCCTGTGAAATGTTATGGAGTAGAATAAAAAAGATAAGTGCGGGCAATTTTCTCATAACTATATTTTTAGTTTTGTGCAATGAATGTACCCTATTCATATGTTAACAGAAAAGCATTTATGGTTAATTAAGGTTAAAAATCGGTGAACCCGTATAATCCTGTTGCGGGCATGCAATACACGCCCGCTTTTACTTTTTTTAGTGTCGAGTTGCCAGGTTTGTGGTAGCTGCGTGAATTAGCAGCGGACACGCGCGTCACAAGGATCAGTAAGCAGGTGGCGGGTTTGTAAGTCATAGCTTAAAAAGTTTGAACTGCAACCTACTTCCATAACAGGATCTTGTCAGCATCAATATTGTAAATTAAATTGTAAACATTGTAAAGTATCTCCAGATGCTCGCAATGGATAAAAAGAAACGTTGGTCCGGTGTAAAACCGTCGATCTTGGCAGAACCTTGTCCCTGCTTTGTCATTTTAAATGCATCGTAGGTAATGGCAATGCCACCATTGTCCGCAGTATTTTCCCCTAGTATCAGAGCGCCCTTAACATGAACAATTATGTTTGCATTACTTATATTTGCTAAAAAAATATGGGCGTAGCAGATCAATTAGCACAAATGAAAGCAGAGAAAGCAGCTGCCAATTTACAGGCGGGACAGGATTTCCTCGCTAATAATAAAACAAGACCGGGTGTTACAGAACTTCCCAGCGGTTTACAATATGAAATCTTAACAGAAGGTTCGGGCGAAAAGCCATTGGCACACAATGAAGTGACCTGCCACTACCACGGTACATTAATAGATGGAACCATATTCGACAGTTCTGTACAAAGAGGCAAGCCCGCATCATTTCCGTTGAACATGGTGATCAAAGGCTGGACCGAAGGTTTGCAATTAATGCCAACAGGAAGTAAATGGCGCTTTTTTATCCCGGCGAATCTGGGCTATGGCGACAGGCAGGTGAGTGCGCAGATAGGACCGAATAGTACTTTGATCTTTGATGTGGAGTTGATCAGCTTTATTTAATTAGTAATTAGTAATTAGTAATTGGATTCGTGCTGGCTTGATGTTATACAGTTCTAATAAGAAAAGCAGAAAGCCGCTCAAAATTGAGCGGCTTTCTGCTTTAGGCTTTATTACTAATTACTAATTAAACGCTCATTTCACTCAACTCCAGCCACCTCAATTCCTTCTCTCCTAACAACTGATCTATCACGATAATTCTTTCGCTTAGTTTTTGTAGTTCATCAAAAGAAACATTGCCGGTGCCCATTTTATCGGTGATGGTTTTCTTTTCTTCTTCTAATTGAGGCATTTCTTTTTCGAGGGTTTCGAACTCGCGTTTTTCTTTAAAGCTCATTTTCTTTTTCACAGCAGTTGCCACACTCACGTTTGACGATTCACGACTGCCGACAGCCGACTCAGTTGATTCTCCTTTACTTTTTCTTTCCTGGAAAATCTCCCATTTGTTTTCTTTCTTCTCATTGTCTTTAAGCCAGATGCGGTACTGTGTATAGTTGCCGGGGAAATCCCTTACTTCCCCTTCGCCTTCAAATACAAATAAATGGTCCACCAATCTATCCATGAAATACCTGTCGTGGCTTACGATCATCACGCAGCCCTGGTATTCATCCAGGAATTTTTCAAGCACAGCCAGTGTAGGGAGGTCAAGATCATTCGTTGGCTCATCAAGGATCAAAAAATTGGGATTGGTGAAGAGGATGGTAAGTAATTGTAAACGCTTCTTCTCTCCCCCGCTTAATGAATTGAGATAAGTGTATTGTTTATCAGGAGTAAATAAGAACAGTTCGAGAAACTGCGCTGCACTCAGGCTGCCGCCATTGGCCAATGGAAAATTCTCGGCGAATGTTTTTACATATTCTATCACCCGCATATTTTCCTTGATCACTAAACCCTGCTGCGAAAAATTACCAAATATAACCGTATCGCCCACATTGATCTTACCGCTGTCTGGCTGTTCCAGTTGCTGCAGCATATTGAGGAAGGTAGATTTACCCACACCATTCTTTCCAATGATGCCGATGCGTTCGCCTTTGCTGAATGTGTAGTCAAATCCTTTTAATATGGGCAGGTCACCATAGCTTTTGTATACTTTTTTCATCTCCACCACTTTTCCTCCCAGCCTGCTCATCTTCACCTGTAACTGAACCTGTGCATCTTCTATTTTTTGTTTGGCACGTGCTTCTACTTCATAAAAATTATCCTGGCGGCTTTTGCTTTTGGTGGTACGCGCCTTGGGTTGTTTGCGCATCCATTCGAGTTCTTTGCGGTATTCGTTTTTTGCCTTATCGATACTGGCGAGCTCGCTTTCAATTCTCGCCGCTTTTTTCTCTACATAATTCTCATAATCGCCACGGTATACATACATGTTCTCTCTTTCGAGTTCCCAGATCTCTTCGCTTACTGCATCGAGAAAATAACGATCGTGGGTTACCAGCAAGAGGGTTACATTTTCCTGGTTAAGGTAATTCTCCAGCCATTCGATCATTTCAACATCGAGGTGGTTGGTGGGCTCATCCATCATCAGCAGCGTGTGCTTGTGATCGAAGCCGATATCGATCAGTGTTTTGGCAAGGGCCACGCGTTTGCGTTGTCCACCACTCAGGTCGCTAACGGGCTGTTCAAGATGATGCACATTCAGCTTGGTAAGGATCTGTTTTACTTTTACTTCAAACTCCCAGGCATTCAGGTCATCCATCTTACCAAAGAGTTCTACGAGTGCCTCCCCGTCTTCGCTATCGCTGGCCAGTTCATACTCACGGATCACGTTCAGCACCGGGTGATCGGTGTGGAATATGTTTTCCAACACTGTTTTGGTCTCATCAAAATGCGGATCCTGTTCAAAAAGTGCCACCGTAACATCTTTGTGGATGAACAGTTTGCCCTCATCAAGCGTCTCATCGCCGTTCAGTATGCGCAACAGCGTGGATTTACCAACTCCGTTACGTGCGATCAGCGAGATCTTGTCACCTTCATTAATATGGAACGAGATATTCTTAAAAAGCGGGTTAATACCATAACTCTTCGTCAAACCTTCGGCAGAAACATAATGCATTTTGCAAAAATATCGAATATTGACCATAGTACATTGACCATGGTCCATGGACTATGGTCAATATTCGATATTAGATCAATATTGAAAAGCACGGAATTTACCTTCCGCCCCTGTTTTTCGTGTATCAATTTCAAGTATTTTCGCGTAGCATGAAAAAGATCGAACTGGAAATAGTGGCCCTTTCTCACAGCATCACCCAAACTCATTCGTATGCTGTGGTTTTAGGCGAAATGAATGGACTTCGCCGTTTACCGATCGTGATCGGTGGTTTTGAAGCGCAGGCAATTGCCGTGGCACTGGAACATATGCAACCCAGCCGCCCGCTCACCCACGATCTGATGAAGAATTTTATGAATGCATTCGGCGTAGAACTGCAGGAGATCATCATCAGCGACCTGCAGGAAGGGATCTTTTACTCAAAACTGGTTTGCTTTACAGAAAATGATACCGTAGAGATCGATAGCCGCACCAGCGATGCCCTTGCTTTAGCGGTTCGTTTCGGCTGCCCTATCTATACCTATGAACATATTCTTGAAAATGCGGGCATTCTCATGGATGATACCGGCGAGAAGAAACCCAAAGGCGAACCCGTTGGTATAGAAGAAACCGGTGGCGAAAGCCTTGGCAACATGAACCTCGAAGAACTGCAGGAGCTTTTAAATAAAGTACTCGAGCAGGAAGACTATATCCGCGCGATCTCAATAAGGGATGAGATCAACAAGAGGAAGTAATTAATAATTAAGAATTAATAGTTAATAATTGGGTTCCGAATAGGACAATCATGTTAGAAAGTAGATACACATCGCCAGCACTCACTAATTATTAATTATTAACTACTAATTATTAATTAATAAATGATCCTCTTCCCTAACTGCAAAATCAATCTCGGCCTCAACATCATTCATAAAAGAGCTGATGGCTATCATGATATTGAGACTGTTTTTTATCCTGTGGGTCTGAAGGATGCTTTGGAAGGGATCAGGTCGGGAGTCGTCACGAATACCCGGGATGGAGTTCAGTTTACCAGTTCAGGTTTAGAGGTTGCAGGCAATACGGATGATAATTTATGCGTGAAAGCATACCATCTCTTACAAAAAGATTTCCCGGAACTAGGTTCTGTTCAACTCCATTTACACAAATCAATTCCAATGGGTGCCGGTTTGGGTGGGGGAAGTTCGGATGGAGCTTTCACTTTGATTTTGATCAATCAGCTATACAATCTTGCTCTATCCAGGGAACAACTCATTCATTACGCTTTACAACTCGGAAGTGATTGCCCCTTCTTTATTTTGAACAAACCCTGTTTGGCAACGGGGCGCGGTGAATTAATGAAAGAAATTAAACTCGATCTTTCACAGTATCAGTTTGCCATCATCAATCCCGGTATCCATGTATCAACGGCGTCTGCCTTCTCGCAAATAAAACCCGGCAAACCGGCCCGTGCCATAGCTGATATTATCGCGTTGCCTGTTCAGCAATGGAAAGAATTATTGGTAAATGATTTTGAAAGAACGGTCAGTCAAAAACATCCTGAAATAACCGTCATCAAACAGGAGTTATATCATAAAGGCGCTGTATATGCCTCCATGACCGGCAGTGGCAGCACTGTTTTTGGTTTATTTGAAAAAGGAAACACACCTTCGCTAACACTCGCATCTACCTGGAAAGCATACTATATATAATAACAATCGTTAGTATTAGTCGATTGAAAATATCTAACAAAATAGCTATTTGATTGATGGTTATCAACATATCGGCATAATTTATTGATATTGTATTTTATCGGATCAGGATTTTTTCGTAAATTCACAACGCGATTGCCTGCCATTTTTATCTCCTGATTTAAATTCGATTGTACATGCGTGTTTCAAAACATAGCGAGGGACTGTATGATCCTTCCTTTGAACATGATGCCTGTGGTATAGGTTTCGTGGCAAATATTAAAGGCAATAAATCACACCAGCACATTGCAGATGCGCTCACCGTATTGGAAAATATGGAGCATCGCGGCGCCTGTGGTTGCGAAGTGAATACCGGTGATGGAGCTGGCATTATGCTACAGGTTCCCCATGAATTCTTTTTTGATGAATGTTTAAAACTGGGTGTTCATTTACCTGCATATGGTAAGTATGGTGTAGGTGTTGTTTTTTTTCCGAAAGAAATTCGCCTGCGTGAAGAATGCCGCGATATATTTAACCGTGCTGCTGAAAAATTGGGACTGGAAATTCTCTCCTACCGGAAGGTTCCTGTTAACAAGGAAGACATCGGCCCTACAGCCTTATCAGTTGAACCTTGTATGGAACATGTGTTCGTGGCTTGTCCTGATCATATCACCAACCCCGATGAATTTGAAAGAAAACTATTCGTCCTCCGCAACTATGCAAGCCATACGATTACAAACACAGTTAAGAAAGATGAGATCGGTTTTTATATCGCATCACTTTCTTATAAAACACTTATCTATAAAGGACAGCTAACGAGTTTACAGGTACGGAATTATTTTCCTGACCTGAGTGATAAAAGAGTGGTGTCTGCATTCGGCCTGGTGCATTCACGTTTTGCTACCAATACTTTTCCGTCCTGGAAACTGGCACAACCTTTCCGCTACATCGCACACAACGGCGAGATCAATACATTACAGGGAAACCTGAACTGGTTGCGTACGAGCGAAAAAGGTTTTACTTCTCCCTATTTTTCAAAAGAAGAAATGGAGATGTTATTACCGATCGTTACAGCTGGCCAATCCGATTCTGCCTGTCTTGATAACATGATCGAACTGCTTACTTTAACAGGGAGATCATTACCGCATGTAATGATGATGCTGATACCGGAGGCATGGGACGGCAACGACCAGATGGATCCTGTGAAAAAAGCGTTTTACGAATACCATGCCTGTATGATGGAACCCTGGGATGGCCCGGCTTCTATTTCATTTACAGATGGAAAGATCATTGGCGCTACGCTTGACAGAAATGGTTTGCGTCCCTCGCGTTATGCAGTAACACATGATGACCGTGTGATCATGGCATCTGAAACAGGTGTGTTACCTATTGACCCTTCACTGATCAAAGAAAAAGGAAGATTACAGCCGGGTAAAATGTTCGTGGTAGATATGGAACAGGGAAAGATCATCAGCGATGAGGACCTGAAACAATCCATCTGCTCACAAAAACCTTATTCAGAATGGCTGAATAAATATAAGATCCGTTTGGAGGAATTACCTGAGCCACGCGTGATGTTTACACATCTTGAACACGACCAGGTTTTTAAATACCAGAAAGTATTCGGTTATTCAACAGAAGACCTTGATACCATCATTGCACCGATGGCCATTGATGGAAAAGAACCGATCGGCTCAATGGGTACGGATGTTCCATTGGCGATACTTAGTGAACAACCGCAACACCTCAGCAGTTATTTCAAACAATTATTTGCACAGGTTACCAATCCACCTATTGATCCTATTCGTGAAAGAATGGTGATGTCGCTCGCAACTTTTGCAGGAAGCAATGGTAATTTATTGGTAGAAGATCCATTGGCCTGTCATAGTGTGGCACTCAAACATCCTGTCTTAAATAATCATGAACTGGAAAAGATCCGGAGTATCGATACAGGAATTTTCCAGGCAAAAACTTTACAGACTTATTTCCGTGCAGATGGTAAACCCGGTTCTTTAAAAGCAGGACTGGATCGTTTATGCCGTTACGCAGTTGATGCTGTGGAAGATGGATTTGAAGTGATCATTTTAACGGACCGTGCGATCGATTCTGACCACGCGCCTATTCCTTCTTTACTCGCTACAGCAGCAGTGCATCACCATTTGATCCGTAAAGGATATCGTGGACAGGTTGGTATTATTGTAGAAGCAGGGGATGTTTGGGAAGTGCATCATTTCGCATGTTTGTTAGGTTTTGGTGCAACTGCCATCAATCCATACCTCGCATTGTCTTCCATACGTGATATGAAATTGGGTGATAAACTGCAAACGGAACTTGATGCGGATCATCTCAAAAAGAATTATGTAAAAGCGGTGAATGAGGGATTGTTAAAAGTATTCTCTAAAATGGGAATCTCTACTTTACAATCTTACCAGGGCGCGCAGATCTTTGAGATCATTGGTTTAAACAGAACGGTGGTTGATCAATATTTTACCGGCGCCACTTCACGTATACAGGGAATGGGCCTGGATGAAATTGCGAAAGAAATTTTAGCGAAACATTTCTTTGCATTCAGCAAGAAAGATATCCCGGTTGATCGTTTACCTGTAGGCGGAATTTATCAATGGAAACGCAAAGGTGAGTTTCATTTGTTCAATCCACAAACGATCCATTTGCTGCAGCATTCAACTAAAACGAATGACTATGCAACTTTCAAAAAATATTCAAAAGTTGTGAACGACCAGGCAGACAAAGCCTGCACTTTACGCAGCCAGTTCCGTTTCAAACGCAACCGTCCTTCCATTTCGATTGATGAAGTAGAAGCGGCTGAAAATATTTACAAACGTTTTGCAACAGGTGCGATGTCGTTTGGTTCTATTTCCTGGGAAGCACATACCACGCTTGCCATTGCAATGAATCGCTTAGGCGGCAAAAGCAATACAGGTGAAGGTGGTGAAGATTCCATCCGCTATGAAAGATTGCCGAATGGTGATTCAATGCGTTCTGCCATCAAACAGGTTGCATCCGCACGTTTTGGTGTAACCAGTTTTTATTTAACGGAAGCAGATGAGTTGCAGATCAAAATGGCGCAGGGTGCCAAGCCGGGTGAAGGCGGACAATTACCCGGTCATAAAGTGGATGACTGGATCGGTAAAACAAGACATGCCACACCAGGTGTTGGCTTGATCTCACCACCACCCCACCACGATATTTATTCTATTGAAGATCTGGCACAATTGATCTTCGATCTGAAAAATGCAAACCGTGCAGCACGTATCAATGTAAAACTGGTTTCCAAAGCAGGTGTGGGAACCATAGCTGCAGGTGTTGCAAAAGCGAAAGCGGATGTGGTGCTGATATCAGGTCATGATGGTGGTACCGGCGCCTCCCCGATCAGTTCTATTAAACATGCGGGCTTACCATGGGAACTGGGCCTTGCAGAAACGCACCAGACCCTGGTAAAAAATAAATTACGGAGTCGTGTAGTAGTACAGGCTGATGGACAAATGAAAACCGGCCGTGATATTGCGATCGCGGCATTATTGGGGGCTGAAGAATGGGGTGTTGCTACCGCCGCATTAATTGTGGAAGGATGTATCATGATGCGTAAGTGTCATATGAATACCTGTCCTGTTGGTGTTGCCACCCAGGATCCCGAATTGCGCAAACGTTTTACCGGTGACCCTGATCATGTAGTAAACTTCTTCCGCTTTATTACAGAGGAGTTGAGAGAGATCATGGCCGAACTTGGTTTCAGAACCATCAACGAAATGGTTGGCCAGGTAGATTCTTTGGAAATGCGGGATGACATCACCCATTGGAAATACAATACGCTTGATCTTTCAGCTGTATTATATAAAGAACCATCTGATGATACAGATCTTTATAACACAGAATCACAGGATCATGGTATCGCAG
Source organism: Bacteroidota bacterium (assembly GCA_040388475.1). Taxonomy (GTDB): domain Bacteria; phylum Bacteroidota; class Bacteroidia; order Chitinophagales; family Chitinophagaceae; genus Sediminibacterium. Next base: position 142,062 of record JAZKBT010000005.1, on the reverse strand, counting down.
AAGTACTGGATTGGAAATTATTACAATCAGCACAACCTGCATTGGATAAAAAACAACGTGTGGCTGCTTCTTTCCCGATAAAGAATACAGACCGTACAGCAGGAACTATTTTATCGAACGAGATCACTAAAATTTACAAAGCCGAAGGTCTTCCCGAGGATACGATCCATTTTACTTTTACCGGAACAGCAGGACAAAGCTTCGGCGCCTTCAATACAAAAGGTGTAACCCTTGAGCTCGAAGGCGATGCGAATGATTATTTCGGCAAAGGGTTGAGTGGGGCCAAATTGATCGTGTATCCATCGAAACAGGCATCATTCGTTCCTGAAGAAAATATCATCATTGGCAATGTTGCTTTTTACGGCGCCACATCAGGCGAATCCTATATAAGAGGAAAAGCAGGTGAAAGATTTGCTGTGAGAAATTCCGGCGCCAATGTGGTGGTGGAAGGCGTTGGTGATCATGGATGCGAATACATGACGGGAGGAACAGCAGTCATACTCGGCAGCACCGGTAGGAATTTTGCAGCAGGCATGAGCGGAGGTATCGCTTATGTATATGATGTGAACGGCGAATTTGACCAGCTCTGCAATAAAGAAATGGTTGATCTTGACCCGCTTGACAATGCAGATGCACAATTACTGAATGATATGATCGCAAAACACTACGCCTATACAGCAAGCAGTGTTGCCAAATTTGTATTGGATGATTTTGATAACCAGCTGAAGAATTTTATCAAAGTATTTCCGAGAGATTATAAGAAGGTGTTGATAGAATCAAGTCAAAAAGCAAAAGTAAAAAGCAAATAATTATTTTAAATGTTGAATGTTAAATTTTAAATGTGCCCTTCATTCAACATTTAAAATTCAACATTCAAAAGAACAAGAAGATGGGTAAACCAACAGGCTTTATAGAATTCACAAGGGAACTTCCTGCAAAACGTGCGGCGAAAGAGCGCATCAATGACTATAATGAATTTGTAGAAAGATTACCGGAAGAAAAACTCAACCAGCAATCTGCACGTTGTATGAATTGCGGGGTACCATTTTGTCATAGTGGTTGCCCGCTGGGAAATATCATTCCTGAATTCAATGATGCTGTTTATCGTAAAAGCTGGGAAGAAGCCTACGAAATATTAAGCGCCACCAATAATTTTCCCGAGTTCACGGGCAGGATCTGTCCCGCACCCTGCGAGAGTGCCTGTGTATTGGGCATCAATCAACCACCGGTAACGATCGAGGAAATTGAAAAGCATATTATCGAGATCGCATTTGATAAAGGTTTTGTAAAACCACGCAGACCCAATGTACGCACAGGTAAAAAAATAGCGGTAGTGGGTTCCGGTCCGGCAGGACTTGCTGTGGCTGCCCAATTAAATTATGCGGGTCACCTGGTAACTGTTTACGAAAGAGATGATGCACCCGGAGGTTTGTTACGATATGGCATCCCTGATTTCAAACTCGAAAAATGGATCATTGACCGCAGGATCGCGTTGATGGAAGAAGAAGGTGTGGTATTTAAATGCAATGCCAATGTTGGGGTGAATACAAGCATCAATGATCTTCTGAGAGAATGCCAGGTAGTAGTATTGGCTGGAGGTTCTACGATTCCGCGTAACCTTGATATACCGGGAAGGGAATTGAAAGGCGTGTATTTTGCGATGGACTTCCTGAAACAACAGAATAAAAGAGTAAGCGAGATAGCCGTTGATGGCGAAGATATTTTTGCCACTGCAAAAAATGTAGTGGTGATCGGTGGTGGCGATACAGGAAGTGATTGCGTTGGAACATCCAACAGGCAAGGCGCCGTATCTGTTACACAGTTTGAGCTGATGCCCAAACCTCCGGAAAGCAGAACTACTTTAATGCCATGGCCAACTTATCCGATGGTATTAAAAACAACCTCTTCACATGAAGAAGGAGCGCATAGGCATTGGGCCATCGCCACCAAAGCTTTTATAGGTGATGCCAATGGCCACCTGAAAGCTTTAAAAGTAGTGGACCTGCAATGGAAAACACCAGAAACAGGCGGTCCGGCTAAATTTGAAGAAGTAACGGGCAGCGAGAGAGAGATCCCCTGCGAACTGGCGCTTCTGGCCATGGGTTTTGTACATCCGCAGCACGAAGGACTCATCAAGCAACTGGATGTTGAGCTGGATGAAAGGGGGAATGTAAAGGCAACTGAGCAGTCTTATCAAACCAATATCCCTAAGATTTTTACCGCCGGCGATATGCGTCGTGGGCAGTCACTGGTGGTGTGGGCCATCAGCGAAGGAAGGGAATGTGCGAGGAAAGTGGATGAATACCTGATGGGAATTTCTGTACTGGAATGTAAGGATAGGAGCTATTTATTAAACATGTGATTTTATTATATACAATAAAAAGCCCGCTTCCTGCAAAAGAAGCGGGCTTTTTTATTGTATAGGATATACTAACGCCTGTATGTTTCATCAATGAATTTGCCAAAAGTTTAAAATATATATACTAAAATATAAAATGTTAATATTTTATTCAATCTTTTAGTTTTTTAATTGTATTTTAGATTATTAATATAATAGTAGTTTAATTTTTAATATTAATAAAACCTGAAGCATGCAAAAACTGACATTTAAACAACTGGCGCCATTTCTGGTATTGGCAGCAGTAGCCATCGCGGCAATCTTTGTTCCCTCCCTACCCAATTTTGATGATGGCGGAAAATATAGTTCAGCGGATATCGCCTGGCTTATCGTGGCAACGGCCCTTGTCTTTTTAATGACACCTGGTCTCGCTTTTTTCTATGGCGGCATGGTTCACAGGAAAAACGTTATTTCTACCATGATCAAAAGCCTGATCGCAGCTGGTGTGGTGAGCGTTTTATGGGTGCTCGTGGGTTATAGCCTTTGTTTCGGCCCAACGATCGGCGGGTTTATTGGCAACCCTTTTACACATTTTTTCTTTAAAGGTGTTAGCTCAGGCGCTCCATGGAGCCTGATGCCAACTGTTCCCTTAACCCTCTTCGCTTTGTTCCAGCTGATGTTTGCGATCATTACACCGGGATTGGTCGTAGGTGCTGTTGCTGAGCGTATCAAGTTTACAGCATACATTCTTTTCATAGCCTTATTTAGTTTACTGGTATATGCCCCTATTGCACACTGGACCTGGCACCCCGAAGGTTTCCTGTTCAAAATGGGCGTATTGGATTTCGCCGGTGGTACCGTGGTACATATCTCTGCCGGTTGTGCCGCATTGGCCGGTGCATTGGTATTGAAACGCAGACAATCACATATGCAGCACCTGGAAGTTCCACCTGCCAACGTTCCGTATGTTTTGATCGGTACAGGTCTTCTCTGGTTTGGCTGGTTTGGTTTTAATGCAGGTTCTGCAGGAGCAGCCAACGCCTTATCTGTTTCTGCTTTTGCCACTACCAATACAGCAGCAGGTGCAGCGGGACTTTCCTGGATGTTCTTTGATGTGGTTCGTGGTAAAAAACCATCAGTTATCGGTTTCTGTATCGGTGCGGTTGTAGGTCTTGTGGCCATCACGCCAGCAGCAGGTTTTGTAGCCATTCCGCAAAGTATATTCATTGGTGCGTTTGCAGCGATCGTTTCAAATCTTGCTTCTTATTATAAAAGCAAATCTACGCTTGATGATACATTAGACGTGTTCCCTTGCCACGGTATTGGTGGAATGGTCGGAATTTTAATGACCGGTATCTTCGCTACCAAATCCGTTAACAGCGCGGGTGCAGACGGTTTATTGTATGGCGGAACCGCATTCTTTTTCACACAGGTAAAAGCATTACTGATTGTTGTGGGTTATAGCTTCGCAGTGTCTTTCATTATATTCAAATTCATCAATTTCATCCTGCCATTGAGGGTAAGTACAGAAGAGGAAGAATTGGGATTGGATGCGACACAGCACAATGAGAAATACGGAAGAACTCCGTTGACTACATAATTTTTGAAGTAGCAGTGTTTGCGTAACGATTCAAACCCCTGACCGGGTTTGCAAACCTGCTAAGTGAGTAATAAGTTTTAAGTAGTAAGTAGTAAGTAGATCCAATCGCGGTTATACTTACAACTTATTACTTATCACTTACACGGATCCCAAAAAAAATAAGGTACAGCCATTTGAATAAACCTCTGACCAGGTTTAAAGGCTGTACCTATTTGTTAATCATAAAACCCATTGCAATGTTAAAGAAAATTTTCGCAGCATCTATCGGATTTTTGGCTGTTCAATCCGTAATTGCGCAGGCAGATCCGGCTAAAAAGTCTACAACCACCTTTACCGGTTCGCTTGATGCCTACTATCGTTATAATTTTAACGATCCCCCGGCAGGAATGAATAACCTGACCAGTTTTACCAATTCGAAGAATTCTTTCGAGCTTGGCATGGCTTCTATCAAGGTAGATCATACCATTGGAAAAGTGTCTGCTACCATGGATCTTGGTTTTGGCAAAAGGGCGCAAGAGTTTTCATATAATGAAGTGGGTACCACTTTGGCCTCTGTAAAACAGGCCTATGTAAGTTATGCCCCATCGGATAAAGTAAAATTCACTTTTGGTAAATGGGCCACGCATATCGGTTATGAATTACTGGATGCTTATGCAAACAGGAACTACAGTATGTCTTATGGTTTCTCTTATGGACCATTTTCGCATACCGGTCTGAAAGCTGATATCTCACTTGGCGGTAAAAGCGCTTTAATGTTGGGTGTTGCCAATCCAACAGATTATGTAAGTGCCCCGAATTCTGTAAAAATGTTCCTGGCGCAATTCAGTACAGGAAGTTCAAATGATAAACTCAAAGCCTGGTTGAATTTCCAGGGTGGTGGCGGATTAACTCAATTTGATTTGGTGGTAACGGGTGTATTGAGCGATCAATTCAATATTGCTTACGATGGTACTGTACAAACCACCAAAGTGGGTACTACCAGTTCAAGCTGGAAGGCACATGCGCTTTATTTAAATTATGATCCTGCAAAAACATTTGGCATGACATTGAGAGCCGATTATTTTGATGACAGGAAAATAGCACCGGTATTGGGGTCTCTTAATAAAGTGTTTGCCCTTACACTTTCCGGCAATGTTAAACTGGATGGCCTGACCCTTATTCCTGAATTGAGGTTGGATAATGCTACCGGTGCCGCGTTCACAAAGAGTTCCGGGGTTGCAACCAAAAGCACCGCATCTTTCATACTGGCAGCGGTTTACAAATTTTAGAAGAATAATGCAAGCATAAGAAGTGAACAGGCATCCCTTTGGGGTGCCTGTTTCATTTTTTAAACGCATCAATACGCAATAGAAAGTATCCGGTATACCATCCTAGCCCTTCTACGTAATTACTAACTACTAATTATTAATTACTAATTACATTCGGTGCATGAAATGGATCTTACGCCTCCTGCAATGGATATATTGTTTGTATGCCTTGCTGCTTTTCATCCTGATCATGCTTCTCGTTTTTCCTTTTATCATGCTCTCCTTACTATTCGGAAAGATCAAAGGGGGAAATATCATTTACCAGATATGCCGCGGCTGGGGACTCGTATGGTATTTCCTAACCGGTATCAGGCACAAAGAGATTTACGAACACCCACACGACCGCAGCAGGCAATACATTTTTGTATGTAACCATATTTCTTATATGGATATCCCTCCTATTGTGATGATCGCGCATCAACCGGTACGGATCCTGGGCAAATATGAAATGGTGAAAGTGCCTGTATTCGGATGGATCTATCGGGCTGCTGTGATATTGGTTGACAGGCGCGATTCAGATACCAGATCAAGAAGTGTACGCGCATTAAAATCTGCTTTGAAACATCATATCTCCATTTTCATCTTCCCCGAAGGAACTTTTAATGAAACAGGCAAACCCTTAAAAGATTTTTATGATGGCGCTTTCCGCATAGCCATCGAAACACAAACGCCCATCAAACCTTTATTATTGGTTGATACACTGGACAGGCTGCATTACCGGGGATTATTTGAATTAACACCAGGTATTAACCGCGTTGTTTATTTAGAGGAAGTTCCGGCTGAGGGACTTACTATGAAAGATATTCAATCGCTTAAGCAAAAAGTGTATGCGATTATGGATAGCGGCCTCAGAAGATATCGAAACTACCCATCTAGTCCATAGTCCATGGACCATAGACCATTGTTCGTTTACTGTTTGAGACTGCTATGGACTATTGACCATGGACTATGGACGATCTTCCCGTATTTTTGACCAAATTCTTTCCCACTTGTTTGTTGAAGTCATCATACCTCTCGCCTTACCTAAAAATTACACATGGGCCGTACCTGTGTCTATGCAGGAAGCCGTACAACCGGGCGTGCGCGTAGAAGTGGTGCTGGGAAAGAATAAAAGATATGCGGGTATTGTAAAAAAGATCGTTCAGAAACCTGAAGCATTTCAACCCAAAGACATCCTGAATGTGCTGGATACCGAACCCCTGGTTCATACCAGGCAATTACAGTTGTGGGAGTGGATCGCGCAATATTATATGTGTAGTGAGGGAGAAGTGATGCAGGCTGCCATTCCCGCCAATCTCAAATTATCCAGCGAAAGTATTTTGATCTGGAACGAAGAGAGAAGTTATGACTTCACAGACCTTTCCGATGCTGAATATGTAGTTGCCGAAGCATTGGAAATGAAAAAAGAACTCAGGCTGAGTGAGGTACAACAGTTACTCGATTCATCCAATGCATACCCGGTGATCAAGAAACTGATTGAGAAAGGTGTTTGCCATGTTTGGGAAGAACTAAAAGAAAAATACAAAGCCAAAACTGAAAGCTATATTTCATTGAACCCTGTTTATCACAATGAAGATAAACTGGCCGACCTTTTGAACAACTGGAGCAAAGCGCCCAAACAAATGGAACTGCTGCTCTCCTATCTGCACCTGCTAAAAACAGAAGGAGAAGTAACGCAGCCACAACTATTAAAAAAATCAAATGCAACTGCGGCGCAGTTAAAAGGTTTATCCGATAAAGGAATTTTACTGGTGGAAAAAAGAGCCACCGACAGGATACGCTCTCTTCCAAAAGACATACAGATCGATTTTATTTTATCCGAAGCGCAGGAGACAGCATTGGCAGAAGTGAAGAAAGGATTTAGAGAAAGATCCGTTTGTTTAATACATGGCGTTACGGCGAGTGGTAAAACCGAAGTATATACAAAATTGATAGAAGAATATATCCTGCAGGGAAAACAGGTATTATATATGCTGCCCGAGATCGCGCTTACTTCGCAGATCATACGAAGACTGCAGAAACATTTTGGCGGACATATCGCGATCTATCATTCCAAATTCAATTCCAATGAACGGGTGGAGATCTGGAACAAAATAAAAAGCGGAGAAACCAAAGTAGTACTCGGTGCGCGTTCCTCATTATTCTTACCCTTCCGGGATCTTGGGTTGATCATAGCTGATGAAGAACATGATGCCTCCTATAAACAACAGGAACCCGCACCACGTTACCATGCAAGGGATGCGGCGATCTATTATGCTTCATTAAGCAATGCCAATGTATTATTGGGAAGTGCCACTCCCTCCATAGAAAGCTATTATAATTGTGAACAGGGTAAATACTCATTGGTAAAACTGGAAGAAAGATATGGCAAAGTAGAATTGCCACAGATCTCTGTGATCGATATCAAAAAAATACCCACAAAAGAAAAAGGAAAGATCGCGCTAACACCGGTATTGATCAACGCGATCGAAACATCCTTACAGCAGAAAAAACAGGTGATCCTGTTTCAGAACAGAAGGGGCTACTCTCCTTACCTGATCTGTAATACCTGCGGATGGATCCCGCAGTGCCAGCATTGCGATGTAACACTAACTTATCATAAAGCAAAGAATGCACTGACCTGCCATTACTGCGGCACTTCCTATCCCGTGATCAATACCTGTGCGGCATGCGGCAGTCATAATTTCAATCAAAAGAATTTTGGCACCGAAAAAATTGAGGAACTGGTGGCAGAAACATTTCCGCATGCAAAGATCTCGCGGATGGATTATGACAGTGTAAAAGGAAAGAATGACCATGATGCACTCATCAAATTATTCGAACAACAAAGGATCGATATTTTAGTGGGTACACAAATGGTGGTAAAGGGGTTGGACTTTGAACATGTAAACTTAGTAGGTATTATTGATGCAGATGGAATTTTGAATTTTACAGACTTCCGGGTAAACGAACGCGCTTTTCAGTTAATGGAACAGGTAAGTGGAAGAGCCGGCAGAAAAGATGGAAAAGGAACCGTATTGATACAGGTGAGCAATCCCGTACATCCCGTATTACAATTTGTGACCGAGCATGATTATAGTAAACTATTCCATTTCGAGATTGCGAACAGGAAACAATTTGACTACCCTCCTTTCACGCGATTGATACAGGTTACTTTTAAGCACAAGGAAAAACACCTGGCAGAAGAAGCGGCCAATATTATGATGCAGGGATTAAAAAAAGATTTTGGCGCCGAATGTAATGGCCCGGCACAACCGGTTGTTGACAGGGTGCGTAATCAATATCTTTGGGAAATCCTCATTAAACTACCAAAGGATGCCAACAGGATCAATCTTTGCAAAAGAGAGATACAACAACAAACTGTCATTATTCAATCCAATAAACGTTACAGGAGTGTGATGATTTTGCCGGACGTGGATCCGGTATAGGAACGGGATTCGCACTGCTATAAAATTGATGTTTTTTTTCACGCAAAGGCGCCAAGGAGCAAAGGCGCTAAGGTTTTTCTTTGCGCCTTTGCGTGAAAAAATAAAGTTCAACAGAGACAAGCATGAAGATACTTGAGAACATATCGCTTAAAAATTTTAACAGCTTTGGCATTGATGTTAGAGCAAATTTTTTTTCTGCCTTTACGTCCATTGATGAGTTGGCAGAATTGGCCACTGATATCTCTTTTCAAAAAACACCTTTACTCATTCTCGGTGGCGGCAGTAATATTTTATTTACCAAAAATTTTGATGGATTCCTGTTAAAGAATGAATTAAAGGGAATCGAATTGGTGAGTGAAGACAACGATCATTATTATGTAAAAGCGAATGCAGGCGAAAACTGGCACAGTTTCGTGATGCATTGTATTGAACACAATTATGCCGGCGTTGAAAATCTCAGTTTGATACCAGGCAATGTAGGCGCATCACCCATGCAGAACATCGGTGCATATGGGGTTGAGATAAAAGATGTGTTTCATGAACTGGAAGCCTGGCATTTGCATGACGGGCACATTCAAAAATTCAATTTACAGGACTGTGAATTTGGCTACCGGGAAAGTGTATTTAAGAAAAAATACAGAGGCCAATACGTGATATTGAATGTGGTGTTCAGGCTTAAGAAACAACCTGTCTTCCATACACAATACGGTGCGATAGAACAAGAGTTGACAAAAATGGGTGCCAGGGATCTATCTATTCAAACCATTTCACAGGCAGTGATCAATATCAGGAGCAGTAAACTTCCTGATCCGGCTGTGATTGGTAATGCAGGAAGTTTTTTTAAGAACCCTGTGATTCCATCAATACAATTTGAAGAATTGAAACATTCCTTTCCTGCCATACCCGGCTATCATGCAGGTGAGGGCTTAACCAAAGTAGCTGCCGGCTGGCTGATAGAACAATGCGGCTGGAAAGGTTACCGCAAAGGTGATGCGGGTTGTTATGACAAACAGGCTTTGGTATTGGTGAATTATGGAAATGCAACAGGCGATGAGATATTTGAATTGTCAGCATCCATCATTGAAAGCGTTTCCAACAAATTTCAGATCATGCTCGAAAGAGAGGTCAATATCATTTAGTATGCTTCCTTTTTGAGACCATCTTCCTCTTTCTCTCTTTTTCTCTTACCCTCTTATTGAAATACCCGGGGTTAAAGATGCCAGATAACCGTTGATGGAAGAATTTCAATAAGAGAAGGACAGGAGATAAAGAGATAAAACAAAAAGGCCATCCTGCTTGCAGCAGGATGGCCCTTGGTTATTACTAATCCAGTTCTATTAATAGTACTTAGGTTTCATTACCACGCGACGGTTAAGGGCGCGGCCGGCAACGGTTTTGTTTGGAGCGATCGGCTGTGAAGAAGCATATCCTTCAGAAGCCAATCTTGATGCATCAATTCCCTGGGAAACGATGTAATCGTATACAGATTTCGCACGCGCTTTACTTAAAGGAACATTGATCTTATCACCACCGGTGCTGTCTGTATGTCCTTCAATATCCAGTTTTAATGCTGCATCTTCTTTCATGATACCTGCCACATCATTCAAAGCCTTGAATGATTTTGGTAATAATTTGGCGCTGTTTGACTGGAAGAAAATATTCTTCGCGCTGGTGTTTACTTTCTTAACGATCTCTTCTTTTACAAGCGGACAACCATTATTTTCCCTTACACCCGGAACATCTGGACATTTATCTTCTTCGTCGTTGATGCCGTCTTTGTCCCTGTCAGGAACAGGACAACCCTGGTAACGGGCAACGCCGGCAACATCAGGACATTTATCTTCGTCATCATTGATACCATCACGATCCCTGTCGGGAATAGGACAGCCATTGTATTTAGCAAGACCTTTAACGGTAATACACTTATCATTCTCATCATTGATACCATCACCATCTGTATCAGGAACAGGACAGCCTTCATATTTAGCGGTACCTGCTACTGTAGGACATTTATCATTTTTATCAAGGATACCATCGCCGTCAGTGTCTTTTTCAACAACTGGTTCAGGCATTGGCGGAGGAGGAGCAACGACTAGCGGTGTGGCTTTCTTATCTTTTAAAGGAGAAGCAATACCGATTGAATAATTCAGGTGACCGGTAGATAGATTTGAAATCTTCGCATTGTACCCAAACAGTGTATTCAGGTAAGTTTCCTCGCCGAGGGCTATCTGAAGACCTAATCCTGTAGGGAAATAAGCTGCGTAGTAAGTTCCGCCATACATAGAAGCACCAAGGCCTAATGACAGATAGGGAACCACTGCGTATTTGTCTGTCAGCAATTTAAAATTAAGACTGGCAGATAATTCAAGTAAAAACTTCTGATCACTCGGAGGTTTAATACCTGAAAAATATGAAAAAGGATATTTCACAAATGAGCCACCGAGATTGCCCATGAAATCGATACGTTCTGTTAATCCTTCATAATAAGTGAAAGACAGTCCTGGCGACATATCGTTAATCTTGGCCCATTTATGATTGCTCAGCACCTGAGAGATAGATGAGTGTTCGATCAGGTTGGCGGTAACCATGTCCTTCAAAAAGAAATTGATACCTAAAGTTGGTCTTTTCTTATAGCTGGGCATCGTTTGTGCGAATAGCCCTGTAGACAAACTTATAGCTACCAGGAAAAACAGAATTTTCTTCATAATGCAAGTTTTAGTTGTAGTGAGACAAAAATACAGGCAGAATCTGACTTTTAAAAATTAAGATTATACCCAATTAGTTCAGAGTTCCTTTCTCAACGATCTCTACTTTTACTTTTGTCAGGCCACTTTTGATAAAATTGAGCTTTTTTGCGGCTATTCTGCTAAGATCAAGTACCCTGCCTTTTTTTTGCATCCGTGGATGCATCCTGTCATTGATACGCAAGATCACTGTTCTGCTGTTTGAAAGATTGGTTACTCTTACCCATGTATTCAAATTAAAATCATTGCTCGCTGCGCTCATTTTGTTATTGCGGTACCGTTCGCCTGTTGCGGTTAGGGTGCCATCAAGACTGGAACTATAAAAACTGGCGATACCGGTCATGAAGTTATCATCCGTTTTTACAGAATCAGCCTTTGTTGAATCTGTTGTGATCCGGGTTGAATCTGTTATTATCTTAAGTGAGTCGGCCTGGTGCAGACTGTCCAGTTCTTCCTTCACTTTTGGTGAGAAGACAAATTTGATTGGCTGCACTTTTACCTTGGTTAATCCATTATCCATAAACTCAAGTAAGCGGGCAGCTTCACGGCTGAGGTCAACCACTCTTCCCTTTTTCTTCATACGTGGGTGCATGCGGTCGTTGATACGCACAATGACTGATTTCTTATTTCTCAGGTTGGTAACCAACACCCATGTGTTAAGTTTGAAATTATTGCTGGCTGCTGTGAGCAAAGCATTGCGATATCGTTCACCTGTAGCGGTGATGGTACCATCCAGGTTATAGCTGTAAAAGCTGGCAATCCCGTTAACCGCCTTTCCTACCGATACAAAAGTATTAGGGGACAAAGAGTCGGTCTTCTCATTTCCATCTTTAAAAATATTTTTATTAATATTTTCAGAACTATCAGATCCTTCATTATTTATTTCAATCAATTCAACTTTTACTTTAATTGATTTTTCTTTCTTTATTCCCAATTTCTGACCCGCTTCGTGACTAATATTGATCAGGACCCCGTTCCTCTTTTGTTTTGGAGAGAGCCGATCATTGATCCTCACCATTACGTTTTGCCTGTTCTTTGTATTGGTGATCAATACAAAGGAGTTCAACTTGAAATCATTGCTGGCTGCAGTGAGTCTGATATTAGAGAAGGTTTCGCCGGAAGCTGTTTTTGAGCCATCATAGTCTAGATCATAGACCGTAGCATTACCCAAAACAGGCTTGCCGGTCACTATAACAGTATCTGGTTGTAATGGATCGACCGCTTTTGCAGTATCAGCATTCGCCTCAATAACCGGCCTGGGTTTCGTAATAGCGACTTTCCGCTGCGCGGTTGCCAGCAAAACGGGTGAAAGAAATATAACCAGGCAGAGGATCTTTTTCATCATGAATATGTAATTTGAAGCACCAACCCGCCCTTTTCTCACTAAGGTAAAATAGTTAAACCTTATGGATATAAGCAGGTTTTCATTCTTTATTTTACAAAAACAAAACCGCGCAGCATTGCCAAACACCATGCCAAACTTGTTTTTATCATTTAATAAAAAATATTAATTATATCGATTTATTAAATTGATTATAAATATATTATGTCATTTTATATAAACTTATAAACTGCCCGAATAAATACATGTCTTACTTAAAACACGCTTTTACTGCTTACCTACTGGCCGGTTTATTCTGTTTTGTCAGTCCGGCTTACTCGCAGGGTGACGACCCCTTATTTTACGGGGAGAGAACGATGCGCATCAATAACCCGGTTAATAAAACAATTATAGAGATTAGCCTTCCCGATACGCTTACCAATATCAGCACCAGGAAGAAGACCTTACTTATCTTCTTCGCACTACCCAATGGCAATAGTATTGAATGGACAAAAGGCAAGCGTTTGAGCGAGGGAGACGATTGGCACTATGATATCCAGCATATTGCGGCCCAAACACTCTACCTGCGAAGCCTAATGACAGACAGGAACGTGATCGTGGTCTACATGGCGAACGAACTAAAAAGCTGGCCAGCCTGGAAAAGGGCGCAGTCTAATGGTCCGGGGGAGATCAAGCGGATCGTGGATTCAATCACCGGCATGTTTGCCGCCTGGCAGCCGGAAGTAATGCTGAACAGCCATAGCGGGGGTGGCAGCTTTATCTTCGGCTACCTGGACGCAGTTAATGAGATCCCGGAGAATATCACCCGGATAGGCTTTATCGATAGCGACTATGGATACGAGGACTCGCTCCATACAGGCAAACTGGTAAAATGGCTCAAATCATCCAAACATCACCTGAATGTACTGGCTTATAACGATAGCGTTGTGATCTATAATGGGAAGCCATTGGTTAGTCCCACAGGCGGAACCTGGTATCGTACCAAATGGATGCAAAGGAAATTAGGAGAGCATTTTAAGTTCAAAAACGAAGCTGATACCAGCCTGGTACATTATAGTGCTTTATCAGGTAGGATTGATATTTATCTGAAAATCAATGATCAGGGGAAAATATATCATACTGAGCAGGTAGCCAGGAATGGGTTTATTCATACAGTCGTTAGTGGCACATCTTATCAGCGAAAAGCGGGTTATACTTATTGGGGGGAAAGGGCTTATGATAGATTTATTAGAGCAATAACGAACTAACTCTTGGAAAGTTTGAAACTTTCCAAGAGTTATGATCATTTGAATTTTTCTACTTTTTCATCGCCGGTTATATCGCCTTTGCTCCTGATCTGGATCTGGGCGTTGGTGATCCATTCATTGCAATGATGAGCGTAGAGGTATTCATTAATGGCATTGATCACGGCCATCACTTCTTCATAAGTACCTTCCACAACTGTTGCAAAAGGGCCTACTTCGTATTTGACGCCGGACTTCTGGATAACAGCAATCGCCTCATCCACCCATTCATACGGATGCCTGTCCTGTACAATAGGAACGATTTGTATAGAAGCGTTAACGATGAATTGATGCATGGCTTATAAATCGGTTACTTCCACTACTGCGTCAAGATTAAGGGCGCCATGGATATGCGGAAAAACCTCGTTGATAGAACCGGCCAGTTCAAAAACAAGCGGGCGTTCTACCCTGCTTTTCTCGATCCTGAGTTTAACCAGGTCCGTCTTGCCTTTAAAATACCTTTCTAATACACCGGCTACCTGCGGTTCGGTACTGCAATGGATAAAGCCTTCAGTGGCCAATGTTTCTGAATCGTAATGCCCCAGTTGCTGGGCTTCCTCCCATTGTTTGCGGGGTGTGACATGGTATATGTAATCTGATTCCATTTTTCTTATATGGGTTAAGTGCGCAATCGTTTTAGCCGGTCGGGACGCTTACGCGGCCTGAACGGGTTTGCAAATGTACTTATCGTTCAGGTCACTTACGCGTCCCGACCGAGTACCGGTTTTATTTTTTGGTTCAGCAACATCAGGTCGGCCAGTACCATGGCAGTGACCGCTTCCAATATTACCGGTACCCTTAATGCGATACATAAGTCGTGCCGCCCCTTAACTGAGAAAGGTTCGACTTCATTCGTCTCACGGTTCCAGGTGGTTTGTTCTTTGGGGGTGGAAGAGGTGGGTTTAATCACAATCCGGTACACCAGTTCATTTCCATTGGTGATCCCTCCTACAATACCCCCGGCATGATTGGTTCTTGTTTTACCGGTCGCATTTTCAATTGCATCATTATGCTCAACGCCAAACATCTTTGCGGCGGCAAAACCGGCACCGAACTCCACCCCTTTTACTGCGGGAATTGCAAATACGGCATGTGCAAGCAATGATTCAACTGAATCAAAGAAATGTTCTCCCAAACCAACGGGCAAACCATTTACCCGGCATTCTACTATTCCGCCAATACTATCTTTTGCTTCGATGGCTTTATCAAGGCCCTTTTCAAGATCTGTTTCTCCGCCAATTTCCAGTATGGTTGATTTGATCTCTACTCCGTTCAATAATTTCTTCGCGATCACTCCAACTGCCACAAGGCAAACGGTCAGCCTTCCACTAAAATGACCGCCACCCCTAAAATCTTCGAACCCGCCATATTTGGCATGGGCCGTAAAATCTGCATGTCCCGGTCTTGGCACAGCACGCTGTTTCTCGTAATCGCCGCTACGGGTATTTTTGTTTTCGAAAAGTATGGTTAGTGGCGCACCGGTTGTGTGACCATTGAATAAACCCGTTTTGAAAAGAGGGATATCATCTTCCTTACGTGGGGTGGTTCCTTTTTGCACTCCGCCTTTTCTGCGCTCTATATCTTCTGCAAAATCTGCAGCGCTTAAGGGCAGCCCGGCAGGACAACCATCAATCGTTACCCCAACGCATTCCCCATGCGATTCGCCAAAGATGTTGATACGGAATATGCGACCGAAACTGTTCAAGGTGTTTTAAATTTTGAATTTTGAATTTTGAATTCCAATAACAGGAACCAAACCTCAAAAATGTTATTGTATAGTTGCTCCCAGTTTTTTAAGATGATCATAAAAATCCGGGTATGATTTATTTATAGCTTCTGCTTCTTCTATCACCACTTCGCCATTGGCTTTTAAACCAGCTACCGCACAAGCCATCGCGATCCTGTGATCATGTCTTGAATGAGTAGCCGCTCCTTTCACTCCTGTTCCACCTTTGATCAGCATCAGGTTATCCTGCAAATTGATTTCAATGCCCAATTTAGCAAACTCTTCCTGCAATGTGAGCCCGCGGTTACTTTCTTTATGGGCCAAACGATTTACGCCTTCTATTACAGTGGTTCCCTCACAATAGGCAGCTAATGCAACAAGTGGAGGGAACAGGTCGGGGCAATCATTCGCATCAAAATGAAATGCTTTCAACGAAGGCAGTGGTCCTATTTCAATCTGATCGGGTTGAATAGACAGTTGGCAACCGCAATCCATCAAAGCCTGCAATACCGCTTTATCGGCCTGGGTTGAAAAAACATCAAGACCTTTTACGATAATCGGACCTGCAATGGCACCTGCAACAAGGAGGAATGCGGCGCCGCTCCAATCGCCTTCGACAGTATAGTTTGTGGTTTGAGGTTTGTAGTTTGTAGTTGGGCTGCTGAACGTAAATTGTTCATGATTATTATTTTCGACTTCCCATCCGAAGTGTTTCATTACTTGTAAAGTGAGATCAATGTAGGGTTTGCTTTTTAAATCTTTTACAGTGATGGTTACATCGTTCGCACCGGCCGCGCCGTAAGCCATTAATAAACCGGTGAGAAATTGAGAACTTAGTGAGCCATCAACTTCAATATTGGCAGGCTGCAAGGGTCCTTTTATATGTAAGGGTAGTTTCCCGTTTTGTGATTGAACTTTTACGCCGAGTTTGGGTAATATTTCATCAAAGAAATCCATTGGCCTGGTTAACAGGCTTCCTGTTCCGGTTAAGGTGACCGGTTGATCGCTTAAAGCTGTTATGGGAGTGAACATGCGGATACCTAAACCACTTTCCCCGCAATTTACTTCATTGTTTTTTGGATGGATCCCTTTTGATGTTATGACCAGGTTACCATTTGCATCCGTTTCTATGGTTGCTCCGAGTTTCTGTATTACATCAATTGCAGCAAGATCATCATTACTTTTTCCTGGATTGCTCAATGTGGTTTGGCCAACAGTTAATAATGCTGCGGCACAGGCTCTCTGCATACTGCTCTTGCTTGCTGCAGCATGTATGGTTCCGGAAAGTTGTGAGGATTGTATTCTTACGATCATCGTAATAACTAATTATTGGATTGGCGGATTACGGATTAGCGAATTAACGGATTGGAGGAATTCGTCAATCCGTTAATCCGTAATCCGCAAATCAGAATTGCTTAAAGATCTCCTGCAACTGAACAAACAGCAAAGGTTGTATCACTCCTTTTCCTATTTTTTCAAGAAGAATATAATTGATACTTACATTATCCTTCTTCTTATCCATCATCAGGATCTTGAATGCTTTTTTTGTATCGAACTCCGCGAAAGTTGGCAGGCCATATCTTTCCAGGAGGCTCACCACTTCTTCTGCCCCTTTAAAATGTTTCAGGTGTTGCGACATGATAGCGGCGTAGGTCATTCCGATACTGATCGCCTGGCCATGACTTAATTCATACATGTTCTCTATGGCATGTCCCAGTGTATGCCCGTAGTTGAGTAGTTTTCTTTCTCCCTGTTCAAACTCATCGCCTACTACCACTTTGGTTTTGATCAACACATTCCGTTCGATCAGTGATGCCGCCAGTTTATTATCCTTTTGAAAATCGGACAGTTTGTGTTTCTGTAATAACTTAAACATCGCCGCATCTTTGATACAGGCATGTTTAATGATCTCAGCAAAACCATTCTGCCACTCGCTTTTCGGTAATGTCTTCAAAAAAGAAGTATCGAATAATAAGAAGGCGGGTTGCCTGATCAATCCAACCATGTTCTTGTATACACCCACATCAATTCCATTCTTTCCACCGATAGACGCATCTACCATGGCCAGTAAAGAAGTGGGTACGAATCCAAAACGGATACCACGCATATAGATGCCGGCAACATAACCGGTGATATCTGTTATGACTCCCCCACCTACACCAATCAAAGTTGTTTTCCTGTCGGCACCAAATGCAAGCAACTGGTCTATGACAACATCAACGGTTTGCTGGATCTTATATTCTTCACCGGGTTTTAATACGATGGTGTTCCAGCCTTTGAATTTCTTTTTGTGTTTGGCGAATACATTCTCGTCTGTAATGATCACAGCATTTTCTTTCGGTACTAATTTTTCGATATAAGAAAAATCTGCCTCGAAGAAATAATTAACAGTAGTTGTGGAGAATGTGAAACTTCTTTTCTTCATCAATTAGCGGATTGGCGGATTGGCGGATTAACGGATTAAAGCAATTCGCCAATCCGTTAATCCGAAAATTCGCTAATTAGGAGTTCATGATCTTGTTCTGGTGATTGATACTTTCCATATGCACCGCATCAAAATACTTGGTAACAAATTCTTTGCTCAATCCCAATTTCTCTCCTTTGGCAAAAGCTCTTTCGAGGATTGCGTTCCAGCGGTTGGTTTGCAGGATGGTGATATTATTCTCTTTCTTATAGTTACCGATACTTTCAGCCACTTTCATACGCTGGCTCAGGATCTGCATCAATTCATCATCCAGGTTATTGATCTGCTGACGCAATTTTTCAAGCGCTGCATGGTATTCTGCTGAAGCGATATCCTCATTTCTCCAGCGGATGCTGCCGATCATCTCTCCTAATTTCTCTGGAGTGACCTGTTGTTTCGCATCGCTCCATGCATTATCAGGATCAATATGGCTCTCAATGATCAGGCCATCAAAATCAAGATCGATTGCGGTCTGCGCCACATCCAATAAGATATCCCTTCTTCCGCAGATATGTGAAGGATCATTGATCATTAATAATTCAGGATAACGGCGTTTCATTTCAATGGCTAAGTGCCACATCGGTGCATTGCGGTATTCTGTATTTCCATAAGAGCTGAATCCACGATGTATCAAACCAACGTGTTTGATGCCTGCTTTCTGCACACGCTCCATCGCACCGATCCATAATTCAAGATCCGGGTTGATAGGGTTCTTGATCAACACAGGAACATCCACACCACGCAGAGCATCTGCCACATCCTGTACACTGAATGGGTTTACGGTTGTACGCGCGCCGATCCATAAAACATCCACACCAAAATGCAAAGCATCTTCCACCTGTTTGCCGGTAGCTACTTCAACTGCAACCGGGAGACCCGATGCTTTTCTTGCTGACTGTAACCATGGCAAACCTTTCGTACCGATCCCTTCAAAACTTCCGGGGCGTGTACGTGGTTTCCAGATCCCTGCACGCAGGATATCTACTTTACCTGTTGCGGCCAAACGGACTGCCGTTTGCATAACCTGTTCCTCGGTCTCAGCACTGCACGGACCGGAAATAATCAGCGGACGCTTTTTCAGCAAGTCTACTACTGATGTTGTTTGCTCGATTGCTTGCTCCATGATATTGATTTACTCGTTTTGTAACCACTGTTATTTTGAAATTTTGGAATTGGGAAATTGGGAAATTTCTTTCGGAGCGGAGTTCCCTCCAATTCCAAAATTTCCCAATTTCAAAATCCAAAATCCTTCTACCCTTCACCCCTACGCGGCTTCTTCACAAACCCTGCCGGTCCACCACTATCCGCATCATTCATCCGGATCCTTCTTCCTTTATAGCTTTTGCCATCGAGTGAACGGATCATTTGTTGTGCGGCGCCTTTTTCTATTTCTATCCAGCTGTTCATGTCCTTCATATCAATCCTGCCCAACACATCTTTCTTCAGATCGCTCATATCAAGAATGAATTGTAAGAAACTTGCTTTGAAGAAACCGTCTTTGGTACCGAGGTTTACAAACAAACGTGTTTGACCTCCGCCTCCACCACCGCGGGTATATTCTTTACGGCTATCTCCACGACCTTCGCTTCTGTCATTTCTGTCATCTCTTCTTCTTGGCTCACTTCTGTCGTTTACATCTCTCTTAGTACGTTCTCTCAAATTCAGGTCTTCTGAATTCTCATAGTATTTAAGGAAACGGTCAAACTCCATGGCAGCAACTCTTTTCAACACATCTTCCTTGCTTACATCAGCAAATTTTTCTGCTAACATGGGAACATAGGTTTCATAATCACCGTGACTGATATCAGCCGACAATAATTTATCCATGAATGCGAAGAACTGTTTTCTGCAAACATCTTTACCACTCGGTATATCCAGTTTATGAAACTGTGAGTTGTTGATGCGCTCGATCTGTTTGAATTTATACATCTCTTTCGCATGCACGATCGAGATACAAATTCCCTGGTTACCTGCGCGACCGGTACGGCCACTTCTGTGCGTATAAATTTCAACATCATCAGGTAACTCATAGTTGATCACGTGTGTGATACCCACCACATCAATACCACGCGCTGCCACATCGGTTGCAATCAATAACTGCAGGCTCTTATCACGAAACTGTCCCATTACACGGTCACGCTGTTGTTGCGTAAGATCTCCATGCAAAGCATCAATATCATAACCTTCCCTGGTTAAACGCTCAGAAATTTCCTGTGCATCTAATTTGGTACGGGTAAAAATGATACCATAGATACCCGGGTTAAAATCGATGATACGTTTCAATGTTTCGTAACGATGCTGTGCCGTAGTAACATAGTATTGGTGATCGATGCTTTTGTTAGCCGTGTTCACTTTACCAACTGTTACTTCTTTTGGATCTTTCATGTACTTCTTGCTCACCTTGCGAATTTCAGGTGGCATGGTTGCACTGAATAACCAGGTACTTTCACGCGCTGGTGTATTCTTCAGGATGAATTCGATATCATCCTGGAAACCCATGTTCAGCATTTCATCTGCTTCATCAAGTACCACATACTTAATTTGCTCCAGGTTGATCGCTTTTCTTTCGATAAGATCGATCAAACGTCCCGGTGTAGCCACTACGATCTGTACGCCCCTTTTCAGGTCACGTATCTGTAAACCGATTGAAGCCCCACCATACACAGCAACCACCGAAACTCCGGTCATGTATTTTTTAAAGAGCTCTATTTCTTTTACGATCTGTAAACACAGTTCCCTGGTTGGACAAACCACCAGTGCCTGCGGATGTTTGGCTGCCGCATCAATAATATGCAGTAAAGGCAGGCCAAAAGCCGCTGTCTTTCCTGTTCCCGTTTGCGCCAGGCCAATAAAGTCCTTGGTGCCGCTAAGCAATATGGGTATTGCCTGTTCCTGTATTGCGGTTGGGTTCACATACCCCAACTCGTCCGTTGCCTGAATCAATCTAGCATCAATTCCCAACGCTTCAAATGTCGTCATGTATTAAAAAATTTGCGCAAAGGTACTTTTTATATGCCTCTTTGCCTGTTTTTTGTTTGAAACCCAGCGGTAGCAAGGATTTCAACTTTCGTTGCGTCGCACACTTCAACGTTCTGCCCTTTATTCATCTTTATTAGCGAATTGGCGGATTACGTATTATCGGATTGTTTGCCTAAAGGAATTCGCTAATCGGCAATCCGGTAATTCGCTAATTATTTCAAGATTCGTTTTATCCCATTCGCACTCTCAATCAACTCCTGTAAATACACGTAATTCTCCTTTTCCAAACAGGCTTTGAACTTGCGTAACTGTGCAATGTGCTCATTAAGTACATCCAACACATTCTCTTTATTCTGCATAAAGATGGGCACCCACATGGCCGGGTTACTTTTGGCCAGTCTCACGGTACTTTCAAAACCACCACTCGCCAGTTCAAAAATGGCATCGCCTTCCTTTTCTTTTTCCAATACCGTATTGGCCAATGCAAAAGAAGTGATATGTGAAATATGACTCACATAGGCCACATGTACATCATGATCGTCGGCATTCATGTATACAAGGTGCATGCCTAATAACCCATATACTTTTTCAACCAGTGCAACCGCATCGTCATCACTATCTTCCTTACTGCAGATTACGGTAGCTTTTCCTTCAAATGCACCTTTCACCGCTGCTTCGGGACCGCTATATTCTGTACCCCACATCGGGTGTGTTGCCACAAATCTTCCGCGGTTGGCATTCAGAGAAGCTGACCCGCAAATGATCTTTTTGGTGGAACCTACATCCATCACCACCTGTTTGTCAACCAGTTTCATGATCTCCGGTAACAATGACTCCGCTACGTTGATCGGTGTGGCCAATATGATAAGATCTGATGACAATACTGCATCACGCAGATCCATGATCTCATCCACGAGTCCCAGGGCCAATGCTTTATCACAGTGTGCCTTGCTGGCATCTACACCAATCACCTTATCTGCAAAACCCTTCTCCTTTAGTGTGATCGCCATGGAGCCGCCTATCAAGCCGATACCTATGATTGTTACTGTCATTTTAATTAATAATTAATAGTTAGTAATTAATAATTGAAGAAAAGTGTCATACTAGTATGAGTAATTAAATAATTATGAATTTTAATTATTAACTATTAACTACTAATTATTAATTCTCCTGATCGCTTCTTCAAATCTCTCGATACTCCCACACAAACTCACTCTAACGTACCCATCCCCTGCACTTCCAAAAATCCCGCCCGGCGTTATGAATACATTTGAGTTGTATAACACTTCATCACTCAATTCATACCCTGTTTTATATTTCGATGGAATTTTAGCCCATACAAATAAACCCACCTGTGTTTTTGAAAACGCACAATTGAGTAAGGTAAGCAACTCAAATACTTTTTCCCTTCTTTTTGCATAAATGGCATTGATTTCATCGTACCATTCTTTACCAAGTCCCAAGGCCTTTGCCGCAGCGAGTTGTACAGGGAGGAACATGCCGCTGTCCATATTACTTTTGAAACGGATGATCTCATCAATCCTTTCTTTCGCACCACTAAGCATCCCTACTCTCCAGCCGGCCATGTTCTGGCTCTTGCTTAATGAATTCAATTCTATTACAACATCTTTCGCACCTTCTACACTTAACAAACTCATGGGTGTTTCATTCAGGATAAAACTGTAAGGGTTATCATGACAGATGAGTATGTTATGTTTCTTTCCAAATGCAACGATCTTTTCAAACAACGCTTGCGTTGCCAATTGCCCGGTAGGCATATGCGGGTAATTGACCCATAATAATTTTACTTTACTGAGGTCTGCTTTTTCCAACGCATCAAAATCAGGCGCCCAGTTGTTTGCTTCTTTCAGTTCATACGAAACGGCTTTACCACCTGCTAATTTTACAGCACTGCTGTAAGTTGGATAACCAGGATTGGGTATCAATGCTTCATCACCATCATTCAGGTAAGTCATGCAGATGTGCATGATGCCTTCTTTACTTCCGATCAACGGTAATATTTCTGTATCTGCATTTAGCGCAACACCATACCATTTTGCATACCACTCTGCAATGGCTTTTCTCAAAATGGGAGAACCTTTATAATTCTGGTAGGCATGCGTATTGGGTTTTGCAGCTTCTTCCTGCAAAACTTTTACCACATCCGGGTGCGGCGGAAGATCGGGACTACCGATACCCAGGTTGATAATGTTCTTGCCCTGTTTATTCAGTTCATCTATCTCTCTTAGTTTCTGCGAGAAATAGTATTCACCAATACCTTCCAGTCTTTTCGAAGTCGTTACATTCATAACTTATCCTTTTACAACTTTTCCTTTTTTATAAATGCCAAACATTTTTACATTATTGGTGAGTGATGCCAGCGATTCCATTACATCATCCAATTGTTTCCGGTTGTCAAATTCCATATCTGCATAAAACCCGTATTTGAAAGTGCTTCCGGGTATAGGCATGCTTTGCAGCTTGCTTAAATTAATTCCACCTGCTGCAATATTGGTAAGTACTTTGGCCAGTATCCCTTTCGAGTGATTGGTTTGAAAATAAAGAGATGCTTTATCAGCGTTCACAATTTCCTCCGTTTCTTTTTCCCTCTGCAAAACGAGAAAACGGGTAATATTATTTTTCATGGTTTGAATATCCGGTGCAATCACATCCATATCATACAATTCAGCCGCAAGCTTACTCGCAATAGCCGCCGCATGTTTGTTGTGATGCTGGTGAATATGTTTGGCACTTAATGCAGTGTCTTCTGTTTCCACTAATTTCCATTCATTCTTTTCCAGGTAATCCAGGCATTGTAAAATGGCCATCGGGTGACTATGCACTTCTTTGATATCGCCCAGCTTTACGCCTTTATTCACCATCAGGTTCTGACTGATGGATAAATACACTTCACCTATCACTTTCAGATTGCTTTTCTGAAGCAGATTGTAATTCGGAAGAATACTACCCGCAATGGAATTCTCTATTGCCATGATGCCACCTGCAGATTGCTTTTTATCAGACGAGATCCTGATCAAATCGCGAAAAGTGGCACAGGGTATCACTTCTACCTGTTTGCCAAAGAAATAACGGGCCGCTACCTGGTGGAAACTGCCTTCGTATCCCTGGATGCAAATACCCGCCGCCCCCTGGCTCCTGCGCAATAGCTTCGGCGCCGGCGCAGAGGGGGAGTTGGTAAGCTTGCTGTGTTTATTTGTAGCAGTACTCATTTCGTTTTTTTTATCCTTTACACCTGGCCCCTGGAAGGGGGTGGTAGTACAAAAAATCCCGGCCTTTTGGGCCGGGATCGTATCTTAATTTGTTTTCGCTTTTTATGCTTTGGCAAATACTACCCGGCTTCTTTTTTCAAAGAAGTAATAAAAGAAAAAATAGAAAGTATTTGCGATGGTTGTTTTCATAACAGGTCAAATATAAGTATTGATTCTATGCAAAACTTTATTTCGATTATATTTTAAACTAACGTTCGTTCACCCCCCACCCTTTCCCTCCCCTTCAGGGGAGGGAATAAAAAAACTCCTCCGTGGAAACGGAGGAGCATCTAACGATTGCTTGCCATATGAAAAAAGTTTGAATAAGCTGTTCTGACCGGCAAGCGAAGTCTCATCTATTCCTGTTCACCCAGCTTCCCTAAAATTACATTTTAGGCTTAGTAGTGTCTTTCTTAGTTGTATCCATTGCAGCAGCTTTTGCAGAATCAGCAGAAGCAGCAGCTTTCAGACTGTCAGCAACTCTTGCAGAGTCAGCAGCAGTTGTTTTGTTTTCACCAGAATTGCAGGCAGCAAAAGCGCCAAGAGCTAATACGAATAACAGCTTTTTCATTTTTTGTTTGTTTTGTTTGTGAGTGAATTTAAACTTAATACCCGCAGGTGTTAAAAGGTAACCCTACCTGCCAGGTATTTTTTAAAAAATAATTTTAGGCCTATTTTGGGTTACTTTTACTCCCTTCCGCGTATTAAAAGCACAGATAGTGAAAGCCGATACTACCGAACAAGCATTACTGAAAGGACTGGCTCTGAATGATTCAAAGGCCATCGAGACCATTTACAAGGACAATTTCACGATGGTACAGGCTTTTATTCTGCACAATAATGGCTCTTACGACGATGCAAGGGATATATTCCAGGAGGCGATGATCGCGCTGTATGAGAAGGCCCAAAGCGACTCATTTGTATTGACCAGCCAGATCAAAACCTATGTTTATTCCATCTGCAGGCGTTTGTGGCTGAAAAGGTTACAGCAAATGGGCAGGTATTCGAACCAGGTAGATAGCCTGGAAGAAACCGTTCCCGTTGAAGAAGATCTTGAGATTCATGAGAAAAGGAACGCCGAGTTTGCTATTATGGACCGTGCGATGAACAGCTTGGGAGAACCGTGCAAGAGTTTACTGGAAGGATATTACCTGAAGAAGATGGGCATGCAGGAATTGGCCGCCGAATTTGGCTACACCAACGCCGATAATGCCAAGAACCAGAAATACAAATGTTTAATGAGGCTGAAGAAATTATTCTTCTCTCAATATAATATAGGAGACTGATACCATGGACGATATTTTATTATTAGAAGCGATCGAAAGATACCTCAACGGCGACATGGATGCCGCTGAACGTAGCTATTTTGAAACGCTCCGCAAAAATACCCCTGAGATAGACCAGATGGTGGTTGAACACAGCATGTTCCTTCATCAAATGGATATCTATTCAGTTCACCGCAACCTGAAACTCAGCTTACAGGCAACACATGCCAAATTATTAGAGCGTGGTGAAGTGAACGAAGGTGGTGAACTCACTACCAAAGGAAAGGTTATACAGCTCTGGAACAAATACAAAAAAGTTACCGCTATCGCAGCTTCTGCAGGTGGCGTGATCGCTATCGTGATCAGCGGATTGATGGTTTATTTTGCGCCTGTGGGCAATAGCCAGTTACAGCAACTGAGTTCGGATATGAGTGTGGTAAAAGGTACACTTGGGTTCCTGAAAGAAAGTGACCGAAACAACAAAACACCTAAGAATATAACATTCATCAGCGGTGGTTCAGGATTCCTGATCGATACCAAAGGATATATTGTTACCAATGCACACGTTTTAAAAGGATCCGGCGCAGTAGTAATAAACAGCAAGGGACAGGAGTTTACAGCAGCCATCATTGACATTGATAAAGAAAAGGATCTCGCTATCCTTAAGATCAACGATGCAGATTATGTTCCGTTGAAAAGCCTGCCTTACAGTATACGTAAAGGAAGTACCGACTTGGGTGAATCTATTTTTACCTTAGGTTACCCGCGTAATGATATTGTATATGGAGAAGGTTATCTGAGTGCAAGAACCGGCTTTAACAGCGATTCTCTCTCTTATCAAATACAGATCAGTGCCAACCCCGGTAACTCAGGAGCACCCGTATTTAATAATAGTGGAGAAGTGATCGGGATCTTAAGTACACGACAGGCCCAGGCGCAAGGCGTTGCCTTCGCAATCAAATCAAAGAATATCTATCGCATGGTAGAGGACCTGCAGGAGCAGGATGATACCACTTTCAAAAAGATAAAAATACCTACCCGCTCTTCATTGAAAGGAGTGGATAGAAAACAACAGATTGCTAAAGTAGAAGACTGTGTTTTCTCTGTGAAGGCATACAACAACCAATAAGTATTACAGTTGATTTTTGTTTGATACTAACCCTGCTTTTTAAGCGGGGTTATTTTTTTAGGTTGGTACTTACGTTTGATGATGACGATCGCCGGGAAGATCAAGAAAAATATAAAGTGAGCAGCCCAAAATATATTTTCCGAGTCCGGAAAAACTATAACTAATAAAGTTCCTAAGAGGAAAATGCAGGAAATAGCAAAACTCCTTGCCCTCGCCATTTTACTGATAACGGGATCGTTGGCGATCCAGGAAAGTTTTCGTTTGGGGTTGGTTATGTATCGCCATAAAAAATAAATACTGATCCCGATCATAAACATATTGAAACAATACAATCCCCATACAGCAGGGCTTCTACCGTAATGCGTACTCAGTGCTGTACTGAAGGGCATCAGGATCACCCAAAAAAGCATGTGCAGGTTAACCCATAACAGTCCCCCGTCATAATTAGTCACATAACCAAATAGCCGGTGGTGATTTGTCCAGAATTGCCCGATGATGGCAAAGCTGACGACAAGGCTGATGATACTGTTGAGGGTTCCGGAATTGTCCAAAGCCTGTAAAAGCGTCTCATGTTCATGGATCTCCGGTATTTTGATCTCGATGATCAGCAACGTAATGGCTATCGCAAATACCGCATCACTGAAAAGGATCATTCTTTCTAACTGGAACTGGTTACGGTTCTCAAATATATCGTGGGGTTGGTGCGACATGCGGGTGGTTTTGGCTGGATTGAAAATACTAATATTTTCTTTTCGGGAAAGCAAAAGGTTTCACGCAAAGTGGCAAAGGCGCAAAGGATGAGAATCGATTTGCTTATCAACTCTTTGCTCCTTTGCGCCTTTGCGTGAAATATGTTTTCGAAGTAAGTAAACTAAGCCCATAATGAAGCCGGGTACTCCCCCGCTTCCACCAATGCATTAATGCTTGCCTGTACACCCGGCGCATCTTCTTTATAGGTTACCCCAAACCATTTGGCAGAAGTCGGGATCACTTTTACATTGCCTTTCCCGGATTCAATAAAATATTTGGTTGCGGTAGGTATAAAGAATTCGGCTTTAGGTTCATTCTTGTGTTTATCAAGGAACTCGTGGAACTGTGCTTCACAGAGGTCAATAAAACCCGGTGCAAAACAGAGATAGTTCATGCTCACCAGGCTGTCTTCAGAAACTTCATGCAGACCGGTTGTATCTTCATAAGTGATCTTCCCATTTTCCCCACGGAAGATACTTGTGCGCTCGTTGATATCGGTGAGGTTATTATCCGCATCTACATCACATACGCCGCGACTCACGCTTCCATTATCACTTAATGTATTCTTTAATTCATACCCGATAATGGAATATGTTTTTTCATTGCATTGTGTAGTTAAAAAATTGTAGGCTTTTACAAAAGCATCACGGCCATAGTAATCATCAGCATTGATCACGGCAAAAGGTTCAGTTACTTTTCCCTTGCAACATAATACAGCATGCGCGGTGCCCCAGGGTTTGGTTCTTTCTGCGGGTATTTCTCTTCCACCGGTAAAATAACTCAAATGCTGAAACACATAATCTGTTTCGATACGTCCTTTCAGCTTCGGCTCAAAAATTGCTTTGAAATTCTCAGCAAATTCTTCGCGGATAATAAACACGATCTTGCCAAAACCTGCCCTCATCGCATCATAAATGGAATAATCCATAATAGTTTCTCCGGCAGGGCCGAAAGATTCTATCTGCTTCATACTTCCATAACGGCTGGCCATTCCGGCGGCTAAAATCACAAGTGTAGGTTTCATGTCTTACTTTTAAGAATTGCGAAGCTAAAGGATTTCGCTTGGGGTACAAAACAGTTAAGATGATAGAAAGTTTAGAAAACGTAATAATCCAGCACCTTCCCCATTTTTCAACAGAAGATATACAGGTGGATATCCTCAGGATCGACCTGCTCCATCCCATTGTATCCGGCAACAAATGGTTCAAACTGAAATATTATCTTGAAGATGCCTTAGCGCAAAACAAAAATACCATCGCCACTTTCGGCGGTGCTTATTCAAACCATATTGTTGCAACTGCTTATGCTGCCAGGGGAGCAGGCTTACAAAGCATCGGTTTTATACGTGGCGAAAGACCGGTGCGATTATCCAACACCCTGCTTAATGCAACCAACTACGGCATGGACCTGGTGTTTACCGACAGGGCATTGTACCGTGATAAAGCAACTATTATACAGGCAGAGGATAAACACAACTATTACTGGGTTATGGAAGGAGGTTATGGCCAATTGGGTTCAAAAGGTGCGGCTGATATTTTGCGTGTAACCAATACACACAATTATTCGCATATCCTTTGTGCGGTCGGTACCGGTACGATGTTGTCTGGATTGATCAGCGCATCATTACCCGGCCAGGAGGTGATCGGCATTAGTGTATTAAAAAATAATATGACACTGGAGACAGAGGTTCTTTCCTTATTGAATGAGAAGGACAGTATAAAGTCCTTTTCCATTCTGCATGATTACCATTTTGGCGGATATGCCAAACACCCGCCGGAACTAACCGGGTTTATGCGGGATGTATGGGGAAAGGAAAATTTACCCACAGATATCGTATATACTTCAAAACTGTTGTTTGCAGCGAAAGAGCTTATGGCAGCTAACCGCTTCTATGCCGGGGCACGGATTTTATTGATCCATAGCGGCGGACTGCAGGGGAATACTTCCCTTCCGCCCAATACATTACCTTTTTCATAAGCTTTCAGATTTTATATTTGCAAACAATGAGGCCATTCAGCAGTTTACTTATTTTTTTAGGATTTCTTTTCTCGGTTCAAGCGGATGCACAAAACCCGTTACCCGATCTGTCTGTAAAAGAATTAACACGTGGAAAGATCCAGGTGAGTTGGTACAGCCCGGAACATAACTGTGTTCAGATAGCAGTGCAACGTTCTACCGACAGTACAAAAAATTTCAGGACGATATTTTCTGCGCAATCACCCGAACTCGTAAACAATGGATTTGTTGATAATAAACCCATCATCGGCAAAGCCTATTACCGGATCTTTTACGTGATAACAGATGGCTCCTATTTTTTTACGCGAAACATCATGATCGAAACGCAGCCACCGCCTGTTGTGGAGCCATCGTTACCCGCGTTTGAAAGGGCAAAGGACCTCACCAATATTTATGTGAGGAAACAATTGCAGTTCCGTTTAACAAAAGATGAGTACGCACGTTTCAGGGATTCCATATTCAAAACAAAAGACGTCTTGCACAGGATGGATGCAAACAGTGTTGAATGGCGCCCGGCACCCGCGGCAAGAAAGGATGTGATCCGCATCTACCAGAAAGATATGCTGCTGGCCGAACTGGATAAAAAACGTTACGAGCAATTCAAAGATTCCATCAAAGAATACACGCGGGATACTTTATTTGCCATTGATGATTCTCGTGTGCAGGTACATCCTTTTATTCCTATCCCGAGAGGTTCTGTTTTTATTTATCGCAACGACAGTCTCCTGCTGCAACTGGATGTGACCTTATATAGAAAATTCAAAGATTCCGTGGCCACACAAACAAAGGACACCTTGTTTGCCAAAGAAAATAACCGTGTGGAGATACATCCCTTTATGCCCAAATATGCCTGGAGACCCTCACGATACATATTCACCAACAGCAAAGGATACCTCACCATTATTTTGCCATTAGCAAACAGGCACAAATACCATATCATTTTTTACGAGGAAGATGGAACAGAATTATTCAGGATCAAAACCGTAAAAGAAACAGAATTTATTCTTGATAAAACAGATTTCGTACACGCCGGCTGGTTTTCGTTTGAGTTATTTGAAGATGATAAATTGAAGGAGAAGAATAGGTTCTTTTTGACGAAGGAGTGAACAATTTGATAATGTGATAATTCGATAATTTGATAATTTGATAATGGGGAAATGTACTGAGCCATTATTTATGAGAGGTGTTGAAATTGAGAGTGCTGAATTATCACATCATCAAATTATCATATTAACCTGCACGCAAACACCTTTTCAAAATTTAATTTCACTTTATTTTTCACTTCTTCAAAATCCACATCCCTCCCCAGTTCTTTCTGCAATGAAGTAACCTGTTTATTCTCTATCCCGCAGGGAACAATAAAATCGAAGTAGCTGAGATCGGTATTGATATTGAATGCGAACCCATGCATGGTGATCCACCGGCTGCATTTGATGCCCATGGCGCAGATCTTTCTTTCTTTTCCTTTACTATCTGGGTCAAGCCACACGCCGGTTTCTCCAGGGCTCCTGTCGCCCTTCAAACCATATTCAGCCATGGTGAGAATGATCACTTCTTCCAGGTTACGCAGGTACCAACCAAGATCGGTTCTGAATTTTTCAAGGTCCAGTATCGGGTAGCCTACCAATTGCTGGGGCCCATGAAAAGTAATATCACCGCCGCGGTTGATATGAAAATATTCAATGCCTTTTTCGGCACGTTGTTCTTTACTGATTAGTACATGTGATTCTTTACCGCTTTTTCCTAAAGTATAAACGGGATCATGCTCTACAAATAAAAGATGGTGCGTGGTTGGCAAAATATCCGTTTGATCAGCAGTTGCTTCGGCTAAGCGGGCAGCAGCTTTCGTATCAGAATTCTTTTTTAATAGCCCTTCCTGGTAATCCCATATCTCTTTATATCGTCTTGTACCAAGATCCTCAAATAATACTTCTTGCATGTAGCAAAATTAAGAAGAATTATGCGCTTACACAGCGTTTCAAAAGTTCAGTGGCCAAACCGTGCCTTTGTGCCTTCGTGTGAGATTTAATTTGCACACGAAGGCACACACGCCCGCCTGAGCTTTGCGGGCGGGAAGGCACGGTTT
The DNA here is from genome assembly GCA_040388475.1 of Bacteroidota bacterium. GTDB lineage: Bacteria > Bacteroidota > Bacteroidia > Chitinophagales > Chitinophagaceae > Sediminibacterium. Next base: position 110,336 of record JAZKBT010000005.1, on the reverse strand, counting down.
ATTTGACTTACCCTATTTTTGCCGCATGCAGGACGATATTGAGCAATTTTCCGAGGAACCTTCCGAAACACTCTATGAGCGAAAAACCTTTACGATTGATAAGGGACAGGAACCGCTGCGGATTGATAAATGGCTACAGATGCACGTGGAAGGCGCAACGCGCAACAAAGTGCAACGTGGTATTGAAGCGGGATTTGTTACAGTGAACGGCAAACTCGTTAAAAGTAATTATAAAATCAAGCCAGGTGACGAGTTGCTGTTGATGAGTCTTGTTAACCCCGAACATACGGTTCTTAAACGGGAGAATATTCCTTTGAACATTGTATATGAAGATGATGCATTGATGATCATCAATAAGCCACCCAATATGGTGGTGCATCCGGGTGTTGGAAATTTCACCGGCACTTTATTGAATGGGGTTGCTTATTATTTAGAACAACAGAATCCAAATATTGATGAGGATGCATTACCCAGGTTCGGGCTTGTACATCGTATAGATAAAAACACAACCGGTCTCATCGTATTAGCCAAAACACCTGATGCGGCGGCGCATCTTGCCAAACAATTTTTTAACCATACGGTAAAACGCAGGTACGTAGCGCTTGTTTGGGGCGACATTGAAGAAAATGAAGGTACCATTACCGGGCATATTGCACGCCACCAGCAGCACAGGAAAATGTTTGATGTATATCCCGAAGGAGAGATCGGCAAACATGCTATTACGCATTATAAAGTATTGGAACGTTTCAATTATGTAACCCTTGTTGAATGTGTGCTGGAAACCGGCCGCACGCACCAGATCCGTGTACACATGAAACATATCGGCCATACCCTGTTCAATGATTGGGAATATGGAGGTGATAAAATATTAAAAGGAACCATCTATTCCAAATACAAACAATTCGTTGACAATTGTTTTGAAGTATGTCCACGTTGCGCCCTTCATGCACGAACATTAGGGTTTATACATCCCACAACGCAAAAGGAGATACTGTTTGAATCGCCGCTGCCGGAAGACATGCAGGGGGTGATTGATAAATGGAGAAATTATATCAATAGCCGTTAGCAGTTAGGCATTAGCAATTGCTAACAGCTAATGCCTACCTAAAATGACCAGATAAATCCGCAAAAAAAATATTTTGAGGTTTATCATCTACAAAATGATATGCCGGAACAGGCAAAGATGATTTAATCTGACAATGGCATAAAATTAGTAACACTATTATCAGACTTCATGTATAAACAGGGGTGGAAATCTTCCTGAGAAATAAACCCTTAATTATCTGATCCGGATAATACCGGCGAAGAGAGGTGTACATGGAACGAGGCTCCGGTAAACTACCGGAGCTTTTTGTTTTAACTTATTGATAAGGTCAACCCTTATTCCCGTTGGTATCGTTATTGTGGTACATATCCTTTTAACCCCAATAAAAAGGAGGCAATATGACACTCGTAAAAAACAACAGAAGCATCAATCCCTGGCGCTTTAATATCGATCGTTTTTTTGATGGCGGCATGCCGGATTGGTCAAGACCCGGAGACGGGTTCCCGGCAGTAAATGTATTGGAAAACGAAAAGAATTATTTGGTAGAATTGGTTGCGCCCGGTTTCCAGAAAGAGGATTTTAAATTAAAAGTAGAAGATGATATCCTTACAGTGAGCGCAGAGAACAAGTCGGAAAAAACAGAAGATTCAGACAAAAAAGAATACACCAGGCGGGAGTACAGCTATAGCTCCTTTACCCGCAGTTTTCATTTGCCTGATAACGTAAAGGATGATTCGATTTCCGCTTCCTATAAGGAAGGTGTTCTTACAGTGGAACTACCGAAATCTGAAACACAGGTGAAAGCAACCAAAGAAATTGCAATCAGTTAATACAAGAACCACAAAGAGGCAATATTGCCTCTTTGTTTTTTATAATTATGACCTTACAGCATCTTCATCACAGTATACACAAACATGCACAGGATGTTGCAGAATTATGCGATGAAATAGGAGATGATTTTCAACAGGCGGCAGTGCATGATTTCCGGACAACCATAAAAAAGATAAGGGCATTACTAAGATGGCAGCACAAAGGGGGAAATATATTTAAAGGCCCCTTTGGAAAAATATATCATGCAGCGGGCAGGGTGCGAGATCTCCATGTTTTGTTGGCTACCCTACACAAAGAAAAAACAACGATCCCATTTATACAATGGCTGGAAGAAGAACTGGATCATTCAAAAAAATCATGGAAGAAATTATACAGGCGAAAAATAATCAGGCATTTTCAAAAAGAAATAGAACAAATTTCAACGAATGTTTCGGGGCATACTGCATTCTTCCGGGAAAAAACAGAAGAGATACAATGGATCATCCACATGCCTTCCATAGATGATATCGCTTTACATGAGATCAGAAAAATATTGAAGGATATGCAATATGTAACTCAATGGTGCCAGGTAAATAAAATACCCATCCCCTCACTGTCATCTTTGCGGTTAAAAGAGAATGGCAAAAAGATCGGGGCATACAATGATCTGCGGATCGGTATTGAATTGCTTGATGTTTATCTGGCACAGGAAACACATGCAGGGATCATACTGGACTTGAAGGATCTGAAACAAAAATGGCTGACACAAAAAGAAAAGCAGAAAGTATCATTGATGCGTTCACTATCTATCGTTGATAAAATAAGTTCGCAAATGCAATAAGGTAATAAGATTGATTGGGCCATCTGTTATTTGCTATTAAGGTTTGAAACCTTTACTGTAAGCCTAAAACCTTAGTAGAAAGAACCAGCCCACGGCGGCAACCTTATTACCTTATTTCAGGAATTAAACAACATATTTGTTATGCTGATAAATAGTAACTACGCCTCTGCTATCGCTTTCAACTTATCCAATGCCTTCGGCCACGCATTGTTGAAATAATCCAGCATATCCTGCGACATACCCAGGTTATCCATTTCAACGGTCAGTTCTGTTTTCCCATCTACATCTTTTAATGTATAGTTTTCATGAGCGCCTGCCCAACCCTGTGTTTTAGCAGTTTCCATATCTTCCACACCGTTCTTTAATTCTCCCAGGTGCTGGAACGACATAAAATCATATGGTTTATTTTCAGCGATCATAGCTATCATACCCGAACCTTTTCCATCAGTGAATAAGATCCTGCTTCCTTTTTTCCAATCCGACTCTGCTTTTGATCCTTCCATAAAAGCGGAGGTCCAGGCTTGGTAATTGGCATCGGTCCAAAGTGAATCCCAGAGTTTTTCTTTTGATGCGTTGATCACGGTCTGAAATGTCATCTTTTTCATAGTATTCCTCGTTTGGTGTAGTATAAAGGTCCAATAATTTTCAGGAACTTATAAGGTATGAACGCGACTAAAATAGGGTTGGTTACGACAATTTCCATCAACAGTGATATCACTGTCATTAAAATCCGGAATACCAAATCGCACTATATTTGCCATACTAAATCTTATTTATGCCCACAGATATAAGAAATAACTGGACACCTGCTGAGATCAAGGATATTTATGATACGCCTTTACTGGAACTGGTTTACCGTGCCGCTTCCCTTCACCGCAAATACAATGATACTGCCGAAGTACAGGTTTGTACTTTGTTAAGTATTAAAACCGGTGGCTGTAGTGAGGATTGCGCTTATTGCCCACAGGCGGCCCGTTACAATACAGGCGTGAACGTACAGGCATTGATGCAGAAAGATGATGTACTCTCCTATGCACAAAAAGCAAAAGATGCCGGCAGCACGAGATTCTGCATGGGCGCAGCCTGGAGAGAAGTAAGAGATAACCGCGATTTCGACCGCGTACTCGATATGGTAAAAGGTGTGAACGAAATGGGAATGGAAGTCTGTTGCACATTAGGCATGCTCACCGAATACCAGGCTCAAAAATTAGCGGATGCAGGGTTGTATGCTTACAACCACAATTTAGATACGAGCAAAGAACATTACGGCGAGATCATTACCACCCGTACTTACAATGACCGCCTGGAAACACTGGAGAATGTGCGAAAAGCCGGTGTAACCGTTTGTTGCGGTGGTATTATCGGGTTGGGTGAAACACATGAAGACAGGATACAGATGCTGCATACGTTGGCAACGATGCCCGAGCATCCTGAAAGTGTTCCCATCAATGCATTGGTTCCTATCGCTGGTACACCTTTAGAAAACAATCACAAAGTTGATATCTGGGATATGGTAAGAATGATCGCAACGGCAAGGATCCTGATGCCTAAAACGATGGTTCGCCTAAGCGCCGGAAGAAATGATATGAGCATTGCTGAACAGGCTTTCTGTTTCATGGCGGGCGCCAACTCTATTTTTGCAGGGGACAAATTGCTTACTACACCCAATCCCGGTTTTGATGAGGATAATGCCATGTTCCAATTATTGGGACTACAGCCAAGAAAAGCTTTTAAAGAAGAAAAACAGTTTTTACGTGAGATGACGGAAGTGGGGCATTCAATTAATAATTAATAGTTAATAGTTAGTAATTGAATTAATAATACTGCAATAACAAAAACGCCGAAAGAAGCTACCATCTGCTTCTTTCGGCGTTTTAATTATTAACTATTAACTACTAATTATTAATTATTTTTTCACTCGGCTCTTCAACTCTGCCACCGGCATCGCAATCATCCGCCCTACTTGTTTTTTATCTTTATAGGTAACTACTTTCAACATCGCCGCTTCTTTTGGAAAAACAAGCGGTGTTGTATATTTTGGATAGAACCTGTCGGGGAAAGAATTATCAAAACTGTAATAAATATCCAGTCCGGCAATTTCTTTATCCAGTTCAATTTTAAAAGTACTGTCGGCCGTTTTGGTAACATTGAATATGGGGTCATATACGGCGGGTGAATATTTTTTCTCTGCAACATCATAACGCGCAAAATGTTTTTCAACCTTTGAAACGAAATGGTTCCAGTTCTTTTTTTCTTTTGGCGACCATACCGATTCTGCAATGGCAAATGCACGCGGCCAAAGCATGTATTGTGCATGACGCATATTGTACACCTGCTCTGACCATAAATTGGCCTGTCCCCCTTTGATGTATTGTGGATCCACGCCATCGGGCACCGGTTCAAATTCATAGGTCTTATTCAAACGTAAAGAAGCATAGATACGGGGTTCGGTTATGGCATCGCCCTGCATATAATCAAGGTATGCGTAGGTAGTAGGACTCATTACCACATCATGTTTCATTTTAGCAGCTTCAATTCCGCCTTTCACTCCTCTCCAGCTCATTACTGCGGCGCTGGGGGCCAAACCTCCTTCAAGGATCTCATCCCATCCCATGAATTTTTTACCTTTTGATTCAACGATCTTCTCCAGGCGCTTTTCAAAATAGCTTTGCACTTCTTCCATCGATTTTAATTTTTCACGTTGCATCAATGCCTTGATCGCATCATTCTTTTCCCAATAATTTTTTGGGCACTCATCACCGCCTACATGTATGTATTCGAAAGGAAACAGCTGGGCCACCTGTGTCATCACTTTATCAAGAAATTCGTACACTTTTTCATTCGCGGGGCAAAGTGTATTATCAACCAACGCAATGGGTGGATGTCCCTTCGACCAATCCATGATCTCTTCACCGGAACGAACACGATAGGTTTTGGCTTCAGGTGTACAGGATAACTCGGGATAAGACACAACCGCAGCAAGGCTATGACCGGGTACATCAATCTCAGGTAAAATATCTACAAACCTTTCTTTTGCATATTGAACGATTTCTTTGATATCGTTCTGCGTATAAAATCCTCCATAGTTACGTGGTTCATTGGCTGCGGGAGGAGCAAATGTTCCGAAATAACCGGTTTTCTTAACGTTCCAGGCCCCAACTTCTGTAAGCTTTGGCAGTCCTTTGATCTCCAGGCGCCAGCCTTCATCATCCGTTAAATGAAGATGCAGCAGGTTATACTTATAACGCACCATATCATCGATGAACTGTTTCACTTCTGCCTTGGTAAAGAAATGTCTTGTCACATCAAACATCAATCCGCGCCAGCCAAATCTCGGAACATCATTGATCTCTGTTACCGGAACGGTCCATGTCATATTAGCAACACGTGTGGCACTTTCAATTTCCTTAGGAAACAGTTGCAATAAAGTTTGCACACCATAAAATAAACCGGCGGGTTCATTGGCTTTTATGAGGATATTTTTTGCAGTAACAGACAAAGCATATCCTTCCTTACCCATTTTAGGATCCGTCGTTTTATTCAGCACAAGCCTGATAGTTGGATCGGCTGAGGCATTACTTACAGAAACGGTACAGCCTGTGGGCACAGATAACCTGTCTTTCAAAACCGCCACTACCTGTTTCATCGCAGGTTGCGATGGTGCATCAACCGTTATATTTTGGGGAAGAGCAAAATTGCCAATGCCTGTTTTAATGGAAACAGGTTCAGGGATAATAGCAATATTTGACTGACTATACGATACTGTGGAAATACAAAAAAAGATGAGCGCGGTGAGTTTTCTCATGGGACAAGATTCTTTGAAGTGAGGTTTAAAAATAATGAATAGTTGGTTGACCGATAAAAAAACAACATAAAGCTGCGCATCTCAGCCGTCATTGCGAGGAACGAAGCAATCTTTGCTACGAATTTTATACTGACCACAATGCTGGCCACAGATTGCTTCGTTCCTCGCAATGACGTTCAATCTCTGTATTTTCCGACAAATGCAGAGCTAACCTTACTTCAACACTCAAAATTCCTTGTTCAATATTCAATATTCAAAAAAAATCCCCCTTCCCGGTCAATTTCCCCAGTTTTGGTATTGTATTTGCCTTAACGACGCGAATACTTAATTTTACACCAAACCAACGACCTCCTGAAGCGTTTCTTCAAAATATTACGTCGCACCCTTCTTATTATCGTAGCAGTTATCTTACTGGTCTTTATCGCTATCCAGACCGACCTGGTTCAGAACTGGCTGGTAGGTAAGGCAACCAGCCGGTTATCAAAGGCATTAGGAGCAGAAGTAAGCATCAAGAATGTCAGCTTCTCCTTTTTCAATAAGCTGAATATGGACGGTGTGCTGGTAAGGGACCGGAAAAAAGATACCATTCTTTATGCCGGCCAGTTCAGGGTACGGATAACCGATTGGTTCTTTCTGAAAGAAAAAGCCGTATTAAAATATGTGGGCCTTGAAAATGCCGTGGTCAATCTCGAACGAAAAGACTCGGTATGGAACTATGCTTTTATTCTTGATTATTTCAAGTCCCCCACTCCATCCAAAAAAAGCGGAAGCACAATCGACCTAAACCTGAAAAAAGTTGACCTGAAGAATGTCCGTTTTGTAAAAAATGATTTCTGGGCGGGCGAACGTTTGGATGTGTTTGCGGGCAGTCTTTCCCTGGATGCAGAAACGGTTGATTTTAAAAAGAATGAGTTTGTATTGAATTCACTTGAATTAGACAAACCCTTCCTGAGAATACAATCGCTCAAACCGCTGCGCCCCGATTCACTATACCATCGTACCAAAACGGTTGATACGGGTATGTATTTTAATTCGGGCAATATCGGTTTATACCTTACCAATTTGATCATCCGCAACGGCAACCTTTTTTTAGATAGTGATACGGATAAGCCCGCAGCAGGTTTTGATGGCAGTCATATACAGCTAAGCAAACTCAATGGTGTTTTGCAGAATATCAGTTTTCACGGAGATACACTTCGTGCCAATATCGATCTTTCTGTAAAAGACAGGTCGGGGCTTGAATTAAAAAAACTCAAAACAAAATTCAGGCTCACACCACAGATTATGGAACTGGATAAACTGGACCTGCAAACCAACAGGAGCCATTTAACCAATTACTATGCGATGCAGTTCAAAGATTTCAATAAAGATTTTGGAGACTACGTTAACAAAGTGGTAATGAACGCGCATTTCATCAATGCAAAGATCAACAGCGACGATATCGCTTTTTTTGCATCTGAATTAAAAACATGGAAGCGCGAAGTAATTCTCAGCGGTAAATTCCTGGGAACAGTGGAAGATTTTAAAATGACAAATCTGTCTGCAAAGATCGGCGCCACAACCAAGGTTACCGGAGATCTGCGGATGAAGGGATTGACTGATATCGATCATGCAAAGATCGATCTCACAAGTGGCACGCTGCAAACAAACTATTACGATCTCGGTACATTTATCCCATCATTAAAAGGTGTCACTTCTCCTAATCTTGCGGCCTTAGGTAATATCATCTACCGGGGAAACTTCAATGGTACCATACAGAATTTTGTTACTGCCGGAACATTCAGTACACAACTGGGTGGTGTAAAAACCAATGTGAGCCTGAAACTTCCTCCTAAAGGCGAGCCTGTTTATACAGGCGCTATTGAAACCAGCCGGTTCAACATTGGTAAATTTTTAAACGACAGCGCTTTGGGCCTGGTAGATTTTAAAGGAAAGATCGAAGGAACCAGTTTTAATATAGAGAACCTGAAAACAACGCTTGAAGGAACGATCTCGTCACTTGAGTATAACAAATACACCTATACCAATATTGTTACGAATGGAACCTTCCAGAAAAAATATTTTACCGGAGAGGTAAAGATCGATGATCCGAATCTTGACTTTACCAGTACGGTTGAGATAGACCTCTCACAGGAATTACCGCGATTCAACGTTCTGGGTGACCTTGTACATTCCAATTTCAGGGCATTGAATCTTATGAAAGATTCAATATCATTAACAGGCTTATTGGATCTGAACTTTACAGGAACAACCATTGATAACTTTTTAGGTACTGCAAAATTTCTGAATGCAAAGGTCACCAAAGGATCAACCCAAATAAGTTTTGATTCATTAAACCTTTCATCCAGCTATATTGATTCTGTAAAATCATTTCATGTCGGCAGTAACGATTTAAGCGCCACCATCCTTGGCAAATTCAGTCTCCTTGATTTGCCTGCCAGTTTCCAGGCATTTCTCACGCGTTACTATCCAACTTATATTAAACAACCAAAATACATTCCGGAGAACCAGGTATTTTCATTTACGCTGAACACAGGCAACATAGAACCTTACCTGCAATTATTGGATAAAAAATTATATGGATTCAATGATGCAAGTATCAAAGGATCCGTTGACACACGCAATAACCAACTGACACTTACCGCAAGTATTCCAACCGGCGCTTATGGCAAACTTTATTTTACAGGAATAGATCTCCAGGGAAGAGGCAACAGGGATACGTTATCATTAACAGGAAACATCAACAGCATCCAGGTAAGCGATAGCATGCGTTTTCCAAATACAAAACTCAATATCAAATCATACAATGATCATTCGGAAGTGGCCATCAGAACAAGTGCCGATAATACTTTGAATGATGCCGACCTCTATGCAGATGTATACACATTGTCAGATGGTGCACGTATCCAGTTCCGTCCTTCTTCTTTTGTATTGAATGAGAAAAAATGGACCATTGAAAAATCAGGTGAGTTAACCTTACGTACCAATCTTGTACAGGCACAGAATGTAAAATTCACGCAAGGCTTCCAGGAGATCACGGTGGAAACAGTGCCGGCAGTGAATGGTGAGAAGGCGAACAACCTTGCCGTTAAGTTAAAAAATGTTGTGCTGGGAGATCTGAGCTCTCTTTTCTTCAAGGACCCAAGACTGCAAGGCATCACAACAGGAACAGTTACATTATATGATGTAACAGGTAAATCATTCCGCGCATCCGCGGATCTGAAAGCGGAACAATTCCGGCTGGATGATGACTCGATAGGATTGGTAAATATCAAAGCTGATTATGATGTTAAAACAGGCGAGATTCCTTTCTCGATTGAATCACCCAATGATGGTTATCATTTTACCGCCAAAGGAAATTATAGTACAAAAGACACAACCGGCAAATCGTTTACAACAGACATTCAACTCAACAACTCCAAGATCGATATCCTTCATAAATTCCTCAGCAATATTTTCACCAATATATCCGGGCTGGCAACCGGCGATTTGAAAATAAGCGGTAACCTGAGTGCCCCCGATCTTTTGGGAAGGATCAAACTGCGCAATGCCGGAATGAAAGTAAATTATACACAGGTATATTATACCATCGATTCTGCGGATATCAATTTCAAAGAAGACGGAATTGATTTTGGAAGATTCAATATCCAGGACCGGTATAAAAATACGGGTACCGTTAGCGGAACGCTGAAAGAGAAGGGCTTTAAAAACATGGTATTTGATTTCAAATTGAAGACGGATAAATTATTGCTGATCGATACCAAGGTGATGGACAATCAGCAGTTCTATGGAAAAGCGATCGGGTCTGCCGACCTCATATTAAAAGGACCTGAAACAGACGCACGCATGTCGATCGTTGCAACTTCCAATGATAGCTCGCATATTTATCTTCCCAATTCCATTAACCGTGAAAGCGGCACCGCTGATTTTATCGTATTTAAACAGTACGGAACGGAAATGGTGAAACAAAGCAATGGCAGCAATTTTAATGTAACTGTCGACCTTGATATCACTGCAACCAATGACGTAACCATTGATGTGATCCTTGATGCAGATGCTGGTGAAGCGATCAGGGCTGTAGGTAATGGTAAGCTAAAGATCAGGGCAGGCTCAACAGAGACATTGACTATAAATGGACAGTATAATATTGATTATGGAAAGTATGTTTTCAATTTCCAGAATTTTATTCACCGCCCGTTTGAATTACTACCAGATGCAGGCAATTACATCAAATGGACAGGCGATGCCTTCAAAGCAGATCTGCATATTGATGCACAGTACACAGCGCAACGTATCAGTGTTAGCGAACTGGTGGGCAGTCTGGGTGTGAGCGATGCTGTAAAGGGTTACCGCGGTGATGTATATATCATAGCACAGTTACGCAAAAAATTAAATCACCCGGAAATTACATTCAGACTTGATTTCCCGCTTGGTAGCCCGCTTAAATACGACAACGAGTTCCAGCAATATGTCACACGTTTGGAAAAAGACCAGGATGAGATCCTGAGGCAGGTGGCATTCCTGATACTCTTCAATTCGTTTTCACCTCCCACCGGTTCCGGCAGGGGTATTGCGAATAGTCCCTACTCCATCACCTCACTCGGTGTGAATTCACTTTCACAAATGTTAAGTAAGGGTATTAACAAAGTGGTATCGAATATCCTCTTTAAGTTAACAGGCGACCAGAGTCTGCGGTTTGATGTGGGTACCAGTATTTACAGCAGTGCCAGCCTGCTCAATCCAAACGGCGGAAGTATTGATGCCGGTGGCGCTGCCAATAAACTCGACCGTACACGGGTGGATGTAAAACTCAGCCGTGCATTTGCAAATGATAAGATCTTTGTTACACTCGGAAGTGATATTGATTTTAATATCGGTAATTCTGCGATACAGAATGGCAATTCACAATGGCTCCCGAATTTTACCATCGAATTTGTTTTAACAAAAGATAAAAAACTGCGCCTCATCGTTTTCAATAAATCCAGTCTTGATCTTTCCGGAAGCAGTTTTGGCAGGCGCAACAGGCAGGGTGTAAGTATTTCTTACCGCAAGGATTTTGAAAAACTGTTTGGAAATAGGGAAAAGGATATTGAATTTAAGGCGCCGGCGGATTCTACATCAAAAGGAAATTAAGCAAATATTTGCCGCGCCCTTCAGGGCGTGGACAATAAGATCACACTCTCGTATATCGGGCTTTAGCCCGGACTGTAACACTCCGGGCTAAAGCCCGGTAAATAGTTCATAAAGAATGATTAATTATCCACGCCCTGAAGGGCGCGGCAAAAATAAAACGAACCTCTGTTACTCTATCTCTGTGTTGAAAACGAATAGTTAGCGTGATTGACTATGGTTCCTGTCCTTCAAGCTTGCCATTTGGATTAAGTATTTTCATAGTGGTTGCATCCACTAGAAAATTTAGATGAGGTACATACAAATTACCATTATCTTCTACAGCTTGAACCCAATAGATATGTTTTGCGGTGTCTCACAGTTTTGCTACCAACTGAATTCGCCTTTTACCTTTCGACAAACTATCAACCATCTTGATCTCATCTTTGACAATTTTTTGTGCAAAGACTAAATCATAGATTTTTGTATTGATAGAATCTATTTTTTCTTTAACCACCTCTGTTTTGTTGTGATTATCAATCAAATCTTGGTTTGGCAAAAGTTTGCAATTCTTCATCCTATACACATAAAAATATCTCACAATCCCTCTACCCCTTCGTTGCAGAATTAAAGAAGGTATTTGAATTTCAGTAAAATACTGCCCGTATGCTTCTTTTACATTCATCGGAAGATTGGAAGGAACAATCGCATACGCATCATCACCCAATTGCAAGGATGGCCTTTCTTTATTTAACCAGGCAAACTTATGTATGTCACCAAGATTGCCAATACCGATAACAGCCAGACCGGTTTCTTTCGTTGTATAAAATTCAAGATGCCCACCGGGAAACCATTTATTCGTAATGATGGGTGCATTCGGTTTCATCAATCCTCTGGCTTCATTATCTTTTACCTGGGCTGCAAATGTTTTGCTGAAATCTTTCCAACCGGAAAGATCCAATGTAGGACAGTATTCACCATAATTCGCTCTGTCATGACTACCAAAATTTACCGGCGATAATCTTACCAATACAACACCCGCTATCAAAACAATGATCATTAATGTTCCTGCTACTTTAATAAAACCGGGATATGTTTTATGGGATCGTCTCTCCAGGTACAAACCACCCATAAAAAACAAAGGAATATAACCCGGTCCGCTCCAATGAGGCAATGTTGGATTTAGCAGCGAAACGCCCCAGAATAAAAAGATCATCGGCAGGCTCATACACAACAACCAGGTAGATGCCCGCTTCCTGTTAAAACGGATCCGGTTGCGCAAAGTAGCAACCAAAGAGATCAATAATAATATAAAGATGATGGGGTTCTGGTAAACAAATTCACCGGCTATCTCCCTCCCCAGCATATCCCACTGAATGGTTGTATGCGTTACACGGTCGGAATGATAACGGTACGTAATAAAGTCATTGATCACGTTCCAGTACACAATAGGTAAGACGCATAAAAGTGTTACAGCAACCGCCGCATACAGGCGCCAGTTTAATAACCATTTGGCACGTGTGATCAGCAGGAACAGGCCAAATCCTGCCCAGAGATACAAGCCATGCACTTTACACAAAGTGGCGAGACCGATCATTAAACCCAGCATTAACCAGGTACTTAATTTGTTCTCATCGTTCATAATGAACATATGCGCCATGATATACAAGGCGCCTGTCCAGAAAGGCATTTGTGGTGAATCGGGAAGAATAAATAATCCTGCGATGATGCCGGTGTAAACGGAACAATTGTAGATCAGTGCGGCGTACCAGCCTGTTTTTTCATTGGCGATGAGTTTACCTGTTTTAAAAATGAACCAGGTAGACAATGCCGCGCAAAGCACACTTCCCAAACGAAGGGATACTTCTGTTGCCCAGCTAAGATTGAGGGAAGTAAGACGGATCATCCATCCTACCATCGGCGGATGATCAAAATGGTTCCAGTCGGGTTGAACAGCATAGGTCCAGTAGTACACTTCATCATTGCCTAATTCAATCAGGGAGGCCGTAACCAGTTTCAGGATCGAAACGATCAGTATCAGCCACAGGACTTTTTTTGAATATTGGTGGTTCATAGGAAGCGGTTAGCTTTTAGCAGTTAGCTATTAGCAAATTGCTGTGAGTTATTGGATATCGCCTGCAACAGACAAATACTATACCACTATAAATCATGTAAGCTGCCAATGATTAACTATTAACAAAAGCTTGCAGCTAATAGCCAAAACCTAACAACGCTAGTGATTCAGTATCCATCGCACAGCCAGCTCATATCCTTTCAATCCCAATCCAAAGATACTTCCTGCACACTTACCTGATACATGTGATAATTTCCTGAAATCCTCCCTCGAATGCACATTACTGATATGTACTTCCACAACAGGGGTTTTAATTGCGGCAATGGCATCGCCGATAGCAACTGACGTATGTGTATAGCCTGCGGCATTCAGCACAATACCGTCAAATTCGTAACCAACTCTCTGCAGTTCGTTTATCAGCTCGCCTTCTACATTACTTTGGTAATAATGAAAATCTGCTTCGGGAAATGTGGCTTTTAACTCATCCAGGTATTTTTCAAACGACATATTGCCGTAAATATCTGTTTCCCGTTTGCCCAGCAGGTTAAGGTTGGGGCCGTTGATGATAGCGATCTTCATAACACGAATTACACGAATTTTTAGCAGACCACGAATTTTGAAACACGAATTTTAGACGAATTACAAGAATTGGGTTGCGGAGATCACAACAGTCTGTAAAAAAAGCGAAGCCACTAAGATCATTCTTAGCGGCTTCGCATATCAATTCGTGTAATTCGTTTTCTAATTCGTGTTTTGCTAATTGACCATCATCTCCACAAACCTGTCAAACAAATAACGGCTGTCATGTGGACCTGGTGTGCTTTCGGGGTGGTACTGTACGCTGAATGCTGGTCTGTCTTTTAAACGGATCCCTTCTATCGAATCATCATTCAGGTTAACATGCGTAACCTCTACGTTCGGATGTTTACGAACCGCTTCAGGATCCACACCAAAGCCATGGTTCTGTGTGGTGATCTCGCACTGGCCGGTAATAATATTTTTCACCGGGTGGTTCAATCCCCTGTGCCCGTGGTGCATTTTAAAAGTAGGTATATCATTCGCAAGAGCGAGTAACTGGTGCCCGAGACAGATACCAAATACAGGTTTATTTTCTTTCAGGATCTCTTTCAAAGTCGCAACAGCATAAGGCATTGCTGCAGGATCGCCGGGGCCGTTTGAAATAAAATAACCACTCGGGTTAAATTCTTTCAGCCGCGCAATATTTGTTTTAGCCGGGTGAACGCGCACATGAGCACCTCTTGAAACAAGACATTCCAATATGTGTTTCTTCACACCATAATCCAGCACTGCTACTTTCAAGGTTGCATTCGCATCACCCAGTTCATATTCATGATCGGTGCTTACGGTGCTCGCCAGTTCCAGTCCATCCATATCAGGAACCTTATCCAGTTCGGCTTTTAGTTTGTCTACATCTAAGATCTCTGTTGAGATAATGCAGTTCATTGCGCCCTTGGTACGTATATGCGCAACAAGTGCCCTTGTATCTATATTCTCAATAGCAACAATATTATTTGCTTTCAGGTATTCGTTCAGGTCACCTTCGGCCATTAAACGGCTGAATTGCTCTTCCAGGTTACGTGCGATCAACCCACGGATCTTTACGCTGCTGCTTTCTACATCCTCGGTTTTTACCCCGTAATTACCAACATGCACATTGTTCATGATCAGGATCTGGCCCGTGTAGCTTGGGTCAGTAAACACTTCCTGGTAGCCGGTCATGCCGGTATTAAAACAGATCTCACCGGTGGCTGTTCCTTTCTTCCCGAAAGAATAGCCGTGAAATACATGTCCGTCTGCTAATAATAAGATCGCTGGTTGCCTGGTTTCGTTCATGGGTTATATCTCTTTTCGATTGCAAAAAAAGTTCATCTTGTGTTAATGGCGGTATATTTTTTCCCACATACCCCCTTGCGGTCTCAACTTCATTGACTCGCTTGGTTCATCTCCCTAAAAGGGGGATATGAAAAAAGGGCAAAACTGAAAACCAGTTTTGCCCTTTTATATTTTAAGAATACTTCATTCTTATTCGCCTGCTTTTTCTTCTGTAGAAGGGGCTTCAACTGCCGGGGAAGCTTCAGCAACAGGAGCGGCTTCAGCTTTTTTAGGAGCTTTACCACGACGTGTTTTCTTAGCTGGTTCTGCTGCTTTTTCAACGCCTTTACCGTAGATCTCGTTAAAGTCTACCAGTTCGATCATTGCTTTTTCAGCGTTATCACCCGGACGGATGCCTAATTTCAGGATCCTTGTGTATCCACCCGGACGGGGTGCTACTTTAGGGCCGATTACTGTGAACAGTTCTTTCACAGCAGCTTTGTCCTGTAATTCAGCAAACACCAAACGGTGGTTGTGGCTGATCTGCGCTGCAGATTCAGTTTTCTTTGTTTTGGTGATCAATGGTTCAACGTAAGTTCTCAGGGCTTTCGCTTTCGCCAAAGTGGTAACGATACGTTTGTGTGTGATCAGCTGGCTCGCAAGGTTCTGTAATAAAGCAACTCTGTGTGCTTTCTTACGGCCTAAATTGTTGATTTTGTCTCCGTGACGCATGACTGTTTTGTTTTTAATCTTGTACCGTGTCAGGAATTACAAGATATGAGTAATCGCTTTGCGTTAAGCATTGAGCCTTCCGCGTTAAGCTTAGTTATCTAAATTATCTAATCCAAGTTTGTTCAGATCCATTCCAAAGCTCAAACCTCTTTCAGTTAACACCTGCTCAATTTCAGAGAGTGATTTCTGACCGAAGTTCCTGAATTTCATCAGGTCTTCCTGTTCGTACTGAACGAGTTCGCTTAAGCTGTTGATCTTAGCTGCTTTTAAGCAGTTGAACGCGCGTACAGAAAGATCGAGATCTTCGAGTGGTGTTTTCAATACTTTACGCAGTTGTAAAACGTGCTCATCAACAACATCTTCTTTCTTGTCTTCTTTATTATCGAAAGTGATGTTCTCATCAGTGATGATCATCAAATGCTGGATCAGGATACGTGAAGCCTGTTTAACCGCATCTTCAGGATGGATGGTACCATCTGTAGCTACGTCCAGGATCAGTTTCTCGTAATCTGTTCTTTGCTCCACACGATAGTTCTCAATAGCGTATTTCACGTTCTTGATTGGTGTATGAATAGAATCGATAGCGATATATCCGAATACAGAATCTTTAATTTTATTCTCTTCAGCAGGGATATAGCCACGGCCTTTCGCGATGGTTAATTCGATATCCATTTTTGAAGTAGTATCCATGGTGCAGATCACCAACTCAGGGTTCATTACCTGGAAGTTCTGTGATAATTCACCGATCATACCTGCAGTAAATTCAGTACGACCTTTGATGGATAAAGTAATTTTTTCGTTGGCAACATCATGCTCAACGTGTTTTTTGAAGCGCACCTGTTTCAGGTTCAGGATGATCTCTGTTACGTCTTCTGTTACGCCTTTGATGGTTGCAAACTCGTGGTCAACACCTTCGATCTTGATACCAACCAGTGCAAATCCTTCCAAAGAACTTAATAACACTCTGCGTAAAGCATTACCGATGGTCAGACCGAAGCCTGGCTCTAACGGACGGAATTCGAATTGTCCTTCGAAATCATTTGCTTTTTGTAAAACGATCTTATCGGGCTTCTGAAAGCTTAATATGGCCATATTAAAACTTGTTTTTACTTGTTTGTCTTTGCGCCCACATGAGACGTAAAGGAAAATATTTGAATCGTGAGTCGTGAAACGTCAGTCGTGAGTAACTCACGATTGACGACTCACGTTTCACGCTTATTTAGAGTACAACTCGACGATCAACTGCTCCTTGATATTCTCAGGAACACTTTCACGCTCAGGGTAAGTGATGAAAGTACCTTTCTTTTCAGCTTCATTCCAATCCAGCCAGCTGAATTTAGGGTTCTTACCACGATTCTTGCTGGTTACAGCAGTGTTATCAGCACTTTTTGGTTTGTATGTGATGATATCACCTGCCTTACACTGGTAAGAAGGGATATTCATGGTTTCGCCATTTACAAGAATGTGTTTGTGGTTAACCAACTGGCGCGCTTCCGGACGGCTTGCTGTTAAACCTAAACGGTAAACAGTGTTATCCAAACGGGCTTCCAGCAATTTGATCAGGTTTTCACCGGTAACACCTTTTAAACGTTGTGCTTCTTCAAATGTTTTGCGGAACTGGCGCTCTAATACACCATAAGTATATTTAGCTTTTTGTTTTTCGCGTAACTGTAAAGCATATTCACCCAAAGTCTTACGCTTACGGGCTGCACCATGCTGGCCGGGAGGGTTGCTGTTCTTACCCAACCATTTGCCATTGCCTAAAATAGGCTCTCCGAAAATTCTTGAAATCTTGGTCTTAGGACCTGTGTAACGTGCCATTTTTTTTGTTTTGTGATTTTTTAATGACGGAGGGCTATCTTAAAAATCTAAAATTAATAGCACTCCCTTTTATGTTTGTAGTTTGTGATTTGTAGTTTGTGGTTGCTCTAACGCCAAACCACAAACTGCAAACCACAAACCCTAATTATACCCTACGTTGTTTCGGTGGTCTGCAACCATTGTGTGGTAAAGGCGTAACGTCTTTGATAGAAGTTACTTCGATACCTGATTGAGAGATAGAACGGATAGAACTTTCACGTCCTGAACCTGGTCCTTTTACAAATACATCCACTCTTTTCAAACCTGCTTCCAGGGCTACTTTTGCTGCATCGGCTGCTGCCATCTGTGCTGCATAAGGAGTGTTCTTTTTAGAACCTTTGAAACCCATTTTACCTGCACTGCTCCAGCTGATTACCTGGCCAGACTTGTTGGTAAAACTGATGATGATGTTGTTGAATGTTGCAGAAATGCGAACTTCTCCAGCTGCATCTACTTTTACGATTCTTTTCTTGGCGACAGCTTTTGCACTGTTCTGCGCTTTTTGTGGTTTAGCCATTTTTGTTTTTTGAGGTGATCTGTTACTAATAAAAAATCCCGATACCCGGGAACCGTTCGTCTCTCCTTCCACCTAAGCGGATATCCAAGTCGTCGGATTTTATTATAATGAGAGATTGTCCGTTGTTCACGAACAATCTCCCAGTTAATTATTTCTTAGCTACTTTCTTCTTACCTGCAACCGTCTTACGTTTACCTTTCCTGGTACGGCTGTTGGTTTTGGTGCGCTGTCCGCGAACAGGCAATCCTTTACGGTGACGGAGGCCACGGTAGCAAGCAATATCCAATAAGCGTTTGATGCTCATTGACACTTCACTACGCAAAGCACCTTCAGTTTTGAATTCGTTGTTGATGATGTTACGGATAGCCGCCTGTTCATCATCATTCCACTGGTTTACTTTCTTATCGAAATCAATACCAGCTTTGGTAAGAATATACTGAGCAGTTGAACGGCCAATACCAAAAATATAGGTCAGACCAATTTCTCCTCTTTTATTTTTTGGTAAATCAATACCGGCAATACGAGCCATAGTGTTATTTTAAATTTATACTGTACTATTTAATTCAAAAGTCAAAATTCAAAAGTTCAAAAACGGTTTTTGACTTTTTAATTTTGAATTATTACCCCTGACGTTGTTTAAAACGAGGGTTCTTTTTGTTAATCACGAACAATTTTCCTTTACGCTTCACGATCTTACAATCCACGCTGCGTTTTTTAATGGAAGCTCTAACTTTCATTGTCTCTTTTTTTTAAAACACCCCCTCGGGTGTCCGATTATTATTTATACCTAAAAATGATCCTCCCCCTACTCAAATCATACGGACTCATCTCAACTCCTACTTTATCACCCGGTAAGATCCTGATGTAGTGCATCCTCATTTTACCTGAGATGGTGGCCAGTATTTCATGACCGTTTTCTAACTTCACCCGGAACATAGCATTGCTCAGAGCTTCGAGAATTACGCCATCTTGTTTGATCAGTGGTTGTTTCGACATACGATTTTTGGGGCTGCAAAGATATTACAATACAGCCGGAATAAGAAAAATTAGTGGAAAAAAATCTCAAAAATGTGGAAAACCCTTATGTTTTCCTACCATCGGGAGGCAAATTTAAGGGAAATGATCCTAATTGAACAGGTTTACGGGCAAAATGAACTCCCAAACATTGGGCTGGGTTGTTCCACGGAACTCATTGTCAAGCAATCGGCTATACCTTATCCCAAAGGTAACCGGCTGCTGGTTCCACCAACGGGTATCGAAGAACAACTCGGTTCCAACCGTTTTAAAGGGATAAGTGACACCGGTACGAAGGCTTTTACCCTGGGCATAATCAAAGAACAGATTTGACCTGATCCGCAGGAAATAAACCAGGTTCCCAAATCCCCAATCCGGGTAAGCCAATGGAATATGGTAGTTCACCCCCAATTTCCACATTTGCGGAAAATCCGCGGACGCATATCCTCTTGCAAAGGGAAAATTGTTTGAGAACAGGTACTGGTTCATGGTATCCCTGGCATGGAAAGCACCGGTAAATACCAGACTATGGGTATTTACCAGGCCGGGTAGGTATAAGGAAGCAGTTGCCAGGAATTGATGTGCGGTATAAGTACTGGTACTGTTCCTGTACTGCAACATCAGGCTCTCGGCAAAATGGGGATAGATCTGCCGCAGCGCTTTTTGGGATTGACCCGTATAACTTATCCGTGTTAGCAGGTATTGGAAATTGCGGTTCTTCAACAGCTTTTCGGCAATACCCGTCCATTTTACATTGTCGAGATTATAGGTGGAGGACAAAGTGAGAAACCTGTATCGTTTTCCCCCGGAAAGATCCAGCGGTAGCTGCAAACCAACATAACCAACCAGTTCGTTCGAATGCAGCGTAGTGTCTTTATTTAATGCCGCGCTCCGATCCCAGGTTTGGCTGATGCCGAATAATGGCTGAAGATAAGAGCCCCCGAATACGCCATTGTAAGACAGATTATGGCTGCTTTCATTCTCATTATAGGTATAAGCCACTTCAGACAGCAATGTATTCAGCACATTTCTGCCATAGACGGTCAGTGAATATTCTGGCTGTTCATAAAACGGCCGGAAACTATGAAAATTGAACAGCCTGGTTGCTTTGGGATACTTATTCACGGCATACTGCTGTTGCGGAAGGTTCAACAACAATGCATGGTCCTCTTTACGGTAAACATCATTTATATAGAGATCGGCCAACTCATCCTTCAACTCTGCTCTTTCCCATATGGGATCGAATGCTGCCAATCGATACCCATTGGCGGTAAAAGCGGAGGCGACAATTTTTCCCGATTGAAGCGTTCCCTGGTACAGGCCCGTAACATAGGATGCCATGCGGAAAGGGCCCTTTCTTTCTTTAGCGTCTATGATACCCCAAAGTTCATCCCTGCCCTGGAATGTGGTTGTGAATAAAACGGTATCACCCTGTACCTGTAAAAAACCAATGATACGGTTTGATGAACGCACTAAAACTTCCGGGGCGCGATTATCGTTCATCGTATATTTCAACAGCGACATCTCTCCTATTGCGTTGCGTGATGCCACATAATAATGTTTATCGTCCGAAGCAAATTTGGGACAGGAAAATATGGTCTCACTTGTTGGTAAAGAGTCAGTGATCGTTCCTTCTGTATTCATCACCACCACATGAGATCCGCCTGAAGGGTGCATGTTAACCGCCAGTACAGATCTTCCATCATGAGAAATATCGGGCGATACATATTTGGAATGCGTTGTAATATTTGTTTCCTCACCTGTTTGCACATTGAGTAATTTGATCGTCGTATAATCGCGGTTGCTCCAGCGGGGATCGGGCTGGTAGGATGCATACACTATTTTTCCATTGTGATAGGAGAAGTAATTATCAAAAGCAATACTTTTCACGGCGATCTTTTCTTCTGTTTTATCAGGATGTATTCTATAAAAAGTGGGTACCTGCGTATTGCTGTTCTTTACAACGATCAATGAACCGTTCTCATCTGTGTATGGATATTGATAATTCACCACATTGTGTTTGATCGCCGGTGTAACCCATGCCGCAGTATCGGTTTTGATTGAGTCCCATTGCTGCCGGTAATAACCCATCGCATCGTTTACAAATTGATCAAATGCAATACCCGTTTGCTTTTTCAATGCACCCTGGAAAGGATAGAACAACGGCTTGAACCTTGCAGCATCATCCGTTACTTTACCCCAGATATCATCTCCATATTTTTTTCTTCCGTATGCTACCAACAGATAACCCAGATCATAATGATTTGGAACATAATCGCGCAGCGAACCATTGCGCATTTTCATGTAATCATATTTCCTGTTGGAAAGAAAAAGTGCCTGATAGCTTGAAAGGAACAACGGCAATGCCCCCCTGCCCTGTTGTGTAAATTTTGTTTCATTGAATACCGCATCACCTTCAAAGAACCAATCGGGAACGGACATGGCATTGGCAACGAGTTGCCCCTGTTCGCCAAACAGGAAAGTGGCGGCTTTGGATAACCCTTTATTAAAATTGCTGAATTGCTGAACATGCCTGAACTCATGTAACGCAAGGTTATCTATCCAGCTAACGGCACCCAGTCCGAAAGCATTTTGCGGTGGGTTCGTATAAAACTCGCTTCGGTAAGGAGCGAGGCCCACATAACCATTGGTAGTTAAAGTTTGGTTTTGTAAAACGATATTGATCTTACGGATATGATTGCCGATATTATGTACCGTATTTTTTTGTAGCGTATGGATGATGTTAACGATCCTTTGCGCTTTTGCATTATACCCTTTTGGAAAGATCACTCTTACGGTATCGGTATTGATCTGCTGCCATTTAATGGAAGAAGGATTGCCGCCGAAATTCTGGGCGTTTAGTAAGTAAAAATTAAAAAATAAAAAGGCAAAAAACAGGATATGTTTTCTCATGCCGGGAAATTTAGTTGAAGATAAGAATAAGCTTTGAGCTATGAACCGTGAGCTTATCACGTTTAGTTTCATGTAACTTTTAATCCACGGGGCCGGCTCACAGCAGACTCTATAAACAAAAAGGACGCCAATTCATGACGTCCTTTGATCAAATATGTTAAAACGCACTAGGGTAATAATTCAGACAGTTTTTGTTTCAACTGTTCCCCATTGAGGTTCTTGGCTACTATCTTGCCTGTAGGATCAACAAGAAAGTTCTGTGGAATAGCCTGTACACCATATTGTTTGGCCACATCATTCTGCCAGTATTTAAGATCCGATACATGTGTCCAGGTAAGATTGTCTTTATGGATCGCTTCCATCCATTTTTCTTTTGCGCCTGGCTGATCAAGACTCACACCGATAATATGAAAATTCTTGTTTTTAAATTGATTGTAAGCAAGTACCACATTTGGATTTTCCTGCCTGCATGGTCCGCACCAGCTCGCCCAGAAATCAACCAGTACATATTTTCCTTTGAATGAGGCAAGGGAAACAGGTATGCCCAATGTATCGTTCTGGGTAAAGTTCATTGCCATTTGGCCTACGCTTGTTTTTTTAGCGATCACAATCATATCGTTAATCCGTCTTGCGGTAGGTGTTTCTTTTTGTGATGCGGGCAATTGCATTAATAAAGGTTCTACGGCATCAATATTAATATCCCATCCTGCGTACTGTGAAAGTGCAAATACGGCTATCGGTGATTGCTTATTATTTCTTACATATTCACCATACCCTTGCTTTATTTCCTCGTCAATAGCATCCAGTTTATCCGATGCTGCTTTCAGCCCTGCTTCATCTTTAGCCACCCTTGCCTTGGTATAATCTCCAATAATAAGTCTCCTCCTGTCATTTATGGGTTTTAATGCCTCGTTCAGTTTTATAAATTCATCATTTGCTTTAGAGCCCAGCACTTTTGCATTGGCAAAAGAATCAACTGAAGTTATTTCAACATTATCTGCGCTGAGGAAAATATTGATAAAATCTCTTCCGGTACGCATCATCACAGGATTACCATCGGCAGCTCGTTCATAGGCCGGTCTTACCAGTGCTATGGTCGGTTCCAGGAGTTTCCCCTTGAAAACGTAACGTCCATTTTCAGGAACGACGCTATCCCGTACACTATTATCACCTGACCTGTAAGAAAGATAGAGCTTCTGAACTGGCATACCAATATTCTTAAATGAACCTTTAATCGTAAAGGGTTTTTCTGTTTGTGCAACCGCTGCTACAGAAACCATCATCGCCAATACCCATACACTTTTTTTCATAACTGTTTTGTTTGATCTGATATTATATTGAATTCCTTTCAAATATAAAAAAATCCCGCTGTTAGCGGGACTTAATATGGACGAATGGTTTGTTCTACATGGGTTCATTGGTAAGGTGGATCTTGGTCATATCGTGATACTGGTTCTGCAACTGGTGCACATAATGTACATCGGGATTATGGCGCCTGTCTTCACGGTACCAGATCTCCATTTTAGAAAAATCGCCGGCTACCGGTGTTACAATGCGGAACGAACCTTTCATATACTTTACTGATCCATCATCATTCGCCTGTCTTGCGAAACTGAGTTTCAATAGAGCATCTTCACTAAGATCGATCGGGTACAAATGATCCGTTGAGAACCAGAATTCCTGTACATCGGTTTTTACGCAAACCTGTTTTTCATCACCGTTTAAACGCACTACTTCCCCCATCCACATTTTTCCTTCGTATTCGGCATTTACATAATCACCGATCTTGATGTCGCTGAATTTAATCATATGGCAATAGATTTTAGGATGATAAGTTAGGAATTTTTTTGCTAAGAGAAAAAAGAGAGAAGTAGGAAAAGAGTTTTTTTTGCAAGATCCTCTTTATCTCTTTCACTCTTCCTCTCTTAGCCCTATTCTGCCCAACTCATCGTATACCCCGGGTTCTCTATTTCCAAAGCATCTTCCGTTAGTTGGAGGGAATGGAACGTATCTACCATTACAGCCAGTTCTCCGGTTTCCTTTTTCCCGATACTTTTTTCCACTGCCCCGGGATGCGGCCCATGAGGAATACCTGCCGGGTGCAGTGTGATCATTCCCCGGGTCACATTTTTCCGGCTCATAAAATCGCCTGCCACATAATAAAGCACTTCATCACTATCGATATTACTATGGTTATATGGAGCGGGTACGCCATCGGGATGATAATCATACAACCGCGGGCAGAAACTGCATACAACAAAATTATTCGCCTCAAAGGTCTGGTGAACGGGTGGTGGCTGGTGAACCCTTCCCGTGATCGGTTCAAAATCATGGATGCTGAATGCATAAGGATAACAACAGCCATCCCATCCTACCACATCAAATGGATGATGCGCATAATGCAGCCCATATAAAATTCCCTTCTTCTTTGTCTTGATGAGGAAATCGCCTTCAGCATCGATCGTTACGAGATTTTTCGGTGTACGGATATCTCTTTCGCAGTAAGGAGAATGCTCCATTAATTGCCCATATTTGCTTGTGTATTTTTTTGGATAACGGATGGGACTAAAACTTTCCACAATAAACAAACGGTTATTGGCATCGTTGAAATGAAGCTGATAAATCGTTCCCCTCGGGATCACCAGGTAATCGCCATAACCAAATTCCAATTCGCCGTATTGTGTTGTGAGTTTACCGGTTCCTTCGTGCACAAAGATCATTTCATCGGCATCCGCATTTTTATAGAAATAATCATGCATACTTTCCTGTGGCGCGGCCAATACAATATGGCAATCGTTATTTACCAACACAGGTTTTCGGCTTTGCAGAAAATCTTTTTGGGGTTTGATATGAAACCCTTCAAAGCTGCGGTGCTTCAGCATTTTTTCTTCCGCCACTTTAGGCATCATATTCACCGGCTCATCCGTATGAATGATCTGCGTGGGCGGCCATGTATGGTATAACAAAGAGTAATCATTGCTGAACCCTTCTGTAGAAAATAATTGTTCTGAATATAGGCTTCCATCCGGTTTACGGAACTGCGTATGCCGTTTATGCGGAATGGTGCCGGCGGTTTGATAGTGCGGCATGGGGATATTAATTAGTAATTAATAATTAGTAGTTAGTAATTGAGGCTTATGTAATTGCTTTTTGACAAATGCATAACTTATCTATTCCCGTTTGGTCAGTTAGTTTTCGATAATTGAAGCGAGAGCATGAGGAAATAATATTTCCAGATGCGTTTATCGATCCAGTAGGTAAAATTTCTGTGGAGAGGCATAGTCTAAAGTTACGGGTTTAGTTTATTTTTAATGTTGAATTTTAAATGTTGAATGTATCCCCGGGGGGCTTTCATTTAAAATTTAACATTCAAAATTCAACATAAAGAATAATTATCGTGCCACTACTATTTTATACTTTGTGCCTTTGATCTTTTCGTTTTGCACGAGGGGAAGTAAGGTTTTTACCTTGTTTTTTTTCACTGCTACAAATGCATTCCTGTCTTTTACAATGATGAGCCCGATCTCGTCTTTTTCGAGCCTGCCTTTTTGGGAGAGAAAACCTACGATATCTACTTTATTGAGTTTGTCTTTTTTCCCGCCATTGATATAGACGGTTACCCATTCTGCCAGTTTGGGAAGTTTAAGTCCTGTAGGTATCGTTAGCTCTTCAGGTTTCTGCCTGATATAATAAGGAAGTTGTTCCTCTGTATGTATCAATAAATAAGCTGTACCGGTTGCTTCCATACGCGCTGTTCTGCCATTGCGGTGTGTGAACTCGGCTTCGGTAGAAGGAAGATGGTAATGTATTACATGTTTCATCTCAGGGATATCCAGTCCGCGTGCGGCTAAATCCGTAGCGATTAAAAAACGAACACTGCCATTCCTGAATTGGATCAGCGTTTGCTCGCGCTGCATTTGTTCCATGCCGCCATGAAAAGCCGAACATTCAATCCCTTTTTCTTTGAGTAAAGTTGTCGTGCGTTCTACTGCATCACGATGATTACAGAAGATCAATGCAGGTTCTGAACTGATGTATGAGAGCAGATCGGCCAGTTTGTTTGCCTTATCTTTTTCTTCAGAGATCACGAGTTTCAGGGTGAGTGCGTCAGTTGCGGTTGATTCATTAATATGATCCAGCACCGTGAGATCATCTGCTGCACCTGCAAATTCAGGTATGGCCACACTTGCTGTAGCTGATACAAATATTTTTTTATCCAGGTTTTTTAATGAACCGAAGATATAAGACATGTCTTCTTCAAAACCCAGTGCAAGTGATTTATCAAATTCATCCAGTACCAATGTGGTAACGGCATCACGCACAAATGTGGCGCGTTTGATATGATCTGCAATACGGCCGGGTGTACCGATCAATAACGCGGGAGGCTCAGCGAGGTTTTGTATCTCAGTCTGCATATCATGACCACCATAACAACAGCTTACTTTGAACCCTGTTGCCATTTTTTTCCATACCTGTTCTATCTGTATGGCTAATTCCCTTGAAGGTGTGAGGATCAGGCATTGTACTTTTTTCTCATCCTGCTTCAATAGTTGCGCTATCGGCAACAAGAAAGCCAGTGTTTTGCCGGAGCCGGTTGGGGATAATAGTAAAATCTCTTTATTGGAAAGGATAGCTGCTGAAGCAGTTTCCTGCATGGCATTGAGTTTTACAATGCCAAATTCAGCAAGTATTTTAGAGGGTGATTCATTCGATTGCATGCGCAAAGGTAACATTATAACTTTTGGAAAGTTTTGAACTTTCCAAAAGTTCCCTGGAGGAGTAAAGATTTCAGCGGAGTTATTCTATATCAATATCATATTTATCGAGTAATCCGGCCACCCCCGCCGTTGAGAACCTAGCTTTTTTGATCCGGTTCAATTCAGGATCTATAGAATAATCAAAAGAAGTACGAAGATCGGCCCTCTCTAAAATGGTACTATCAAAAATAGTCCTGGAGAGATCGCAGTTATCGAAGATTGAATTGCTCAGATCTGTTTCTGTAAAATCAACTTCATGAAGGCTTGAATCTTTGAACCGGATCTTTTTCAGTTTCAATTTATAGAAAGAAGCGAGGTTGAGATGACAGTTGTCAAAATCAACTGTAAACAGAAAACTGTTGCAATCAAAAAAGTGCAGACCCAGTAATTTACAATCTTTAAATTTTGTATCCTGGAAACTTGTTTTTACAAGTTTGGCCATGCTTAGATTACACCCGGTGAATGTACATTCGGAAAAATTAAAATGTGACAGATCAGTGTCGGAAAAATTGCAATTGATAAACCGGCAACCTTCATAATCCCCTTGTGCCAATGGAGATTCTGCGAAGTTATTTTTTTCAAATATTTTATCTTCTACATAAACACCGTCCATTTCTTTATCATTTATTGTTTAATATGTTCAATAATTTTACAACCTCCTGTTCATTGTTAAACGCATGCAATACGATCCTCAACCGCTCCTTCCCTTTCGGCACCGTTGGATATAAAATAGCGCGCACATCCAGGTTCTGTTTCTGTAACCTCGCAGCTACTTCTTTTACATTCTCATTGCCCGGGATTACAATGATTTGAATAGGTGTTTCAGAAACTAATTTTTCAAACTGGGTATTGGTTGATTGAAATTGAGCGATCAGTTCTTTAAGATGCTTTCTTTCTTCATCCATAAAAGGGAAAACCTCGTAACTCGCTTTAATCAATGCAACACTATGTTCAGGCAAAGAAGTAGAGAATACAAAACTCCTCGCAAAATTGATAAGATAATCACGCAATGCCTGTGAACCAAGTACCACCGCTCCATGACAACCACAGGCTTTCCCAAATGTATGTACGCGTGCAAAAACATGATCCTGCATTTGCAGGTGTTGTACCAATCCCTCACCCTGCTCTCCTATTACCCCGGTTGCATGTGCTTCATCAATAATTACATGCGACTTGCTTTTTTGTGCAATACCCACCAATTCTGTAAGGGGGCACAGATCGCCATCCATACTGAAAACAGATTCGGTTACAATAAAAACAGTTCCGGTTGCATGTTCCATTTTTTTCTGTAGGTCAACCAGGTCATTATGCGCAAAAGAAAAAGCGTTGGCAAATGATAAACGGATCCCGTCGCGGATAGATGCATGGCAGAGTTGATCATAAAAGATCGTATCGCCTTTTTGTGGTACACTTGAGAGCAATCCTATATTAGCATCATACCCGGAATTGAATAGCAAGGCTGTTTCGGACAGGTGGAAATCAGCAATTTGCTTTTCTATTTCTTCGATCATCGGGTAATTGCCGGAGAGTAACCTGGAACCGGTAGAACCACTTGCAAGTTTGTGGTTTGTAGTTTGTAGTTTATGGTTTTTTACAATGCCGAGATAATCATTGGAACAGAAATCTGTTTTGCCTTCGGCAAGATGGAGTTGGCGCAAAGAATGATTGTCTTTTCGCTCGTTTAATTTCTTATTCAAAAAATCATCCGGATACATATGTCAAAACTAAAGGATTGTAGCAGATATTTGCAGAAATCGCCCATAGTCCATCGATTATGGACCATGGACAAACCATATGGAACTTTCCCAACATACCAAGAACATCCTCGGCTTACAACTCCCTACCGATCCGCGCTGGGTTGATCTTGCCAATATTTCTTTAGAAGCGATACTGACTGACCATGCGTATTGTGAACAGAAAGCGGCAACTACCTGCATTACCCTGATACAAAGATATTCTGATAAAGAAAAACTGGTGGCCGAACTCGCACCTATCGTTACCGAAGAATGGGGACATTTCAGGC
Organism: Bacteroidota bacterium; assembly: GCA_040388475.1. GTDB lineage: Bacteria > Bacteroidota > Bacteroidia > Chitinophagales > Chitinophagaceae > Sediminibacterium. Next base: position 81,003 of record JAZKBT010000005.1, on the reverse strand, counting down.
TCGTATTAAATGAACTGAAAAAGAGAAAACTAAAACTGGGTAAACAACGGAAAGATGAATATGTAAATAAATTGATCGAGTTCCAGAAAAAAGGCGGTAGCCCCGAGGATCGTTTGCTGGATCATTTATTAACGATGGCATTGATAGAAGCCAGGAGTTGTGAACGTTTCAAAAGATTAAGCGAAGGCTTACCCGATGCCTATATGCGTAATTTTTACCGGCGTTTTATGGAAAGTGAAGCAGGGCATTATACTTTGTTCATTGATCTTGCAGAAACCTATCTCGAAAAAACCAAAGTGAGAAAACGTTGGAAAGAATGGCTGACATATGAAACGGGTATCATGAAAGATTTGGAAGTGAGGGGTGATCGGATACATTGATAGCGTGCAGTACAATTTTACAACCAACTGTCGTCATAATATAGAGAAATAAGGTAATAAGGTTGGTTGTTCTGACTGTAACTTTTCTACTAAGGTTAAAAGCCAAAATTGAACCCGCTGACTCTTTTTTGTCTTTTCCAGATAAAAAATACAGGCATTTCGAAAGTAAAAATAGAAAATAGTGATGCCCAAAAATCAGGTATTAATACGCTATTTCGTAACCTTTATTCGTTACTCCTTTTGTAAGGAGTACAAAAAAATTTTGTTACAATAACCGAGATTATTATGCTCTTAGTATTCGATTTCTATACAAGAGTACGTAATCACTATGGCAGTGATTTGAACATAGGCCTCAAACCTTAGTAGAAAAAAAACGGACTCTGAAAGAAACAACCTTATTACCTTATTTCGATGCATTTTTATTTCCGAAATACGCCAATTCATTCCTAAGATCAAGATAGGCATGTTGCGAGCTTAATGACCTTGTTTTTGCAAGATAAGAATCCAGAAATTTCTGATGCTGCTCCGTTAAAGGATTAAACGGTTTATGCTGGTAGGCAAGATTGATCTCTGCAATTTCCTTCATCAGTTCCCTTGTATCATCGTTCATACACGCATTGATAAATTTCTCCCACACATACTGCGTGGCCTGGTAATTGGGATGTACAAGATCCTCAGCATAAAAGCGGTAGTCGCGCAGATCATCTATCACCACTTCATAGGCAGGGAAATAATACAAAGCTTCAAACTGTTCCGTTAATTGATGTACAGCCTGTATTAAAACAGCTTTGCTCCGGTTGTTCTCTATAACTCCTTCCCGCAAATGCCTTACCGGGCTGATGGTGAAAATGATCCTGATATTTGGATTAAAGGCAAAGAGTTTTGAGAGCATCTCATGTAATACCGAGATCACTTCTTCCGGTTTCATTAATCTTTTTTGAAACCAGCTGGCTGGTGCTTTATGGTTATTGGCAGCAACGCTTCCGGTAACAGCATTGGCGGCCTGTTCAGTTAAAGTATATAACCAGGCAGAACCTAATGTGATCAAAAGGAGATCAGTATTCTTAAGATATGTATGTGCGTCGGCAGTTGATTGGTTTATTTTCTGAATACACTCTTCAGCAGTGATACCCGAAAAACGGCTGTGATGTTTCCAGCTGTGCCAGGTCTCATTATGCTGAAAGATATCTGCCTCAGTGATCTTTATATTTTCTATATAAGTTCCGATCGCTTCAGTTACACTTACAGGATTAAATAAGATCCCATTGGGATTCTCCAATACCGTGAACTTATGCTTTCGTAATTTCTCCCCTATATTCTCTGTAAAACACGAACCCATCAGCAATAATTTTTGCTGATGTAGAATTGGGTGAGGCAATTTCTTTATGTCAAATTCAAAATGAAATTTCATTAACAATGATTGATATGCGCTAAACAAATATTTCAGTTGCTATCCGTAAGCTTTCCTGTAATGCTTCTTTGTTCAATCCGTTTATTAAACCCTGTGTTTCAAAATAGGGTATCATTAATTCTGTATCCATATTTCCCACCAGTTCATCCTGCGCCATAGGACAGCCACCTATTCCTTTCAATGCCCCATCAAATCTTCTGCAGCCTGCATTGATAGCTGCTTCTACTTTGGATTGCCAGTTCTGCGGCGTGGAATGAAGATGCACACCAATAGAAACATCGGGGTATTTCGGTATCAATGTTTGCAATGCGAAATGTATTTGTTCAGGTGTTGCCACGCCTACCGTATCCGCCAACGATAAAGTAGTAATGCCCCTGCTGGTCATTTCATTCGCCCAATGTAAAAGTATTTCTTCATTATATACATCACCGTATGGATTACCAAAACCCATGCTCAGGTATACCACCAGCTTTTTATGATTCTTTATACAGAGTTCAAGTATCGATTCCACTCTTTGCACACTTTCTTCCATGCTGCTGTTAGTATTACGCATTTGAAAAGTGGGTGATAAGGAAAAAGGAAAACCCAGATAGCTGATCTGATCATACACAACCGCTTCTTCGGCACCGCGTATATTGGCTACAATGGCCAATAATTTTGTATGGGTATCTTTCAGATCAAGTTTTGAAACAAGTTCTTTGGTATCCGCCATTTGCGGAATAGCTTTTGGAGAAACAAAGCTGCCAAAATCAAGTGTATCAAACCCAACCTTCAATAAACTATTGAGATACTGTATCTTTTTTTCTGTTGGAATAAAATGCGGCCATCCCTGCATGGCGTCGCGGGGACATTCTACAAGCTTGAGTGGTGAGTGGTGAGTGGTGAGTGGTGTCTCCATAACTAATAAACAAGTAAACAGATAAACCAATAACTATTTCCCCATCCTGTGTTTCATCGCTTCATACAAAATAATACCTGTTGCAACGGATACATTGAATGAATCGAATGAGGCAGCCATTGGTATCTTAAAGAAATGATCGGCTGCTTTTGCAAGATAAGGTTGTACCCCTTTTCCTTCATCGCCCATGATCACACAACAGGGATCGGTGAAAGGGAGTTCAAATACATTTTGTTCGGCGCGCATCTCGCTGGTAAAAACTTTGATTCCGTTGAGGTGTAAAGTATCAACCGCTTTTAATAAACTGTTCACGCGGCAGATATGGATCTGTTCCAATGCACCGGCGCTGCTCTTCATGGCCTCTTCGTTTAATGCCCCTACCCCTTTATCAGGTATAATAATGGCCTGTGCACCGCAACACACAGCACTTCTTGCGATGGCACCGATATTACGTACATCCGTTACACCATCCAGCATCAGGAACAAAGGAAGTTCTCCATTGGATACCACATGATCAATCACCTGCTGCAGATCCATGTACTGAACCCTTGCGGCAAATGCGATCAGGCCCTGGTGATTAGCTTTGGTTAAGCCGTTTAATTTTTCGATGGGAACAACCTGGATCGGAACATTATGCTCTCTTGCCAGCTGGCGAACCGTATTGATCACATCCCCTGCGGCATTCTTTTGCAGAAGGATCTTATCAATGGCTTTACCCGATTGAAGTGCCTCAACCAATGGCTGACGGCCGATAATAAGTGAACTTTGTTTAACAGGCATCTGCAAATGTATTACTTCAGTTTTCCTTCTGCTAACAGGAGTTTGATTTTTATTATAGTAGTTATGCTGATCGAATCGGTGATGATTCCTTCCTCCACCATACGATAAGCTTCATCGAACGCAACTTTTTTCAGTAACAACTGCTCTGTTTCTTCGGGCTGGGCTTCCTGCTGTGTCAGTTCTCTGGCAAGGTATATAATCGCTAATTCATCGCTTACAGAGTTTGAAAGATGCATGCTGAATAAAAACTGCCAATGCCTTGCTATTAAACCCGTTTCTTCCAGTAATTCACGTTTAGCGCCTTCAAGCGGGTCCTCACCAACCGGGCAACCGCCCTCTGGTATTTCCCAACTGAATATATTTAAAGGAAAGCGGTATTGGCCCACCAGCCAGGTATCCAGGTTCTCATCAAGAACAATAATACCAACGGCTGTATTCTTAAAATGTACTTTTCCATAGATGCCTTTATTACCTGCCGGATTCAATACATCATATTCCGTTAGGGCTATCCATGGATTTTCATATACCTGTTTCTCCCCTTTAATAATCCATGGATTATTTTCCATACACCCTATTTTTTACGAATGATAAAAGGTAATGAAGCAATCAGGTACACAATAATAACTCCTGCCAGCAGGAACTTGACCGCAGCAAAATAAAAAGTAAACTGTAATGAAGTAACTGTATAATTTCCCTGTATGCTTTGCAGCATCAGCAGGTTTTCTATCACATCCAACATACCCGCCAGGTATGCCATCCTTGCAAAGAATAAACCAGCCTGTTGCGGTACACTATTTTCCGGCCACCGTTCTGCACAGAGTTCCGCTGCAACAGAGAGAAAGAGCACGTATGAAACAATAAAAAGAAAATCGAGCCAGATATTTGTCTTTATGGTTGCAATATCCCAATGGGAAAGCAGTTCCTGCAACCGTTGTGGTGTATCAGCAAACTCAAGATTGATGATCCCTCCCGGGCTTATTGTATTTACCAGTGCGTTCCCCTGCCAACGCATAACAATCACCATGATGACAGTAAGGATGGCGGCGACAGAGATGTTTTTTTTCATAGAACAGGTATTAACTTTTAGGTATTGGCTTTTAAGTATCGGCAACTGTTAACAGCTAATCCCTAATACAAACAGCTGCATTTCTACCTAAAAATAAAAAACCTCTGTCCAAAGAACAGAGGTTTTTATTATTTCCTTGTAAGTTTATTTTACACCAAAGGCTTTTTTTACTTTGGTAACATAGTCGAGTTTTTCCCAGGTAAACAGTTCCACTTTTACTTTTTTGATCTTTCCGTTCGGTGAAACAAATTCTTTGGTAACTACTTCATTCTTACGGCCCATATGTCCATAAGCAGCTGTTTCGCTGTAAATAGGTGTGCGTAATTTAAAACGCTGCTCGATAAAGTAAGGACGCATATCGAAAATACCTTCTACCAATTTCCCTATCTGTCCGTCAGTCATATCTACTTTGGCAGTGCCATACGTATTCACATTGACAGAAGTTGGCTGTGCAACACCGATCGCGTAGGAAACCTGTACCAGTACCTCATCAGCAATACCCGCTGCAACCAGGTTCTTTGCAATGTGACGGGTTGCATAAGCTGCAGAACGGTCTACTTTACTTGGATCTTTTCCGCTGAACGCACCACCACCGTGTGCACCTTTACCACCATAGGTATCTACGATGATCTTACGGCCCGTTAAACCGGTATCTCCGTGTGGACCACCGATCACGAATTTACCTGTTGGGTTGATATGATATTTGATCTTATCGTTGAACAGTTTGCCGTATTTTTTATATTTTGATTTTACACGCGGGATCAGGATGTTCACAATATCTTCTTTGATCTTAGCAAGCATTTTAGCTTCAGAATCAAAATCATCGTGTTGTGTAGAAACCACGATCGCATCAATACGAACGGGTCTGTTATTATCATCATACTCAAGCGTTACCTGGCTCTTCGCATCAGGACGGAGATATTTGATTTGTTTGTTCTCTCTTCTCAAAGCAGCCAGTTCGATCAGTATCTTGTGTGCAAGATCCAATGCAAGTGGCATATAATCATCTGTTTCATTGGTAGCGTAACCGAACATCATACCCTGGTCACCTGCTCCCTGCTCTTCTTTTTTCTTTCTGTCAACACCCTGGTTGATATCGGCAGACTGCTCATGTATGGCAGAAAAAATACCACAGCTGTTTGCTTCGAACATATATTCACTCTTGGTATACCCGATCTTACGGATCACGCCACGTGCAATTTCCTGAACATCTAAATATGCTTTAGATTTCACTTCACCAGCCAGAACAACCTGTCCTGTTGTAACCAATGTTTCACAAGCCACTTTGGATTGGGCATCAAATGCAAGAAAATTGTCGATAAGCGCATCAGAGATCTGGTCGGCTACTTTATCCGGATGTCCTTCAGATACACTTTCGGAAGTAAACAAATAAGGCATATTAGTTTGATTTTAATGGGTGCAAATATATAATAATGAACGATACAACAGAACTTGTTATCAGAGACGTGAGAAAATAACCCTCAAACGCATCCGGAAACGGGAATGTGTACCTCCGCCTAACCTAACCCGTCCGTCTCCCAGATCATTTCCAATCGATGGGGTCATATAGAACAACTGCGATGTCAGGTTATTGGGATAAGGTGGTGTATAAGACAATGAATCGTTTGACGGCGCAGTGAGGCGTAACGTGTACGAAGTATCTTTCCTTGTAACGATTCCCTGCACATAACGGCTGAGATCGAATGTATAGGATCCTACTTTATCGTATCCGTTGATCGATTTTGAGCTGAGGTAACCTCCAAAGCTCGAAATATTAGGCGTTCCTTCTGAACTGATTGAATAGTCATTAGGTATATTCTTCAATGTTTTGATAGAGGAATCGTAACGGCTCAGTAGTAAATAGCGTGGCGGTAACAGAAACTCATCAAGGGGGCGATTTGGATCATACGGTACCTGCTCCGCTATCAGTTCCGCCCTGTGTATAATACGGTTCGAAAGACTCTGTAAACCCGGTATACGTACCCTTACATAAGAGCCTGGTGAGGTTTGAACATACACCAGTGAATCCGGTTTGGATGTGGTAGTAAAATGTGTTGCAGCTTCGCTTCCCGATTTGTCTCTGATGACCCTGTTATAATGTCCGGCGCTTCCGCTTGCAAAACTGAATTTGGCCACGGAGGTATCACGAATAGTAGCGCCTGTTGAACTTGAACTATAAAATAAAGAGAACTTAGAATTGGTATCAACAAGGTTAATCTTCAGCAATGCATTGGCTCCCCCGGAAGCATCTGCCGTTAGGGCAAAGCCTGCAAAAAAGGTTCTGAACATCGAGTCCGATTTATATGCCGTGGTTGAATCGTAGGTTTTGAGGAAACGTAATGCCTGGGCACTGTTCAGCTTGATACGGATCTGGTTGTTTGCGTTTTCGTAACGGTTATTAATTGAATCTTTGAGTCTACGTATATCAACCGTTACCGGTGGTGCCAGAGAGGCGCCTATATTTATCGGGCTGCTGGGTGGATAATTAACCGCATAACTCAGGGCGGGATCGAGTTTTGTGTTGTTGTCGATCTCAAAAAGACGAAGCGTTAACGGTTTGGTTGAATCGCCATATACTCCCCTGTAACTGAGAATAAGTACAGCAGAATCAACTACCAGGCTGTCCTTGTTACCCGGAATATAATAAGGGAAACTGATTGGTTTCATTTCAAAAAACAGGGAAGCCGTTGTTTTACCAAAAAGCGGATCATTGGTTATAGCGCCCACTAAATGGTTATCGGATGCATAGACCCGCGCAGAATCAAGATCATCAAATGAGTCGGTAATTACATCAAGCAAAGTGTCTTTGGTGATCACACCATCTATCGGTGGTATCAAACCCGCACCTATATCTGTAGACGAGATGCGCGTACACCCAGAAAAAAAAGTGATCAAAATAATAGCCGAAATAAATATTCTACGCAGCGTAAAAAATGAATGCATGAGTTAGTAATTACTTGCCCGCAAGGTCGTTGTACAATTCTAAATACTCTGTTAAATCAGAATCCCATCCTTTAAAAGGAACCACCTTCTTTCCCTTTACTTTAGCGAATTCGTCAACCAGTTTTTTATCTATTTTATCGGCCCCAAAAGTGATGGCATCCGCAAAGGTTGCTCCTCCTTTGAACATGGCCGTATTGTTGCCTTCTTTAAATGCCTCCAGGTCCTTTTCTTTGATATTGCCGTTGATGATGGCTTTCTGCACAAAATCAGTACCCAGCTTCTCTTTGAATGTGTTGGCACCTATGGTAAAGATCACTTTACTGTTACCGAAAACAGGCTCTTTTTTATAAGCTGTTTTTATATAAGCCGGTATCAGGCCGGTCATCCAGCCACTGCAATGGATAATATCGGGCGGCCATCCAAATTTCTTAACGGTTTCCAGTGCGCCTTTGCAAAAGAAAACGGTTCGCAGGATATTGTCTTCAAACCAGTTCTCCTCCTCATCATGAAATATCTGCTTACGCTTAAAAAAATCTTCATTTTCAAGGAAATACACCTGTAAACGGGCATTGGGTAATGATGCTACCTTGATCTGGAGCGGGTAATCATCATTATCAACAGAAACATTGATACCTGATAACCTAACCACTTCATGCAGCCTGTGTCTTCTTTCATTGATAACGCCGAAACGTGGCATGATGCACCTTACCTCCAACCCACTATCATTGCTTTTGATCGCCAGTTTATTGATCACTTCGGCGAACTCCGTCAGTTCCAGGTAAGGAGACATCTCAGTAGCAATGAATAAAATTCTTTTCTTTGTTGACATTAGTTACATGAATTTTAGCACGATGCTGGAAAATGAGTTGGCGAAGGTACATAAATTGCACCGAAAAGCAACCATCAACCGCATTTACCCCCAAATAGCCCCCTAATGATCCTGTTTAAAACGATTGCTGATCTTACTCTCTATCTTGATAATAAAAGAGAGGATACCGTTTCCATAGGTTTTGTTCCCACTATGGGTGCCCTGCACGATGGCCACCTGAGTCTTGTAGAACATAGTAAAAAAAGGACACATATTACAGCTTGCAGTATTTTTGTTAACCCTACCCAGTTCAACGACCCAAATGATTTTGCAAAATACCCCGTAACGCTTGAACAGGACCTGCTGTTATTGGAAAAAGCAGGTTGCGATATTGTGTTCCTTCCTTCGGTTGCTGAAATGTATCCCAACGGAACCGTTGATACCAGGCATTTCGATCTCGGCCACATTGAAACCATACTTGAGGGAAAATACCGGCCCGGCCATTTCCAGGGTGTTTGCCAGGTAGTGCACAGGTTGCTGGAGATCGTTCAACCTACCACCCTCTTCCTTGGCCGTAAAGATTACCAGCAATGTATGGTGATCAAGAAACTGATAGAATTGGCTGGCTGGAACATCGCGTTAACGATTATTCCGACATTAAGAGAAGCTTCCGGTCTGGCGCTTAGTAGCCGAAACCTGAGATTATCAGAGCAGGACAGGAAATCAGCTGCTGTTATTTACCAGTCACTTTTACACATGAAAGAACATTTATCGGTTGGTGATGTTAAGAGCCTTACAGCAACTGCACAACAAATGATACTGAACGAAGGATTTGAAAAGATAGATTATGTGACGATCGCAGATGCAGACAGCTTAGCAGAAATAACGGAATGGAACGGTGAAACAAAACTGGTAGCACTGGTAGCGGCCTTTATCAGTGGTGTAAGACTGATCGATAATATGCCGCTTAATTAAATGATGGCACATTTTGAAAAGCGTTATCCATCATGTAATAAAGTTTTATTTGAATTGCTTACTTAACTTGCCGGTGAATGTTGTTGTATGAATAAACGGTTGATATCCATATTAAAATACTTGTTTTTCCTTGGCCTGGGCATTTTTCTTGTATGGTGGAGCCTTCACCAGATCCCCGATGACGAATGGGATAAATTCAAAGAGGCACTGGCAAAAGCCCACTACTGGCTCGTAATACCTGTTTTCCTGATTCTTTCCACCAGCCATCTTTTAAGGGCGCTTCGCTGGAAAACATTGATGGAACCGATGGGGTATCATCCTTCGTTACGCAATACATTCTTTGCAGTAATGATCGGTTACCTTGCCAACCTGGCCGTGCCACGCTTAGGAGAAGTATTAAAATGTACCATACTTGCCAAATATGAAAAAGTGCCGGCTGAAAAGATCATTGGAACCATTGTAGCAGAACGTGTATTCGATGTGCTTTGTTTGGGTCTCATTTTTCTGCTCGCGCTTATTTTACAATTTGATGTGGTAACCGGCAGTTATCAACACGTTAAGTCTTTGCGTGCCCCCCATCCGGAAGCACCCATGTCAACAACCAAGCTTGTGATCATACTTGTGATTGCGTTGGCTATCGCTATTTATGTGATACGCCTGATCGTTACAAAAAAATGGCGCATACTGATCACTAATATCAAAAAGATCATCGCAGGTATATGGGAAGGATTGATCACTGCAAGAAAATTAAAACACAAATGGGCATTCATCCTCTATTCCATTTCAATCTGGGCATTATACATTGCCGGAACCTGGATCGGGTTTCATGCAACGGATGGCACAGCTGATCTTGGATTTAAGGAAGCCGTAAGTTGTTTGGCTTTTGCGAGTATCGGTATGATCATTACTCCAGGAGGTATCGGAGCCTATGCTTTCCTGCTTGCCAAAGTATTGGAGCAAAATGATGTTACTTACGCCATTGGCATTGCCAACGGTACGCTGCAATGGTTTGCACAATGTATCATTGTATTGGTAGTGGGTGGTTTCTGCCTGGTATTATTGCCTTTTTATAACAAACAGAAAAAAGATGAAAGCAGTTAGCGCGATCGATAAAAAGATCTTCACCTTACCACAACTTCTTGCCCAGTTGGCCAGTTGGCGGGTAACAAATAAAACCATTGCTTTTACCAATGGCTGCTTTGATATTTTACATGAGGGTCATATATATTCTTTATCACAAGCCGCACAGGAAGCGGATTACCTGGTTGTGGGCGTAAACAGCGATAGCAGTACCAAAAGATTAAAAGGTCCCGAGCGACCCATTAACCATGAACACAGCAGGGCTCTGCTTCTTGCCAGTCTCGCCATCATCGATGCGGTAGTGATCTTTGATGAAGATACACCGCTTGAATTGATCACTGCGGTACAGCCCGATGTATTGGTAAAGGGCGGTGATTATACCATTGAACAGATCGTTGGCTCTAAAGAAGTAATCGCCAATGGCGGCCGTGTGGTGATCAATCCTATTGTGGAAGGATTTTCTACTACGGGAATTATTGCACAGATCAAATCATCCTTCTCCTGATTTTGGAATTTTGGAATTGGGAAATTGGGAAATTTCTTCGGCTTCTAAGAACGCTATCCAAACTTAACATTGGTGAAAAGCGCCCTTGCTTATATTTGAAACACAGGGTTGATTGACAATTTCCCAATCTCCCAATCCAAAATTTCCCAATTTTTCATGAAAAAAACGCTCATTCAACGCGATATCAGCTGGCTTAGTTTTAATGCAAGGGTTTTGCAGGAAGCGAATGATCCTACTGTGCCTTTAAAAGAACGTATCCGTTTCCTTGGCATCTTCTCTAATAACCTGGATGAATTTTTCAGGGTACGCGTAGCTACCTTAAAACGGATGGTGGAACTTTCTGCCAAAAAGAAAAAACTGAACATGCACCTCGAAGAAGATCCCCAGGATATTCTCGACCAGATACAAACCATCGTATTACAGCAGCAGAATGAATTCAACCGGATCTGGACAGGCATTTTAAAAGAACTGAAAAAAGAAAAAATATCCCTGATTGATGAAACACATTTAAACAGGGAACAAAAAGCATTTGTTACAAAATTTTTTGATGAAGAAGTACGCTCGAATATTATCCCGCTAATGATTGAGAGCCTGCCGCAGCTACCCTACCTGCGCGACAAAAGTATTTACCTCGGTGTGGTAATGCGTAAAGAACATTCGGCTTATCAACAGAAATACGCATTGATAGAAATTCCGGCTAAAGCAGTAGGAAGATTTATACAATTGCCATCAAAACAAAATGAAAAACACATCATTCTGCTGGAAGATGTCATACGCTTCAATCTTCCCAACATATTTTCCTATTTTAATTACGATACATTCGATTCATATATTTTTAAAGTAACCAAAGATGCTGAGATTGATATAGACAATGACGTAAGCACCACATTTGTTGAGAAGATAGAAAAAGGCGTAAAGAACCGACGCAAAGGAAAACCTGTTCGTTTTGTATACGACAAAGAAATGGATGCGGGCTTGCTTGAATACCTGATGAAAAAATTAAGTCTTGGTCATAAAAGCAATCTTATACCCGGTGGCCGTATCCATAATTTCAGGCATTTTATGGATTTTCCTGATGTGTTTAATTTCAAGAGCACACGCCGCGCTCCTTTTACACATCCCGCTTTACAAAGTTCCATGCGTGTTACAGATGTGATTGAAAAAAAAGATGTGATGCTGCATTTCCCCTATCATTCTTTTAATACTATTATCGACCTGTTACGTGAGGCGGCAATCGATCCTGATGTGCGTTCGATTAAAATAACCGCGTATCGTTTGGCTTCCAATTCAAAAGTGATCAATGCATTGGTAAATGCCGCAAGGAACGGGAAAGAAGTGATCGTAATGCTTGAATTAAAAGCTCGTTTCGATGAGGAAGCGAATCTTGAATGGAGAAATGTACTCGAAGAAGAAGGAGTAAAAGTTCTGTTGGGGGTGCCGCAAATGAAAGTGCATGCCAAACTCTGCCTTATTAAAAAAAGAAAAGGAAATAAGACCATACAATATGGATTTGTAAGTACCGGTAACCTGAATGAAAAGACATCGAAAGTATATGGCGATCATTGCCTGCTTACAGCCAACCGAAACGTGATGGCCGATATCAACCGCATCTTTTACTATGTTGAGAACTGGAAAACAGGATTACAGCAACTGCGCATGTGTAAAACATTGATGGTTTGTCCTACGGGAATGCGCAAGGCAATATATGACCTCATCAACCGTGAGATCAAACACGCCAAAGCAAAAAAAGAGGCGAAGATCATTTTGAAAGTAAACTCATTAAGTGATGCGTCGCTTATTCAAAAATTAAATGAGGCTGCCAAAGCAGGCGTTGAAATACAGATGATCGTACGCGGCATTTTTTGCGCAATTACCCAACCTAAAAAAACAAAACAAAAGGTTTCTGCCATCAGCATTGTAGACGAATACCTGGAACACGCCCGCGTGATGATCTTCCACAATCTTGGTAAAGAAAAGATATATATATCAAGCGCCGACTGGATGGTACGCAATCTCGATCATCGTGTAGAAGCCGCCATCCCTGTTCTGGACCCGGTTATAGCGGCAGAAATAAAAGATATTATCCACATTCAATTAAGAGATAACGTAAAGGCAAGGATCCTCGACAATGATTTAACCAACAACTATGTACCTTCCACAGGTAAAAAAAAGGTACGCTCACAGATAGAGACGTATCATTACCTGTACAAGAAAAACATAGTGAACAGTGAGGTTAGCAGCCATTGATATCGGGAGTAATGCAGCAAGGTTATTAATTGCTGAAGTTGGGCAGGACAAAGATGGCAAAACCAGTTTTAATAAACTGAACCTTATCCGTGTTCCGCTACGCCTGGGTTTCGACGTATTTGAAAAAGGCGAGATCTCGAAAGAAAAACGCGGCATGGTTTTGCAAACCATGAAAGCCTATGGTCACCTCATCAATGCCTATGGCGTAAAGAATGTGATCGCCTGCGCCACCAGTGCTATGCGCGATGCAGCCAACAGTGCCGACCTCATCCGAAAAGTAAAATTAGAAACCGGTCTTGAAATAGAGATCATCAGCGGAGATCTCGAAGCTTCCATTATTTATGAGAACCATGTGGCCGAGAACATGGATACAGAACACAGTTATATGTATATCGATGTAGGTGGCGGTAGCACCGAACTCACGTTTTTTGCAGATGGCAAACTCGTTTTTAAGCAATCGTTCAATATCGGCACCATCCGTTTATTAAAAGACATGGTGGATGATGCGCAATGGAACGAAGTAAAAGAAACCATCAAAACAAAAACCAAGGGATACAAAAAGATCGTAGCCATCGGAACCGGTGGTAACATCAATAAAATATTTTCACTCAGTAAAAAGAAAGACGGCAAACCATTGAGTCTTGATATACTGAAAGATTATTATAAAGAGATCAGTAATGTTTCTCTTGAAGACAGGATCAATATTTACAAACTGCGCGAGGATCGGGCGGATGTAATTGTTCCCGCATTGCAGATTTATATCAATGTAATGCGATGGTCTGATACGGATGAAATTTATGTTCCCAAGATTGGTTTGGCTGATGGATTGATACAACACCTGTATTCGGAATTAACTTCAAAAGGAATTTCTTCTTGATTTTGGAATTTTGGATTGGGAAATTGGGAAATTTCTTCCTAACCTGCGGGATGTACTTGTGTTAAATACCTGATTTTTAAATTAATGAATTAATGAAATTGGCATTTCAATTTCATTAATGATATGACGGAAAAAGAATTAAAACAGCGAACAAGAATGTTTGCAGTCAACATATTAAATCTTGTAGATGCATTGCCTAATCGCAGAAGTGCACATATTATTGGCAATCAATTGGGAAGGTCAGCAAGTTCTGTCGCCGCTAATTATCGCGCCGCATGCAGAGCCAGAAGTCACGCGGAATTCGTTTCAAAAATTGGCATAGTCGAAGAAGAGGCTGATGAAAGCTGCTTTTGGCTGGACATCCTTCCCGAAACTAAAAATATACAAATAGAAAAAGTCCAACCGTTATTATCAGAAGCAAGAGAATTGACCGCTATCTTTACAGCAGCATCTAAAACCGCTAAATCAAACAGATCTAAATAACTAAGCAAATCCTGTTTCTTCGGAGTCTCCCAATTCCAAAATTTCCCAATCCAAAATTCCAAAATCCCCATGTCTACTCATAAAGAAGTAAAAAAAATAACAACCCACACCTTGCTGAAAATGAAATCCACCGGCACCAAGATCTCCATGATCACTGCCTATGATTTTTCATTTGCGAGATTATTTGATGCTGCAGGTATTGATGTAATACTTGTGGGTGACAGCGCCAGTAATGTAATGGCAGGCAATGAAACCACCGTACCGATTACGATGGAACAAATGATCTATCATGCACAATGCGTGGTACGTGGCATTGATCGCTGCCTGGTTGTGGTAGATATGCCCTTTGGTTCTTATCAATCTAATTCAGATAATGCTGTGGCATCGGCTATCCGTATTATGAAAGAAACAGGTGGCCATTCTGTAAAGCTGGAAGGCGGAGAAGAAGTGATAGACAGCATCAAACGCATCGTAGCAGCAGGTATACCGGTTATGGGGCATCTTGGCCTCACTCCGCAATCCATTTATAAATTTGGCACTTACACCGTGCGTGCAAAAGAAGAAGCAGAAGCTGAAAAACTACGCAAAGATGCCCTGCTTTTACAGGAAGCGGGTTGCTATGCGGTTGTACTTGAAAAAATACCCGCCGAATTGGCCAGAGAAGTCAGCCAAAGCCTCAACATTCCAACGATCGGTATCGGTGCCGGCAGAGACTGCGATGGGCAGGTGCTGGTTATGCATGATATGTTAGGAATTAATAATGAATTTAAGCCCCGTTTCCTCCGCCAATACCTTAATTTAGAGAGTCAGGTGACAGGCGCGGTACAGCAATACATCCGCGATGTAAAATCACAGGATTTCCCCAACCAGGACGAATCCTACTGATTTGTTTCACCGATAAGACCGTAACATTCACCCATATTGTGTTTTGGGCTAGTTGCGGCTATTTAAATTTGAACATTAAACCTGTATGCAACATGAGAAAGCTATTACTACTGGCGTTCATGCCAATGGCATGTATGCTTGCGACCAAAACTATGGCGCTCCCCTATTTTGCAAATGATTCTGCAAAAGTGGCGCATGTAACCGACGGGAAATTAGACGAGTGGAAAATAGAAAAATTTGAAACGGACCCGGTAACCAAAATGCAGTATTCTGTAGATGATGATGGAGAGAATCTGTATGTGGCCCTGAAGATCACTGATCAATTTGTACAGGGAAGAATAATGGCATTTGGAATGAATATGTTCATTGATAAAAAAGGGAAAAAGAAAGAAGGAACAAGTATAGAGTTTCCATTGAAAAGTACGATGGGTGGGTTTAACCGCGGTGGCGGTGCAAACCCACGAGAGGCACGCGAGAAAAAAGCATCAATGATGATCTTTTTAAGAGCTTTCGGACTCGATAACATTGAGGATAATAAATTATACCTGATTTCTCAACCCGGCATGGTGAACCTTGATTTCTCCTGGGATGCAGCAGATAATATGTATATCGAATACGTAGTACCCTTTGTCTATATCGGAGTTACTGCATCACTCAAAGATAAACCTTTGAGTATCGGCTGGAAATTTCGTGAGGCTTCGGCAGGTACACCGGGTTCAGAACCATCAGGTACAACTACTATTTCCAGCAAAACAGTAGCTGTTCCGGCAGGATCCCCTCCTCCCTCTACTACTACAACCTCTTCACGTAGCGGAGGTGGAAGAAGTGGTGGTGGAAGATCAGGAAACAGTTTCGGAGGCTTAGAGTCCAGTGAGCCTTATGTGAAAGAAACTTCTATCTGGACAAAATATGTATTGACTTTTTAACTTAAAAAAATAAAACCGGTTACTTGAGAAATAATAAGAAGATCGTTACACTGATCACACACATTCTTGCCTGGATCTGCTTTATCACGCTGCCATTCCTTTTGTTCTTTCCACGCATGCGCGATTTCAACGTAAGTAATCATTTCCTTGCACAGATCATACTCGCTAATGTATTCCTGATATTATTCTATTATCTGAATACACTGGTATTGGTGCCGCGTCTTCTTGCAAAAGAAAAATGGCTCTGGTACCTGCTTTCTGTACTGGCCTGTCTATGGATCTTTTTAAATGCACCAAGACAGATCGCTTTATTGATCGCTGAGCCGGAACCATTTAATGAACTCAACAGGGAATGGATCCGTGTGAGAAACCCGGCTTATAAAGGAAAGATCCATCCACAGGGACAAGGTTTCAACAACGGAAAACGACCGGTGGCTGATGGGTACAATACGGTATTGTTCTTATTAATATTTACAGTGGGAACCTGCATCTCCGTGATCCAGCGCTGGCTGAAAACGGAACAGAACCGCAAGACAACCGAAAATGAAAAACTGAACACTGAATTATCATTCTTAAAATCGCAGGTGAACCCCCATTTCTTTTTCAATACACTCAATAATATTTATTCATTGGCAGTTGTAAGAAGTGAGAAAACAGCGCCGGCGGTAATGAAACTGTCAGCCATCATGCGCTATATCTTAACTGAAACGCAACGCGACCTGGTGCCTTTGAGTAATGAAGTAGATTTCATTCACAACTTTATCGATCTGCAGAAAGTAAGGTTAACAGATAAAGTAATTTTGAATTTTACGGCCAAGGGTAATGCGGAAAACCTGCTTGTGGCCCCCCTCCTGTTTATTCCTTTTGTTGAGAATGCATTTAAGTACGGCGTAAGTACCAAAGAATCATCCAACATTAACATAGAAATAAAAACAGAAGGGACGAAGATCTTTTTCTCCTCAGTAAATTACATTGTGCCATCTGAGAATAACCTGATGGAAAATACCGGTATCGGCATCAACAATGTAAAACGCAGGTTAGAATTGATGTATGCTGATAAACACAAACTGACCACTTTCGAAAACGATAATTATTATAACGTTCACTTAGAGATAGAAACCGCCTGATGATACACTGTATAGCCATAGATGATGAACCTCTAGCACTGCAACTGATCAACGAGTATTGCAGCAAGATCTCTTTTCTTAAATTAGAGAAGACGTTTACCAATACGGATGAGGCCCGTGCGTACCTACAGGAAAACACCGTTGACCTGTTATTCCTCGATATACAGATGCCAGATATCAACGGCATGCAGTTCTATAAAGGACTGGCGCAAAAGCCACCTGTTATCTTCACCACTGCCTATAAAGATTTTGCGGCTGAAGGATTTAATGTGGATGCAGTGGATTATTTACTCAAACCATTTGAATACGACCGTTTCCTGAAAGCCTGTTATAAGGCCAATGAATACCTTGAGTTCTTAAGCACACAGGAATTGCAGTTGAATTCCATTTTTGTGAAGGTGAACTACGAGATCATGAAGATCAATCTCAAGGATATTGAATTGATAGAAGCACTCGATGATTATATCAAAATATACATCAAACCCAATCCTGTGCTTACGCTGATGACACTCAAAAGCATCCAGGAAAAATTGCCTGCGCGTGATTTTGTGAGAGTACACCGTTCATTTATCGTACCGCTTGCACGCATAGAAAAATTCAGTAAAACAAAACTATGGACCGCAGGTAAAGAGATCCCGATCGGCAGCAGTTACAGCCAGGTATATGATCAGTTACTGGCACTTTCTAAAACAAAGTAGTTCCCCGATTGCTATAGTATACTCGCCTATAATTTTTGTAAATACCTATTACACTAAATAATTTTATACCGATCATTTTCATAAATGTTTCATGCAAGGTTTTGAAAAAAAGGTATTGCCGGTTGTTCTCAGCCATGGTAATACCTTTTTTAATGTTGAATGTTGGACAAGGAATTTTGAATATTGAAATGAGCTCTGCGTTTGGGTCGTCATTGCGAGGAACGAAGCAATCTGTGCTCCGAATTTCATAATGCCTGCTATGCCTGATACAGATTGCTTCGTTCCTCGCAATGACTTTCAACTTCTGAATTTGCAGGTAAAAGCATACTTAGCCTCATTTCAATATTCAAAATTCCTTGTTCAATATTCGATATTCAATTCATTCCGGTAGCTTTGCAAAAAAGTAACCTGCATGGAATTCCTCTCTCAACTCGGCATAGCTTCAACCAATCCCGGTGTATCAACTGGTACACAATGGATAAAAAGTAGTGGCCCATCCATAGATTCTTTTTCGCCTGTTGATGGGAAAAAGATCGGGACAGTTACAGCTGCGGATACTGCGGCCTACGAATCAGTCATTGCAAAAGCACAAGAGGCATTTGCCGTTTGGCGCACATGGCCGGCACCTAAGCGTGGAGAAATTGTAAGACAGGTAGGTGATGCATTACGCGCCAATAAAGAACCACTCGGCAAACTCGTTAGCTATGAAATGGGAAAAAGCCTGCAGGAAGGATACGGCGAAGTACAGGAAATGATAGATATCTGCGATTTTGCGGTAGGATTATCCCGCCAGTTATACGGGCTTACCATGCATAGCGAAAGACCGGCGCATCGTATGTACGAACAGTGGCACCCGTTGGGCATCGTTGGAATCATCTCCGCATTTAATTTCCCTGTGGCCGTATGGGCATGGAACAGCGCATTATCGTGGGTTTGTGGTAATGTGACTATCTGGAAGCCAAGTGAAAAAACACCTTTATGTGGCGTAGCCGTTCAGAATATCATAGCAGAAGTATTTGAAAAAAATAATGTACCCGAAGGTGTAAACGGTCTTGTACAGGGCGGAAGAGAAGTGGGCGAATGGCTGAGTAATGATACGCGTATTCCATTGGTATCAGCAACAGGTTCTACCAGGATGGGCAAAGCACTGAGTGCAGCTGTTGCAGCGCGTTTGGGTAAAACGATTTTAGAATTGGGTGGGAATAACGCCATCATCATTTCCAAAGATGCGGATCTCGATATGGCATTGATCGGTTCTGTATTCGGAGCGGTAGGTACCGCGGGACAACGTTGCACCACAACAAGAAGATTGATCATACATGAAAGTGTTTACGACACTTTCAAAGAGAAATTAGTAAAAGCCTATGGGCAATTGCGCATTGGCAACCCACTGGATATTAATTTTCATGTAGGACCGTTGATCGATACAGATGCAGTGAAAATGTATCTCCATTCTATTGAGCAATGCAAACAGCAGGGGGGCGTGTTTATCGTGGATGGTGGAGTTTTAGAGGGCGGGGGGTACGAGAGTGGTTGTTATGTAAAACCATGTATCGCTGAAGCCAGCAATGAAATGGCCATCATACAACACGAAACTTTTGCACCGATCCTCTACCTGATGAAGTACTCCACGATAGAAGAAGCTATTGCATTACAGAATGGTGTACCACAGGGACTCTCCTCCTCTATCATGACATTAAACATGCGCGAAGCAGAACAGTTTCTTTCACACACCGGTAGCGATTGCGGAATAGCAAATGTAAATATTGGCACCAGTGGCGCAGAGATCGGCGGTGCATTCGGTGGTGAAAAAGAAACCGGTGGCGGACGTGAAAGTGGAAGTGACGCATGGAAAGCGTATATGCGCAGGCAAACAAATACAATTAATTGGAGTGATAAACTGCCATTGGCGCAGGGAATCGTGTTTGATCTCTAAAATACATGCGTACAAAAAGCGCGGGCGCCACGCAATTATTTCAAACGATTTTTTGTAAGAGAGAACAAAGATCCTTCAATATAACCAGGCTCAATCCGCGTGACGCGTCTTCATTCCAATGTTTTGAAAAAACGACACACGTAACACGTTGTTATTTTTGAACTGTGTTCCCGATACATCTTCCTGGAAGATATTCGTCATACCAAATACAAGATTGTCATGCGGGTTCACTGCATAGCTAAACCCAAGAAAAACACGATCCTGGTCGAATAAGCGATTTGGCAAATGCGGTGCGTAATACACATACAGCTCATTCCCCAGTGCAACAGCTAATGTGTTTGCCTTCAGGCCTCTTTTACTCAGCGGGATAGTACAGTAAAAATTATAACGTGCCCGGTAAGTAAGGGTGTATGTATCAGCCAATGTATAATTATCGATCACATCTTCTTTGAATTTTTGTTCCAGCCTTACCCATTGCATGATCTTACTTTTACCCGGGTAATGATACCATTGATATTGCTGCCAGAAAAAATGCTCTGGTAAAGAAATGTATTTATGATTATCACCTGGAAAATAGTCCGTGAAACCATACCCTGCTGTAAACTTGTTCTGTTTGTTGTTGTAATAGGTTCCTGCGAAACGAAACACCATTTGTGAGTACCCATTAAAATAATGATCATTGCTATGCACTTCAGAATCAAACCACAATCCCCAGTGCCTGGATAGTTTCAATTGCGGATAAAAACCTGCCCAGACCTGCTGCTGGTAAATAACGGGTTTACTCTGACCGAAAGAGTAGATTGAGAACAGGCATAAATAAAGGAGGAATTGTTTACGCATGATAATAAGCAGTAGCGGAAGCCACGCACAAGATAAGTATTTTCTTTTCCAAAAAAATGTATTTAGCTTAGTAGCAGCAGCCATTATACAATGACAAAAAAGATCAATTTATTTATCCTTTTTTTCGCTTCCGTACTTATTACGGGGCTTCCTTTATGGCTCACATCTTACCAGGAATTAACCGCTGGGAATATTATCAAGGTTTCAGGGGCACTATCTATTGCGATAACATGGGTTGCTGGTGTTTTACCAGGTAAACAATATCTTAAAATAGTATCTGCTGTTTCCGGTGGTTTTTTTATGGCTTATGTTATTAAAATAATTATCGACCTGATAAATAACCCTACTGATCACAATCTTTGGCCCTTTGAATTGGTTATTATCGCATTCATTATTATATGCGTAACATCTGCAGGTATTGCCCTGGCATGGATCACCAGGAAGTGCTTTCGTTTCTCATAATCCGGGCAGGCAGACAGCACTCTTACCATTCCTTTTTTTGTAAATTACTTTTGTGAAGATCAAAGTCAAAACTTAGTAAATGAAATTAATTCCCATTATGAGATGCCGTAACATGCGCCGGTCCCTCGATTTTTACACAAACGTGCTTGATTTTGTTATTAAATACCCGGGCAGCACAGCAGATGATGATTTTGTTACGATCACCAATGACCAGGCAGAAATAGAATTGTCTATATCTGATGGAACGATAAGCACTATATTAAATATCCATGTAGAAGATGTAGATACACTGTTTGAGAAATATGTCTCCCGCGGACTGGATACATCCGGCAAAAAAACTTCGCCTGTTCACCAGGGACCGCTTGATCAAACATGGGGTATGCGTGAATTTTATGTAACCGATAGCGATGGCCACACACTTCGTTTTGGAAGACCCATAACTTCGTAAACTATTTAAACGATTCAATATATCCAATGACCGATCTGCATGATATTTCCATCAGAACAGAATTACAACCCGGCGATCTTGGTTTTGTTATTTACCGTCATGGGAAAATGTATGGTGACGAATATGGGTATGGTATCGCCTTTGAAACTTATGTTGCCATGGGGATGTATGAATTCTATAAAAATTATGATCCGGAAAAAGACCGGGTATGGGTCTGTGAACACAATAAAAATATCATAGGATTCCTGTTACTCATGCACAGGGAAAATAATGCTGCACAACTACGGTATTTTTATCTTGAGGCAGGTTACCGCAGTATTGGATTAGGAAAGAAACTTATGGTCCTGTATATGGATTTCTTAATGAGCTGTGGCTACACATCCTCCTATTTATGGACAACACAGGAATTGAACACTGCTGCATCATTGTACACAAAACATGGCTTTGTACTAACCGAAGAAAAGGAATCGGATGCGTTTGGCAAACACCTTATTGAACAGAAGTATGAATGGATTCTTTCTTCTTAATAAAGAATTATCTTTCGCAACAGATATATGAAACGAATCTTACCGGTTATTGTTATTTCACAATTCTTCTGTACATCGTTATGGTTCGCAGGCAATGCCATCATGCCTAATATCGTGGAAGTGTTTCATCTTGCACCTTCTTTCCTGGCGCATATTACCAGTATGGTGCAATTGGGTTTTATTGCTGGCACGTTGATCTTTGCATTGCTCACGATAGCAGACAGGTTTTCTCCATCCAAAGTTTTTTTTGCAGCTTCGATCGCCGCCGCCGTTTGCAATCTTGGTATTAGTCTCGAAGGGATTGATACAACGATACTCTTGGCATGCCGTTTCTTAACCGGTTTTTTCCTGGCAGGCATCTATCCTGTAGGAATGAAGATCGCTTCCGATCATTATCAAAAAGGATTGGGAAAGTCCCTGGGTTTCCTGGTAGGCGCATTGGTATTGGGTACAGCTTTCCCACATTTATTAAAAACGCTCACGGTTGATCTTCCCTGGAAATATGTGGTGTATGGAACTTCTGCCCTTTCTGTTACCGGTGGTTTTTTAATGTTGCAATTTGTACCAGACGGGCCTTTTAGAAAGCCGGGACAGAAAATACAATTCAATGCCTTTCTTTCAGGTTTCAGGAATCCTTCTTTCCGGGCTGCAGCTTTTGGTTATTTTGGCCATATGTGGGAGTTATATGCTTTCTGGACCTTTGTTCCTGTAATGCTTTCTACTTATCTGCGGTATCATCCGGATACTCAATTCAATGTTCCTTTTTTATCTTTCCTTATCATTGGTTCCGGCAGTGTGGCATGTGTACTCAGTGGTTTATTATCACAGGTGTATGGTGCAAAAAAGATCGCGGCCATCTCATTGTTCCTTTCCGGTATTTGCTGTCTTGTTTCTCCACTTATCTTAACTGGCAGTTCTGCTTATGTTTTATTGGGATTTCTTTTTTTGTGGGGGCTGGTTGTGATTGCAGATTCGCCCTTATTCTCTACCCTGGTTGCACAGAATGCACCCGAAGAAAACAGGGGCAGTTCATTAACTATTGTGAATTGTATAGGATTTTCTATTACCATCATCAGTATTCAATTCATCAATCAGATTTCTAACCAGGATAACAGTCGTTTTGTATACCTGTTACTCGCTATCGGGCCCTTACTGGGCCTGGTTGGATTGTTCAGGAAAAGAGCGTTACCCTGAAATGAATAAGGGTTGCCCTCAGGCAACCCTTATCTTTATTAAAACTGCACGGATCTTTTCTTCGATTTTTATTAGTGTGCAGATGCTGTGATCTGTCCACGGATCTCACCCGATGCATTGGCTGTTGTAGCCAATATATAATAAGCTTGTCCAGCCAATAGTTTTGCTTCCTGGTCGGCATTTAAAGTAGTGGTTCCTGAAAAACTTCCTGATGTGCTTAATCCAGTACCCAATGACCACGCAGAAATAGAAGTTCCAATCTGTCCGGCTATTCCAGTATATAATCCGCCTGATATAGGAGCGCCGGTAAGGTTACTCCATGTGGTTGTATAAGACATAATACGTGTACTTGAATTATAAGTGCCGCTCATGGTACCGGAGCCATTTTGATTACTGCTCGCAGGCACCGCCTGGCTACCGGATGCATTACCACTAAGCGAATAGCTAATAGAAGTAGCTACATAGCCATCATCTTTTGTACAACTGGTAAAGAATACTACTGATGCTAAAACGAGTGAAGCAAACAAACTGTTTTTTGTAAGAGCGTTAAATAATTGTTTCATAAAAAAAAGTTTAGTGGTTTAATAGTTAATCATCTCCCCCTGGTCATATTCCACAGGTTCATAAATACCATTTAAAAATCTATGCCATTCGCTAATTCCTTGATCCTTAAATGATATTGTTTACTATTTTCCATATATCTAATTAAGATTTCATTAACAACATGTGTAGAATACACCACAGGAAAACGACCGGTATTAGGCTGCTTTGTGTATTTTTATTCTACAGCTTCCTGTTGCTCCTTCCTCATTTACATTATTAAAAAGCCATATGAAAAAAATAGGTTTCTTCCTGCCACTTGTATTTGCATTATCCTGCAAACAAAATGTTAGTCATAACGGCAATGAAAAACTCAATACCCTTGCAGAAAAATACGTGAGGCTCGGGCTTGCCATCGGCCAATACGATGCTTCTTTTGTAGATGCGTATTACGGCCCCGATTCATTGCAACCAAAAACAACAAAAGCAGCAGTGTTTCCTAAAGACAGTTTGTTAGCATCAGTGGATCGCCTGCTTGTTGATATGAAAACATTTATTGCTGAAGAAAAAGATGACACACTGATCAACCGGGCCCAATGGATATCTGCCCAACTGGTTGCTTATGGCCGGCGCATTAAAATATTTTCAGGCGAATATGCATCTTTTGATGCAGAATCAAAAGAACTGTTCGGTGTGGTTGCGCCAACACATCCTGAAAGTTATTTCAAAGCATTGGTTGCAAAACTTGACAGTGTGTTGCCAGGCAAAGGTGATATCCCTACCCGTTTTCAAACGCTTGCCAACCGTTTCATCATTCCCAAAAATAAATTAGACACCGTTTTTAAAACCGCTATTGCCGAATGCCGTAAACGTACATTGGTGCATTATCCATTGCCGGCCAATGAAGATTTCAAACTGGAATATGTAAACAACAAACCATGGAGCGGCTACAATTGGTACAAAGGAAATTACCAGAGTGTAATACAGATCAACACCGATCTCCAGATCTTTATCAATCGCGCGATCGATGTAGGCAGCCATGAAAGCTATCCTGGTCATCACGTATACAATATGTTACTCGAGAAAGATTTATATGCGGGTAAGGGTTGGCTGGAGATCTCCCTGTACCCGCTATTCAGTCCACAATCATTGATCGCCGAAGGGAGCGCCAATTATGGTATTGAAGTGGCATTCCCCGGTACAGAGAAAACTGATTTCACTAAAAACGTTCTGCTTCCGCTTGCCGGTTTAGATACCACAGGTATCGATCTCTTTTACAAAATACTCGCCTTAAAAGGTGAATTGAGTTATGTAAGGAACGAAGTGGCACGTGGACTTATCAATAACACAATGACCGAAACAGAAGCCTTACGCTGGTTAATGGAATACGATCTTAATAATAAAGAGACCGCGTTAAAATCGATCCATTTTATCAGGGTCAACCGGAGCTATGTGATCAATTATAATTATGGTAAGGACCTTGTAAAAAATGATATCGAATCAAAAGGCGGAACCGAGACAAAACTTTCCAAACGCTGGGAGTTATTTGGTTATTTGCTGAGTAATGAAATAACGCCGATGGACCTGCTACCAGCTGGTAAATAAGTATAATTCAAAAAAGCCGCAGACTTGTCCGCCGTACAGGAGGATACGCGTGTAGAACTATTTCAAAAATAAGTGAATCCTCCGGTACAGCGGACAAGTCTGCGGCTTTCAAATCTGAAATTAACTGCTGATAATCAGACAATTAACACTTAATCAACCAGCCTGCCCTTAAGGTTTTCATAAAACTATAACCGCCTCATTAAATTATCATTATCATTATGCAAATTTGTAGATAAGAAAAATTTACTCAATGATGTATCGTGGGATTGTTTTAGCCATCGTGGCATTGCCATTGTCCTTCTATCATGTTAATGCACAATCAGAAACTCCCAAAGGTTGGCATTTACTGGATTATTCAAAAGATTCCTTTTACGGTATCAGCATCAACAAAGCCTATACTTTCCTGAAAGAAAAAAACAAAACAAACAAGCCTGTTATTGTTGCGGTACTTGATTCCGGCATAGATACAACGCATGAGGATCTCAAAAATATTTTATGGCGCAATCCTAAAGAAATTCCCGGAAACGGAATTGATGATGATGGCAATGGCTATATAGATGATGTATATGGCTGGAATTTTTTAGGCGGAAAAGATGGACGCGATGTTAGTAAGGCCTCAGATGAAAGGTCAAGGATCTATCACCGTCTTAAAACAAAATTTACTGCAAAGGATCTTGATACAAATGCATTAAGTGCCAATGAAAAAGATCAATACCACACCTGGAAAAAAGCTGACAACGAACTCAACTTCACTTCAGATGAACAAATGGAACTTGTGTTTATTGAAGTAGCCTGCAAAGCATTAAAGCGCCATGATAAAATATTGCGCAAAGAGATGGCCTGCGAAGAATACACCTGCGAGAAACTTGAAAAATTTGAACCATCCAGCAAGATCGCACGCGATGCCAAACTCAGTTATCTTACCGGCATTAAATTGATCGGGATCGATCCTGAGGAAACGAATACCAATACTTTATCTGATCTCGAAGAATATATCCAGGGGAAAAAAGCCGCTTTTGAATCAAAAGAAACGCCCCCGGTCGATTACCGTGCAGAGATCATAAAGGATAATTATTATGACATCTCCGACAGGTTCTATGGCAATAACGATGTAATGGGGCCATTGAATAACTCGAAACATGGAACGCATGTATCAGGATTGATCGGCGCACAAAGAAACAATGGCATAGGTATAGATGGCGTTGCGGATAATGTTAGGATCATGATGCTGCGTGTAGTGCCTGATGGGGATGAATATGATAAAGACATTGCACTGGCCATACGATACGCGGTAGACAATGGCGCGAAAGTGATCAATATGAGTTTTGGTAAATATTTCTCTCCTGAGAAAAGATGGGTTGACAGCGCTGTAAAATACGCCGAACAGCATGATGTACTGATCGTGCATGCATCAGGCAATGAGAACAATAACCTGGATGAAAAAGAAGGCTATCCTAATCCATGGCTCAAGCAATGGAACACCAATGCAACCAATTTCATTACCGTAGGTGCCAGCAGTGATCCAAAGATTGCCGGAAGCATTACTGCAGAGTTCAGCAATTATGGTAAAGAAAAGGTAGATGTGTTTGCACCTGGTGTAAAAATATATTCAACATTCCCCGGTGGTAACCATTATGGTAATTTACAGGGTACCAGTATGGCCGCCCCTATCGTTACAGGGCTTGCTGCTTTGATACGCAGCTATTATCCAAATCTTACCGCGGTGCAGGTTAAAAAGATCATTGAAGAATCTACTTTTAAACCTGATAACACCGTACAAAGTATCAAACCCGGTTCAAAAGGAGAATTCGTTCCGTTTAATATCCTCAGCCGTTCAGGTGGTATCATCAATGCATACCAGGCGGTAATGGATGCTGATACCGTGAGATCTGCTGCGGTATTTAAAGACGTAAAACTAAATCCACCTGTTTTCGCTCCCGCCAACGCCAATACCAAAACAACTACAAAAAACAAAACCCTGCTATAATGTCAAAACCACAGGCATCGGATTTCCCTGTTTATTTTTCCAGGTATATTTCACAAGTAAACTCAGATAGTGTTCATGAAGCCATTAAAAAATACGCAAAGGCACTTGCTGATTTTTACACAGGTCTTCCTGAAGACAAAGCCGATTACGCTTACGCGCCAGGCAAATGGACATTAAAAGAATTACTGGTGCATGTGATCGATGCAGAGCGGATCTTCTCTTACCGCGTTCTGCGCATCGCGCGAAAAGACAAAACGCCTCTCGCCTCTTTTGATGAAAACAGTTATGCCGACAACTCGCTTGCCTGTGAAAGAAGTTTTTCGGATATCAAAGAAGAATTTTTAGCAGTAAGAAAATCGACAGACCTTCTTCTTGCTTCGCTTTCCGAAGCACAATTATCGCAGCAGGGAATTTCGAGTAATCTTCCTATAACTGCCAATGCCCTTGCGTATATCATCTTTGGGCATATGCTGCATCATAAACAAGTGTTGGAAGAAAGGTACTTGTAGGCTAATTCAAAATTAAAAAGTCAAAAGTCAAAATTGGGGAACTAACTTTTGGAAAGTTTAAAACTTTCCAAAAGTTGATTATTCCGTTTTGATTTTTGACTTTTTAATTTTGACTTTATTAATACCTTACAAAATCACACCACTCCTCATCACACAGCAATTTCTGAAGAACGGTATCTTTCAACACAGCTGTGTAATCCATTGCTTTCCCATTCACCCAAACCGTTCTGTAAACAAGCCGGATACCATGACTGTAATCAACCCACCAATTGATATGCCCGGTATATAATGGTTGAATAGGTTTACCATCTAATTTATGCCAGCCATAGATTGCTTCCCTATCGGTTTTAGTATCTCTTGTAATCTTACCTGAAAGAACCACATCTTTTTTGATCCCCGCGATCAATCCTTTTTTCCCTTTGCGCTGGCCCTCTATTATTAAATGGTGCTGCCACATGGTAACGGAGCTATCGCGAAATGCATACATGGGAACAGGCGCGAGTTTCACGGTTGCCTGTTCATAAATATCATTCACCATTTTTCGTGTAGGCAGGAAACAGTGAAAGCTATCGGCAATTACCTGTGCAGCCATGGGTGTAAGTGGTATCCTTGCCCAATCATCATCTGTGCCTAGTGCGAGATAATCAGCCGCAACAAAATAGTGAGCGGTGATGAGCTTACCGGTACTGCTATCTGTAATAGATGTTTCTATGCGTACAAACTTTCGCAGAAAGGAAGGTATATTTCCTGAGAGTATTTCGATCTTAGCCAATGAATCACGCTCCCGCCATTTGGATGCAGCAACGGTTTGATAAAATTCAGTTGCAGTATGCGCAATACCATCCTTCCATACAGGCAAATTCATTTTCCGGCTGGCAGTACATGCGGAGAAAATTATTAGTATGATTAACGAAGCAATTTTCCTGTTCATATTTTAGTGCAAACTTTATGCTTGAGACCATAGTCCATGGACAATGGACTACTTACAACTCCCGAATCTTAATATCCTTAAACCACACTTCGCCCCCATGATCCTGTATAGCAATATGGCCTTTTTTTGCGAGTCCATATCCCGGCGTGTCTTTCCATTTGCCTTTTGATTTATGATCGATCCATGACTCGCTCCAGAGATCATAGGCCACTATTTTTTGCCCGTTGAGCCAGTGTTCTACATGACCCTTGAAAACTTTGATCACGGTATGGTTCCATTCACCGGCAGGTTTTGTAGCATCAAGTAAGGGGGGATCCATCGCGTAATTCGCTCCGGTTTTTTGCCAGTTCTCAAGTTTGGCAGGATAACCCTTATCATCGATTAACTGGTATTCAGGTCCGCTTTGAGAAGATGCAGCGAATTCTTCCGATACCATATATAAGAGTCCACTATTAGCTGCAGGTGCTATTTTCCAGTCGAAGGATAATTCGAAATCTTCGTATTGCTTTTCGGTAATGAGGTCCGCATGTTTTGTTTGGGGATCACCATTGCCTTTGTTGAACAACATCCCATCTTTCACTCCCCATGAATCAGCGGGCTTGTTTTGATAAGTGCGCCAGCCTGCTAATGTTTTACCATTGAACAATGGTTTCCATCCTTCTACTAATACACGTAATGTTTCTGAATCGAACTCACGGGCATTGGCAGGAAACACCTGGGCCGAAAGAAAAAATGAATTCAGTGATGTGATTACTACAGTAAATAGAACGAGGTAAGGCAAACGGTTTCTCATATAACATTTTTAGCGTAGCGAAAGTTAGAAATAAATACGCATTATTTATCTTGTTTAACAGATAACTTGCAACCGTATGACAAGGATCGGTCTTATTTCAGATACACATGATTATCTCGATGATGCAGTATTCAAACATTTTGAACATTGCGATGAGATCTGGCATGCCGGTGATTTTGGTACAGCAAAAATTTCCGATGCGTTAAACGCTTTCAAACCGTTACGTGGCGTGTATGGTAATATTGACGGGTATGATATAAGGGGAGAATATCCTGAAACACTGGTCTGGGATTGCGAACAGGTAAAAGTATTGATGATACATATTGGCGGGTTCCCGCCTAAATACAACCCTGCCTCTAAGCTTCTGATACAACAACATCGTCCACAACTCTTCCTCAGCGGGCATTCGCATATTTTGAAAGTGATGTATGATGATAAACTGAATTGCCTGCACATGAACCCGGGTGCAGCCGGAAAACATGGCTGGCATAAAATAAGAACATTGATCCGTTTTGCGATCGATGGAAAGGATATCAAACAATGCGAGATCATTGAGTTGGGTTCGCGTTGAACCAATTGTCAAATTATCTTTTCAGAAAACCTCAATTGAAATGTCCCGTTTTTTTGAGAGTTAGTGCTTACCCGGGAGCATTAATACAACACGAATTTTAAACGAATTACACGAATTGATTTAAAATACGAATTGTCTTGAAAGTGTGACTAACACAAATTCGTGTAATTCGTTTAAAATTCGTGTTTCAAAAAGATCTGTAGAACGAATAAATAGTATTAATTTAAAGGCATAACCAGATCAAATCTCGTATGTCAGCAACCATTAACCGCCGTGATTGGCTACGTAACAATTCCCTTGCAGCCATCGGTTTGGGTATCTCATTCAAATCCATGGCAAATGAAGAAGGTATCACGCGCAGTTTTGGCGCTCCCGAAGGGTTGATCAACCTTGGATCTAATGAAAACCCATATGGGATCTCTCCCAAAGCTAAAGAAGCCATCCTTGGTATGCTTTCGGAAGCGCACCGTTACCAATTCAATGTGCCATCACTACAAAATTTTAGTGATGTAATCGCAAAATATTGTAATGTAGGCGGCGACCAGGTATTGATCACTGCCGGTTCTGGTGATGCGTTGCATTTATTGGCCAGGCACTTTAATAAAGGTAACCTCGTAACTGCCACGCCTACTTTTGCCACCTTACCCAACACAGCAAAAAAGCTCGGCACAAAAGTGATCGAGGTCCCGCTAACACCGGAAAAAACGCATGATCTCCCGGCAATGCTTCGGGCGATCACGAGCGATACACAGATGGTATATCTATGCAACCCTGCTAATCCAAGCAGTACGATCATAGCCCCCAATGTTTTGAAGGATTTTTGTATAGAAGCTTCAAAAAAAGCAGTAGTGGTAGTTGATGAAGCTTATATAGATTTCTTGCATGTAACGGATAAAGAATCTATGATCGGCCTGATCGATAAAAATCCAAACATTATTGTCCTGCGCACGTTTTCGAAGATCCATGCGATGGCGGGATTGCGTGTGGGTTTTGTGGTGGGACATGCAACGATAATAGACAGCCTTGATAGAAATCATTTTGGAAGTACACAAATGACCGTTAGCAATCTTACCATGGCAGCGGCAGCGGCAAGCATGAAAGATGAGGCCCATCTTCTTGACTGCAAACAAAAGAATACCGCGGCACGCAGTTATACATTCAATGCTTTAAAAGAGATGAATATCAATTGCATTCCTTCTTACACCAATTTCCTGTTCTTCCCGCTTGGTAAATACCCGGGTGATTTTGCCCAGGATATGTTTAAAAAGAATGTGATCGTACGCTCCAACAATTATCCTGATGGAAAATGGGCAAGGGTGAGTGTGGGAACGATGGATGAGATGAAACGGTTTATTGAATTGATGAAGGAGGATTGGAAAGGTTGAGTGGATTTTGGAATTTTGAACACCGTTATTTTGCCGCGCCCTTCAGGGCGTGGATAATTAATCATTCTTTGAGAATTATTTAGGGCTTTAGCCCAGAGTATAAAACTCCGGGCTAAAGCCCGACAGATATGAGAGACTACACTCCTACTATCCACGCCCTGAAGGACGTGGCAAAAAATTAAAATTCTCTCATGCCTCCTTCCTATCGTAATACTTCCCAATAATCAGCGTAAGCGGAATCCCGATCATAAACACCAATATCAGCATAGCCTGTATAGCATTTGAAAGATTAAAAGGCTGCTGAGTTATCCGGCTGAGCGGCACGATCACACGCGTAGTAACCACCCAGGTAAGTAATCCAAATATAAATGCTGTTGCCCATTTATTCGCCCGCATGATCTTCACATTCGGGTAAAGAAAGAAAAAAGCAACGGTACATCCCAAAGCGATCAGGTAGTGAAATACAAGACCCCAGATCATCATCCCAATACCACCCTTCATTGCGTCGGTGCCAAATACGCCCCGGGCAATATATTTTAATACGATAGCGGGATCCTTACCTGTTTTAATATAAAATTGTGTGACTGCTGCCAGGATATCCAGCGTACCCGCAATAAGCCAGGCGGTCACGATCGTTTTTTTTGCGCCCGGATGAGAAAGGGATGTTTTTGACATATATGTGGTTTGAGTTTACAGTATTAGTCCATGGACCATGGTCTATGGTCCATAGACCTCTCTACAACATTCTCGCATTTATCCTCTGCTGGAACAATTCACGATAACTGTTACTCACGGGTAATCTTTGTCCATGTATCAATACCATATTTGAATCAATATTCTTGATGTGCTGGATGTTGACAATATAGGAATTGTGGATCCGCACAAATTTCTGAGGTAATGACTCAGCCACATCTTTCATGCGTCTGTATACCAGTATCTTTTCTTTTGCTGTGTGAATAGCGATGTATTCTTTCAATGCCTCCAGATAATAGATATCTGTGTATTCTATTTTATGAACCTGCTTGCCGCTTTTTACAAACAGGTAATCCTGCGTGGCAGTGGTCTCCACATATTCATTACCATTTGATTCTGATTGCATGAACGACTGCAGTTTATTGATGGCCTGCATGAATCGTTTGAAAGTGATTGGCTTTAAAAGATAATCCACCACATGGTATTCAAAACTATCCAGTGCATATTCAGAATAAGCGGTAGTAAAGATGATCTTCTGTTCTTTTGAGATCATCGCTGCCATTTCAATACCTGTTAACAAAGGCATATTGATATCAAGAAAGATCACATCCACCGTATGATCACGAAGGAAAGAAACAGCTGCCATCGCATCATAACATTTCGTTTCCAGTTGCATGAAAGGGATCTTGCCGATATAATCCTCCAGCAGCTGCATCGCATGTGGTTCATCTTCAACGATCATACAGGTTATGGTTCTCACAGCGGTATATTTATTTGTGCCTGGAAAATAGTACCGGCATCACCGGCATGTAAAGTACAATCATCCCCAAACAGTAATGCTAAGCGGCTCTTAAGGTTACGCAAACCTGTTTCACTTTTATTACCCGCGCCGGATGGCTGTATCAAACGATTCTCAACGGTAACAAAGAGCCGGTTGTTTTGTCTCGACAAAGACAGGTAAATAAAATTGTCATTTCGCAGTTTATCTATTCCATGTTTAAAAACATTTTCCACCAGTGGTATCAGTAACATGGGCGGTACCATAACACCTTCATCCATATCTTCTCCTTCAATGGTTACAGTAAGCGGGTAACGCATCCGCATTTTTTCCAGTTCGACATAACTTTTGATAAAATTGAGTTCTGATTGGAGGCTGATCCTGTCCTTCGGTGCCTCATCAACAAAATATCGCATGATATGTGATAACTGCTCAATCAATTCGGCAGTAGCCGGAGATTCACGCTGGGCAACAAAATAAATATTGTTAAGCGTATTGAATAAAAAATGCGGTTGCACCTGTGCCTTTAACAGGTTGAGTTCCGCTTCCGTATGTTTTTTTTGAAGTTGCTCCTGTTTTTGTTTTAGCTTAAAAAAATCAAGTGCGATATAAAATAGCACGCTGATAATAAAAACCAATATACACGTGATCAATGATGAAGTGGTAGACGACCAGCGAAAAGGAACCGGTTTCTCCGCATAGAAACGATTGTAAATATAAAAGGCGGAGTAAAACCGCCAGAACGCAATTACCGGGATCAGCACTACAACCAATGCCACATACAATGCTTTATGCCCTTTTTCATACAAAGCAGGTAACAGGAAAAATGCATTGCCATAAATAATGATCATGTAAGCCGAGGTATACAATGCAGAATACAACAGCGCCTGCCCCACTGGATCATATGGCAACAGGGCCAGTGTATGGATCGTGAAAAGTAAGATCCAGATGAACCATTGTATCGTCTTTACCGAAAGCTGCCTTTTCATCATTACCATATTGACAAATCTAAATTTTACAAGTCTGGCAAACATAATATTTAAACAAATTAGCTTTTTCTTTCAATGGATGAAAGGAGTTTTTACCAAACCCGTTGATTGAATATTTATCTGGCATGGTTGAATACATACAGGAGGAGATGGCCGTTTGCAGATTTTTGCTATACGAAACGTAAAATGAAACCCTGTATACTTTTTATAACCGGACCATGCGTTTGGAGAAAGGTTCCGTATAAAATAAAATTACCATTCAGTAACTAAATTTATGAAAATACTATTGACCATACTCGCAGTGCTTGTGATGGATATTGGGGAGGAGGAGTTTTCATCCGAAACAAAACCCTGTGTTTGTTCCTGTAAAATGAAGAAACCCGAAAAGCCCGTAATAGTGGCTGAAGGAAGTACACTATTGAACAGGTTGCAGAGTTAAAAAAAGCGCCCCAGTTGGCAGACTGGGGCGCAAAGATGCAAAGAGTTTGATGACTCATATCAACGGACGTCCAACAATATCACGGAAGGGCCAAGGGATCGTAGCCAGTATCACGATCAATGCGATGAGGAAATAGTAAAATGCTTTTTTATATTTTACTTCATCGGGAACAGATTTTTTGGACATCCCATGTGCAAGCGTGATCAGTACGATACCGATCAACATACCAAGAGGATGTTCTATCCAGAAAAAACGATAGAACTTATTTTTCATAAAGCTCTCTCCTTCCGGTAAAGTAGTTGATAAAAATCCGTAGCGGCCGAAGGATACCTGGTATAAACCAATCAATAAAGTTGTATGCGCACTGATCATAGTGAACAGCCATACTTTTTTATCACCTGGTGAAAATACTTTTTTGTTCTGCCAGCCGGAGTATGCTTTGGCAATGGAGATCAATAACAATATAAAGATCACCCAACGTAAAAAATTGTGGAGATGCAGCAATCCTATTTCCATAAGAGTGGTTTTTTTGTTTGTGAAAGGTATAGGTTATTTGGTAAATGATCAATCGCGGGTGGTGAATCGTG
This sequence comes from Bacteroidota bacterium, assembly GCA_040388475.1. GTDB lineage: Bacteria > Bacteroidota > Bacteroidia > Chitinophagales > Chitinophagaceae > Sediminibacterium. Next base: position 45,700 of record JAZKBT010000005.1, on the reverse strand, counting down.
AGTAGTGAGTGGATGGCCTTACTCACGATTCACCACTCACTACTCACTAGTCTACCCAATCAGCTATAAATAAATTTGTATCCCGCGTTCCTCCGTTATTACGGTTGGAAGCGAAGATGATCTTCTTTCCATCGGGACTGAACATCGGGAACGCATCAAAACCTTTATCACGACTGATCTTTTCCAGTCCTTTGCCATTGATATCCGTCAGGTACATATTGAAAGGGAACCCTCTTTTATATTCGTGGTTGCTGCAAAAAATAATGTGTTTGCCATCGGGTGTAAAATTAGGCGCCCAGTTGGCCTGTTCCAGGTTGGTGATCTGTTTTGCATTGCTGCCATCTGCATTGGCCACATATACTTCCATATGTGTGGGCGCCACCATTCCTTCTGCAAGCAGTTCTTTATATTCTTTGATCTCTGCGGGTGTTGATGGCCGGCTTGCCCGCCACACGATCTTTTTTCCATCCGGGCTGAACCATGCGCCGCCATCATAACCTAATGTATTCGTGATCCTTTTTTCTTTACCGGTCGCAAGCTCCATTACATAGAGATCAAGATCGCCATCTTTATCACTGCAATAGATCATCTTTTTCCCATCGGGAGATAAAGTACCTTCTGCATCATACCCTTTGGCTGTAGTAAGCTGCTTAACGATCTTTCCATTCAGATCAGCCATGAAAATATCATAGCTGTCGTACAGCGGCCAGATATACTTATTACCATACTTCGACCTGTCCGGAACAGGCGGACAGCTGTCTGCTCCTTTATGTGTGGAAGCATAGAGAATATGTTTTCCATCAGGCATGAAATAAGAACAGGTGGTACGGCCCTTTCCGCTGCTGATCATTTTGTAAGTGAATTTCTCGCCCTGCTTAGGCACTTTACCAATAAAGATCTGATCGCAGTTGATACCCTCTTTCGGATTGGTTCTTTGAAAGATGATTGACTTACCATCAAAACTCCAGTAAGCTTCTGCATTATCGCCACCAAAGGTCAATTGCTGAATATTCTTAAAATGTTTTTCACCTGCAAACAGAACGGAATCTTCTATTTTCTGCGACCGGGCCATCAATTGTGCCGCACAAATAAGGAAGCAGGTAAAAACAAATGATCTTTTTATCATAGCGGTCATGTTAATATCCGGCAAAAATAAGTGTGTGGGAACAGTCTTTTGTCAAAAAACTGTCACCACATCCTCCATCCGCATATTTTTGCAGCATGAAAACATGGAGCGCTGCTTTTTTATTCCTTTTTTTGATAGCCTGCCAAAGTGAACCAAAGAATACGGTTCCGGATGCATTGAAGCAGGAAGAAATGCCTGCGCCCGTTCAGCAATTGTTCAGTAAACTGGACCAGCATCCCGATAGCATAGGGCTTCGCCTGCAACTGGTGGATGCGCTGGATAGTCTTGGTGCCTACCAACAGGCTATGGGACAGATGGATGCATTGATCAAAAAAGACAGTCTTAATTACGGATTATGGTTCCGTAAAGCGCAACTGCAGGAAAATACACATGATACAACGGGCGCATTAAAATCATACCGTTACGCTATCAGGATCTATCCTGCGCCGGATGCCATGCTTGCTGCTGCCAACCTGTTGGCAGAAAGAAAAGACACACTCGCACTGGCTATCTGTAAGCAGGTGGATCAAATGCGAATGGGGCGTGAATATACTGCCCATACCAGTTTTATTTCAGGGATATACTATGCACGCACGGGCAATCATCAAAAAGCAATGAATGCATTCAATACCTGCATTGCCAATAACTTCACTTATACGGAAGCATATATGGAAAAAGGTTTCCTCCTGTATGATACTAAAAAAATACCTGATGCTTTACAGGTATTCAGAACACTGTCTACAGTAAAGAATACTTATCCTGATGCGTATTACTGGATGGGTAAATGTTATGAGGCACTTAATAATAAAGCAGAAGCAACCTCCAATTACCAGAAAGCTCTCACATTGGATCCCAAACTAAAAGAAGCAGATGCAGCTTTGAAAAGACTCGGTGCTAAATAAATTTTCCAGTTTCCCTCCCTACAATACTGTGGGGATCAAAATTTCAAAATACCTTTACCGCATGCCCATTATAGCCCCATCATTACTAAGCGCCGATTTTCTAAATCTTCAGAAAGATTGTGATATGCTGAATGCCAGTGAAGCTGATTGGTTTCACCTTGATGTGATGGATGGAAGTTTTGTTCCTAATATCAGTTTTGGTTTCCCGGTAATAGAAAGGGTTTGCAAGGCAACCACCAAAGTTTGCGATGTACACCTGATGATACTGGAACCCGGTAAATATGCCGAAGCGTTTCAAAAAGCGGGCGCACATAACCTGACCGTTCATTATGAAGCCTGCCCGCATTTACACCGTAACCTGCAGCAGATCAAAAGCCTGGGAATGCAGGCTGGTGTGGCATTAAATCCACATACCCCGGTTCATTTACTGAGTGATATTTTACACGATATAGACCTGGTTTGCCTGATGAGTGTTAACCCTGGTTTTGGCGGACAACAATTCATCCCCTATACGATTGATAAGATCGTTGCACTAAAGAAAATGATCACAGAAAAAAAACTCAATACCCTTATTGAGATCGATGGAGGCGTAACATTAGATAATGCAGCCGCTATCCTTAGCGCCGGCGCAGATGTACTGGTAGCAGGCAATACAGTGTTCAAATCAGAGGATCCGACTGCCACTATTGCAGCGTTAAAAAAGCTCTAAAGATTTTGAAATTTTGGATTGGGAGATTGGGAAATTGCCTGCACTATACGCAATTTCCCAATCTCCCAATCCGCCATTCCAAAATATATGTATTCACATCTGTGTATAAGAAGTATTAGGTTTTTATCTTGTCTTCCGGTTAAATTTGGAATAGAAGTTGCAGTTCTTTATTCAATCACTAAACCGTAACAGATTGACAGAAACTATCATTAACCTCGAATCCGTTAATCCCATCGAATTCTTTGGGGTGAATAACGGAAAGTTAGATTTGCTGAAAAAGAAATTTCCTCTCCTAAAGATCCTCTCCCGCGGGACACAATTAAAAATGAGCGGGGCTCCCGAACAAATAGAAACAGCAAAAGAAAAGATCGACCTCATCATTCAGTATCTCGAAAGAAATGGTCACCTGAGTGAAAATTATTTTGAACAGATCCTTGGCGGCGATGATGCGGAAACCGTTGACAATTTTGTTGACAGGAATCCAAATGATATTCTTGTTTTCGGTCCTAATGGTAAAACAGTAAGGGCAAGAACAGCCAACCAAAAGAAAATGGTACATGCTGTTGACCGGAATGATATCGTATTCGCCATCGGGCCGGCCGGTACCGGTAAAACCTATACCGCGGTTGCTTTAGCGGTAAGGGCCTTAAAGAATAAACTCGTTAAAAAAATCATCTTAACACGTCCCGCAGTAGAAGCCGGAGAGAGCCTTGGTTTCTTACCCGGCGATCTGAAAGAAAAGATCGATCCATACCTGCGTCCTTTATATGATGCATTGGATGATATGATTCCTGCCGATAAGCTCGGTTATTATATGAGCACCCGAACCATTGAAATTGCACCGCTGGCTTATATGCGTGGCCGTACACTGGATAATGCCTTTATCATTCTGGATGAAGCACAGAATACCAACGATCTGCAATTGAAAATGTTCTTAACACGTATCGGCGCCAATGCCAAAGCCATTATTACCGGCGATCCTACCCAGGTGGATCTTCCGAGAAACATGCGCAGCGGCCTGGAGAAATCAACGCGCATACTGAAGAATATCGATGGTATTGCGCATATTGAATTAACAGAAGAAGATGTGGTTCGTCACAAACTCGTAAAAGCGATTATTAAAGCTTACGAGAAAGAGAAGGAGAATGAGCCGGAGTCGCATCATCACAGATAACTTATTATTTTAAATGTTGAATTTTGAATGTTAAATGAGGGTTGTTTATACTTCATTCAACATTTAAAATTCAACATTCAACATAAATTACTAGTCTCCCAGAATTTCGTGTCCAAGTTTATCCCGCTTCGTTTCCAGGTATTTCAAATTATGAGAGTTGGGATTTACTTCGATGGGAACGATATCTACAATTTCCAACCCGTAGCCTTTTAAGCCCGCACGTTTGCGTGGGTTGTTGCTCATTAGTTTCAATTTCGTAGCGCCGAGATAGCGGAGTATTTGTGCACCTACGCCATAATCTCTTTCATCCATTCCAAAACCAAGATGCAGGTTGGCTTCTACGGTATCCATGCCCTCTTCCTGCAGCTTATAGGCTTTGAGTTTATTGATCAGGCCGATACCTCTTCCTTCCTGGTTCATATACAGAATGATACCAGCGCCTTCATTGTCTACCATCTGCATGGCTTTGTGTAACTGTTCACCGCAATCGCAACGGAAACTGCCGAGTATATCGCCGGTAAAACAACTGCTGTGTACCCTGGTTAATACGGCATCATTCTCGGTCCAGTTTCCTTTTACTAAGGCAAGATGCTCAGCACCGGTTGTTTTTTCTTTAAAAGCAACCAAAGTAAAATGGCCATATTTAGTTGGCATATCCACGCGCACCAGTTCCTCGATCAATGAATCTGTTTTCAAACGGTAATCGATCAGGTCCTTGATGGAAATAATTTTGAGGTCAAACTTTTTGGCGATCTCTAATAACTCCGGCAATCGCGCCATGGTTCCATCTTCATTCATTACTTCAACCAACACACCCGCGGGCTCCAGACCGGCAAGACGTGCAAGATCAACCGCAGCTTCTGTATGTCCTGTTCTGCGAAGTACACCGCCGGTTTTGGCACGTAATGGAAAAATATGCCCCGGTCTTCCCAATTCGGAAGGATGTGTTTGCGGGTTCACCAATGCCTGCACTGTTTTCGACCTGTCCTGTGCGGATATTCCGGTAGTAGTTCCCTGACCGATCAGGTCAACAGATACTGTGAAAGCCGTTTCATGCAGAGAAGTATTGGAAGTAACCATCGGTTCCAACTGTAATTCCATACAACGCTCTTCTGTAAGTGCCGCACAGATCAGCCCACGCCCCTCTTTACTCATAAAATTGATCACTTCCGGGGTGGTATGTTGTGCTGCAACTATAAAATCTCCTTCATTCTCACGGTCCTCATCGTCCACAACGATCACCATTTTACCGTTACGGATATCTTCAATCGCATTTTCTATTCTGTCTAACATATGATCCTGTATTGTTACGCAAAATTACAGCCGATGTGTTATATATACTGCAATAAGCCTTTTTAGTCCTGATATTTTACCAATAACGCAAATAAACCGTGATTTTACTGTCGTTTCTGCGTTAAATACCTAATACGGGCTATTTCATTGTTTGGTTTCTTAGCCTTTGAAAATAAGGCAATGACCAGATCTTTCTTTTTTATATTCCTGTTACTCATGTTTTCCGCTGTTACCGCGCAAACTACCACGGGCGGTATTAATGGTATCATTAAAACGAATATGGGTGATGTATTAACCGGTGCCAGCATTAAAGTGATCCACGAACTTACAGGCACTACTTATTTTTCACAAACAGGCAAGACGGGATATTTTTTCATACCCAATTTATCTCCGGGCGGGCCCTACAGAATAGAAGCATCCTTTGTGAATTTTGATACAGGAAAAAAGAAAGATCTCATGGTTGGATTGGGAGAAAATATAACGGTTGACCTTATTCTTTCCCCACTTAATTCGCTTCTTCAACAAGTAACAGTGAACACTGTAAAACGCACGGCTAATTTTTGGGGAAATACAGGCGCAGTGATCGATAAAAATAAAATCGAGAACATACCTGCGGCAGGTAGAAATATTTATGAGTACCTGCGTACGGTTCCCCAGGCTAAACTGTTGGAAGGAAATGAAGGAGCTGTATCGTTTGCCGGGCAGAATAACCGATACAATGCTTTTTATGTAGATGGATCGGTGAACAACGATGTATTCGGCCTGGCCGCTTCGGGAACCAATGGCGGGCAGGCGGGGATATCGCCATTATCGATCGATGCAATCGCGCAGTTCCAGGTGGTCACTTCTCCATACGATGTTTCTATTGGGAATTTTACAGGCGCTGCTATTAATGCGGTAACACGATCCGGGAGCAACCGTAAACAAAGTTCGTTCTATCATTTTTTCAGTAACCGGAACCTCGCAGGAAAAACACCAACCGGAACAAAAGAAGAAGCGGTTAAACTGGATAATTTTTCTGCAAACCTGTATGGTCTGCGATTGCAGGGTGCCATCACACAAAACAAACTATTTTATTTTGTGAATATTGAATTACAAAGAGAACAATATTCAAAGCCATTTTTGTTTCGTGAATATACAGGCAATACAAAAGATGTAAACCTGGTTACGATTTTAGCCAATACCATAAAAGGCAGGTATCAATATGATCCCGGAACATTTCCCGATAATATTGAAACGCTGAACGCAGATAGAATAGTGACAAGATTCGACTGGAACATCAGCAAGAAAAACAGCCTGTCCATCAGCAGCCGCTATACCTATGCCCAGCGGATGCACACGAATGCCAGCAATATCAATACCATACATTTCAGCAATGATGGATATGCTTTTTTCTCGCTAAGCAACTCTGTTTCCGCTGAAGTAAAAAGCAGTATCGGTATGCATGCCGCAAATAAATTACTCCTTACGTATACAGATGTAAAAGATGACCGGGAGCCTTTGCTGCGTGCATTTCCAAGAGTTCGCATCAATGATGGTGAAGGGGCTTTTATTTTTGGAACAGACAACAGTTCAACCATTAATCTTCTTACACAAAAGAACTGGACCCTGTTTGATAAATACAGCTTTACCTCAGGCAGGCATACATTTCATTTGGGTGTTGATATGGAATACAACCAACTGTTCAATGCCTTTATACAAAACAGTTTTGGCAGTTATACCTATTATGCGTTGGAAGATTTTTTGACCAACAGAAGGCCATCTGCTTATCAAATTGGTTTTTCGATGACAGATGATATAAAAACCGATCGTACCAATGCCGCTGCGAAATTTTCTGTTTTAAAAACAGCTGCATTTTTCAATGATGAAATGCGGTTTCAAAAATTTGTTTTGAGTTATGGTGTACGCATGGATCATGATCGTCTTCTTAATTCACCCGCCGAAGATGACTATACAAACACCATGGCCATTCCCGCCATTGAGAAATATTATGAACAGGAAGGAGCACGATCCGGTTTGCGAACAATCTTTCCTGTTTCCATATCTCCAAGAATTGGTTTTACGTGGAGATTATCCAAAACAAACAGCGTTTTACGCGGAGGAGTCGGCATATTTTCCGGGAGGTTGCCTTTTGCATGGCCGGGCGGTTCTTACAATAACAACGGATCATTCATTGGTGGATTTGCGGCTACCGTTTCGCAATTAAATGCGATCCGTTTCAGACCCGACCCCTATCATCAATGGACGGTGGGCGAACTCGGCGCCAGCATCAACAAAGAGCCATTGAATCTTACCACTGCAAAATTCAGTATGCCAAAATTAGTTAGGGCATCGCTTGCATTGGATAAAAAGATCGGTAACGGGTGGTCAGCAAATTTTGAAATGATGTATAGTAAAAATCTCACTGAAATAAAATATACCAATATCAATTTATTGCCGCCTGTTTTGTATGCTGCCGGTCCTGATAACAGGAAAATATATTCATCCCTCAACAACGCGAAAATTCCTTTGAATGCTGATAGTTCTAATCCATATGATTACGTGATCCTGTTGGGGAACAATAAAAAAAATACTGGGTATGCTTACGATCTTACCACATCACTGGCCGGCCCCTTATACACAAACTGGGAGCTTGAGATCCAGTATCATTTTGGACATTCCATGGTTACAAATGACGGTACCAGCTCCGTAAATGTGAGTCAATGGAGAACCATGGAAACTGTAAACGGGAAAAATGAATTGGTAAGATCTATTTCTGATTTTAGCCCCGGGCACCGGTTGTTTATCATGCTCAACAGAGCATTTCATCATCGTATAAAATCGTTAACCACTGCTGTCACCTTTGCCTTTTCGATTCAATCAGGCTCTCCGGTAAGTTATGTATATGGGAACTATAGTATGACAAGAGATGACGGTGCTTTTAGCAATTATGATCTTGTATATGTTCCAACAGTGAAGGACCTGGAAGGAATGATCTTTCTGCCAAATACCATTAACGGTGTTATTTATTCGCCACAACAGCAAAAGGAATCGCTGGAGAATTATATCCAACACGACAGTTACCTGCAAACACGTCGTGGAACTTATGCAGAACGAAATGGAAGCCGGACACCTTTCACCTGTATACTTGACCTGAAGATCAGGCATAGCATCCGCATTAAACAATATGAAGTGCAACTGACCTGCGATATCTATAATTTCACTAATCTATTGAACAGGAACTGGGGACGCAGGTATAGCCAGCCGGGTGACCATCTTACTTTGATAGATTTTGCAGGATATCTGGACCCGGCGAATCTGGTGCCCCAATACAAATTCAATCCTATGCTAACCCGGGACGAAAAATGGGTGGTTAGCGAAACCAATACACCAGCTTACAGTGCCCGTTGGAACGCACGTTTGGGCATCCGGCTTACATTTTAATATTTATGATACATTTTGCCTTCTTAACCAGATTCCTGGTACGGACAAATTTTTCGTTCTTTTCGTGATGGTTTTTTCGTGGTTTTATCACCAATTAATCAACATTTACGGGGGTTTTCACTACCTAATTAACAATATTTTTAAAATTGGTTTTTATAAGGGAAGTAAAGCGCATATTTGCAAAATCTAAAACTATGTTTTATGCGAAATTTTAAAAGGATTTCATTGATGTTCACGGCTTTACTCATGGCCGTTGCATCTATGGCCCAGGTAACCAGCAGTAGTATAACTGGCTCGGTGAAGACAAGTGCGGGGAAAGAACTGGAGGGTGCATCTATTACAGCTACCCACACTCCCTCAGGAACTGTATACCATACGGTTTCAAAAAAAGGAGGCTCTTTTACTATGCCGGGCTTACGCGTCGGTGGGCCCTATTTAGTAAAAATCGAGTATGTGGGATTGAAAACAGAGACCTTACAGGATATTAATTTATCCCTCGGAGATCCTTACACCGTTTCTGTGGTATTAAACGATGCAGCGCAAAACCTTACCGAAGTAGTGGTATTGGCCCAGCGAAGCAGGTTGGTTACCGAAAAATCCGGTGCAAATACAGTGGTTGGCCAGAGACAACTTAACACGCTCCCTACGATCAGCAGAAGTATCACTGATTTTACGCGTCTTACGCCACAGGCAAACGGAAACAGCATTGCGGGCCGCGATGGCCGTTTTAACAATGTAACGGTTGATGGTGCCAATCTCAATAACAATTTTGGTTTGAGTACAGATCCTTTACCAGGTGGCGGTGCACAACCTATTTCATTGGATGCGATCGAACAGATCAGCGTAAACATCGCTCCTTATGATGTAAGACAATCCAACTTTACCGGCGGTAATATCGCTGCGGTAACCAAAAGCGGAACCAACGCTTTTAAAGGTTCAGCGTATACCTATTACAAGGACCAGTCTTATGTAGGAACCAAGATCAAGGATGCAGAACTTTCTGCCCTGACACCTACCAAGACCAATATATATGGTGCTACACTCGGTGGCCCGATCATTAAGAACAAATTGTTCTTCTTTGCGAACTACGAGTATGAGAAAAGAACCAATCCTCCGGGAACAACCTATACACCAAGCGGCGGAAGCGGTTCCGGTAATATTTCAAATGTGAAGATCGATTCACTGAAAAAATTATCAGACTACCTGCAAACCAAATATGGCTATGAGACAGGAGCCTATGATAATTTCCCGAATTTCCAGTCAAAGAACACCAAAATTTTATTGCGTCTTGACTGGAACATCAGTCAGGTTCACAAACTAACACTCAAATACAGCGACCTGGCAAGTACCAATGATGCTGCCATGAGCTCGAGTGTGATAAATAGCACTGCAACAAACGGCCCCAATGCATGGGTATCTCAAAATCGCAACAGTGTGAACAATATGTCCTTTGCCAATTCACAATACGGATTTAAGGACGTTGTGAAATCTGCTGCACTTGAACTGAACAGTAATATCTCAGGCAGGTTCTCAAACCAGTTGATCGCTACCTATACCAAGATCCAGACAACACGTACGTCACCAAGTACCGTGTTTCCTTTTGTTGATATTATCGGTGATCCTACCAAAAGTGGCCTCGCGGCAACTTATGCAGGAGGTGCCAAAGGCAATTACATGAGTTTTGGCTATGAGTCTTTTTCATACAACAATGATGTATTGAATAAGATCTTTAATATCACTGATAACTTTACGTATTATACCGGCAATCATGCGATCACTGCAGGTGCTGCTTATGAATACCAGAGTGTAGGAAACATGTTCATGCCTGGATCACAGAGTTATTATACCTATGGATCACTGGCTGAGTTCATGACACCTGGTGCGCATCCTATTGCTTTCAGCTATACTTTCTCAAGGGTTCCGGGTAAAGAATTCGTGTACTCTGCTGAAATGAAAATCGGGCAGGGAAGTGCTTATGTACAGGATGAATGGAACGTGAACTCACGTTTTAAATTAACGTATGGTATCAGGGCCGATCTGCCGATCTATTCTGAACAGCCGTTAGAAAATCCATCTATCACTGCTTTAACATTCCCTGACAGGAATGGCAAGAACACGAATTATTCAACAGGTATGTGGCCGAAAGCGACTCCTTATTTTTCACCACGAGCCGGCTTCCGCTGGGATATTAATGGAGATAAGAGCGAGATCCTTCGTGGCGGACTGGGTATCTATACAGGTAAACTCCCGTATGTATACCTGACCAATATGCCTACCAACAGTGGTATGTACCAGGTAAGCTCAATCGCTACACTTGCACAACTGGCCACAATTACTTTCAACCCGGATCCGAAAGCTTATCAGGGTCTTTTCACATCGCCTACTCCTGCACCTAATAATGCAGGCTTTGTATTGATCGATCCTAACTACAAATTTCCACAGGTATTCAGAACCAACCTTGGCTATGACCGCCAGTTAGGTAATGGCTGGTCGGTGAATGCTGATTTCCTGTTAACAAAGGATATCAACCCGGTGATCATGCGTAATGCAAATGAGACCACTCCTACAAGTACGGTTAATCTTGGTGGAAATATCAGACCAAGTTTTGCAACAAGTGCAGCTGCGTCAAGAAGGTCGTACAGTTTGTATTCCAATGCGATCGTTCTTGAGAATGCGAAACAAGGTGGATATGCAGTATCATTCACCACGCAGTTGAATAAGAACTTTACCAATGGTTTTTATGGTTTTGTTGCCTATACCTACACTGCGGCATCTGATCTTACAGCAAACCCGGGTTCAACAGCAAGTTCAACCTGGGGTGGTAATCCTACTTCAGGAACACAGAATACACAGGAATTCGCTTCATCAAATTTCATCGTTCCACACCGTGTGATCGCTGCCCTTTCTTACAGGAAAGAATACCTGAAGCATTTCGCTTCAACCGTTTCTCTTTTCTATGAAGGTGCTATCCAGGGTAAATTCAGCTATATCTACGCAGCAGCCGGTGGCGCAGTTCCAGCCGGTTTTACCAATGGCGCTGATGTGAATTTTGATGGTAACAATTCTGACCTGATGTATATCCCTTTCCCTGGCCAGATCACTTTCGTTGACCAGGTAGTAGGTACCCGCACATATACTGCCGCAGAGCAAAGCAAAGCGTTCTTCGATTATGTTGCGCAGGATAAATACCTGAGCACGCACCAGGGCCAGGTAGCTGAAAGAAACGGGGCAAATTCTCCTTTCTACAGCAAAGTCGATTTCAGGTTCATGCAGGAGATCTTCACAAATGTTGGCAACAGAAGGAACACAGTAATGGTAACCTTCGATTGTCTTAACTTCCTCAACTTACTTAATAAGAACTGGGGTGTGAGGGATTTCTTTATAACAAGCGCCCCATTAAAAGCAACAAAAAATGCAACTACAGGCGAAGTAAGGTATCAATTGGCTACCTATACTCCTGCAGGAACAACAACACCGGTATTAGTTGACCGTACCTTTATTCCTAGTTTATCAACCAGCAGTACCTATTCTTTCCAGCTTGGATTGAAATATATATTCTAGAAGATACTACGCAAACAGATGATAAAGAACGCCCTCATTGCAGGGCGTTCTTTTATTATATGAACTGTTAGTGAGACGGTAACCCGCGTTCAGGTGCAGATTTATTCCCATTTAGTTAACAAAACCCGGTTGGCGATTATTAAATAATCATTAGTTCTTTTAACATAACTTTTATTTGATATTTAAAAGGCATATTTGCAGCACAAAACCAAACTGCATATGCGATTATTCAAGCGTTTACTCCTTGTACTGCCGGCTATTTTACTAGCCCTCACTTCTATGGCGCAGGTTACCAGTGGTGGTGTTACCGGAACTGTTAAAGACAGTAAAGGTTTGCCACTTGCCGGAGCTGCTGTAGAAGCACTTCATGAACCATCTGGTTCCAAATACAAAACAGTATCCGTATCCTCCGGGAAATTCAATATCACCGCGCTTCGCGTAGGTGGCCCATACAAGATCACCATTACGTATGTGGGTTTAAAAACAGAAACATATTCAGATGTGTATATACAGTTGGGTGAACCTTCTGTGATAGATGTTACCATGACTGAAACCACATCACAACTTGCTGAAGTAGTGGTAAGCGGTGCTGCACGTAAAGGTGCACTGATCTCTAAAGACAGGAAAGGTACTTCTACCAATATCGGTTCAAGAATGATCAGTTCTGCTCCAACGATCAGCCGGAATGTTACGGACCTGATCAGGGTGGTTCCTCAATCAAATGGTTTATCATTTGCCGGTCAGGATAACCGCGCCATCAATTTTACATTAGACGGATCTATTTTTAATAACTCTTTTGGATTAAGTAACCTGAATGGTGGTCAAACAAACTCGGCTCCTATTTCCTTAGATGCCATCCAGGAAATACAGGTGAACGTATCACCCTACAGCTTACGCGAATCAGGTTTTACCGGTGCCAGCATTAATGCCGTAACAAAAAGCGGAACCAATACTTTTCACGGAACAGGTTTTTACAACCAACGTAACCAGGGTTTACTAGGAACCAAAGCCGGCGCTGCGGGAAAACAGGATGTTGTTACCACTGACTTTGATGTAAAACAATATGGTATCAGCTTCGGTGGCCCGATCATTAAAAACAAAGTATTCTTCTTTGCGAACTATGAGGCAGAAAAAAGAAGCGATGTAGGTACCACTTTTACTGCTGACGCAAGTAATGGCGCAACACCTATTTCTGGTAATACCACGAAAGTAAAACAGTCTGACCTTGATGGACTGGCCGCTTTCCTCAAATCAAAATTCAGCTACGATCCGGGTGCATACCAGGGTTTTACTGCACCTACAGAAAGTAAGAAAGCTGTTGCACGTCTTGATTTCAACTTAGGCGACAATCACAAATTAAGCATCCGCGGTAATTTATTGTTATCGAAAAGAGATGTTGTGATCAGTAACTCAAATGCATCGAATGGTGTAAGGAACAGTCTTAACTCAATGGCTTTTGCCAATTCTTTTTATACCATCAATAATAATATCTACGGTATCATTGCCCAGTTGAACAGCAAGATCAGTAACAAGGTCAATAATGAAGTTACTTTTGGTTTTACCGCCAACAGGGATTTCAGGGCGGTAAAAGGCGGAAATTTCCCAACAGTGGATATACAGGATAATTCTGTTCCGTTAACTACTACCCCACCAACAACCATACCGTCTGCACAGAGTGCACAAAGCACTACCTATATTTCTTTTGGTAACGACCCTTTTACACCGAATAACCTGTTAAGCACAGATACATGGCAGTTTAGCGATAACCTCACTGCGTATCTTGGCAAACACACACTTACTGCAGGTATTGCTTATGAAAGTTTCAAATACACCAACGGATTTACTGCATTGATCAATGGTGTATATACTTTCAACAGCATTGCAGATTTTTATACTGCAGCGAATGCTTACCTCGCAAACCCGGCTCTTACAACAAGCCCGGTTTATTTAAGGAAGTATGAGGCCAACTATAGCAATTTAGCTGGCGGTGCACCATGGCTTGTTACCACAAAGGCAAAGAATATTGGTGTGTATATTCAGGATGAAGTAAATCTTGAATCAAATTTCAACCTGACCTATGGTATCCGTTTTGAAGTGCCTTATTTTACCGGATCAGGTTTTGTAAACAAGCAGGTTGACGGTTTAAGCTTTATTGATAATCATGGACAATCCGTTAAACTCAGCACTTCCGAATTGCCATCAGCCAAACTGATGATCAATCCAAGAATCGGATTTAACTATGACGTAAAAGGCAATAAGGTAACACAGATCCGCGGTGGTGTTGGTTTATTTACCGGCCGTCCGCCATTTGTGTATATCAGCAACCAGATGGGTAACAATGGGGTATTGAATGGTGGTGTTTCTGTTACCAATACAGCTGCTTATCCATTCAATCCAGGTACACCGGCTACTTATCCGAATTTTGTGGTTAATCCGGGTACACCTACTGCCAGTTATAACATCGCTACTACTGAGCGCAACTTTAAGTTCCCGCAAGTATTACGCAGCAACCTGGCTATTGACCAGAAGTTATTCAAAGACATCGTTGCAACAGCAGAGTTCATGTTCACACAGAGCATCTCTAACATCAACTATTATAACGCCAACCTGCAGCCAGCCACACAGAAATTTGCAGGTCCGGACAATAGGCCACGTTTTGCAGGATTTGGTTTATCAGGTGCTGCACAAACAAACGCATTGCGTATTAATAATGGTTTGAATGGTACACCTAACCTTACTGATGCAACAGTAATGGAAAGTGAGCCTTTGGGTGGATCCATCACCGCAACAATCCAGATCCAGAAGCCAGCCAAAGCAACAGGGCTCGGATGGATGATCGCTTACAACTTTACAAGAGCAAGAGATTTTATGACACCGGGTTCTATCGCAGCCAGTAGCTGGACAGGTATCAGGAGTGTGAATGGTAATAACTATGCGGATATGGCTTACAGCGATAACGAGATCCGTAACCGTGTGATCGGTAGCGTAACCTATCGCATAGAATTTAAAAATACAGCAGCATTACAATTCAGTTTATTCGGACAGTTGCAAAACCAGGGCCGCCAGACATATACCTATAGCGGTGATATGAATGGTGATGGTACCAGTGGTAATGACCTGATGTATGTTCCGAAAGACCAGAGTGAAATGAATTTCCTTGCTTTAACGGCAAGTGGTTCAGCGCCTGCTGCAACCGTACAGGAACAGAAAGATGCGTTCGAAGCATACATTAATCAGGATCCTTACCTCAAAACAAGAAGAGGTAAATATGCCGAAAGAAATGGTTTATTACAGCCTTATCTCGGACGTATGGATCTTTCCATACAACTGGAACTGTTCAGGAACATCGGCAAACAAAGACATACCATCCAGTTAAGGGCTGATATTTTCAATGTTGGAAATATGGTAAATCCTGCATCTGGTGTAAGCTATTTTGTAAACACACTTACCCCATTGGCAGCAACTGGTTCAGTAGATGCCAGCGGCGTTCCATTGTACAGGATGAACAGGGTTAACAACAGCATCAACTATGCTACTTACAGGAAAAACACAAGTGTGGGCGATGTATGGTCTGCACAGTTTGGTGTGAGGTATATTTTTTAATTAGTAGTTAGTAATTAGTAATTGGGGTTTCGGATATTTTTAGCCCTCCTCTTCTTACAGACTTAATAAAAGAAAACCCTGACTAATTAGTCAGGGTTTTCTTTTTATCATTCAATGATGAATCAAAAACTACTAATGCTTACACAAAGCAATAATTACTAACTACAAATTACTAATTAATAATTGCCCTTCCCCCATCCCCATTTCAAAAACGCCGGAAACGCACTCCCCCATGTAGGCACATCATGTTTTCCTTCTTCGAGTTCGAGGTAATGAATATGCTCATCTGTAAATCCTTTTGCTTTTAGTTCCACGATCAGGTCAAGCGCATCGTCTATTGAATCGATCACACCATTCTCATTCCTGTCGGCTGTTTCATCAAGTTTGCCACATTGTACAAAGAACTGCAGCCAGGGATGAAACGTTCCTTTACGAACCTGCAAATGCATGAGCCTGTCCTGCTCATCATTGTATCCATCATCATATCCCTTTCTTCTCCACCAAAGAGAACCGCTGAATGAACCTACTTTATTGAACTCACTTGCGTTGTTCCATACAATATCAAACGCGCTCAAAGCACCCAATGAAAACCCTGCGAATGATTTGTGTTTAAAAGAAGGTATGTCATACGTTTTGCGGATAAAAGGCAATAACTCTTCAAAAATAAATTTGGTATACAATCCTGCTTTTGCACCACGGCCCTTAAAATCTGCGGAATAGGCAGTACCATATTCCATTCTTCTATCGGGCCCGCAATGAATGCCGATACAGATCAATGGTTCAATATCACCATTCGTAATCAAATCATCCAGTATCTCATCAAATGGCATTTTCAACAGGTCCTGGCCATCATTGATCAATAATAAACTCAGCTGTTCAGCTTTTGCCATCGCAGAAGGCAGATACACATCAACAATTACTTCACGCTCCAGGTATTCAGAAGGGATGGTGCATTGTTCTACTGTTACGGAAGAAAGGATGCTCGGTTTGGGCTCAGACATAACATCAAAAATAACTCATTAATTGGGAAATTTTGGAATTGGGAAATTGGGAAATTGGTGAGACCGCCGTTCGATTTCCCAATTTCCCAATCCCAAAATTCCAAAATCATTTGATCGCCGTTTTTTATTTCAGCCGAGTTTCGCTAAATTGGTATTACACAGGGCAGTTATTACTTTATCAAAACCTTATTTATGAAAAAGATCGGTATCCTGTTTGGTCAGGAAAGAAGTTTTCCAATGGCTTTTGTTGAAAGGATCAACAGTAAAAATGTTCCGGGTATTACAGCAGAACCTGTTCGCATTGACAAAGTAATGCAGGGCGAGCCCAGTGGTTATGATGTGATCATTGACAGGATCAGCCAGGACATTCCTTTTTATCGCGCGTTTCTTAAGAATGCTGCATTATGCGGAACGGCTGTGATCAATAATCCCTTCTGGTGGAGTGCCGATGAAAAATTTTTTAATAACTGTCTCGCAACAAAGATCGATGTACCTGTTCCAAAAACAGTGATCCTTCCATCAAGAGATCTTCCACCCGATACTTCCGATCAATCATTCAGTAACCTTGCTTATCCATTGGATTGGGATGGCATTTTTAAATACGTTGGTTTCCCTGCTTACATGAAACCTTTTGCCGGTGGCGGATGGAAAAATGTATACAAGCTTACTGATATGGATGACTTCTTTGAAAAACATGCAGAGACCAATCAACTGATCATGATGTTGCAGGAAGAGATCATCTTCGAAGAATATTACCGTTGTTATTGTATCGGCGGAAAATATGTACGCATCATGTCTTACGAGCCCCGAAACCCACACCACCTGCGGTATGTAGCCGATTTCAAACCATCAGAAAAGAAATTGAAAATGATGACGGATATCGTGCTCCGTATCAATAAATATTTAGGTTATGATTTCAATACCGTAGAACTCGCCCTGCGCGATGGTGTTCCTTACGCGATCGATTTCTGTAACCCTGCACCAGATGCCGATATCAAAAGTGTGGGACAGGAAAATTTCGACTGGGTTGTTGAAACATCTGCCAACTATGCCATTGAAAAAGCACAATCGCTTGTTGCAGGCGGAGATAATCTTACATGGGGGGAGTATGTGAAACGTGGGTCTGCAGGGAAAAAACTCTATTAGTATTTTGAAATTTTGGAATTGGGAAATTGGGAAATTTGTTTTTAGCAATGACCTAAGGTTTTCAATTCCAAAATTTCCCAATTCCAAAATTCCAAAATGCAAACATGGGAAATTTAAAACACTTTACACTCGGCGTTGAAGAAGAGTACATGGTACTTGATCCGCATACACGTGAGCTTAAGAGTCATGAACAGAGAATAGTACAGGAGGGGCAAAAGATATTGAAGGATAAAGTAAAGGCCGAAATGCACCAGGCGGTGGTGGAAGTGGGTACTGATATTTGTGCCAATATCGATGAGGCTTTCAATGATGTTGCATCGCTTCGTGGCAATATTGCACAGATCGCGGGTGATCTTGGTTACTGGATCGGCGCCGCAGGTACACATCCCTTCAGTCATTGGGAAACACAGCTGATTACTGATCATGCACGTTATAACGAGATCGTGAATGAATTACAGGAAGCGGCCCGCAGCAACCTCATTTTTGGATTACATGTGCATGTGGGTATGGAAGATCGCCGCATGGCCATTCATATCGCCAATACCGCGCGTTATTTTCTTCCGCATGTATATGCACTGAGTACCAACTCTCCTTTTTGGGAGGGCCGGGAAACAGGGTACAAATCCTTCCGTACAAAAGTGTTTGATAAATTTCCACGCACTGGTATTCCCGATTATTTTGAAAACATAGAAGCATATGAAAGCTATGTGAACCTCTTGATCAAAACGAATTGCATCGACAATGCGAAAAAGATCTGGTGGGACCTGCGTGTGCATCCCTTCTTTAATACAGTAGAGTTCCGCATCTGCGATGTGCCCATGACCATCAATGAAACCATCGCGATTGCTGCTTTATTCCAGGCCATCTGTGCCAAGATCTATAAGCTGAGGGGACAGAATCTCAACTTTATGATCTACCAGCGTTCACTCATCAATGAAAATAAATGGCGCGCCGGCCGTTACGGGATCGATGGCACGCTGATCGATTTTGGAAAGGAAACAGAGGTTGATACCAAGGCCCTGATCTATGAACTGTTAGATTTTGTAGACGATGTGGTAGATGAGCTTGGCAGCCGTCATATCATCAATTATGTAACCCGAATATTCGAAACCGGAACCGGCGCCGACCGCCAGCTGGCTGTTTACAGGAAAACGGGTAGTTTGGTGGATGTGGTGGATTATATACATGATCAGTTTCTAATAGTTTGATTTATAAGCTATTAGGCATTAGTTTTTAACAGTTAGCCTTTAATACCTACGGATATTCATAGCTAATACCTAAAAGCTAATGCCTAATACCTTTTTCCCCTAAAACAATCGAAAAATCAAGGCAACGAAGTAACTTGCTTCCGTATCTATCTATTGCCTAAACTAATCTAAACCACTCTAAGTGAGCGAAGAGTACGAACTTATTAAAGGCTGCATCGGGCAGGATGCCAAGTGCCAGCGCATGCTGTTTGACAGGTATGCCGGTAAAATGATGGGGGTATGCCTGCGTTATGCCAATGACAGCATGGAAGCAGAGGATATGCTCCAGGATGCTTTTATTAAGGTATTCCAGTATATCGGCCAGTTCAAGTTTGAGGGCGCTTTTGAGGGATGGATCAGGAGAATCGTGGTTAACACGGCTATCCGCCACCTGGAAAAGAAAAAAATGCATTTTAAGGATATTGATGATAATAGCCAGAACACACCGCAGATAGATGCCCAGGCGTATAATCACCTTGGGGAAGCGGATCTTATGAGATTGATCAGCCAGTTGCCGGATGGTTACAGGCTGGTATTTAACCTGAACGCTATCGAGGGTTATAGCCACGAGGAGATCGCGGTAATGCTGAATATTCAACCCGGCACCAGCCGCAGCCAGTTAGTAAAGGCACGGAAGATGCTGCAACATCAAATCTTACAATTACAAAAAGTTGCTGTATAGAATGAACGATAATAAATTCGACGATTTCGTTAACAACAAACTCAACGAGTATGCCGCCCCCGTGCCGGCTGGTCTTTGGGAGAAAGTTGCGGAAGGACAGTTGGATCAGTTCATCGGCAGTAAACTCAAAGACATTGTTGCCCCGGTTCCCGCAGGATTATGGGAAAAAATCACCGATAACCAGTTTGATAATTTTGTAGCAGATAAAATTGAGGACCACCAGGCCCCGGTTCCCGGTACTTTATGGGACAGGATCACGGATGGGCAGTTCGATAATTTTGTAGCAGGTAAATTCGATCAGTACGAAGCGCCTGTTCCCGCAGGTGTATGGGATAAGATCACTGATGCACAGTTCGATGCTTTTGTAGCAGGTAAACTGATCGATCATGAAGCCCCTGTTCCTGCAGGATTATGGGAAAAGGTTCGTCCGAAGGAAGATGATGATAAACCAGGTTTCTTCTGGTTCCGCCACCCTGCTGCTGCCGCAGTAATCTTAGCTATACTCACCGCCGCCGCATGGGGTGGCTATATGTATTTTACTTCAAAGAAGAATTCAACCCCACAAACTACACAGGTTGATGTACCAGGTAAAAATGTTGCAAGCGGCGTCACTCCATCAACTGAAAAAACGAATCCAACGGATAACAATAACACCATTGTTCCACCGGTTGCCAATGATACAAAAGCAAATGCATCTCCCGCGGGTGATCAACCGGTGAATACGGTTACACCTCCTAGTTCAACAGGCGTTTCAAAAGATAAAACAACAAATACTGTAGCGGAAAATGCGAACAATGAAAAAGGTGGCGGTGCCAACCGCCCTGCTTCTTCACGCGGCAATACCGTTCTTTCATCCAATACAAATGGAAAAGCAGCTGAAAATAAATTACCACCTCCACCTGTCAATAACAATGACCTTGCGATCAACCCGTATGATCCTTTAAAGAATAAAATGGGTATCGTTGATAAATCAACAGATCAAACCACAGCGAAAGAGGATGCTATTTATTTACCACCGTTCCAGCCAAATTTCTCTTCGGTTGCTACTGTTCCTTTTGGATTTAACTATTACCCGGTAGGTAAACAATTGTCAACACTTAACCATACCAACCAGTTTAAGAGTGTCATTATTTGTCCTTCGGATAAAAGAGGTAACCCCGACTGGTTCCTTGAAGTATATGCTTCACCTGATATAGCTATGAAATCTGTGACCAACACCTCTGCCTCTGCATTATATATGCTAAAAAAAGACAGTAGTGAAGCGATGCAGATAGGTTATTCGGCGGGTATCAGGTTGGTAAAGCCAATCACGGATAATATCCTTTTTAAAGCAGGCATTAATTATACACAGGCGAACCAGAAATATGTTTACCGTACCGAGAATGAGGTAAAAACAACCACGGTTGTAACCGTAAGAACCATCATCCGCGCACCGGGAGATACAGTAGTGGTGCAGGACACCAGCATTTTACAGACCATCGGTTTTAAAAATAATACCGTAAACAACCGTTACCGGAGTTTTGATATCCCTGTTACCGTTGGATACCAATTTGGCGATGAGGATCTCAAGTTTGGTATCAATGCCGGTGTGGTATTCAACATTTCCACCTCGTACCAGGGTGTGAGGCTCGACAGCAGTTTGGCAGTAGTTCCATTGGACAAATCGGGAAATGGGGTTTATAAAACAAATATCGGCATGGGCTTATACGGAAGCATCAGTGTAGTGAAAAAATTGAGTGAGGGTATGCACATTTTTGCAGAACCCTATTTCAGGTATAATTTATCGGATATGACCACGCCGCAGGCGAATTTTAAACAGCGATTCAATTTCGGTGGTTTACAGGTTGGTTTACGCTTTAATATAAACAGCAAGTACTAGGCAACATAAGACATACAGGCAGTATCTTATTTACAGAGACACAGATTATGAAAAGAATATTATTTGTTACAGGTTGTTTGTTCACGCTGTTCTTTGCAGCCTGTACTAAAGAACTGTCTGACAGTAATATTACCCCGTATACGAATCATCCTTTGAATGATACGATATGGGTAAGAACAGTAGCCAATACCGCAGCGGTACACGAGCTGTTTGATCTTTTTGCACCTGGACTGATCATAGATTCATTCAGTCTAACCAACGGGGCTACTCTCCATTATGGCGATAGCCTTGAGATTGAGATCAAACCCAATTCATGCGTGAGCAACGGCATCGCGGGCCCAACTACCGGCAGTGCGAGGATAGAGATTTTACAACTGAAAAGAAAAGGTGATTTTATCAAATTCTTCAAACCTACTACCACCGAAAACGGCAGTCTTCTTGAAACGGGTGGCGGTCTTTATATCAGGATCAGCAAAGAAGGTAAAGAATTATCGCTGGCAACCGGCAGCACCATTAAAGTACGCTTCGCCGATATTGATCCTGTCAAACAAAACATGCAGGCTTTTTACGGACGGGAAGGGAACCCTCTGCCACTGAAAGGTATCGACACTACATTTAACTGGATGCGTGATACGGATAGTACGTGGTTACCTACCTGGTCGAAGCTAAGCGGCAACTATTCCGGTTACGAGATGAATTCGAAGAATCTTCGCTGGATATCAGCAGAAAGATATGTTGACAGTACACAGGCAAAAACAAAGATCACCGCTATATTATCACCCAATTTTACCAATAAGAATACGGCTGTATTTGCGGTATTTACCAACCACAAAATAATCGCGAACCTGCGTGGTGATTATCCTTCACGCTCTTTCAACGTGAACAATATTCCATTGAAGGCTTCTATTAAACTGGTTTCCTTATCCTATATCGGCAGTGATCTCTACCTGGGTATAAAAGAGATCAGCAGCGTGGCAACTGTTACCAGTTATAAGATAGAACCTGAAAAGAAAAGTTTAGCAGATATTCTTAAGTACCTGAACGGATTATAGCGCAAGGATTATTTTGAATGTTGAATTTTAAATGTTGAATGAACCACCATTTAAAATTCAACATTTAACATTTAAAATAAGACCTGGCTATTTCTTGAAATCAAATAATGTAGCGGTAAAGATCGCCCGCTCGCGTTTTTTGAAGATCACATCCCAGTCGCCTTTGTAGCGGAGAATTTTAGGAACGGTAAGGCCCTCAAACTTTGTCATTTCCACTTCCATGCTCACATCAAAATCATACACACCTGCTTTATAGCTGAGTGAATAATTACGTGCCAATACTTCCAGCGTTTTTAAATCGAACCAGGTAACCATCTGGTCAACTACTACCCTGTCGCTGTTTATTTTTTCTTCTTTGGGTGTGATGGAGAATAGATAAGATAAAGTGCCGTGGAATTCTACCACATCTAATTTATAATCGTAGAGTTTATGGGCATCCTCATCATACAGGTCGAGTTTATCGCCAATAAAAGGAATACCGGGTATTTTTTTACCTGGATTAAAGAACAACATTTTTAATTGCTCCTTGTGCTTCTCCATACCGCTCTTGTTACTGAGGCTCATCGTATGGCCCTTTACGATATTATTTTCACCGCATACTTTCCCCTTTGTAAAAAAAAGTCCCGCATACAGTTCCGGTGTGAGATAATTGTATTCCTTTTTTCTATCATAGAAATCGCCGGTGGTATTTTCTTCCAGCACATCCATGGTGCGACAACCATCGATCCTGTTTTGTCTTGTTTTGGAAAACAAAGAAGCTTTTACGGCCCCTTTTTTATCCAGCATTTTGATATCGTTGTAGGAACTGAACCCCAATACACGCAGGTTGCGGAAAGCTTTGTAAAAACTGGTATCGTTCTGGATCTGGGTAAGCAGGGTGCGGTAATTAAAATTATTTCTAACCACCACTTCTGCCAGGGTAAAACGGTGCTCATCAATGATCACGGTAGTATCCTGTGAAAAGGAACGGAATGAGATAAGCAACAAACAAACAAAGAAGTATCTCATTATTTAGGGAATATCATTTTATAATCTATTTTCACTTTGCCTTTGCTGATATCATTCAGTTTTCCCTGTAACAATTTTCTGCGTAAAGGTTTCAGGTAATCGATAAAAAGTTTTCCCTCGATATGATCATACTCGTGAAGGATCACACGTGCCGTAATACCATTAAAAGTATCGGTATGCGGTTTGAAATTTTCATCCATATATTCGATCGTAACACTTTCAGCGCGGTATACATCTTCGCGGATCTTGGGTATACTCAGGCAGCCCTCATTATACGCCCATTCTTCGCCATCAAGTGATTTGATATGTGCATTGATGAATACTTTTTTAATACCTGGTCCATCAGGGTACATTCCTTGTTCATTCTCTTCCAGGTTCTCAAATATCTGCGCGCTGTCCATTACAAACAGGCGGATATCTTTATTGATCTGTGGCGCGGCCAATCCAACACCACTGCTGGCATACATGGTTTCCCACATATCTTCTATCAAGGTTGACAATCCCGGGTAATCCGGTGTGATGTCCTGGCTCACTTTGCGTAATACTGCTGCCCCGTAGGCTACAATTGGAAATATCATCGATGAATCATTGATTTTACTGAAATGCCGCAAAAATACCGGAAAACGGGCAACCTGCAATGCGGGAGCTGCTTGTGAAGATGTTAGAGTTTACAAACTAAGTAAACCAAACTGTGCCTCTGTGCCTCCGTGTGAGAAATAAATTTGCACACAGAGGCACAGAGGCACGGTTTGAGGCTTTACATCGAACGCATTAATTAATGCCGGGATTGCAAATATTCCTGGAGCATGATCGTGGCCGCTATTCTATCAACGTTGCCTTTTACCTGTCTGTCTTTTTTCTTCATTCCCATTTCAACCATTGCACGGGAAGCGAGTTTGGAGGTGTAGCGTTCATCAACTGTTTGAATGGGGATCGTGGGGAATTCTTTTTTTAATCTGATGATGGCTGCTTTTACCAAAGGCGTTGCATGTGTGGCAGTATCATCCAGGTTCAGGGGTTCCCCTATCAGTATCAGTTCCACTTCTTCCTGTTGAAAATATTTTTTAAGGAAAGGGATAAGCTCTTTTGTTTCTATAGTGGTCAAGGAAGTGGCAATGATCTGCAGGGGATCTGTTACCGCGAGTCCAGTTCGTTTCCCACCATAATCAATACAGATAATTCTTGCCATAAATAAAAAATTTAAAACTATTCAGCTTAAGCTGTGCCTTCGTGCCTCTGTGTGAAAAATAAAATTGCACACAGAGGCACGGAGGCACAGTTTGAGCGTTTAAAAAATAAAGAGGTCTGCTATGACCAATATACCAAATACCACACTGGCGATTCCATTCGCTGTCATGAAAGCGATATTTACTTTACTCAGATCATTGGGTTTTACGATGGAGTGTTGATAGATCAGCATTCCTACAAATACCGCAATACCTATCCAGTAGATAAAATGAAATTCACCATATATTCCTGCAGCAATTACGCAACCGGCGCTCAATACATGCAACAATTCTGAAACACGCAATGCTTTATTCTTACCAAGCACCGCAGGGATCGAATATAATTTTTGTGAACGGTCGAATTCAATATCCTGTAAGGCATAAATAATATCGAACCCACTTACCCAGAAGATCACTGCAAAAGAGAATAATACCGG
The DNA here is from genome assembly GCA_040388475.1 of Bacteroidota bacterium. Classification (GTDB taxonomy): domain Bacteria; phylum Bacteroidota; class Bacteroidia; order Chitinophagales; family Chitinophagaceae; genus Sediminibacterium. The sequence goes on along the minus strand of JAZKBT010000005.1, from coordinate 20,231 downwards.
TAACAAATCGAATACACCTGTAACAGCAAGATAGGCGCCAATGGGTGCGAATGATAAGCCTAATCCCAATACCAGATGACACAATGGTGTAAAACGTTTTGTATAACTATAAAACAGGATCACAAATAATGCAACACCTGACAAATAGAAACAGGTAATGTTCAGAAAAAAACTGGCGATCACAAAGACCACACAGTTCAATATCACAAAACGCAAAGCGCTGTTGGCTGAAATAATTCCTGCGGGAATTTCACGGATGGCGGTGCGTGGGTTTTTTGCATCAAAGCTTCTGTCCAGGTAACGATTGAAGGCCATTGCCGCACTTCTGGCGGTTACCATGCAGACCAATACCAAAAATAATTTCATACCGAATTCCATTGTCAATGAACGCGGATGGGATCCTGTAAAAGGATTAGAGCCCCACCACGTGTTTCCGGTAAAGTAACTCTGCACGCCCAACGCAAACCCGATCAAAGCAAAGGGCAATGCAAAAATCGTATGTGAGAATTTAACGAGGCTTAAATATTTCTTTACTGTCGACATCTAACGTTTTGACTTTTTAATTTTGACTTTTTAATTTCTCCCTTACCAGTTCCCACAGCACAATCCCCGCCGCCACCGATATATTCAATGAATGCTTCATACCCAATTGAGGAATCTCAATATATCCATCACACAATGGCAATATTTCCGCGTTCACCCCTTCCACTTCATTCCCAAAAACCACGGCAATCTTCTGGTCGCTTGAAACAAATTTTTCAAGCGAAGTACTTCCCTCGGTCTGTTCCACTGCATAAATAAGATACCCTCTTTCTTTTAATGCCTGAACCGCTTCTAAGGTTGTGGAAAAATACATCCAGTCAACCGTTTCTGTTGCACCCAGTGCTGTTTTATGGATATCGCGATGCGGGGGTTGGGGTGTATAGCCGCACAAACAGATCCCTTCTGCAAGAAATGCATCGGCGGTACGGAAAACGCTGCCCACATTGTGCATGCTGCGGATATTATCAAGTACTACCATCACGGGATTCTTGGAAGCCTGTTTAAATTCATCCACCGACATCCGGCCCAATTCATCCATGGTCAGTTTTCGCATGGCGCAAAGGTAAACTCATCCATTCATAAAATCGATAAGGCGGAATGCCTCAAATTTGCTATTTTGTTCCTTCCAAACTAAACAAACCCCACAATGAGAAAAATCACCCGTTTAACGGCGCTCCTAGCCGTTGTTATCCCCTTTGCAGGGAACTCCCAGGAAAAGATTGATGCTGCCATGATGCAGAAGATCCGCACGGAAGGACTAACGAATTCCAAAGTGATGGAGATCGCTTTTAACCTTACTGATAAAAGTGGTAACAGGCTTACAGCTTCCCCCGGTTTTATGCGCGCGGCGGAATATGCAAAAGCAGCACTCGAAGGATGGGGTGCCAAAAATGTAGCTATCGACCCATGGGGCGAATTCGGTAAAGGCTGGGAACTTGAAAAAAGTTATGTAGCCATTACTGCCCCTTATTATAAATCATTGTCTGCTTATCCAAAAGCATGGACAGCAGGTACCAAAGGTGTAAAAAACGGTGAGATCCTTTTGATCGCACCTCTGAAAGACAGCACCAGTCTCGATGCATACAAGGGCCAGTTAAAAAATAAAATCCTGATCATGGAGCCGGCTACACCTACTCCGTATAAGATCAGTTTCAAGGCCGATGCAGAACGTTATACTGATGCCGATCTTGAAAGAATGCAGAATGCAAAACCAGCGGTACAGGGCCCGCCTAATCCAAATGATACAGCCGCACAGAGAAGAGCGGCGCAGTTTGCTAACCGTGGAGGAGGCGCAGGCAACCCCGCAGCAAGAGCGGCTATACTCTTAAGGGAAATGGCTAAAAGCGAAGGCGCTATCGGCTTTATCAGCAGTGGCGGACCACGCAGTCATGATGGTACTATTTTTGCCCAGGGTGGCGGTGCTTACAAAGGAACAGATCCTGAAAATGCACTCGATATTGTAGTAGGTATTGAAGATTTTAATACCATCGTTCGTTTGGTAAAAGCCGGTACTCCTGTAAAAATGGATGTGGATGTAAAAACAAAGTTCCAGACAAAAGACCTGCAGGGATATAATGTAATTGGTGAGATCCCTGGTACAGACCCGGCTTTAAAAGACGAAGTAGTCATGCTTGGCGCTCACCTCGATTCATGGCAGACAGCTACAGGTGCTACCGATAATGCATCAGGCTCTTCTGTAATGTTAGAAGCCATGCGTATTTTAAAAACATTGGGTATCCAGCCAAGAAGAACCATCCGTATCGGTTTATGGAGTGGTGAAGAACAAGGCTTACTCGGTTCAAGAGGCTATGTAAAGAAAACATTTGCAGATCCGGCTACTATGCAAACACTGCCTGCACATGAAAAGTTCTCTTCTTATTTCAATATCGATAATGGAACCGGAAAAATCCGTGGTATTTATTTACAGGGCAACGAAGCCTGCCGCGACATCTTTACACAATGGCTAGCTCCATTCAATGACCTGGGTGCAAAAACAGTTACCACCAGCAATACCGGTGGAACCGATCACCAGTCGTTTGATGGTGTAGGCTTACCAGGTTTCCAGTTTATCCAGGATCCTATTGAATACAATGTGCGTAATCACCATAGCAATATGGATGTGTATGATCACCTGATAGAAGATGATCTGAAACAAATTGCAACCATCGTTGCCGCATTCGTATACAATGCTGCACAGCGCGATCAGAAATTACCACGTAAACCAATGCCAACACCAAGAACAGGTGGCCGCGGCGGTTTTTAATAGCATTTAGTTGACTATAATTATAAGGGGATCAATGTCTGAGCGACATTGATCCCTTTTTCATTGGCAGAATTAGCGGATTAGTGGATTACGGATTGGCGGATTGCCGAATTCGTTAATCCATAATCCGCCAATCCGCAATCCACTAATTGTTTTCCCCAATCCCCAAATACCTCTCCCATCCCCGCATCCAGTAATTATATTTGCCATCCATGTCAAAATCATCCGCCGATACACCGTTAATGCAGCAACACAGGGCCATCAAGCAAAAGTATCCTGATGCGATCCTGCTTTTCCGCGTAGGCGATTTTTATGAAACGTTTGGAGAAGATGCGATCACTACTTCAAAAGTGCTGGGTATTACCTTAACCAAAAGAAATAACGGCGCCGCTTTTTCCAGTGAGCTGGCGGGTTTTCCTCACCATGCACTGGATACCTATTTACATAAATTAGTAAAAGCCGGTTATCGTGTAGCTATCTGCGATCAGTTAGAAGATCCTAAAACGGTAAAAGGGATTGTAAAACGCGGTGTAACCGAACTGGTAACACCCGGTGTGGCCACAAACGATAAATTATTAGAACACAACAGCAATAATTTTTTAGCGGCGATCCATTTTACCGAGGGAGAAACAGGTATTGCTTTTCTTGATATTTCAACAGGCGAATTTTTTATCGCCGAAGGCAATGATGAATACATTGATAAATTGTTGCAGGGATTAAAACCTGCCGAAGTGATCTATCAACGCAGTTACCAGAAACATTTCAAAGAAATATTCGGCCCAAAGTTCTATACCTACACCATGGAGAGCTGGATCTTTGATGAAGCCTTTGCAACAGAGAGTTTATTAAAACATTTTCAAACGCATTCACTCAAAGGATATGGTATTGAAGGCATGCACCATGGCATTACTGCTGCCGGCGCCATCCTGTATTATTTAAAAGAAACAGAGCATCCCAACCTGCAGCATATTACTTCTGTGCAGCGGATGGAGCGCGAAGATTTTTTATGGATGGACAGGTTCACCATCCGTAATCTTGAATTACTGAATACAGGTGTTGATAACGGTAATAGTTTATTAAAAGTGCTGGACAATACTGTTAGTCCCATGGGTGCACGTTTACTGCGCCGATGGATGATCTTCCCTTTGAAAGATGTAGCAAAGATCAATGAACGGTTAGATACAGTGGCTTTCCTGATCCTTCAAACCGACCTGCGCAAAGAATTATCACATGCGATAAAGATCTGCGGAGATATTGAAAGACTGGTGAGCAAGATCCCGATGAAAAAGATCAACCCGCGGGAAGTAATGCATTTGGCAAAGGGTTTGCAACAGACAGAACTGATCAAACAGGCGTGTACCAATGTTGCCAATCCTTATCTGCAGCGATTGGCTGATGCATTGAATGGCTGCCATTATATAGTTGAGAAGATCTTAAAAGAAATCAATGAAACACCACCCGTAGCAGCAAGCAAAGGCGGAGTGATCAAAGAAGGTGTGCATGAAGAATTGGATGAGCTAAGAAATATCGCCACCGGAGGGAAAGAATTTCTGGTGAATATACAGCAGCGTGAATCGGAGAAAACAGGGATCTCTTCTTTGAAGATCAGTTTTAATAATGTGTTTGGGTATTATCTCGAAGTAACCAACCTGCACAAGAACAAAGTACCTGCAGAATGGATCCGTAAACAAACGCTTGCCAATGCTGAGCGTTATATCACACCGGAATTAAAAGTGTATGAAGAAAAGATCACCGGCGCAGAAGATAAGATCTTAGCGATAGAATTAGGATTATATGACGCTTTGTTACTGGCACTGCAGGATTACATCGCCCCTATCCAGGTGAATGGAAATATTTTAGCCACGATCGATTGCCTGCTTTGCTTTGCAGAGAATGCACTCCAGTTCAATTATAAAAAACCCGAACTGCATGATGGTGTTGAACTCGAATTCAAAGACAGCAGGCACCCGGTAATAGAAAGGAATTTACCTGCGGGGGAATCCTATATCTCAAATGATATTATACTTAATCCAACAGATCAACAGGTAATTATTTTAACGGGACCCAATATGAGTGGTAAGAGCGCGATACTAAGACAGACTGCGCTGATTACCCTGATGGCGCATATGGGTAGTTTTGTTCCGGCCTCATCTGCAAAAGTTCCCCTGACAGACAAAATATTTACACGTGTTGGCGCCAGTGATAACCTGAGTGGTGGTGAATCTACTTTTATGGTGGAGATGAATGAAACGGCGAGCATCATCAACAATATTTCGCAACGCAGTTTGATCTTACTGGATGAGATCGGACGAGGCACATCAACCTACGATGGGATTTCTATTGCCTGGAGCATTGTTGAATACCTGCACTCCTCACCTGCTGCACCCAAAACACTATTTGCTACCCACTATCATGAGCTGAATGAATTGGAAGAAAAATTACCTCGTGTTCAGAATTTTCATGTAACCAATAAAGAAGTTGGCAATAAGATCATCTTCTTGCGCAAACTGGCCCGCGGCGGAAGTACACATAGTTTTGGTATACATGTGGCGAAGATGGCTGGGATGCCGCCTACATTGATCGACAGGGCTAACGAAATATTAAAACAGCTGGAAGAAAGATCCGGGCAGGACGCCGATACCGGTCGGGACGCTCAAAGCGGCCTGAACGGTAACAGCGGCCTCCAAAACGAGAGTAGCGTTCAGGCCGCCGGGAGCGTCCCGACCGCGGATACGAACCTTGCCAAGAACATCAAGAAACTATCCACCCCCCAAATGCAGCTCTCCATTTTTGATGCACACTCACAAACGTTTGATGAGATGCGTAAGATGCTGACCGAAATGGATATCAATCGCCTGACACCCGTTGAGGCTTTGATGAAATTGAACGAGATAAAGGGATTGTTGAAATAATATCACCTATTAAAATTATGGAATGAACCTGTCAACAGACCTAACAAGCATCGAAGTTCGGGAAGGATGGAAAAAATATTACCTGATAGGTTTTTTGGGGTGGATGGCTTTCGTGGCTGCCATTTTTATTATTTGGCCAAAGCAGACAGCTTTTTTTTTCTATAATACTTTTTCAATGGGTCAGACCGCATCGTTATTTTTTCTAATCGCTATTCCCGCAATTTGTATTTTCTATTATTTGGATACAGGAATAAAAGTCAGGATTGACCAAAACGGTGTTTGGCGCAGAAAAGACGGAATAATTGAATGGAACACGGTCTGGCATTTCCACACTACTATTTTGAAAAGCGGACTTAGCAGCAACACCCATTATTTGAAATTGAAATTAAAAGATACACAGGATCAACTGGATAAAGAGATCACGGTCAAATTCAGAAGAACGGATAAAAAATTTGTTGATATCCGCGATGTTGTTTCTTATTATGCGCAACAGCATGGTATCGAAGACATGGGACATGAAAAAGAAATTTAAATTATACAACATTGAAACAACACATCGCCCATTTCGCATTAGTCGTTGCCGATTACGATGAAGCCATCGAATTCTACACCAAAAAACTCAGTTTCAATTTAATTGAAGACACCGTTCTTTCCGATGTTAAACGCTGGGTATTGGTTGCGCCAAAAGGTTCTACGGAATGTTGCATACTATTGGCAAAAGCTGCGAATGAAGAACAGAAAAGCCGTGTAGGCAATCAAACCGGTGGCCGTGTTTTCATGTTCTTGTATACGGATGATTTCTGGAGAGACTATCATGCAATGATCGCCAACAAAATAAATTTCATCCGCCCACCGCATGAAGAGGAATATGGAACGGTTGCGGTTTTTGAGGATTTGTATGGAAATCTTTGGGATTTGCTGGAGCGTAAAAAATAATTCTTCTTCTGCTGCTGCATTTTTGTTGGGATCATAGGCAGTAGTGCCTAAACCTTAGTAGAAAATATAACAACAATCGTTATCCAACCTTATTACCTTATTCTTAAATAGGGTAAACAATAAAATACCCAGACCAAAATAAGGTAATAAGGTGGCGTCCCAGTGGATTAGGATTTAGTATTAAGGTTTAATACAACTAATGCGTGAAGTCTGAAATAAAAATTAGACTTTGACCCAGAACTTCAACAATTCATCTTCCGTCGACCCCACTTCATGATAGCTAGGCGGTATCTCATCTTCCATACTATGAAAAGTGGCAAGCCTTGTGCCTGCAGATTTTTTATCCAGTTGCCTGTAAACATACTTGTTATACGAAGCATACAACTCTCTTGAATACACGAGTTTGTTATCAATCTTATACTCATCATTGATGTTCTCATAAAATGCATTGAAGAAATAGAAATGATCATAGTTGGCAAAATCAATTTCTGTGATGTTGGCATGTATAAAAGAAACATTTTGTAAACGCATAGTAAGCGCTGCATCTTCGGCATAGTGAACCAATTCTTTTCTTTGCTCTACTCCAACAAAAAAAGCATCAGCTTGATAGGCAGCAGCAACCAGGCAAAATTTTCCCGCCCCGCTTCCAATGTCCAATATTTTTACATTTTTTTCTGCGGCAAGAAATTCAGCGGCTTTGCGTGCAATGTATAAGGGTGTCCAGTGCATGCTGGCCTGAGCGAGTACAGTATCAGGATACAGTTTATGAAACTGTGCGTCAGAAGCGAGCCATTGATTCATCTTGCAAAGTTAACGCATCCCATCTACAGGTACGATAACCACCAATGATCATGTGTGGCTTTGTATTGGCTGTACCATTTACAAAGCGGGTATAAGCCCGCTACGATAGCTATCCATAACAGGTAAACGATCCCCAATGAAAATCCGAAGTTATTCGGGCGGAACATCATCAACCCCTCATGTGCCTGTGCCATGGTATAGCCCTGTGCAAAAAACACGATCATACAAAGAACATGGATCACAAAAAAATGAAGCAGGTAATAGAACATCGGCACACGGCCATAGATCACTATCACGTTCGTCCATTTTGCTTTTGCTTTTTCTATCCATGCCAAAGCAATTAATGCCGGGCCGATGGTTATACAGATATACAGTAAGGATGGCGGATACTTTGTTACGTTAAAAAAAGAAAGAATGGTAGCTGTGGTATCTTTTTGTTCAGACCATTTAAACAGATCGCCATACACATTGATCCAGCGCAGAACGAGGAAAACAACAACAGCAGCAGAGCCCATCCATATCAATTGACGGCGGCGTTTTGCTGCATCATATCCTTTTACAAACAAAGTACCCAAACAATAACCAAGCATCATGATCCCCGGCCATGGAATAAGCGGGTAAAGCACCATAAAAGATCGCCCTTCACCATAAAAACGGAAAGATTGCTGGTGAAAAATGGACCATACCAACGGTACATTGCCCCTGTCTGTTGAATTAAAATTATCCAATAGATTATGCCCTGCTACGACCGCAAGGCCGAGTACAAATAAAATCGGTATCGGCAGGTAGATCAGCGCCGCCATCAATATCATGGAAACACCGGTTACCCATATCACCTGCAATCCGATAAAATGAAACAAGGGATCGAAACTGAACACGAAATTAAATATGGTTATTTCCAATATCACCAGCCAGATGCCACGTTTCAGCAGGAATATTGACAGGTCTTTTTTTGTTCTTTTGGTACCTGTTAAAAAAATAGAAGTTCCAGCAAGGAAAACAAATACCGGTGCACAGAAATGGGTGATAAATCTTGTAAAGAAAAGTATGGGTGTGGTGGTAGCCGGATCGGTGGGATCGGAAGTCATGGCTGCAGGATGAAAAAAATCACGCACATGATCGAGCGCCATAATGATCATGATGATCCCCCGAAGGATATCTATCGAATCAATTCTCTTTTTAGAAACAAGAAGGCTTGGTTCCATACAGTTAGTTTGTAGTAAAATACGATTTTTTCACGCAAAGAGGCAAAGCTGAAAAAGAAAGGCGCAAAGAATTAATTAAATTCTTTGCGCCTTTGCAATCTTGGCGTCTTTGCGTGAAAAAAAATTACTTGCCTAAGTAAGCTTTCACCTTCCCATGCAACCCCGCGCTCAACGGCACCACCGGCAAACGCAGGTGATTACCGATCAATCCCTGTTCGGCCATAAAGGCTTTTACACCGGCTGGATTGTTCTCAGAAAACATCAGGTCATACGCATCTAATAATTTATCATTGATCTCTTTTGCAGCAGCGAAATTATTCTTCAGGCACTGTCTTACCATTTCAGAGAATTCGGCAGGAAATGCATTTGCCGCAACACTGATCACACCGTGCATACCGCAGGCCAATTGGGGCAGTGCGAGTGCATCATCGCCGCTTACCAATAAAAAATCTTTGGGCATATCGCGCAGGATCTGCATGCATTGTACCATATCGCCACCGGCTTCTTTCATACCTGCGATATTGGGAACTTCGTGTGCCAAACGCAACGTTGTTTCCGCAGTCATATTCCTCCCGGTACGGCCAGGCACATTGTATAGAATAATGGGTTTGGGAGATTCTGCTGCCAGTACTTTATAATGTTGAAAAATACCTTCCTGCGATGGCTTATTATAATTGGGTGATGCGCTTAAAACCGCAAAGGCTTTATCCAATGGAAATTTATGGAGATCATTCACAAGCTCAGCAGTGTTGTTTCCACCAATGCCTACTACAACCGGCACACGGCCCGCTACTTTTTCAAATGTATAATTTACAATGTCCAGCTTCTCCTGCTTATCCAAAGTAGGTGTTTCGCCTGTGGTACCCAGCGTAACGAGGTATTCAACGCCTCCATTGATCATGGCATCGATCACTTTACCCAGTGAATTAAAATCTATTTTCAGATCGGATGAGAACGGGGTAATCAATGCTACGCCTGTTCCCTGCAGTGTTGTTCTTAAAGACATTTTTTTGTTTATGGTTTGTTGTTTGTGGTTGTTATTCTTAAAAGTTAAGTGCTTAAACTGGTTGCTGTTTCTCCGACCAGAATCCCATCTTACCATACTTCTCAATTCTATCATTCACACGCTGTGCAGGATCTTTGGCTTCTATTTCTTTTAATGATTTGAGGATATAGGATTTGAGGATGTTGGCTGCATCTGCATAGTCCCAGTGTGCGCCGCCTAAAGGTTCGTGAACGATCTCATCAACCAGGCCAAAACCTTTCATATCGTTTGCTGTCAAACGCAGTTGTTCAGCAGCGGTCTCTTTTTTATCCCAGCTGCGCCATAAGATAGAGCTGCAGCTTTCGGGAGAGATCACCGTGTACCAGGTATTCTCCATCATCAATACTTTATCTCCTACACCAATGCCCAGGGCACCGCCGCTTGCTCCTTCACCAATGATCACGATGATCACGGGAACTTTCAGGCGGATCATTTCATAAATATTCCTGGCGATCGCTTCCCCTTGTCCGCGTTCTTCTGCTTCCAGCCCCGGGTAAGCTCCCGGCGTATCAATCAGGCAGATCACAGGTTTATCGAATTTCTCGGCCAGTTTCATCAACCTGAGTGCCTTACGGTATCCTTCGGGATTGGCCATACCAAAATTGCGCAACTGGCGCGCCTTGGTATTAATGCCTTTCTGCTGGCCAATGATCATCACCGTTTCGCCATCCATCTGTGCAAAACCGCCCACCATGGCTTTATCGTCCTTAAAACTCCTGTCGCCATGCAGTTCTACAAAATTGGTGCACATATTATCTATGTATTTCAAAGTATAGGGCCTGTCTGGATGACGGCTCAGCTGCACCCTTTGCCAGGGTGTAAGATGTGCGGTGATCTCTTTGCGTTTATCAAGTATAGAGGATTCTAATTGTTGTATCGTGGACGTGTAATCGATCTTCGGGTTCTTCTCGGCCAGCTTTTGGGTATCATCAATTTGCTCGTAAACTTCTTTGATGGGTTTCTCAAAATCAAGGAATTGTCTATTCGGGTATTGAGGCATAATGAGCTATTAAGGCGGTAAAAATACGGCTTGCAATTTTTTTTTGAAAAGATTTGTTTTGAGCCACCCACACCCCTATCTTTGCCGTCCGAAAAACGGGTTATTGGCCTTGTTTAAGGAACGGATCGGTAGTTCAGTTGGTTAGAATGCCGCCCTGTCACGGCGGAGGTCGCGGGTTCGAGTCCCGTCCGGTCCGCAAAAGCCTCACAGAAATGTGGGGCTTTTGTATTTTTGGGGTTGTTGTCAGGCGACCAACAACGGCGGGAGAAATGAGGGGCCTTTCGTTTTCAATAAAAAGAACTTCCTGCATTTGAAAAATAGTACGCTTTGCCGTAACCTTTTTCTTTTTTTCAGGTAGTCATTATGGAACAAACCAATGTCCATGTTGAAAAAAATTATTTTTCTTTTATTGCTGTTAAAGGCTTCGTCGCTGTTCTGCCAAACCGCCGGTGATACGTTACAGATTTCCAATGCCTATTTTTCGCAATCCTTAAGCCTCGCGGGACTTAACGCCAAACAATTTGTATTAAAGGCTTCGTTACGTGTTGCCAAAATCGACAGCACTGCCAATGCAGCTGTTTGGGCCCGTATCGAACAGTCGGGTGGAAAAACTCTTTTACAAAAATCAACAACCACCCAGGGAGCATTGGGTACCAATTGGCAAACTTATACATTACAGGGTGTGATGGACAGTAGTGCCGACAGAATGTTTTTTGGCGGTTCGGCTGCTTATAACGGCAGATTTTATTTTGATGATTTCTCTTTGTCAATCCAAAATCAGAATGGTGAATGGAAAACGGTTCCGATAACGGACCAGGGGTTTGAGAGCAATACCCTTCAAGCATGGAAAAGCGGACAAGGAAAAAGAATATTTTTTACGAAGGGCTTCACACAGGAAGTCACATCAGTTTTTCATTCGGATGGCAATCATTCGCTTATGCTTTCCGGAAACGGTGTAATGAACTACGGTGCCAATTTTGATGCAGGGCACACCTATAAAATCAACGGAATAAATATTTATTGTGAAACCTATGGCAGTGGTTTCCCACTGTTATTGTTACATGGAAATGTCCAGTCCATTTCTGCATTCGCCGGACAGATTCCTTTTTTTATATCTAAGTATCAGCTGATCATTCCCGATTGCCGGGCCCGTGGAAGATCCGGCGATAACGATGAACCTTTAACCTACCCAATACAGGCAGATGATATGCGGCAACTACTCGATTCCATGCACATCAAAACATGCAACATCATTGGCTGGAGCGATGGCGGTATTATTGGTCTTATTATGGCTATGCAATATCCTTCGATGGTTAATAAACTGGTTGTGTCTGGTGCCAATATACAGCAAGATGAATCTGTGTTCGGCAAAAAGTCTTATGAAACCATGAGCGCGAGGAGAATGGATACAAGTTTTCTACGAATGACAAGACGGCTTCTTGGACTGATGCTGGATGGGCCATCTATTCCTTTCACAGATCTCTCGAAAATAAAAGCTCCCGTGCAATACGTCATGGGAGACCGCGACCAGATATCATTCGAGCATACATTGCAGATGTACCGTGCCACGCCGCGCGCGCAGTTCTTTGTAGTTCCGGGAACTTCTCATTACGTATTATCAGAACAACCGCAGGTTTTTAACCAGGCAGTATGGAAGTTTTTGCAATAATCAGTGCAAAATCCGATTTCAGGACAAGACACCCGCCTCCACCTACCTCGTGGATATCACAACGAAATGCTTTTAGGTGTTCTTTTCCCGATTCTTTGGTCCTTTTTGCTAATGAGGTCACAAAGCAAAATACCTGCGCTTTCAAAATCGTCGTGACTGTCGCTGAGTAGAAGCCAGTTCATGTCAAAAGACTCGCCTCCATCAAATAAAAAGCTGTCGATAGCGGGTATTTCTGCCTTCAGGCTTCCATGATCTTCTTTTTTTGCAGCTATCCAAATACCATTGTGCTGTGGATTTTTATTCACCTTCCGGAATATAAGTATGATCTTTTTATCAAAATAAATATAAAACATACCAATAGCCGGCTGGATGATAATATTAGCGGGCAAATGATCCAGCAGAAAATCGTAAGGCGCTGTCTTTTTCATAATTTCTTTTTTCGCAGGTCATCTACCAATGAAGAGATGTCACTTAGCCATGGTAGTCAAAGCATAACAGAATTTCGAACCTTGCCCAGGACTCGTTTCCACCCACATCCTGCCATTCATTTGCTGGATCATATCGTAGCATATATTTAAAGCAATACCGGCTCCACTAACCTTGGCGGTTTTCTGTTTGTTTGTTTCATCAATGCTGAACAATTTTTCAACCTGTTCGGGTGTCATACCGGATCCCTGGTCCACAAAGGAAACAATGATCTCATTATCCTTTATTTCTGAAAATACCCTGATCGTTCCGCCTTTCGGAGAATATTTAGTTGCATTACTGATCAGGTTCCGGTTAATAAATAACAACATTTGTTCATGTGCACGAACAGTCAAATTTCCGGGCACTTCGTTCAAAAAACTGATCTGTTTGTTTTGCTGATTATAGGAAAATAAGCCATTGGCCTGCGCTATATTATCGCGCAATAATATTTCTTCCGTTATATATGTAAAATTTTCTTTTTTCGATTTTACCCAGTATAATAAACCGTCAAGCAGGTCTATGCTTTTAAATGCCGTATCATTTAGGTCTAGCATAATTGATTTGAGTTCTTCCTTCGAAACTGCCTCATCAGCGAACTCCAATAATTGCGAAGTCATGATGATAGAAGAGAATGGCTGCCGCAGATCATGTGCCAAAACAGACAACAATGTATCATGAAATTTATTCCAATCTTCAAGCTCTTTGTTCTGGACACGTGTTTTTTCAGCTAGCGTTTTTTGCATCACAGCAAACCGCTTGCTGATCCGTGAGGAACGAAATACAAAAAACAACAGGGCAACAGCAGTGATGGATAAAACAATAAACACGATCAATAGCAGAACACTTGTTTCTTGCTTTTTCCGTGTAGTTTCCAGGTCTTTATCTTTTTCAACATAATTCACTACAGTAAAACCATACTTCCTAAGCTCTTCCTGGTGTTTTTGCCGGGCATCTAACATCATAGTTGCATACAGCAGGGCCTCATTATCCTTGTTTGCTTTTTTAAAATGATCATAAAGGGATTGGGCGAACAATAATTTATAGGCTGAGAAATGATACGTTGTTGCTTCCTCCAATCCTTGCTGGTAATACAACCTGCTCATCCCTGTGTCAATAGATTGCCACTTACTACCCAGTTGAAAATAAACAGACAACTTAAGCGCTACATTGCCAATACTGTCGGCTGTTTGCAGAGAAGATTTTAATATTTGCAATGACTTATACCGGCTCCCTTTCTCCCATGAAAGCAGTCCCTCAAAGAATTTATAATAAAGCATCATCCTGCCATCCCGGTATTTTTTTGCAATGGCGCTGCCTTCTTTATAAAATGCATCCACCTGCGGGTCCAGGATATTCGGACTATGCAGGTTGAGGTTGTTCATAATGATAGAGCGAACAGAATCCTTAGCCAGGCTTAAAGTCATCTGGTAGGATTTCTTCAAATATGCATCTGCATTCACACTATCCTCATCCAGGTACATTAAATTGGCCATATTCATCAGTGCCATGCTCTCGCCTTCTTTATCCCCGATTGCCTGGAACTTTTCGATTGCATTATTCAGGTAAGTGGCTGCCAGGTAATTATTATTCCCACCTAATACTGAGCCATAGGTTTTGTAAACCATCGCCATCCCCTTGGCATAGTTCATCCGTTCAGCCATCGCTTTAGCAATACGCAGGTAGTAATAACTACTATCGGGTTGGCGATCGCCCATTAGCTGTGCCAGGCGGATCAATACATCGTTTTTTTCTATACTGTCTTTAACCAAAGGCAGGCTACGTTGTAAAACCCTGATTTCCTGAAGTTGAGAAAATGCAGGCTGACTCCACAATACTATACCGGCAATTAGAATATGGACCTTCATTAGCTTTGGTTTGAAGCACGCTGCACAAATGGGACTAACATACGAAAATTAGGCTTGGCAAAATTATGGCTTACAATTTTAATGAAAAATCAACCATTTGTAGAATACTATATTTCGGTGAGAGAAATTATCGAATTTAATTACTCCTCCCCGGCGCCATCTTAATTCTTTCATTCCCCGACATTCCATAATACCCGGGACCATCAGGACCTGTTGATGACCACATCTCACTGGTAACACGGAAATTCTGGCCCGTGCGTGGATTGTGACATTCTTCTGTACCTAATTGTACGTTGTAACCGTAGCCCTCTTTTTTTGTTTTAGAAACGGAAGATGGCTTGAGGGAAGAACTCCTGGGTATCGAAGGCACATCGTGTTGTACCAATACAGCATTACAGGATATACCGAACGCAATACCTGCAACAAGTTCGCCTTTCTGCTCCCAGATATCAGATCTGGTTACTGCTATCCGCATGCATTCTATGTAAGAATAACCAAAGCCGCCGGGGAAGATCCTGTATAATACAACTCCTTTATAATTGGCACTGGCAAAGGAACGCAACTGGTATCCATTCAGGGTTTGATTGATCTCATCGGTATAGTATACCGGGCCATCTTTGTATTGGTTACCGAGCGCTATTGACAGAACACGGATGATCGACCGTTGAGGATCCTTATTGTATAATTCTTTATCATAGAAAAGCCCCATCGCAGTATTAACCGGGAGTATCACATACCCGGCATACATTGTGTTTGCCACATCATACAGGTCCAGGGCAGTGCCTTCTTTGTTGCTACTTGATTGCCAACCCACCGGAACCGGTTGTATACATTGGCCAACCTGTTTGTTTTCTATCCTGAAAGAATTTTGTTCATTAACGATGACCGGCCCATTATCCTGACCGTTTTGAGCGTAACAGGAATTGAATGTGGCTGCTATCAGCAACAACCGTAAGCAAAAATGTTTTGGGTAAGCGTTTGAATTTTTCATGTTTGTGTTTTTTAGATCAACCTGTTTTGTATAATTGATTCAACACTGTAAAATTCAGGATATACTTAACTGCCCGGAATAGTTAAAATGTACTATACGGTATTGGATTTGTCCTCACTTGTTATAAGCAATTCAAACCATGGCATCTCATTCTACAATCTGGATCTTCTCCGGGTTATTGATCCGCATATATGTGTAGAACTCGGCATGCGGCATTGGCTTGATAGGCTGTTTAATGTATATGCCCCATACTTTCGTGAATGCTGCCCCATAATATAATATCATGGCAGAGTAAAATACAAATAATAACACCAAAACAAAAGCGCCTGAGCGGCCGAATACCTGGTCGATATTGCTGTCGACCAGCAAACGTTTTAAAACAAATTTTCCCAGCGCGAAAAGAAGGCTGGTTAGCAGGGCGCCTGAAAAACTTACTTTCCATTTGGAACGGCCATCAGGAATAAAATGGAACAATACTGCAAACCATAGCGTGGTGATCATTATGGAGATGAGAAAAGATAAAATGCCGTTGAAGAAAATGCCGGATCCATGGATCATTTCATCGATATATTTCCCGGATAAAACCTGTAATGCTTCCAATACAACACCTGTAACAAACAGCAAACCGGTAAAAAGGATCAACAATAATGATTTAAACCGGCTCCATATAGAAATGCGGAACTGCTGTTCCGGATCAACACGGATCATCCATAACTGGTTAAATGAGTTCTTGATCACCCTGAATAAAGTGGTGGCCACAAATACCATGAACAAAGACCCAGCAGTAATGGCCCACCAACTGCTCACCAGCCCGCGAAAACCGCGTATGGTTACTACTACCTGCTGCATACTTGCTTCGCCGAGAATGGAAGACATGCGTATAAACAGTTCGCGACTGATCTCGCGTCTGTTGAAAATAAGGCTGAGTACCTGTACCAATATGATTAGAATAAATGGCAACGCAAATGTGGCGAAGAAAGCGGTGGCACCCGCCAAACGCAAAGGGTCGTTCGACACCAGCAGTTTCAGGGAGATGCCCAATTGCGTAAAGAGGTTTTTGAACCGGTTATTCCGCCTAGTCATATTTAAAAATAGCAATCAATTGCGAAATAAGATACATTATATCATTGCAGGGGAAGTCTGAAGCCTGAGTGGTCTCAACTCCAGTCTTCTAACTCGAGTCTCCAGACTAAAAATTTCTTAGTTCTGTAAAAAGTTAGCCATTCCACGATGACCCATTACAGTAATCAATATTCCCCAGGCAATGGCAAACAACACTAATAGGGCGATGATCCATATGATCATTTTCCTGTTATACGCATCCCTTTCAGAATTGGCATTATCCTGCCCCTCTTGTTTCTTCTTTTGCTCAGACATTTTTTCGATTGATATTGTATTGATGATAATTCCATTATTGTATTCAATATATTTTATCCAATGGTTCCCAGCCTTGTTCCTGTTCCAGTCCATGTAATCGTGTAACCGGCTGACGATGTGGCCGCTCCTCCGGCACCACCTGATCCAGGTGCCCCTAATGCTCCCATAATTCCAGTGGATCCTGAAGCGCCATATCCGCCACCTGCCCCGCCTGCGCCAGCCAGTAAACCAGGTGCTCCACCACCGGTAGCCGATATCAACCCGCCTGGTCCGGCGCCGGCGCCATTGCCTCCTGTACCACCACCACCGCCAAGAGCATTGTTGCCGCCACCACCACCACCACCACCACCACCGTAAATGTTGCCGTTGGTATTATTGATAGTGATATTGATATGCGTTTCCACCGCCCATCCACCAGCTGATCCATTTCCGGCTGACCCATAAGCGGCGCCCAGACCGCTATATCCTACGATAGATCCTTTGTTAATGATCGTCATGCTTGACCCCACAGGAAATGTTGATCCCGTATTAAAAGCTGCGACTCCAGAACCTGCAGCAGAATAAACGACTACGCCGGTATTAATCGTAACTGTTGCCAGCAACGGATTCGTTTGGTCCCACCCTGCTGCAATGGCTGCAGTTTTTACATTGTATTGGCTGGTATTGACTGTGAGCGTAACATTAAATACAAAAACTGAATAACCATACCAATCACTGATGCTGTAAGGCGCTGTCTTATCTGTGAGGTGCGATTTGCTATTGAGAAAAGCAAGTGAGGTAGCACCGCTATATTCAGCAAACGTTATCTCACCGGCCGCGTACATCCAGTCTTTGATCATATCCGTACTTAACGGACCCGATGAAGGCAACGCCGCGGGATACTGTGCTTTGGCAGCAAGCCCCATCACCAATAATAAAATGGAAACGATTATTTTCATTTTTTCTTTTTGATCAGTTTTTTCAATTCTTCCATATCCTGTTTCAGGCTGTTGAGTTCGTTTTTCAGGTCGCCGATCTCTTTCTGTTGTGCCTTGATCACAGCATCATGTTCCTGCCAGCCTTTGACCAATGGAGCTGTGATACCCTGGTAGTTTACTGATAAAATGCCCAGGCTATCTTTTGCTTTTACCACAAGATCAGGAAAGAGGTCTTTCACATTCTGGGCAATAAAACCAAGCTGGTGCAGTTCCATATCTTTACGATCGAATTCAACCGCATTCAGTCTGCGTAGTTTGTCTGATACAGGTGCCAAAACCTGTATATTCTTTTTTAAGCGGATATCCGAATTGGCTGTGATGTTACCCGCTGCAGTAACAGTAGATCCGAAAGTAGCCGCACCAGCGGTATAGAGGGTAGAACTGTTCGATACCGCGCCTGTTACGGTTAAAGCTGCTGATAGGATTGTATTTCCTGTTACAGCCAGGGTTGATGACAGATTGGTGGCTCCCCCAACTGTTAAGGTTGTTCCAATAACACCGGAGCCGGAGATATTGAAATTGGCAGCAGACTGTTGAGAAGTGCCATTTTGAATAACCGCGGCAGATCTTGCATAATTTGAAAGCATCGCTGATGTATCATTATACTTTACCACCTGGCCATTTCTGGTATAATTCGTAAGCATTGAGGCAGTATCACTATATTTTACAGCCTGGCCGTTTCTTGCATAATTGTTCAGCATCGAAGATGTATCAACATACTTTACAACCTGGCCGGTTCTTGTATAGTTTGCTAATAACAAACTGGTATCAGCATATTTCACGCCATCTGCGCTCTTTGCATAATTTGTAAGCATTGAGGCAGTATCACTGATACTTAAACGACTTGATAACATATTGGCTGTATCGCTGTATTGAACAACCATTCCCTTTCTTGCATAATTATTCAGCATCGAAGAGGTATCAACATATTTTACAACCTGACCGGTTCTGGTATAGTTCGACAATAACGAACTGGTATCAGCATACTTCACCCCATCTGCGCTCTTTGCATAATTTGTAAGCATTGAGGCAGTATCACTATACTTTACAGCCTGTCCGTTTCTTGCATAATTATTCAGCATCGATGATGTATCAACATACTTTACAACCTGGCCGGCTCTTATATAGTTCGATAATAATAAACTGGTATCAGCATACTTCACACCATCTGCGCTCTTTGCATAATTCGTAAGCATTGAGGCAGTATCACTGATACTTAAACGACTTGATAACATATTGGCTGTATCACTGTATTGAACAACCATGCCTTTTTTTGCATAATTGGTCAGCATGGATGATGTGTCAACATACTTTACAACCTGGCCGTTCCTGGTATAATTCGATAATAACAAACTGGTATCAGCATACTTCACACCATCTGCGCTCTTTGCATAATTTGTAAGCATTGAGGCAGTATCACTGATACTTAAGCGACTTGATAACATATTGGCTGTATCGCTGTATTGAACAACCATTCCCTTTCTTGCATAATTATTCAGCATCGAAGAGGTATCAACATATTTTACAACCTGACCGGTTCTGGTATAGTTCGACAATAACGAACTGGTATCAGCATATTTCACACCATCTGCACTCTTTGCATAATTTGTTAGCATTGAGGCAGTATCACTATACTTTACAGTCTGCCCGTTTCTTGCATAATTGCTCAGCATCGAAGATGTGTCAACATACTTTACAACCTGGCTGGTTCTTGTATAGTTCGCTAATAACAAACTGGTATCGGCATATTTCACACCATCTGCGCTCTTTGCATAATTCGTAAGCATTGCTGTAGTATCACTGATACTTAAGCGACTTGATAACATATTGGCTGTATCGCTGTATTGAACAACCATTCCCTTTCTTGCATAATTATTCAGCATCGATGATGTATCAACATACTTTACAACCTGGCCGGCTCTTATATAGTTCGATAATAATAAACTGGTATCAGCATACTTCACACCATCTGCGCTCTTTGCATAATTCGTAAGCATTGAGGCAGTATCACTGATACTTAAACGACTTGATAACATATTGGCTGTATCACTGTATTGAACAACCATTCCCTTTCTTGCATAATTATTCAGCATCGAAGAGGTATCAACATATTTTACAACCTGACCGGTTCTGGTATAGTTCGACAATAACGAACTGGTATCAGCATACTTCACCCCAT
>JAZKBT010000004.1:812384-839941 GCA_040388475.1 Bacteroidota bacterium | reverse complement strand
GGGGTTATCGGGTGTTTCGTCGAAACTGCCCTGGCGGAAGAAATTCTTCACTACCCTGTCTTCTATAGAATGAAAGGTGATGATGGCAACACGGCCACCCGGTTTTAATACAGCAGGAACCTGCTGTAACATGTCTTTCAACGCACCCATCTCATCGTTCACCTCAATTCGCAAAGCCTGGAATACCTGCGCCAAGTACTTGTTGGGATTTCCTTTCACCACGGGACTGATCAGCGCTTTGAACTGTTCAATAGTTGCCGACTGTAAATGTTTCCGCTCCTGTACGATATGTTTGGCCAATGTTTTTGAATTGGTTACTTCGCCATATTGTTCAAACAGTTTATGTAACTGTTGCTCATTGTATGTGCGGATGATGTCAGAAGCGGTAGAACCTTGTCTTCTATCCATACGCATATCCAATGGGCCGGAAAAACGGATCGAGAAACCGCGGTCGCCTTCATCAAATTGATGACTGGAGACACCAAGGTCAGCAAGCACTCCATCTACTTCGGTTATCTTATGCAAACGAAGCATGCGTTGCAGGTGACGAAAATTCTGCGGCACAAAAATTACGCGATCATCGTCAGGCATATTTTTCTGCGCATCAGCATCCTGGTCAAAAGCGATCAGTTTTCCTTTAGCATTCAGTTGTTCCAATATTCCTTTGCTATGACCACCACCACCAAATGTGCAATCCACATACACACCATGGGGTTGAATGGCCAAGCCAGTTAAGGTTTCATGGTAGAGGACAGGAACGTGATAATCATTTTCTGAAGGCTGGTGACTGATGGTTGATTTTTTTTCTGCATCCATTTTGTCTTCTGTTTCTTTCATTCAGCGTTCATAATTCATCATTCAACATTTTTACCTCCCATCACTTCCTGCGCCAAACTGCTAAAGGCCTCGGGTGAAAAATCCTCAAAGAGCTTCTTGTACTTACTAGCATCCCAGATCTCGAATCTGTCCAGTGCGGCGGCGAGAACAATGTCCTTGCCTAACCCCGCAAATTCTTTTAGTGTTTGGGGTAACAACATCCTGTTCGCAGAATCCAGTTCAACTTCTGTTGCACCACCCAAAAACTGACGGCGGAATTCACGTACTTTTGGGTCGAAATCATTCAACTGGCTGATCTTTGAAATAATTTGTTCCCAACTTTTGATCGGATACAACGTGAGGCATTTTTCAAAACCACGGCTGAGAATAAAGCGCGTCTCCCCTTCAGGCAACTGTTTTTTCAGTCCGCCCGGAAGCAGGAAGCGACCTTTCGCATCTACCGTAGCCTCATATTCGCCGTGAAATCCGATCATTAGTGAATAAATATTTCCAAGATTACCACTTGTTGACACAAAATAACACTTTTTACCACTTTCAAACCCAAATTGGGCCATTTGTATTTATCCACACAAATGATTGACCTGTAATGCAATGCAGGTAAGACTTTGAAGCATATTTTGAATACAAAAGCCCCAAATCGTGTGAATTCCTGTGGATAACAGGTGCTCGGAAGCGATTTAAGTGTGGATTTAACAATTGCCCAAATACTTAATTGATTAAAAATCAATCAGATGTCTACTACAGGCTATTCGGGAACACCACTTGTGCAAAAACTAGGAATCAAGCCAGGAATGAAGATTTTGCTGGTTGGAGCCCCGGCCGATTACTTCCGGCTACTTGAGCTGGATATCAGCAAACAGGTAATAAAAAGCGGGAAAGCGGATTTTGTACATGTTTTTGCCACTTCGAAAAAAGACCTCGAGAAGCGGTTCAACCAGTTAATCAAAAAGCTACCGGCAACTGCCATCATCTGGATCTCCTGGTACAAAAAATCGGCGAAATTACCTACTGATATTACAGAAGACACGATCCGCGAAATCGTTTTGCCTACAGGATGGGTGGATGTGAAAGTTTGTGCGGTGAGTGAGATCTGGAGCGGGTTGAAAATCGTTAAAAGACTCACGGAAAGATAGATTGCGGAAAACAGGATTATTATTATGATTGATAGGATTGTGCGTGTAGATACATGCCGTTAACTTCGCGGTCTAATCCATGAAATCATATATCAAATCATACCCATCCGCGATCATGCATCCCAAAGAACTTTCCATAAAGAATTTCATCTATGTCCTTCCCGATGAACGCATCGCTAAATATCCGCTTGGAGAGAGAGATCGAAGTAAATTATTGATCTATCAGGATCATGAGATAACTGAAGACACTTATTCAAATCTTTCCGATCATTTACCTGTTGATTCATTACTTGTTTTTAATAACACTAAAGTTGTTGAAGCGAGATTACTGTTTGAAAAAACGAACGGCAGCAGGATCGAAATATTTTGCCTGGAGCCGCATGAGAAATACGGTGACATCACATCGGCCATCTTACAAAAAGGGAAAGTGTGGTGGAAATGTTTGGTAGGCGGGGCCAAGAAATGGAAAGAGGGACCTCTGATCTCACTGATCAAAACAGAGTCGAGTGTTATCACATTAACAGCACAAAAAATAGAGCAGTTAAGCGATTCCTATGTGATCGAATTAAGTTGGGACGCACCTTACATGAGTTTTGCAGAGCTGTTGCACGCGGCAGGTTTTATCCCTTTACCTCCCTATCTAAATCGCGCTGTAGAAGCCTCAGATAAAGAACGCTATCAAACCATTTATGCGAAGCATGATGGTTCGGTAGCTGCGCCTACTGCGGGTTTGCATTTTACTGAAACCCTTTTTCAAAAACTGCAACAAAAAAATATACAACATGAATTTGTTACACTCCATGTTGGAGCCGGCACTTTTAAACCGGTAAAAAGCAAGACCATGCAGGATCATGAAATGCATGCAGAGTTCATTGATGTGAAACGAGAATTTATTGAACATCTTTTACAACATCTTCCAAAAACCATCATTCCTGTTGGCACAACTTCATTGCGAACGATAGAAAGTTTATTCTGGCTGGGAGTAAAAATAAAACTTGATCCATCTATTGAACTTGAAAATTTACATATTACACAATGGGAGCCTTATGAATTACCTGCGGATCATATCACACCACAAGATGCATTGCAATCCCTGGTAGATTGGCTTAGAAAAAAGAAGGCAGAAAAATTGATCACTAAAACGCAGATCATTATTGCACCGGGTTACCGCTTCAGAATCATTCATGCGTTGATCACGAATTTTCACCAGCCACAATCAACATTGTTATTATTGATTGCAGCGATCACAGGCGATGATTGGAAAAAAATATACAATCACGCATTGCAAAATGATTTTCGTTTTCTCAGCTATGGGGATGGGAGTTTGGTGTGGGCAACCCAACATGTTCCGTAGGAACATTTCGTGGGTAGCAACATGTAATGTTGCGTTTTGGCGTTCCGTAGGAACGCATGGTATTTTGGTTTTATAACGATGACCGTTTTGTGGGCCGTCCGGCGGAAATCACCAATCGTTCCTACGGAACGAACGGATCATCACCCGATGCATGGCTACCGACAGGATATCCCGATGGGACATTTAGGGCGCGGTGTTTCTAACTTTGATGGAGATGTTTTAGGCGTTTTCCTGCAGCAACGGCACATCGATCGTGAACGTACTTCCCTTACCTAATGTACTCTCTACTTTTATTTTTCCCTTGTGCGCATCGATGACTGTTTTTACATAGCTCATCCCTAAGCCGAATCCTTTTACATTATGTAGGTTGCCGGTATGTGCGCGATAGAATTTTTCGAAGATACGTTTTACCGATTCTTTGCTCATGCCGATACCATTATCTTCTATCCTGATCACAAGACGCGTTTTTGTGCTATGGGTTGATATAATAATGCGCAGTTTGTCATTCGAATATTTGATCGCATTATCAACCAGGTTAGAAATAAGATTGGAAAAATGTACTTCATCGGCACTGATCAGGTCGTTCTTTGCATTCAGCATTAACTGTATATCGCTCTCTTTGTCTTTCAATTGCAACTGGTAATTATCAAGTGTATCCTGTATCACTTCATGTACATGCAGCGGAATAAGTTTTAACTGCAATTCCTGCCTGTCCATTAATGCAGCCTGCAATATTGTTTCCACATGCTTGTTCATGCGCACATTTTCTTCCTTGATAATATTGCTGAAGTATTTTGTTTTCTCTTTGTCGTTCTGCACTTTTTCATTCCGAAGCGCATCAACCGCCAATGAGATAGTAGCCAATGGCGTTTTAAACTCATGCGTCATGTTATTGATAAAATCACTTTTGATCTCGCTGAGTTTTTTCTGGTTGAGCAATGATTTTACGGTAACAAAAAATGCAGCGATAATAATAACGGTAAAAACACCGGCGCCAATCACTACCCACCATAAAGAATCCCAGATCTGCTCATCAAAATCAGGCATTATAATAACCAGTGTTTCGGGCGTACCTATTTCCAGATCCTGGTTATTAATTGGTATTACAGGCCAAAGCCTGCGTTTATTATTCAGCGTGTCATAGTATTCTTTCCAGAATTCTTTACTGCCCATTTCAAATTCATCATTCGAAGTAAAAACGGCAAACTCAAATCTTAATTTTTTCAGGTTGTACTTATCGAAGTTTTTCCGGATCTTATCTTCTACTTCTTTGGGTGTAAATTTTTCTTCTACGCTGATCGGCTTCACATAATTATAATGTGGATGCGGGTCCGAATTGAATGTCATCCCTCCCCTTCTTGGCAAACTAAGCTTTGGCCTGACTCCATTGCCATATAGTTCATCGGCTACCGTTGTACCCACTATCGTGTAATTATTATCATATTGGTTCTTCGTGGTTTCCAATAGATTCTGGAACCATGAGACCTGCAAGAGAATCAGGCCAAATAGTGAGAGTGAGATCAGTATGATAATAGCGGGGAAAGTTCTCTTCATCCTTACAAATATAACTGGAACTACACCACACTACAATAGGTGGCACAGGTTTATCAGGATTTTAACGACGCCCCCTTTTGAAGGGTTTTTCTAAATAAATTCTTTGGCTTATCTTTTACCTATGGCTGATATAGCACCCGGTACATTACTGATATCCGACCCATTCTTAAAGGATCCTAACTTTATGCGCACCGTAGTGCTGCTTTGCGAGCACCGTTTTGAAGGCAGTTTTGGTTTTGTTCTCAATAAAAGTTTCGACCAGGAGCTTGGTGATCTCATCAAAAATGCAGAAGGCATCCGTTTCCCTGTTTATAATGGCGGCCCGGTACAAAAAGACACTTTACATTTCCTACATCAATGCCCGGAGCTTATTTCCGGTGGGGTTGAAGTAATAGATGGCATTTTCTGGGGCGGCGATTTTGAAGAAGTTTTATCGCTTTTGAAACTAAATAAGCTCGGTAAAAATGATATCCGTTTCTTTCTCGGTTACAGTGGCTGGGGTGAAGGACAATTAACCGCCGAACTCGATCAGAAAAGCTGGATCACACGGGAGGCAAGTAAAGGTTTTGTTTTCAATATGAGTACTCCGCAAATATGGAAAGCTGCATTGAAAGATCTTGGTGGAGAATATAGCCAGATGATCAATTACCCGATAGATCCCCAGTTGAACTGACAATACGAATTAAAAAACGAATTGCACGAATCCTGCAATTTGCTTAATTCGTGCAATTCGTCTCCAATTCGTGTTGTAAAATAAAACAGCCCCGAATCCGGGGCCATCTTTTATTTGCCTAAGCAGTTAGTTTTGGTAATAGTTGGTACTGGTTGTTATCCGTTAATACGCGGATCCGTAATCAAAAAATACCTTATAGAGCAACAGCGCCTTCAACAAGTACAGTTGCTTTGTTATTCAAAACTTCTACAAAACCACTCTGTATTGTATAACTCTCTGAAGTTTTATTATTCTTGTCTTTCAGAATTTTCAATGTCCCGTTCTTTAAAGCACTTACCATCGGCGCGTGTTTGTCTAATATTTCAAACAAACCCGTAATACCCGGCAGTAAAACACCGTATACTTCGCCGCTGTAGAGTTTTTTTTCGGGGGTAAGTATTTCTAAAGTCATTCTTTAATTGGTTTGTGGTTAGTGGTTTGTAGTTAGTGGTTAACTACAAACCACTAACCACAAACAACAAACTTATTTCGCTGCTTCCATCATTTTCTTTCCTTTCTCAACCGCATCTTCCAGTGTTCCTACCAGGTTGAAGGCTGCTTCAGGATATTCATCCACTTCTCCGTCCATGATCGAATTAAATGCACGGATGGTATCGTTGATGTCTACGAATACACCTTTCAGACCAGTGAACTGCTCGGCCACGTGGAAAGGCTGTGACAGGAAACGTTGTACTTTACGTGCACGTTGAACGGTCATCTTATCTTCTTCACTCAACTCATCCATACCGAGGATGGCGATGATATCCTGTAATTCTTTATAACGTTGTAAGATCAACTTAACACGGTTGGCACAATCGTAATGCGCATCACCCACGATCTGAGGAGTCAGGATCCTTGAAGTAGAATCCAATGGGTCCACCGCAGGATAGATACCTAAATCGGCAATTTTACGGCTCAATACCGTAGTTGCATCAAGGTGGGCGAAAGTTGTTGCGGGAGCCGGATCGGTCAAGTCATCCGCTGGTACATACACCGCCTGTACGGAAGTGATAGAACCATTTTTGGTTGAAGTGATACGTTCCTGCATCAATCCCATTTCAGTTGCCAGTGTTGGCTGGTAACCTACCGCTGATGGCATACGACCCAGAAGGGCTGATACCTCAGAACCGGCTTGTGTGAAACGGAAGATATTATCTACGAAGAATAAGATGTCCTTTCCTTTACCCGTACCATCTCCATCACGGAAATATTCAGCGATGGTAAGACCACTCAAGGCAACACGTGCACGCGCTCCCGGAGGTTCGTTCATCTGTCCGAATACGAAAGTGGCTTTTGATTCTTTCAAACCTTCCATATCCACTTTGCTCAGATCCCATCCACCTTCTTCCATGCTATGTTTGAAAGCTTCGCCATAGTTCATGATGCCCGCTTCGATCATCTCACGCAACAGGTCATTTCCTTCACGTGTACGCTCACCCACACCGGCAAATACTGACAAACCGCCGTGGCCTTTTGCGATATTGTTGATCAGTTCCTGGATCAATACGGTTTTACCTACACCCGCACCACCAAACAGACCGATCTTACCACCTTTTGCATAAGGTTCGATCAGGTCGATTACTTTGATACCGGTAAATAATATTTCAGAAGCTGTACTTAAGTTTTCGAATAATGGCGGTTTGTTGTGAATCGGGCGACCACCTTCTTTGCTCACCTGTGGCAAACCATCGATCGCATCACCGGTTACATTGAACAGACGGCCATTGATACCACCACCGATCGGCATAGCGATCGCTTTACCTGTATCAATCACTTCCATCCCACGTACAAGACCCTCAGTTCCGTCCATCGCGATGGTACGAACGCTGTCTTCACCTAAGTGCTGCTGCACTTCCAATACGAGTTTTTCGCCGTTTTCCCTGGTGATTTCCAGGGCGTTATAAATTTCAGGCAATGTATTATCGTCGGGAAAATGAACATCGACAACCGCACCGATAATCTGTTTGATCTTACCTTTTGTAGCCATATCAGGAGATATATTAGGTTTAAAAATGTACCTTTTTGAGGGGCCGGAAACACTGTTTTCCGACTTGGCGGCAAAGGTAAGGGGATGCGCCTTAAAAATGAGAAAATCGGGGGACTAAATTGCAAAAATGTGGGGAAAAAGAGAATATTGAACACTGAACAAGGAATTTTGAATGATGAAGGGCAGGACCGCCGTTGTTGGTAAGGCGACCGGTAATAGTGGTCAACTTCAACATTCAAAATTCCTTGCTCAACATCCAATATTCTTACGAGGTGGCTTTATCAACCTCTTTTTCAAGGTCATTCATGAAGGAATGGCCCTTGTCGGCCAGGTTCCCGAGATCTTCCTTCATTTTGTTTGCATCTTTTTTGAACCGGCATAACAGGTCTTTACCCTCGGGGGTATTCAGGAAATGCACTACGGCGGCACCGATCAACAGACCGGCAATGAATTTTACGCTCATATTGGTTTGTTTAGTGGAGGAATATTTACTTGTGGGGATATGCAATAATTGTTCCCAGAGGAGTTGACAGATGACGGATGACAGATGACAGATGAAGCAGCAATCAGCCTGCCATCTAATATCTGTCATCCGTCAACTTTCCTTTCACTTCCCTTTCCACATAGAAAAAAGTAGTTTCAGTATGCTGAAGAGTCCAACCTGTTTAATACCTCCGGCAAGGGTGTTTTTTACTTCGGCGCCTGCTTCGCCGTTTTCATTTCCTTTAAAAAAATCATAAACACCCTTCACTAATTTCCAAACACCCGAGGCTACCTGATTACTCATGAAAGCGGGCAACACGGCCGTAACTGAAGCTTTTACTGCTTCCTCAGGTAAACGGTTCCATCTTTCACCAAGATCGCGTTCCCGCTCCCTGATGCTTTGTTTTACACGCCGCATTTCGGCATGAAGATCTTCGAGATTATTGATATTTGTATTATCAGGGCTTTTCATCCTCATCGTTTTTATCAAAGAAAATCCTGATTACCGTATTGATGACCTGCCTGCTGATCCATTTCCTGAAAAGAAGAAAGACCAGTAACAAGACAAGGTAAAAACCTGTTACGATTCCAAAACCGGTATATAGATTATTGGTTGTAGTGGAGAAATAGATACCCGCCATTACGCTTAAAAATATCAACACGAAAAAACCAAGCAATGATATCATCAACACAACAAACAGCAATGCCACCAGTCTTGCCGTTTTTTCTGTAGCCTGAAGTTTCAGCAATAGCAGCCTGTCCTGAATATACTGTTCCAGTTCTTTGCGTGATTCAGTAAAAAAATTATCGTTCTTCACCTCCATATTATTTTTCTTAGGAAGCCTGTTCAGTTTCTTCCATGAATGATTTTCCTTTTTGCAAAAGTTCGTCTGCCAAACCGCTAAGATCACTCTGGAGGTTGTCTGCGCCTTCTTTAAGATCTTTCATAAGCGCTTTCCCTTTCTCACTATTTAAGAAAAGTGCCAGGGCCGTTCCTACAACTGCCCCAATCAGTATTCCGGTTATAAATTTACTATCACTCATAACTTTTTGTTTTACGATTAATGAACTGTATTTGAAGTATGGCGTATTATGCTTACAACCGAAGGGCCAAATTGTTTATCTTCACTACAGCCCTTACACAAGTTACCATGGAAAATTCACGCGACCATAAGATAAACAAATATTTCTTCCTCAGCGTCATCGTTATTTTCGCAGTGTTCCTGCTGTTTAGCCTCATCGAATTCTTCACAGCTTTTTTGGCGGCGGTGATGTTTTATGTGCTGAGCAAACCTTTGGTAGAATGGTTGATCAAAAAGAAACACTGGAAAAAATCCTGGGCCGCTTTACTGGTGATCTTTATTTCATTCTTTATTATTCTTTTACCGATTTCCCTGTTAGCCACTATGCTGTTTGGGAAAGTAGAACAGATCGCAGGCAATATGCAGGCTACCATTATCCAGCCGCTTAAAAACCTGGATGCCATTTTACAACAGAAATTCCATGTGGTATTGATCTCCGATAAAAACATTGCACAGGCAGAAGGTTATCTCACCAGTTTTATTTCTTCGCTGTTAAACCAGGGATTGAATTTACTCGGTGCGATCACGATGATGTATTTCTTTTTGTATTTCCTCATCACCAATATCAACCGGATGGAAGCGGCCATTGTTTTCTATCTTCCTTTTGGAAGGCATAAAATAGAAATGTTTGGCAATGAATTAAAAGCGCAGACTTTCAGCAATGCAGTTGGTGTTCCATTGATTGCGGTGGTGCAGGGGTTCACAGCCTATATTTCTTACCTGATCGCTGGCGTACAGGAACCCGGTTTCTACGCGGTACTCACCGGCTTCGCATCCATCTTGCCGTTGATCGGCACGGGCCTGGTATGGATACCGATGGGTATTTATTTACTGGCGACCGGTTTAACCTGGCAGGGATTATTCATTCTCGGCTGGGGATTGATCATATTAAGCAGCATAGACAATGTGGTGCGTTTTGTTTTAGCCAAACGAATGGCGGATGTTCACCCGATCGTAACGGTATTGGGTGTGATCATCGGGATAGAATATTTCGGGATCACCGGTTTGGTGTTCGGGCCCCTCATCATTTCCTATTTTATTATTTTATTGAAGATCTACTATATCGAATACCAGAAAGCTGTTCCGTTAAGAAAACAAAAACCGGCGCCTACGATCTCTTTTAATGTTCCGTTTTTGGGGAATAGAAAGAAGAAGTAATTCTCCGCGTAAACTCTCTGGTCTCATGTTCTCTGCGGTTGGAAGAGTTGCCAACCGCAGAGGCACAGAGAAACGGAGTTAATTAACCGCGGAGTTTTTATCATTGTTTAACTTATACAATCCACTGATATACCAACGCCGCCAACACTCCACCCACAATCGGCGCAATAACAGGGATCCAGCTATAACCCCAATCACTACCACCTTTATTTTTCATCGGCAATAATGCATGCATAATACGTGGACCAAGATCACGTGTGGGATTGATGGCATAACCGGTAGGACCGCCTAAGCTCAAACCAATACCCAATACCAGCAATGCAACGGGCAATGCATCCAATGATCCCAATGAGTTATCTGATTTTACAATAAAGAGAATAGCAAACACAAAAACAAATGTGCCGATCAACTCAGAAAGAAAATTATCCACGGGTTTATTGATTCCGGGTGATGTGCAGAACACTCCGAGTTTTGTTGCGGCATCTTCTGTTTCATTAAAATGCTGCCGGTAGGCGATCCACATGATGAATGCGCCGAGCATGGAGCCTAATAATTGCGCGAGTAAATAAGATGGCACCAGTGCCCAATCAAATTTGCCAATGGCTGCGAGTGCGAGTGTTACCGCTGGGTTTAAATGTGCACCGCTTACAGAAGCAGTTGCATAAACAGCAACAAACACCGCAATGGCCCAGCCAAATGTGATGGCGATTAATCCGCCGTTATAGCCTTTGGTTTTGTTGAGGATGACATTGGCAACTACGCCGTTTCCGAGAACAAGCAATAAAGCACTACCGGTTAATTCAGCAATGAAGGGAGTCATGGCAATCGTTTTTTATTTGGGATGATAAGATAAGTTTTATTTACACACGGAGGCACAGAGGCACGGTTTGTGGTTCAATTTTATATACTCCTGCTAACGCTGGTGATGATAATAATTTAAAACCACTAAATGCTTTCGGCAACCAACCGTGCCTTTGTGCCTTGGTGTGAAATTTAATTTGTACACGAAGGCACCAAGGCACGGTTTGGTCGCTAAATATTTATACACTCCAACTGATAGCAGTGTTGATAGCACGTTTCCAACCTTCGGATAATTCATTTCGTTTTGCATTATCCATAGATGGAGTGAATACGCGTTCCATTTGCCATTGTTGTTGTATGTCTTCTGTACTGCTCCAGTAGCCTACTGCGAGTCCTGCTAAATAAGCAGCACCTAATGCTGTGGTTTCAACTACTGTTGGCCGCACTACTTTTGTATCAAGCAGGTCGCTTTGGAACTGCATGAGTAGATTATTCGCTGTTGCACCACCATCTACACGCAATTCTTTAATGGCTATTCCTGAATCGGCTTCCATGGCTTTTAACAGATCCATGGATTGATAAGCGATACTGTCTAATGCGGCGCGTGCAAAATGCGCACCGGTTGTACCGCGTGTGATACCAACGATAGTTCCGCGTGCATGCTGGTTCCAGTAAGGGGCACCGAGACCCGCAAATGCTGGAACGATATATACACCATCGCTGCTGGCTACTTCTGCCGCTAGTGTTTCTATTTCTGCAGATGTGCGTATGATTTTTAACCCATCGCGCAGCCATTGTACAACGGCGCCGGCTATGAATACGCTTCCTTCCAATGCATAATGGGTTACACCATTTACTTTCCAGGCAACAGTTGTCAATAAATTATTGGTTGATGCAATGGCTTTCTCTCCTGTATTCATCAACATAAAACATCCTGTTCCGTAAGTGTTCTTTACCATTCCGGGTTGTGTACACATCTGCCCGAATAGTGCCGACTGCTGATCACCTGCAATACCCGCGATAGGAATATTATGCGCTGTTAACAGGTTTTGTGTGTGGCCATATACTTCACTGCTGCTACGCACTTCGGGTAACATAGATGCAGGTACATCAAAGATCTTCAGCAAATCCTGATCCCATTGCAATGAATGTATATTGAACATCATGGTTCTTGAAGCATTGGATACATCGGTTGCATGTACGGATCCATTGGTCAGTTTCCATAAAAGCCAGCTGTCAATGGTTCCAAAACATAGTTCTCCCCTGTTGGCTTTATCCCTTGCACCGCTTACATTATCCAGGATCCATTTTACTTTGGTTGCAGAAAAATAAGCATCCACCATCAATCCTGTTTTTTGCTGGATGATCTTATCAGTACCATCTTTCAAAGTATCGCAGAAAGCCGCAGTGCGCCTGTCCTGCCAAACAATGGCATTGTGTATGGGTTGACCTGTGGCCCTATCCCACACTACAGTTGTTTCTCTTTGATTGGTGATACCGATAGCTGCGATGCTTTGAACAGTGAGTCCTGCTTTGGTAATAGCTTCTGCGGCAACACCCAATTGAGTGCTCCATATTTCATTGGCATCATGCTCCACCCATCCCGGTTTGGGAAAGATTTGCGTAAACTCTTTCTGCGCTACTGAAATGATCGCGCCTTTTTTATCAAATACAATGGCGCGGCTGCTGGTTGTTCCCTGGTCGAAGGATAAAATGTACTGGTTCATATAGTAAACAATCGTTTGCCTGAAGATAAAGGTTTTTGCGTTTTATTGCGGGAGTTAAAGATTTAAAAAATAAAAAAGGGTTAAAGAAGCTTTTACCTCTTTAACCCTTTTAACTTCTAATACTATTTACCATTACCTCCGCGGTTTCAGCCACGATTCAGGATTCTGCTGCACAGTTTTATCATTCATGATCGAAAAGATCAGGATGCCTTCACCATCAATGGAAATACCCGACTTCCCAAGCATGGAGCCCGCTTTTACTTCCTGGTCCTTTGAAACACTTAAAGAAGACATGTTACTGTAAGATGTGAAATATTTACCATGTTGTAATATCACCGCGGGTTCTCCATCTACTTCGCCGGCAAAAATTACTTTGCCATCAGCTACCGATCTTACCGAGGTTCCAACGGGGAGTGATATTTCTATTCCGTCCGTTTTACGTGTGAGTTTTGTGCCGGGAATCTTTTCTATACCAAAGTGCGCTGTTACCACGCCTGTTGCTACCGGCCATGGCAAACGTGCTTTATTATTCTCGAAATTGATCGACATCTCTCTTCCTTCAGGTGTAGACTCTAGTGGTGTATATGCCCTGTCTCTTCCTGTTCCTGCAACACCTGTTGCAGGTTCATTATTTGCAGGGGTCTTTGTAGCCGGTGTGGCATTTTTTACCGTAGCGTCTGATGGCGCTTTTTTTGCATCTTCCAATGCTTTTTTAGCAGCTGCTTTTTTTGCATCTTCTATCGCCCGGTTAATAACCGCTTTGATGGCTGCCTGCATTTTCTGTCTTTGTCTTTCTTTGTCACTTATCTGCCTGCCTAATTCTTTTTCCTTGCCTTTTAATTCATTCACCACCTGGTCCTGTTCTTTTTTATCGGCCTGTAATACTTTTAACTGTTCGCTCTGTGTTTGCAGTGTACCCAGTCTTTCTTTTTTATTAACACTGAGCGTCTGTATTTTTTCCTGTAGTAACTGATCGGATTTTATGATCGTGTTCGCCTGTGTTTCGCGGTTCTGGCGATAACTTTTCAGGTAAGTGATGCGTTTGATCGCATCATTAAAACTACCGGCAGAAAATAAGAAGTTGAGGTATTCATAACTGCTGCGGTTCTTGTAGGCAAATACAATGCTTTTGGCGTATTTCACTTTCAATGTATCCAGTTCTTTTCGCAGGCGGTAAATATCACGTTCATTCAAAAAAATGGTCTCATCCATCTGGCGCACCTGGCGGTTGATACTGTTTACCAGTTCTTCGCGCTTATTGATCTTGCTTTTGATAATGGCCAGCTGTTTAAGCGAAAGTTTTTTATTATTCTGGGTCTCGTTCAATGACCTGTTCAGATCAGCGATCTCTTTTTTCAGCTCCTGTTCTTTTTTCTCCAGCTCTTCTTTTGTCTGGGCCGATGCACTGAATGCAAGCGCCGATACAAGTATAAGGAGAGAAAAAAGTCTTTTGAGCATGCTTTACTATTTAAAAGTTGAACAGTTTGCTTTTATTAGAACGGCTAAGATGCGTTTAAATTACTTACGCTTCACTTTTTTGGGCACTTCGAAATTATATTTTAACGGTTCATTTAGTGCATATTCCTTAAAATCAAGGTACAGATTGAGTTTTGATTTTTCGGCAATAGAGATACTACGGTACGTGGCAAACTGGTATTGACCCATTTTTTCATAGCTGCCAAACGTAATATCCCCTGTACGGTTCCTTTGTATATCAACATCATCCAGTTTGCTATGCGTGGCTTTAAAATCGCTGTTATCCAATGTTAACAGGTGTTTAAAAAGATCACCGATCATCAGCACAGAAAGCTGGTTGGGGCCTGCCCTATAGGATACAACATTGCTGTCTATAAAGATCGGGTTCCCGATGATCAGGTCCTGGATAGCTGAAAAATCAAAAGGTATTTCGATCACTTCTTTGAGGTAACTGATATGCCGCGTCATAACATATTTATCTCCCTGTTGAAAATATACGAGTACGCTATCCTTATTCACTTTGGCTTCAAGACCCACGCCCGGGATCCCTAAAAAAGTTCCCACCACTCTTATCAGGATGATACTGTCTTTTTTCATGCCTACATATACGGTGAAGTTGTCGGTTTTCTCAGCGCTTTCGGCTTTCACCTTAACCTTGGCATTAAAGGTGGTGAAATCAATTTTTCTTCTTACCACCTTACTCATAATATCTTTCACAATAGCCGCAGAATCGATACGTGGCGATTCTTTGATTACGATGGTCTGGGTAGTATCTTTTTTGGTAATAGCTTCCTGTATCACCTGTGTTTTCTTTACTGTTTTACAGGAAAGAGCAAAAGTGAAAATGATTATGATCGAGAGAAAAGATTTTTTCATAATGACGAATTATTTACCGGTGTGCCCAAATCCTCCTGCACCTCTTTCTGTTTCATTAATAGCAACCACCGGCTGCCAGTTTATTTTTTCTACTTTCTGCAATACCATTTGTGCGATCCTGTCGCCCGTTTTGATCGTTTGTGGTTCATTGGAAAGGTTGATGAGAATCACTTTTAATTCGCCCCTGTAGTCGGCATCTACCGTTCCGGGAGAATTGAGGCAGGTTAACCCCTGCTTGATCGCCAGTCCGCTACGTGGTCTTACCTGAAGCTCGTATCCTTGGGGTAATTCAATAAAAATGCCGGTTGGCACAAGTGTTCTTTCCATGGGTTGTAGCGTGATATCAGCGTCCAGCCAGGCCCGCATATCCATTCCTGACGAGCCTTCTGTTGCATAATGGGGCAATGGGTTATCTGAACGGTTAATGATATTTACATTCAAAACTTTTTGCAGCATTGGGCAAATTTAGTGAATGTGAGAGGAACAGTATGAAAACTGTGTTATTCTTTTCCCGGTACTTTGGCGTCGGTCCATAGACCTGGCCCATGGAGGATGGTCTATGGACGATTTATAATTGCTGTAATTCCGACACGATCATTTTTTCCA
Source organism: Bacteroidota bacterium (assembly GCA_040388475.1). Lineage (GTDB taxonomy): Bacteria > Bacteroidota > Bacteroidia > Chitinophagales > Chitinophagaceae > Sediminibacterium. The sequence continues at coordinate 824,155 of JAZKBT010000004.1, read as the reverse complement.
CGATCGTTTCAAGTGAATGGGTTGCTTTCCAATTGAGTATTTTGTGAGCTTTAGCCGGATTCGCACGGCCTATGATAAGATCGGTGGGTCTTAAAAGAGAGGGATCGCTTATTACATGTTCACGCCAATCCAGTTTTAGATAACCAAACACCATCTGTATGTACTCCTGTAAAGAATGTGTGATACCTGTAGCGATCACAAAATCGTCTGGAATATCCTGTTGAAGCATGCGCCACATGGCATCTACATAATCGGGTGCCCAACCCCAGTCTCTCTGGATATCAATATTTCCCAAATTCAATTTCTCGTTGCTTCCTTTATAGATCCTGCAGGCGGCAGAAATGATCTTCCTGGTTACAAAACGGGTGGGCCTAAGCGGAGATTCATGATTAAATAAAATACCGGTACAGGCATAAATATTATATGCTTCGCGATAGTTAACCACCTGCCAGTGTGCGGTTGCTTTGGCTATGGCGTAGGGACTTCTTGGTTTGAATGGTGTATCCTCGTCAGCGGGCATGTTTTCCAATTCTCCAAAACATTCACTTGAGCCTGAATTATATAAACGTACCGGCTGATCGCCAAACCTGATCGCCTCCAGTAAATTTAATGTACCAATACCAATACTTTCAAAGGTTTCAACGGGCTGTTCAAAAGACAATCCAACAGAGCTTTGCCCGGATAAATTATAAATTTCATCGGGCCGTATGCGTATGATGGATTGGAGCGTACTTCTGAAATCTGTAATGTTGATAGAAACAGGACGCACACTATCCTTTATCTTAAGAGTGCTTAGATTGGAAAAAGCATTTGTTGTTGCATCACGTGAGCCACCGTATACTTCGTACCCTTTTTCCAGGAGAAGTTTTGATAAATATGCACCATCCTGGCCCGACACACCGCAGATTAAAACCTTTTTCATGACCTTTTTTTTCTGGAAAGAATAAATAATTATCGTTATAAGACCTTGCTACAAGATACTTTTTCTTTAATAAGCATTCTCATCGCCCTTGATCATATTAACGATGGTCTGGAGAATGATCTGGCAATCGAGCCAGAAACTCCAGTTCTGGATATACCACAAGTCAAAACTCACACGTTTACGCATATCATCCGGATGGGCAGTCTCACCCCTGCTTCCATTCACCTGCGCCCAACCTGTAATACCTGGTTTTACAAGGTGACGCAGCATATAGTTCTGTACAAGATCTTTGGATTCTAATGACAAAGGTATCGGATGTGGCCTTGGGCCTACAATCGACATACTTCCCAAAAAAACATTGATAAACTGCGGAAGCTCATCCAGGCTGGTTTTACGAAGGAATTGGCCCACACTTGTAACGCGCTTATCATTCCTGCTCGCCTGTTTAAAATTCCTGCTGGCCTCATCGTTGGTAGAAGGCATATACATCGTACGGAACTTGTAACAAACGATCTTATCGTTATTAAGCCCCCAACGCTCCTGTTTGAATAAGACGGGACCTTTTGAATTGAGTTTGATAAGTATTGCGATGATGGGCCAGAGCCAGCTATATACAAGCAGCAGGAAGAAAGCAGAGAACAACAGATCGAAAACACGTTTGAAAAAACGGTTCTCTGCGTCATCCAATGGAATATAACGGATACCAACTACGGGAAAGCCCGCATAATTGGTTACTTTAAAAGATCCTGTACCCAAACGATTAATATCTTGAATGACATTAACACGCAATGATTTTTTTTCACAGACATCGATCACATAATCGATCTTTTCTGTTTCATCGCTTGGCAGGGCAAGAAATACTTCATCAATATTTCTTTGATTAAGTACTTCAGCCAGGCCACTGATCTGGCCAAGGTATTTACCATTAAAATTAAAATGATCCTGATCATCCATTACACCTACCAGGTTATACTTAAGATTGTTGTTCAGAATATCTGAACGATAAAAATTGGCCGCTAGTGTTCCGGCGCCTACGATGAGAATATTTTTTTCATATTTATATTGCTTCCGGATGAGAGCTACTACTATCCTATAAAAATATTTTTCAAATGGAGCGGTAGAAAAGATCAACAGATGGTAATATAAAAGAAATGATCTGTATTGATAAAATTCCTGGTAGAATAAAAAAAGAAGAAAGATCAGAATCAACAGGTGCGTAGCCAACTGGCGTAGAAAGACGGTCATCTCCTGAGAAAACGAGAAAATGGTGATCTCACCATATAGAAGAAAAATGCGTGCACCAAAATACCATACTCCGACACTCATCATAAAAATGCCCGCTGTTGGCATATTTATGATCCCGCCAAAAGTGCCATTATCGATATAAAACGCCGATATAAAACAAACAAGCAGAAGGAATATATCTAACCAAAGCCTTATTAAATAATTTAATCGATTTCCTTTAAACATAAGTGCTGGGTTAGTTCACGTTGCAATATAATCTTATCATGGTTACTATCGGCCCGGTATAGGAGAAAAGTTAGTTGTAAAGTATAAAACCAAATTACTTTCCCGTTTCCCATACTGCCAGGCTCCCAAATGTATTTTTTACACCATAAAACTTTATGAGCTCAATATCGTACGCCGGATAATCAGGAAAAAATTTTCGTTTTAGCTGATATTCTTTATCCGGTCCTAACTGCAGGCGCCGCACAGAATCACACTTAATGCCATTCATCGCCCGCAACATTTCATCATACTGTTCTACAGGAATGCTCTTCCCTCTATAGGTCAAAACAAATGTAAAATTTTTGTTTTGACTGGTATCCGCCAGTAAGTCTTTTACATTTGTTTTTATTCTCGATGAATCGAAGTATAAACTATTGTAGAAACTGATCAGATTTTTATTTAGCTCCATCAGGTAATAAGTAAACGTAGGGCTATGTGTAAAATAGACTTCTTTAGCCAAAGGCGATTCAAGTGCCGTAATGGTTGTGAATGTTTCCGTAAGCGGAATATTCCAGGCATTTTTGGTGGTTTGCCTGTGAATGAGAACATGATAAACACCAACCACATTTCCAGCAATGAGTAAGAAAACCCCTACCAGCACAAATGCTTTTTTTTTAATTGACAAAGATGATATAATAAATAAATTTCTTGCAGGTTCTAACAACACAAGGTTCCTGATCTTACCCGCGACCCCGGTTAATACCAACAAAATCATTGACACCGAAAATATCATCCAGTGTTTTTTCTTATTTACTTCACGAAAATAGAAAATAGAAGATAGAATGATAACTGAGGCTCCGATGATTGAAATGATGCCCCATACAGACAAAGGAAATATGCCCTGGTTACTAAAATCCGAAGAGGCTGCAGAGATCAAACTTGTCTTCAGATCAAATGTCTGTTGATTAGTACTTCCCAATTCGCTTTTAGAATGTACTGTTAAAAAAACAAACAACTGGCGCGCATAGATAATTGTAAACAATAGCCCGGGAACCAACACACGAACCACCTTCTTCTTAAATTCATTTTGATCATTGAGCCAGTAAAATAGAAAATAGGGTATAAATAAAATAAACCCCATATATCCCAGAAAAAAAATGAAAAGAAAGCAAAGAAAGAAATAGCTCCAGTAAAATTTACTCTTGAAATCGGGAAGAATGCTCAGGATAAGAAGTATGGGTGTTGCATAAGCATACCATCTTACACTTGTTACCCATAATAACAGGGTTGGATTGAATCCTAATAATACAAGGGCCCACAACCGTTCTTTGTTACTTTTTGTTTTTGTAACTACATACAACAAAGAAAGCAGGAACAACACAGCTGAAAATATCCTCACAGCACTCCAGCTATGAAATACCTTGAACAACAAAAAATTAAGGATATAAGATAATGGTGGATGAATATCAGTGGACTGGACTATACGAATAAGTTCACCCAGTGTATTTTCCGAAACAACTCTTATGTTATAATATTCATCATCGTAACCGAAACTTGAATAGGCAGTATAGCAATACAGTAACGCAATTACACAAAATAAAACGTATTGCAGCAAACGGGTGCTTTTTTCCACGTGTGACGGTATTGTTTTAAGCTGTATCATTACCTTTCAGTTTCCTGTTTAGACAAAACATCAGTCAATTCCATAGCAGATTCAATGCATTTATCCATATTATAATATTCCCATTCTGCAAACCGTCCCAGCAGAAAAATATTATATTTTGCAAGCTGCGTTTGTAAGGTTTGAATCTTCTGCCTGGTATCATTTTGATGAATAATATAAGAATCAGGTTCGAAATTAAATTCAAGGGCCGACAGGTTTCCTGGTAACCTTTTTATTTCTTCAAGCATATCGTCCTTATCTTTCTTACCGGTAAATTCTACCACACAGGTTTTCCTTTTTGTGCCTTCATTATTGGTACTGCTGAAATTACCGGTATAAATAATCCGGTGCGCCGCAAATTTTTTCTCGGGAAGATACAGCCATGAAATATCGGTATCATCTGTTTCGCATAGTACATTCGATGTACCATTGGAACGTAAGTCTTTTACTGCTTCCAACGCATTGGACAATGCCTTATCTGCGATATGTATGATCGAATGTAATTTTCTTACATCACCACAATATATCAAACAATCAGATGACCTGTCTCCTTTGTTAACAGAGAGTATCCCATTATTATACTCTATAGATGTTATCTCGTAAGACAGGTGTATATCAAGCCCTTCAGCAAGCCTGTTTATAATAAACTGCGATCCATCACGTACAGGATAATAAAAAGTGGAATGAACCATTTTCTCTTCTGTTTTTTTCCGGATGTTACTAATTAGTATATCCGATATATTAGGCATGGGTAATTTGCCATCTAACCAGTCAAGTGGTATACTTTTCAGGTCGGTATTCCAGAGTTTTGCATTATATGGTCCGAAATAAATATCATACAATGTTTGTCCAAAGCTTTCTTTAAGAAAAAACTCGAAATTATTTTTACCAGCCGGATCGGTTTGGGTTGCTGCGATCTGTAGCAGATCCTTAATGATGCATTGTATATTTTCTTCAGAAAGCTGGTAGATAAAATTTTCTATAGGATATCCGACAAACCGGTCATCAAGAAAGATCTTTGCATTTCTTACGGTTTTTAGAAATTCTTTTTCCCTGTCGAAATAACTCCAGAACCATTCAAGAACCGCCTGGTTCTTACTGTTAAATACATGACCACCTACTAAATGAAAAAGATTTCCATTGATACGTCTGCATTTGATCAGGCCACCGGTTTGATCAGCTTTTTCCAATATCGTTACAGCAAATTTATCCTGCAGCATTCTTGAAATACTGAGTCCTGAAATACCGGAGCCGATTACAATAGCGTTTTTTTTCATCTTTAGATGATTGGAATCAGGGATTAAATTATTTTATGATCTGGGTGTTGGACTTGAGCCTTTGAATAAAATAATAAAAAAGAACCTGGAAGGAATTCAAAATAGCTTTTTTAGATACTCTTGGTGAAGGCGCCTTATAATGGATCGGTACTTCTGCATAACGCGTTTCCCGCAAAAGATACCTGATCTCGGTTTGATAAAAATGTGCTTTTGACAGAAGTGAATGATCAACAAATTTCCGGGCTATACTTGCATGAAAACCCTGGAACCCAGAGGTCATATCATACATGTTGGTACCGAGCAGTACATTGGAAAGTATCGTCCCAAATTTCGACAAAAAATATCTGCGCCAATTAGAGTCTGAAATAGATCCGCCATTAATAAAGCGGCTGCCAAAAGCACATTCGTTCCCTTCATTCAATACCCTTAGAAACATGGGTATCGCTCTCGGGTCGTGAGAAAGGCCCGCATCCATTTCTATGATGATCTCATGGTTGTTTTTTAAAGCTTCTTGGTAACCCCGCAAATACGCATCCACCACATTTTTATTTTCAGGAGCCCAAATGGTTTTGAACCTGCTGTCTTTTGCCGATAAGGCTGTACACAAATGCAACGTATTATCCTTTGAAACATTATCAACTACGAAATAAACTGTACCGGTTTTATAATTATCAAGTGTTTCCGTGAGCAGGAAAATCAGAGGTTCAAAATCGGCTTCCTCATTAGCCATCGGAATAACAACAGCATAGTCTGTGTTGGATCTCATATATGTAAAAATATATAATTAATCCAATTGAATATCAAGAATAAGATTTATATCCTTAAAGCCCGTATGTCATTCCGATAAAAATGCTTTGATCCTTATCCAGCTTTCTGAAATAGCCGTTCAAACACAGCCGGTGGAGGTATTCATAAGATGCCCCAAAAAAGAACTCATCCGTTTTACGCTGAAGGTCGAAGAGAAATGGGGGCTGAACGGGTTGTGCATATTGTTGGTCCAATGTTCCCGGCCCGCCTTTCCTGATATAGGAATAGCGCATATGCAATTTCAATTTAGGTAGTGGGGTATATTTTAAGAAGCCAATTACCCTGTCTGCATTATTACCCATCCAATCGCCCAGCAGGTACCCTGCATGTGTATAATTTTGTGCGGGTAAAAAATTCCTATATACAAAGGGGCGGATGCGCGTGTATTCAATACCTGCCGTGAGGTAAGGTATTCCCGCTATATCCGTAACGGAACCCCCAAACGTATAACCAACTTGATTACGTTGTTTTTGCTTGTTGAAAATATCCGATATCCGGATCTCGTCGATAAATAGGGTTCCGTATAAATGTGTTTTGCGAAGCTGGTTACGGGAACTCAACTGAAAAAAGAACTGCCCGTTAGAGCCCTTCTCAATACCACCCGACCCATTGTAATTGTCGATTGCTTTAAAGAACATGATGGGTATTAAAAATCCGATATTGAGTTTGTCATTATAAATCATCGATTCACCCAGGGTAAGGTTCAGTCCCTTCGTTAAAGTAAGGTCGATACTATGTGATGCCATGTATTTGCTGATATCGACCTGTCGAATTTGAAAAGGACCTGATGGGATGGTATAGGATCCTGAAGAATCCATTAAACCGGATTGCAGCCAGGCGTGTGTATAGTTAAACCTGAGCCAGGACAAAGGCTGATAATCAAAACGGATGTATGGATAGGTTGGCGCTTTGTCAGACAGTACTATCCTGTTTTCACCATAGCCCCACAACAGGTAATCCTGCCCCGCACTGATCGACCCGTTTTTAAATTCGTAGCTGATATGACCACGGATCTCAGTATAATTCTGGCTGTTCTTCTTATAATTATTGAACAATATGGGGCCGGTAGACGATCCCGCCTCGAACCCTTTATAAGAAGTATCGAGCCCAGTACCGTTGACGTTCACATCCTGAAAAGAAAATTGGAAGCCCCATTTTTTGCCGGCCCTACCCCAAAAATTAATACCTGAACTGGTAGTTTTTATGTCTTTGCCTGAACCAGAAAGATAAGATGCAGTTACAATCGGGTCGGCTTCTATGCTGAAATCATCATTACCCGCTCTAATGATCCTTTTTCTTATGCCTTCGGTATACTCCTGCTGGTAAAAAGCAAGTTCTTTTTTTTCAATATCAGAAAGTATGGATTGATGAGCCGCTACACTATCTAAAGCTTCTTCTATTTTCTTTTTACTGATGGGCCTGATCAAATCATTAAAGACTATAATGCCTTTTTGAGAAAGACGGGAGAGAAAATTATACACTTCATTGGTATGACGTTCATACACAACTTGAGAGAATATAGAGGTACAAAAAAATATAAACAGAAACAACAACAATGATCTGAGGCGCATGCGTTTTGTTTTATGATAAAATATAAAGATAAGTTGTCAGTTACCAAATGATACATTTATCGCCAATCGACAACTACCATCAATAGCGGGAATCTTGTAGAAGATAGTTTTGGATAAACATGATCCGGGAGAAGACGAACTTAACTTCCGGTTAAGAGAATTCAATTACATTGCTTAAAAGATACCTGGGAAAACTTAGTTGTTTGGCAAACTTATACGGTCGCAACTTCTGCAAACACCTGTTCACTTATCCATTGATAGGTTTTTTCCAGCCCCGCAGACAATCGACTACCTGGAGCCCAACCCAACTTTTCTTTGATGAGCTTATTATCAGAGTTTCTGCCACGTACACCGATATGTGATACGTTTACATTTTTAATGGATAGCGGCTTATTGGCTATTTTCATCACGATCTCCGCCAACTGGTTAACGGATACCATTTCTTCTGAGCCGATATTCACAGGGCCGTTAAAATCAGACTCCATCAGCCGTTGAACGGCTTCAAGGCATTCATCTATGTATAAAAATGAGCGGGTTTGTTTTCCATCACCCCAAATTTCAATTGCTCCTCCATCTGGCGCTTCTGCTACTTTGCGGCATACGGCAGCAGGTGCTTTCTCTTTTCCGCCTGTCCATGTACCTTCCGGCCCAAAAATATTATGGAAACGGGCTATCTTAACATTCATATTGAAATTTCTGCTATATGCAAGATAAAGACGCTCACTAAAGAGCTTTTCCCATCCATAATCGCTATCAGGTTGTGCAGGATAAGCTGAGTCTTCCGAACATTTGGGGTTATTAGGATCCTGCTGATTATAGGAAGGATAGATGCATGCTGATGAAGAGTAAAATATTTTTTTAACGCCCACTTTGTTAGCCTGGTTGATCACATTGAGGTTGATCGTTGCAGAATTGTGCATCACATTGGCATCATTCTCACCAGTAAAAATATACCCGGCACCGCCCATATCAGCCGCTAACTGGTATACCTCATCAAAAGGAATATTTAATACTTCACGAACCAGTTCCTGGTCGGTAAGGTCACCAATAATAAATTCATCCGCTGGTGAAGGGCTGAACTCATTCAATTTGAGATCTACTCCCCTTACCCAACAGCCTTCTCTCTTAAGTTTTTTTACCAGATGCCCACCTATAAACCCTCCCGCACCACAAACGAGCACTTTCTTCATTTATCAGTTCTTTTGTTAATACAAAAATGCATAAATTCTTTGATATTTAAGTAGATGAACATAGGCACTATCTCAAAATATCTTTTATAAAGGCGCCGGGGTTCGACTAATAGCCTAAAAAACCATTCCAGCCCTATTTTCTGCAACCATGCAGGCGCCTGTCGCACTTTTCCGGTATGAAAATCAAATGCAGCACCCACTGTAATTATAATACCGGTAGTGATATGCTTTGCAAGGCGCTTACCAAATAACTCCTGTTTGGGTGTACTTATTCCTATCCAAATGATATGAGCCCCGGATAACTGTATTTGCTGCCCAAGGGCATCCATCTCGCTGTCAGACATTCCGGTAAACGGGGGCGAAAAAGTTCCGGCTACCTGATGATTATTGAAGTGCTGTCCGCTTACTTGTGCAAGTTCTTCTGCCACTCCGGGCTTTCCTCCACAAAAAAAATGTTTTATAGAAAGACCGGCAGTAGAAAGCATTGTTTCTTTAAAAAAATCGGGGCCATAGCATCGTCGCATGCCATTTGCACCTTTCATACGTCCTACCCACACACAGGGAACGCCATCGGGCAGATTGATATAAAAATCGTTCAATACTGTTTTAAATGCACTGTTTTTATAGGCTTCTATAACACCATGTGCTCCTGTTGCGCTGATACAAACCGGATGCGCACAATCGTTATCCGTTATCTTACTCACAACCTCCTGTACCGCAGTTTGAATATCTTTATCATAAAAATTTATACCTAATACTTTTACCATCGTGCATACTCAATTTTAGGATAAGCATCCTTTAGCAAGTTACAATAAGACATATTAATTCTATCGGATCCAAAACCTATACATAGTTTATTGGATGATTGATAAAGCTAAATTATTATTGCATATGTTTGGGGGCATAGTTTTTTCAAGAGAATAGAAGATGTTTTTAATATTAAACCAAGAGTAATGCTAAAAAAACAATATGATTACCTTATTGTTGGAGCTGGTTTTTTTGGTTCCGTTTGTGCTTATGAGTTGAAAAAAAGGGGATGTAAGGTTTGCGTAATTGATAGCAGGAATCATATTGGCGGCAACTGTTATACAGAAAAAAGGGACGACATCAATGTTCATATGTATGGTGCCCATATTTTTCATACATCCAATCTCCGGGTTTGGAACTGGATCAATCAGTTTGCCAGCTTTAATAACTTCGTACATAGTCCCATAGCAAATTATAAAGGAAGTATTTATTCATTACCCTTTAATATGTGGACTTTTTCGAAACTATGGAACATAGCAACGCCGGAAGAGGCAGCTAAAATAATTGAAGAGCAGAGTTCGCATATAAAATCAGAACCGAAAAATTTAGAAGAGCAAGCAATTAAGTTAGTGGGTACTGATGTTTATCATATGCTCATAAAAGGGTATACACAAAAACAATGGGGGAAAGACCCAAGGGAATTACCTGCCAGTATTATAAAAAGATTACCAGTTCGGTTTACATACAATCTTAATTATTTTAATGATTTATACCAGGGTATGCCTGTTGGAGGGTATACGCAGATTTTCGAAAAATTACTGGATGGGATTGACCTTCTTTTAGAAGTTGATTTTTTTAAAGACCCGCTCCCAGCATATAAGAAATTAATTTATACCGGGCCCATCGACAAATATTACGATTACCGCTTTGGCTCTTTGGAGTACAAAACCACAAGATTTGATCATCTTTTTAAAAAAGATATTCCAAATTTTCAAGGAACAGCTGTTATGAATTTCACAGATTCTGCGGTTCCGTATACACGTATAATTGAGCACAAACATTTTGAATCGAACAACACCCCACACACCTGGATCACCTATGAATATCCGCTAGAATATATAGTGGGCCAAACGGAAGCCTTTTACCCTGTTAATGACGAGCTTAATAACAGTCGTTACCAACAATACAAGGCTTTGGCACATACGGAACCGAATGTTTATTTTGGCGGAAGGCTGGCAGAATACAAATATTATGATATGCACCAGGTAATAGAGTCGGCGTTTAATTTCATAAGCAGTATTGAATGAAAAATCTAATTATAGCCGCTGTGGGCGATGATTCCCGTCATACAGAATGGTTGACTGGAGAAGTGAACTTTGACATTTGCTTAATTTATTATGGGGGCGATATTAAAAAAATAACCGCTTATCAGCAACAGGCTGCTTATTTTTTATCGGCCAAGGGGCAGAAATATCATTTAATAAAAAAATTTGCAGAGGCCAACCCGGATGTGTTAGCGCAATACGAATATGTTTGGATGCCCGATGATGATGTATCCATTGACGCAAAAGGGATCAACAGGTTGTTTCAAATTGCGAAAGAAAAGCAATTATGGTTATGCCAACCCGCTATGATCGGCTATCATTCACATGCTTTCACAAGACCCCGGCTATTTTCTTTTTTAAGATTCACCAATTTTGTTGAAGTGTTAGCACCCCTGATGAGCATAGATACCCTGCTCTTTTTGAAAGACACATTTGCATTAAATGAATCAGCCTGGGGATTGGAATTTTTATGGAACCACAAACTAAACACGCCTAAAAACAGGATAGCCATTATCGACAAAATAAAAATGCGGCATACAAAACCCGTTGGAAGAGAATATTCAAGGTTTTCTATGCACCCCATAGAAGAGTTAAAAATTATTAATGACCGGTTCAACCTGCAGTTGAACCTGAACGATCTTAAAAAAAGTTTCAAAACCTATAAAGTCATTTATGGTTTTTAGTGTGTCTCTGTCTTTATAATGGAAGCCTCTTTCTCTTTTGCAGACTTACCTGATTCCTTTAATGCGAACCTTCCTTGTCAGAAGATGGTTCCAATGCCCCGTAGGGGTTAGCGCTTTGTAGCTCCAAACAATGCAGC
>JAZKBT010000004.1:350142-812284 GCA_040388475.1 Bacteroidota bacterium | reverse complement strand
TTCCAATGCCCCGTAGGGGTTAGCGCTTTGTAGCTCCAAACAATGCAGCAGCTTCTAATGCCCCGTAGGGGTTAGCGCTTTGTAGCTCCAAACAATGCAGCAGCTTCCAATGCCCCGTAGGGGTTAGCGCTTTGTAGCTCCAAACAATATAGCAGCTTCCAATGCCCCAACGGGGCTACCCTTAAGTCTAGCACTAAAACTATTCTATTTCTTTAAAGATGTACAACTCATTATACTCAACAGTAAAATCGCTTAACATCTTTCGGTATTCGTCCAGGAAGCTTATTTTTTTATGGTGTTCTTCCTGGTGCAGAATATATTGAACAACATTATGAACACCCGATTTGGAATAACTGAATGCGCCATAACCGCTTTGCCAATTAAACTTGCTGCCCGTTAATTTATGCTTGTTGATCCATTCTGAAGAGTCCCCTTTTACCAGCTGCATGATATGGGAAATAGATTGCGAAGGATTCAATCCCATAAACAAATGCAAATGATCATGCATATTATTGATCGCTAACATTTTATGTCCATTGTTCTGAACGATTGCAGTTATGTATAGCCGCAATCGTTCATCCCATTCGCGACTGATCATAGCCTTCCTAAATTTTACCGCGAATACGCAATGAATATATAATTGGGTGTATGTGTTTGGCATTGGCGCAAATTATCATAAACCCCGGAGGGTAGCCCCTAAAGGGGCAATGTATTAATACGCCGTATTTATTACTACTACAAAGCGGTTATCCCTAACGGGATATATTGAAGCGAGGGAAATTCCCGGGAAATACCAGACTTCTGGCTGATAGGATCTTTGCTGATCAGGAATATTTCGGCCTTATGACTCTTCAACCCTTGACCTGTCTGCCGACAAAAAGCAGGTTCGCATTATTAACGCCCTATCAATTTCTTAATCGCCTTTTTAATGGGAGTTTTCAGTCCCTCCATTTTTTTAAACCGGCCATTCATTACCTGTCCCTGCCAATCACTAATCACTTCAGTGGGTTTAATGCGTTTAAAAAAAGCAGTATTTTTTACTTTTTTCACCAGTTCCCATTCTTTCTCCATTACTAAAAAATCATACAATATCCTGACAGAGGGCATGTGCACATCGTCTACACACATAATACCGCCCACTTTCAATTTTTCTTCAGTAAAATGAAAATCCACGCAGGGAAAGGGAAACCGGTGCGCTCCATCGATAAAAACAAAATCCAATTCATCGGGCACCACGCCGGGAGCAGCCAGAATAGTATCAGAACTGCCTGTCAAAAAGCTGATCGTATGCTTTATGCTATTCGAATCTAAATATTCCTGGATCCTTTGCTGCTCATCCCTGAAGGGAGATATACATATATGGCGTGTGCCTGCCATTCCAAATGCAATAGTAGTATGACCGGAACCTGTTTCAAGTGTTACCATACCGGGCTTTAAAAAACCTGAAATAGCTTTTAATACTTTAGCATTTACCGCCCAATTTACAAGCGTACCGTCTACATCCAAATGCAAAGCCGGGTTGTCTGAAATCAGTTTTTCAAGATTCATATATAAGTCGTTAAAACAGCCGCAGCAGAAATCATTTGTTTATTGCTCAAAGATATATTTTTTGTCGTCATCACAATAAAGAGGCAGTCAAAGTACTGAATCTTATAATGACAGCATCCTGATGCAGTTTCAATCTTTCTACATCAACAATACAAACATTAATCATGCGTCTCTTCTTTTTCGCATTCAGTTGCCAATACAATGGGGTTATTTTTTATGCCAAAAGTCTCTTGTGCGTACAATAATCCAACAAAGGTCCAAAACGGAAAAGCTCCCATCGGCCCCTCCAGGTAAACATCAAATGAAGAGTTGAAAACAAATGCCAGGGTGATCACCAACAACATAAGGCTCAATGGGTGCAGGCCTTTCTTCCGGATACGCTTGAAATGCAGGTATAGCCAGACTAACCAAAGCATAAAAAAAGGTACCCCATACCGGGCCAGTACAGTCATATGAAAATTATGCGGAGAGCGTAAATCCGCATCTTCTCCGCCCGGGACGTCATCCGCTGCAAGACTCATACCAAGCCCTTTACCTGCCACAAAATATTCGCCCCCAAATGTATAATCAATGATCTTGGCCCACCATACGAGCCGCCAAACTTTATTGTCGTTCAGCGTTCCTTCTGCATTAGGATTAAATATACTGGTTGCATTCTCTGTCAACTGGTCGAGACCTAATTTACGACCCTGAAAATTTTCTTCCACATTGGTACCTAAATAAATAGGCAATGCTATCAATAATATTACGGGTACATATTTGAGGTAGGATATTAATTGTTTTTTCAACACCTTGTTCGCAGAGAAAAAATAGAACACAGAAAAAGATATGATATACGCCAGCATACCGGCCCTGCTATAAGAGGCGGTGATCAGGTACAGGTAGGCGATCATTACTGCATTTATCACCATGAATTTTTTTTCCATCCTGATGTATCCATTCAGTAATAACATGGTTGTGATAAAGAGATGTACCGACAGGTCGCCGTATTTATATAACAACAGTATCTGTCCGCCAAAGACCTCCAGCTGCGTCATGTACGGGATGTAAGAAAGACATAAAAATGAAATTACCGCCACCAGTGGGAACCATTTATAGATCACCCCCAATTTCTCAATGAAATAACCCAGGTCATCTTTAAAAAGGAATAAAATAAAAACAAATAAGATATAATTGAACACAAATGAATCGCGAATCACTTCCATGAACGGATATGCGCGAATCCCGCGTACAATAAAAACGGCGGTAACTGTTAAAAAGAGAAGTAAGAAAAATATCCTTTTGTTCCATGGGATCTCCAGCGTTCGATAATTCAGAATAAGCAGCAATACACCTCCGACAAGCAATACTTCAGATAGAAAACTATACGCAATACCTTTGTCGAAGTACACATATAAAGCCAGTACCACGAGGTAAAAATTCAGATAAATTTTTTTGATACTGTTCATCGCAGAAAACAAATAAAGCTGTTTTTAATATCCAGTATCTTCCGGAAAACCATGTCGGATATCCCGTTGGTTTGGGGTCTGATATTGCTATCCATTTTCAAGGTACTGATCAATTCGGGTATGATACCGCCTATTTTCAAGTGCCCGGGTTCTATAAATTTTTTGAACTGATCAACCGGGTGCGCTACCTTACGGGTTCTCTTCAGCAAATACGCTGCGGCTTTCCTGTTCAAAGAATATCCGTACGTACAATAGACCGTTTTGATAAACGGCTCTCCTATGCTGTACTCAGGACCCAATTTCTGCCTGGTACTCCGCAGCAACTGCATATGTCCATCCCATGCACCCCAAAAAAATAAGTCATATGTGTGGGATATGATGCCGAATTGTTCTTCCAGCAACGGGAGATTGCATAAGCGACTATCGGATTCCAGCACCAGAAAACTTTCCCTGTCATTGGTTGCCCGCCGTATAATCAATTGCCATATTTTTCTATGACTCAATAGACAACCCACTTCCCCGTTACGCAAGACCTGACCGGTTCTTTGCTTTGCTATTTCTTTTATGCGGTTAAGGAAAGGCACCTTTGCAAAGGCCGGATAAAAGGCTTCCACGCGTTCAATTTTCTGTAGCTTGGCCAGTATGTTTTGCACATTCTGCTGCCGCGCGGGCTCATGAACCGATGTAACGATAAAGCCTTTCATGTTGATGAATTCGGGAAAAAAGATGAACGTTGCGCCAATTCTTCAAAGCTATAATAATAACCGGTGCGCAAAACAAAAGGTGTGAAGAACTGTTTTTGCCTATATCTTTTTATACGGCCAGGATACAGCATACAATGCGGCTTTTCAAGGAACTGGCAGAGATGTACCGGCAAACTGTCTGCCCCGATAATGAAATCTGCCTGGTTAATATAGCCGATCAGTTCTTTAAAATTGCGATAGACAACACACTGGCTTTTATCTCCTGACGGGGCTTTCTCAAAAAAGGCCGTTGTTAATGTTGATCCGGATTGGGTAAAAGAGTGTCGTATTTTTTCAATTAAGGCTAAATCAATGGTTTTGTTTTTCATCCGGGCATCAGGTAGCAATAATACACGCAAACCAGGTGCCTTGCTATTAAAATCACCAGGTATTTCTGTTATATACGATTGAAAAAAACGTGTATAACTATCGTAAACGTTTTCCTCTTTTATAATATGGTTAAACCGATGTCCGGTAATCATTGCAGGCAGGTAAGCTCTTTTCCGGTTCTCAAGAAACAGGTTATTGAAGCCGGTGTTTTCTTTATCGCGCGTTTTTATATATTTCCGTAAGGCCCATAACTCCTTACATGTATCGGTATGCAACAAATGTTTATTTGTAAAACAGCGCATCAGGCTTTTCTTAATACCAAAATCATGGAAACGAAGCTGCAAACCGGGAGGCAGTTTTTCCTGAGGAAGCGCATGAAAGAGAGGAGCAAGATGGTTGGAAATTACCAATTCAAGAGAATTGATGCGTTGACTGTTTTTAACAGACGTTAATGCAATGACAAAATCACCGTAGGCCCTTAGCAAAAAAATACTGTCCATACGTAAAATTAGCGCTTAGTGTTTCGGCCTCCCGGCAGAATAAGTTAAGAAGCAAAAAACAAGGCCGATCAACAGTCCGGCGACGATACCGAATATCACCAGTAAAGAGAGATCTTTTTTATTGTCCTCCAAAGGAAATTTCGGTATATCCAGAAGTTGGATCACCGGGGTTTGACTGGCAACTGCCATCCGGCTGGCTTCAAGGTTTTTGATCACTTCTGTATAAACAGCATAAGCTACCGTTTTATCACGTTGAGAAGCTTCTACAGGTACGGCGGTTGATTTGAAAGCTGCATTGGCATCAAGCACCTGTAGAGAAGCAGCCTGGTATGCTTTACTGTTAATAATCCGCATTAAAGAATCGGCTTTCCGTTCCAGCCTCGCTACATTCGCATTTGAGAAGCCGGTTTTAATCTGCACATACATACTCTTCGTTTCATCCAGCAAGCGTTCCGTAAATAATTTTGAAAATACCTGGCTGGTAGAAACGGTATTGATCTTGATGATAGATCCTTTTTTATTGAGTCGTTCTACTGTTACATTTTTTTTGTAGATGCGTTTATAGATAAGATAGAGAACACTATCCTGTAAAATCGTATTCGGCTTACCTGGCGCATTGGCGAAAGAAAAATCAGCAACCGGAAGCTTACTCCGCAACTTTTTTTCCATGCCGCTGATACTGAAAAACAAGTCTGCAAGTGTAGGGCTATTGGCGCCTTTTGTGCTGTCTACTTTTGACAATAACACTTTCTCCATAATCATCCTGGACTTTAAGATATCCAATATATTATCACCGGAGAACATTCCTGAATTTCCACCGGTCAGGCTCCCGATATCAAATCCAAACTGCGAAGCGATACTGGACAGGCCGCCGCCTCCCATACTGCTTTTTTCTTCTAGTATAAAAGTAACACTGCCTTCGTACGCTGGTTTCTGAGAAAAATAATAGGCGCAGGCGATAATCGTGCCTATCAATATTGTTACCAGTATGATCAACCATTGATTAAACACATGGCGGATAAAGTTTTTTATCCCCGTAACTACATCAATTATTTTAACAGTCTGAGTTTGCTGTACAGGCATGCCGTTGGTTTAATGCTATTTAGACGTATTAATCAATACCACGATCAATCCAAGTAATGATGTAAGGCCGGATACAATGCCCACCACTTCACCAGTGCTTAATTTTTTTCCTTCTCGTTTTGCCGGCACATATAATTCGGCGCCGGGTTTAATTGCCGGGTAGGTGCGGAAGAACAGGAAGTTCCTGGTATTGCGGACTTCACCATTCGCATATACCACGTAAGAATTTTTTCTTGATGCATTAACGCCAAAACCACCCGACTCACGAATCGCCTGCCGGAATGATAGCCCATCTCTGTAAGAAATTTGTGTTGGTACATTCACCATGCCAAACGTCTGGATGGTTTGTATGGTTTTGGGTACTTTCAAAACATCTCCTTCTTCAAGGAAAAGATCATACTGAGAACCGGGATTCTGTAAGGCCAGATCCAGTTTTAACCCTACCGGCTTCAGTTGCTCAGATAATTGGTTAAAGATGGAACTATCGCTGGTATTGGTTGTTACCGGCGCCTTGCCGCTCTGTACATTAATAAGATTCGCCTTGGCATTCACCAGAGAAACATCCGCCTGAGACTTTCCCACATAAGTTTTCCTGAATAATACTGCACCTGTAGCAAAGGCATTTAATTTGAGTCCGCCGGCACGTTTTACCATATCTGATAACCGTTCTCTGTTGCCAGACAAAGTATAGGTTCCAGGATATAACACTTCACCTTCCACCGTTACACTGATCTGTTCTTTATAAGCAGGAGAACGGCGAATGGACACAATATCAAAAGGGCTTAACGGGAAATTCAAATCCGAAGGATTCACAGCAGAAGCTTCCAGATTGATCTCTTTGATCAGGGAATAAACTGCTGTGTCTTTATCAGAAATTCTTGTACGCAGTCTCCTGGAAATTTCTATTTTCTGTAAAGCGGCACCATCTGTATATCCTCCTGCCATCAGTACCAGGTCCTGTACGGTCATGTTCTCAAAGAATGGGTATACCCCTGGAACATTTACTTCCCCATTAACAACCAGGGTATACTTTTCGCGGAGATCCGATAACCTGTATAAATGAATGGAGTCCTCTCTTTGCAGTGGTATATTCAACTGGCCGTTTACGGCATCTCTCACATTGAAATTGATTATTTCCGGCGTATAATCTGCTTTCAGTCTTCGTAACACGCCGCGCTCAAAATAAGCGTCTTCTTTTGGCTTCGCAACCACTAATAATTCTTTTAAGGAAGGTACCTGTCCAATACCATAAGTGCCGGGATAGTACACCGAACCAGTAATACTTACACGATCAACAAAAATATTAGCAAGAGTATCCACAGACAATGTATCACCGGATACCAGCTTAAACTGCGCCAACTGACCATTCGTAACAGATATTACTTGCTTATTTGCTATACCAAACCGTGTGATACGCACCATGTCTTTGTAGGCCCAATCCGCAAAACCACCTGCATATCTTATGATGTCTCCGGCAAATTCATTTTCTTTTACATCAAAGATGGCTGGCTTTTTAACCGCCCCTTTCAGCGCTACCCTTTTCTGGTAGGGTCTGATTCGGATCACATCGCCATCCTGAAGCAATACGTTTTTGCTCAGGTCGGCACGTAACCAAAAATCGTAGAGATCAAACACAACCACCGTTACACCATTACGCACCAATTCAATATCACGGAAAGAACCAATATCATTTGGCCCGCCGGAAGCATATAAAGCGTTCATCAGGGTGGCCATACTGGAGATGGTGTACGTACCTGGTTGGCGGATCTCACCCACCAGTGTTACTTTAATACTTCGGATCTGCCCAACAGATACCTGTACAGACACAGCACCTGAAGCAATGCCGGGATATATTTTAGTAAGAGCTGTTTTTATTTTTGTACGGGCCGCTTCAATGGTAAGCCCGGCCACTTTTATCGGTCCCAGGTTCGGGAGCCTGATATCTCCCTCAGGGGTTACTTTCAGTCTCCTGGTGGCATCGGATATTCCGTATATATCAATGATCAACTGGTCGTCTACTCCAATTACATAATTGGCAGGCGTTGCGATCGTGAGGTTCGGTTCAAAACTCAGTTTCTCGTTATCAAATATATCAGCCAAAAACACTTCCAGTTTCCCGGGTGTCTTATCACGTCTGGCCGGCGATTGAACAGGTATCTGGTCACGTTTGGTATATGTTTCCGCTTTGCTGTTACCGGAAGCTGTTTGTGTTACCGCAGATGGCCCCAACAGCTCCATTCTTTTTTTAAATGCTGTTATCTGTTCGGGGCTGAGGCCATATTCTTTGGCTTTTATTTCCAGCTCGGTTTCCGACAAGCCTGATAACTGCAACCTGGATACCAGCTGGATAAACTGTTCATCCGTTAAATTATCGATATTAACGGGTACCTGTGCAGTAGCCATTACACTGCATAACAACAGAACCCCTAAAACACAATACCTTCTAAATACGTTCATATGATAGTTAATGTGCAAATATAGTAAAGCTACGACACGAATTAATCAGTTACACGAATTAGAACGAATTACACGAATTGAAAGGTAGATCAATAAATCGGCGAATATTCGTTCTAATCAGTGTTCGCAAATTTCCGCTTAAAAGTATTAAACAGTTCAATGAACAACGGATTCTTCAGAAGAAATAGCTGTGAAAGGATAAAATACACCAGCGAGGAAATCAAAATGGCGAAAGAACGGAACCATATGTCGTTGATGAGGTATTTAAATAAAAAAATAACCAGGACATACGGAATAGAGATCCATGCATTTATGAGGAGCTTTTTAAGAGAAAGATCAAAGCGCACATATTTTCTTGCAAAAAAGAAGGTAAGCCCGCAGATTGCCAGTTCGGCACATAGGTTGGCAATAGCGGCACCCAGTTCTTTATAAGCAGGTATCAGGATGCCACTGAATAACAGACTGATGATAGCAGCGCCAAATGCCGACAGGGAGAATTGTTTGTCTTTTGACATAGAGGCCAATACCAGATTGCCGAAAATATTCGAAAGACTGATCAGCAGGCATAACAGGCATAATACCTGCATGGGAAGAATGGCCCTGGAAAAGCTACCTCCCGCCACTATATAGATGATTTCAGGAGCGCATAAACAAAAACCAATGGCCATTGGTAAACATACAGAGATGATGAGATTCACCAGCTTGTTAACCATCCGTGTGAAATCTTCCATCCTGTTCTCCGCATATAGCCGGGTTAATTGTGGGTAGATCACGATGCCAAAGGAGCCGATAATGGAAAGGGTTATATTGTTAATTCTTAAGACTGCAGAATAATATCCCACACTTGCATCACCCGCCAGAAAACCCAGGATCACCTTATCTAATGTGATATAGATGTTGATCGCAAAAATGGCAGAGAACAAGTACACCAGTGGTTTGAAATGTCGAAATAGATTGGTAAAGTTAATCCGTGTAAACGGGTTGATGATCTTAAACAGATAAAACACGTTAAATATGCCTGTGGCCATTATTGTCAGAGCCATGAGGATAAAATACATGATATAATCATTCGCATCACGTACCAATAAGAAAACCAGGCCCACAAAAAACATCCGGATCAAAAAAGAGCGAAGCGCGATAAACTTAAAACGGCTGAGCCCTGAAAAAAACCATTCGATAGAAAATAAATTGGAAAAGATCATTAACCCGCCCCACCAGTAAATTTCACGGGATACACTAAGCTTATCTACATACAGGATGCATAACACATAGGCCACCAATATCAACAGCGTTGTAAAAAAATGAATGCAGAATATTTCTGAAAAAACTTTGGCCAGTTTGGTTTTCTCATACGCTACTTTAGAAATTTCCCGGACGCCGTATACCGGTATTCCCAATGCAGCAATCAGCATTACATACTTACAAAAAGAATCCGCGAAATTGATCGTTCCTAATTTTTCCGGGCCCAATATACGGGTTGCATACGGAAAGGTTATCATTGGAAAAATCACCTGGCTAACGGACAACAAACCGTTATAAAGAATGTTTTTCCGGGTACTCATTTACCCAGTTTGTATTGCAGGGAAAAAACGATCTGGGTATTCTGTTTGTCGGAGAGCAATGAAGGCTCCTGCCAGGAGCCGTCCAGTTTAACCCAACGATAATTCAATGCACTTGTATAATTGGCGAAGAGCGCAAAAACAAAATCTTTATAATCCCAACGGCCGTGTAAACCGATCGATAGATCTGTCCAGTGTTTGTTCTTATAACCGGCATCAATCGTTCCATTAAAATAGTTATAATAATAAAAATCATTGTTATGCAGTACTCTTTCAAACTGTATACCTATTTTTTTCAGTCCATTTATCCAGCTAACATTAATCGTCTGGCTATTACTTCCCGGGCCGATAGCGGCACCCATTAATTGTCCGCGATTGGTGTAGCCTTGTGCTACATAGTTATGTGTGTACCAGCTATTTGTTTTAGGTGCATTGAATGGGTTATTACTATCGAATATCAAACTGGGATCAGGCAATCTCAATTGCGTGATTTCCGCAGCCAATTCAATATAGCTATCTTTTGT
This sequence comes from Bacteroidota bacterium, assembly GCA_040388475.1. GTDB lineage: Bacteria > Bacteroidota > Bacteroidia > Chitinophagales > Chitinophagaceae > Sediminibacterium. The sequence goes on along the minus strand of JAZKBT010000004.1, from coordinate 802,092 downwards.
ACCTGTCTTCAGCAATTTCCGGACCCCGGCCACATAGCCTGTCGGGATGGTGTCTTCAAAAATATTGAATATCGAAGCAGGCTTGTCTGCCCTGCCATATTCAAAATAGAATTCCGCATGTTCTTCAGGCATGGCATAGCGAAAAAACAAGGAGCCTAATTTAGCTGCTCTTTTATTCTTACTCAGAAGACCTATTGCATCATTTGCATTTGCATTCTCCGAACCTGAATAAAAGTTAGACGTACTGGCAAATCCCAGGTACAGGTTTTTGATCCATTTGGGTTGCCAAACCATCATAATACCCGCTATCATTCTTGTATCTGCAGACTTCTTAGCAATACCATCCGGCCATATATTCCTCATGATCACATTATCAGGAGATTCAAACCCGGCGCTGTCCAATCTCCCTAAAATAACCTGCCCTTCGAAGCTGCCGATCGGGGTAATAATGGGTTTTACCGTATTGACTGTAAGATGCGCAAAGCCCGGGGCATTGTTAGTCATTACCAATGAATTCCGTAAGCCGGGTCCCCACCAGATATTTTCAGTTGATAGCCCGGCTGAAACCGATTGATAAGTATAACTGATACTGGATTGGCCCGGAAACAATTGAGTAATGGGTTTCGTGCCAAAACGGCTATACATATCTATTTTGTTATTGATATACTGGTAGATATTGGCCCAGAAATTACCGGTAGGCAATGGCCATTGAAAGGGGGTAGGTTCCTGGTTTGCTGCTGTTACAAATTCAGGTTGCAGTTTTAACATGAACCCATCAACCTGAGCTATTGCACCAACGGTTATTCTTTGTTGGAAGCCCACAGAAGGGAAAAAGCTTTCATCATTGTCTCCCAATGGCAATTTTGAATTGTTTTGAAGAGTATATGAAACATGGGTAAACCTTGCGGTAATGTCCCTGGATTTTTTCTCTGCAAAAAAAGGCCGTATGGGTCTTAAACAAAAGGATACACCCATTTGCAAGCCGGTATCTGTTAATTGCTGTACCCTGCCAGTATCTGATAAAGCAATTTGTTGCAAAAAACCATGCTGGCCCCAGGCAGTAGTATGTAACCCAGTTAAAATAAAAAAATAAAATATTTTTTTAACGATTACCATAAATAAGTAAAGTTTAATAATCCATAAAAATTAAACCTGTTTTCACTGTCCCATGCATAGTTTTTTGAATTCACAAACTGAATATCCGCATTGATAATAAGCCTGTGAGATCTTAACTGGCCAAAAAATCCGATTGCCATATCGTTCCATTTGTTTTTACGCAAACCCAATGCAGGAACGGAAGGCTCGGGTAATGCATGTGGGTCATGTTGTATCCTTTGAAATCTAACCCCTATTTTATTCCACCCGTTTAAGAAAGAGCTGCTTATTGTTTGTACATTGTTACCAAAACCACTCCCTGCACCTAATATTTGATTTTGGTTTGTATATCCCTGATGAACAATTCCATGATCATACCAGTTTCCCGCATTCCGGACCAAATAGTCTGTTGTTTGTGCCAATTGCGTTACTTCGGCCGTAAAATCAAGCCATTTATCCTTTTCCAGCGGAACCATTTTTCTTGCGCCTACTATATAGGCAGCAGAATGTTCAGGATTAATAATCAAATCCCTGCTATTAGTAGGATGATCATTGTATCCATATTCGAAATATAATTCTGCATGATTATTAGGAAACAGCCACCTGGTAAATATACTTAGCGCTTGGTCCCTGTCTTTTGCATCTTCAACCTTTAAATCTGATTTGAACACATCTCCCAAAACAGGGATATACTTTCCAAAAAAAGCCGGGGTTTGTAAATCAAAATCTTTTTCATACCATTGAAAAAATCTGGTAACTCCCAAAAACAAACCCGGTATCCATTTAGGTTGATAGGTTATTACCATGCCATTCAGGTAACGCCAGTCATTTAATGCGCCTATTGCCGGTCTCATGTGGAAATTCTCAAACAACCGGGTTGTATCTTCATTTAACCGGCCAGCTATCAGTTGCCATTCAAAACTGCCGATGGGTGTTTTAACCGGTCTAACCGTGTTAAAACTGAGATGAAGGAAACCCGGTGCATTATTGCTCATAAGCAAGGAACTATACATTCCGGGACCCCACCACAGGTTTTCCGTTGAAAGACCCAATGATACACCTGATACATTTAACCGCACACTGGATTGCCCACCATACAAACGGCTAAATGCACCTTCTGTGGGAGCCCCATACGAGGCATTATGTTCAAAGTTGGGATTTACACTATATACATACTCGGGTTGCAATTGAATGCTTAAGGGCCCCAATGAAGCGTATACTCCGGCACTAACCGAAGTCTGTAGGCCTTTTGCAGATAACATTCCGGCATCATTCCAACCGTAAGGGTGATGACTATTGAATTTAACTCCTGCTATAGCGGGTAATATTTCCAGTTTACCTTTTTTTCCGGCGAAAAACTGTACCGGAGGGGTATAGGAATCGTTACTATCTATCAACTGGTGAAAGTCTTTTCTCGTCAAATTATTTCCATAAAAAAAAGGTTTCGCTGTAAAGGAGATATTACGATCTATTTTGCCCTGCAATTGTAATATTCGTAATGCATCGTCAAATCCAGGCTCCCCTACAAAAACAGTTTGGCACATAGCGCTATGCCACCCTAACAAAAGAAACAGCTTACCTGTTAGTAAGATATATCGACAATAAGTCTTCATGAAGATTGTTATTTTAGAACATTAACCGGAGTTTCCCAAAAAAGCATACCAATGACTGGTAGATCATAACCGAGACTCCGAAAACGGCATAATGAATCCTGATCATACAAACACTCAAGCATCAAATATAGTAAAGAAATATGCTTCAGTTTCAGACAAGGGATGGTTATGGAAACCGGTAAGCCACGATAGATTTAGTAAAAAGAAGAATTTTTTCATGATACAGGCTTGCATCAGGGAAAAGGTTTTGCATTTCATCTCCTGTAAGTAATTGTATTTCCCGCACCTGCTTTTCGGCTGCTATTCTATCTGTAATGCGCCCGATATGCCCCAGGTTAAAATGCCGGGTTAGCCAAAGGCGGGATCGTATCGGCAGGAACTGGAAAAAAGGGAAAACCCAGTGTGGTTCTATGGGAAAGTAATAATTAGGAGTCTGGACAAAATAGTATTTTCCCACCCTGCTTACCTCGTTTGCCATTTTTTCCTGCGCCTTTCTTGTAAAAAGATGTTCGATAACCGAGTTTGAGTAGACGATATCAAATGACTGGTCAGCATAGCCAGACAGATCGGTGGCATTCCCTTTTACACTTACAAAAGAATCCCCGGATACGGGTTGTACTTCCAGGTTAAGTAACGTGATCTTCACGCTGCTATCAGAAAAACCCATCATGTTCCAGTAATCCTGCGTACCCCCGATATCGAGGATAGAAACGGGTCTTGGCAATCTTTCCAGCAAGGAACGAAAGAAGAGAAACCGTTTGAAACGGAATTGATGGGCCATTGATTGCTGGCTGGTATTATTGGCAAACTTCCATTTCATATTTCTTTAGTGTTATACCTGTATTGGACCATTTGCCATTTGTAATAGGTGCGAAAGTAATAATGTAAGAGGCAAAACTGGAGCATTTTCTGATTTAAGCGAATTTAAATGTTGCTTTTGTATAAACAGGCATCTTATTATAGTTAATCTTATTCTTTTTTTATACTTTTGATCCTGCTTACTACACTATCCCCAGTGGTGACGTACAGTTAAACCATAATATTTTATAGTATGTTGATTATCGCTATAATTTTGTTTCTAACCGCTTTATTGGGGACAATGATTTGCATTCGGTCTGTTATTTCAGTTGCGAGAGAGAAGCATTTGTTTGATGAACCTTCAGAGGAACGGAAAATACATATTTATAAAACTCCAAATCTTGGGGGAGTAGGCATTTATTGCGCATTTCTTTTTGCAATTGCCCTAGTTATCCCAACTAATATTCTTCCCTACTTTAATAGTTTTGTTGCCGCAAGCTTAATTATTTTTGCGATTGGATTAAAAGATGACCTTGTTGGACTAGGCCCTACAAAGAAATTTCTGGCACAAATTGCTGCCGCTGGCATCATTGCATTTTTGGGAGATATCAGGCTCACAAGTTTTCACGGCCTTTTAGGCATCGGTGAAATCAGCTACCCATTAAGCATATTAATTACAATCCTGATAAATATTTTCATTTATAATGCCATCAATCTGATTGATGGCATTGACGGTCTTGCGGGTTCTCTTGGATTACTTGCCAGTATAACATTTGCCATTTGCTTTTACCTGATGGGGAACCAGGGAGATTGTTTATTGGCAATTGCTTTTTCCGGTTCTCTAATTGGTTTTTTATATTATAATATTACTCCGGCTAAAACCTTTATGGGTGATACAGGTTCGCTTTTTGTAGGGTTTATGCTGGCTGTTTTTTTGGTCAGGTTTGTAGAATTAAATAAGATACATAATAGTTTTTTTATTGCTGCACCTGCTATAGCCCTTGCAACTATTATCATTCCGGTTGTTGATACCGTAAGAGTTTTTATGTTTCGCGTTCTCAGGGGTCGATCACCTTTTGTGGCAGATAGCAATCACCTGCATCACCGCTTTATTAATATGGGCTTTACACATATTCAAACAACACTTATTTTAGTCGCCACCAACGCATTATTTATCGCTGCTGCTTATTTACTGCAAAGTATAGGTAACGCTCAACTTATCAGCTTCCTGATATTCCTTGCGATTATGATCAATTTTCTTTTTTGGAACCTTTCAAAAAATGAGAAAAAACAGGCTGAAGTTTTACCCATACATGAGAAAACTGATTTGTCGCTTGAACAAAAAAGATAGATACCATCCTCAAATGCAAAATCCGATTGCATTGATCGCTATTCCGGGTTAGACGTTACTGCCTTGACCGGTTCAAATTGACCATAGTAAACCGATCCAAACTGATCTACTTAAAGAAGATTATTAATCCATTTACGATTAATATTAGGTGGTCAACAGCGAACCTATTTACGCATACGGATCAATTAAAATAGCATCTCGTTCAATTGCAATTAATGAATTGAATAATTAGGAGAATAAACTGAAAAGCGGTTAATGTGAAGGAAATGTGATGCTGTTTGTAAATTTGTAATGCGCGGCGTGTAAGAAAATGCATACATCACATGCATGATCACTAAATATTCGAACTCTGAAGATTCAAATCTTCGTTAACAAAAAGGTAGGTCAGCTTGGCTTCGGAGTGAGTAGGTTAGTTTGATGGATTGCGCAATATTATAATAAACCCAAGTTTTTTTAGAAAGAATACTATTTCTTCTTACCCTTTTACTTCTTAGTGCCCAACTCATAAACAGGTAATGTTTTAAATATTGTATTCACGAGCCTTGACTCTGAAAATACAATTTGCCAGACAGTAAGGAATAATATAAAAATATCTGTTTTGAAAGATTGATTACGTAAATACCACATTTCAAGCTCGCCTTTATATTGGGCGATCACCGTATTATAAAAAACCCTCGGATCTCCTTCACATTCCGACATAAGTTTTTCTTCATCACGAAATACAACTGAACCAATCCCGGTTATTCCCGGTTTCACAGTATAGATATTAGATTTTACATACGCCGAATAAGGTTCAAAAGTTTTATCTACCAAGGGTCTGGGACCTACAAAACTCATATCTCCTTTTAAAACATTAAATATTTGGGGCAATTCATTCAATTTGGACATCCGTAGAAATCTGCCCAACGGTGTCACCCGACTGTCCTTGCGTAAAGTAATCAGTCCTGTTCCCATATTCGGACTGTCTTTAAGCATTGTGGCGAACTTGATAATATCAAAACTTTGGTTCCTAAACCCAATTCTTTTTTGGCGATAAAAAACATATCCTTCCCCTGTAAATTTTAATAAGACACATAGTATTAAAAAAAAGGGGGCTAATATTCCAATAATTAATAAAGCAAATACGATGTCAAAAAAACGTTTTACTATTTTATACATAAGGTCTTTACATTTTTTTATCCAAGCTTAATCCGGTTTCTACATGTTCAAATTCCGGGATATATTTATGTAACCAGCTTACAATATCTGATTTAACAGTTTCTTCTTTTGCCAAAAGATGTTCTAATTCATTGATAATCGTATCAAATGCTGCTATCTCATAAGGTGGCTTTTTCTCAATTACCCCTAAAGCTTCAAACTTATTCAGTTTATACGCTTCTTCATCAGTGTAAAATTCTTCATATAATTTCTCTCCGGAAGTATCCGTCTTAAACAAATACACCGGGTATTTTCCTTCTTTTATCTTGTGCATACTATTTCGCGCTTCCCACTCTGTTTGGCAAATCAATGGTTCATACCCAAATTCTTTCAGAAGTGGTGCAACAAAATCTACAAAATTGATCAGGTCTTTTTGCATCTCCAGTTTAGGGAAAAATATTTCTGCACTATTCCCAAGTATACAAGCCATTAAACAGATTTCACCTGCTTCCTGAGGGGACACAAAAAAACGTGTTACATCTGAAGGGCAGGATAAAGGCTGTTTTTTTTCTATACGCCGCAAAAAACCATCTAATAGGCTACCATTAGAAAAAGCCACATTCGCAAAGCGTGCAGTAGAAACTTTAAACCTGGAAGAATAAGCCAGTATCATATCCTCCATCATTTTTTTACTGGCACCCATAATATTTACAGGGTTAGCCGCTTTATCTGTTGACACACAAAAAAAATGTTTTGGTGGATATTGACTTAATAGTTTCAATAAACCGTTAGCCTTTATCAAGTTATTTTCCAGCAGTGCCTCTATGGAATAAATATCCTTTTCGCTGCGTACATGCTTATGAGCTGCAAAATTAGCAACAATATCAAAAGGACCATGAGCTTTGAATAGCTTGCTAAATGCAGGATTATCAAAAGACAAGGGATATGTATAAAAATCTTGAGGTATAAACTGATCAGTAGTGCTACGAAGGTCGCGGGTGATTTCTGTTAAACCATTCTCATTAATATCAACAACGACTAATTTAGCAGGCTTGAATTGCAAAGCAGCCTTTATAAAAGAAAAACCGATTGTTCCTGCTCCACCAATAACTATGATATTCTTTCCTGCTATCTGATCAGACAGTTGCTTACTATTTTTCTGAATATCATTGTAAAAAAAGCTATACTCTCTTTTTAAAAAACTTAATATAAATGTGTCAGTATTCATTTTTAAATCAAATTAATAAACCTTAAGCTACTTTCAAATAATTTATTCGTCTTTCAAATTTCAAACATCCTTATAGTCAACCGTGACTTCCCGCACAAAACCGATACATCTCATCTACCTTCTGGATAGTTTTGTTTTTATCAGGCTAAAGTCATTATCCTTGATGAATTAAAATGATGGGGTTTGAGAGGGGAATACAACTTAGTTAAATTTCTGAGAGATAAGGGTTGCCACTTTTTGTAAATATTCTTCGTTTCACTACAAATTTACAAATTAAAAAAAATAGCACTAAAATAATTAAGCTAAGATCAGCCATAGCTGCATTATAATCAAAAATAAAATGTTGAATGGCATGGAAAACTAATAAAATCGCTGATATATAAATAAAATTTGCTTCTAATTTTGAAATTTTAAGCAAAAGAAAATTAAATCCTAAAAAAATCATTAAAACGCAATATAAAATTACAATTCTACCTCCAGGAAAAGCACAAAGTGCATAAGATCCTATTCTAGCATTAGGACCTGTAAATGTGTTTTCTCCATAAAATTCTGCTGATAGTGAAAACCCAAATAAAGTATTAATATCAACAGAAGAAGGATCATTAATTATTCTGCCTACCCCCCTGTGTATTAAAGAAATTAAAGACTGACCTTTGCAAGCTACACATGGATCAGAAGCGGGGTAAACCATTATTGTTGCTTCTGCGTAATGCACTAATCGTTCGAATATTTTGGCGTAGTCAACTCCTAATAGGTAGAAATTAAAAAAAGCGGCTATCACAACTATACTAATTATTGAGGCCGATTTATTTTTGCTAATTTTTCTATCATCAAATACAATATCTCTATAAATTAAATAATATTCTATTAAATAGAAAACAAACCCAGATTTACTTCCCGAAGTTATAAATAAACAAATGACCAAGAAAAGTAGCCAAAAGGTTTTTTTTATCTCTTTTCCACGAGCATTAAAAAAAATCAACATTGCAACAACAGGGTTAGTTAACTGTGCAAACATTCTCACAATTGAATACCACCTGTTCTGCTGAAATGCGATCCTACTTGATCCACCCCAGTCCACATTTATAAGATTGACTACAATTTGTATTAAAAGGATGAAAATAATTAAGCTAAAAAGTCGGTCATTTAAAATTTCTAGTATTTTAAATATCTTTTTTTTATCTAATGAGGTTATAATTCTCTTATATAAGAAAATAACAAAGAAGTAAATCAAGCCCTCTGAAATTCCAAAAAATATTAGTTTATAGCCATCAATTTGTTTATTTAAATAAAAATCAAAAATAATTGAGAAAACAATCGCCGAAGTAAAGACTAACATTAAAAGACCGTTAATCGCCCTTTTAAAAATTATTTTATTTATAAGTAATAAAAAAAAAAGGACAAACGGAAACAGTATAAAAAGTTGAGGATTATCCAATATTTGTATAATATATTCAACTGGATTCATATTCTAATATCTTAGTCGTTTGTTGTATTTAATTTTTCATATATCGACATCATTTTCTTTCTGATTTATTATACTGCAAAATACCCTACCATGAAATCACTTAATAAAGGTATAAATCAACTAAAAAAGTTTTCGTTGATTTCTTATTGACGAAATATGTGCCATATACCTCATCAGTGCATAGTACCGATTGGGCCCTAGTATTGCCAGGCAAAATTTGAGGCCCCATAAAAAAAAAGTTTCCTGCCTTCCAAATTTATCTAAATCTTTAAATGTAAGACGCTTAGGGCTATCTCGATTCAATTTAAGCAGGTGATTTTTTAAGGCAAATTTTCTAATTTTACTTGTCGCTAAAAAAGGATTCTCCTCGCTAAAAAATTCTCCTTCTAAAATTGAATAAAATCTCCGAAGGGTAGGGTTAATGTAAATACCATCATCGAAATAGTCAAATCCGTATTTTTCCTTTTCATACTTCTCTGATCCAAATTTGATCAATTGTTCAGAATACGTTTTTGAAAGCAATACAAAATCTGGCCTACTTCCAGAAGCGTAACGCGTCTGTTTGTAAGCAATGGCCTCAGGCGAAGTAACATTAAACGAACTAAAGTGAAAAAATACTAGTGGGGTATTTTTATTGACAAACCAACTGTTGTCAATTTTGGATAACTGGCGTTCATGAAGATTCCAAAATGCAACATTCAGCCCTACATTTCTAAGAATCTTTAACCCTGGAAAAAAAGCTGGCGCCAAATCCATCCATTTTTGATCAACTGCTAATCCCGCGTGAGGTTCATAATACCCCAAATTTAAACATCTGTCTGACCACCAATCTAAAAAAAGGTCGGCTTCATCACATTTAGACACTCCTATAAATCCTAAATTGTATGCCCCAAACCTAAGAAGATCTGCATCATCTGGTTTATATCCATCGAGAATTGGTGTATAGCTATGTGGTGTAATAACAATACTTGCACTATTTAGTTCTTCTATAACTAAATCTAGTCGTGAAAATATTTGAATATCCGGATCTAAATAAATGACTTTTGTATGCTCCTTTAGCAAATGCTTCATTGCCATAGGTTTAACATTCGTATTCAATTCTATAACATCAAAACAGAAAGCATACTTATAAAAATTTTCCACAACCAAGTCTTGTACCCAAATTATATTAATGTAAGCTGCAGAAAATGTGAAATCTGGTCTCTTTTTATCAACAATTAAAATAAATAATGAATGATCCGGATGGAAGGAATGATATGATTCCAAAAGCACCAATGCTTTTGGAATATAATTAAAAGAACAAATAGTTAATCCGGCCGTTTTAGTCATGTTATCTAATTTAGGTAAGAGTATCGTTTAGTTTAGAAATTAATAATTACTTCACAACTAATTATCAAATTATTTTTCTGATTTTCCTGATTAACATTCCTATGTTTCTCCTTACCAGACATATAAAGCCCCAAAAGGATCCAAAATTTTTACTTATAATTTTTGGCATATTCTCCCAAAAATTACTATCTATACTATTTTGTGATATGCCATCTGTACTAAAATATGCAATGATAGTATCGTAATACCTGATTTTAAAATTACTGTTCGCAGAGATTTCAATATTAAATTTGTGATCTGCCTGAATAGGATATTTCTCGTCAAATTTATTATCTACAAATACTTTTTTGTTATAAATAACGCCCTGCTGGCACCAGTTTCGAAAAATTAATCCATACCTATTTTTAAATGGCTTAAACAAACCACTTTTCCCAAAAACAACGTTGCAAACAAGAACATCGCAATTCAAGTTCCCAGAATAAATATTAGATAAGATATAGCCGAAACTTGGTAACACCAAATCATCCCCTCCAAAGAACATTATCCATTCACCCGAAGCTTTACTCAATCCAAAATTGAAAGCATTATAAATTCCTTTGGGTTCAGAATAAAATATTTTTAAATTTTCCGTTTTGATATTATGAAGGTCGAAGAGATTGGATGGACTATCACCACTATAAATTAAAACTATTTCAATATTGTACTTGTTCGAAAATAATTGTATTGAGTTAATAAGGAGTATTAGTTTTTCAGATTCCCATTCTTTTAGAGGAATAATTATTGATACTTTATACATTTATAATCGATTTTTTATTTGAGTCATTCATTCCATTTAAAAAAAATTTACATTACATTAGTAATTAATGTTAGTAAACGTGTCTTTAATTGTAAAGGTCAACCCAATATTTCACTTATCCATCCTTTAATAGAATATCTATCGATAAAAAAGTGGGGTAGTTCATTGTTTGGTAGATCAAAAAAATGATTAGGAATGACTGGCTTCTCCCTATCTAAAATAAAAATATTTGAAGAATCGTAAAAGTCATGATCAATAATAGTTTTGTTTGTTGTTATTAGCTTCTTACGTGAAGCCAATACTTCAAATGTTCTCATCGTAAGCCCCTTTTGTTTAGCATGCTCAATATCCAAGACTGCAGTACAATTATCTATACGTTGATTAATCTCATCGATAGACATAGGTTCTTTCAATAATTTAATAGATTTATTATTATTAAGGGAATGATCGAACAATTTTCTTATAAAGAGTTCTACTCTACTTCTAACGAAAAGTGAAAAATCAAGTACCTGCTTATTATTAAGTGATTTACTTAGCTTAGAAATTACTTTAGACCTATCACCGTTCAATGTTCCAATAAAAAAAATTCCATTTCCTATACTTGTATTTTTTTTATAGTATTTTTCAAGAAAAAAAAGAGGTCTATATTTTAAATTACCATACTGCTTACAATCTTCCGGATCAAAACTGAATATATGATTGAAATAGGGAAATTTTTCTTCCACATTTCTAACATTGGAAATACTATCCCAGAGGTATAATACAAAAAAAGCATTTTTATATCTACCTTTTAGTATGTTGAGAATTTGGGGTGATATTCCTTCTCCTTTTATAACAAAAACTATATCACATTCTGCAGGTGCATTCTTTTCTAACCATGACACATAGATCCTATTTGCAATAAACCAAACCCATTTAGGTTTTAGTCTTAATAAAGCTATTAGAAATAAATTTTTGAAGGGTTTATCACTACAAAATGTAACATCCGCTCCCATTTCATTTAGAGCCGAAATGATTTCGTTATGGTAATTAAACGTTTTAGGGCCAATGAATAATATCCTTTTCCCATTTAAAGTGTTATTCTTCATTTCTAACCTTTTTAATAGCAGGAACTCCTATCATCATAGCGCCTTCATCAACAGAAGTAGTTACTAAAGAGTTAGCTGATATCACTGCATTGGAATTTATTTTTATTGATCCTAGAATTTTAGCGCCTGCACCAATCACTACACCATCACAAATAACTGGTCTGGATGTCGCATCATAGCTTATATCAGCAAACTTCGCTCCAATAGTAACTCCTTGGAATATTGTTACATTTTGACCAATTTCGAAAGCACCGATAACTGTCCCAACTGTGTGTGGCAAAAATAATCCACCACCGATCTTACATTTTGGAGTAACTTCTATTCCAAACAGAAATACATTCAAGAAAGATAAAATGAAAGATAATGGCCGGGTAAGAATATACCGATTAGATGAATATGCCAATCTTATAAAGAGAACTGGGATAAATCTTGGATGCAATATTTTAAGCCATAACCGAAGTTTCTTTGGCGTCTCATTAGGCAAAAATAATCTTAGCAAATCAGCTTTCAATAAACCAATTAGACTATTCATATTTTTTTATCTTTGCTTGTCCCATTAATCCTCGTATAGTTAATTCATTTACAGAGTTACTGTAAGATATGTTCTCTACGTAAGTTTCATTCTCTGCCCATTGAAGGAATTTACTAACACCTTCTCTAAAATGAGTTTTTGGCTCAAACCTAAGAACGTCTTTAGCAAGGCTAAGATCAGCAACATTATGTCGGATATCTCCTATTCGAAAAGCTCCTGAGGTAAAAATGGAAGATTTTTTTCCAAAAAAGCTATTTATTTCTTCAGCAACTGTTTCAATTTTTGTAGCCTCACCTGACCCAACATTAATACCCCCAACAAATTTTTCTTTATGTTTCAAAGCACTTACTGTCGCATTAATAACATCATCAATATAAACAAAGTCTCTTGATTCTTGGCCATCTTCATATACCTCGATATCCTGTCCCCGTTTAGCAAGCGTTGAAAACACAGCAAGAATACCTGTATATGGATTTTTTAAAGATTGCCCTGGTCCATACACATTCTGATACCTAAGTGCAATACCATTAATATCTCTTGTACGTGCAAACATTAATATAGCCTGTTCCTGTACCTGTTTTGTAAGGCCATAAACTGACATTGGTTTAAATGGGGCTATTTCATTTGTTGGTATCACTTTAATTGAGCAGGTACAAAAAGGACAACCTGGATCAAACTTCCCCATCGCAAGATCAATTGAATTCCTCGAATCAGGGTAAATTGTTCCATGTACCATACACTTATATGCACCTTCACCATATATTGCACGACTAGACGCTACAACAATAGTTTCAATTGACTTAGAGATTTCGTGATTCTGAAGAATATCAAGTAGGACAGCTGTGCCTTGAACATTGACACTGAAATAGCGATCAATTTCATACATAGATTGCCCTGTTCCTGTCTCTGCAGCAAGATGAATGATTCCATTTGTTTTTGCAATGGCTTTTATCAACAACTCACGATCACGAATATCGCCTGTAAATAATTCGACATCTTTACTAACATCTGAAGGGAGTTTTTTTTGATCACCATGAATTTGAGTGTTAAAACAATCCAAAATTTTAACGTTGTGCCCTTCGTTTAGCAAGTGTCGACATAAATGCGTTCCTATAAAACCAGCCCCCCCAGTTATCAAATAAGTCATAAACAGTGTTAAGAAGTTTTTGAAATAATTAAATTGCGTTATATCATTAAGTAGTGTTCTAGCAAACTAGCACCGGAGGCTTCTTTCCTTACTCTTTTCAATACTCCGAAACAGTCTGTAATAACTTCTCCACCTAAACAATATCTGATTGTACTATGATTTTTCTTACCGATCTCTTATTGATACAATACATCCTATTTCTAGTTTTTACAAATGTATGTTATACAATAAAAGCAATTGAAAATATACATTGCTTTCTATTTTCAATTGCTTTAGTTATTAATTCCGCGTATTTAGGTAAAGATCTAAGTTATCATTAAAATCAAAAAAAAGGGAATCTATTGTCAGGTTTATCAAGAAAATAATTTTTTGTAAACTGATGAATAGTATTATCAGTTTGTATTTGCTCGGGGGAAAAAAAACTCAATCCAGTGTGTTGTTCATCTTTTTTGATGCATTTGCCACTTTTAATATCGGCTTTTAAACAACAGATAATATAGTGTGTATTAAATGAAGCATCTTCAAAAAAATTATCAGGATATAAATGATCATAGAGGCCATGTATTCGGACATTAAAAATATCTTCAATGGTTAGTCCTGTTTCATTTATAAGAATTCTCTTTAATCCATCAATTAATGCTTCATTTTTATATACTCTCCCCCCAGGTACAAACCAAAAATTTTTAGCTGGTTTATTCCTTCTTAACCCCAATAAAATCTTATCATTCTGGTCCTGTAGAATTAAGTCAAAAGCAAAAAGGTTTGTATTTTTAAGTATGCACTTAAAAGAATTAGAATCTAGCATTTATGCTATTTTTTCTTCTAAAAATTTTATATAATCTAATGCAATATTATCCCAATGATAGAATTTGACATTTTTTTCATTTTCTCTAATTTGCATTTTCCGAATTTCATTATTATCCCACAATGATTCAATCGCATTGGCTAGTTCTTCAAAATCGTATGGGTTAAATAGCGTCATTCTTATATTCGAACTCATTTCAATATTTGGTGGAGTTTCCGAAGCAAATATTGGGACTCCAGAAGCTGCTGCTTCTAAGATTGGTAAACTACTTGATTCATATAATACTGCAGTAATAAAGAAATGGGCTTTTTGATATAAGTAAATGAGGTCTGGAAATGATACTTTTCCTAAATATTGTACCGAAGTCAACTTATGAACCTCGATATACTCATTAATTTCATGAAATGCAGAATATTTCGCTCCAGTCATTATTAGCGGAATTTCTAAACCTCTCTCTTTTAAAACATTCAATGCTTTTAGTACCGTAATATGATTTTTATGCTTCCACAATTGTGCTGGAAAAAATAAAAAGCGATCTGGAAGTTCTGGCAGGGTCTGAGGATCTTTATCAAGGATCATTTTCTTTTGAAATACTGGTATATCAACACCTTCTCTTATTACTGTTATTTGTTCCTTCGAAAGATTATCAAAATGGGATAATAGATCATGTTTAATAAACTCACTGCTTGCTTGCAAAAATGTTACATTCCTTGCACTAGCCTTATACATTAGATTACGAAATAATAATTCTCTCTTTGTGAAGAACTCTGGGTAATGAAATTGTTGGATGTCATGCATTGACAGTAAAGTGGGTACATTGAAATTATAACTGCTTAAGACTGTATTAGCAGAGTATAATACATCACAATTTACATTGATGCATTTTACAGAATCCTTTCCTATGAAATTTATAATTTTTTCCCAGATAAATTGATTTTGCAGAAACAAGGCGGTCAATCGCAGGGCCTTGTGAAATAGATTTTGCTTAATTTGAACGCAAATAAGCTTAAATCGAGGATTATTTTTATACTTCTCAAACATACTTTTATTTGCCTTTGTTACAAAAAGGATAAAAGTATGTGTCGTCGTAGCATTTGAAAATCCATCCAATAATCCAAAAGTAAAAGTATTCACTCCACCTGCATATTTAGGATCTGTATTTATACAGTCAATTCCTATTCGCATAAAAATCTTTTATTTTATTTATAACAAACTCCTGTTCCTCGTCTTTCAATAAATAAGAAGACGGTAAGGAAAGGCCATGCTGATAAGCTAAAGTAGACACAGGGAATTCATCTTTATTGAATTGCAACTCAAGTTTAGGATCCTGATAACAGGGTTGAAGATGTAAAGGGTAAAAAAATCTTCTCGTTTGTATTTTATTCTCCGTTAAATAGGTTGTTAATCCTTCTAAATCGTCAACCCAAAAAGAAGTGAACCAATAGACTGGCGTAACTCTCGGGTCTGAATATAGCATTTTGAATCCGTCAATATTTGCCAGATTTTCGGCATATTTATTTTGAATCTCTAATTTCCTTGTGATAATAGCATTCAATTTTTTCATTTGCGACACACCCAATGCAGCTTGCATTTCAGTGAACGAGAAATTAAACCCAATATGCTCGTGGATAAATGTGCCCTTCGTGTCGCGTCCATGATTTTTTAGACGATAACAAATTTTGGCCAGCTCATCATCGTTGGTAAGAATTATCCCACCTTCGCCAGTGGTAATCGTTTTATTACCGTAGTAGGATAAAATACCAATATCACCAAAGGTCCCTACATGTTTTCCTTCAAATAAAACTCCTACTCCTTGAGCAGCATCTTCAATGACTTTCAAATTATTTTCCTTAGCAAAATTTAATACTTTGACCATATCAGCACTTTGTCCATATAGATGAACAGGCATAATGGCTTTAGTATTTGCTGTTACTTTGCTTTTTGCTTTCTCTATGTCTATACATAAAGTATTTATTTCAACGTCGCAAAATACTGGTTTTGCGCCTGCCATAATTATAGCATTCGCACTCGCAATAAAAGTCAGATCTGGAACAATTACCTCGTCACCAATTCCAATCCCTAAAGCTTTTAATGCACAGAAAAGTCCAAGTGTCCCATTTGCAACTGCAATAGCATGTTTAGCTTTTGTAAGATCACGGGTCATTTGCTCAAATTCTTTTGTCAAAGACGCTTCTGTTACAAAAGTTGACTGAACAACTTTCATTAATTCGTGCATCTCACTGTCATCAATCCAGGGTTGAATTTGTATAATCATTTTATTTTTTTTCAAATTTGAATATTATTTGATTTGCATATTTTTTTCTTATCAATTTACTGTATTGTCCCATGATGCTAACAATTTGGTTTAATAAAGAAAATCTATATACTTTGGAATTTAAAATCGCAAAATCAGTTTTTTTATAATTGTACTTCTCAAGTAAAGAAATCAGGTCTTTTTCAGAAAAATATTTACCCCCAACCATTGGAGAAGAGATAAAGAGCGTTTTATTAGACACTGCATTTTCATGAATTGTTTGAACCATTTTTTCTCTCTCAGAATCGCTTAAATAATACAGACATTCCAATAAAAGAAAAATTGATTCAGACTTATTAAGATGAGTGCGGAAATCGAACTTAAGCATGTCCTCACAAAAAAAAGTCACATTTTTAGAAATTCCATTTTTAGCTAAATTTTGGGAATGTGCTACTTCTGAAATATCCACAGCTACAATTGTAGATGAAGGAAAATTTGCAATTAACCTTGTCGTAAATGAGCCTTCATAACTTCCAAATTCAATGATTACGCCAGTATATTCTCTTGAAACGCTTTTTTGAATAAATTTTATAGATTTATCTAGCCTTTCTTTAACATACTTTGTCTGATATCCCCAGGGGTCTCCATTATTTTCTACAAAGAACTTATCAAAATCTTCTTTTGTTCGAACACTGCTCATGATTATTAAAAATTTTCCTTTAGTAAATTTTTTAACAGATTTATTTCATCAGCATCCAAGTCTGGATTATTGGGTAAGTAAAATCCATTTTGATGTACAATTTGAGCATTTATAATATCATAACTAGAAGAATCACAATATTTCTTATAAAAAGGCTGGCAAACCATATTGCCACCAACAATAGGCCTAATCTCAATTCCTCTCTTTAAAAAAACGGTTTTATATTTCTCAAATGACTCCTGCTCCCTAAAAACTACCGGAAATGCAAAATTTGATATTTGAGAAAGATGTCCTACTTCTAAATGGATAATATTTGGATTATGTAGAGCGGCTTCGTGAAGTAAAGAAAAATTAGCAGCTCTTTTGTTAATAATTTCTTCGACATACAACAATTGCTTTGAAGCCAAGAAACCTGTAATTTCTGTTGGTCGTAAATTATACGCTAACTCGTAAAATGTATATTGATCATAGAAAGGGTCAATTTCATGTTCACTTCGAAGCTTTTTTTGTCCTTCAGGTGATAAGTTCCTGTCCCATCCATGAGCCCTTACCATTATCAACATATTGTTTAATTCTTCATCATCTGTACAAATAGCCCCACCTTCAATAGCAGAGAGGTGGTGTCCAACAAAAAATGAAAAAGTTGACGCTAATCCATAATTACCTAGTTTTTTGGATTTATAGACCGTGCCTAATGATTCACAATTATCTTCAATCAGAATAATCTTTTTTTCCTTACAGGTTGATGCGATTTCATCAATATCATCACAAAAACCTAAGACATTCGTAATAAAAAAAGCTTTTATCTCATCATTTGATTTCTCAATTGCCTCCTTAAAAAGTTTGTTGCTAGAATTAAGTGTCGTGATTTCTATATCAACAGGAACGGGTACAAGACCCAATTGCAAAATAGGCATAACATTAGTCGCCCAAGTAAGTGCAGTAAATGCTACTTTATCACCTTTCTTTAAGAGTCCCAAATTAAGCATTGCCTGTAATAATGCGAGATTGGCGGAAGATCCACTATTAACAAGTGTACTAAATTTTCTATTTTGAAAACTCGAAAACTCTTTTTCAAATTTCGAACATTCGTCCCACATACTTAAGCGATCTGCATTACGCAAGAACTCTATTAATTGATCTTTAACTTTACTCTCGTGAAAAAAAGAGTATTTCATTAATTTAATTTTTCTTTCTTCCATAGATTTTCTTTTTTAATCTATACAAATTATTAATTAGTTTTTTTTGTAAACTAAGATTAAATTTATTTTTTATAGCTTGATTAATATTCAAATGATTTTCTGCATTTTTAAACCTTATTTGCTTTGCGAATGAATCATCCAAGTCAATATCATATTTTGAAGTAACTTCAGAATGAACACCAGTTCCATCAAATCCAATATTTCGAACTAATGAATATTTTGGCAAAACGGATAAAAGATTTTTTTTATAACAATTATAATCAAATCTAATCGACCAGGAATCCAGCTCACCTTTCATTTGCATTTTGAGCATTTCCGTTAAATCATTACCACCAAGATTAAATAATTGCTGAGCCTTACGTGATTTTTTAAAATCAACAAAATCATTAACATTCCAATCTATTTCATTCCACACACGCTTCCAAGTTCCCCATCCCCAACTGCTATGTCTAAAAGATAAATAAGTATCACCGTTGAAATCAGCCGGAATTTCAGATTTATTTAAAAAAGAATATCCTGAAACTGAGCCAACTTTAGTATCTCCTTCATACTCATTTAAAGTGTTATTCATAAATGTCAAAAAATAAGGGCTGGTTATTAAGTCATCTTCCATTATTATTGCCTTTCCGTAATCATTGATAACGGATGAAACACCATCTATGATTGAGCAAGCTAATCCCAAGTTTTTTTCTCTTTCTATAATTTTAATGGTTTTAAATCCAACAATATTGTTGATTAATTTTCTAACATTGAGAACAGCTTCTTTGCTTTGTATATTTTTTTCTCCATCTGAAAAAATAATCAAATTGCTCTCCTCTGCTAAATGATTTTTTTTAAGGAATTCAATTGTTTGATTTGTATGACTAAGTCTATTATAAACAAATAATATGATAGGCGCTAAACTCAAAGAAAGATATTTGAAATGAAAAATTTTATATTACCCCCTATCTATACGTACATCTTTGTAGAATGATGTGTTGAATGTACGGGCAATTAGTCTATAATCGTTTTTATGCATTAATAAATAGAGTTCGCCTTTGAAAGAATTTTCAATATCACTATCTAATTCTTCAACTAAGACAATGGTGGGTCGAAATTTTTCCCAATCATTCGAGTTTAAAACTTTAAAATCGTATCCTTCTATATCAATTGATAAGAAATCAATATTTTGATCTTTCGCAAGATTTTGATCTAACAAATCTTTCAAAGTAAAGGTTTCCATTTTGATTACATCAACAATTCGAAACCCATTGACATTATCTTTTTTATTAGCCTCACTTTCACTAAAGGTATTAAGTGCTTTTTCATTAAAAATGAAATAATTCAAACTTTCTTTTGTGTCTGACAAAGGCATTTCCAGATTTTTATCTCTAGGTCTAAGTCTATCAAATAACTTCATGCTTCCAGGCATTGCATCTACATTGATTCCTTCCCATCCCATTAAATAAAACTTATACGTATTAGAGAATCGCATAGGATGATGAGCACCAATATCAATATAGTAACCTTCTTTCTTACCTTGAAACAATCTTTCAAGAATGATATCCTCTCCTTCCTGTGAGAAATATTCGCCGGAATATTTACGTTTTGAGGATACTTTTTTTAATATTTTATATATAATGTCTAGCATCTGATTGTAGTATTTAATCTTCAATATTTTTGACCGAAAATGGCAATGATTTTGGTTGCTGGTCTATTGGGTCGAAATTAAATGATCGTGTCAAAAAGAAAGAAGTTGTCCAAGTATAATTATTTATAGGACCTAATCCATGAAAATCAATTTCAATTAAATTTTGGCTTCTAAGAAATTTAGATGTGTTTTTATACCAATCAGAGTTGTCTAAAATAATCATTCCATTTTCAGCTAAACATTGGATGGCCTCAGATGCACACTCTGCTCTATATTTTCCATCTACTATGATAATATCAAATTTACAATTATAATCATGAATACTTTTTATATATGATGTTGCATCTTTATGCAAAACCAATTTTTGATTATCTTTCTGATTTTTGCTAACGGTATTATACCAATTCTCATCGTCCTCAACACTTATTATATTCTTACACAATTTAGAAAAATATAAAGAAGAGTTTCCAGACCCCCATTCAAATATGACCTTATCAGTTAAGTTAAGTTGAGAGATGTAATCTAAAGAGGGATATGTAAACCATGGTATTTCACCCTGAGGATTAACACTTTGCTTTTGAAATACAGAATTTCTATGGCCGTAAGTCTTTTCGAATATCTCATACTCTGGCAGAATCTTTAAGCTTTTAACAAAAAACATCCCTGCAGGGTTAATTATATTCTTTTTAATTGCATTTTTTATCCTGCTAAACATTGTACTTTTCATTATATTTTAGTTGTCATTTAATTTTTTGCGTTTCCTGATTTGTATTAAGAAATTTACGGGGGCTAAAAAACTTCTAAACTGATAGCGAAAAAGAATACGAGTCCTTTTGAAAAGCATTATTAAGAAAAAAGTAGCCACGAAATAAGAGATTAATGTTGCATAAGCCGCCCCGATACCCCCAAAACGGGGAATAAAAATACAATTAAGTGCAATATTAACGATTAATCCTAACGCTGTTCTATAAAAAGCAATTTTTTCAAGATTTTCAACAATTAGAAATTGACTTGATGCCAATCCCATAAATACAGGAATTAATGACCAAATAT
The DNA here is from genome assembly GCA_040388475.1 of Bacteroidota bacterium. Classification (GTDB taxonomy): domain Bacteria; phylum Bacteroidota; class Bacteroidia; order Chitinophagales; family Chitinophagaceae; genus Sediminibacterium. The sequence goes on along the minus strand of JAZKBT010000004.1, from coordinate 780,866 downwards.
GAATTATCAGAATGGTTCCGGTTTGTGTATATGCATTACCGTAAAGTGTATGAACAAAAAAATTGGCAAACAAGGAAACAGGCACCGCAATTATAATTGCAGTTATAAATATCACATCAAAAAAAAATTGAATTTTTCGAAGATACTCTGTCATGGATACTTCTTTGTATAATCTAGCCAGCTCAGGAAGAAAACTAGTCGAAATTGCAATCGGAATAAAAAAGAACATTTCCGAAATTTTCACTGCCGCGCTAAATTCTCCTACTTCCCGTACCCCTTTCATGGCACCTAACATAATTTGATCGACTTTCATATACAATGTGACAACTATACTTGCCAACATTAAGGGCCAACACTTTTTCAATAAATAAAGAGCCTGATAATTTTTATATTTCCAAATAAAAATATTTTTTTCCTTTTGATACTTATACAATAAAAAAATCATTGCGAATAGTCCTTCCAGCCCTAGGACCAATGCAAAATAAATAAGGCTTTTCTTAAAGAGGATTAAATATATTTTAAGTAAAGCTCCAATGAAATAGGCAATGTTTTTAGATAAAACTGTATATCGTGATTTTAATATAGATTGATAATAAACATCAATTAAATCCAATGGCGAAAACAAAACAGTTAAAGAGAGTAGTAGATATATTTTAAAATACTCACTTGGAAGTTTTAAGAAGCTAAAGATACATAACGGGACTATTAATAAAGTTATGACCACACCCAAACGCATAAACAATCCTGTTCCCAACATTTCGTGTTTTTTTTCAGGATGCTGCGACAATTCCTTTACTAAAAAATTGTCCATGCCAAGTGTAGATATTGAAGCAATTATTGCTATGTATGCCATTAAATAATTAAGCTTTCCTAATTCCGTTGGCCCCAAATATCTGGCCATCCAGATTCCAACAATTAGCCCAATACCCATTTTGAAAAGACGATCAAAAGACAACCAAAGTATATTCTTAACTATATTATTCTTGATAATCGGCAGTATCCGATTATAATATAAATATTTTATCAATTTATGGATTCATATTTTATTAAACCATTAGTGTCTTCAGATCTAAGTTGTACTGTTATTACAGTTTGGAGATAGTAGTTTACAAGATCGAATATAATTTATTTCTCTTTCTTGCGGGTTACTTGATATTTATCCCCTATTCATTAAAGTTGTCCATAATCTATTTCCCGTAATAAACAACACTGCGAAAAAAACTCCTAGTAAACCTCCTAGTAATAATGTTTTCAAATTGTTGGTCTTTTGTTTTTGCAAAGGAAATATTGGGTAATCGATCACCTGAATCAAAGGTGTTTCCTTTCTTAAAGTTACTCGAGCCAATTCCAAGTTTTTAACCAATTCTGTCAAAATAGCAGTATTTGCCTGTACATCTACTTGCCTGCGTGTGGAAGTTGTCCTTTTAACATTCAATGCAGGATTTAAATTATATGTATTATCATTGGCAATAGCCACTCCTCTAATGGCACTATTTAATTCAGCTCGGATGGAATCGGCTTGTTTTTCCAGAATATCAACATTTAATTTGGCTTTCCTGCTCTTGGTATCAATGTAAAAATCAGAAACTTCTTTTGCCAAGGTTTCAGCAAAATTCTTAGAGAAGATCTCATTCTCTGTTTTCACGTCAATATTGATAATTGATACTTTTTTATCTCTCTGTTCAACAGTTAAATGCTTTTTAATTATATCAGAATAAATAATCGCTAAAACACTATCTTGTTGCAATGAAAATTTACTCCTATTAGCATCAGGTAGTATTTGTAATTCTTGACTCAACCCAGGCTTTTGCCATTTTTCTCTTAACCCATTAAACTTAATATACAACTCGGCTAAACTGATAGACTTTCCCTCAACAGTTACTGGCTTTAATAAGGTCTGTTCAATCAATCGTCTGCTTTTCATCAATTCTATTAGGTTTGCCCCACTAAAAGCACCTCCGGCACCAGTTCCCAAATCAAGCCCAAAAGAGCTTGCTAAACTCAATGCGCCAGTCATCCCCCCACCTGGTTTATCATCCTCTAAAGCAAAGGTCAGGGTAGCAGTATAAATGGGCTTGCGAAAAAAAGCATACCCAAAGCCCAGAATTGCTCCAATGATTCCCACTATGAAAATAATTTTCCATTTAGTTTTTAGATAATGGAGCCACCCATATATTTCTAACACCACTACTCTAAAACTCATTTCGTCATCCTTTACAACAGGTTGCGGAACTTGCAATTCAGTCATTTTGAAATTTCTATTTATTTGTTTCGCTGATGCTATTTTAACATTTATCAGTGTTGAAAAAGTATCGTCTTAAGATTGTAATTATTATACAAGCTAGACTCGTTAAAGCACTGCCAATCCAAATTGTCCCGCCATTACTATCTTCCTTTTTTCCCGTTTTTTTTGGCACGCAGGTTATACTAAATTCTAACCTTAGCACTTGCTTTTCTATCGCAATAAGGCAATCACCAGGCCGGCCAAACTCGCCAGCGCACTCGATAATCCAATAAATTCCACTGTTGTTAAAGGCTTTTTGGCAACTCTTTTATTCACTACTATTTCGCTTCCCGGTAGCACTTTCGGGTAAAATTTAAAAAATAGAAAATGTTTGATCGGCGATGCCTTGCCATTTGCGTATACTACAATTGCCTTGCTCTTTGCAGCGTCTGCGGCATATCCTCCCGCATCGTTGATATAATCCTTAAAAGAATTGTCTGGTTTAAAGGGCACTTGGGTAGCAATTAAAACTGCCCCGCTGATCTTTACCCCGCCTGTAAACTGGGGAATAAACAATTCATCTCTTGCTTTTAAAACCAAGTCCTCGTTGGAGCCAGGATTTTTTGTTATGCCAACTAAGTCGAGAGGTATCCGGTCAAAATCCCGCATAATTTCTTCATTAATTTGCATGATACTTGTGCTGTCTTTCGCCCGGGCTGTTTTTTCAATTTTTTTAGCTACGTCTTCAGCCCTTTGTCTATCCTGGTCGCTTGTATATCTTTTCAGGTAAGCGCCTTCGGGATAAGCATCGGGAATATAGCCGCCTGCTCTTTTCAAAACATCGCTTACCCTTTCATTCAGGTTGCTTAATACATAAGATCCGGGGTATTGTACCTGGCCGGTTACCATAACAGATTGTGGCAGGATATAACCCGATTTGCGCCTAATAGTGACCACATCAAAAGGCATCAGGGAGATATTTTCAAAACCAGCACCCAGTTCATTATAAATATCGATGCCAATAATAGTATTGGCCCTGGTATCCATGGCTCCGATACTATCTCTTTTAATAAGACGGGCTATTTCTATATGTTTGAATGCTGCATCAGTAAATCCACCGGCCTGCAGGATCAGGTCCTTTAAAGTAAGGCCATCCGCATATTCATATTGACCAGGCAGACGCACTTCACCCTGGATCGTAATCCTAAAAGAATCGCGCAGGTCCAATACAGAACTGATGAGCACCTCATCCTCCCTTCGGAGCAAATCATTATTGGATGCGTCGCCGGCCAATGCTTTTTTTACATCAAACGACACAATAGATCTCGACAAATCCTCCTGTAAACGGATGATCTGCCCTCTGCCTGTAAAGGCATCTTCTTTTAATCCATCAGCTTTCCTGATCAGATCCGCTACTCTTAAACCCGGTGTCAACTGGTAAACATCCGGTCTGAATACCGCTCCTGTTATGCGTACCCGGTTTTGAAAACGGTTCAATAGTTTGGAAGCAATAAAAACATCGCCGCTTTGCGGATGATAAGTGGTATAAGCAGTTGACTCCAGATCCTGAACTTTCCGTTCTTTGTCGCTCAACTGGTATACTTTTACAGATGCCCGGTAAGCAGTATCAGTAAAACCCGAAGCAAATCCAAGGATATCTGTAAAGCTTTCACCCGGCAACACTTCAAAAATACCTGGCCGCTTTACCTGACCCTGTAACTCAACACGTGTTTTATAAGCAGGTATGCGGATTACATCATTATCCTTTAAACCAACATTATCTGATTGATTACCAGTCAGCATCAGTCGATACAGGTCTATCTTTCTTTCCATTTTATCATTACGCCATAATTCGATTTCCCTGAAACTGCCAAAAGCAGAGGGTCCGCCGGCAACATACAATGCATTGAAAACAGTAGATAAGGAAGACAGGTTATAATTGGCCGGTCGGCTGCTGCCGATAACCGTTACTCTGATGGTACGGATATTTCCAAGCGTAACCGATAGTTTACTGGCCCCGGACATAAGCGTTCGATAAACAGAATTGCCCATTACCGAACGCAGTTTTTGAGTGGCCGCTTCTATCGTCATACCCGCCACTTTTATCTGACCAACATTAGGAATAGAGACACTTCCCTCGGCAGATACGCGGAGTTCACCCGTATATTCCTGTACCCCATATACGGAAACCTGTAACTGGTCATCGGGCCCCAGTACATAATTTAAAGGGGTTGCCAGTTTCATGTTAGGCTCAAAACCGGGCGAAACTGAGGTGTACAATTCAGAACCGAAGATCAGGGGATTTATCAGTGGCCTCGGTGGTTTTTCGCCATACGTTTCTTTATCTAAAGAATCGGAGCTATTGTTTGTACGCGTTGCTGATGAATTATCTGTTCCCGACTTCAATTTTCCTGTTCCCGAGTTATTATTGGTGCCTGTTACAGCCAACCGTTGTTTCAATTTAGTAAATTCGGCGGATGACATCCCTTTGGATAAAGCTATTTGTTCGGCCTGGTCAATCGTCATTCCGGCGCCGTTTAATTGCGCTTTTAGTTTTGCAATATCTGCATCACTGAGTTGATCTGCTTTTACCTGGCTGAGATCCCTTCCTTTTAACAAGTCTTGCGCCTGCAATGCCTGGCTACTAAAAAACAAACAAAGCGATAGGAAAATGCCTTTTATGAGATATCGTTTATGCATATTGGAATAAATATTTTGTAAGATAACTTTTGATCTTTATCAAAGTTTATTTTAAGAGACTGTTTGAGTTAATTAATTTTAAAACCAGGTAGGGAATTTCGGGTTTGGGGTAGACGGCTGCGAATTACAGGTCGCTCCAGTTCCTTTCCCTTACGCTTCCATCAAATTGATTATCACCCCCAAGTCCTTCAAATGCTCTTCTTTGAATTCATTGGCAGAAAACAACCCCACACGTATTTTTTTGTTAATCAGCAGTTCTGCCTTTTCAATCAGTTTATATAAATATGCTTTATCTACATCGCCGACTATGACAAGGTCTACAAAGCTTGAATTCTTACCCTGGGCGAGATCACCTGTGAGATATACTTTGTTTACGTTTCCAAGCTTGGATATGACTTGTTCTGCAATCTGATCTAAACCAACATACTGCAGGATAATGCCACGCAAGGAGGCAAAAAGAGGGTGTTGGGTATTAACTGCATAATGCTTTACTTTGGCATGAGCATCTTCTTCCTGCAACTCGATCAGGCGTATTTCTGAAAGTTTATTCAACTCCAGCCGTACCGTATTGCTACTTACACCCAGATCGCGCTCCAACCCGCGTAGATATACTTTACCGGCAGGATTCAACAGTAGCTTTGTCAATAATTTGACACGGATCTTACCTGAAAAAAAACTGTCTGGTAACAAAATTGGATTTATTTATTGTGGAATTGGGACGGCTTCGCTATCCTGAGTCACATAATGATGCAGTAAAATGACTCAATATTGAGTAGCAATATTAGATCATAATATTATTAAAAAAAAATTATGCTAATGTTTTATTCAGGTATTTTAACCGGTGCAATGACAAACCTGTCTCGTGCACCTAAAGCAGCCGTTATATGTAAACGCCAGAGCCGCGACATTATAGTTTTGATTGACCCTCATCTTCTTTAAATATTGCAGAGAAAAAACCTCTTTCAACCCGTTTCCCATTCATTGGCACGGCAATATGATACGAGATTCATGCAGCAGCCCGGTTTTAATAATGCCTCTATCACAAAAGAAGATAAAGCGTCATTACATGTCAAAGCCATACCATGTTGAGAAAAATGCCGAAAATTGAAATGTAAAACGGTCACTGCTTTGCTATGAGTCCACGGTATTATCCGTTCGCAGAATTTATAGTCTACCTACACTTTCATAATGATAACCAAGCTCCTTTATGTATTTTACGTCGAAGAGGTTTCTTCCATCGAAGATCGCTTTGTGTTTCAAACGCGCGCTTATCATTTCAAAATCTGGGGTACGGAACTCACTCCATTCCGTTGCGATGATTAACGCATCAGCATTCGTTAATGCATCGTATTGGCTCACTGCATAAGTAATTTTATCGCCAATTACTTTCTTCACATTTGACATCGCTTCGGGGTCGAATGCCTCAATAGTGGCACCTTCCGCGGTTAATGCCTCGATTAAATTTAAAGCCGGCGCTTCACGGATGTCGTCTGTATTCGGTTTAAAGGCCAGCCCCCACAGTGCGAAATGCTTTCCTTTCAGATCATCTTTGAAATAAGCTTTGATCTTGGGGATCAGGTGCAGCTTCTGCATTTCATTCACATTTTCCACTGCCTTCAATATCCTGAAATCATAGTCTATTTCTTCGGATGAGCGGATCAATGCCTGAACATCTTTCGGAAAGCAGCTACCACCGTATCCTATGCCTGGAAAAAGAAAACGTTTACCGATTCTTTCATCACTTCCAATTCCCCTTCTTACCATATCCACATCAGCTCCCATCCTTTCACATAACTGTGCTATCTCATTCATAAATGAGATTTTTGTTGCGAGGAATGAATTGGCCGCATATTTCGTTAACTCTGCTGATCTCTCATCCATGAAAATGACAGGATTACCCTGCCGCACAAAAGGGGCATACAGGTCACTCATCGCCTTTCTGGCTCTTTCTGAATTCGTGCCTACCACCACCCTATCTGGCTTCATAAAATCATCCACAGCTACTCCTTCCCGTAAAAACTCAGGATTACTCACCACATCAAATGCACCTTTATAATTGGCAGCGATGGCAGTATGTACTTTTTGTGCAGTGCCTACCGGAACTGTGCTCTTATCAACGATCACTTTATAATCGGTCATAAGCTTACCCACATCTGCCGCTACACCCAGTACATAACGCAGGTCTGCAGCACCATCTTCGCCCGGAGGTGTCGGTAAGGCAAGGAAGATGATCGCTGCATCTTCTATTCCTTCTGCAAGGCTCATTGTAAATTTTAAACGTCCTTCTTTGAGGTTACGCAGAAAAAGTTTTTCCAAACCTGGTTCATATATCGTGATCTCTCCGTTCGAAAGTTTGTCGATTTTATCTTTATCAATATCTATACAGGTTACTTTATTACCTGTTTCTGCAAAACAGGTTCCAGTTACCAATCCTACATAACCTGTGCCTACTACTGCTATCTTCATAACTTCTCAGGATAAAAATTCGATTTAAATATTAGAAAAACAATCGCTGCAGAATACATAGATTACTATTGAAAAAATTTGAACCCGGTTGCAGCTCACCCCTTGTCTTCAAATACGGTATCCTTGATATCTCTATACACTTTCTCAATCCCCTCTTCTAACCCTATAGAGGCGCTCCAGCCCAAAGCTGTTAATTTACCCGTATCAATCAATTTTCGTGGGGTGCCATCGGGTTTAGTTGTATCGAAAGTAATGCAGCCTTCGTAGTTGGTTATTCTTTTAATCAGTTCAGCTAGTTCTGATATCGTGATATCCTGCCCCACGCCGATATTCATCAGCCCTTTTTCATGATAAGTATCCATTAAAAAAATACAGGCCCCAGCCAGGTCATCTACATGCAAAAATTCCCGCTTGGGCGTACCGGTTCCCCATATAACCACTTCCGGCGCATTGTTCTGTTTGGCCGTTATGAACTTGCGGAGCAGCGCCGGCAATACATGCGATTTTTCGAGATCGTAATTATCATTAGGGCCATATAAATTAGTAGGCATAGCCGAAATAAAATTACACCCGTATTGTACCCGGTAAGCATCGCATAATTCAATACCCGCTATCTTTGCAATAGCATAAGGCTGATTGGTATATTCCAGGTAACCGGATAAAATGTATTCTTCTTTTAAAGGCTGTGGAGCCAGCTTGGGATAAATACAGGAAGAACCCAAAAACAATAACTTAGTCACCTTATTTAGATAGGAAGCGTGAATAATATTGCTTTCAATCATCAGGTTTTCATAAATAAAATCCGCGCGGTAAGTATTATTCGCAACTATGCCACCTACTTTAGCGGCAGCCAGGAAAACATAATCAGGTTTTTCGCTATCGAAAAAATCAGTAACTGCCTGTTGGTTACGCAGGTCAAGTTCAGCAGAAGTCCTTACGAGAATATTATTGTAGCCATCTTTTTCAAGCCGCCTTACAATAGCGCTGCCTACCATGCCCCGATGACCAGCTACATATATTTTAGAGGATCTGTCCATATTATTCAAATTCGTTTTTTACTTCAAACCCACTGCGTTTCAAAAACTGGTCCTTTTCAAATATTTTCAGATCCGATGCAACCATTTCGGTTACCATTTCAGCTAAGGTATAGGTAGGGGTCCAACCAAGTTTTTCTTTTGCTTTTGTGGCATCGCCGATCAAAAGATCCACTTCAGTGGGGCGGTAATAACGAGGATCTACTTTTACTACGGTCTTTCCAACAGGCAGTTTATATTTTCCTTCAGCAGAAACGACCTTGGCAATTTCATTATCGTTCTTCCCTTCAAAAGCAAGTTGAATGCCCACCTCCGCAAAAGCCATTTTCACAAAATCCCTGATCATGGTGGTGATGCCTGTAGCCAAAACAAAATCTTCTGCCTTATCCTGTTGTAAAATACGCCACATTCCTTCTACGTAATCTTTAGCGTGTCCCCAATCTCTTTTGGCATCGAGGTTACCCAGGTACAAAGTATCCTGCAACCCTAAGGCAATCTTTGCCACTGCACGTGTGATCTTTCTTGTTACAAAAGTTTCTCCCCGCAGCGGTGATTCATGGTTAAACAAAATTCCATTGCAGGCAAACATGCCGTATGCTTCACGATAATTAATCGTTATCCAATAAGCGTATAATTTGGCTACTGCATACGGAGATCTCGGATAAAAAGGAGTCGTTTCACTTTGGGGAACCGCCTGAACAAGGCCATATAGTTCGGAAGTAGAGGCCTGGTAAATTTTTGTTTTCTTTGTGAGTCCCAATAATCTTACCGCTTCGAGGATACGTAATGTGCCAATTCCATCAGCATTAGCCGTGTATTCCGGTGTTTCAAAACTAACATGCACATGGCTCATTGCTGCCAGGTTATAGATCTCATCCGGCTGTACTTCCTGTATTATGCGGATCAGGTTGGTAGAATCTGTCAAATCGCCATAGTGAAGCGTCATATGTTTATGTGGAACATGTGGATCTTCATATAAATGATCGATCCTGCCCGTATTGAACAACGAACTTCGTCTTTTGATTCCATGTACTTCATATCCTTTTTTCAATAGTAATTCTGCCAGGTATGCTCCATCTTGACCAGTAATACCTGTTATTAGCGCTTTCTTCATTATATAGTATTAGTTAAACAGTATTTAAAGTTTTGCAAAATAAAGGTTTTTACTAATCGGTTGTGCAGATTAAAAAAACGTACTAGTAAACAGCTTAAAAACATCTATTTCAAGCTCATAATTTAGCATCTACCAATCCGCTAGTCAGATTGCCTTTTACATCAAAAAGTACGCCCCCTGACTGCAAAATTGATGAATAGTCAATGTCAGCAAATTTTGCATGATTAACTGCAACAATTACAGCAGCGAACTTTTTGGCAGCAGGCAATGTATTTTCACTTTCCAGCCCATATGCCTCTTTTACATCGGCAGGAGAAGCCCATGGATCAAATATGGTTACCGCCAGGTGGTAATTTTTAAGCGCTTTTACGATATCAACTACCCTGCTGTTCCGCACATCTGAAAAATTTTCCTTGAAAGTGATCCCCATAATCAATACTTCTGCTCCCGCAGCAAGCACTTTCATTTTTGTCATCAATTTAATTACCTGGCCGGCAACATACTCCCCCATGCTGTCATTGATCTTTCTCGCTGCTAAAATCATTCCCGGTTGATAGCCAACCGACATCGCTTTGTGTGCCAGGTAATAAGGATCAATGCCTATGCAATGCCCCCCTACCAGGCCTGGCTGAAATGGCAGAAAATTCCATTTGGTTGCCGCTGCTTTCAATACTTCCTGCGTATCAATTTCTAACAGTGTAAAAATTTTCGACAGTTCATTTACAAAAGCAATATTGATATCACGCTGTGTATTTTCGATTACTTTGGCGGCCTCAGCTATTTTGATGGATGGGGCCAGGTAAGTACCTGCTGTAATAATGGAGGCATATAGGTTATCCACTTTTACTGCCGCGTCTGGTGTTGAACCGGAAGTTATTTTTTGAATCTGTGATATTGTTCTCTTTTTATCTCCGGGATTGATACGTTCGGGTGAGTAACCACAATAAAAATCAATATTGAAACGAAGCCCTGAGAATTCTTCCAGGATAGGAACAGCTATTTCTTCTGTACAACCGGGATATACCGTTGATTCATAAATAATTATGTCATTTTTCTTCAGGGTTGCCGCAACTGTTTTTGTTGCTCTCTTCAGTAAGGTGAGATCGGGAACATTGAATGTATCTACAGGTGTAGGAACTGTAACAATGTAAGTGTTACAATCTTTTAAATCATTAGGATCACTGGTAAAAAAAATTCCAGGCGTTGTACTGTCTTCCCGATATAATGCTAACAGACCCGTGATCCGGTCACCATCAGCTTCTCCCGTATGGTCATCACCATTATCAAGCTCTCTTATTCGCTGTTTGTTGATATCAAATCCTTTTACTCTGTATTTTTCCGCAAAGGCAATGGCCAACGGTAACCCTACATATCCTAATCCAATAACCGCGATCTTATGTGTATTCAACTGGGATATTTTTTTTGTGAAAACAGGTGCAAAGTTAAGTTCAAAATGCAGAAAAGCTGAGTTATAGGCAAATAGTTTTATATAATCATTAAGCCGTTAAGACCTTATCAATATGATCCAGGTTTTTTAGATGAGTTATTACTCAAATATTCTGGTATCGCCTTTTTCATAGTCCTCGCGATCTCGGTTTCATTTTTTACTGACGTAATAAGCCTCAAGCGCCCATTAATGTTTTCTTCTGCTTCTGCTTAATCATTGCTTACTCTTGATTAAATTTGATGATATTTCCCGGAACACCCACCACCACTGCATAATCAGGTACATCTTCGAGAACAACCATGCCCGCACCAATTGTTACCCATTTACCTATATGGGTTCCCGGAACAATACTGCTGCCCACCCCTACCAGCGTTCCTTCACCTATCGTAACACCCCCTGCGATAGAACTGCCGGGTGCAATGTGAACAAAATCACCAATCACACAGTCATGATCAACCGATGCATTGATATTGATAATGCAATGTTTACCAATCTTGGCATCTGAATTGATCGTGGCACCGGCCATCACAACCGTTCCTTCATTGACTTTACACCTGCCCGATAAATTTGCTTTTGGATGAATGGCCGTTCCAAATGCATTAGTAATTTCTGAGGCAATCCTCTTACGGATCTTGTTACTACCCACCGAAATAATAACAGGAATGTCGATTGCCGGTAGCTCCTGTTTTACAGGATAACCATACAATATTGTAATCTTACTCATGGTATCGTTGATCATCTCAATCGTTCCTCCCATTTCTTCTATGATCTCAATGATCACTTTAGCATGACCACCTGCCCCAATTAGTGCGAATGCTCTTTTCATATGTTTTGGAATTTTAAAGACATGACCTATCTTTTCATTTAATCGCGGGAATAAATGCCCGCTCTTTTGGGATCATACTTTTCCAGAGTCCTCGGCATGAATGTGTTCCCAAAGGATGTAAAATATTTCATTAATTAACCAGCTCTTCCAGCTTCCCTTTACTAACAATCCTCCCGTTCTGCATCTTATAAACCATATCACAAAAATGAAGTGTTGAATACCTGTGTGCCACAAGTATAATGGTATGTTTTCCTTTCAGGTGCGCAACAGATTCCATAATATAATTTTCTGTTTCCGTATCCAGCGCACTGGTTCCTTCATCAAGGATTAGAATTTCGGGTTGATTATACAACGCACGGGCTATGCCGACCCTTTGCCGCTGGCCACCGGATAATTTAATCCCGCGTTCACCAACGATCGAATCTGTTCCATGCGGCAACTGATCAACAACCGCAGTTAATTGCGCCGCTGCTATCACATTCGACAATCTTGTCTCATCAATCTCTTCATCATGTACACCGAAGGCAATATTTCTTTTCAGTGTATCATCTATCAGGAAAATATGCTGGGGCACATAACCGATAAATTTCTGGAGCTCATGTATTGATTGTGTAACATCATGATCATCGATGAGTATTTTACCTGATGATGCTTTCAACAGACCTGTAAGAATATTTACCAAAGTTGTTTTACCCGACCCGCTTTGGCCAATGATACCCGTTACCGAACCGACAGGAATAGTAAGATCGATCGCGTCCAATGTTTTTTGTGCAGCTGTTGGATAGATAAAATCAAGATTTTTTACACTGATTAACGAATGAATCTTATGGATCTTAGATGAGCGGGCAATGGTTTCTTCAGCACGAAATACACTGAATTCATTATGCACAAGATCAATAGCTGGTTTGGTAAACCGCATGCTCTGCAGGTTTACGATCACCCTGTTGGATGAAGGCAATAAACGCAAAGAGGCAAAAAGAAATAAACTCAAGGAAGGCAAAATGGATGCAATCTCTTTACCCTGCAGGATTACCACTAAGGCGATAAGAACAATACTGATGATCAAAACCAGTTCAACATAAAACCGTTGTGCCTGTTGAATGAACTGAACTTTTCTTTGCGAATCATAAAAAAATCTATTGAACCCATCATACTTATCAAGGAAGAAATTCTCTTTATGAAATAGTTTTAATTCTGATATCCCTGTTAAACCCTGAGATAAATTCTTTGCTCGCAATGCATCATACTGTTGCCGACTCCTTCCCCAAACACTTACTTTCTTTTTGGAGAAACTAAAAAGCAGGTAGCTTACTCCTCCTACAAAAATAAAAACGATTATGGCTCCCATCGGTTGCAGAAAAAGTAATGTTGCCACAACGCCTACCAATACAGAGATCTCTGTCTGCAGGTACATTAAGGACTGTACAAAACCCGTGAATGTACTGACTTCCGAGATAACGTTCTTCATCAGAACTCCAGAATTTTTGTCTAAGAAAAAAGTGTACGGCTGAAGTAAATATCCTTTATATAAACGGGTAGATACATTACGGGATAGCCCTTGTGTGAATTCAGATTGTTTCCAGACAACAAAGGAAAGAAAAATGGTTTTAATGATATAGAAGAGAACAAAACAGCCAAGAACAATAAAAACCAGTTGCTGGTTACTAACATCACCGGTTACATTTTTCAGGTTCCTGATAAAAAAATTCTGTTCAGAGGCTTTGGGGTTCATGATCACCGCGACCAGGGGTATGATAAGGCCCATTCCCAATGATTCAAATAATACACCGATCAACAGGTAACCCTGCAAGGTGACCGCTTTCCTTTTAAAGGGCCTATCAAGGACAAACAGTAGTTTTTTTAGTGTGGTACGATCCATTAAAAATTGATGCTACAAAACGGTGATTGAAAAAAGAATCAATATACACACGGCTCTGCCTATCTAACTCACAATGAGCCTACTATAATCCAACCAAATTTAACTTTAATATACTTGGGCCGATTATATTTATTGGATGCATTTCAAATTTTCGGTGATTTGAACCACACCCGCCTGCCAAAGCTTTGTGGACAGGTAGTCCCATGAAACATAGGATTTCACATAGAAGAACTATGTGTTACAACTATGTGCCTATGTTTCTATTGTGGTTCAGGATTGTTACACTACGAAAATCATGTAGCGGGTATTGTCTGTTCAACTATAAGCCGGGGATATCAGGATTGCAGCAGACAGGTTGCATGTGCCACCAATCCTTCTTTTCGTCCAACAAAACCCATCGTTTCAGTGGTAGTGGCTTTGATGGAGATATCTTTTACAGAAATAGACAATATGCCTGCAATCACTTCCTGCATCTGTGCCACATAAGGTTTTATCTTGGGTGCTTCCAGGCAAAGTGTGGAATCGATATTAATAATAGAATATCCTTCTTTCCTGATCAGCTCGAATGTTTTGGCAAGCAGGATCTTGCTATCGATATTTTTGAACTCCTGCGAAGTATCGGGAAAATGGACGCCAATATCGCCCAAACAGGCGGCACCCAGCAATGCGTCGCAAATGGCATGAAGTAATACATCCGCATCGCTATGCCCCAATGCTCCCTTATCATGCGGGATCTTAACTCCGCCAATGAAGAGGTCGCGTCCTGTTACCAATTGATGAAAGTCTATACCGTAGCCGATTCGTAAACCCATGATGTTAGTTAAGAATTAGTAGTTAATAGTTAATAATTCCTGCTAAGGAGATCATGGCTAAAACTATACTATTCGTTTTTAATTTTAATGTAAGGAGGCTATAATTATTAACTACTAATTATTAATTAATCTCCTACTGCCCGTCTGCACCATTGATGTTGAATACAATTCCAAAACGCAGGGTATTCGACAACGGGTTCCTGGTTACCCCGCTGCCCGAAGGTACAAGGTAAGAGAAATTGATATTTACCTGGTCGATATTGAAACCGGCACCAACTGAAAAGAATTTACGGTTACCGCGGTTCTTGTTCTCGTAAAAATAACCGGCCCGTACAAAGAACTGGTCGTTATACGCATATTCCGCACCCAGCGACATCTGCAGGGAATTCAATTGGTTGGTACCATCGCCGAAAGATTTGAACCAGCTTGATATGAGACTGGTTGAGCGGTATGCCTCAAGATTAGCAGAATCCACGGAATAGGTTCCCGTTGCAGAAGGTGCAGTGGGTACTAATAATTTATTGATATCCAGACCAAATGTAATCTTATTGCTTTCATTGATAGCGGATGTATAGGTTGCACCAATACCAAGATTGGCAGGAATAAAATCCTTGTTCTTTGAATCGTTTGTATATCCTATTTTACTTCCAAGATTAGATAGCGTTACTCCCCAATTCAACCCGGAGCCGCCCTCATCCACACCATGGTAGAACAGGGAAACATCACCTGCCACTGAATTACCTGCTTTGTAAACTACGCCGGTTCCTACATCGCCTACTACCAGTCTTGAGTTAATATAGCGCAACGCAACGCCAATGCTGAGTTTATCATTCAACAACCTTGAATAACCTGCATCTATTGAAAATTCGCTGGGCTTTACCGTGTTCAGGATATTACCTGAATAATCAGTTAACTGGATATTACCGAGACTAAAATAACGGAGTGAGCTGGATACCGCGCTTTGATCATCCAATTTGTAATAACCCGCGAGGCTCGCAAGGTAAACATCCGTCAGACCAAGATCTTTCAACCATGGTGTGTAATTTAATGCTATAGCTGAACGTTTTTTGGCGAAAGGCACTTTGGCCAGGTTCCAGAAAGGCGCATTGGCATCGGGAGAAGTAGCAATGGCAAGATCGCCCATACCACCTGCACGGGCATCAGGCGAGATCCGCAGAAACGGAACAGCAGTTGAAACAATATTGATAGGCTCGGTCTGCGCCTGTATTGAACCTGCCAGGCAGAGTATGGCCGCAAACCCTGTAAACATTTTTTTCGCGATCGGAGTCATCAAAATTGATTTGATTTTAAAGTTTAATACAAATACAGCTATGAGCAAAACGCTCTGGCTCATGGCTCACGGCTGTTCTAATAGAGCATTAAATTACCTCAACCGCTTGCCGATCTAGAAAAGATTACGAAATTTTTCTATTTTTCAGCTGCCGGCGTCGTTTCAGATTGGCGTTTGGGGTACCAACCGGTAATACAATGATATTAATAAAACAGTACGAAAAGAACCATTACGAGTAGAGATCAAACCATTCAGACGTTTTTAGAATAGAATCAATTGTTGGGTGTTCTCAGTTTTACTGCCACCTGCAACAACAATCACTTTGTAAATATAAATACCTTTTGCCAGTTTTGCACCTGATTGGTCATCACCGTTCCAAATTACCTCGCAATTACGGGTTCCCGCTGTTTTTAATAGTTTTTTTATTCGTTTTACAAGGGCACCTGCCTCATTGTATATCAGAATGCTTACATCCAGTTCTGTATCAGGCTGGTTGTGTTCAAAGGAAAAAGTAGTGGAAACGCTGAATGGATTCGGAAAATTGCGCAGGTTCGCTATCGAAAGCCTTACCTGTTTTACCACCACAAATTCCAGTATTACTTCGCTTGAGTTATTAGCTACATCCCATGCTTTGATCCGGATACTGTGTTTTCCTTCCGATAAAGTTGGTAACTGGAACAATACCTGTCCCTGCTGGTAGCTATCCTGGTAGGCAGTATAAAAATCATTCAGTACCAATATGTTTCTTTCTATTCCATCGATCACAGCCGTAATATCATGCCCTATCCCGTTTCCGGAAGTGCTGATGCCGGAAGAATCGTACAGTTTCACAAGCAAAACAGGGTTTTCGTTTGTAATGCCGCCGTTCATAAATTTATCATCATTCAGGTAAGGCTTAATAACCGGACCGATATTATCTGTAACGATGGCATTGCCTGTTCCACCAACATAAAAAGAAGTATTTACCCCATTGGCATCTGTTACACCGTTATCAGCATACAGACTGATACGTCCCCGGCCCGTTTGGTAATTGATGTCTTTCGGAACGATAAAAGTAAAGCTGAATTTTCCATCCGTAACCGTTGCATTTCCCTTGTATAAAACACTCGACTGCTGGTTAAAACCCGTTACGATGCTGGAGGGATCATTACCCAATGTTTTTACTACCTGTGCTTTATCATAAACAGTTGGATACACCGTTCCATTAAAATTAGTGATAGGGTTTCCTGCTCCATCCGTAACCATACCTGTAAAGGTATATTTCTGTAACGCCCTCAATGTGTCTGAGCCGGTTATCGGACTGCCATTAATACCCGTTAACTGGAGACGTAATTCAGGAAAGGCGAGGCGCATGGCAGGATCACCAAGCAAGGTGAATTTCCGGTTATTCAGGAGATCTCCGGAACTGAGTGATGTGAAATTTTTTGCCTGTTTTACCGACTCTCCCAATGTAAGGTATTGCCCGTTTGATAAAGGTTTCAACGCTATCTGCAAATAATTGTCGTTGATCACCCGGTTACTGTATGCAAATACCAAACGTGTTGTGGTTAACAATGCAATGGCACCATTTGGATTGCCCGTTAAGATCCCTGCACCCAGCGAATTTTTAGCAGGATCATCATGCGGAGCAAAATCGCAACTGGCTGTAATAAACAGTGGCAGTTTATTGGGATTCTTTAACCGGTTCAACTCTTCCTGTGTAAGAATGGACTCTTCTGCCAAACGCTGGTAACTCCCATGTCCGCTGTAATTAAAGATCAACGAGCCATTGAATACCTGGTTTACGATCGCATCATTTACAGCAGGATACCTGGCTCCACCGCTGCTGCTTACAACCGGAAAGGCATCAAGATATATTTTGTATTGATTTAATAATGGATTGGAAGCATTGGCGTTTGCAGAAACCGTTTCCGCATCTGTTAAATGAAGGTTCTGGTCCTGGTCATCGGCAACAAAAACAGATTGGTTGCGCCAGGCGCCAAGACTTGCTTTATCATGGTAGCGCACGATCTTATCAACCATTGTTTTTGCTTCTGCATTATTTCTTGCAGGTATTCTTCCAATACCAATATCTATCGTACTACCCGGGTTATTCAGATTGATATCATCCAGGTCCTCTAACAAACCAAAAAAATCATCAGAGGTATAAGACAGTAAAGGTTCCAGCGAATTAGCGCTTTCATAACCCGGTACAAGATGGCTGTTGTTGCTGATTCGGTTACGGTAATCATAAGAAGCACTCCCGAATAATAAAAGATACTTGGGCCGCTTACTTTGATCAGCACCTGCTTTATCAAAATACATTTTCACAAAATCGCGCAACGCACACGGATCAGGTGAACCACCCGAAAACTCCTGGTAAACCTGGTCAACAGTTACGGTAACGGTTTTATAGGCATCATGCTGCGAATGAAACTGGGCAAGCCTTTGCGCTTCTGATAACAGGGAAGAATGTGTGATAATGAGCAGGTCGGCCGTAGAAGAATTGTGCAGGTTCTGGTTGGTAACCTTACCTATTGCGATGGGTGAAATGGAGCCCGCCAATGTAAAAGCGGCATACTCTCTTAACCGCGATGCATCGTTACTGAAATTTGTTTGTGATGCATTGGTTACTGCATTCATTTTAAGCGGCTGTAACGGATCCGTGATGTCCCAAATAGTAAGGGCAGTACCATTATTTGCGATCGTAAAACCCGCTATTGCGTTTGCTGCCACAGACTGCCAATCCCTGAAAAACAATGCTGTATTTGCGGTAACTGAGAGGTTTCTTCTTCCGTGCAATTCAAACCAGTTCAGCCAGCCCTGTGCCCCGCCTGCTGTTGGTGAATAAATAAATGCCAGCCCCAAAGAACTTTGTGCCACCGATGCATTACTGCGTTGCGTTGAAGCGGTGGCAAAAGCATCCAGGAAAAACCCTGTTACCCCCGGAATATTGGCCGTTTGTACCTGCTGCCCGTTGATCCTTGCAGAAAAACTGCTGGCAGCACCCACACTCCGGGCAGCGAAACTGCTTACCAGGGTAATAGGCTGCCCCGTGATCAATCCAGGCCAGTCAATGGTAAAAGTGCGGGTGCTGTTTCCGCCCAGATTGGTATTGAATTCTTCACCATACCATTCTTTTCCGCTGTTAACCAGGTTCACCAGGTCGTTTTCATAGAAATACCGTTCGTTATAGCTGTTTACCGTAACGTTTGCTGTTCCGGCAGCGGATTGAAGTGGTATGCGTTTCCCGGTTCCACCAATGGTGATATAGTAATACGAAGTATCGGAATAACGGTTCTTCTGGTGACTAAACGACTGGTTTGCACTGTCCTTGAGCCACCTGTGCGGGCCCGGGGCATAGAAAAGAAAATAATCGGACCCATTAAAAAGACCATCGCCGCCATCGTTCATCTCAATGGGGTTTTCAAACAGGTCATCCGGACGTTGAATCGCATTGTTTTCATCAAGCATTCCACCTCCATTTCCATACAATTTTATTGTAGCCGACCCAAGATTGCTTGTAGTAATACCCAGAGTGTTTAATAGGGCCATATCTACTTTATAAACCCCTTCCTGTTTAACACCGATCCTGTACCAACTCCCGGTTGCCAATACCGAATTGGCGGTATAACTGCGCTGGGCAAGCGTTTGCGCCGAACAGAACATCCATAAACAAATAAAAGGTCCCCACAGCTTCATATTATAGTAAGATCGTAATTAAATGAGGCAGCAAAAGCCCCTGGCCCGGAATCTTATTTAAAATTAGGCTTTTGCTAACACCTGCGCCTAATTAGGGTTTAGCTGATTACCGGAAATCTTCTATATTCGCAATGGATTAATACCAACTTTACCAATATTTGAAGAAACCTCTACTTTACTCAATCTATTGAAAATGCAGTTATTGAAAACCTCCAGGAATTTGGTATTGCTTCTGGCAGTTGCCGGCTCTGTAGCATCTTGTAGCATCTTTAAGAAAAAGAAAGAGAAATCTACCGCAACAGGCTGGAATTACAATGATAAGGACCAGGGCAACTTTACTGTTGCCAAACCCAAAGACGTACAAACGGCTCCAGGGCTTGTGTTTGTTCAGGGTGGTACCTTTACCCAGGGTGCAGCACAGGAAGATGTAATGGGCGACTGGAACAATATTCCCCGCCGTGTTACGCTGAACTCCTTCTTTATCGATAAGACTGAAGTTGCCAACGTGCATTACAAAGAATATTTATACTGGCTCGAGAATGTGTTTGGACAGGCGGGTATGGATTCCGTTGTTGACCAGGCAAAACCGGATACACTGGTTTGGAGAAGCGAGCTGGCTTTTAATGAGCCTTATGTGGAATATTATTTCCGTCACCCTTCTTACAATTATTACCCTGTGGTAGGTGTAAGCTGGAAACAGGCTACTGAATATTGTATCTGGCGCACTGACCGTGTAAACGAAAGCGAGTTGATGAAGAAAGGTTTTCTTGATCCGAAAAACCAGATCAAAAAAGAGCTGAATGGTTCCGGACAGGACAACTTTAATACAAAAGCTTACCTGATGGGCGAATACCAGGCAACACCTGGAAGAGGAGCCACTTCAAAAAGCAATCCTCTGAAAGATGCGCAGGGAAGGCCGAGAACAACGGTAAAGCTTGAAGACGGTTATACCTTTGGTGACTATCGATTGCCTACAGAAGCTGAGTGGGAATATGCAGCGTATGGTTACATCATGCAGAATCCACAAAAGAAAGCAAAAAAAGGAACCCGTGGAGAGGAAGTAGTTTCCAACAAACAGATCTATGCCTGGAAAAATGATGGATTTGATAACATGCGTTATACCAAGAAAAGCGCTTTCCAGGGTGCATTCTTAGCCAACTTTAAACGTGGTGCGGGTGATAACATGGGTGTGGCCGGTGGTTTGAATGATAACGCGGCGATCCCTGCAGAAGTAAATTCATTTATGCCTAACGGCTTTGGTATATACAACATGAGCGGTAATGTGAATGAGTGGGTAGCGGATACTTACCGCTCGATCACAAATGCCGGTGATGATGATTTCAATCCATATCGTGGTAACGTTTTCCAGAAAGTAGATATGACCGGTGGTGCAGGAAACCTGAGAGATGAAAAAGGTCGTATCAAAATGGTTGCTGAAGAAGATTCTGCTTTGCGCAACAGGAGAAACTACCAGAAATCATACGCAGTCAATTACCTTGATGGCGACTCTACAAGCAATGTTTTTTATGGTTACGGTGTAACTACACTGATCTCTGATAAATCAAAGGTTTACAAAGGTGGAAGCTGGAACGACAGGGCCTATTGGTTAGCGCCTGGTTCACGTCGTTATCTGGAAGAGGACTTGAGCACAAGTACATTGGGTTTCAGATGTGCGATGAGCCATTTTGGTGCGGCTGAAGGTACTTCGCGGAAATCGCAGAACGGAACATTCTTCCCACCACGCCGTAACAAACGATAAAAGGAAAAGGTAGAAATACAGCAAAAGAGCCATCCCTGCATAAGGGGTGGTTTTTTTATGGATAAAATTCGCGGATTACGGATTTACGGATTACGCGAATTAAGTAATACGGGTGACGTACCCTGATTATTAAATTCAATAATTCGCCAATCCGTAATTCGCTAAATTCGTATATGGTTATTCAGGAATTATATAAGCTATTCATTCAGCACCCTTCCGTTCAAACAGATACGCGGAAAATAAAACAGGGCGATATTTTTTTTGCATTGAAGGGCCCCAATTTTAACGGCAACAGTTTTGCCTTACAGGCATTGGAAATGGGTGCAGCTTATGCAGTGGTTGATGAAAAGATCGATACGGCTGATACACGAATTATTACAGTAGGCGATACACTCGAAACTTTGCAATTGCTTGCAAAACATCATCGGGAACAGTTTACGATTCCTTTTATCGCTATTACCGGCAGCAATGGTAAAACAACAAGTAAGGAACTGATCTTTGCAGTTCTCTCCTCTCATTATAAAACTTACACAACACAGGGCAACCTGAATAATCATATAGGTGTACCGCTAACATTGTTAAGCGTTCGTGCAGATGCAGAAATGGCAGTAATAGAAATGGGCGCCAATCACCAGAAAGAAATTGAAGGATATTGTATTTATACACAACCCACACATGGTGTGATCACCAACTGTGGCAAAGCGCACCTGGAAGGATTTGGCGGGATCGAAGGCGTAAAAAAAGGCAAGGGTGAGCTGTTTGATTTTTTAAGCGCGCATAATGGCACTGCTTTTGTTTATGCAGATTATGACTACCTGCAGGATATGAGCAAACACATTAAGCACATCGTGAAATACGGGCAATCAGAAGGATCTGTACAGGGGAACATTTTATCGAATGAACCTTTTCTGCAGGTAGGTATTACAACAGGACTGCAAAATGTGTCATCCATACAAACGCAATTGGTAGGCGATTATAATCTGCCCAATATTCTCTGCGCAGCTGTGATCGGGAAATATTTTTCTGTGCCTGAAGAAAAAATAAAAGCGGCTATTGAGAATTATGCGCCATCCAACAGCCGTTCACAATTATTACAGAAAGGAACCAACACGATCATTTTAGATGCCTACAATGCCAACCCAAGCAGCATGAAAGCAGCCATCGAAAATTTTGCACACTTACAGGCAGGCAAAAAAATATTAATGCTTGGTGGCATGATGGAGTTGGGTATTGAAAGCATTGAAGAACATAAGAATATCATCTCACTCATAAAAAAGTATTCCTGGGAAAATGTGGTTCTGGTTGGGGGTGATTTTGGAAAGATCGATCATGGATTTGCTTATTTCCCTGATTCAACGGCAGCCAAAGAGTGGTTTATACAACAAGGTTTTGAACAAACACATTTCCTTATCAAGGGATCAAGGAGTATGCAAATGGAAAAGATCCTCGCATAACTGCAATCAAAACCGTGCCTTTGTGCCTTGGTGTCAGAAAAAATTGCACACGGTGCACAGAGGCACAGTTGATTCCTGAAAATTCCTGCTTGCCTAAAATTTCAAGGAAGCCAATGGATTAAAGTACCTTTGCACCCAAATCAACCCTCCCACCCATGCCGCAGTCGAAGAAAAGAAGTTATTTGGTAAGCATGCTAACCAATCGTTGCCCCAGGTGCCGTGAGGGTAAATTATTTGTGAAGGACAATGCTTATAAGAAGAACAGTATTGAAATGCATGAACACTGCCCGGTCTGTGGCCAGCCTACTGAGATTGAAGTGGGTTTCTATTATGGCACCGGCTATGTTAGTTATGCATTAAGCATCGCAGTTCTTGTGGCTACTTTTGTTGCCTGGAAAATTTTGATCGGTGTTACTTTTTCAATTGATGATAACCGGATCTTTTATTGGATGGCCGTTTCTTTTACACTTCTCTTTGCCTTACAACCTGTACTCATGCGATTGTCGAGAACATTATGGTTAAGCTGGTTTGTGAGCTATGATCCAAAATGGAAAGAGAACCCGGTAGATAATCATGAGCGTGTGGTGAAGGAGCAGATGAAGAATTGGTGAGCGCAGAGCGAATTAATAATTAGTAGTTAGTAATTAATAATTTTGAGAACAGTTTGTAATTTATGAACTGTTCTTTTAACGTGATAATATTATCATCTTCCCTTTTTATTGAATTGCGTTGTATCGAATGCATATCTGGTTCCATTGGTGAAATCATAACGGCTGCGGACGAGGAATAAACTGAACGGCAGCATTTTTTTCATCGTTACCTGTTTCTTATCCGGGTAAGTGATCCTTAGAAAATTATTATCGAGACGCATGAATTCATAGGCTGTGGAATCAGATCCATCAACCGACCATGCTGTTTTTACATTGCTGGCACTTAGCAGGTAAAGTTTTTGATTATTGAAATTCCATGTAATCTTATTCCCCAATGTTTGTATCGCGCCATTTTTCACTTTGGCAGAATCTCCTTTGATCAGTTTGTATTCATAAGTGTTCACCTGGAAATTACCTAAGCGGCTGAAATAAAAATAACTGCTGTCTTTCTTATCCGCCAGTAACCAGTTATCATTGGTGAACAGTTGTTCCAGTGCATTGTAATCATTCATAAAAGATTGAACCGGTCGTGTAACCACTTCCGCTTTTGCAACTGTTGTGTCTTTCTGTTCTTCTGATTTTTTTTCTTCCCGCGTGCCACAGGCGAAGATCAGATTCATCAATAGCAATAAAAGTGTTATCCTTATTTTCATACCATTTCGGTTGTTCCCTGCAAAATTATTATAAAAAAGCCGCCTGCATTTCTGCAGGCGGCTCGAAATAAAATAATCAATTATTTATAAGAGGTCCATGTTTTCCACCATGTATCGCCTACAGCACAGGCTCCTTTATAAGCTACTGCGCTAAAATCAGGTTTACCATTTGTGTTGGTCGTTAATTTTGCGCTTGTAAATACAGCACCTGTTGACGCTGCTGCACCTGTTGACGGATTAAAGTCAGGAGCCGTATAATTAAATGGTGCCGCTAACCCAACATCTCCATTATTTGCCACCATGGTATTACCATAGGCAGCTGTATTAACCCATGCAGTAATAGTGGCTGTAGTAGCACCTGTTGCGGGCACTGCAGCAGCATAACTAACCGCGTTAACACCTGCGGCACCGTTGCCCGCGATGATGTTGTTTCTAAAATTCAATCCGCCTGTTGGATCCAGGTTCTTATCCGTAGCAGTACCTTTACTTGCATCGATCAATAAAGTGTTTACTGCACCACCTGACCAACCAAGAAACACGGAATTAAAAATACTGATCTCGCTGTTTCTGCGGATCTGCGCAGCTGCAAGGAACAAACTATTGCCATTGGTAGTTGCAGTTGCTTTGGGTCCGAGTATAGTCATGTTACTGAATACCGCACTTGTTTTAACAGGAACGATGGCAACAGGATTATTCGCGCTTACCGGAATAGTAGCCAGGAAAGTTAACCTGTCAGAACCATTCGCATCGTTATCACTTTCAAAAGCTTCACTTTTTGAGATATCTGCGATGGAAGAATCACGCAAAGAAATACCAAACTGTACTTTACCGCTATAACCATTATCCGTATCAAAATCATCATCCAGTGTACGGTAAGAGATCAGGTGTTTACAGTTTACAGAACCACCAAACCACTCAAATGAATCATCATTTGCATAAGAAACCTGTACATAGTCTACAACGGTCTGGTTGCCTACACCACCGAAAGTTAAACCATTCACTTCTTTATCCGGAAGGAACGCATAACCTGCATACTCAATACGCACATAACGTAAGATACCGCTGTTATCAGCAAGGTTAGAAGTTGCACCTAAACCATACAATCCTAATCCATCACTGTTATTGATACCACCTTCGATCTCACCGATACCATCTACTCCATTATAAGAAGAGTTATTGGGAGCCTGTCCTAATATTACCACGCCAGCCCAGTCACCACGTTGTGGTGTTGCAGCTTCTGAAGTAAATACGATCGGTTTATCTGCAGTTCCATCGGCAATGATCTTTGCGCCGCGGGTAATGATCAATGCGCCATTCTTTCCGTTCTCACCTACGATCCTGGTACCGGGTTCTATGGTAAGAATAGCACCACTGGTAACATATACCAATCCACGTAACTTATACGTGTAAGCCGCTTTCAGGGTAAGATTCGTAATGATCCTTCCTTCCAGAATGGTATTTTCTGTAGTGGTAGGTGGTGGCGTAACAACGGTTCCACCGCCATCTACTTCGATCTTACGGCAACTGCTTGCGATCATACCAACCGATGCAACCAGGATGAGTAACTTTTTCATATTCGCGTTTTTATAAATTTTCTATTGTTATTTAATATTATAAGAGAAAGAGATGCTTACGTTGGTTCCATATTTACGGGCAATGGAAACGGCATCGCTAGCCTTTTCAAATTTTCCGTTATTATCCAGGTCGTGATAGTAATAAGCTACCTGGTTCAATAGGTCTGATACATTCAATTTCAATTCGCCTTTTCTTTTCAACACTTTTTTCGCGATCTGGAAATCAAGTAATGGACGTGGATTTTCCCATACCGGTGGATAATCACTACTTCCTACATACAAAATGCGTCGGCCGATCTGGTTAAACAATATGGTTGTATTCAATCCCAGTTTTTCTACATCGTATTGCAAAGTGGCATTAACCAGATAAGGACTCTGTCCCTGCATAGGCCTGTCGAGATTGGTACCGGCGCTGGTTACACGGTTATAGATATAAGAGAAATTACCCTGCAAAGTGAAGTTGCGTAAGCCATCTGCAATTACATCCAGTTTTTTTCTGAATTCCATTTCTACTCCATAACCTGATGCTTTATCTGCATTGATGTAATTGAAAGTGCTTGAACTTCCTGCACCTGTCTGGTTAAAAAATAGTTCGATGGGCTTGTCAAAATATTTATAGAAAAGTCCCACTGTAAATAATTCACCGGCTCTTGGATACAATTCGTAGCGCAGATCTGCATTGGTTACTTTGGTACGGATCAATGCTTTGTTTCCCGTGGTAGTAGCGCCCAGATCAAAATCAAAGAAAGCAAACGGGCTCAACTCACGGAACTCCGGCCTGATCACAGTTTGTGAACCTGATAAACGGATATTTGTTTTGTCGTTTGATTTATAGGTAAGATTCAAACCGGGAAGGAAATCATCTACCTGTGTATGCACATGGCGCGGATCTTTTTCTCTCATACTTCCCACCACCTGGTCAAAATTTTCCCAACGCAGTCCCCATGTCGCACGCAGTTTTTTTGAGAACTGGTTATCGAATTGCAGGAAACCTGCATTTAATATGGTATTGGCTACATAGCGGTATTGATCACCGAAGATCTCGTTAAAAGCAAATTTATTATCGAAACCTGTTCCGAAATTTTCAGGACTAAACACAACATCTTCAGTCAGCAAACGCAATGAGGGATTATCTGATGGGAGATAAATAGAGAAAGGTCTTGAATCAAACAAACGATCTTTTACCTGCAGCATATAACCCAGCTTAACCGATTGATTCAATCCACCCATGGTAAATGTTTTGGCAACATCGCCACCACCTGTATAGATATAATCACTTAAGAATCCATAATAGCGGCTACCGCTTCTTTGTGATGTCTTAGATGCAGATATCAATAATAAATAAGGAGAGCCCGGTACAACTACGTTCTGGTTATACTGTATACGTCTCTGATCAGGTATGTATTGATCAAGAATATTGAAGCTTCCATACCAATGCAGTTTGGTTTTGGCCGTTGGTAAATTATGGTCGCCTGCAAGTTGTGTGGTAAAAAACGTATTTGATTTTAATGCCAGTTCTGTAGCGCGTATATTCTCGCCATTGATCGGATCATTCTCAAAATCTTTACCGGTACGTTTCGTTGTATAATCTGTTGAATTAACATTCAGGATGGTTTTCCATGAAAGTTTATTGTTGTTTCCTAACTGCAAGGTTAGATTACCCAAAGCACCCAATAAAACATCCTGGCTATACTTGTCATTATGATAATCGAAATTCAAACTCGCGATACCGTTTGTGATAGAGTACAGGCGGTTATCAAAATTGGTTCTTTTAAAACTCTGGTTATATGTAAGGGCCAATACAACACCCAGTTTGTTTTTCTCACTCAACCTGGCATTGAACCCGCCATTTAACTGGAAAGTTTTATTGGTTACCGGAAAAAAATTCGAGCTGTTTTTAGTGGTTCCCCAAATATTTTCGAATTGTTTGCCGTAAATAGTTTTTTGTGTCTGGTCAAGTGTACTAAATGCAGATTTAGTAGGTAATCCATCAGGTAAGGAACGTTTACCATCATCTATTCCTAACCAATCGAGTTTACCACCCTGGTACTGGTAAAAATCACTGCCTGCAGTTTGTGTGTTGAATCCTGTTCCTAATTGTACGCTGAAGAAATTGCTTGATGGAACATCTTTGGTGTTCACCTGTATCAAACCACCCGCCCATTCACCCGGTAATTCGGGAACGAATGCTTTATTGATAATGATATTATCGATCATAGGTGCCGGAAACACATCGAAAGAAAATGTTTTCCTGTCAGGCTCTGTACTTGTTAAAAGAATACCATTCAACATCGCCTGGTTATAACGATCGGCAAGGCCTCTTACTACCAGGTATTTTCCATCCTGTATAGAAGTACCGGGTATCCTTTTCAATACTTCACTGGTATTTTTATCGGGTGATCTCCTGATCGCTTCGCCTGAAACAACCTGTGCTACTGCAGATGTATTTTTCTGGTAAGAGATAAGCGCATTAATGGTTTCAGCTCTTGCGCCGGTTCTTGAAGATGATTTTACGGTTACGTCTTCGAGTGCTTTACCACCTTCTTCCATGATAATGCTCAGCGATTCTTCCTCATTTGCATTAGCAACACTGATATCATCTATTGTCTTTTCTTTATAGCCAACATAAGAAAGGGTGATGCTGTATTTTTTCCCAAACTCTGCGTTAAATGAGAAATGTCCGTCTACATCTGTCTTTACAAAACCAGTTGCAGCTCCTGAAATCTTAATGGTAACACCGGCCAGACCTTCATTTTTACTGTTGGAAACCTTGCCTGCCACTTTTCCCTTTTGAGCATACACCGAAAAAGAGAACAAACCGAGGAGGATCAAGCAAACTATTTTCTTCACGCAGAGTAATTTTTATAGTGCAAAGGTGTTCACGGCATGTTACCAAATTGTTACGACAAGGTTACCTGCGTGTTAACAAAGCTTGTTATTGAGCCCATCCTGCTTTATCTTCAGGGTGAAAAGCCCCACTCAACCATGGAAACGCATTTACACCACCACCATCACCACCCTCATACAGAGGAACATCTGGCCAGTTCTGATTTTCTAAGAGATATCGTGATCGGTATGTCTGATGGTTTAACCGTACCTTTTGCCTTAGCCGCGGGTTTGAGTGGTGCGGTGAAAGATGTGAACCTGATCGTTATCGCCGGTATTGCTGAAATAGCCGCCGGTTCCATTGCCATGGGTCTGGGCGGATACCTGGCTGGTAAAACAGAACAGGATCATTACGACAGCGAATTAAGAAGGGAATATGATGAGATCGAGCGCATGCCCGAAGCGGAAAAAGAAGAAGTACGTGTTTTCTTTGCAGGATTGGGACTGAGTAAAACAGTGCAGGACCAGGCGGTTGCAGAGCTGATCAAAGACAAGGACCGTTGGGCCGATTTTATGATGAAACATGAATTGGGTTTAGAAAAACCCGATCCAAAAAGAGCAAGAAAGAGTGCTTTCAATATTGGTGTTTCTTATATTGTTGGCGGGCTCATCCCACTTAGTCCTTATTTCTTTGTAGAAGATGGAATTGCAGGTTTGAAGATCTCCGCTGCCGTAACTTTACTCTGTCTTTTTATTTTTGGATATTTTAAAAGCAAACTCACCGGAACATCCCCATGGAATGGTGCATTAAAAGTGGCATTCATTGGAGCGATGGCAGCGGGTTGTGCTTTTGGGATAGCGAAACTGATCGGAGGGTGAAACAGATTTTGGAAATTTAGAATTGGGAAATTTTGGAATTGCTGAACAAAGCATACTTCCGGAACAAATTTCCCAATTTCCCGATTCCAAGATTCCAAAATTTATTAAGAAGGTGAAATCGAAATCGGAAGCCATAACATTAAAGGACATTGCCAAAGCACTTGAGATGTCTATCTCAACTGTTTCTAAAGCGCTGCGTGATAGCCATGAGATCAGCGAGTCTACCAAAGACCTTGTGAATGATTATGCAAAAAAACACAACTACCGTCCCAACCTCATGGCGCAGATGTTGCGGCATAAGAATGGAAGAAGCATCGGTGTGATCATTGGCGCTATCCCGAATAATTTTTTTAGTGATGTATTGAATGGGATGGAATCTGTTACTTATCAGAAAGATTACCATATCATCATCACGCAAAGCCTTGAATCGGTAGAACGCGAGATAAACAACCTCGAACATCTTACCTGGAGAGCAGTAGATGGATTGCTGGTATCTCTTTCCGCGGAAACAACTTCTATCGATCATTTTAAAAAAGTGCATGAATCGGGTATACCCATTGTTTTCTACGACAGGGTAACGGATGAAATAAAAACACACCAGGTAGTATCTGACAATGTGGGCGGAACGTACAACGCTACGATGCACCTGATCAATAATCAATATACAAGGATCGGGCATATTACAAGTTCAAGGGAATTATCCATCACACAGGAACGTTTGACAGGATATGAAAAAGCATTGAAACAACAGGGTATACCTGTTAATCCTGACTACATCAAGTATTGCGATCATGGGGGCAAGGATCTTGATGAAATTGAAAATGCTATCGATTCTCTTTTGCAGATGGGTTCTCCGCCGGATGCACTCATTACCGCATCTGACAGGATCACGATCGGTGCATTGGCTATATTAAAAAAGAAAAAAATAGTGATCCCCGATCAACTGGCGATTGTTGGCTACAGTAATTTCAGTGCACCGGAAATTTTTCAGCCTGAATTAACTACGATCAGGCAACCGGCTTTTGAAATAGGAAAGTCCGCCGCAGAATTACTGATCAAACTGATAGAGACCAAACGGCCTCCTTCCAAATTTGAGAAAAGAATATTACCAACGGAATTGCAGCCGCGTGACTCATCGAGGGCAAAAGGAAAATAAAGATAGCCTCTCTTTGTTCCCCATTTTTTACAACTGACCTATAACAATATCCGTTTGTGGAATTTTCTATACAGGAATAGCGTGCAATTAACCTGTTTAAAAATGGCACAGAATTGGTGTTATCTATCGTGCAAGTTTATTCATTTATGACAGGGTATCCGCCCGAGGCGGACAAAACCCCGCTAAGTTTCAACTGCATAAAACCAGTTAAGAAATGTCATAACTGAAATGAATGGTCCCGCCTAAGGCGGGACTTTTTCTTTTTATGAGATGATCATGCGTAATTTTCTACATAGCTCATCTTCCTGCATTCTTCTGCGCATTGTCTGCAGGCCAGGCTACATTCTTTGCAGTGCTCTGTATCGTGTTTGCTGCATTCATTGCCGCAGGCTTCACAGATTTCTGCGCAGATATGGCAAATATGTTCTGCCTGGCTGCTTCCTAAACTCATTAACTGGGCCGCTGCATAACAGATAGATGCGCACTCCATATCCAGCTGGATACATCTTGCCATCATTTTTATATCATCCTCCTGTGTACAGGAAGATGCGCAGTGATTGCAGATGGCTGCACATTTAAGGCAGGCGTCTATGCAGGTTTTGTAGGTGTGGTATCCGGTCATAACGATTGTTTTAAATGATGAATAGATTCCTGGTAAAAGCCACAAATCGCATTCCACATTCATTGTCCAGTTTGTGCCACATAAAAAATCCCGGTTACGCAATGCAACCGGGATCCCATATTAATCAATCAAATGCCTATTTCCCGTTTGGTTTCTCCTTTTTACCTTTCACCTGTAGTCTTTTCGCCTGTTTTAAACTATTGTTAAGCATCCATTCGATCTGCCCATTCACACTACGAAATTCATCAGCCGCCCATTTTTCAATGGCTTTCATGGTCTCCGCGTCTATACGCAATGCAAATGGTTTTTTTTCTGACACGCTTATTGATTTAATGTACCGGTATTAATTACTGGTTTTGTTTCGCTATCGCCGCAAAGGACCACCATTAAATTACTTACCATGGTTGCTTTCCTGTCTTCATCAAATTCAATGATGTCTTTATCAGCCAATAGTTTCAATGCACTTTCCACCATGCCAACAGCGCCTTCAACGATCTTATGTCTTGCTGCCACTACTGCTGAAGCCTGTTGTCTTCTTAACATGGAGTGGGCAATTTCAGGAGCGTATGCAAGATAACCGATACGTGATTCTACTACATCGATGCCTGCTATTTCAAGGCGTTCGGTTACTTCGCGTTCGAGTGCTTTGTTCACATCATCAAAATTAGTACTTAGTGTAACGGTGGCTCTTTCATCTTCAAAATGATCGTATGGAAAAGAACCGGCGAGTTTTCTTACGGCCGAATCTGTCTGGATCTTGATAAATCTCTCATAGTCATCCACTTCAAAAGTAGCTTTAAATGTATCTTTCACCCGCCATACCAGGATCACACTGATCATGATCGGATTTCCCATTTTATCATTCACTTTGATCTTCTCGCTTTCAAAATTTCTTGCTCGAAGTGAGAGTTTTGCTTTAGTGTAAAAAGGATTTGTCCAGAAGAACCCCTCCTCTTTAACGCTGCCTTTATACTTTCCAAAAAGCAGGATCACTTTTGAACTATTCGGGCTTACCACCATAAAACCAGGCAGCAGGATCAGAATTACGATGGATACCGGTATAGCGATCGCAACATCCCTGGTCGCTATACCATATGCAGCTATTGATGCCGCCGCCAGCAGAATAAAAAGAGCTATATATCCATTAAAAGGGATAAGGGTCTTTTCCGTTTTCATAAACAATTATTTAAAATGATATCAAATTGATATCATAAATGTAATTAATAAAATTGATGCGCAAAAAATATTTTTACCATAGTTTAACAGGTGATCGGAAAACTGTAAGAAGAGAGGCTTCAAATAGAAACAGTGTGGCCGTCATTGCGAGGCACGAAGCAATCTGTGTTGCGAATGGCAGTGTTTCTAAACATTGTGACACAGATTGCTTCGTGCCTCGCAATCACGGTCACCCTGCAATACTGATAGCAATTTTGCTATAGTCCAACAAAAAAGCCTGCAAACATGGTTTGCAGGCTTTTACTTACTATTCTGTATATGTTATTGTGCCGGAGGAGCGGTAGCCGGGCCACGTTGTGTTGCGGCGCCTCTCAGCTGGTAATCGTATGGTGGTTCTGCACCTAAAAGATTCTTTACAAAATAATCCCAGCGGCGGCGCATCATATATGGGCCATAGGCACCATAACCATGTGCGCTGTTGGGGAATAAAACAAGATCGAAACTTTTGTTGGCTTTCTCCAGCGCTTCCACTACCAACAGTGTGTTGGATGGAGGCACATTGTTATCCATCAATCCATGTGCAAGCATCAGTTTTCCTTTGAGGTTCTTAGCCATGTTCTGGTTGGCTTGTGCATCGTAATTGGAATTTTCAGCAAGACCGTTATAACGCTCGCCCCAATCATCTTCGTAATTCCTGTTTTCATGATTGCCTGATTCAGAGATCCCTACTTTGAAAAAATCAGGATAACTGAACATAGCAGATGCGGTGGCAAATCCACCACCAGAATGGCCCCAGATACCTACACGGTTGGTATCGATCGGGTAACGCTGTGATAACTGCCTGATGGCAGTGATCTGGTCGGGCAAAGTATTATCCCCCATATTTCCATAATTCATATCATGAAAACTTTTTGAGCGGTTGGGATTGCTGGTACCTTCTATCAGCACAACAATAAAACCCAATTCAGCCAATGCCTGGTGATCACCGCGTGAGGCGCTGAATGCCCAGCTGCCTACACTTCCACCCTGCGGACCGGGATAGATATAATCGATCACCGGGTACTTTTTATTCTTATCCATATTGGTTGGTGTAAATACCAAACCATAGATATCTGTTTTACTATCATGCGCTTTTACAGAAACAGGAGTCGGTGGCTTCCATCCTGAAGCAACTAATCTTGATACATCTGTTTTCTCCAGTTCAACAAGCAGCTTGCCATTCATATCACGCAGCACAGTAGTTGGTGCAACATCCGGTTTGGAATATGTATCGATGATATAATTGCCCGATGTTGAGAAGACAGCCTGGTGTGTTCCTTCTCCCGGTGTTAATTCAGTAAGGCCTTTTCCATCAAACCCAATTCTACATAAGCGTGAGAAATAAGGGTTTGATGCGTCGCGACCCGTAGTGGTAAACCAGATCTGTCTTGCTTTTTCATCAACCTTTGTGATCCTGCTTACTACCCAATCACCTTTGGTGATCTGGTTTTTTACTTTGCCTGTTGCAGCATCATATAAATATAAATGACCCCAGTTATCGCGTTCAGAATACCAGATAAATTCATTGGTATTAGGTAAGTATCTCCAGTTGATGCCTCCTCTTCCTGATTCAAAATAGGTGGGAGATGTTTCTTCAAACACTTCACGCACGGCACCTGTGGCCGCATCGGCGATACGCATCTTCGCCTGCTTATGATCACGTGTAGAAGATACGAATGCGAGTTGTGTGCCATCTTCTTTCCAATCAACATCACCCAATCCACCTTCGCTTGTGATATTATCACCGAGTGTGATCCTATGCGGATCTGCAGGGATCTGTAAGTTGATTACTTTGGCCGCATCAAGATCGATCACTACGCGATGGATCATCGGGATGTCTTTATCACCAGGTAATGGATATTTCCATGCGCGTAAAGTGGGTTTACCAACTACTGTTGCGACCAAAAACATGTCGCTCACATTACGCTGGTCCTGTTTGAATGTAGCAACCTTTTTAGAATCAGGTGACCAGCGAACCACGGGCCTGTCGCTTGACGCCCATCCTGCATTATCTGTTGCATAACCAAAATTGGTTACACCATCCGTTGTAAGCTGTGTCTGTTTGCCTGATGCAACATCTCGCAGCCATAAGTTCCAGTCTTTAATATATACCGCGCGTTTGCCATCGGGTGATAATGATTCATTACCACCACCGCCTCCGCCAAAACCTCTGCCACCGGCGCCTCTGCCCTGTCCGCCTGCAGCAGGTGCAGTTGCAGTTGCAGGAGAATCGTCAACGGAAACTATTCCACTTTGCAGATCATATTTCCATTTTTTACCATCAGCAGTGAATGAAACATATTTCCCATCCCCAGAAAAAGCGATGGTCTGAAAAGGAAGCTTGGCCGCATCGTATTTACCGCCAGCCGCAGTTGCCAATGCATCGGCGAGTTTCTGGTGATCGAAAGCCGCGCTGCGTGTTTTCTTAGCAGGATCAACCAAAATGAATTCGTTTTTCTTTGGCGTGGTAACCAGGTACCAGAACCTGTCATCAGCCATCCAGTTCGGACGAACTGCGCCGCCATCAATAAAACTTTCTGTGTTGTAGCTCATGAACTTTTCGGCGCGTTCATAGTCCTTGGCTGTTAAAACCTGCTGGGCATTGGCAGCCATTGCTAACACAATAGCCGATGCTGTAAATAAATATTTTCTCATGTGTTTTGTGGATGAGGGTGTTTAATGTTTGAGGGAAACAATATAGGATAAATCGGGGAATGATATCGCGGCAGTCGGTCAAAATGCGATCTGGTTCTCTGAAGAGGATGGCTATACCCTGAAGTAGCGTATTATGAGGGATCCGCAATAAAATTACCGGTAACAATACCGATCCAAAAGCAATACTGATGATACGAACGGGTAGCCTGGATAATTGCGGTCTAATTAGACCTCATTATGAGAATATTCCCTTACCTTTTTCTATGTGTTTCTCAGCAACAGCAAGTTTTATGGCAGGTTCAGGTCTTTTACTGATCGGCGCAGCAGCCGTTACTCAATCGCGTAATATTCCGCAAAAAGTATTTGCCTGTATTCCGCTCGTGTTCGCAGTGCAACAGCTAAGCGAGGGTATGGTATGGTTATCGATGCGTAACGAAACCTATGCCGGATTTCATAATATTTTCATGTACAGCTTTCTTGTTTTCGCACAGGCGGTATGGCCGGTACTCATCCCGTTTTCTGTACTACTGTTTGAAAAAAACCGAAAGCGCAGAAGAATTTTGTTTGTTTTGTTGGTAAGCGGAATATTCACTGCGCTTTATCTTATTTGCGGGCTTATGATTTTCCCGGTCAGCGTTTCCATTGAGGGTCATCATTTAAAATATCACCTGGATTTCCCGCGTCTTATGAAATGGGTAACCGATATCGCGTATATGTCATCGGCCGCATTATCTCCTTTTGTTTCATCTGATAAACGTGTTCGTGTTTTTGGCTGGATGCTGCTTTCATCCTATATATTGACCACTATATTTTTTCAACATTACCTGGCATCTGTATGGTGCTATTTTGCAGCGATATTGAGTTTTACTATTTTATTTATTATTCGGATACAAAATAAAAGAACACTAAAAAGTCTATGACTACGTCTCGTTTTACCTCTGAAAACTGGCAAATGATACAGAGTATTAAAAATATTAACTAACACGGACTAAAATATTTTATAATTTCACAACGCAATTGAATTTTCAATTAGCTTTTTGTACATTACATTCCCCCTACTTTCCTTCGTTAAAGTCCGTGTCCCTTGCGCTATTAGTTATGTTTTTTTAAGTATTTGTTTTAATATATAGAATATGAAAACGTGTTTAAACTGTTCAACAGAAGTTCAGGATGTTTTTAATTTTTGTCCAAATTGTGGTTCGGACTTGGGCAAACCAATTACTTGTAAGAATTGTAGCTATCCAAATGAACCTAATTCAAAATTCTGCCAAGAATGTGGAGATGCTCTATTTGATAAATACGAAAAAAAGGGGGCCAAAATCCGTGAAGAAAAACTTGAGATAAGTTCACTGCCCGAACCAAGTAAAAATGGAATTACAATAGAATTTCCCTTTACTACAGCGCAATCTTTTGATTTTGCTTTACTAGAAGCAAAGAAATTTGACACGTTCGAGCAATTTGGCACCGAAAAGAAAGCCATCTATCGGATTACATTTTCATCAGATGAACTTTATAAAGCAAAAGAATTATTAGAACAGCTAAAAGGATGGAGGAAACGCACTGTCTATGACAATGGAGATAAAGTCCAATGGGATGCAAAATCCGACTCCATTGACCCATTGATTCCGGGTTTCATGTTACAGTCCATTCCGGTTTAAACTGACCATACTAAACCGGATGAAATTGACCCGCCTTTAAACAGATCAATTATCCGTCACATTTTTACCAGGCAACAGCGAATCTATTTGCGCTTGCAGATTATTTAATGAATCAATACAATCGAGTTAATAGATCTGAATTGATATCAATGTGTTGATAGTAAATACAATAAATGGAAAAGCAATTAACGGAAGGAAAATGCGTGAGCTGTTTGTAAATTTGTAATGCTGCAGAGTGAAAGAGCAACTATAAATTACTCGTATGATCACTAATTATTTGACCACTGAAAATTCAAATCTTCGCCAGCAAAAAGCTAGGTCAGTTTGCTCCGGAATGGATAGGTCAGTTTAACTGGATTGTGCAATGACGCGAAAAATTTAGCAACTGCATTGAAATCTGAGGTAAAAATGCAAGGTAGCTGGGGGGAAGATAGGTTAAACATGATTTTAGAAGTAGAGGGATTACAGAAGTACATTGACTATAGCAGAGAAGAATCATATCGTGACAATGAACAAGAAAGAAATAGGAAGCCCGATTTTATATTAAAACTACCGAATCAAAAACATATCATTATTGATAGTAAGGTTTCTCTAACCGCTTACGTAAACTATTTTAATGCACCTACAGCAGAAGAAAAGGTTGAATATCTAAAACAACACTTAAGAAGCGTAACGGATCATATTAATATTTTAGCAGATAAAAATTATCAATCGCTTGCTGGTTTAACGACACCAGATTATGTATTTCTATTTATGCCCATTGAGTCTGCACTTACATTAGCTTTAAATCAAAATCCAGAAATTTTTAACAACGCATTAAAAAAGAAAATAATTTTAATTACTCCAACAACGTTAGTTGCAACACTCAAAATTGTTAAAATACTTTGGCAGAAAGAAAATCAAGTAAAAAACGTAGAAGAAATTTTCAGACAATGCGGAGAACTTTACAACAAGTTCGTAGTTTTTATTGAAGAAATGGACAAAATTGAAACGGGACTTAATTCGGCAAATAAAGCACATCAAGAAGCAATGCATCATTTAAAATCAGGGACAAAAAAAGGGAATACTATAATCGGAAGATTTGAGACAATTAAAAAGCTTGAGGCAAAAACAAGCAAACAAATGCCCGCAAAGCATTTGGCCGAGAACAATCTGCTGGATGATGACGATGAAATCAACATTCTTGATACTGGAACAATAGATATTAAAGTAATTGAGGAAGAAACGAAAGATGAAAATTAAAAGATTCCGCAAAATTTTCGGGATCTTTTATGTATTCGGTCCGTAAATATGATTACGGCCCCACTCTTCGCTGCTCACTTTCTGAACTGCCTGTTTCCCTTTTCTTTTTCGCGTTGCTATCAGATCCGAAATTGTAAGTGAACCCGATTGAAAAAGCGCGGTTGGCAAAATCGTTGCGATAAGTGGCCCCAACATTCGGTACCTGTGTAATATCTCCGCCGGGAATATTGTTCTTGAACAAATCCCGGAAGCCGATCTTCACAGAAGCTTTATTGTTAAACATTTTTTTCTGAATACCGCCATTTACCTGCCCGATGGGTCTTGTTACAAATTGGCCGTATGCGCTACTCGTCCGGTAAAATCCGCCCAGTTCAGCACTCCAACCGTTCTTGAAAGTAAACGTGTTATTGATAAAACCATAAGCATAAGTAATGCTGGACTTTAATGTAAGACCCGGAACAGTTCCCTCATAGGCATTATTGATTACCTCACCGTTAAGATTGAATGTCCACCATTTTTTTACAGGTATATTAAAATATACTGTTACGCCTTTGTTGGTTGCACGTGCCAGGTTATAGGCATGCGCGACAAACTGGTCGCCTTCCTGCAGGTCCACTTCCGACTGGAAATCTTTTATGTATGCATATTGCAACGAAACGGAAAAAAAGCTTTTATAACTATAAGTTAGTTGTAGAGAAGTAGCGTATTGCGGCAACAAAAATGGATTGCCAACCCAGGTGCTGTATTTGTCAACAAAAGTTACGAATGGATTCAACTGGCGATAATTAGGCCGGTCGATCCGGCGGCCATAGGATAGATTAATTGTATTCGAACCGGCAGTATCTAATTTATAAGAAATATAAGTGGTAGGAAACAAACTGGTGTAATGCCTGTTGAAGGCCGAGTCGGTACGCAGGGGATTGCCCAATTGGTGCGCCCGTGCATTGGTGTTTTCACCACGCAATCCAAGTTTTACAGAGAATCGTTTGAACTCATTTGTATAACTGAAGTAAGCTGCATTGATATTCTCTGTGTACAGGAAACGGTTGGTACGGTTATAATCAGGGTATTTGGTGCCACCAATCAGCTGGTAATAATTCGCCTCATTATCTGTATCTACCAAACTTGTTTTTACACCTGCCTCCAGTTTTGCCTTGCCATTGAGAGGATGAACATAATCCGACTTGGCAGCATAAATACGAATAGCAGTGGGAAGATTATCAGTAATGATTTGCGTATAGGTAAGAGCGTTAGATCCATTGTAAGTACGATTAACAAATTCCTGGTCCTGGAGCGAATGATACTGTACATAATCAAGATCCACTGTGAGCACTTGTGAAGGCTTTGCAAGCTGTCTTGAAAAATTGAGGTTGATCCCGCCATTGCTAAAACGACTGTTGGTGTTATTGTCAGCAATGATCACAGAATCTACGCCCCCGGTAGCATTGCCGATAATGCTGTTGGTAGGGCTGGGACTCTTACCCTGTGTAAGCGAGCCGGTAAGCACTATACCAACAGTGGTTTTATCTGTGATGGAATAATCGACACCCAGTTTGATATTCACATTATGGTTGGTAGGATGAAACAGGGCACCTTCAGCATAGGTTGAATTGAGTTTACCTGCGTTATCAAAATAACTGCGGTGCAGATCCAGCCTGCGGTAATTGTTCTGGAACCCGTATCCCACATTAGTGAACACGTTAAACTTATTCACCCGGTAATTCAGGGAAACGCTTTCCAGTGTGCGCCAGTATCCTGCATTATTCACACCGGTGCTTGCGGCAGTATTGCCATTAAAGCCACGTGTTTTCAACTTTTTTGTTTTGATATTGATGACACCCGAATTTCCGGACGCATCGTACTTTGCCGGTGGTGTTGACATCAGTTCTATCTGGTCGAGCTGCGATGCAGGCAATGAACGCAGATAGCCTACCAGGTTATCACCTGAAAGATAAGTAGGCTTGTCATCGATCATCACTATCACCCCTGTCTTGCCTTTAAAAGTAATATTGCCATTCTCATCAACAATAATTCCAGGTGATTTTTCCAATACCTCCAGTGCATTAGCACCGGTGTTGGATATCATGGCGCCAACATTAACTACCGTTCGGTCGGCTTTCTGCTCGATAAAATTCTTTTGCGCAGTAACCGTTACTTCCTGCAATTGTTTTTCCAAAGGTTGAAGTGTAATAACGGAAACAGTAATGTTTTCAGTTTGTATGGTCACCGGCACCGACTGTTCAGTAAAGCCCATCAATGTTACCTCCAGGCGGTATTGACCAGGACCGATAGCTTTCAACAAATAACGTCCGGCACTATCGGCCATTGCATTAACGACCGATACCGAGTCTTTGAACTTGCGCAGCAGTACAACAGCACCAGCGGCCGGCTTTCCATCCTGGCTGCGAATCACTCCTGAAACATTAGTACCCTGTTGCGCAAATGCACCACTTACTGCAAATACAATGCAAAACCATAACATCCTTTTTTTCATCCTGCTAATCCTGGGCATTCTCTGTCATTTGAAAAGGAGAACGCCGGAACAGGTAAATGGTTACATCGATAACGAATCATTTGGAACAAGTTTTTTAAAAAAGCATCCATTGCAACATATTAGCAGTGTTTTGTCGGCATTCACCCCCAAACTTGTCGTCATTACACAGTATCTGATCCTGAAATGGTTATCATCTTTGTATTGTCAATCTGTTCAAAATAATCTAAATGATGTTTTATGAAAAAAGTATGGAAAGGATCTAATGTCCTCAAACCGGTATTAATATTTGTTTTACTTTTTTTTACAATACTCCGGTCTAACGGGCAACAGGGCAAACCTGCCACCAGTGGCTATGCACCTGTTAATGGTATCAAAGTTTATTATGAAGTATATGGTGAGGGCAGGCCCATCGTTTTAGTGCATGGTGCTTTTTTCACGATTGAAATGAACTGGGCGCAATTAATACCT
The DNA here is from genome assembly GCA_040388475.1 of Bacteroidota bacterium. GTDB lineage: Bacteria > Bacteroidota > Bacteroidia > Chitinophagales > Chitinophagaceae > Sediminibacterium. Next base: position 740,087 of record JAZKBT010000004.1, on the reverse strand, counting down.
GAATTGTCAAAAACAAGAAAAGTAATTGCCCTTGAATTGCAGGGACATGGGCATACGCCGTTTTCAGATAGAGAATTATCGATTACTACTTTAGCAAGTGATGTAGAAAAAGTAATGGATTACCTGAAAATAGACAGTGCAGATGTAGCAGGATTTAGCATGGGCGGCTCTATCGCTTATCAATTTGCTACACTGTTCCCAAAACGGTTAAGGAAATTGGTGATCATTTCTTCTACTTATAAAACCAGTGGTTGGCTACCCATAGTAAACGGGGGGTTCAAAGATTTCAAGCCTGAGTTTTTTGATAATACACCACTTAAAACCGCATACGATGCAGTGGCTCCTGATAAAACAAAATGGAGAAAGTTCCTGGAGCAGATGTTTGCTTTCGCCAAGGTGCCATTTAACGTAGGTGATTCCAATATTTCAAAAATTGCTGCGCCTGTACTGATCATATCCGGCGACAATGATGGAACGGATAAAGTTGAGTTGATGAAAACGTATCAATTGTTGGGAGGTGGTGTTTCTGCCGACCTGCAGCCAATGCCAAAATCGCAACTGGCCATTGTTCCTTCGCAGGGGCATGTTAGCGTGATGATGCAGACGAAAACAATTTTAGATTACCTGGACGGCTTTTTGAAGTAACATAATTACACTCAGTATTAAAAAGATACTTCGATAAACAACTATTTAAAGAAAATAGTGGACAATAAAACAACATTTTCAAACCATAAAGCAAAAAATATATGAGAAAGATAATCGTACTATCATTCATAACCTTAGACGGAGTGATGCAGGCACCAGGCGGACCAGAGGAAGATCAATCAAGCGGTTTCAAATATGGTGGCTGGGTTGCCCCATATTTTACCGAAGCTGACGAAGTGGCCGGTGAGTTCATGGCAAAACAGATGAAACCCGCAGACCTGCTTTTGGGCAGGAAGACATTCGACATCTTCGCTGATTACTGGCCAAAGCATGCAGACATGTGGCCAGGTATTAACGGTGTTACCAAATATGTGGTGAGTAACACGATGGACAAGTCGGACTGGCAAAACTCAGTCTTCCTGAAAAACGTTGATGATATCAAAAAACTCAGGAATTCAGATGGCGCTGACATACAGGTTCATGGTAGTGGCAACCTGGTTCAGACATTGCTCAAACACGACCTGGTTGATGAGTTATGGCTCAAAACTTTCCCGATCGTTCTGGGCATGGGTAAGCGATTGTTTGGTGATGGCACTACTCCTGCGGCTTTTACATTATCAGAGAGTTTGGTTGCGCCGAATGGGGTGATCTTCGCTAATTATAAGCGGGCGGGGGAAGTTAAGACGGGGACTGTTGGAGCGTAAGGGGGGCAATCTTAAAAACTTGATAAAAAAGTCCGCAAGATCTTGCGGGCTTTTTTATTTCCAAAATATCCTTAGCAAGTCTTTTTTTTGGATTCATATCTTTCAATCGTAAAGTCGCCGCCGCGGCAGGAGATATTTGCGGAGAATTTTTGATGAAGCACTCTGCGGAGAAGAAGAAGTTACAACAGCTTGTCCCATGAATTGCATGCGAAGATTCTTTATTCTGATAACGACGAAAAAATGTATCTGAAATAAGTCAGGCGGTATCAGCTTTATGCCCGAGATCCGTTATAAGCGAAGTGAGCTCTTTGGTGAATACATCGAGAATTACCGCAGATTGTTTCATCTGCTTCATCCACTCTGACAGTTCAGCCGGTGAAATTGGATCGCCCTCCAGCTGACTGCATATACCTAAGATATTGGCAACCGGCTTTCGTACTTTATGCGAAGTGACGAACATCATTTCCTTTAAACCGGTTATGTACTCTTTGAGCTCGGCTTCTGATTTTCTAAGTTTCGTATTCGCCATGACTAATTCTGCCGCGCGTTTTTCTTTTTCTCCGTTTTGAAAAACGAGTTCTTCATTGGCAATGACGAGTTCGGCCGCACACTTTTCTTTTTCACCGCACTGAAAAATAAGTTCTTTATTGGCTTCTTTCAGTTCTTGGATGATCTTCTGCATAGGATAACATTGAATGGATAGCAAAGCTTAAACGGCAGCGCGTGACTTTCGGGGGGATAAACGATCAAGTCGATGCGGGACAATACCAGTAAGGTACATCAATTCCGCGAGGCGTTCTACTAGATGATTATATCATAGTTCTCAAACAAAAAATCCCGCATTTCGCGGGATTCTTGCAGAGAGGAAGGGATTCGAACCCTCGATACGTTGCCGTATACACACTTTCCAGGCGTGCTCCTTCAACCACTCGGACACCTCTCTGTATTTTTAAAGGACTGCAAAAATAGCTTTTCACAGTTCACCACCGAATATTTTTTGAGCATTGGCCGTGGTGATGGTGGCCACCTCTTCTACGCTGGTCTTTTTCACCTCGGCCAGCTTTTGTATAATGTACTGTAAATAACTGCTTTCATTCCTTTTCCCACGGTAAGGAACGGGGCTGAGATAGGGAGAATCGGTTTCCAGCACCATATTTTCCAGGCCAATATTAGCCAGCGCCTCGGGCAAACCGCCGTTTTTATACGTGATCACGCCGCCGATACCGAGAGAGAAACCCATATTCACCACCTGTTGCGCATCATCGGCATTGCCGCTGAAACAGTGAAAAATTCCGCGAAGACCCTTATCTGCAAGAGGTTTTACGGTTTCCAGGGTCTCTTTCATGGCATTACGGGTATGGATCACGATGGGTAGGTTCCGGTCAAGGGCTAGCTGCATTTGGTGGTTGAATGATTCGTATTGCTCTTTTACAAAGGTTTTATCCCAGTAAAAATCTAACCCGATCTCGCCAATAGCCACAAAATTTCGTTTGCTGAACCAATCTTCTACAGCAGCCAGTTCATCTTTATAATTTTCTTTTACATAACAGGGGTGCAACCCCATCATCGGCACACAAACGCCGGGATATTTGGCCTCGAGGAACAGCATATTAGCGGTTTCCTCGCTGTTGATCGCGGGTAAATAGAAACGATTCACTCCGTATTCGCGGGCTCGCTCTATTACCTCTTCAATATCATCACGGAATTCTTCAAGGTAGAGATGGCAATGGGTATCTATGATGGTCATGGGGCAAAATTCCTGTTTTAAGGGATACAACCAATCAGAAAATGTTGTGCCGGTTGACCCCCCCGCCCTGCGGGCACCTCCCCTGGGAGGGAGGCGTCCTAAGATGTTTTGTTAGAATTGGTGAGCACCTTTTTTTAGCATACATCAATTGTCTCCCCCTACCAGGGGAGATTAAGAGGGGGTCAACTCCTTAAATTCATACCCCTTCCCACTAAAATGCTCCAACACCTTCGGCAGCGCAAATTTCATTCTCTCCCAGGCTTTCCCGCTATCATGAAATACAATAATGGAGCCGGGTTTGGTATGGTATAAAACATAACCTAAACAGGCTTCACCGGTGAGGTCGGTGTCGAAATCGCCGCTTAATACATCCCACATGACAACAGTCTGGAGTCTGGAGTCGGGAGTCTGGAGTTTTTTGATTTGCGAACGTTTGATCCGTCCGTAAGGTGGGCGGAATAAGTTTGATTTGATCAATTCAGAAGCATCTGCAATATCTTTCAAATACACATCATCTTTTACTTTCCAACCATTCGTATGGTTGTAAGTATGATTGCCTACGCTGTGTCCCTCATCAATGATTCTTTGGTAGATGGATGGATGGGCAGCTACATTTTTGCCTATACAGAAAAAACTCGCTTTGGCGTTGTATTGTTTTAGTTGATCCAGTACAAAATCCGTGGCAGTTGGATGCGGACCATCATCAAAAGTTAAATAAACCGTCTTGCCCGGCTCTTTAATTCGCCAGGTTAAAGACGGATACAAAGCCCGCAACCACCAGGGTGTTTTTACAAGATACATGAGGCGAAGATACTGGATGCTGGATTCTTGATGCTGGATTCTTGATGCTGGATTCTTGATACTGGATAGTAAATCTGGTATCCAATATCCAGCATCCAGTATCTTTGCCCCATGAGTAAGAAAGTACGTGTACGTTTTGCCCCCTCACCCACGGGTGGATTGCATTTGGGTGGTGTGAGAACTGTTTTGTTCAATTACCTGTTTGCCAAACAGCAGGGTGGGGATTTTATTGTTAGGATTGAAGATACCGACCAGGGACGTTTTGTTGCGGGTGCTGAAGAATATATTTTCAATACACTTAAATGGTGCGGACTGGAGCCTGATGAAAGCCCGGCGCATGGCGGACCATATTCTCCTTATCGCCAGAGCGAACGCAAAGCGGGTTACAAACAATATGCTGAGCAGTTGGTAAAAGATGGTTATGCTTATTATGCGTTTGATACGCCGGCAGAATTGGAAGAGATGCGTAACAAATTTAAAACTGCAGAGAATCCTTCCCCGCAATACAATCAATCGCTGCGCGACAAGATGCGTAATTCATTAACGCTAGGTCAGCAGGAAGTAGATGCTTTTCTTGCAGAAGGAATGCCTTACGTGATCAGGATAAAAGTGCCGTTAAATGAAACGGTTGTTTTTACAGATATGATTCGTGGTGAGGTTTCTTTTAATACTTCCCAGGTAGATGATAAAGTTTTATTGAAGGCCGATGGTATGCCCACTTATCATCTCGCGGTGGTAGTTGATGATTATTTGATGAAGATCAGTCACGCGTTCCGTGGTGAAGAATGGTTGCCTTCTGCACCTGTACATATTTTATTGTGGAAATATTTGGGATGGGAAACGGATATGCCGCAATGGGCGCATCTTCCATTGATCTTAAAACCCGACGGCAATGGTAAACTAAGCAAACGCGATGGCGATCGTTTAGGTTTTCCTGTATTTGCGATGGACTGGACCGACCCAAAAACCGGCGAAACAATCATCGGGTTTAAAGAGCGTGGATTTTTACCGGAAGCTTTTGTAAATCTCCTCGCCATGCTTGGCTGGAACGACGGCACCGACAATGAAATTTTTACACTGGATGAACTGGTAGAAAAATTCTCCATGGAGCGCGTACACAAAGGCGGGGCGAAGTTTGATTATGAGAAGGCGAAATGGTATAACCATGAATGGATAAGGAAGTCTGAAGTTAAAAACCTGGAGACCGGAGTTAAGGGTGAATTTGAAAAGAAAGGAATTACCGTTACTGATGATGCTTTGTTAGAAAAAGTAATAGGTCTCGTGAAGGACCGTTGCACTTTGTTACCAGATTTTGTACAGCAGGGATCCTTCTTTTTTCAGACACCTGTTGAAGTAGATGTGCCCGCTATCAAACCGAAATGGGATGACAAGAAAAATATGTTCTTTACAGAATTGATCCGCGCGTATGAACTCAGCACACTCTGGGAAGTGCATGATCTTGAAAGAGAGTTTAAAGAACTGGCTGCTGCCAATCAATTAAAACCTGGTGATTTGATGTTGCCTTTCCGTGTGATGTTGGTTGGAGGTAAATTTGGACCGGGTGTATTTGATATTGCTTCTCTGATAGGTAAACAAGAAACGATCAAAAGAATTCAGCATACTTTGAGCCTGTTATAACGCTCAGCAACCAAACCGTGCCTCCGTGTGCAATTTTTTTTCACACAGAGGCACGGTTTGATTTTCCCTACGCTGGAAGAACTGTTTTTTATTGTAACAAAATATAATATACCTGCGTTAAAAAGGAGCCGCTTTAATGCAGCTCCTTTTTTTATATCTTGTTACCAAAACCTAACAGATGAATTCCTCATCCCGTTCCAAACAGGTCATTGCGGTGTTTGCTTTGATCAAACTGCTGATTCCTTTTGTTTTTATCCACTCCCAATTCGAATTGCACCGTGATGAATATTTATACCTGGCCGATGCCGATCATCTTACCTGGGGATATATTGAAATGCCGCCCTTACTTGCATTTCTTGGCTATATAAGCAAACTATTGGGTGGAACTGTTTTTATGGTTCATTTATGGGGAGGCATATCCGGGGCGTTAACAGTGATAGTAGTCGGTAAGATTGTATTGCAATTAAAAGGAAACACAACCGCTGTGTTCTTTGCCTGTCTTGCTTTTCTCTGCGCCGGGTTCCTTCGCATGAATATCTTGTTCCAGCCAAATTTCCTGGATGTCTTCTTCTGGACACTCAGCAGTTATTATATCATTTGCTGGATCGATACCGACAAGAAAAAATATCTCTATTATCTCGGCATCTGTTTTGGTTTTGGATTGCTTGGCAAATATTCTACAGCCTTCTATATTGTTTCCTTCCTGGCAGCCGTATTGTTAACGGATAAAAGAAAATGGCTGCGCAACAAACATTTTTATTTCGCAATGCTGGTGGGCCTTGTCATTTGTTCGCCAAATCTTGTCTGGCAGTACCAGCACAATTTCCCGGCGATGCATCATATGGATCTGTTGACGAAATATCAATTAAAATACAATAGCCGTGTTGATTTTTTAGCGGAGCAGCTGTTGATCGCTTTCCCTTCTGTTTTTATATGGATCGGTGGGCTATGTTATATTTTATTCAACAGGGAAGGAAGAAAATACATTTCCATCGCGATCATTTATACTGGTATCATAGCCATCATTCTTTACTTTAACGGGAAAGGATATTACGCTGCGGCGATCTATCCAACACTCATGGCTTTTGGAGGCATCTGGTTCTCAAGAGTTATTGCTAAAAAATATTTTAGTTGGCTAAAATGGATTGCCCCTGTTTATATGCTTGCCATTACCGTATTCCTGTTTCCCCTGCTGGTTCCGTTTATGTCGGCGGAAAAATTGGCAGCGTTTTACAAGACCATTCACTTCGAAAATGCATCACCCTTAAAATGGGAGGATCACAAACAACATCCTTTGCCACAGGATTTTGCTGATATGCTGGGATGGAAAGAGATGGCAGAAAAAACGGCAAAGGTTTACCATAGCCTACCCGATTCCGTTAAACAACAAACCATGATCTATGGTGATAATTATGGCGAAGCCGGTGCATTGAGTTTTTATGCCAAACAATTTAAACTTCCACAAATTCATAGCGATAACGCCAGCTATATTTTCTGGATGCCTGACCAGTTTACGGTGAAATATTTTTTATTTGTTACAGATGAGTTGCCGGAGCCGGATGATACATTCTTTAATCATTGGGGGAAACGGGAAATATTGGATTCTGTAACGCAAGTGTATGCGCGCGAATACCGAACTAAAATTGTTCTCTACAGCCACCCTGATGATTCAGCAAGGATCATTGCTGAGCAACATACGCTACGCGATAAAAGGCAATTCGGATTGAGGTAACCCTCTGTGGAACTTTGTGTCTCTGTGGTGAAAAAAAGATCGAAGCGAAGGCTTTACCACAGAGACACAGAGAGCACAGAGTTTCACAGAGCAATACTTTAATTCTTAGCCCTGTTTCTCCATCATTTCCATAACTGATTGCCAGTGGGTTTGATATAGGTTCTGTAAATGTTTTTTATCGGCTGTTTCTAACAAAACCAAATGATCTGTATTCAATGAAACATGTTTGGGAGTACGTATGCCGGGTATTACAGTAGAGATCTCAGGATAACTTAAAATATAACTTAATGCCAACCCTGCTTCAGTCGTCTGGTATTTAGTACACAGTGGCCACACTTCATCTTTCAATATTTTCAAGGTAGCTTCCGTAATAGCCGGAGTAACGCGATAACTGCGATGATCATCATTTGAAAAAACAGTTCCCGGTTTGATGTTACCTGATAACAAACCAAACTGCAAAGGCATTCTGGCAATCACGCCATATCCTTTTTCCGCGGCACGTGATAAGATAGGTAGCGCTTTTTGATTGATGAGATTGAACACCAACTGAAATCCATTTCCTAAATCATTTTCAAAAAAGAAATCTGCTTCAGGAAAAGGATTGAATGTAATCAATGAAATACCCCAATAACGGATTTTTCCTTCCTGTTGCAATTGTTGCATCGCCTCTATACATTCACCATTTTCTAGATGATGCATTCTTGCCACATGCAGGTGATGAAAATCGATTGCATCTCTTTTTAATCTTTTCAGGCTTTCTTCACAGGCTTTGATCATATAGGCCTTGGTATAGTCGAGCGCAACTTTTCCATCATCGCCTGCTTTCTGTCCCACTTTTGATGCGACCAGGATATCTTTCCGGTTGCCGATTGTTTTCCCGAGTAAATTTTCTGAATGACCCAGCCCGTAAAAATCTGCCGTATCAAAAAAATTGATCCCAGCATCCATTGCAGCATGAATGGCTGCGATGGAAACAGTATCATCAGAAGGCCCCCAGCCAATAGGAAGATCGCCTACAAATGCTGCACCGCCAATGGCCCATGTACCAAAACCGATTTCGCTTACGGTTAGATCTGTATTGCCGAATTTTCTATAATTCATAGAGCCAAATTAGCGAATTGCGGATTAACGGATTGGCGAATTATGAATTATCGGGTTGAACGATTTTGAGTAATTCGGTAATCCTTAATCTGCTAATCCGTTAATTAATTGGATTTAAGTTATTTTTAGGCCTCATATGAAAAGACCCATACGTGTTTTAGTTGCCAAAGTAGGACTTGATGGCCATGACCGTGGCGCCAAAGTAATCGCTACTGCTTTACGCGATTCGGGTATGGAAGTAATTTATACCGGTCTCCGCCAAACACCCGAAATGGTTGTGAATGCAGCCCTTCAGGAAGATGTTGACGCAATCGGCATCAGCATACTAAGCGGCGCACACATGACTGTGTTCCCGAAAGTGATGGCGATATTGAAAGAAAAAGGAATGAATGATGTGCTGGTTACAGGCGGAGGAATTATTCCTGAGGATGATATGCAAACCTTGAATGATATGGGTGTTGGAAAACTATTTGCACCAGGGGCCGCTACTGCTGATATTGCGGCTTATATAAGAGATTGGGTTGTTGAGAACCGCAACTTTTAGAATTAATAGTTAATAATTAATTGTCTTTATACTTCAGGTAACCGTAACCGTTTTCTTTTGGAAAAGATCCTTACGAAGACAACGATACATACACAGATAAACAAGCCGAGATTATATTCTACTCCAGCCTTCTTCAATAAGATATAGATCACACCTCCTATGGCACAGGCAGTCGCATATAATTCACCTCGTTTCAACAGATCGGGTTTTTCTCCGCAAAGAAGATCGGCCAATAATCCGCCAAAAGTTGCTGTGATCACACCCATGATCACAGCGTAGCCATCATTGATATCATAGGCAATACTTCTTTCAATACCTGCTGCAGTGAACAGCCCCAGCCCTATTGCATCTGTAAAAAAGATCGTTTTCCTGAAACGGATCTGGTTAGAATCGAATAAAGAAACAATGATCACGGCGCTTACCACCAATCCTAATGCGAGATAATCATTTATCCAGTTCACTGGATGCGCACCGATCAAAAGGTCACGGATAGTACCGCCACCATAGGCTGTTGCAAAAGCGATCACGGCCCCACCAAAAATATCCATATGATGTGTGCGTGCCTTAAGTGCACCGGTACCGGCAAAAACAAATATGCCGATATACATAATTAGGAGGATCAGGTTCATGATACAAATTACAAAACAAGGTCTTTAAACCGTGCCTTTGTGCCTTGGTGTGGGAAATAAATTTGCACACCAAGGCACAAAGGCACGGTTTGATTGGGTAAATCCGCAAGAGAGGCAATACCATTACCTTTGTTTCAAACATTATTACCATGTATCAAACATTACTCACTACACTTGAGAATGGAATATTCACGATCACCATCAACCGACCAGATAAACTGAATGCGCTGAACAAACAGGTTTTTACTGATTTGAATACGGTATTGGATGAGATCTACACAAACAAGGAGATCAGGTCAGTGATCATTACTGGTGCCGGACCCAAAGCATTTGTTGCCGGGGCCGATATCAGCGAGTTCAATGGATTGAGCCTGGAAGAAAGTAAGGCTTTGGCAAAAAGGGGCCAGGATATATTTTTCAGGATCGAAAATTCTCCTAAACCGGTTGTTGCCTGTGTAAATGGTTTTGCTTTAGGCGGAGGATGTGAATTAGCCATGAGTTGTCATTTCAGGATCGCTTCAGACAATGCAAAGTTTGGTCAGCCGGAAGTAAATCTTGGTTTGATACCAGGATATGGTGGCACACAACGTCTTGTGCAACTGATCGGCAAAGGAAGGGCCATGGAAGCGTTAATGAGTGCAGGAATGATCGATGCAAATACTGCTTTGCAATATGGTCTTGCCAATTATGTTGTGCCGCAGGAAGAGCTGTTGAACAAAGCAAAAAGTATTTTAGATGTGATCAATACCAAGGCCCCCATCGCGGTTGCTAAATGTATTGAAAGCGCCAATGCTGTTTTTGATGAAACAAAAAATGGGTATGAAGTAGAGATCAATTCTTTTGCCGATTGTTTTGGAACGGAGGATATGAAGGAAGGAACGGCTGCATTTCTTGAGAAAAGAAAGGCAGTATTCACAGGGAAATAACTTTTGGAAAGTTTACCTGATAACTGATTTAATTTCATCCGCAACAGGATGTTCTGCCTTAAATGTATACCCCATCAGCTTCGCCATGGTTTGTGCAAATTGTTTCTGATATAATTGCACACTGGTTTTCATTTCTCCTGTAGCCGGGGTATTCGGGCCCATTACTGCAAACCAGATCTGGTCAGCATCTTCAACCGAAGCACCATGACTTGTCCATTTTGCTTTGGTGGTGTTTCCACGGCCATGATCGGTGGTAATAAATAAAGTAGTCTTGTTTTTATACTGGGGATCGCTTTGGATAAAATCCCAGATCTCTTTTAACCATGCATCAAACTGGTGAGCAGCCTGTAAGTAAGAACTGTATTGACGGCCATGCGCGAACTCATCTGTTTCACCATAAGCTACATATAATACTTTTGGTTTCTTAACTTTTAATTCTTCCATCGCTGCATAGTGCGTGAATACATCATAACACTCTTCCTTCCATTCATGATGTGAATCGCGAAGCATATTGTTGATGAGTTTTTGGTTAGGTGTTGGATTTGCCCCACCTGAAAAATCATATGCAGCTATTACAGGCACCCCGCTGCGTTCTTCATTCAGTATCCTGTTAAATGCTTCCCATGCACCGAACGCTGCTACCTTGCCTTTTAATACAGGCTGCCGGTTAAAAAATTCCGGCAAAGTTGTATTGGGATTGGCCTTGTATTCATTCTTGTTGATGGCCGTATCCACAAACCCACACATGATCTCGCTATAACCTGGATAAGAGAACCAAAATGGATTGGTGACGTTTACCTTATTTCCCAATAAACGGTTACCATACAACTGTCCATGGCCAGCTATCGTACCCCAGAAAAAAGGCAGGAGTTTTTCACGGCGAACCGCTGCATCGTTTGACCAATAATTTTTAAAAATATTGGCACTGTCATCCTGGTGAAAACGTTTGTCGTTCGCAATCTCAGCGTCCATGCCATCAAAAACTTCATTCCACCGGAAACCATCAGTAGTAATAATAATAATGTTCTCCGTTTTCTGTGCCTCCACTGAGCAAAAGAAGAAAAAAGCCGGTAAAACAAAAATGATATTCTTCATAGTTTGTATAAGCGTAAAATGATAAAAAATTACTTTGTGAAACTTTGGGTCTTCGTGTCTTCGTGGTTCAAAAAAAACACGGAGATCACCAAGGAACACAAAGGATTAATGATACAGCATTGATGCGCGAACTTCCATTTTTGCTTGTCCCAATGGCTGAAAACTTAATAATAGGTTGTTGTCACCCGCACTATCGAAATACCGGAGCTTTATTTTGTGAAATCCTTTTTCCAGAAAACATCTTCCTTCTTTTTCAGTAGAGCCATGGTTACCATCGTTGTTCACCACTTCAATACCATCAATTTCCAGGATACTGCCGTCATCACTGGTTGTATAAAATGAATAACCCATTGTTTCGTCTATACGAATATATCCTTCAAATACAAAGCCGAATTTATCCTTGCGCTGTTTTAATGTTAAGGATGGTTTATTTGTCACGCCTTGTTTTACAGGAGTGCTTTCTTTAAGAACAGCCATATTCATTACATCCGCTTCATAATAACGATAGGAAATGCCTGGTTGGACAGGAGATACGTTGACGGCTTTCATTAAACTTAACCCTGTTAATTTTAATTCGGCAGTATCACTTGAAAGATATGTTCCACCTTTTGCGGCAAATGCCCGGAGGACTGCATCGCCTTTGATTTTCAAAGGGGTTTCATAAGGAATTGCTTTACCATTATCTATTGTGTACATAATCTTTCCGGCGTTACCATCACCGTCTGTAATGGTAACGGTAACACCAGGGCCCTCTGTCATGTATTCAACATTCATTTTGGGTTTGCGCACGTAAGCACCATAATTTTTGATCCGTACCACATAAGCATAAGGTGCTTTGATCTTATTAGGATCATATTCGGGTAATGAGATGATCACATTGTTTCCTTGCTTAACAACACTTAATTTTTCATTCGTTGATAAAAAAGTAACCTCCTTAATATTATCTGCGCCGGGAAGGTTTTTCAGTACGAGCTTTTTGTTGGAGGGATATTTTGGGAAGATCGCATACAGTGAATTGGTTTTGTCATTGTATGTATAGAAAACATCTTTGATTGCAAACCCGGGTGAAGGGTCTACCGTAAGTTTCATCATGATATCTTCTCCTTTTTTGGCCGTATAATCTCTTCTGCCTGCACTCCACTGCGATACTTTTTTCCAGCGCTGTGATCCGTAAATCGCTTCCCCATTTATTTTCAACCACTCGCCTATCTGCAATAATCTCTCCTGCATAATCGGTGGGATCTTTCCATGTTCATCAGGACCGATATCCAGTAAGAAATTTCCACCGCGGCTAACTTTATCTACCAGGTGATAAACAAGTGATTGGGTGGAATTGTAATCCCATGCATCTTCTTCACGATTATATCCATAAGAATGGCCCATACCGCGACTTTCTTCCCAGGCGTGATTTTCAAAATCAAGATCGGGCTGATACTCTGGTGTAAACACTGCCCCATGTTTAAAACGTACACCTGTTCCCCAACGGTCGTAAGTAACCACTTTGTCTTTTACAGGGCTCTCATTATACATCCATGTTAAAAATTCTTTTGACTTCCAGACATTCTCACTCAGGTCCCAATCGCCATCTGTCCAGAAAACATCGGGTTGATAGGTATTGATCAGTTCTTTCATCTGTGGCCACATGTGTTCGGTTGCATACTTTGGTTTATCTGTTTTCCATAAAGGGTTATACCATTCATATAATGAATAATACATACCAGCATGAACAGATGTTTTGCGAACAGCTTTAAACAGGTCGCCTAACAGATCCCTCTTCGGGCCAACTTCCTGTGCGTTCCATGGAAAGCCCCAGGTACGGCTCGCATCTTTGCTTGGCCATAATGCATATCCATCATGGTGCTTGGAAGTAAGTACAATATATTTTGCGCCCGATTGCTCAAACACTCTTGCCCACTCATCGGGGTTGAATAATTCGGCTTTGAACTGGTCGGCCAGTTGATAATAAGTAAGGTTACCAAACTTGGCGCGATGAAATGCTGTTTTGGCGCTATCCTTTCCTTCCAATCCATTCAGGTACCACTCCGCATAACTTCCTTTGGTGGTATACGCAGGAACTGCATACACCCCCCAGTGAATAAATATGCCAAATTTTGCATCGGTAAACCAGGTGGGAACAGGACGTTTGTCTAAAGATTCCCAGGTGGGCTGATACGTTTGTGAATGGGTAACAGTGGCTGCTGATAAAAGCAGGATGGATAGGATTATTTTTCTCATGTAGCTAAGGTTACCATAAATATAATAAATGGCACGCAGATGACACAGATTGAGCGGATCAGCACGGATAAAATCCGCGTTAATCTATATGATCCGAGTCATCCGCGTACCATTTCTCCAAACAAAAAGAGGCTGTCCTTTTAAAGACAACCTCTTTTCTACAAATTAAATCTCTCTTAATACCCGAACAATTGTTCCAGGCTCAACTTCTTTACTTCTCCATATTTCTTCAGATCATCTGTTTTTATTTTCTTTTCAGAAGCCACGATACAATAGGTGAATGGCTTATGAGATACCGCATTATCATGCAGTTGTTTGATATCATCAAATTTCAGCTGCTTCATTTGCTCGTAAATATCTTTCCTGAGATCATGATCGATACCTTTTTTCTGCAGGCTCAGGTAGTTGAAAACAATGCTTTCTTTTGTGATCCTGTCTGTTTCATAATCTTTTAAAGTTCCTTTACGGGTATCTTCAAAATTCTGTTTGGTTTCGGGCATATCATTTAATAATTCGTTCATTCCTGCTATGGCATCATCCAGTTTATCGGCCTGGCTGCCTACATAGGCAATAAAAGAAAAATCATCTTCTTTTTTGGAAGGCTTGATCAAAGCAGCTGAAGTTGAATAAGCCAATGCTTTTGATTCGCGTATTACCTGGAAAACAAGCGAACCGATACCGCTTCCGAAATAACCATTGAACAGGTCTATCTGTGCTTCTTTCTTAGCATCATATTTCTCAAGGTTCCTTACCCAATAGATCTCTGCCTGTACCATATCATAATCAGTGAACAATACCTGGTTAGCTGTTTGCACTGTACGCTGGAATTTAACCGGAGCCTGCGCGGTTGCCCATGTTGCAGGTGTGCTATGCCATTTCTGGATTCCTGCCGTGAAGCTTGCCAAAGGCATTGGCCCGTAATAAATGATCTTATGCTGGTAATTGAAAAGTGAATGGAGCATGTCTACCAGGTCGTTTGCTTTGAGGTTTTTGATCTCATCGTTACTCAGAGTATAGTTGGTAGGGTTATTGGCACCATAGGTACCATAACTTCTCAACGCGGCCATGATCGCATTCTTATTGAGTTTGGTATTGGCGCGTGTTCTTAACAAACGGTTCTTTAATCCTTCCAAAGCTGTTTCATCTGCTTTACAATTGCGTACCAGGTGCTCAAACAATTCAACCGCTTTCCCAAAATTATCCTGTAGTCCGCTGATGCTTACTGTTGATTCTTCCGTAGCCGCAGTTGCATTGAAACTGCAGGCAAGATTGTAGAATTCTTTGCTGATCTGTTCGGAAGTATATTTATCAGTACCCAGGAATTGCAGGTATTGCAATGCAAGTGGCAATACTTTATTATTCCAGCTACCCATTGGGAAGCGGTAATATACGCGTGCGAGGCTATTATCTTTATTCAGCACATGAAATACTTCCGCATTTCCCACTTTGGCTTTTTGAAAATCTTTTGTAAAATCAAGCCACAATGGCTGACTTGGCAGTAAAGGTTTTTCATTGATCATTTTTACAAAATCGGATTGTTTGGTAGGATTGGTCTCCACCGGCGTGATCGCAGGTTTTTCTACTTTTACAATGTTCTTGTCTTCTCCCTTTCTTTTGTATAACAACACGTAATTCTTATCGCTCAGGAAACTATTGGCAAAATCAACCAGTTCTTTTTTGGTGATCTTTGCCATCGCATCCAGCTCTCCCACACTTCTGCTCCAGCCCGTACCCTTGTTCTTGATGAATTCATCCGTAAGTGTTACAGCACGGTTGCCATTACTTTCAAGTCCCTGCAATTCAGAAAGCTTTGAATTGGCAACGATCGCTTTCAGCAATGATTCATCAAAATCTCCTTTTTTAACGATCGCCAATTGTGCCATTACCAGATCCTTCACTTCTTCCAGTGTTTGTCCCTGTTTTGGGGAAGCCGATATCACAAATATGCCATAGTCTTTAAACGCATTGGAACCCGCACTGGCACCCAATACTTTTTGTTGTTTATTAAGGTTCAGATCAAATAACCCTGCTTTTCCATTTGATAAAACAGAACTAAGCAGATCGGCAAGCATAGCGTCATGCGTTCCTGCAGCAGCGGTCCTGTAAAGTATACGCATGCTTTCAGCGCTTGGACCATAAATATCTTTTACGATTGGACCCTCCAATGGTTTTTCAGGTGCCGGTTTGTATTCCTCAAATGTTTTGGGTTTCATGTATGAGAACTTTGTATCGATCATTTTGATCAGCTTATCAGGATCAAAGTCGCCCGACATCACGATCGCCATATTATTCGGTACATAGTATTTATAGTAATACTCACGGATAGCCGTTAAAGAAGGGTTCTTCAGGTGTTCGATCGTACCGATCGTGGTTTGCTGTCCGTAATTATGTGTAGGGAAAAGATAATAGAACATCGCTTCCTGCATTTTATTGCCATCATTATCAAGTCCACGGTTCTTTTCTTCGTACACCGCTTCGAGCTCTGTATGGAAGATCCGCAGAATAGGGTTGCGGAAGCGTTCACTTTGTACATCGAGGAATTTTTCAACTGCATTGGCAGGGATATCTTCTTCATACACGGTCTCTTCTACAAAAGTGTGTGCATTACTTCCCTGTGCACCCATCGCTTTCAACATCTTATCATATTCATTGGCGATGGAATACTTGGCGGCTTCGCCGGATGTTTTATCGATCTCTGCATAGATCTGTTTACGTTTGGCAGGGTCGGTGGTCTTGTTGTACTGTTCATACAAGGCATCGATCTTATCAAGCAAAGGTTTTTCTTTTGCCCAATCGAGGCTTCCGAATTTATCGGTTCCTTTGAATACCATATGTTCAAGGTAATGCGCCAATCCCGTATGGTCGCGCGGATCTGTATTACTTCCCGCTCTTACCGGTATCTTGACTGTGATACGCGGCTCTGTTTTGTTGGGAGATAATATAACGGTCAATCCATTCTTTAACGTGTAAAAACGTGCGTGGATCGGGTCGTTGGTTACATATTTATAGGTATAACCGGCAGCGGTGGCCTGTTTCCATTCATATGTTTTCTGCGCAGATACGCATTGGATACCTGTAGCCAGTAAGACTACAAAGAACAATTTCATCAATTTCATAAGCAATTTTTAGAACGGGTAAGTTAAAAAAAATATGATATGAACATCTCTATACTTTGTTAAACCAGTCGGTTTTATTATGAAAGCGGGTATTAGGGTGATAGCCGGCGGTTGCCGAAGCGTGAACCCGGGCATGATCCGGAATAAAAAACATCCCGGATTCAGTCCTCAAGATTCGCTCATGGCTTACCTTTGCCGCCATAAACCAAAACAATGGAATACCGTATAGAAAAAGACACCATGGGTGAAGTGCATGTTCCAGCAGATGTATACTGGGGTGCACAGACGCAACGCAGCATTGAGAACTTCAAGATCGCGCAGGATATTAATAAGATGCCGAAAGAGATCATCAAAGCATTTGCTTACCTGAAAAAAGCGGCTGCCCTTACTAACCGGGATGCGGGTGTATTACCGGAAGAAAAATCAGTTTTGATCGGACAGGTATGTGATGAAATACTGGAAGGAAAACTCGATAACCAATTCCCGTTGGTTGTATGGCAAACCGGCAGCGGCACACAAAGCAATATGAATGTAAATGAAGTGGTGGCTTATCGTGGGCATGTGATCAAAGGCGGTGCCTTAACGGATAAGGATAAATTTTTACACCCGAATGATGATGTGAATAAATCACAATCATCAAACGATACTTTTCCAACTGCAATGCATATCGCAGCTTATAAGATCTTAATAGAAACAACTATCCCGGGAATAAAAAAACTGAGAGACACACTTGCACAGAAGAGTAAAGACTTTATGCATGTGGTAAAGATCGGCCGTACGCATTTTATGGATGCTACCCCATTAACACTCGGACAGGAGATCAGCGGTTATGTATCACAGTTAGATCATGGATTAAAAGCCATTAACAATACGCTCGCACATTTGAGCGAACTCGCATTGGGTGGAACAGCGGTTGGCACAGGCATCAACACACCGAAAGGATATGATGTAAATGTTGCCAAACATATCGCAGACCTCACAGGTTTACCATTTGTTACCGCAGAAAATAAATTTGAAGCATTGGCCGCTCACGATGCAATCGTAGAAGCGCATGGCGCATTAAAAACCGTTGCGGTGAGTTTGATGAAAATTGCAAATGATATCCGCATGTTATCATCCGGACCAAGAAGCGGCATCGGCGAATTGTTTATTCCCGATAATGAACCGGGTTCTTCTATCATGCCGGGCAAGGTAAATCCAACACAATGTGAAGCGTTAACTATGATCGCTGCACAGGTAATGGGAAATGATGTTGCCATCGGTATCGGTGGCGCCACCGGTCATTTTGAATTAAATGTGTTTAAACCGGTGATGATATTTAATTTCTTACACAGTGCAAGACTGATCGGTGATGGTTGTGTAAGCTTCAATGATAAATGTGCGATAGGGCTGGCACCGATCGAGGCGAATATTAAAAAACATGTTGACAATAGTTTGATGTTGGTTACAGCACTCAACACCAAGATCGGTTATTACAAAGCTGCGGAGATCGCGCAGACTGCACATAAGGAAGGAACTACTTTAAAAGAGATGGCGGTGAAGCTTGGATATCTGACTGCTGAGGAATTTGATCAGTGGGTGATTCCGGGGAATATGGTTGGAGAGATCAAATAAAAAATAAACAAAAATATACTGAGAGGTTGTATCCCAAAAAGATACAACCTCTTTTTTTAATGGCTATCTTTTATTGTTTCCAACAATTGGTTGCGCCAGGAAGTGGAAACCGGTATCTTCTCTTCTCCAATAATAATATGAGTCTTCTCGACTTTTTTAATATGCTGCAGGGAAATTACAAATGATTTGTGCACCTGGATAAACTGATCAGAAGGGAGCCTGCCTAAAAGGCTACTCAGTGTCATGCGTGTCAATGTTCGTTTGCCTGTTTCAACAAGTAATATATAATTATCTTCTGCTTTTGCATATAAAAGCTGGGCCATATCAATTTTCACCCAATTATACCCGTCTTTTACAAACAGGTTATTGCTTTCAGCTCTTGTTTCAACAGGAGAATGCGAAAGACGGGTGGCCGCTAGCTGGCAAGCCTGCAGAAAACGCAGGTAAGTGATCGGTTTCAGTAAATAATCCGTTGCTGCGAGATTAAAACCCTGCAAAGCAAATTCTGCATGTGCAGTAGTGAATATAACAAGCGACCTGTCTCTTACCTGTTCTGCAAAATCAAGTCCCGACATATCCGGCATATTAATATCTACAAAAACCAGTTGAACCTTTTGTTTGTCGAGATATTCCAAAGCTTCAGAAGCGCTTGCAAAAACAGCTTTAAGTTCAACCAGACCGGTTTCCACGGAGTGTTTGCTGATAATATCCAATCCAACCGGCTCATCATCTACAGCTATTGCAGTGATCATATATGTTTTTTGAGAGAAACAATTTGCATTTACTAAAAATAGGTATTTATTATTTTGCCAATGCATTCCTGATTTCGGCGCTTTCCGGACTGGGGGCACCATACCGGATGATCTTACCCGATTGATCCAGCAACAGGTAATGTGGGATCGCCGTTATTTCATAATCTTTTGCAAACGAGCTTGAGAACCCCCCGGCAAAAAGATTCAGGCCTTTCGTATTTCGTTGCTTCATGTGTTTCATCCAATCATCCTGTTTATCATCAAGCGATACAGCAATAAAAACAAGATTTTCATTGCTGTTATTCTCTTCCACAAGCTGGTTCCATGAAGGAATAGCAGCATTACAGGGTCCGCACCAGGAGGCCCCCATGTCGATATATATTTTTTTCCCTTTAAAGTCGGCCAATGAATATACTTTTCCCGATGCATCCTTCAGTGTAAAATCAGGTGCAGGGCTTCCTGTATCAAATTTTTTATCATGAATGATCTTATCGATTTTGGCTTTAACGATAAGTAATTCCTTGTCCGGGTGTTTGTTCAATTCTGCTATCACAGATTGGATCTTAGGTACAAAATGCATTTTGCGTTCTTGTTTAATTTCCTCCACCACATTATCCAACAGCATAACCTTCCATATTCTGTTTACAACAGGATTTGCCGCGAAAGCATCGATCACCTGTAGTGCTGTGTCGATAAACCTTTCGATTGACCAGGGAGTGCCACTTCTTTTGATCTTATCCAGTGTTATATCCAAAGCCACCAGGTGTGCAAAACGCCGATAGTTTGTAAACAAAAATAAAGACGGTTCGTTGAATACAACTTTTTCAGAAAAAAGATGTGTACTCTCTTTGGGGATATTGTATGCAGCCTGGTAAAATGAAAATCTTGTGAGCTTTGCTCCTGAAAAAGCCAGCTTGTAGAACAGGCTGGTGTACATTAGCTCGCGTGTTTCGTTTTGTAGAAAATCCCGTTGTTCTTCGTCATTTGCCAGGTGAAATGTATTGGAAAGAAATGCCAGCCGGTCTGTTATGATCGAATCTTCCACTTTAAAATAGTTGTCACTATATAGTTGTTTTCCTTTGTCATATTCAGGATTTCTCTCGTGGTATTCTTTATTGATCTTTAACCAGAAAGTTTTATCTGCCTGGTAGTAGGCTGCATACATGGCATCCCTTCCTGTAAAAGCAGGTTCAGTTACAGCAAGGTCTATGTCGAGTCCGCCACCCGGCGTGATCCAGAGTTTACACTGTTTATTAACGCCATATGAAACATATACATTTATCGGGTGTCTGACCGTCATTTTATAAACCGTCTGCTTACCGGGAACACATATGAGTGTATCCTGGATAGTTTTGAGCCCATAATTTTCTATTCGCGAAAAAATCAAACTGGATAGACCGGTATTGCCACTAATGCGTATAACCACATTTTTTTGCTGCGCGTGTAGAGATGCTGTATATAGATACACAGCGATCAAAAAAGAGATCGTTCTTTTCATATAAAAATCAATTAAGTGCTAAATGAAGTGAGACAGTATAATCCTTTTCCGTTTCGTTGCATTGCAATGAGTATTTGCCCGGGTACATCAGGTCAAGTCTTTTACGGGTATTATTTATCCCGGTATTGTTTCCTTTTACTTCATGATGTTCATGGATAATAAGATTGTATACCTGCATCGACAATTCTGTATAGGTTACCCTTATATCCACTTTTACAAAACTTTCGTGATCGATGCTGATCCCGTATTTAAATGCGTTTTCAATAAATGGCAGGAGCAGCAAGGGTGCGATCTGGAGCCCATTGGTATCGTTGGTTATATTTGATTCTATCCGGATGGATGTTTGCAATGGCAATCTTTCCCGCTGAAGCGTTATGAAATTATTGATGAAATCAAGGTCTTCCCTGAGAGGCACAAAGTTTTTCTGCATACCCTGTACAGTATATCGCATCATATCCGACAGCAGGCCGATAGCGCCAGCGGTTTGTCTTGCATTTTCTTTCAATGCAGTTCCATACAGATAGTTTAAACTGTTGAAGAAAAAATGCGGGTTCAATTGTGCTTTCAGCGCATTCAATTCATTTTCGGCACGTTGCATTTGCAGTTCAAGCCTGTGCCTGCGTTCATAGAGGCTTTTACGGATCTGTCCATAGATCATTGCGTATGCTGAATAAGAAAGCATACTGTAGACCGGCACCAAAGGAAAATTAAGAAACGCATCTTTATTAAAGGGGAAGATTCCCAGGAGTGCGATAAACAAACCCAATACAATCGAAGCCAGCGCAGCCTTTGCCAAAGAGGATCTACGGACCACCAGCCAGTAACTCAATTCTACCAATGGTATATACAATAAAACCATAGTAACTAAATGATAAAGATTATTTCTCCGGTACATAAGCTTGATGTATTCGAAAATTGTAACCGGGCTTCCGTCAGTATGCTGGATATAATAACCATCAAAATGAACCTTCAACATATACGGAATCACCTGTTGTAAATGCATCCATAGCCAGAAGCAAAACATATGAATAAGGGCGATGTATATCTTTTTCCTGGTCATTTGAATAATTTTACTCAAAGAAAATAAAATGTAGAGTACTGCCGCTGTAAATGTGGTGAACAATAATAGAAATGGGGTAAATAAAACGATTGGTGTTTTTGAGTATAGATTTCAGAACAGAGTAGCCACATTCAGGAGGTTATGTCAGGGAGTTGGAAACGGAGGTTAAATTGAGTGCAAATTATTTTTTTACCGGAGGTGGTTTTAACAACTGCGTATCTGACGCAATAAATTCCAAATGATAATTCCCCGAATCAATCTTTGCTTTCGGAAATAATTTCTGTAGCGAAACAAGATCGTTTCCTTTTATCATTGTTTGACCGAGATAAAGCATTTCAAGTTGTGTAAGATCCTTCAACTGCTGTACGCCCTGTGCTGACACTTTTGTTCCGACAAGATTTAAGTATTGCAAATTTTTAAGACCCGTCAAATATTTGAGACTGGCATCTGTCATATTCGTATGTTCAATACCCAGTCGCGTAAGGTTATTGCATTGCCCAATGATCTTCCATGAATCTTCTGAAAGATTTGCATAACCCAATTTTAACCAAACCAACTGTTTACGAACCTGGCTCAATAAGGCAACCGTACGATCCGTAAGTTTTGGAATACTCACAAAATTCGCAAGTAAATAATTACTGTTCACGGCAACAGGTAAAACTACAATACCCGCATTACGTAATGTATCCAATACTGATTGTGAAACTGCATCTACTGTTCCTTCAGGTATGGCCGCTTTCTTTTGTGTAACAGCTGCTGATTGCATGGCTAATAAGGCAGGCACTATTTGTGCTGGCTGTGTAATCTCTTTTACTTTTTTCTCAAATCCTGCATCACTGCCGATCCACCAATGAACAAGGTTTACTTCCTGTTCGGTTAATTGTGGTTTGCCTTTGGGTGCCATGTGCTTTTCATCCAGCGGGTCGAGTATGATACGTTTGTATAATTCACTGGCATTGGCATCGCCCTGTACAAATACTTTTCCATCTTTGCCCCCTTTTAAAATCCAATCTTTTCCATCTAAACGTAACCCGCCTTTTTGTTTTACAGAACTATGGCAGCTACCGCATTTGTCGATCAATATCGGTTGAATAATATCCGCAAACACGATCGCTTCCTGAACATTGGCAATTACTTTTCGTGCAGACTTGCTACTATCTTTTGATGTAAAAACTCCTTTGGTTAAAAATCCTTCTCCATGTGTTAATGTACCACCTAAATGACCGGTAATGATAATGAGTAGAACAGTTGTAATAGATAAGACATTCTTAAGAAGTGAATTGGGTTTTTCAGAAAACACATATCCGATCAAAGAAAAAACCGCTACGCTGATACCGAACCATTTGTGCAGATCCAGTGTGGATTCATCATATTCTCCACCCAACGACAATGACCATCCTGATAAACAGGATGCAATCGCACTGATCATTCCCAATAAAAAAGAAATACGGATAGCGGGAAGTATCGCCATGTATTTTTCTTTCCTGCTTAGCCATTGAAGTATCAATGCCAGCAATAAAAAACCAATCGGCAGGTGAACCAATACCGGATGGAAACGTCCAAAAAATTCGATCAATGCATTCATCAGGCGCGGGAATATCTTTTACGGAGTAATTGCATCATGTATTCGTTGATGCCCCATTGGTCGGCAACAGGCTGTTGTGTATAAGGCAATGCAGGTAAATAATGCGGCGGACCAAACTCTGTGAGTATGGTTAATTGATTCGTGCTCTTTAATTTCATCTGAACAACGGTATCCCACCATCCCAGGTGACGCTTTACAGCTCCCTCCCATTCGGGTGCGCGCGGATCATTTACCTGTGGCCCTTCCTGGTGACCAATTCTTGCATGCACATGATCGGTCCTTGTCAAGGCAAGCTGAACAGTTTCTTCCTGGTCGTTCAAAAGAGATTCATGCACATTGCACCAGTGAGAGATATCCAACGTTAAACGGAGGTCAGGATATTTTTGAATGTATTGTTTGGTTACATGTGCCGCATACATAATACGGCTGCGATGGGTTTCATGACAAACAATGATACCCGTCTCTTTCGCAACTTTTGTTGTGTGATCAATAAATTTCCCATTCTCTTCCATCGGAAAAAAATCTCTTCCTGAATGGCAATTGATATACAAAGGTCTTTGAGGGCTATGCGCCGCTCCATCAAACATGGTTTTAAATTGCTCAAAATGTTTAGCGGGATCTTTATCAGAACCTCCTGCTAAGAAACCCACTTCCAGATGGTATTTTTTTAATGCATCGAGCATTTCTTTTTGTACAGCGGGTGTTCCGGGCCACCATAACTCTACGCCGTCATAACCTGCTTTTTTTGCTTTTGCGCAAAACTCATCCATCGTTCCCGGGAAACCCCAGTTGGTGCCCATGATCTTTAAAGAAAAATCTGCGGGGATATTGAATACGGGTTTTGAGGCGAGTAGCTCTTCAAATGGTGTCATGGCGATTGCACCGAGGGTTGCGGCGGTTGATAAAAATTTTCTTCTGTCTAAGCTCATGTTGTTTTGGTTTTAAACCGCGCCTCTGTGTGAAAAATTAATTTGCACACAGAGGCACAAAGGCACGGT
Source organism: Bacteroidota bacterium (assembly GCA_040388475.1). Classification (GTDB taxonomy): domain Bacteria; phylum Bacteroidota; class Bacteroidia; order Chitinophagales; family Chitinophagaceae; genus Sediminibacterium. Next base: position 715,667 of record JAZKBT010000004.1, on the reverse strand, counting down.
TTTGATCTCCGTTGTTAGTTAACTGACCATCAACTTTATTTTTTAAGCAATAATTTCATTGATCACCCGTCCATGCACATCTGTTAATCTAAACGGTCTTCCCTGGAATTGATACGTGAGTTTCTCATGATCAAATCCCAATTGATTTAAGATCGTTGCCTGCACATCAAAAGCCGTTGTCTTTCCACTAATGGCACTGTAGCCGATCTCATCTGTTTCACCGAAACTGGTTCCTCCCTTGATACCGCCGCCTGCCATCCAGATCGTAAATGCTTCTGTGTGGTGGTCGCGGCCTTTGAATGGATTCTTTTTACCATCACGGTTTTCCTGCATAGGTGTTCTGCCGAATTCGCCGCCCCATACCACCAAGGTTTCATCAAGCAATCCACGTTGTTTCAGATCGAGCAATAATGCGGCAACCGGTTTATCCATGCTGCGGCATTTATTTACAAAGCCGTAATCGATCGCTAAATTCTCATCGGTACCATGACTATCCCATCCCCAATCAAACAGCTGAACAAAACGTACACCTTTCTCTACTAATTTTCGAGCGAGCAAAACATTGTTTGCGAAACAGGCTTTGCCGGGTTTGGTTCCATACATTTCATGGATGTAATCCGGTTCATCATTGATGTTCATTACATCAGGCACAGAGATCTGCATCCTGTATGCCATTTCATATTGAGAGATACGGGATAATATTTCAGGATCTTTAAACTCTTCATAACTCATCCTGTTCGCTTCATTGATCGCATCAATGGATGCTTTGCGTAGATCGCGATCCATGCCTTCAGGATCTTTGATAAATAAAACAGGATCACCCTCGCTCCTGCATTGCACGCCCTGGTAAACAGATGGCAAGAACCCACTACCCCAAACACTTTTACCCGCATCAGGAAATTTACCGCCTGATGTGAGTACCACAAATCCAGGCAGGTTACTATTCTCACTTCCCAAACCATAAGTTGCCCATGAGCCCATGCTTGGTCTTCCCAATCTTGGTGAACCGGTATGTATCAACAATTGTGCGGGACCATGATTAAATTGATCGGTCTGCATGGCTTTTAAAAATGCAACTTCATCAACAACATTTGTCAGATGTGGCAAATGTTCCGAGATCCATGCCCCGCTTTGTCCATATTGTTTAAAGCTTGCCTGTGGCCCCATCATTTTAGGAACACCACGTATGAATGCGAATTTTTTTCCTTCGAGTAATGATTGCGGACAATCCTGTCCGTCTAGTTTCATCAGGTCGGGTTTGTAATCGAACAACTCCAACTGCGAAGGGGCGCCGGCCATATGTAAATAAATAACAGATCTTGCCTTGCCGGGAAAATGTGGCGAATGTGGTAATAAAGGATTGGCGCTGTTGAATAATTCTCCTGTATTGCCTGAACCGAAATTGCAGCTGCTTAAAAAAGAACCCATGGCCATGCCACCCATACCAAGCAGGCAGTTTTTTAGAAACAACCTGCGTGTATCCAGTTCAAGATTTTTATTTCTTGCTTCGTTGAAAATTTTATCGTTGTTCTTGCTCATGTTTATGCTTGCTTAACTACGTTCGAAAAAATGGCACGCGGATGAAACTGATTTACACGGATCAGATCAGTTATAATCCGCTCGATCCGCGTCATCCGTGTACCATCATTCGCTAAGATCAATTCTTAGTAATAAACTCATCCAAATTCATCATTGCTCCAGCCACCACTACCAATGCCGCTGTTTCTGCATTTTGTTTTTCTTTCATTCCAGCCATTGCGCTCATTTTTATTTTATCTGCACGGAATTTCTGTAACGCGTTGTTGTATAATTTTTCAAACACCTGTATTTTTTCAGGTGATGCCTGTTTATACATGGCCATTTCATATCCTTTACTGATCTGTTGCTTCACAGTCTTTCCGCCAAGCTCCTGCATACGATAAGCGAAATGTTGCGCTGCTTCTATGTAGGCAGAATCATTTAAAGTAGTTAAGGATTGCAATGGCGTATTGGTTCTTATTCTTCTTGCCGTACACACTTCATGCGATGTTCCATCAAATGTAATCATAGATGGATATGGCGCTGAGCGTTTCCAATACGTATACACTGCTCTCCGATACTGATCACCATTCTCACTTTTTTTCCATAATCCACCGTTCCATGGCGACATCCAGATGCCTTCAGGCTGATAAGGGTACACACCGGCGCCATACATTTTCTCGCTTAACAATCCACTCACACACAATGCCTGGTCGCGGATCTGTTCTGCAGACAATCTTACACGCGGGCCTCTTGCATAATATTTATTGAACGGATCTTTTTCTGTTGCATTCTTATCAAGCTTCGAATCCTGGCGATATGTTGCACACATTGCGATCTCTTTCATTAATTTTTTCAGGTCCCAGTTATATTCATTCATGAACTTCCATGCAAGATGATCGAGTAATGCCTTGTGTGTGGGAGGCAATCCCTGCGTTCCCAGGTCTTCAAGTGTTTCTGCAATGCCTTGTCCGAAGAATTGTTCCCAGATGCGGTTAACGATTGCTCGTGAAGTGAGTGGATTTTTTTTATCGGTTACCCACATCGCCAGTCCCATCCTGTTTTTTGGTGCGCCTTCAGGTAATGAACCGAGTGATCTGGGCACGCCCGGCTTTACTTCTTTTCCTTTCACCAACCAATTACCTCTTTCAAAAACACGTGTTGGTCTGAATAAAGAGGAAGGGTTTTCGATCATGACAGGTGTGATCGTAACCTGTTTCGAATCAAGCAGGTCATTAAAATATTTATAGGCGCTGTCGTATCCTTTTATTTCTTTCCCGGGAAACGGGTCGCTGATATAGAACCAGTCGAATTGCATGCCGGTTTCCTCTTGTGTTTTTAATTTTGGATTCTGGTAGGTGAAGAATATATCATGCGCTCCGCTCATTTCAGGAATACTTACTGTAGCGATCTTCCATCCGCCTTTTGAATCGGCTACTGCAACTGTATTCACAACAGGGCCATCAGGACGGTCAAGATGTATCGTCCATTTGCCGGCGTTGTTCCAGCTTTTGTATCGATATAAAATTTGCGAGTGCTTTTCAAAATCAACATTAGCAATTCGTGCAATTGCATTATTTCTCAACACCAGCCATTTGGTATCCGTTAACGCACTGTTGGTTAATTGATCTGCCGTTATTGAGTTGATGGCGGGTTCTCCTGTCTTTACAAATTTTACCAGTTCCTTTTCTTTTGCAGGTGCATTCTGTGCGAGCCATTGTTTGAACTGGATGAACTTAACACTATCCTCTTTATGAAACTCGCGTAGCAGAGGATAATCATTATAGGTATCCTCATCCCTTGTATTATTGAAGAAGGCCATGAACTCATAATACTCTTCGTGACGGAAAGGATCATAAGGGTGGCTGTGACATTGAACACAGGCGAAAGTAGTTCCCATTACGGTTTCCCATGTTGTATTCACGCGATCAATGATGGCGGCTGTTCTGAACTCTTCGTTATCGGTTCCGCCTTCATCATTGGTCATTGTGTTTCGATGAAATGCTGTGGCTATGTATTGCTTATCGGTTGGATCAGGCAATAGATCGCCCGCCAATTGCTCTGTTAAAAATTGATTGTAAGGTTTGTTCTCATTAAATGCATCGATGAGCCAGTCGCGGTAACGCCAGATCGAGCGCCAGTCGTCCCTTTCATAACCTTTGGTGTCTGCATAACGTGCGAGATCCATCCATACAGCCGCCCACCGTTCACCGTAGTGTGGTGAGGCTAATAAAGTATCTACCAATTTTTCATACGCATCTTTTCTTCCATCATTTAAAAAATGTTTCGCGAGCGAAGAAGATGCGGGCATTCCGGTAATATCCAAACTTACTCTTCTTAGTAAAGTTGCTTTGTCAGCTTCTACAGAAGGTTTTAACCCTTCTTCACGCATGCGCTGGTAAATAAAATTATCGATGGAGTTGTTTGTCCAGGAGCCACCGCCTTTTGTTCCGAAGAGCCAGTTATCTACTTTTGGCACTTCCGTTTTCTCAACCGGAACATAGGCCCAGTGATCGCCCCATTTGGCGCCTTGTTTGATCCATTTTTTTAATGTAGCAATTTCATCCCCCGATAAAGGCGGATGTTTATACGGCATTCTTTCTTCAGGATCTTTGAGAGATAAACGCCTGATCAATTCACTGTTATCAGGATCGCCTGGAATGATGGCGGCTTTGCCTGATTTATTTACCGCAAGCGCTTCTGAACGGAACAACAAACTAAACCCACTTTGTCTTTTTACACCACCATGACAGGTGATACATTTTTTATTAAAGATGGGCTTGATCTCCGTGTTGTAATCAACTGTGTGACCGGAAGTAATAAATGAGAATGTGGTTACACCAATGATGAGGACAAATATGATCCAGACAGTTTTCGGAAATTGAGGCAAACGCATAGGACTAAGTTAACACGAATTACACGAATTATAAACGAATTTTATTAAAGGGCAATTCGTTCAAATTCGTGTAATTCGTGCTAAAAATTCGTGTTAAAATACTTTCTTACCTCCCAGGTATGTCGCTTTAACTTTTGTTTTGAGGATATCTGCTTCCGCCACTTTCATCAGGTCCTTATCCAATAAAATAAAATCAGCTTTTTTACCGGCTTCCAGGCTGCCTACTTCGTTTTCAAGAAAACCTGCTTTGGCTGCCCAGATGGTCATGCCGCGGATGGTTTCTTCGCGGGTCAACGCATTTTCCATTTGAAATCCGCCTGCGGGAAATCCATTGGCATCTTTGCGTGCAACAGCGGCTAAAAAAGTTTTGAATGGGGAAATATCTTCCACGGGAAAATCTGTTCCCAATGGTAACCAGCCATTCTGCTGTAATAATTGTTTGAATGCATAACCGCCTTTCAACCTCTCTTTGCCGAGTCTTTCTTCCGCCCAATACATATCGCTGGTGGCATGTGTGGGTTGAACAGATGGAACAATGCTTGCCGATCCGAATAAATTAAAATCGTTTTGATTAACGATCTGCGCGTGTTCGATACGCCAGCGTTTATCATTCTTTCCTTTCAGGTATTTATTATAAACATTTAGTATTTCACGATTGGCACTATCACCGATGGCGTGTGTACACATTTGAAAATCCGTTGCTGCCAATACCTGCGCGAGTGAATCGTAATGTGATTTATTTCTCAGGAGAAACCCCTGCCAGCCAGGTTTGTCGCTGTATGGTTGCAATAAACATGCACCACGACTTCCCAATGCGCCGTCCGCATATACTTTAAAACCTCTTACTGATAACTTATCTGTTTTAAGCGGACCCGATTTTAAATATCTATTGATGTTCTCGTCATTATCACTCAACATCACAAACAAACGCATATCGAGTTTGCCGGATTTTTGTAATGCGTCGATTGCTTCTACATCATGGTAACTAACGCCACAATCGGTGATGGTTGTTAATCCCTGTTCGAAGCAATTCTTTTGTGCAGCCTGTAACCATTGAATATAGGTTTCCTGTGTAGGGTCAGGAATTTGCGCATACACTTTATCGTCTGCGTTATCAATTAAAACGCCTGTGAGTTTGCCGTCCTTCACTTCAATCGCTCCACCCACAATGGTTTGTCCTGCTTTGATCCCGGCTATATCCATTGCTCTTTGATTGGCGATGGATGCGTGTCCGTCAACTCTTTTCAGCACAACGGGTTTGTTGGGAAATAATTTATTTAACGCTTCATTGGTAGGATAGGTTTTACCGGGCCATTTGTTCTGGTCCCAGCCACGGCCCTGTATCCATGGGAGATCGGGATGTTTGTCTGCAAACTCTTTTACACGCGCAACCGCTTCTTCCCATGTGGTTGTTCCAAAAAGATCAACCATAAATAAGGAAGTACCGTAACCAATAAAATGTGCATGAGCATCTATCAGGCCGGGATACACTGCAGCGCCTGCAGCATCCACATTTTCAGTAGCCGTATATTTTTTTTGTATCGCATCATTGGTACCCACCGCCACAATTTTTCCATCTTTCACGGCCATAGCTTCTGCAACAGTGAAGGAAGAATCTACCGTATAGATCACTGCATGGTGAACGACCAGGTCCACTTTGTCATTGGAACAGGAAGTGAGTGCGAAGAGTAAGGCGAGGGTAAGAATTTTTCTCATAGCAATAGAATAATTTGTATTGCTAAGTTAGGGAAATGAATATTGATTAACGGATTACGAATTAATGGGTTTGTTGATTAGCTTACTGTCGAAATCCGCTAATTCACCAATCCGCAATCCGATAATCAAAAATAAATCGTTGGTTATTTCAAAAGCTCACACGGCTTCAACCCCGTATGCTTCTTAAACGCCGCAGAAAAATGCGAGATGGAAGAATAACCCAGCAGTGCAGAAACATCGGTAACACTCAATCCTTTTTCATACAAAAGATATTTTGCGTGTTCCATTCTTTGTTGCTGATAGAAATCAAATATGGTGGTACCAAAAACTTCTTTGAACCCTTTTTTCAGGTAGCACTCGTTCATTGCCACTTTACGGCTCAGTTCTTTGATGGTGATCGGGTCGCCGATATGTTGCAATAAAATATCACGCGCCTGGTAGATCCTGTCACGACCGGTTTCATCAGCCAGGAATTTACATGCAAAGCCTTCCTCTTTATCATCAACCAAACATTCCAGGCTGTACAATAACAGCTCATGAACTTTGGCATTCATAAAAATATTTTCGAGTGCACCGGAATAACTATGATTCAACAAACCATCCAACACATTTCTTTTCTTATTACACAAGGGGAACACTTTGGTAAAAGCATGTGGGTGTTTAAACGCAAGCACTTCATCCTTACGGTTACTCAACTTTACATTGTGTACAAACTGGTTCAGGAAAGTAGAGGTAAAATGGAAAGTGAACACATCCACGGTCTGGTGTTTACCGCTGCAATTGTTGGTGGGCAATTGTGTGCATTGGGCACAACTTTTCTCTTCACAATAACGGTTACCGGTGGTGCAATACCTGAGTTCTAAATAGTTCTCGTCCGGTTTTTTCATATTGTAATGGTAGACCATCATGCCCGTATCTTCGGCCACCCATGGATGCTGGGCATAATATCTCCTGATGTTGTATTGAATAGAACCGGGTATTTGCTGGCCCTTCTCATACAACAGGTCCATAGTAGGCTCTATGCCACCACGATGCGATACTTTTAATATGTCCATTACCTGTAACAACGGATGCAAAATTAATGTATAAACATCTATTTTACAAGAATCAGTTTCCTGCTGCGTCAGTTACGTGTCATTTTTTAACCACCCGCTCCCACACAGTTTTTCTTTATATCTCAAAAAAGCACTATTTTGTAACAAACAATTGTGACATGAGAAAGCTGATCATCACCTGCCTGGTTGTCGTTTGCACAACCTTTTGGGGCCATACGCAAGATTGCAAGGTCTTAATAAATGCGCTTTCATTGAAATATGAAGGCGAATGCAAAGGGAATAAAGCGGATGGAAAAGGGAAAGCCGTCGGGCAGGATAGTTACGAGGGACAATTCAAAGCCGGCTACCCGGATGGAGAAGGGATATATACCTGGAAAGAAGGCGATTTTTATGATGGATCCTGGAAGAAAGGCCTGCGCGAAGGACAAGGCAGCATGCATTTTAAAAAAGATGGAAAGGACAGTGTTGTAGCCGGATTCTGGAAAAAAGATATTTATCAGGGGCGTTTTGAAAAGCCATATAAAGTACTTGGCCAAAGTTCTAAAGTAAGCACGGTCCGGGTTACTAAAAATATTGGTTCCAAAAACTACGAGATCAATATGGTGGTTTCCAATACTTCAGGAAATACCACGAAAACTGATATCTCAGCATCAGCCGCATCCGGTGTTGCTAAAATGAAGCTGACAGACATAGATATTCAGAAAGGAAACTTTACAAATAAACTGGATCTTGATAATGCAGAAAGGTCAACAAAAACGATCATTCGTGGTGTTGAGTTTCCTTTTAAGGCCACATTCAGGATAGAAGGCGAAATGGTACAGATAGAATTTCTTGAAGAAGGAAATTATACGGTTGAAGTCAATATTTTGCAATAATTACCAACCAGTAAAAAAACTGTTAAAGCAGCATAAAAAAGAGACAGTAAACACTGTCTCTTTTTTGTTTTTTGAATCTCACTATTTACACCCATTTCTTTTTCTTTTGTGGACATATTTTCTCTCCAAAAACCTTTTCTTTTCACTACCTTTGCCTACTTCTGAAAAACACTTAAAACACAGGACTGACAAGCATTTATGACCCAGGAACAACAGAACAGCAACGAGGCCCAGAACAAGAATTACGGAGCCGACAGCATACAGGTATTGGAGGGTTTGGAAGCGGTGAGAAAAAGACCCGCGATGTACATCGGTGATATAGGTATCAAAGGCCTTCACCACCTTGTTTACGAAGTAGTAGATAACTCCATTGATGAGGCCCTTGCCGGCTATTGCAAGAACATCACCGTTACCATACACGAAGACAACTCTATCAGCGTACAGGATGATGGGCGTGGTATTCCAACAGGTATTAACACCAAAGAGAAAAAAAGCGCTTTGGAAATTGTGATGACCGTATTACACGCGGGTGGAAAATTTGATAAAGACACGTATAAGGTTTCCGGCGGATTGCATGGTGTGGGTGTGAGTTGTGTAAATGCATTGAGCACTACGCTGCATGCAACCGTTCATCGTGAAGGAAAAATATTTGAACAGGAATACAAGACCGGGATCCCGCAATATGAAGTAAGAGAGATCGGAATAAGCGCTACAACCGGTACCCTGGTTCATTTCTGGCCCGACGCAACCATTTTCCAGGAGACTGTTTATCGCAAAGAAATCCTTGAAGGACGCTTGCGCGAGCTTTCTTACCTGAACAGGCGTATCAGCATCACACTGATAGATCTTCGCGAGAAAGATGAGGAAGGAAATATCTATTCAAAACTTTTTTATAGTGAAGGCGGTATTGTTGAGTTTGTAGAAATGCTGGATAAAAACGGCAACCGAAACCCACTCATCCCTGCGCCATTGTATGTAGATGGACATGATGCCGCTTCCAATATTGCGGTAGAAGTTGCGCTTACTTACAATGACGATTTTAAAGAACACATTTTCTCTTACGTAAATAACATCAACACCATTGAGGGCGGTACACACGTAACCGGTTTCAGGCAGGCATTAACACGTGTGTTTAAAACATACGGAGATAAACAGGGTCTGTTTGAAAAAGCCAAAGTGGTTATTGAGGGAGATGATTTCAGGGAAGGATTAAGCGCCATCATTTCGGTAAAAGTTCCTGAGCCGCAGTTTGAAGGACAAACAAAAACCAAACTGGGTAACAGCGAGGTAAGTGGTATTGTACAAACCACTGTTGCCCGTGCATTGGAAGCCTACCTGGAAGAAAATCCAAAAGAGGCAAAGAATGTGATCTCAAAGATCATCCTCGCCGCACAGGCAAGGGTTGCTGCCAAGAAAGCGCGTGATATGGTACAACGAAAGACCGTGTTAAGCGGTGGCGGTTTACCGGGTAAACTGGCTGATTGCAGTGAACGTGACCCTCAAAAATGCGAATTATACCTGGTGGAAGGAGATTCGGCAGGTGGAACGGCCAAACAGGGCCGTGACAGGAGTTACCAGGCCATCCTGCCATTAAGAGGTAAGATCCTGAACGTGGAAAAAGCCATGGAGCATAAGATCTACGAAAATGAAGAGATCCGCAATATGTATACGGCACTGGGTGTTACTGTTGGCACACCAGATGATCCGAAAGCATTGAATGTTGCCAAACTGCGCTACCACAAGCTCATTATCATGACCGATGCCGATGTGGATGGTTCGCATATCGCTACGCTGATTTTGACCTTTATCTTCCGGTATATGAAAGAATTGGTGGAACAGGGTTATGTATACATTGCCCAGCCCCCTTTATACCTCGTAAAAAAAGGCAAGGAGCAGGAATACGCCTATAACGAAGAACAGCGCAAAGGCTGGGTAGAAAAATTAGGCGGTGGAAAAGATGATAGCGTTACAATACAGCGTTACAAAGGTTTGGGAGAGATGAATGCCGACCAGTTATGGGAAACCACGATGGACCCTTCGCGCAGAACCCTAAAACAGGTAACTATTGAAAGTGCCGCAGAAGCCGACCGTATCTTCAGTATGCTGATGGGTGATGATGTGGCCCCACGCCGCGAATTCATTGAAACGCATGCAAAGTATGCGAAGATCGATGTGTAGAACTGACTATAATCGATAGCCTATAAATCATAGTTAAAGCCGGTGTTTCACCGGCTTTTTTGTTTCCCGGTGTCTTACATTACAAAAATATCTCATAAAAAATGAAATAAACAGGATTGGGGTGCGTTTTAAGCATAACCCGTTCCCGGCGCAGGTTTGAGAATGTACGGAATGGAACAGGAACAGGCAGGAAATACGCGGAAGGACAGGTATAAGGGCCAAATAGGCTTTTTGCTGAAAAAATGGTAATTTGTGCTCTATAACCCATTGTATTATCTACTAACTTTTAAATTCTAACCACTATGGACACTTCAAAAATGATCAAAGCATATTGCCTGAAGACAAAGGAAAAAAACGTTCCTATGCAGGATGCGGTAGTTACCAAAACAGCAAAAGGCGGTTATATGGCCGGCGGTCATGATGGCAAGGGAAATAAAATGGCCGCTATCTTAAGCGAAGCCAAAGCATTACAGGCAATTGCAGATGGTGTTGCCAAAAAAGGATTCTAAGCCATATACAGATCAAGAAATTAGATCCCGCCTATCGGCGGGATTTTTTTGTGGTATATAGATTAGGTATAAATACGTGGGATTAACCTATATGTGGGATTAGTGGGTGATGATTGATCCGGAATTAATTTCACTCTGTGGAATTGTAAAGGTTTAATGGCACGCGGATGACGCGGAAAAAACGGATTATGACGGATTTATTACATAGGGACATAACCGATAAAGTTTTAAAGGCTTTTTATAATGTATATAATAAGCTTGGTTTTGGGTTTCTTGAAAAAGTTTATGAAAATGCCCTGATTCTGGAGTTAAGAGAAATGAACATTAATTGCGAAAGGCAGAAGCAGATCAAGGTTTTTTATAAGAGTAAAATAGTAGGCGAATATTATGCCGACATATTAGTTGAAAATAAAGTAACTCTTGAACTAAAAGCCGCCGAGGTCTTCGTAGAGGCAAACGAACTACAGCTCATCAATTATTTAAAAGCAACAGAAATTGAAGTAGGATTGCTATTGAATTTTGGCCCAAAGCCTTCATTTCAAAGAAAGGTGTTTCAGAACAGCAAAAAAAATCCGTGACCAATCCGTTTTTTCCGCGTCATCCGTGTGCCATCACCACCTCCTTATGCATCTGAGTCAAAAATCTATGCATCGATTCCATATCTTTCATTGTATCCACGATCAACATAAACATTCTGCCTGTTTGTTTTAAGCGAGCTTTATTGGTGCCTGTTTGCAGAAAGGCCAGTACTTTCCTGAAGAGATCAGATTCAAAATAAGGCGAGTCAGGGCGATTGATGAAATAACAGCGCAGTATTTCATCTTTCAATACCATCTTCTCAAATCCAAGCTGCACCGCCATCCACCGGCAGCGGACCGTTGTAAAAAGATCCTCTACCTGTAGCGGTATCGGGCCGAACCTGTCTACCATTTCTTTGTGAAATTCCTGTAACTCCTCCTCTTTCTCACAACTGTCCAACCTTGTGTACAGGGATAATCTTTCCGTGATACTTTCCACATAACTATCCGGTATCAGTATCTCGAGATCCGTATCGATGGTACAGTCACTTACAAAATCGTCCTGTTTACTGATCTCTTCCTGGAAAAGGTCTTTGAATGATGTTCGCTTCAATTCACGTACCGCTTCTTCCAATATCTTCTGGTACATCTCAAAACCTATTTCTGCCATGAAACCGGTTTGTTCGCCACCCAATAAATTTCCGGCGCCACGTATATCCAGGTCGCGCATGGCTATCTGGAAACCACTGCCAAGATCGCTGAACTGTTCAAGCGTTTGCAAACGTTTGCGTGAATCGGTGGGCATGGTACTCATCGGCGGACCGAGTAAATAACAGAATGCTTTTTTATTGCTTCGTCCTACCCTTCCACGTAACTGGTGAAGATCACTTAAGCCAAAATGATGCGCGTTGTTCACGATGATCGTATTCACATTCGGAATATCCACACCACTTTCCACGATATTGGTACAAACCAGCACATCATACTTCTTATCAATAAAATCCATGATCCTTTCTTCCAGTTCATGTCCTTCCAATTGACCATGCGCAAAACCAATACTCAGGTCGGGACAGAGACCCTGTATCATTGCGCACATTTCTGCGAGCCCCTGCACACGGTTATGGATAAAGAAAACCTGGCCCCCTCTTTCCGTTTCATAATAGATCGCATCACGTATAAAATCATCATTAAATACATGCACTTCTGTTTGTATCGGTTGCCGGTTAGGGGGTGGTGTGTTGATGATACTTAAATCACGCGCGCCCATTAAACTAAACTGTAAGGTTCTCGGAATAGGTGTTGCCGTAAGTGTTAAGCAATCCACATTTGTTTTCAGGGTCTTCAGTTTTTCTTTATGACCCACACCAAATTTCTGCTCCTCATCAATTACCATCAAACCCAGGTTCTTAAACTTCACTTCCTTTCCTAATATGCCATGCGTACCGATGATGATATCGATCTTTCCCTCTTCCAGCTTTTTGAGTGTTTCTTTTTTCTCTTTGGATGATTTGAAGCGATTGATATAATCTACTGTAACAGGAAAATCCTTTAATCTTTCCTGGAAAGTTTTATAATGTTGAAATGCAAGAATGGTTGTAGGTACCAGTATCGCGGCCTGTTTCCCATCGAGACATGTTTTGAATGCGGCGCGTATGGCTACTTCTGTTTTTCCAAAACCCACATCACCGCAAACCAACCTGTCCATAGGGCTCTCGCTTTCCATATCTTTCTTCACATCGGCAGTGGCTTTGCTTTGATCGGGTGTATCCTCATAAATAAAAGAAGCTTCCAGTTCGGTTTGCATATAATTATCAGGCGAATGCTGAAACCCTTGCTGTGCCTTTCTTTGTGCGTACAGTTTGATCAGGTCGAACGCGATCTCTTTTACTTTGGTCTTTGTTTTTTCCTTTAACCGGTTCCATACATCAGAACCCAGTTTATTGATCTTCGGAACCGTTCCTTCCTTGCCTGTATATTTTGATATTTTATGCAGCGAGTTAATATTCACATACAGTATATCGCTGTCTTTGTAAATGATACGCACCGCTTCCTGCACTTTGCCATTGGCTTCTATTTTTTGTAAGCCGCTATAGGTACCTACACCATGATCGATATGTGTTACATAATCACCGGGCTGCAGATCGCGCAGCGTTTTAAGCGTAATGGCTTTGTTCTTATTGTATGCCTGTTTTACTTTGTATTTATGATAACGCTGAAAGATCTGGTGATCGGTATAACAAACCACTTTCAGTTCTTCGTCAATAAATCCTTCATGAATTCCGGTGCCAACAGGCACAAACTGTATCTCAGTATTGAGGTCAGTAAAAATGCTGTTTAGTCTTTCTAATTGTTTTACCTGCTCTGCAAAAATATAAATACCAAAACCCGCTGCTTCATGTGCTTTCAGGTCTTTGATCAGCAGATCGAATTGTCTGTTGAAAGAAGGTTGTGTGCGTGTTTTAAATTCTATTTCAAAATTGGACAAATGCGGTTTGTAACCAAATTCAACCAGGTGGCGCGAGCCCAGTTGTTGTTCAATGGTAGTACTATTTACAAACTCTTCTTTCGTAACTTCTTTGAGGATCTTTGTATCATCTTCATCATCGCTGTTCTGCATGCGGTAGCCGCTATCGAGCATACCCACAAAGCCAAGCATATCTTCTTCCTGCTGATCTATTTTTTCTTTGATCACATCCCAATCCTTCAGCCATACAATCGTATTGTCTGCAAGAAATTCCAGCAAGGAAACTTTCTCCCCGCTTTCAAATTGTGTTTCTACATTGGGGATGATGTTTACCTGTAATAATTTTCGTTCACTCAACTGTGTTTCGGGATCGAATATGCGGATGCTATCTACTTCATTACCGAATAATTCAACACGATAGGGCTTCTCATTTCCAAAAGAATAAATATCCAGTATACCGCCACGCAGGGCAAACTGGCCGGGTTCATACACAAAATCCGTTCTTTCAAATCCATACATCACAAACAGGTCCATGAGACTATCAGGATTGATGGTATCATTGGCTTTGATGCTGATAATATTACTGCTGAGCGTTTTGGGCAACACTACTTTTTCGAACAATGCCTCTGGATAAGTAACGATGATCTTACGATTACCTCCTATTGATAGTTTGGTTAGAGCCTCTGTGCGCAACATCACATGCGAACTGTTCAGTAACCTGAAATTCTTGCGGTTCTTGAAAGAAGAAGGAAAATAAAAAAGGTCAAGCGCGTTGGTAAGGTTCTCTAATGTGTTGTGAAAGTAAGCGGCATCTTCCGCATCATTCAATACCACCAGGTGATTTAGTTGCTGGCAATTAGGATGCATGAAAACCGAGCTGACAACAAATTCCGAACTGCTTCCCTGTAAGTTCTTTAAGAATAGTTTTTGCGTTTGGGCAAAAGAGAGCCTGTCCGCCAGCTGAAAAAGGTGGGGGGAATTCTGATACTGATCCAGCAACACATTCAAATTCATATCCTCGGGGTCAATTCCTTTCTGAAAGGCAAAGATAGGTATTAGGCATTAGGTTTTAGCTGCTAGGTATGCCGTTAGCTAAAGCCTTCGCTAATGGCTAATAACTTGCCTTCGAACTAATTTTCAAATCGGCTCTTGTTAATTTTCCTTCTTCCACTGTAAACAAAGCAATATTGTTGTTTACATCGAACAGGTTAGCGTAGAACTGCTTTCCCTGTTGTACAAACAGGGAATAGGAGCCCGCCGGAAGGTCTACGGTGAAAGCACCGGTACTATCTGTTTGCACCGAAGCAACCAGTTTTGTGCTTATAGCCGTATATAGAGGAGAAGTTCCGATTCGGCTCACCTGGTGCAGATTTGTGGGTTCATATACCAAAACAGTTGTTAAAACTCCTTTACCCACAGGCAATGGAGCGTCTTTCATAGGCATCTGGTTACCAATGGCCTCGGTTATATATCCGGTAATTCCCTGGGTTATCATCGATGAATTTGCCTTTTTTGACGACGAACAAGCTATAAAAGCCGCACTTATGGTAAAAAGAAAAAAAAGAATATGTTTCATACATCACTTTGAATGATGAAAGTATCTAATTTAGTGAATATTACGCCTGAAATCTTCTAAATAAGGCTAAGGAAAACACAAAGGTTATGATGAAAAAACTTGCACTGATCTTTATTGGATTTTGCGGATTGAGCGGAATAGTTTCTGCACAAACAGTAACCAATACCCGCCATTTGGATGAATTATCAGTTAGTTTGAAACAGGCAGCAAGTGCTAATTATGCTAAAGCAATTTCTCTGGCCAAGAAAAAAGGATGGCCACTTTCTTTTACAACAAAGAATGGCAATAAAGCTGTTTTGATAAGTGTTGATATGTTTGGATTACCCAAATACTATATAACCTACAATAACACGATAGCTGCCGCAACTACCGGTGCAAATAAATTATGGCCGGGCGGAACATCCGGGTTGAATCTTTCGGGTAGTTCTGCCAATATGAAAAATAAACTCGGGGTATGGGATGGTGGTTCAGTATTGGGCACACACGTTGAATTGACTGGCCGTGTAACCCAAAGAGATAATCCGTCCGCTACAAGTGATCATAGTACACACGTTGCGGGAACCCTGATGGCATCGGGTGTTAACCCGGCTGCAAAAGGGATGGCATTTGGTTTACAGGGTTTGGTCGCGTATGATTTTACTAATGATGACAGCGAGCAAACTGCGGAAGCAGGCAACGGTTTACTTGTATCAAATCATTCTTACGGATTTAATGCCGGATGGATACAAAACACCAGCCAGAATAACAGGTGGGAATTTTATGGCAGACCAGGTGAAAACGAAGATTATAAATTTGGTTTTTATTCTAACGAAGCCGCAACCCGTGATGAGATAGCTTACAATGCTCCCAATTACCTCATTGTAAAATCTGCCGGTAATTCAAGAGATAACAATGGGCCTTTGGTTGGTGAAGCTTATTTCCGTTTTAACGCACAGGGGCAAATGGCAGCTGCAGGTACCAGACCCGACGGCATAAGCAGTAATAACGGATACGATATCATAGTAGAAGATGGCGGCTCAAAAAATATTTTGACCGTAGGCGCTATTTATGGACTTCCTGCGGGGTATAGCCGCAAAGAAGATGCGGTTATGAGTAGTTTCAGTGGATGGGGCCCAACAGATGACGGACGCATCAAACCTGATATCGTAGCGGATGGAATCAATGTTTTATCATCCACCAATACCAGCAATACCAGTTATGCTGCTTTCAGCGGAACTTCTATGTCTTCTCCCAATGCGGCAGGCTCGGTTTTCCTGTTACAGGAATATTATTCCAAACTAAAAAGCGGTGCTTTTTTACGTTCGGCAACTTTAAAAGGTCTTGCCATTCACACAGCTGATGAAGCAGGGGTGAGTCCCGGGCCCGATTACCAGTTTGGCTGGGGTGTTTTGAACGTTAAGAAAGCTGCTGATGTAATTACAGCAGCTGTGCCATCTAATAATGGGCCTGCCAGCGCGCACATGTTAGTTGAAAGTACGTTGGCACAAGGTGCAACCTATACCACCACTGTGATCGCTTCGGGTATCGGAAAATTGCAGGCAACTATTTGCTGGACCGATGTAAAAGGAACCGTAGAAACGACGAACCTTCTAAACAATCGTGCTAAAAAACTAGTAAACGATCTTGATATCCGGATTACAAAAGGAAGCGGCACTTCTTTAAAAACTTACCTTCCATGGACACTTGACGTAAATAACCCGTCCGCAGCTGCGGTACCCGGCGACAACGTTTTAGATAATGTGGAAAGGATAGATATAGACAGTACCATACCCGGACAAACCTATGTGATTACTGTTACACATAAAGGAACATTGGTAAAAGGCCCGCAAGCTTTCTCATTACTTGTGAGTGGTGTTGGAGGAACTGTTTATTGCACATCTGCCTCCGGCGGTGGTGGTGCCAGGATTGACAGCGTGAATTTTAAAGACATTCATGTACTCAACTCTCCCGGGTCAAAAACCTATACAGACAATACAAACTATATCGCTGATATAGAAGCCGCACAAACCGTTCCGATCTCTGTGAGGGTAAGCACGGCCGATGCGACCAGTAACCCGCGTATAGTAAAAGTATTTATTGATTATAACAATAACGGTACGTTTGAAACATCAGAACTGGCGGCTACCAGCGGTATATTACCTGCCACTTCATCTGTATTTAATGGAAGTATTACCACCCCTGCGGGGTTAACCATCGGCAATATTTACCTCATGCGGATAGTGGTGAGAGAAACGTCTTTTGCATCCGATGTAACAGCCTGCGGAACTTATCCAAAAGGCGAAACACAGGATTACAGGGTAAAAGTGGTAGACCCGACCAACGATGTTTCTATAAGAGAGATCGTATTCCCTTACGCAACAGAATGCGCCAGCACTGCTCAATATGTTACAGTTGAGATCAGGAACAATGGTTCGGTAGATCAGAGCAATATTCCATTAACGGTTAATGTTGTCACAGGGAGTACTACGGTGGCCAATCTTGCATTTACTTATCCAGGACCGATTGCTCCTTTAACGAGCATTAATTATACATTCCAGGTTCCTTTTGCAACCAATCCGGCAACAACCTATACGGTCACCGCAACAGCTTCCGCTCCTACGGATCAGAATCCATCCAATAATTCAATCGTATCTACAATAGCAACGCCTGCCAAACCTACTGTAACAGCCGTAGGAGAGATCTGCGGAACCAATGCGATACTCAATGTTACTAACCCGGTAGCCGGCGGTAATTATTTCTGGTATACAACACCATTATCTACCTCTCCTTTTGCAGTTGGTGCTTCTACTAACACCAGTACTATTCCAACAAACAAAACGTATTACGTTGCCAAGGAAGTAAAAACAACTATCGGACCGGCCAACAAACAGGTGTATACCTCAGGTGGATATAATGTTTTCTATAATAACTACGTAAAGCTTAACGCTTCTGTACCATTGTATCTTGAAAGTGCACGTTTGTATATAGGCTACCCGGGCAAGGTCACTTTTATCCTCGGCACAAACCTGCAGACAACCACCAACGGGTTTACATTTAATATAGAAGATGCAACTACTATTGATGTATATCCAACCACACCGTCACCGGTCAAAGGTGCGCTCACACTGAACAGTACTGCCGATACAGGTGCGATATACATGCTCGACCTGCATGTGCCAACCGCCGGGGATCATATCATATTGGTAAGATGTCTTGACAAGGCAGGCAATTACGATAGTCTTGGCGGCGCTACTATTTTCAGGAACAATGGCATTACCGGAGCAAATACTTATCCAATGACTGTTCCGAACGTGATGTCTATCACAGGTAACAGTGCTACAGGTGCAGGAATATCGGAATCACAATTCTATTATTTCTTCTACGACATGAAGATCAGAACCGAAGCTTGTGGAAGCGATAGAATAGCAGTGGTTGCAACAGATGCCACTACACCAAATATTTCACAGGTAGCAGACTCACTGGTAAGCACGATTGCAACAGGTAATCAATGGTATAAGGATAATGTAGCGATCGCAGGCGCAACAGGTAAGACTTACAAACCTGCCACAACGGGGGGAGTATATAAAGTAATTGTAACAGATGGATTTGGCTGCCAGCTAACATCCAATACGGTAAACTTTGCGATAACAGCAATCCCGATTTTTGATCCACAGGAGATCAAACTGATGGTATCACCGAACCCGAACAAAGGCATATTCAACCTGTCATTCGAAGTCACGGGTAAAGCTGAACTGTCGATAGATATTGTAAGTTCTTCGGGACAAAAAGTATTCAACAATACTATCCAGGATTTTACGGGCAAGTATTCCAAACAGCTGGATATAAGTAAGGTAAGTTCAGAGTTCTACATCTTAAAGATCCAGCATAACAAGAAGAACTATATTCAGAAAATATTGATACAACGATAAGATCGAAATAACAAAGTCAAAATAAAAAGTCAAAAGTCAGAACATATGTTTTGGCTTTTGACTTTTTATTTTTGACTTTGTACCGTACATTGTAAAAAAATAACTGCATGTTAGAACCATGGCGCACCGGAAAGGTGATCAAAATTGAGAATGCAATTGTAAACGGATTAACACGACGTTTCTGGATTGAAGTTCCTGAGGTGGCATCGTTTGATTTTAAAGCGGGCCAGTTTGTTACCCTTGATCTTCCCATTCACGAACAGAAAAATAAAAGATGGAGAAGTTATTCCATCGCATCGGCACCCGATGGTACAAATGTATTTGAACTGGTGATCGTTTATCTCGAAGGAGGTTTAGGTACCACTTATCTTTTTAACGAAGTATCTGTTGGCAGTGAATTGTTATTGCGCGGGCCACAGGGTAAATTTGTTTTACCGGAACCCATTGCAGAAGATCTTTATTTTATCTGTACCGGAACCGGTATTGCTCCTTTCCGTTCAATGGTCCATTTCCTGCATAAACATAAATTACCACATCAATCCCTGCACCTCATATTCGGCTGCCGAAAATTTGAAGATGCTTTGTATGTTGATGAATTAAAACAGCTGGAGGCAAACGAACCCGGCTTTTTCTTCCACCCCTGCTACTCGCGTGAAGCAGAAGTTCCGGCAGGTTCACAAAAAGGATATGTGCACCCTGTATATGAAGCGCTTACAGAACAAGGAAAGAAACCCGCAAAATTCTATCTATGCGGCTGGAAAAATATGATAGATGAAGCCAAGCAAAGAATATTGGCGATGGGGTATGATAAGAAGACGATACACCTGGAGCTTTATGGCTAATACTGATTTTGAAATTTTGGAATTGGGAAATTGGGAAATTTTTTCCAGGCAGAGTGCCTGTCCAATTCCAAAATTTCCCAATCCGCAATTTCAAAATTCTTACATGATCTGTTCCAAAACAAGATCCTTCACCTTACTCAACAACACCCTCTCCTGCACCATACTATCCCTGTAACGGATGGTTACGGTCTGGTCTTCTTTGGTCTGGTGATCGATGGTTACGCAGAATGGCGTACCGATGGCATCCTGTCTTCTGTATCGTTTACCGATGGCATCTTTTTCTTCGTAAAAGCATTTGAAATATGGCTTGCATTCATTCATCAGCTCACGCGCAATTTCGGGTAATCCATCTTTTTTGGTTAATGGAAGAATAGCCAGTTTCATTGGTGCGATCTTAGCCGGAATATGTAATACCGTTCGGCTATCTGTTGAGCCGTCTTCTTTATGAATGGTTTCTTCTTCGTAAGCATTCGCCATGATCAGCAGGAACATCCTGTCTAAACCAATGGATGTTTCCACTACATACGGAACATAATTCTGGTTGATCTCTGTATCGAAGTATTGCATCTTCTTTTTACTGAACTGCTGATGCTGCGTAAGATCAAAATCACTGCGTGAATGAATGCCTTCCACTTCTTTAAAACCAAAAGGAAATTCATATTCAATATCACAGGCTTCTTTTGCATAATGCGCCAGTTTGACGTGATCATGGTAACGGTATTTACTTGCATCGATACCTAAACTTAAATGCCATTGCAGGCGCGCTTCTTTCCAATATTTATACCATTCGCCTTCTGTGCCGGGACGAACAAAGAACTGCATTTCCATCTGTTCAAACTCCCGCATGCGGAAGATGAACTGACGCGCCACAATTTCATTACGGAACGCTTTGCCTGTTTGCGCGATACCAAACGGTATTTTCATCCGCGCTGTTTTCTGCACATTCAGGAAGTTCACAAAAATTCCCTGCGCTGTTTCGGGGCGGAGATAGATCGTATCCGCATCTTCTGCCACAGAACCCAATTGTGTAGAGAACATCAGGTTGAACTGGCGGATATCTGTCCAGTTAGCGGTACCACTAACGCTGCAGTTTATTTTCTGGTCGATGATCAATTGTTTTAATGCCGCAAAATCTTCCGCTGCCAGCAAACTATCCATCGTAGCCAATAATACATCAGCTTCTTTGGCTCCTTCTTCTCCTTTCTCTCTTAGCTGATCTGCTTTTGCTTCGAGTAAATGATCTACACGGTATCTTTTATTACTATCGCGGTTATCGATCATCGGGTCGCTGAAATTATCAACGTGACCGCTTGCTTTCCAGGTGGTGGGGTGCATAAAGATGGCAGCATCGATACCAACTATGTTCTCATGCATCTGGGTCATGCTTTTCCACCAGTAATCGCGGATATTCTTTTTTAATTCACTTCCATAAGGGCCATAATCATACACAGCGCTAAGGCCATCATAGATCTCACTACTTGGAAATACAAAGCCATACTCTTTGGCATGCGAAATGATCGCCTGGAACTGATTGTCTTGCTGAATGCTCATAAGGCGGCAAAAATATGGCATTTAGGCTTGTGGTGGAAATGATGTAAGATTCCGACAGTACAGGAGCCAATGGTTAAAGAGGTTGGACTGTACTGTTTTAACCCTTTTAACCTTTTTAACCGGTCACCCTGCCTCATTCATCCAAAAATCAAACCTCATATCGATAAAAAAATTAGTTTTATCGCTACTTAAACCAACAACTATATGCTAAGGAAATTACTCTCTTTATTACTGATCGTGCCGGCGCTCCCCCTTTTGTTGCGGGCACAACAAACCACTGAATACCCCACCGATGGCCTGAGCCCGGCTTTTCATGCAGGCAGAAGGGCTGCTTTCAGGGACCTGATGCCGAAAAATTCTGTCGGTATTTTCTTTGCTTCACAGGTGCGGGTACGCAACAATGATGTTGACTACCTGTACGCACAAAGCAAAAATTTTTATTATTTAACAGGTCTTGAAGAACCCAATTCTTTGCTGTTGATTTTTAAAGAGCCGACAACCATTCTGGGTAAAACAGGAAATGAATTCATATTCGTACAGAACCGTAATCCATCGCGCGAAATGTGGACAGGCAAGATATTTGGCGTGGATGGCGTAAAAGAGAATTTCAAGTTTGAAAATGTTTTTACCAATGATAAGTTCGATGCGAATACACTTGACCTGAGCAAATTTGATTCTGTATTCACGCTGTTCCGCAACGAGCAGGTAATGTACAAAGGCGGCCGTGATGAGCTGAGCAGGATGGCGAATATTGTTGACAGTGCCATCACTTCTCTCACAAAACCTGGTACCACAGCACCTGCCCCTAATCGCGGGGGCCCTGTCGCCAATTCACCTCTCTCGCGCAATACAAGTGCCATGATGAGCAAACTGAGAGGCGTGAAACAGCCGGAAGAGATCGCGATCCTCGAAAAAGTGGTTGCGATGAGCGCCAAAGGACATAGTGAAACAATGAAAGCGGTAAAACCCGGCATGACCGAATACCAGGCACAGGCGGTCATGGAATATTTTTTCAAAAAAGGCGGTTCCGAATTTGTTGGCTACCCAAGCATCAATGGCTCAGGAGAAAATGCCTGTACATTACATTATGAGAGCAACCAGCGTTTAATGGGTAATGGCGATCTTTTATTGAGCGATTGTGCGGCAGAATACCATGGGTACAGTGCAGATGTTACGCGAACTATTCCTGTTAACGGTAAGTTTTCTCCGGAACAAAAAATATTATATGAACTGGTGCTGGAAGCACAGGACTCTGCATTTTTACAATGCAAATCGGGCAACGGCTCAAGCGATCCTCACAGGGCCGCTGTGCGCGTGATCACCAGCGGGTTAAAAAAACTGGGCATTATTTCAACAGATGCTGATGTGAGGATTTATTTCCCACATGGTACTTCACATGGACTGGGGCTGGATGTGCATGACCCCAATCCTGCCAGGCTGGTGCCGGGG
The DNA here is from genome assembly GCA_040388475.1 of Bacteroidota bacterium. Classification (GTDB taxonomy): domain Bacteria; phylum Bacteroidota; class Bacteroidia; order Chitinophagales; family Chitinophagaceae; genus Sediminibacterium. The sequence continues at coordinate 692,612 of JAZKBT010000004.1, read as the reverse complement.
GCAGTATTCACGGTGGAGCCGGGAATTTATATTCCATCCAACAGTAAATGCGACAAAAAATGGTGGGGTATTGGCATAAGAATTGAAGATGATATTTTGATAACAAATGATGGGTATAAAAACCTGTCTGCCGCCGCGCCAAGGACCGTGGCCGATATTGAAAAAATAATGAAACAGAAGAGCATCTTTGACTAGTGTTACAGGAAACGTGATTACCGGAGAAGATAAATAGTGATCTTATTGAACGGGATGTTTCGATTGAATGGTTGTTTTAACAACCTCAATTGAAATGTCCCGTTTTTGGATTGATTTTGGAATTTTAGATTGGGAAATTTTGGAATTGTCGTCCGGCATGCCCTCAAAGAAATTTCAAAATTTCCCAATCAAAAATTCCAAAATCATTTATTTCTTGGGTTCTTCCACTGAAACAGAAGTATTCGTAAGCACTGGATTTTCCTGTACCTGCAGAGAAGCTTTGTTTTCCAGTTCGATCTCCTGTATCCACACCGCATAATCGTTTGGAAAAATATTTCTTCCCGTTCGTTTGGCATACACATGTGTAAAGCAGGCGCCGAAATACAAAATGGCTGCCGAATAATAGACCCAGAGAAGTATGATCACTACCGATCCTGCGGCACCGTATGTATTGCTGATATGTGTTTTGCCGAGATAATAACTGATGCCGAATTTACCCAGCATAAATAAAATAGCCGTGGTGATGGATCCGATGATCACATCTCTCCACTCAATACGTGCATCCGGTAATACTTTAAAAATAATGGCGAATAAAAGACTGATCGTAATAAAAGTGATCAGGAGGTTTAACCCGTAAGCGAGATAACTGGCTATACCCGGTAATAATTTCACCAGTTGCTGCCCTACAAGATCCATCACTGAGTTAACGATAAGGGAAACCAGTAAAATAAATCCCAGGCTCACCACCATTGAAAAACTAAGCAGGCGGTTGATGATGAGTTTGAGCCATTCTTTTTTCGGTTTTGCTTTCAGCCGCCATATAAAATTGATCGAATCCTGTATTTCTGTAAACACACCGGTAGCTGCAAAAAGAAGTGCAATGATCCCTATCACAGATGCCCAGGAAATATCTCTTGAAATAGTTGCGTTCTTAATGATCTCCTGCACCTCCAAAGCCGCATCCTTTCCAATGAATTGCTGGATATGTTCAAAAATGGATCCCTCGATAGCTGCTCTTCCATAAAAAATATCACAGAGACTGATGATCACGATGATCATCGGAGCAAGTGCAAAAACGGTGTAATAGGCCAAAGCGGCGCTCATTCGCAGACACTTATTGTCAATAAAGTCATTAAATGAATTTCTTAATATCGGCCACATGTTTTGCAAATGCCACTTCATTACTGATCGTTTAGATGTTCCTTTCTGTTATTTTAATTTATCATTCTGCTGATGTCGATCCGCATCGCGGATATTTTTTTTCTCAAAATTTTTCTCCAGCGCTTTTGTCAGGTCAACGCCGGTTTGATTGGCCAGGCAGATCAATACCCACAACACATCTGCCATTTCATCTTCGATCTCTTTGCCTTTATCAGATTCTTTGAAAGATTGTTCACCGTATTTGCGCACCATCAGACGGCTCAGTTCCCCAACTTCTTCCATCAGGATCCCGAGGTTTGTTAATTCATTAAAATATCGTACCCCCACCGTTTTGATCCAGGCATCTACTTGTTCCTGTGCATTTTGTATAGTCATAAACGCGATTTTTTGTAAACACGAATTTTAAGCGAATTACACGAATTGCGGTTTAGAACACAATCCGTTTTGAAACAAAAGACTGTTCTCCGAAATTTGCTATGATACCGAGCTGTAAGCCTGATGCTTTCAAATAGTTTAAGGTCTCGGCAACATACCTGTTAACAATGAAAGGTGTTGCTTTTACTTCAAGTACTATAGAATCATACACTACAAAATCAGCACAATACCCATGTCTCAGCATTCTACCTTTATACTCTATTTTATACAATTTTTCTCTTTGAAATGGAATCCCCAATTCTTTTAATTCCAGTTCTAAAGCATCTTTATATACAATTTCTCTAAATCCAAATCCAAGCTGCCGATGCACTTCCATACAAAGTCCAATTAACTCATACGATTCTTCTTTTAATATGATCTCTGCCATCAACACAAATTCGTGTAATTCGTTTAAAATTCGTGTTTACATAATGGTGCATTAATACGTGTGATTTATACCCGAATGAAGCAACTTTATCCGCATTAACGTAGCAATTGACTCTGCTCTTTGCTTAGCCAGTTCTGCGTGATCACCTGAATATAACTCATCAACCGTTTGATGAAGTAGAAATACCCATTGTGCAAAATGTGCTTCTTTAAATGCCGATAAGCTATGAATGTGTTGATGCACCTGCATCACATTTCCTCTATATGCAGTTTTGCCCAATAATACTGTTTCCCAGAAGTCAACGATCAGTGGCATGTGCACTTCCATATTTAAAGGAACTACTTCAGTAAAGAAATAACCGATCGCTTCATCTGTTAATGCTTTGCTGTAGAAAGTCTGCATCAGCAATTCAATGTCTGCACGTGTCTCGATATCTTTCATACTACTCGCGGTTCTTGGAATCTATTATTATGGTTACGGGGCCGTCATTCAATAATTGCACTTTCATGTCCGCGCCAAAAATTCCCGTTTCGATTTTCTTTCCCAGATCAATTTCCAGTTGACTAATCATCTTTTCATATACCGGTACTGCAATATCCGGTTTGGATGCTTTGATATAAGATGGCCTGTTCCCTTTTTTGGTACTGGCATGCAATGTGAACTGGCTTACTAATAAAATATCGCCATTCACTTCCTTGATACCAAGATTCATCACACCGTTTTCATCATTAAAAATGCGCAGGTTAACGATCTTGTTGCTAAGCCAGGTAATATCCTCTTCTGTATCTGCATCCTCGATACCCATTAATACCAATAACCCCGTACCGATCGACCCGGTTAGGGCTCCCTCAACCTTTACAGAAGCTTCCGTTACTCTTTGAATAACAATTCTCATAAACTATATACATTTACCTGCGTACCTGTTGCCTAAAGAATCTTCTTCATTTGTTAACAGGTTGTTGCTTCTTTAACAGGTAATCATTTTTATACGAACTTTATCCCAATGAAGATAGACATTACCAATGAAATACTGTTCCAAACTGCCCGTAGCGGAGGCAAAGGCGGGCAAAATGTAAACAAGGTTGAAACCATGGTAGAGGGCCGGTGGATGGTAGCTTCATCGCAACTATTAACAGGCGATCAGAAACAACTGGTTACTGAAAAAATAGCCAACAAAATTACTGATGATGGTTTCCTGCTGGTTAAATCACAAACGGAAAGATCGCAGCTGGGTAATAAACAGGAAGTGATACGGAAGATGAATCAACTGGTTAGTATTGCCCTCACAAAGCAAAAGATCCGTCGTGCTACCAAACCAACAAGGGCAGCAAAAGAAAAACGAATTGAGAGTAAGAAACGAAATACTTTTAACAAAGAACTCCGTAAGAAAATCAACAAGCACGATTACTAAATGAAAACACCCTCCTTACTATTTTTCTTCCTGCTTGGCTTAACAGGTTTTTGTTTTGTAAAGAAGACCGGTGATATACATCCATCAAAAAAACTGACCATTCATTTTCATCACCAGGTAGGCAATAAAGATCTTGTGTTGGGCGAACCTGTGGTTAACATTCTTGGTGATACCATAAACATTGAACGATTCCGGTATTATGTTTCTAATTTTTCAGTTAAAGATAACAGGGGCGTTATTGTGAAATTACCTGTTGAATATTTTTTAATTGACGAAGAAAACCTTCAATCAAAAAGTATTTCATTCACGGTTCCTGATATTTCAATCGATGAGATCAGTTTTTTACTCGGTGTTGACAGCACCAGGAATGTATCGGGTATACAAACCGGCGCGCTTGATCCTTTACATGGCATGTTCTGGACCTGGAACTCAGGTTACATCATGGCAAAACTGGAAGGAAGTTCAGAAAAAGTGCAATCGGCAGGCAACCGGTTTACCTATCATGTAGGCGGATTTAGAACAGGTATGAATACGACAAGGATGATCCAATTGAAAACACCTGCAGGAATGAAATCAGCCGAAATTCATATTAAAGCAGATGTTAACCGTTGGTTTAAAGGAAATTCAGAAATCAACATTACAGAAACACCTGTATGCCACAGCCCGGGTGCATTGGCTATGAAACTTGCCGATAACTACAGTTCGATGTTTTCTATTTATATGATTCAATAATGAGGGTAGCAAAAACCATATGGATATTACTGGTCATCGTTATTACCGGCGTTGGATGGATAACGGTTGACAACCGCTACTTCAAACCTAAACCCGTAAAGTTCCTTGTACCCAAAGGATGGCCGCAGCCTGCCTATGATTTTTCAAAGAACCCATTAACAGAAGAGGGCTTTGCATTAGGAAGAAAACTTTTTTATGACGGGCAGCTCAGCAAAGATGGAAATTTTTCCTGTGGTGCATGTCACCAGCAGTTTGGTGCATTTAATTCGTATGATCATAATCTCAGTCATGGTTTTAATAATACGCTTACCACACGCAATGCGCCCGGTCTTTTTAATTTAGCCTGGCAAAAAGAATTTATGTGGGATGGCGGCATTAATCACCTTGACCTGCAACCACTCGCTCCCATTACTGCTGAAAATGAAATGGCTGAATCGATAGAGAATGTGCTCAAAAAATTAAAAGCCGACAAAGAGTACCGCAAATTATTCAAAGCTGCATTTGGGGATGAAACCATCAATACACAACGCCTCGGGAAAGCCATGAGCCAGTTCTTATTGCAAATGGTGAGCAGCAACAGCAAATACGACAAAGTGATGCGCGGCGAAGCAAGTTTTATTTTACCGGAGCAATTGGGTTATGAGATCTTTAAAAAGAAATGTGTTTCCTGTCATTCAGAACCCATGTTTACCGATTACAGTTTTCGCAATACCGGTATCCCGGCTGATAAATATTTAAAAGATATGGGGCGCATGAAGATCACCAATAACCCGGGAGATTCACTTAAATTTAAGGTACCCAGTTTACGGAATGTAGCCATGACTTTTCCATATGGCCACGATGGCCGTTTTTTTTCTTTAATGAGTGTGTTTGAACATTACCGGAAGAATATGGTGGTAATGCCAAATACCGATTCATTACTCACTAAAAAAATGGCATTATCCAATTTCGAGATCGGGCAGTTAACTGCATTTCTATATACATTAACAGATTCAACTTTTTTAAAAGATCCCCGTTTTGCACCTTCGGGTTTTGAAAACAATGGGAAAGCACCGGTAGATATTCATCCGTAAGATTATTTTGAATGTTGTATTTTGAATGTTATATGGACTTACTAACACAAATAAGTTTCAAGGCGAACCACCAATAAACAGATAAACCAGTAAACCAATAAACCAACTGTGAGCGGGATAAAAAAATTAGCGGGACAAACGATGTGGTATGGACTTAGCTCTATTGCAGCCAGGTTCATTGGTTATTTGCTGACACCGCTACTTACCTATTCCAGTTATATTAAACCGGTTGATTTTGGGATACAAAGTTTATTGTATTCGGCGATCCCTGTATTGAGTGTCCTGTTTACTTATGGATTTGAAACGGCCTATTTCCGTTTTTCAGGAAGAGCTGAATATAAAAAAAGCCTTTACAGCACTACCTGCCTGTCGATCTTAACTACAACGATCATTTTCTCAGTTGTCTTATGGCAGTTCCGGGTGCAGCTTAGTAATTTAATGGGTGTTGGCGATCTGGTGCAAATCATACAACTCGCAATATTGGTCATAGCAGTTGATACACTGGTTGTTATTCCTTTCGTAAAACTAAGACATGAAGATCGGCCGGTAAAATATGCGATTGTAAGAGTTGCCGGTATTTTTATCAACCTTGTGTTAGTGTGGTTCTTTGTGAACTATTGTCCCGATCAAATAAAAAAAGATCCAAACGGCTGGGTACGCAGTTTTTTTGATACAAATAAGAACCCGGTTTATTATGTGGTGCTTGCCAACCTTGTACAAAGCATTGTTACATTGTTGTTATTGAGCAAAGAAATCGCCAGGGTACATTTTACTTTCAATACTAAGCTATGGGGAGAAATGCTCAGGTATTCTTTACCACTATTGATCGTTGGTTTGGGTGGAATTATCAACGAAACTTTCGACAGGATCATGCTGAAAGCATGGCTGCCCGGAACACCCGAATTCCGTACAGAACAGGTAGGAATTTACAATGCGTGTTATAAATTGTCGTTACTGATTACCCTTTTTGTACAGGCTTTTAAAATGGGTGCCGAGCCTTTCTTCTTCAAACAGGCAGAAGGTGAAAATGCACAAAAGGTGTATGCGCGTGTAATGAAACTTTTTGTGGTCGTATTGTCCACTATGTTTTTAGTAGTAAGCCTGTTTCTTCCTGTATGGTCAAGGCTGGTAGGCCCTGAATACAGATCGAGTGTTGGTATCGTGCCGATACTTTTAATGGCAAATATTTTCCTGGGAATATATTACAACCTAAGTGTCTGGTTTAAGATAAGTAACCGAACTATTTCCGGCACCTATATTACTTTGATAGGCACTGTCATCACCCTTGCTATCAATTATTTTTTGATCCCTCGATTTGGTTATATGGCCAGTGCATGGGCCACATTCTTTTGTTATGGAAGCATGATGGTACTTAGTTACAAATGGGGACAGAGAGCATATCCCGTTCCATACGTTACAAAAAAACTGGTTACTTACCTTGCAATCGTTACCGCGTTCTTTTTCATACACAAGGGCCTTATCTATCTTATTCCGAATACAATTTTCAGTTTAGGCTTGGGTGTTGTATTACTCTCGGTTTATGTATGGTTCATTCTCCTGGTTGAGAAAAAAGAATTCCAAAAACTGCCGTACATAGGTAGGTATATAAAATAAACCTCTTTAAAAATTACCGCCCAAAACCGTGCCTCTGTGCCTCCGTGTGCAAATCAAATCTCACACAGAGGCACAGAGGCACAGTTTGTTTATCTTTGCTTCATGGCCGAAGACCTATCCATCCATAAAGGAACCAAAGCAGAACAATACCAATCGCTTATCCCGCAGATCAAAGCATTGATAGAAGGCGAACCCGATCTTATCGCCAACCTTGCAAATATTGCCGGTGCATTAAAAGAACAATTCGGTTGGTTCTGGGTAGGATTTTATTTAGTGAAGGGAGATCAATTGGTATTGGGACCTTTCCAGGGGCCGGTTGCCTGCACACGCATCAATAAAGGCCGCGGTGTTTGCGGAAGCAGCTGGGCCAAAGCAGAAACATTGATCGTACCCGATGTAGAAAAATTTCCGGGGCATATTGCGTGCAGCAGTTTATCCAAATCAGAAATAGTTGTTCCGTTGATCAAGGATGGCGTGGTTTGGGGAGTGCTGGATGTTGATAGTGAGTTACTGGAACAGTTTGATGAAACAGATAAGGAATTCTTGGAAGAGATCGTTTTGAATATTGAATGCTGAATGTAGTTGCGGCGGCCTCGTCATTGCGAGGCACGAAGCAATCTGTGCTACAAATTTCAGGGTATGTGTTATTGTAGGACACAGATTGCTTCGTGCCTCGCAATGACGGTCGCGGTCTCTCCTTCAATATTCAGCATTCCTTGTGCAATATTCATTATTCGCTTGTCTTAACAACCCATTAATTTAAAAAACCCTATCTTTGCACCATTCATATACTCTCTCTACAGACTGATCACTCTTCCGTGACAAAGTTTCATCAAGTCAATTACGGGCAGGCTATATACCATCTGAGCAATTTCAGGTGTGCATTTATTTAAATATATATACTTTGTTATTCAAAGAATTAAACCTCATTGAGCCCATATTAAAGGCGCTCGAGACTGAAGGGTACACAACACCCACACCTATCCAGGAACAATCGATCCCTATCGTTTTACAGGGAAAAGACCTGTTAGGTTGTGCACAAACCGGCACCGGCAAAACAGCCGCATTCGCCATCCCGATGCTTCAATTACTGGATGCTTCTAAAAAAGCGAACCCAACCAATAAAGGCATCAAAGCGTTGATCTTAACGCCAACAAGAGAACTGGCTATTCAAATTGACGAAAGCTTTGCAGCTTACGGCAAAAACCTGAACCTGAAACACCTCGTTATTTTCGGTGGTGTATCACAGGGACCACAAACATCTGCATTACGCAATGGCGTGGATGTATTGATCGCAACACCGGGTCGTTTACTCGATCTGGTTCAGCAACGCTATATCAATCTTTCACAAATAGAAATATTTGTATTGGATGAGGCTGACCGTATGCTCGATATGGGTTTTATCCATGATGTAAAAAAGATCGTTACCATTATTCCTTCTAAAAGACAAACATTGTTCTTCTCGGCAACTATGCCAACGGAGATCGCAAAATTGTCTAACACGATTTTGAACAACCCTGCCAAAGTAGAAGTAACACCTGTTTCTTCAACAGCAGAAACCATTCAGCAATCGATGTTCTTTGTAGAGAAGGAAAACAAAAAACATTTACTGATCCATTTATTGAAAGATAAAGAGATCAAAAGTGCATTGGTGTTCACACGTACCAAGCATGGTGCGGATAAAGTGGTGAAAGAACTGACCCGCGTTGGTGTTGGTGCGGAAGCCATACATGGTAACAAATCGCAGAATGCACGTCAGCGTGCGTTGAGTAATTTCAAATCTGGTCATACCCGTGTATTGGTTGCAACCGATATCGCCGCAAGGGGTATTGATGTTGACGATCTTTCACACGTGATCAATTTCGAATTACCGAATGTTCCTGAAACCTATGTACACCGTATCGGCCGTACAGGACGTGCAGGCGCCAGTGGTATTGCTTTATCTTTCTGTGATATGGAAGAAAAGGAATTCCTGCGCGATATTCAGAAACTCATTGGCACAACCGTTCCTGTTGTAACAGAACAACCGTATGCAATGAGCGACACATCTACCTACAAATCATTACCACAAAAACCTGTTCAAAGACATCATCCGGGTACGCAGAGAAGGTCTTTCAGAGGTGGTGATAGCAGAAGGTATTCTTCCGGTAACAATTCATCAGCGAGGAATTATTAGTACCGCTAAGAGATAAAAGAAAAAAAGAGTGGGGAGAGATTCCCGCTCTTTTTTGTGCCATAGGATCCTGTCGGTTCCATTACTGTAGAAAAATAAGCTGAAAAAGGGCCGTATTTTTACGATCAGATTTTAACGCATAAAAACATGCGCTGTTTTTCACAAATCCCCTATTTTTGCGCCCCTGAGCGGATGTGGCGAAATTGGCAGACGCACTAGACTTAGGATCTAGCGCCGCGAGGCGTGTGGGTTCGACCCCCTCCATCCGCACTTTGATTATCAAAAAAGAGAAGGGTCCGCTTAAAGCGGACCCTTCTCTTTTTTGAAATTTGTAAATAAGGTGTTTAAAACAGGCGTTAATTCGCTTCATTTTCAGTTTAAACCGGTAAGGTCTGTAGCATCAAATCCGGAAGGAGGGTCAATGCAATCGGATTTGCAGCCAAATATGTTGGTGAGTTTTAGATCAGGCATTCCTCATTTCCTGATCAATTCAAAAAATGCCTTTTTATATGTTTCGGAAATGGGTATGAAATGATCTTTGATCCTGACCCTGTCCTTTTCAACCGAATCAATTTTTTGCAGGGATACCATATATGATTTATGGATGCGGCAAATCTGTCCCGGAACGATCTCCCGTTCAAGATCCGCGAATGTTTTGAGCGTCATTATTTTTTTATCGATCATATGGATGCGGCGATAATCGCGCATACCTTCGATAAAAAGAATAGCATCAAGCATAATTTTTTCAAGGCGGAATTCAGTTTTGATAAAAATAAATTCTCGGTTGACGGTCTGAGTTCTTTTCGAGATATTAGCCTGAGCCCTACTTACCGCCTGTAGAAATCTTTCAAAAGTATAGGGTTTCAGCAGGTAATCGGTTATGTTCAAGTCGAACCCTTTCAAAGCATATTCATGGTAAGCAGTTGTAAAAATCACCTCGCAGGATAGATCAGCTAATTCCAGCAACTGAATACCGGAAAACTCGCCCATATTAATATCAAGAAACAGCAAGTCCACTTCGTTGGTTTTTAAAAACACCAATGCCTCCATGGCATTTTCAAAACATCCTGTCAATTCAAGAAAAGGGATCTTCTGAACATATTGCCTGGCACGTTCCATGGCCAATGGTTCATCTTCTGCTATGATACACTTAATCTGCATGAAAATATAGACGGAGGTTTACAAGATAGGTTTTGTCTTTATTGGTGATCTCCAATATATGATCTGCCGGATACATTAACTCCAATCGTTTCCTGATCAATTCATTTCCCAGTCCGCCATGCGTTTGCGCTGCAGGTTTTTCACTGTAGCTGTTTTCGCAGGTGAACGCTAATTGCTTTTCTGTGATGACGAATCTGATCTTAACGGCGTTTGCGACTTTATTACTTTCAGCATATTTGAATGCGTTTTCAATAAACGGGATAAACAGCATAGGTCCGATCAGTAAGTGTGATGTGTTTCCGTCTACGGTATAATTAATAAAATCCGGGTTACTCGTCCGGATCTTTTGCAGCTCAATATAGTTTTCAATATAATCAAGTTCCTTTTGCAGCGGGATCCTTTCTGTTTTTGTTTCATACAGCATAAAACGCATGATGTCGGACAATTTCTTTAAAAAGGCGGATGCTTTTTCTCCATCCTTCAATATCAATACATCAATATTATTGATCGTATTAAATAAAAAATGCGGGTTGATCTGCGATTTAACAAGCGCTAATTCCATCTCATAATTTTTCTGATTCAGTTCTTCTTTCAATTTGATCTCAGAATACCATGTAATAAACCCACGTATGACCAAACCGATCGTTCCATGTATACCCACCAGTATCGATAAGAACACTATAATTCCAACCTGGTCCTGCCACCCAAGACTTAAACTTTTGGTTTTGAATAAAAGGGAACAAAGTAAGATCCCGGCAAACGCACTGGTAATACAAATGACAAACGCTGAAATAATCAGGCTAAGAAATTTCTTTCGATATAAAAATCTTGGAAAGAGTATTGAATAGAAAATATAAAATCCTGCCACCTCAAATAAAATAAAATTTATGGTTATGGGTGATGCAAAAAGCACTCTCACCAATGCCGATAAGGGCCCGTGCCTGTAACCATTCGGCACAAAAAGAAGAAATCCGAATATCAGGAACAAATACAGTAGCCAATAACCGGTGTGCAGCAATATGATAAACGATCTTTTCATAACCGCAAAAAACTATCCTTTTTCCTTTTTGGTAATATACAGGATATAACTCACAATAGTGACCACTACAAAATATCCGACCGCCATCACATGAATATTTACCGAAGGGATCACAGCTCTGCCACCGCCATGAGATTTCAAATAATTAAACATGGTATAAGTGTAAGGCAAAAGGTATCCATATTTCCACGAGAGAACAGCAATGGCTGCGATCCAGCAGCAAATACCTAAACCAACCGGCACAAGAAAATTCTTATACTTTAAACTAACCAGGTATTGAATGGCAATCACCGGCAGACAATCAATAAAGAACAAAAAATTCTCTCGTATAAAAATGGCAAATGGAATAGGTGCGTCCGGATAATGAACCCCTCCTACAATCAAATAAGGGACCAATGCCGACAAATAGATCCCGATATTAAATAACAGGAAGAACTGGAACATCATCACAACGATTACGCCAAGTTTTGAAAAGAAAATAGTTGTGAGGCTGAGTGGAGTTGTATGTAATTGTTTCCAGCAATTATTTTTATACTCCAGTTGTGCAATAAGGCTTGTTGCCAGGATCACTCCCAGGGGAAGGAAAAAAATCGACATAGACTCCCATGCGTTGTCCCAATGTTTGAACCAGAAATTTGGTGCCGCATACATTGCGGGAAGTTTAGAAGAATATACGATACGGACAAGGATAATAATAGCCGGTGTAAAAAAACCACCGATCAATACGATCCATGCAGCAAGACTTCTTTTTCTCTTGAGCCATTCACTTTGAAAACTGTGTATATAAGCGGTTATCATATTTTAATTGTTGATTAAGTCAATAAAAATCGCTTCCAGGTCATTTTTTACAATGCTGATCTCGTAAACAGCCACCCCATTGTGTACCAGTTGCCGATTGATGTCTGCGATCAATTCCTTTGAAATCGCGGGAACCATTATTTTTCCATGGCTGAATGTTGGTACAAGGTTATTATCTCCGATTATTTTACCGGCTTTAACTGTGTCGTCTGTTTCAAAAACGATCGACAGGGATTGCTGTTGTTTACTGATCAGTTCGTCTAGTGTTCCCTGGAACATCATTTTCCCTTTGTTAATAATCCCGATATGGCTAACCAGTTTTTCTATTTCCGATAAGAGATGGCTCGATATAATGATCGTAATGCCTTCCTGCTGATTCAACTGTTTTAACAGTTGCCGTATTTCAATGATGCCATTGGGGTCCAAGCCATTGGTTGGTTCATCAAGTATTAATAAAGAAGGATTGTGAAGCAACGCAATAGCGATGCTCAGTCGTTGCTTCATGCCTAATGAAAATTGCCCGGCTTTTTTATTACCCGTACCGGATAGCCCAACCAGTTTTAAAACCGCGGGGATTCGGTCTTTCGGACATTGATATATCTTTTGTAAAACGCTTAAATTTTCAACGGCGGTTAAATGGCTATATAATGAAGGGCTCTCTATCAATGAACCGATCTTTCGCAGGCTTTCAACCCTGCTTTTATCGAAAGATTTTCCAAACACGTTAATATTACCCTGTTGTTTTTTTAACAGCCCCAACACTAATCGCAGGGTGGTTGTTTTCCCTGCACCATTGGGACCCAGGAATCCGTATATCGAAGTTTCGGGAACCTGTAAATTAATATCATGCAGCACTGTTTCATTCTCAGAAAATTTGTAAGTGAGGCCGGATGTTTCCAATAAATAATTCATTTCGATTGTTTGCCGGGTTGGTTAAAATGGTTCGAGAGTTAAAGTGGTTAAATGTTTTTGTACTTCTTAAACTATTGTAACTTTCACTTTACACCGTAAAACTAACAGCAACTCTTACCATTCACAATTGTGTTAGGCCTATAGGGAGAAGTATTCTGCAAAACGGGTGTTTCGTCCTGCGAAATCGCTGCCATTGTTGGTCAGAGGTAATAAAAACAATTAAAATCAAACCTGTGCAGATAAGTGTGGGGATACATGTGAGTTAACCTTCATCCGCATAAAAAAGATCCCGCCATTACCAGCGGGATCTTTTAAATATTGAACTCGAAATAATTTATTTACCAAACTGAGATCAGAACCTATACACAGCCGTTGCAATCAATTGCACAGGTACTATCGGGTTGATACTGTAATTCTCATGTGTATTATAATTCAGCGTATTGGTAATGTTAGACACTTTCGCGAGCAGGCTTAATTTTTTGAAACTATAACCCGCGCTGATATCAACTGTTGCAAATCCTTCTACATTAAACAGGCGGTTATACGTTTGTGCCTGTCCTTTGGTATTATTAAATCCGGCTGTACGCGGACCCGTATAGAAAAAAGAAGTTCCGAATTTCCACGCATTGAAAGCATAGAAAGCAGTTAGGTTAGCGGTACTTCCTACTGAGTTCTGTAAACGTTCTCCTTCTACAAAATTGCCTTTTACATCCGGTGTTTTGGTGTAGCGGATATAATTATAACTGTATCCTGCAGTAAGATCAAGTCCTTTGGCTGGGTGACTGCTTAAATCAATCTCCAAGCCATCGCTGGTTGTTTGGCCGGTCAATGTTTTTAAACTGGCATTGTTGTTTGGCGTAACGCCATCTGCCGCAAACTGTGCAACCTGTGCAAGATTATTGTTTATGATCCTGTAAACAGTAAGGTTTGCTGTGAGCGCATTTTTCAACAGGTCGTTTTTAATACCCAATTCATATTGGTCAATGATAGACGGGGTAAGTGCATTACCATATACATCTGTTCCACTGTTAACTGAAAATGAATTGGCATAGGAAGCAAACAGGCTGGTATACTTCGAAGGCTGGTAAACAATTCCTGCGCGCGGAGAAAATGCTTTATCCGTTTTTGTGGCGCCATTGGTTACTGCGTTTGTTAAGAGGTCTGTAGTAACAGCAGGTTTTGCATCCTGTATCGACCATCTCAACCCTACCAATAATTTTACATTGGATGTAAGACTTAACAGATCCTGTACATAGGCACCGAAACGAACGGTTGGTGTTCTAACCACTTTAATTTCTTTTACAACAGGGATATCTGTGCGTGCAACATATTTTGCAGGATTTAAAATATTGATCGTATCATACGTAGTCGGTTGATTATAGGTATACGCTGTAGCATCATACCTGTCAACATCCGCTCCCGCAAGTAATACATGTTGTATGCTGCCTGTTTTAAATTTTCCTGATACGTTTACCTGTGCTGCATAATAATTTTCCAGGTTTGTTGAGCGGCCAAGTGGTCTGTAAAAATCGCCGTTAGCCAGTGCCTGTATCCTTTCAGTAGAATAATAATCGCGGTTATAATTTTGATAAGAAACAGATGTATTCATGTTCCATTGATCATTAAACGCATGTTTCAATGTAGCAGTGGCACTGGATTGCTTTGTTTTTGCATATTGCCAGTTTGTTCCAAAGAAAGAAGAACGTATCACATCGGGTATACTTGTATTGTTGATACTTCCGATTCCAAAATCAGGCGTGAATTCGTGGTATAAATAATCACCCTGCACCAGTAATTCTGTTTTATTTCCCAATTTAAAAAGTAAGGAAGGATTCACATAATACCTGTCCGAATGCACTACATCACGAAAACTTTCTGCTGTTTCAAAACTGCCATTCACACGAAAAGCGATGCTGTTTGATAAAGACCCATATAAGTCAACAGAAGGTTTGAACAAACCATAACTCCCTCCACGAACGGATACTTCACCACCTGTATTGAATTTGGGTTGCCTGGTTACCATGTTTACAACACCTCCCGGTGCCACATTTCCAAACAGGATTGCAGCACTTCCTTTTAATATTTCTACTCTCTCCAGTGAACTCATTTCAGGCATAGCACCCGAATTGATCCTTATGCCATCCTTAAAAAGATTGTTAGATGAAACACCATATCCTCTTGCTGAAAAATTTTCCTGGGTTGCACCGCGGGTAGAAGCCAGGTAAACGCCATTCACATTGCGAAGCACATCACTCAGCCGCTGCACCTGCTGGTTCGCTAAAATTGCCGGTCCCACTACGGTAATTGCCTGCGGAAGATCCATGGCAGCAATAGCTACTTTTCCAATCGTCAACGCTTTATCATTCACTGTTTTTCTTGCCTCAACAATTACTTCCTCCAGTTGTTTCGATGTTTCTGCTAAGGAAAAATGGAGGTCCAGTACTTCATCACCTGCTACTTTAATCAGCTTCTCTATTGTTTGCAAACCTTCATGCGAAGCAGTGATATGATAAGTGCCTGCCTTGATGTTCCTGATAGCATAAGAACCATCGGCGGCTGCAACAGTGCCTTTGGCATTTTCCTTCAGCATAATATTTACATCGGCACCTGGCTTACCATCAGTAGTGGTAATTTTTCCTTTTATCGTTCCGGTTTGCGCAGAAGCAACTGCGCATAACAAAATAAAAAATGATAATATTCCTCTCTTCATAACAATTATTTTTTTTGATGCTGCAAAAAAACTGCATCACCACTTGCAGAAACTGCCGCATCGGGAAATCAATTTATAGAATGCGGAAAAAGGAAAGGGTTGGGTCATGGAAATGTCAGGAGGATGGCACGCGGATGATGCGGAAAAGGTGGATAGACGCGGATTTTGTTATTCCTAGTCTCTAATCTGTGCTCATCCGCCTTTTTCCGCATCATCCGCGTGTCATTTCCCCCCATTCCCCTACCTTTGCAGCCCAAATTTTAAGATTAAACAGTACAATTATGGCATCTGTAACAAGAGAGAACATAGGTCTGCTGAACGACAAACTGACCGTTCAGATCACCAAAGACGATTATTATAATGGCTTTGAACAGAGCCTGAAGAAATATGCAAAAACAGCCAATATCCCCGGCTTCCGTAAAGGAATGGTTCCGGCAGGATTGGTAAAGAAAATGTACGGACAAGGCGTTTTCAGCGATGAGATCCTACGCAAAGTAGAAGCGGAACTGAACGCCTATATGAACAACGAAAAACTGGAAATCTTTGCCCAGCCTTTGCCATTGGATAACGATGCAGCAAAACTGGACATGAACCAGCCAATCGACTACACTTTCTCATTTGAAGTGGGTCTGAAACCGGAAGTGGAAGTGGATGCCAAAAAGATCAAGGTTACACGCTACAAGATCAATGTAACCGATGAAATGGTGCAGGAAGAAGTAGAGCGTTTACAGATCCGCAACGGTAAAATGACCGAGCCCGAAGAAGTAACCGGTGATGATAACGTGTTGAATGTAAAATTCATTGAATCAGACGCCAAAGGCAATGAAGTAGAAGGTGGAATCACTAAAGACAATTCTTTACTGGTTAAATATTTTGAAGCAAAATCACGCAAGAAATTCATTGGCAAAAAGAATGATGATACTGTTGTGATTCAACTGAGCAAAGCTTTTGAAGACAAGGAAAGAGAAGCTATTTTAGGCGATCTTGGTTTAACCAAAGATGATGCTGATAAATATTTCAAACTCCTGATCACCAAAGTGGGCCTGGTAGAAAAAGCAGAACTGAACGAAGAATTTTTCGCCACCGTGTATCCAAACAGCGAGATCAAAACAGAAGCCGATTTCCGCGCAGCGGTAAAAGCCGAGATCGAAAATCATTTTGACCAGCAATCGCGCAACCAGATCTTCGACCAGATCTATCACCACCTGGTTGACCATAGCAAGATGGAGTTCCCTGAGGCTTTCCTGAAACGCTGGTTACAAACAGGCGGTGAAAAGCCAAAAACTGCCGAAGAGGCAGAAGCGGATTACCCAACTTTCGCCAACCAGTTAAAATGGACCCTGGTAAGCAGCAAGATCATTGAAGACAATAAGATCGAAGTTTTACCCGATGATATCCGCGATTTTGCGAAGCAACAATTGTTCAGCTACATGGGTGGCCAGCTAGGCGCCCTGGGCGATAACCAACAGTGGGTTGACGATTATGCCAACCGCATGATGCAGGACAGGAAATTTGTAGAAGACAGCTACCACCGCATCAGCACAGACAAAATGTTCAATCTGCTTGAGGGCCAGGTAACCGCCAAAGAAGAAAAGATCAGCGCAGAAGATTTTGCGAAGAAATTGCATCATCACCACCATTAATCACACCCGAAGGGAATTAAGATACCAACCGGACCCTTTGTGGTCCGGTTTTTTTATGAAATCAAGCACAACCACAAACCACAAACTCCAAACCACAAACTGAATTTACCTGACTACTTGTCGCAAAACACCCTTTGCACAGTATTTGCCATAGAATTCATTCTGAAATAGCAAATCACTTATCTTCAAAGCGAAAATAGAAACCTATGAATTTTGGAAAAGAATTTGAGAAATACGCTGTTAAACATAAAGGCATCAGCAGTGCTACCTTACATAATTACCAGCAGCAGGGTTTTACCAACCTTACACCATACATTATTGAAGAAAGGCCGATGAACGTAGCCAGCATGGATGTGTTCAGCCGCCTGATGATGGACCGCATCATTTTCCTGGGTGAAGGGATCAATGATTATGTGGCGAATATTGTAACTGCCCAATTATTGTTCTTAGAAAGTACCGACCGCACCCGGGATATCCAGATGTACATCAATAGCCCCGGCGGAAGTGTTTACGCAGGATTGGGTATTTACGATACCATGCAGTTTATCAGTCCTGATGTAGCAACCATCTGTACGGGTATCGCCGCAAGCATGGGTCAGATCTTACTCTGCGCAGGTATCAAAGGAAAGCGTACGGCGCTGAAGCACAGCCGTGTGATGATACACCAGCCAAGTGGTTCTATCGGGGGCCAGGCAACTGATATAGAGATCACTGCAAGGGAGATCAAAAAACTCAGACATGAATTGTATACGATCACTGCTTTTCATGCAGATAAGGACGTTGAAGAAATAGAAAGAGACAGCGACCGAGATTTCTGGATGACTGCCGCAGAAGCTAAAGATTACGGATTGATAGATGAGGTGTTGTTTATGAATCCGAGAAAGGAGAAGAAAGGCTAAAATCGACAATGGTCCATGGTCTATGGACAAAAAATATTTAAACTTAAAATCAATCAAGCATGTCCAATCAAAAATATATCGTCAACCCTTACTTAATGAATGATGACGATGATGAACCGGAAAACGAACCAAAAGCTGATCCAAAGAAAGATGAAGCCGTAACGAGTTTTATCGACAAGAAACTGGAGAAATTATTTTTCGAGAAAAGGGCCGTTTACCTATGGGGCGTGGTGGACGATAAATCTGCCCGCGAGATTGTGACCAAACTTTTATTACTCGACGCAGATAAAAATGAAGAGATCAAGTTCTATATCAACAGCCCGGGTGGTGTGGTAACGAGTGGTATGGTGATTTACGATACCATGCAACTGATCGATAGTCCCGTAAGCACGGTTTGTATGGGATTGGCCGCAAGTATGGGATCGATCTTACTAAGTGCAGGTACCAAAGGCAAACGTTTTGTTTACCCGCATGGCGAAGTGATGATACACCAGCCGAGCCTGGGTGGATATTACCAGGCAACCAGTGCAGACATAGAAATTCAGGCCAACCAGATCATGAAAACCAAGCAGATAGGTGCCCGGATACTTGCTGAGAACTGCGGGAAACCCATTGAACAGGTGATGAAAGATTTTAACCGTGATTACTGGATGAATGCGCAAGAAGCCGTTGAATATGGCATTGTTGACGCCGTTTTAACAAAAATCTAGGGTTAAAACACCCTTTCTAATCGCTTTTACATGAGAAAATGAGTTCAGGAGCCTGAACTGTTATAGCTTTGCAACGGATAGCTGTGAGGAAGTGTCTGTATTTCAGGCAGTGGTTAAGGAAAAAAATAAATTATGGCGAAAGCATCTCAATTACATTGTTCTTTCTGTGGCCGCAACCGCGATGAGGTCAAGATCCTTATTGCCGGGCAGGATGGTCATATCTGTGAGAACTGTGTGGAACATGCCCAGGAGATCATTGCACAGGAACTTACTTCCAAACAGGAAGGCACGCATTCAAACGCAAATTTTAAACTGAACGTCCGCCGTCCCGCAGAGATCAAAAAATTCTTAGATGAGTATGTGATCGGCCAGGATGATGCCAAAAAGGTATTATCTGTTGCCGTATACAATCATTACAAAAGGGTAAATAACAAGCAGCAGCAGGATGATGTTGAAATTGAAAAAAGCAATATCATCATGGTGGGAGAAACCGGTACAGGTAAAACCTTACTGGCAAAAACCATCGCACGCCTGTTAAATGTTCCTTTTGCGATCGTTGATGCAACGGTATTTACTGAAGCAGGTTATGTGGGAGAAGACGTTGAAAGCATGCTTACCCGTTTATTACAGAACTGTAATTACGATGTTACTGCAGCCGAACGCGGAATTGTATATGTAGATGAATTGGATAAGATTGCCCGTAAAGGCGATAATCCCTCTATCACACGCGATGTAAGCGGCGAAGGCGTACAACAGGGCTTATTGAAGATGCTCGAAGGCACAGAAGTATTGGTTCCACCACAGGGCGGGCGCAAACATCCTGAGCAAAAAATGATCAAGGTTGATACCAAGAATATCCTTTTCATTTGCGGCGGTGCATTTGATGGCATCGATAAAGTGATCGCCCGCAGGGTGAACACCAACGCTATCGGTTTCAGTGTGAACAAAGAAGAACAGGAACACCAGCGTAAAAATCTTTTACAGTTCATCAATGCACAGGACCTGAAAAGTTTTGGTTTGATACCTGAATTGCTTGGCCGTTTACCGGTGATCACGCACCTGAATCCTTTGGATACCGAAACACTCAGGAATATCCTCACCGAACCAAAGAATTCGTTGATCAAACAATTCACCCGCCTGTTCGAACTGGAGGGCATTGAACTGCTGATCGACAACGACGTAATGGATTTTATGGTGAAGAAAGCACTCGAATACAAACTCGGCGCAAGAGGCCTCCGCAGTATCTGCGAAAGTATCTTAACCGATGCCATGTTCGAATTGCCAGGTACTGATACCAAGAAACTTCATATTACGCTTGACTATGCTGAACAGATGTTTGGTAAGAGCAAGCTGAGTATTTTGAAAGTTGCGTAGCTTGCCGCGCCCTTCAGGGCGTGGATAATTAATCATCCTTTATGAATTATTTATCGGGCTTTAGCCCGAAGTTTCAGACTCCGGGCTAAAGCCCGATAAAGGGGGAGAGAACGTGCTCCTGTTGTACATGTCCTGAAGGGCGCGGCAAAAACAGCAGCGATGGGAATAACTTCTTATCGCTTTTTTATTTCCAGCCGTTAATATTGCAGTCAATACCAACACCCAAAAACATGAACGAATTAATTGACCGCCTGGTAAATGAGGCCAAACTAACTCCTGAACAGGCACATAAAGCTGTTGAGACTGTTGCGAATTTTGTAAAAGACAGGTTCCCAATGCTTGGTGGAGCTGTTGACCAGGTGTTTGGGGCGGGGAATAAGAACGATGAATAATTTGTGTTGAATGTTAAATTTTAAATGTTGAATGATGAGCCCGAATCTTCATTCAACATTTAAAATTCAACATTCAAAATAAAAAATTAATCCACACTATACGGCATCCTTATCGTAAACGCGCTTCCTTTACCTGGCTCACTTTTAATAATAAGTTCTCCGCCGGCTTTGGTGATCAGGTCGCGGCATAACATCAAACCAAACCCGCTTCCTTTTTCGTAAGAGGTTCCTGTAGTGTTGTAGTATTGTTTGGCGTTTACTTTTTCAATATCAGCTTTTGTCATACCGATACCATCGTCGCTTACTGTAAGGTAAAGAACATGGCCGTCTTCTATTCTTGAAGAAAGTTCTATCATTCCGTTTTCATTGCAGAATTTGATCGCATTGCTGATAAGGTTGCGGCATACAATGCGGATCATTTCTTTTTCTGTTACGATGGAAAGATCTTTATCAATTACGTTCCGTAATTCTATTTTCTTTTTTACCAATGGAAGTTTGTGTTCTTCTTCCAGTGTCTTCATCAGGTGATATAATCCCACTTTTACTTTGTCATCTTCCTTCCCTTCCATCTGTCCCTTGATCCAGAACAAAAGATTATCAAGTAATGAGGTAGTGCCGAGATATTGCGTTTCCAACAATTGTAATAATCTATCTGCTTCTTCCGGTGGTACCATCCCCTGGTTCACAAGGTTCAAAACCCCTTTTGTATTTACCAATGGTGTACGCAGATCGTGCGAGATGATGGAGAGTAATTTATTTTTTGTCTTATTATCCGTTTCGAGCAATTGGTTCTGGTGAGAGATCTCTTTGTTCAACTGGTCAAGTGAAGCTGAATTTTTTTCAATGATCTCATTCTTCTGTTTCAGTTCCTTACCAAAGAAACGCTGGCGCTGGTAGTTCACGAGAGCCAGTACTGCAAGTACCGCAACGATGATCAAAATAAAAGTACCTACGGTAATGATCAGCAATTGCTCTTTCTGCACCTGTCTTTGCCGCTCTACTTCTTTTTCGGCATTGGTATTTTTGGCATCCTGGTTCTTAATTACATCTATGAAATTATTGGCTGACTCTTTTTCATTCTGGATCTGCGCAGTCAATATTTTTACAAGTGAATCCTGCCATTGCGCCGCCCTGGAAATATCATTCTGTTTTCTGTATATATCGATCACATGCGTGGTTGCTTCACGTAACAGGTTATACGCGGGTATCATTGCTGCGTTGCGATAAGCTTCTTCTGCATAATCGATAGAAGCCTGTGACATATTTTGTTTCTTCCGGATAGCGGCCAGCTGCAAAAAATTAAGCGCTGTACTGTACTTGTCTTTCAGCACACTATCCTTTGCGAGTGATTTATGATGATAAGATTCGGCAGCACTGTAATTCTGTTTGTATTGTTCCAGGAGCCCGAGGTTGTAATAAGATTTTTTTTCGCCATAAGTATATCCCTTACTGATGCTGATAGCGAGTGCGTCTTTAAACAGTTGCTCTGCATCAACCAAGGCTTTCATATCAATCGCAATGATACCAAGGCTATTCTTGATATTGGCAATCTCCTGTTTATCATCCAGGTTATTGTATACACGAAGTGACTCGTTGTATAGATCTATCGCTTCTTCTATTTTTTTATCATGCTGGTAAGACAAAGCTATCTGCTGGCTTACACGGGCGATGTACAATGTGTCTTTCAGGTTCTTAAATAACTGCAGGGCTTTGAAATAGAGAGATAAAGCTCTTGCATCCTGCCCCATCTGGGTATAGATACCTCCTTCATACAGGTAGGTAACGGCGAGCCCCTTCGGGTACATACCCGACACATTCAGATTTTCTGCATTAAAAAGATTATTCAATGCTTTGGCAACTTCGAAACGTTTTTGTTTGTAAGCAAGCTCATTAAGCGAATCGATCTTTTTGATCTCGGATGGCAGAGCTTTACTATCAGGTGCCGCAACGCCCTCAAAATGAAGGATGGTACATAGGATGAACAGCAGGAATATATATAAGCGGCTTGGTTTGGTCACGGTCTACTTCGAATGATAAAGAAAGTTAATTAAATAAATCACAAGTTTAATTAAAAAAGCCCTCGTTAGGAGGGCTTTTATATAAGCAAGCAATCGAAAAGAGACTAACTATGGAGAACCTCTCTTGAGATGACAAGTTTCTGTATCTCAGAAGTTCCTTCACCAATAGTACACAATTTTGCGTCACGATAGTACTTCTCTACCGGAAAATCTTTTGTATAACCGTAACCTCCAAAGATCTGAACCGCATCATTGGCTGTTTTTACCGCTATTTCGCTGGCATAATACTTAGCCATAGCACTCTGTTTGGTCACTTTTTCGCCACGGTTCTTCAGATCGCAGGATTGCCAGATCAGCAGATCAGCAGCTGCAATTTCAGTGGCCATATCAGCCAGTTTAAAGCTGATCCCCTGGAAATTGGAGATGGGCTGGTCAAACTGGTGGCGTTCCTGGGCATATTGAAGGGCCGCTTCATAGGCTCCTTTGGCTATACCGGAAGATAATGCCGCGATAGAAATCCTTCCTCCATCCAATATTTTCATGGCCTGCCGGAAACCATCCCCTACTTCTCCTAAACGGTTGGCATCAGGTATCTGGCAGTTCTCAAAGATCATTTCAGCCGTTTCACTGGCTCGCATGCCGAGTTTATTTTCTTTTTTACCGGCAGTAAAACCGGGTGTTCCCCGTTCCACTACAAAAGCAGTTGAATTTCCGCTGGTACGTGGTTCGCCGGTGCGGCAAATCACAACAGCTATATCCCCGCTTTTTCCGTGGGTGATCCAGCTTTTGGTGCCATTCAATACCCACTTATCCCCGTCTCTCACCGCTGTCGTCTTCATATTACCAGCATCGCTGCCCGTATTAGGTTCTGTCAGCCCCCAGGCTCCCAGCCATTCCGCAGTAGCCAGTTTAGGAAGCCATTTTTCTTTTTGTTCCTCGTTACCAAAAGTCAGGATATGGTTGGTGCAAAGTGAATTATGAGCTGCCAGGCTTAAACCGATAGAGCCGCACACTTTTGATATTTCCTGTATCACCACATTATATTCAAAATACCCTAATCCTGAACCACCATATTTCTCCGGAACCAATACGCCCATTAAACCCAGTTTACCCATTTCTTTAAAAATGTGCAGGGGAAATTCCTGTACCTCATCCCATTCCATTACGTATGGGCGTATATGCTGATTTGCGAAATCCCGGGCTGTTTGAGCCACCTGCAGGGTTATTTCGTCGGGCTGAAAGTTCATAATGAATGGTTTAAATAGACGGAGGTTGCCCAAGAACAAGCAATCGTTACCTGGCAACCTCCTTATAAAACAAACTATTGTTTGTTAGTGTTTTGGCAAAAGTAGGGGAATTGGGATAATGAGCAAATAGATTTTCTGTTAAGAATGAATGGCATGCGGATGACGCGGATCAAACCGGTTATCACGGATCAGATCAGTGCAAATCAGTTTAATCCGCGCCATCCGCGTGCCATTTACGGGGCCGATACAAGGACCGCCACCCGTTGAAATAATGTATCACTAACTAAAACGACCTTTTTAAGATCATTTATTGATTGATACGGCCCATACTGTTCCCGATACATCACAATCGCCTTAGAGATCGCAGCGGAAACATTGAGCCGCCTTCGGATATCGAAAGCAGAAGCCGTATTCAAATTCAGCTTTGGCAGGTTTGCGGGATCCAGTTTCAAATAAGAATCGATCATCTGAAAAGCAGAATCGCTGATGCCATATGTTTTATGCAACTGTTCCATAGAAACAAATCCTCCTATCCTCTCACGGAATTTGATGATGCGGTTGGCAAGCACTTCTCCAATTCCGGGTAAGGCTTTCCATTCTTCAAGGGTTGCGGTGTTGATATCGATTTCTTTGGGAGTGCTGCGCGTTACGGGTTGTTTAGTTTGTGGGTTGGGCAGATCGCCTGTTGGTTTTGCAGGTCGTGGCTTTACTTCCAATCGCACAAAAGGAATCAGCCGGTCCGCCTCTTCTTTTTTTAATCCCCAGATCTTCCTGATGTCTTCGGCTGAACGGAATTCCCCTCCCTTGTTTCGATAGTTTGTAATGGTCCGGATAGTTTTATCATTAATACCTAAACGTTTCCATTCCTCAGGAGAAATGGTATTGGGATCAAAAGGGAAAGTTTCTTTATCAGATACACGGCTTTCATATACGGGCGGTCGAAAAGAAATAATGTTTTCTTCACCACTATCTGCTGCTGCAGTTTTATTCTTCGCCAGGAAATCAACCAATGCCTGGTTGACCACCGGTGGTTTTCGCTTTACTGAATAGAGATACGGGGCCGCAATAAAACATGCGATAAGCAACAACAATATTACAATTGCTGTCCGTTCCTTCTTACTGAAGGTGAAATAGTCTTTGATGATCCTTTTCATACATAACATTTTTAGTGTTAGTATTCAAAGGAGGTTACAAACAGATCTTTAATCCATCATATCCAAGGTGGATATGCGGCGGCAATTCGCGGTTAATGTCTTCGTGCTTTCCTAACTGGTGACTGATATGCGTAAAATATACTTCGGGCACTTCCAGTTCCATTGCCATATTCACTGCATCTGATAAAGTAAAATGCGATACATGGGTTTCTTTACGAAGCGCATTTAACACCAATACTTTTGATCCTTTTATTTTTTCCTTTTCACTGTCCTCTATTTTGTTTGCATCGGTGATATAAGTAAAATCTCCAAAACGGAAACCAAACACCGGCATTTTATGATGCATCACCTGTATGGGCTGCACGGGAATATCACCCACAAAAAAGAAAGATTCATCAATACGCGTCAGATTCATTTCCGGCACACCGGGATAACGCGCATCGGCAAATGCATAATAGAAATCGCGGCGGATCGCTTCTTCTGTCAAAGCGTTCGCGTAAATATTCATCGCGCGTTTGGTGAAAAAATTAAAAGCGCGAATATCATCCAGCCCGGCAATATGATCTTTATGGGGATGTGTAAAGAGCACCGCATCCAGGTGGCTCGTTCCCGTACGCAACATCTGGTAACGGAAATCCGGTGTTGTATCAACCACAAGAATCGTTTCCGCTGATTGAACCATCACACTGCTGCGCAAACGTTTATCATATGGATCAGGAGATGTGCATACTTCACAGTTGCATGCGATCATCGGTATACCGGTACTGGTACCGGTGCCCAAAAGTGTTATGGTAAGAGAAGGTGCAGTCACAGATCAAATCTAAGGAAAAGCTGAGAAGGAGTGGTTAGGTATTAACCGCAAACCTCCCAGACTAAATCAAGCTTCGCTTGATTTAGTCTGTCCCTCCCTCCCGGGAGGAGGGATTAGGCTTCCAAAGTAGATTTCTTCACCACTTCCTCATACAACTTCTGAGACTCGTGGGTGAGTTTATCGAATTCGATATTCAGTTGCGGGATGATCTCCATCAAAGTATTGATACGTCCCTCTACGCTGAGGAATTTATTCAGCACCACAATTTTCCTGGCTTCCAGCAGGCACCAGCCGCTTTGGAAAGTTCCACGTTCGTAGCGAACCACATAACCTGAATCTCCAAGAATATCGCCTAATTTATCTAATGTTGTTTGGGTATATTTCATGTCGTGAATCGTAAATGGTCAATCGTGAATCTCACAGCACAAAGATAACGAAAGGGGCATGAGGCGAAATCATTGAGATTCAGTAGTTATTCACATAATTTCTCACGTTCTTTCTGACTACTTACGTCTCACCTCTCACGAACTCTTACTCACCATCTTTATAATCGGCACAATCATCTCTTCCAGGCTGATTCCGCCATGTTGGAAGGTATTTTTATAATAATTCACGTAGTGATTGTAATTATTGGGATAACACAGGAACCCATCTTCTTTAGCAAAAATGAAGGAGGAATTTACATTCGGCACGGGTAAACCAGCCTCTTTGGGGTCACGGAATGCCAGTACATCACGCGCCTCAAAATTCAGGTTTCTTCCGTGTTTGTACCGGAGATTGGTGGTTGTCTGTTTGTCGCCAATTACTTTATGTGGCGTATTTACACGCACGCTTCCATGATCGGTTGCCAGTACGATCTTCATTTTTTTATCTGCGATCTTCTTTAACGCCTGGTGCAGGGGACTGTGCTCAAACCAGCTTTTTGTAATGCTTCTATAACTCGCCTCATCACTGGCCAGTTCTTTTAGTACTTCCATTTCTGTTCTTGCATGGCTCAGCATATCTACAAAATTGTAAACAATAATATTCAGATCGTTTTGCAACAGGTTATGGATATTGCTTACCAGTTGCTGGCCATCATTATGATTAGTTATTTTATTGTAGCTGAACTTGATGTCTTCCCTTTTCAGTCTTTTCAATTGCCCTTTAAAGAATTCTTCTTCAAACAAATTCTTTCCGCCTTCTTCATCATCGTTTTTCCATTGTTGAGGAAATTGTTTTTCGATATCGATCGGCAATAACCCGGCGAAGATCGCATTGCGGCAATATTGTGTGGCAGTAGGCAGGATGGAATAAAAAGTTTCTTCTTCCAGTATACGGAAGCTTTCAGCAAATATGGGTTGAATGGCTTTCCATTGGTCGTAACGAAGGTTATCGATCAAAATAAAAAAAGTAGGCTCTCCTTTTTCTACATGCGGTAATACTTTGAACTGGAACAAATGATTGCTCATGATAGGCGCCGAAAAACTTTTCGGGTTGAGCCAGGATGTGTAATTTTTAGTAATGAATTTACAGAACTCTGTATTCGCTTCCTGCTTCTGGGTATAGAAAACTTCGCGCATTTCGGGGCTATCGCTTTTCTCCATTTCCAGTTCCCAATACACTAACTTTTTATATAGTTCCATCCATTCATTGTAATCGGGATTATTATTCAGGGCCATGAACAATTCACGAAACTGTTGCTGGTAAGCTGTGGTTGTTTTCTCTGCAACCAGTCTTTTATTGTCGATGATCTTTTTTAAACTCAACAGTACCTGGTTTGGGTTTACCGGTTTGATCAGGTAATCTGCTATCTGGCTGCCAATGGCATCATCCATCAAATTTTCCGTTTCATTTTTGGTGATGAGTACAACCGGCACCTGCGAATTTGCTTCTTTAATACGGGCCAGTGTTTCGAGCCCTGTAATACCGGGCATCGTCTCATCCATCAGCACAACATCTACCGGGTTGATCTTTACATACTCAATAGCATCAAAGCCATTGGTAAAGGTTACTACTTCGTAACCCTTGTGTTCGAGAAATAATTTCTGCGATTGCAGGCTCTCGATCTCATCATCTACCCATACGATCTTTGCTACAGCCATTTGGTTGGTTTTGGGTTTGTCCATGGTCCATGGTCAATGGTCCATGGACAAATTCTGCAAACAATTAATTAAAATTAAGGAATCAGTTAGTAGAATTGGCTGCGATAGGAAATGTTTTGGTACCGGGATCGGTTACATGAGTAAATATAGGGTATCGGGATTCTTATTTGTACTTTTGCCCACAGGTAGTGATCGGTTTAACAATTCAACAACAGGCATGGCAGATATCAAAAGAAAAATTATTAATGATCCGGTATATGGTTTTATTACCATCAACCATCCGTTGATCTTTTCCATCATCGCCCACCCATGGTACCAGCGCCTGCGCCGTATCCAGCAGATGGCCATGGCTCAATTGGTTTACCCTGGCGCCGTGCATACAAGACTCCATCATTCACTAGGCGCTTATCACCTGATGAGCTGCGCAGTTGCTGAGCTAAGAAGTAAAGGCGTTGAGATCACAGACGAAGAAGAGATAGCGGTAAAAGCCGGGATATTATTACATGATATCGGTCACGGCCCCTTTTCACATGCGTTGGAACATGTACTGGTAAAAGGTGTTCACCATGAACAGCTCTCTTTACAGATCATGCATGCGATCAATAAAGAACTGGGCGGACAACTCGATCTTGCCATCAACATTTTCACAGATCATTACCACAAACCTTTTTTACACCAGCTTATCAGCGGGCAACTGGATGTAGACAGAATGGATTACCTCAGCCGCGATAGTTTTTATTCAGGCGTGAGTGAAGGTGTGATCGGTTATGACCGCATTTTAAAAATGCTGGTGGTACATGAAGGGCAATTGATGGTGGAAGAAAAAGGAATTTACAGTGTAGAAAAATTTCTTGTGGCACGCAGACAGATGTACTGGCAGGTGTACCTGCACAAAACAGTCATGGCCGCAGAAAAAATGTTGGTTAAAATACTGGAAAGAGTAAGGCATATTTATTCAGAAGCAGACACCCAGCTTATTACACTTACTGAACTGGATTTTTTTCTTGGAAAATTTAATGGGGAGATGGACGCGGCGGCCCTGCAAAAATTCTGTTCAATAGATGATCATGATGTAATGCATGCCATTAAACGCTGGAGTAAACACCCGGATAAAATTTTAGCACTTCTTTGCACACGTTTTCTTAACCGCCGGTTATACAAGGCGCGCATACAGGCAGAACCTTTTGAAGAAGCTTTTGTAGAAGTAAGAAAAAAACAGGCCATAGCGCAATTCTCTATAGATCCTGTTGATGTCGATTATTTATGTTTTACTGGTGAAGCAACCAACACGCTTTATCAAACCAAAGACGAACGCATTAATATCCTGTTCAAAGATGGCACGGTAACTGATATATCACGGATTGAGAATGCATTAATTCAGCAAAACCTTTCCGCCGCCGTTAAAAAATTTTACATTTGTTTGTTAACTTAGTCCAGAGACCATTGTCCATAGACCATAGCTTTACCGGCTGAATCCATGGACCATTGACTATGGACCATGGACTAAAAAAACCCTCTATGCAATTTACCGCCGCACAAATCGCCATGCTGATCAATGGCAAACTGGAAGGGAATGCTGCTGCCACAGTAGCTTCTTTTGGCAAGATAGAAGAGGCCCGGGAGGGACAATTGGCTTTTCTGGCAAATCCTAAATACGAGGAATTCTTATATAGTACCAAAGCATCTGTCATCATTATAAATGAAGCACAGGAGTTGCGGGAGCAAATAAATGCCACACTGATTCGTGTACCCGATGCATATAGCGCATTTGCCACGCTTTTAGCCAAATACCAGGAACTGAAAACGCAACAGCTCACCGGAATCCAGCAGCCAAGTTATATTGCCCCCACTGCTGTAATGGGTGATAATGTTTTTGTTGGTGCATTCGCCTATATCGGCGAAAGCGTGACCATCGGAAACAACGTAAAAATTTTTCCCGGCGTGGTTTTGGGCGATAACGTTACCGTAGGTGATAATTCTATCCTCAATGCCGGAGTTAAGATCTATCTCGATTGTATTATTGGTAAAAATGTGACCATACATGCCGGTACCATCATCGGCAGCGATGGTTTTGGGTATGCACCGCAACCCGATGGCAGTTATAAGAAAGTACCCCAGATCGGTAATGTAATCGTGGAAGATTTTGTAGAGATCGGCGCCAATACAACCATAGATCGTGCAACCATTGGTTCAACCATTATCAGAACAGGTGTAAAACTAGATAACCTGATACAGATTGCCCATAATGTGGAAGTCGGATCCAATTCTGTTATCGCCGCACAGGCAGGTGTAAGTGGGAGTACCAAGATCGGTAAAAATGCCATGGTAGGCGGACAGGTTGGTATTGTGGGGCATATTACCATTGCCGACGGAACCAAGATCAACGCTCAAAGCGGTCTTACAAAATCCGTAAAAGAGCCCAATAAAGCTTTTAATGGCAGTCCCGCGCATGATTTTTCCCAGTCCCTTCGTATCCAAAGCATGACCCGCAACCTCCCTGAACTGGAAAAAAGGGTTAAAGAACTCGAAAAATTGGTTGAACAATTGCTCACCGAACGTGTAAATGCCTGAAAAAGCCATTTAACCGCCCCGAAATCTTATTTTTGCGCATCATATTTTCGAAAACATGCTGTCGGATAAAACATAACGGCAGCAACATGGCAGGCTTTTTTTCAATTTGCCGCCATGTAAACAAAACAAAAGAATGGATAGTAATTTCAATCCCGACAAGCAACATACGCTCAATAATGCCATAAATATCAGCGGTACCGGCTTACATACCGGTGTTTTGGTTGATATGACTCTCCGCCCCGCAAACCCGGGTTTTGGTATCCAGTTCCAGCGTGTGGATCTTCCCCAGCAACCCATTATCAAAGCCGATTGCGACCTGGTTACCGATACCAGCCGTGGAACCACTTTACAGGTAGGCGATGCCAAAGTAAGCACAGTAGAACATGTGCTCGCCGCACTGGTGGGTATGGGTGTAGATAATGTGCTGATAGAGCTGAACGGCCCCGAGATCCCTATTATGGATGGCAGTTCCTCTCCTTTTATTGAACTGATCGCAGAAACAGGCGTGGTAGAACAGGAAGCAACCAAAGCCTGGTACAGCCTGGACGAAAATATTTATCATTATGATGAAGGCAAACGCGTAGAGATGGTTGCCCTCCCATCGATGGATTACCAGATCACAACGCTGATCGATTTTAATAGCCCTGTTCTGGGTACACAGCATGCCGGTTTAAAAACCATCAAGGATTTCCAGACAGAGATCGCACCCTGCCGCACATTTTGTTTTTTGCATGAGCTGGAAGCATTGCTGGATAATGACCTGATCAAAGGCGGTGATATTAATAATGCCATTGTAGTTGTTGACAAACCCGTTACCGATTCAGAAATGACTCGACTCGCAAAAGTGTTCAAACGCGATAAAATAGAAGTGAAGAGCGAGGGTTACCTGAACAATCTTGAACTCCGCTTCCCCAATGAGCCTGCAAGACATAAATTATTGGATGTGGTGGGAGATCTTGCCTTGATCGGTTTTCCTATCAAGGCCCGTATCATCGCCAACCGCCCCGGACATAGCACCAATGTGGAGTTCGCAAAAAAGATCAAACAATATATTAAAAAGAACAGGCACGTAAAAGATGTACCGGTGTATGATCCATCTATGCCTCCGGTGTATACACTTGAGCAGATAGAAAAAACATTACCGCACCGTCATCCTTTTTTATTGGTTGATAAGATCATTCAATTAACGGACACCTATATCGTAGGTATCAAGAATGTCACTTTCAATGAATGGTTCTTCCCGGGCCATTTTCCGGGAAACCCGGTAATGCCGGGTGTTCTACAGATAGAAGCATTGGCACAAACGGGCGGGATACTTTGCATCAACTCAATGCCTGAAGGCGTTTACGATACTTATTTTTTAAAGATCGATAACTGTAAATTCAAACAGATGGTGCGCCCGGGCGATACCATGGTATTGAAAATGGAATTCACCGGCCCAATCCGCCGCGGGATCTGCGAAATGCGCGGCACCGTATATGTTGGCGGAAAAGTTGCCACCGAAGCGGACCTGGTAGCACAGGTGGTGAAGAGGCAGGACAAATAGACCATTGTCCATGGTCTATGGTCCATGGACAAAACAAATAATCACACCTAATACTCAACAATGACGCATCCCTACACATACATTGATCCCAATGCAAGGATCGCCCCGAATGTGAAGATCGATCCCTTTACCGTTATACATGGTGATGTACAGATCGGTGAAGGCACATGGATCGGAAGCAATGTGACCATCATGGATGGAACGCGCATAGGAAAAAATTGTCGCGTGTTCCCCGGCGCAGTATTGGGCGCCATCCCGCAGGATCTGAAATTCAGCGGTGAAAAAACAACCGCCGAGATCGGCGATAACAGTACCATCCGCGAATTTGTTACCATCAACCGCGGAACGGAAGACAGGGGAAGAACAAGGGTTGGCAATAACTGTTTGATCATGGCTTATAGCCATATTGCACACGATTGTCATATTGGTAACCACTGCATTTTGAGTAACAGCGTGCAGGTAGCAGGGCATGTAACCATGGGCGATTGGACCGTAGTGGGAGGCGTAAGTGCCGTACACCAGTTTGTAAATATTGGGCAGCATACCTTCATTGCCGGGGGAAGCCTGGTAAGTAAAGATGTTCCTCCTTATATCAAAGCCGTTCGCAATCCATTAAGTTATGGCGGTGTGAACAGTGTTGGATTAAAACGCAGGGGCTTCCCGTTACAACAGATCAATGGTATTCTTGATGTTTACAGAACGATATACAATAAAGGTTTTAATACTTCTCAGGCGCTTGAGTTCATAGAAGAAGAATTACCTGCTACTGATGAGAGAGACGAGATCGTAACTTTTATTAGAGAAAGCGGAAGAGGAATTATTAAACGGTTTATTAAGGGAGCAACAGAAGAAGACTAATGGTTGTTACACTATCAGATATAGGTAAACGTTTCAACCGCGACTGGATCTTCCGTCACGTTCATTATACTTTTTCATCAGGGAATTCTTACGCTATCACCGGTCCGAATGGAAGTGGTAAAAGCACTTTACTACAGGCCATCGCAGGCAGTCTTCATTTGAGTGATGGAAAATTGGCTTACAATAACGAACAGGATTCAAAACCTGTTGACCCTGAAAAATTATACCAATACATTTCTATCGCCGCCCCTTATCTTGAACTGATCGAAGAAATGACAGGAAGAGAGTTCTTGCATTTTCATCAACAATTCAAATCCTTACTTTCATCAGTTACCGTGGAAGAGATCCTAACTGAGATCGGTTTAGAAAAAGCGATCGACAAACAGATCCGCTTTTTCAGCAGCGGTATGAAACAGAGACTTAAACTCGCGCAGGCGGTGTTTTCAGATGTACCGGTATTATTATTGGATGAGCCTTGCACCAATTTAGACAAACCAGGTTACGAACTGTATCATTCACTGATCAGTAAATACTGCCTCAGCAAACTCATCATCGTTAGCAGTAACGATGCAATGGAAATGGATTTCTGTACAAACAGGTTGAATATCCTCGACTATAAATAACCATAATACAGAAAATATATAAACTATTTTTTGTATACTTGTTATGGTTATCGCCGTCAATCTCTACATATGAAACACCAAAACTTACTCCTGCTGTTTATGCTTTTTGTATTGAATGGCTTCAGTCAGCAACGCCTTATCACTTGCAGCAGTGAAAGAAATCCTGACAATACGGTAAGCATATATGCCGATGCCCAGATATCGGGTGAATACACCGTAAAAATTACATTTACTGATTTCCAGGGATATGCCTGTTCAATGATGAACACATATCGTTCAGGAGGTTCAGAAATAGGTCTCGCAACTGTATTCAGGGGAAGAAGAGAAATAGCCAAATTAACACCCGTGAAAAATGCATCGATGTATTCGTCGAGTTATAACTATACCTATTACCCCGGCACAACTGTGCGTAAGACACCCGATAGTAGTTTTGTATACCTCTTACCCGGTACCGAAGGCACGCGTTTACGTGTTTCAGGTGTAACTTATATTGGAGAAAGGTTCGGGCAAAAATCGCAGGAGAATTTCAGCGCAGTCGGATTTATCTATAAACTGGGAGACACGATCTGCGCAAGCCGCGCGGGCACCATCTATGATTGTTCAGACGCAATCAAAGAAGGTGAGAGAGGATCCGAATGGTACAAGAGCAACCGGAATCGTATCGCCATCCAACAAAAAGATGGCACGTTGGCACATTATTCTATTCTGTCGCCCATACAATTATTGGTTGAGGCAGGTGACTATGTAGTACCCGGCCAACCACTTGCTGTTTTTAATAAAACGAGCGAAAAATACAATGTCATGTTTTCTGTATATTATTTAGATGAGAAAAAAATTTTGGTAGATAATACAAAAAGCAGCTCCGAGAGACTGCCGGGCGCATACACTTATTTATCAACTGCGTTTTATTTAGAACCCACAGACAAAGCAACCTCACCCACAGGACTTGAAATAAGTAAACAATACGTTACTGCACACCCCAAAGAGATAGTTGCAACAGAACTGAGTAAAAAAGATAAAAAGAAACTGGGACTGTAAAAATACCAGCCATAAAGATCCAGTGTAATATTTAGCTCTTCCTCCACACTAATGCGCTAATCCGTGCCTTGGTGCACAATAAAATTCTCACACAAAGGGCACCAAGGCGTGGTTTAAAAACTTTGTATATTTAAACATCATGAGCAGCATTCAAATATCAAACCGGGATCTCTCAGTCTCATTATATCCTGCAACGGTTATCCATGCAGATAAGTATACAGATACACGAGGAGGTGCATTTGATCTGCCTGTGAGAACCACGCTGCATAATGACGTTGTATTCCGTAGCAAACAAACGAACGAAGATTGGCCGGTACACATCAGGAATCTCAACCTTCCTATCTACAGTAACCAGGATGTGATCTTGATCGCTGTAGAAGAAACGATCATCGGGTATATCGACACCCGGACAGATCTTTATTATTATACCAGCACCGATTTCGTGAACAACTTTGATCTTGGTATCCATCCAAATAAAATATGGATCACCGGGGTTCTTACAGCAATCGCGTTGTTCTTTTTTCTTCCGGAAGAAAAGAATCTGCTTTTTTTTCTGCCGCTTATTGGTATGTATTTCTTTTACCGGATTCACAAAACACTACTAAATTACCGTGCCGAAAAGGCAATGGATAGTTTTTTAAGTTCCCGATGATCTCCATAATTATTAACTACTAATTATTAACTGCTGCTTTGAACCGAATCGACCGCGTCACCGCCATTCTCATCCAACTGCAATCCAAACGCATTGTAAAAGCACAGGAAATAGCAGATAGGTTCACTATAAGCTTACGTACCGTTTACCGTGACATCAAAACATTAGAGGAGGCAGGCATTCCAATTATAGGTGAAGCAGGTGTTGGATATTCTATCATGGAAGGCTATCGTCTGCCACCCGTTATGTTCACGAAAGAAGAAGCCACCGCCATGTTAACTGCGGAAAAATTAGTTGAAAAACTAACAGATGAGTCTACGCGTGAAATGTATAAGGCTTCCATGTTCAAAATAAAATCTGTTTTACGTTTAACCGAACGTGACCATCTCGAAAATATGGAACAGCATATTGAAGTGGTGGAGAGCCCGTATTTCTCCAAACAAAAAAATGAAACTGCGTATCTGCAGAATATTTTAAAAGCCATTGCTGAAAAATCAGTACTCAACATCGATTATTTTGCCGAGCACTCACAGGAAAAAAGCAATAGGAATATCGAACCCATCGGCATTTTTTATATGGGCAGGTATTGGTACCTGATAGCCTGGTGTACTTTACGCAAAGACTATCGCAATTTCCGCGTTGACCATATCAAATACTTATCCATCACTGCCATCCATTTTGAAAAAGAACATCCTGCATTGAAATCGTTCCTTTCAAAAACATCCAAAGAAAAAGAATTGCATACGATTGTCATCCTTGTAGAAAAAGATGTTCTAAAATATTTGGGCGAACAGAAATTTTACAACGGCTTTGTTTCTCAAAAAGAAGTGGGTGATAAAATGGAAATGGTCTTTCTCACCCAATCACTTGAAGGTTTTGCGAGATGGTATATGCTGTTTGGGGAATGTGCAGAGATCATTACGCCCCGAAAACTGGTAGATACCGTCAAAAAGAATATAGAGATTCTTTCCAAAAAGCTGAAATAGTCCATAGTCGATAAACCATGGTCTATCGACTATGGACCCTCTCCTCTAAAAATATTTTAAAACTTTCTTTTTCCTGTTGACATAGGGCTGTCACTACCCCATGGTTTCTTTGTGTTACAAAACCAAAAAAACTATTTTATGTCACAGATCAAACAATTCCAGAAAGATTTTGAAAGGGAAGCCGTTACCACACGCAAAATGCTTTCCGTAGTACCTAACGACAGATACGATTGGAGGCCACATCCAAAAAGTATGAGCATCCGCCAGCTGGCCACGCATATTGCGGAGCTGCCATTATGGGTAGGCATGGCCCTGAACACCAGTGAACTCGATTTTGCCACTAACCCTTATAAGCCCATAGAGATCAACGACACCAAAAACCTGGTTGATTATTTTGAAGCCAATGTTTTGGATTGCAGGAAAGAACTGGCAGGCGCAAAAGAAGAAACCTTAGAGGAACTCTGGACCTTACGCAACGGCGAGGAGATCTATAGCAAGGAATCCAAAAGCGATGTGATCAGGATGAGCTTAAACCAGGTAACCCACCATCGCGCCCAACTCGGGGTTTTTCTTCGCCTGCTTGACGTGCCGATCCCCGGCAGTTATGGCCCAAGTGCAGATGATATGAGTTTCTAAAAAAACACGATCAAAACCTGTCCTTTTCCACAGGTTTTGATCGTTATATTAATGAACAAAATGTTTTTTTATGGTCCTCGTTTTTAAAACGACTGTTGATACAGATAGAAAGGCACAGAAGCTAAAACCACACCTGGATGAATTGCTCATGCCGGTCAAATGGAATTTTGATTTGACCGATTGCGACAAGATATTGCGCGTGGAAGGACCGGAGCATATGTCAATTCCCGTGATCCATACATTGAAAACACATGGTTTTGATTGTGTTGAACTCGAATAAATATTTATCTTCAACCATTACATTTATCCAATGAAGAAGATAACCGCCTGTTTATTTACACTTGCCTGTTTGTTCTCACAACTCAATGCACAACAAGCAAGAAGTTTTTTATTGAGAGATGAGGGCCTCTCGCAACTGGCGTATGTAAACCTCGCCAACCCATCAAAGAATTGGTATACACCGATACCCACCGGCCGCGATATACAATTGATCGGTAATGGCCGTGTATTAATTGGCATCGACAATGGCTACGAAGAACGTGAGATCAGCACCGGTAAAAAAGTATACGAACTCACATCCTTCCCCGGAACCATTGCCGCACGCAGGCTGTATAATGGCAATACCCTTTTGGTAGGTGTAAACTGGCAGGATCAGAAAGGAATAGTATTGGTAGAGATCAATGCCAATGCCTCTGTACAAAGATTAATTACTTACCCGGGATTTACCTATGCAAGATTGGTTCGCGAAACAACAGCAGGAACTTTTTTAATTACCGCAGACGATACCGTATTTGAAGGAAACGCTTCTGGAAAAATCTTATGGCAGGCAAAGATCACCGGTAAAGACAAGCCACATGCCTGGCAGGCACTTCGTTTGGCAAATGGACAAACCGTTGTGAGCACAGGATATGCAGGCAACCTGCAATTCTTTGCAAAAGATGGATCTATGATCAATTCCATCACCGGCCCGGCAGAAGTAAAACCAAATTTTTATGCTGGTCTGCAAATTCTCCCCAATGGAAACTATGTAGTGATCAACTGGGAAGGGCATGGAAAGGATCACGGCAATGTAGGCACACAATTACTGGAATATACACCCGATGGAAAACTCGCCTGGTCATGGCAACAGGATGCAACACATTTTTCTTCACTGCATGCAGTGATCGTATTGGATGGACTTGATACCAATCAAATGCATATTGAAGATGGGAACGGGGTGTTAAAACCAGTGAAGGTTATGAGATCTAATTTAGAATAATGAATATTTCCTGATAAGAAAATCACAATTGAAAATAAGATCGATACTTCATTTATACGAGATTCTTCCCGAAGAACAAAGGATCATCGTTGATGTATTACGGCAGATCGTTATTGAAACCCTTCCCTCCCACTGCAAAGAAAAGATCTCCTACAATGTTCCTTTCTTTTACGGCAAAAAAAGCATCTGTCTTATCTGGCCATCGGCCATTCCGCGTGGTGGGATTAAAGAAGGTGTAATGCTGGCTTTCTGGTACGGCAATAAATTACCCGATGCCAATAATTATCTTTCCCATGGTACCAACAAACAAATCTTCTATAAAATATTTTATTCTGTGGATGAGATAGACCAGGAAGCTATTGTTAGTTTATTACACGAGTCGATTGCAATAGATGCTTCCTGGTGATCTAAGCGAAGAATTTACCACAGAGACACAGAGGGCACAGAGTTACACAGAGGGTTTATGAAAAAATCTCTGTGCCCTCTGTGTCTCTGCGGTGAAAAAAATCCCATAATTGCTTTCCCTTGTTAATCTGGTGGCACAGTAATTTTAGTTTTACTAAACAGAAGGAACAAATTCCTTACTGGCCGTATAAAAATTTCTACAGTCAGTTAATTATTGTTAATACGAATCCGACACAATGAACAAAACTTTTTTAGACCGCCTCCTCGAAAGAACCGCCGACTGGCACACCCGGCTCGGGCAGAACATGCTCTCTGTTAATTTATTGAGCCCGAATGTTACTGTGGATGATTATAAAAAATACCTGTCCGCTCTATATAGTTTTGTTAGCGGTTTTGAACAATACATCCATCCCGAATTGCGGTCATTTGTTCCCGATCTTGACAAAAGAAAAAAAACGCAGATCATCAAAGAGGATCTTGTTAAACTCGGGGAGAATATCAGTGAACTTGAAAAAATGCCCGAAAGCTATTTCAGATCCATGTACTCAGATCCTTACGCGGCATTAGGCGCCTTATATGTTTTGGAAAGTTTAACACTCGGTGGAGAGCTGATACAAGAGCATTTACAGGATATGTTGAAAGATCCGTGGATTGGTAAACTCAAATATTTTGTAGCACATGGTAAAGATGCAGAATCGCTATGGCAGGCTTTTCTCCGAAATTTTTCTTCCATTGCAGAGAACACAAATAAGCAGGAAAATATTATTGATGGCGCCCTGCGTACATTACGTTTACTGGACCAGGTTATGATAGAAGAATCTGTGAAAGTATAACTAAGAGGTTAAAGAGAAAAAGAGCGAAGGAGCGAAAAAATAAAAGAACTCTTCCTCCCTTCTTCTCTCTTTCTCCTTAACCTCTTAGCCTAATATCATCTCCTGCTAGCGATCAACAAATTCAGATCCGTATATTTCAGATCAAACCGCTGGCTGATATAAAAATCAGTTAATGCCCCTTTGAACATATAGATCCCCTCACGAAGATTGAATTTATGCCAAACCATTTCTTCAATACCACCCTCATCGCTGATCTCTAAGATCAATGGCATCAGTACATTGCTGATGGCCTGGCTCGCGGTACGTGCAAAACCACTGGGTATATTGGGTACGCAATAATGGATCACATCATGTTTCACAAAAGTGGGATCCTCGTAACTGGTCAGTTCGCTTGTTTCAAAACAGCCGCCGCGGTCAATCGCCACATCGATAATGATACTTCCCGGGCGCATGGCTGCAACCATCTCTTCTGTAACCACCACGGGTGCACGGCCATATTCATTACTCAAACAGCCAACCGCAACCTCACAGGTCTTTAATTGCTTTGACAAGATGCGTGGTTCGAGAACACTGGTCCAGATACGCTGCCCTAAATTATTCTGCAGTTGTTTTAAACGATATACATTGTTATCAAACACTTTTACCGAAGCACCGAGCGCCAGTGCATTACGCGTGGCAAACTCACCCACAATACCCGCACCAATGATCACAACTTTTGTTGGAGGGATACCACTGATGCCCCCCAGCAGAACTCCTTTGCCTTTGTTAAAACTGCTCAGGTATTGTCCAGCGATCAGCATTACTGCGCTACCTGCTATCTCGCTCATACTGCGAACGATGGGGTAAGTACCGCTGTCATCTTTAAAATTTTCAAAGCTCAATGCAGTAATGCGTTTCTCCATCATTTTCTCTATGTATTCTTTTTTCAAAGCAGAGAGATGGATCGGGGAAACGATGGTTTGATTTTGCTGCAACAGCGGCATATCCTCTTCAACAGGAGGTGCGCTTTTTACAAGAATGGGACATTTAAAAATTTCATTGCGGTCGTAAACGATACGTGCGCCTGCTTCGGAATAATCCTTATCAGAAAAATGGCTGGCTTCGCCGGCTTTGTGCTCAACAGACACCTCATTACCGTTGGCTATTAGCACTCCCACAGCATCTGGTGTAAGCGCAATACGGTTTTCCTGGAAAGCGATCTCCTTGGGAATACCTATATGCAGTTTAGCGCCCTGTGGTTTAACATCCAGGGTTTCTTCCAGCGTTTCATACGTAAAAGAAGGACTGATCGAGGGTTT
This sequence comes from Bacteroidota bacterium, assembly GCA_040388475.1. GTDB lineage: Bacteria > Bacteroidota > Bacteroidia > Chitinophagales > Chitinophagaceae > Sediminibacterium. Next base: position 651,795 of record JAZKBT010000004.1, on the reverse strand, counting down.
GGTGGCCATGATTGGGTGTTGGTTGAGAGGGGTAAAATTAAATCATTTGCAGCAGAAAGCTGAGTCTGGAGTCAGAAGTCTGGAGACTGAAGTTCTTTTACTCCAGTCTTCTGACTCCAGACTCCAGACTTACTGGGTAAAAATCCTTCTTGTATCTGTATCGAGTAATTCCATATGAACATGAAAGGTATCATCCGGCAAAAGTCCTTCTGCATTTTCCGGCCATTCTACCAGGCAGAGCTGGCCACTTTGCAGGCTGTCTTCCACGCCGGCATTCATGGCTTCTTCTTCGCCTTTCAGGCGATACCAGTCCATATGATAGATTATGCCCGCATCAGGGCTGGTGTATTCGTTAATGATGGCAAAAGTAGGACTGCTGATTGCCGAGCTAACGCCCAGTTCTTCGCACAAAGCATGAATGAATGTCGTTTTCCCGGTTCCCATACCCGCATGAAAGGCCCATACCTTTTTACTCTTCCCCTCTTTCCATAAAGCACGTGCCACGGGCCGGATCTGTTCAAGTTTGAAAATTGCATCCATGAAGCGAAGATAATTAGTAATTAATAGTTAGTAATTAGTAATTGGCCCGCGGTTAGTAAGATGAGTAGGAATACTAAAAGAAAACAATTATCCCCTGAAGTTGTTATCTGAATAGTATTATGCATAATTGAAACCATGATGTATTTATTAACCGCATTTCGATAGTTACAGGTTTTAGGGTTTGATATCTTTGTATCGAATTAGTAATTAGTAGTTAATAATTAGTAATTGAGAACGGGATTTAACAAGATTAACGGTAATACTAAAAAGAAAGTAATTACTAACTACTAATTATTAATTACTAATTAGAAATGATGGAGAAAGTGAATTGGAAGATCGAAGGCATGAGTTGCACTAACTGTGCGCTTACGGTAGATAAATTTCTGCAGGGAAAAGGTATGCAACAGGTAAAGGTGAATTTTATGGGTGGCGATGTGAGTTTTGAAATGCCCACCGATGTGCCCAAACAGGAAATAGCCAAAGGAATTGAAGGATTGGGTTATCATGTGGTAACCGGTGACAGATCTGAACAGAAAAAAGATAAAAGAGTATTTAAAAATCATTTTCAGCGTTTTCTTTTCTGCGCCATTTTCACCATACCCTTAATGCTGCACATGATCCCCGGTGTGCATATCCATTTTTTAATGGATCCTTATGTGCAACTCGGCTTAACCATTCCTGTTTTTATAGTGGGTATGGATTTTTTTGGCCGCAGTGCGATAAAAAGTTTATTCAAGGGCATTCCCAATATGAATGTGCTGATCGCATTGGGTGCGGTGGCTGCATTCGGCTATAGTTTATATGGCACACTGATCGGCCAGGCTGAACAATATATGTTCTACGAGACAACGACCACCATACTCACATTGGTATTTCTTGGCAACTGGATGGAAGACAAGTCTGTTGAAACAACACAGAAAGCTTTGCGAAAATTAGCGGTGAGCCAGAAAACAATGGCGAACATGATCGCATACGATGATCAGCACCAGGAGCATGTGTTCCCCGTAGAAAGCAGTACGTTAAAAGTGGGCGACCTATTGCTCATCAAAACCGGCGAACCCGTTCCCATGGATTGTAAAATACTTTGGGGAGAAGCCAGTATCAATGAAGCAATCATCAGTGGAGAAAGCGCACCAGTAGAAAAAAAGATGAACGATAAACTCATCGGTGGCAGTATAGTAGACAGTGGCACTGTAAAAGCATATGTGACCGCTGTGGGAGAAGATACTGTGTTGGCTAATATTTTAAAAATGGTAAAAGATGCGCAAACAGAAAAGCCACCTGTGCAACAACTGGCCGATAAGATCAGCGCCATCTTCGTACCAACTGTGATCAGTATTGCTGTGATCACTTTCCTTGCTAATTATTTTCTGGCTGATCAGGTATTCAGCAACAGCTTATTAAGATCTATCGCTGTATTAGTCATCGCCTGTCCATGTGCCATGGGTCTTGCCACACCCGCAGCTATTGCAGTTGGGCTCGGACGTGCGGCAAAAAATGGCGTCTTATTTAAAAATGCAAAGAGCCTGGAAATATTTAAAAGCATTAAGCAGGTGGTGTTCGATAAAACCGGAACACTTACTACTGGAAACTTCAGCATCGCCGGTTATCGCGTGAGTGGTGAGCCGTCAGACGTCAATACTCACCACTCGCCACTCACCACTCACGAAGAGTTTAAACGCATTGTGTACTCGTTAGAAAAATACTCCAGCCATCCCATCGCCAAAGCCATTACCAAAGAATGGAAAATAAAAGATGAGATCCGCTGGGTAAAGATTGAAGAGATAAAGGGATTGGGAATGAAAGCGGTTGATAAGGATGGAAACGAATTCATTGCGGGTTCTTATAAAGTAGCTGAGCAGTTAACAAAAGATGCATCACATAATATTTACCTGCTAAAGAACAATGAACTGTTAGGTTCCATAGATGTGGCGGATGAGATCAGGCCCGAAGCAAAAGAAGTGATCAGCCTGTTGAAAATAAAAGGTATCAAATCCATTTTGCTTAGTGGCGACAGAAGAGAAAAGTGCGAGCAGGTAGCTAACGCATTAGGCATAGAAGAAGTGATCGCCGAACAAACACCGCAACAGAAATTAGACAAGATCGCCGAGCTCAATCAACAGGCCCCTACTGCCATGGTCGGTGATGGCATCAACGATGCACCGGCATTGGCAAAAGCAACCGTGGGCATCTCATTAAGCGATGCATCACAGATTGCCATGCAAAGTGCACAGGTGGTGTTAATGAATCATGGATTAAAGAACCTGCCCTTATCACTCGGACTCGGAAAACATACCTATATCACCATCAAACAAAATCTTTTCTGGGCTTTTGCCTATAATGTTGTGGCGATACCCGTTGCGGCTTTCGGATTCCTGAATCCAACATTCGGCGCATTGGTAATGGGATTAAGTGATGTTGTTCTTGCAATAAACTCGGTAAGGCTAAATTTTAAAAAGGTTATATAAGCTTCAGGTATTTTTACTCTCTTATTAATCATCATTACAGCTTAATTTCACGCAAAGACGCAAAGAAAGCAAAGAGTTTATTTTGCTCCTTTGCTTTCTTTGCGTCTTTGCGTGAAAAAATTACCCAATGAGTACACCACTTTCCATACTAAAACAATATTGGTCCCATGATCAGTTCCGCCCTATGCAGGAAGAAATCATTCAATCTGTATTAGATGGAAAAGATACCCTGGCATTACTTCCCACAGGTGGCGGTAAATCCATCTGCTTCCAGGTACCCGCTTTATTAACTGATGGACTTTGCTTAGTGATCAGTCCACTCATTGCCCTGATGCGCGATCAGGTAGAAGGGTTGCTACAAAAAGATATTCCTGCCGTTGCCTTACACAGTGGTTTGAGTTTTTATGAAGTCAAACAAATATTGCAACAGGCAACCCATGGCGATTTTAAATTCATGTATCTCTCACCTGAAAGACTGGAAACAAATCTCTTCAAAGAATACCTGCCTGCACTCAATGTAAGTTTATTGGTGGTTGATGAGGCTCACTGTGTTTCACAATGGGGTTATGATTTCAGGCCACCTTATTTACGTATTGCTAATTTGCGTGATGAACTACCGGATATCAATATCATAGCATTAACCGCATCGGCAACACCCATCGTGCAGGATGATATAGTTGAGAAATTAAAATTTTCAGAAACAAATGTTTTCCGCCAATCATTCGAAAGACCCAATATATCGTACAGTAGTTTTTTAGTGGATAGCAAGATCAACAAGGTTATTGAGATCCTTCAGAAAGTTCCTGGCAGCAGCATCGTGTATTGCAACAGCCGTAAACAAACCAAAGAGATCGCGTATTTATTAGGACTCGAACAAATTTCAGCAGATTATTATCACGCGGGATTATCCCAGGAAATACGCGACCAGAAACAACAGGCATGGATCGATAATAAAGTGCGTGTAATGGTATGCACCAATGCATTCGGGATGGGTATCGACAAACCGGATGTACGTAGTGTGATCCATTATGATATACCCGAGTGCCTTGAAAATTATTACCAGGAAGCAGGAAGAGCCGGAAGGGACGGAAAAAAATCCTACGCAGTATTGGTTTACCAGCATGAAAATTTAGCTGCGTTAACTGCTTTACCCGACAGGCGTTTTCCTCCCATCCCAGAGATCAAAAAAGTTTACCAGGCACTGGCAGATTATTTACAGGTGCCGGTAGGTATTGGCGAAGGACAATACTTTGATTTCGACCTGCTCGAATTTGTAAAGAATTTTAAACTCGAAAACTTACTTGTGATCAATACCCTGAAAGTATTGGAGCAGGAGGGCCATATCACTTTTTCAGAAACGATCTTCCTGCCCTCACAGGTAAATTTTATTACATCGAGGGAAACACTGAATCAATTCGAAATAAGTCACCCCGAAACAGAAGCATTGATCAAATGTTTATTGCGAACCTATGCAGGCATTATCGATAACCGCGTTTCGGTGTATGAAAAACAACTGGCAAGATTATGCCGCATAACCATTGAAGAAGTGCAACAGCAATTAAGACAGTTGCAATCATTTGGCATCATCGAATATTTACCACAGAAAGACACACCACAAATTCATTACCTGTTAAACCGTGCATCGGCCCAATACCTGCAGATAGACCAGGATCATTACCTCGAAAGAAAAAAATTATACGAGGCGCGCGTACAGAACATGATACGGTATGTTACATTAACCGATGCATGCAGGAGCCGCTATATCTCTAATTATTTTGGTGATAATGATGTAAAAGAATGTGGGTATTGTGACAACTGTCTTTCTAAAAAAAGAAAAACAATTTCCCCTGATGAATTTAGATTGATAGAAACAGCGGTGTTGCTTGCAGGTTCTGTGAATGATGTTTTCGCGCGTTTAAAAAAATACAGTAAAGAAAAGATCTGGACCGTTTTAGACCATCTCCAGGCTGAGCAGGTCATACGCATTGACGAGCAGGGATTTATACAAAAAACAGGGTGATCTTTCTTTCTGGTTAAAAAATATTTGATAAATATTTATTGTTTGTCAATAAATATTTATAGTATTACGATCAGATAGTTATTGATCATGAAACCAAACCTGTTCCGTTCCATTTATAAAGCGCTGGGTGAACAATTCCCGTTACTGCCCAGGATAAGAAGGAGTTTTATAGGGCTGACAATGTTTTGCCTTTTGTTTATGGTGATCGGATATTCAGATGAAAAAGGCATCATTCTGACAGTTATCCCGCAGGAAAATAGCCAATACAACCGGTCGCCGGTGATCACTTATGAAAAGGCTGAAGTAAAACCGGGACAACTCGTTATTACCGAACCCACATTTATCCAACGCACATTTTTACCGAATGCCAGTACCGGGATGGATATGTTGACCTTATTTTTTATTGCATTGGCCAGTATCATTATTGTGTGGATGGTGCCAAAACTTCACCAGCAGAATTTATTCAGGAAAGATATTTCGAATGCGACACGCTCATTGGGATATTTATTACTTCTGTACAGCTTTATCCATATTTACATTACAGGACAATATGAGCCGCGGGAGATCGAGGCAATCACACATAATGAATTCACGGGTTTTGGAAAATTTCCGCTGATCGTTATCAGCGTGGAATGGTATATGGCGCTTATGCTGATCGCATTGGGCCGCGTGTACGAGCGTGGTATTAAACTGCAACAGGAACAAGACTTAACCATTTAACATGCCCATAGTAGTTAATTTAGATGTAATGCTTGCCCGTCGCAAAATGAGTTTGACCGAACTCAGCGAACGCGTGGGTATTACCATCGCCAACATGAGCATTTTAAAAAGTGGCAAAGCCAAAGCCATCCGGTTTTCTACGCTCGAAGAGATCTGTAAAATACTCGAATGTCAGCCTGGTGATATTCTTGAATACATGGATAATAAGGATTATAAAAAACTCTTCAACAAATAAAGTAATATCTTTTGTGATTCTTCTGTGTAGGGAGGCACACAGAGAGTTGCTTAACAACAAAAATGCCTCCCGCCATGACGGGAGGCATTACTATTTTTATTCGTTACTCACTATGGCGCAACTAACCTGAAACCATTACCGTGAATATTCACGATCTCGATATTTGTATCGTCTTTCAGGTATTTACGAAGCTTGGCGATATATACATCCATACTGCGGCCATTGAAATAAGTATCGCTACCCCAGATTTTTTTGAGGGCGCGTTCTCTCGGCAAAAGATCATTCTTGTGTTCTGCAAGCATTTTCAGCAATTCGTTTTCTTTGGGAGAAAGCGTCTGCGTCATTTCATCATGCTTCAGTTCACGAAGTTTGGGGTTGAAATGAAATTTACCCAGGTCAAACTCTATATTATCACTAATACGGTTCTCTTCTTCATTCCTTTTCAGGATAGCCTTGATCTTTAACAGCAATACCTCGCTATCGAACGGTTTGGTGATATAATCGTCTGCACCCAGTTTATATCCCTGGATGATATCATCCTTCATGGTTTTAGCACTCAGGAAGAACAGGGGTATATCAGGATCCACATCGCGGATCTCTTCCGCCAGTGTAAAACCATCCATATTGGGCATCATTACATCCAGCAGGCAGATATCAAATTTTTCGCGCTGAAAAGCAGCCAGTCCCAAACGGCCGTCCCGCTCCAGCGTTACATCGTAATCGTTCAGTTCGAGGTAATTTTTAAGAACCATGCCAAGATTCGCATCATCTTCGCATAGGAGTATTTTGTTTTTTTTGTCGTCCATGGTAATCATATTTAACGTGAAATAAAGATAAATGAAAGCTAATTCACATAACCCTCCCGCAATCTTTTGTTAAAAAGACCGTGCCACCATTTTTGATTCCTGTAAGTTACTAAATTCCTCCCACGCACCGATACTCAGCCGGTTTTCGTCGATTATCACAATTGTTTCTGAACCTATTACAAATTGGGTTTTTGCTTCAATCAAAATAACAATAAAAATTTCATCAGGAGAATAACAGGTTGGTACCGCCTGTAAATGGTTTGCGGCCCATGTGTTCATATGCTTTGGCAGTAACTTCTCTTCCACGTGGAGTGCGTTGCAAAAAACCTTCCTGTATCAAAAATGGTTCATATACTTCTTCAATGGTACCGGCTTCTTCTCCTACTGCAGTAGCGATAGTAGTAAGTCCAACCGGCCCACCTTTAAATTTATCAATGATAGCCGACAGTATACGATTATCCATTTCATCAAGCCCATGCTCATCCACATTTAGTGCTTTTAATGAATGTTGTGTGATACCGATATCGATCTGCCCATCATTCAATACCTGTGCAAAATCACGAACGCGTCTCAGCAGGCTATTGGCAATACGTGGTGTGCCGCGACTTCTTCTTGCAATTTCAAAAGCCGCATCGGTAGTAATCGGTGTTTGTAATATTGCCGCGCTTCTTTCGATGATCTTTTTCAAAACATCAGCGTTATAATATTCGAGCCGCGACTTAATACCAAAACGTGATAACAAAGGCGCGGTTAATAACCCGCTTCTTGTTGTGGCACCAACCAATGTAAATGGATTGAGGTTGATCTGGATACTTCTTGCATTCGGGCCGGTATCGATCATGATATCGATCCTGAAATCTTCCATCGCTGCATACAAATATTCTTCCACAACGGTGCTTAAGCGATGGATCTCATCGATAAATAAAACATCATTGGGTTGTAGATTAGTGAGCAGCCCTGCAAGATCACCGGGCTTTTCAATTACCGGTCCGGATGTTTCTTTAATATTCACTCCCAATTCATTCGCTACGATCCTGCTTAACGTTGTTTTACCCAATCCCGGCGGGCCATGGAATAAAATATGGTCCAGCGCTTCACCACGCAGTTTTGCCGCTTTGATAAATATTCCCAGGTTTTCAATCAGTTGAGGCTGCCCGGAGAAATCATCGATCTCTTTGGGCCGTATCGTATTCTCAAACTCCTTATCGGCTGGGGTCAGGTTAGAAGCATCGCTATTCAGGTTCGTGTTCGGCATACTTATTCAAAAATACTAAAGTCTGTCCATAGACCATGGTCCATTGTCTATGGACCATGGACTGCTCACAAAAAATATATTTGTATATACAAATGAAAACCACTTATCTTTGTCCTGTCAATGAAAACATCGGAATGCAAAAATTGTAACTGTCTTTATTTTTCAGCAAATGCATTTGCAAGAAAAGTAGAGAAACTGGCTTCTGAAACATGGAAGAAAGTTGGGCTGGCTCCGAGTCACGCCACGCTGCTTGGCGTGGTATTAGCGGAACCCGGATTGCAGGCCGGTCAGATAGCTGCGCAAATGCAACTTACGCCCAGCACCATCACACGCTTACTGGAAAAACTGGAAGAAAAAAAACTAGTGATACGCAATACAGATGGCAAGATGACGAATGTATATCCAACACAAAAAGCAAAAGATTTAAAACCGCTGATGAAACAATGCATGGATGAGTTCAATGAAAAATATACAAAGATCCTGGGTAAGGAAGAGAGTAAACATTTCATCCAGAATATGAATATCATGGCTGATAAATTGGGGAGCTAATTTTTTTATCTTTTCATTTGTATATACAAATATTAAAATCAAAACAATCATATATAAAAACAAAAAACATGTCAAAGAAAATCGCGTTGATCACCGGTGCCAATAAAGGCATTGGTTTCGAAACCGCCCGCCAGCTGGGCAAAGAAGGAATTACCGTTATTGCCGCAGCACGCAATAAAGAAAGAGGTATTAAGGCAGTGGAGCAATTACAGGCCGAAGGAATTGATGCAGAATTCCTGCAATTGGATGTAGATAATAATTCAGATATCAGGTCTGCGTTTGACTATATCAGCAAAAAATATGGCAAACTGGACATCCTGGTTAACAATGCCGGTATCATGATTGAAAGTGGTGGGTTTGGTGAAAACAATACGACCACCGTTTCAGATAAAGAGTTACATGAAACTTTGGATACAAATTTTTTCAATGTTGTTAAACTCACCAATACCTTGCTGCCATTGATACAAAAAAGTGAAGCGGGCCGTATTGTGAATTTAAGCAGTATTCTTGGATCATTGAATCTTCACAGTGATGCAAGTTCTCCTATCTATGGTTCAAAACTGTTTGCGTACAACACTTCTAAAACAGCATTGAATTCTTATACAGTTCATCTTGCCGCTGCATTAAAAGATACACCTGTTAAAGTGAACTCTGTACACCCAGGCTGGGTTAAAACCGATATGGGATCCGATGCAGCTCCTATGGAGATCGTTGATGGCGCTAAAACATCTGTTGCCTTATCATTACTGGATTCCAATGGGCCTACGGGGAAGTATATGCATTTGGGAGAAGAACTGCCCTGGTAGGGAATATTGAATAATGAACAAGGAATGTTGAATGTTGAAGTGGGACCACCGTTGTTGTGTGTTCACAACAACAAGGATTGAACAAATTATTTTGTGATCTTTGGGTGAATAATCAGCGGGTGAGGCGTAAAAACCTTGCCCGTTTTTATTTAATTTGGCGTTATGAATATGAATGCGTTTACAGAAAGTTTATCAAAAGATTCGCCACCGGAAAAACTAACGCCGGCACTTACTGCTTTATGGTATGATGCGAAAGGCGATTGGAGTGCTGCGCATGATCTCATCAATGATATGTCGGGAAAAGATGAAGCATGGGTGCACGCATATCTTCATCGGAAAGAGGGTGATATTGGTAATGCGGGGTATTGGTATAGAAGAGCTGGGAAAGAATTATGTAATTTATCGTTACAGGAAGAATGGAATAAAATCACAGAAGCACTATTACGAAATGATTGATAAATCTTATAGAAGATCACTGCATCAAACCGTGCCTTCTCGCCCGCTAAGCTCAGGCGAGCGGGTGTGCCTTGGTGTGAGATTTAATTTGCACACCAAGGCACCAAGGCACGGTTTGTTGCGAGATGTGCTAAACGCTGATTAATTGGTAACTGCGTATTGTATCATCCCAAGCAACAAATCAGGATCCGGGCAATTGGATAAATATTTTTCTCTTTCACTGTATTTACAAACACCTGGATAATCACCCTTATTTCCCTCCATATCAATGATCAATTGAAAATGGAGATGAGGTGGCCAATGGCCGTTCTCGTGAGGCTCTCCAAAATGAGCGATCTGTTTACCTGCTTTGATCTTCTTTCCTTCTGTTAACCCTTCCAGGTCCTTCAACGAAAGATGACCGTATAAGCTATGAAAAGAAAACCCATTGATCTCATGGTGTAAAATAATAGTGGCACCATAATCGCCGAATTGATCATTAAAAGCAAAACTATGAACAGCACCATCAATGGGTGCAAATACAGGTGTGCAGGCACTTCCCCAGATATCAATTCCTAAATGCAAACGGCGCGGTTCTTCATTGGCATTTGCACTATCAAATACTTTGCTCCTGCTGTAAACAGTACGGTGTTCATCATAACCGCCTATGCCAAGTTGGGCGTTCGCCGTTTGAAGTTTGGTGTTGACATATTTTGAGAAACGCACAGTATCATCAATGATTTCTGCCGTTAGTTCTTTGTTCGCTTCTGTAAAATCAAGAAGCAATAACCGGTCGTTGTTTATGTTAAACGCAACAACCGGTTGATACTTTATGTCTTTTAAAAATTCTTCTACACTCATTTACCTGTTATCTATTTCAACTGTTTCAATATCTCTTCTATCGCCCTGTCTAGTTGCGGGTCGCGCTTGTTGATGCGATCCTCGAAATTCATATTAACAAGGATATCCGGTTCAACGCCTGTTTTTTCAATGTCTTTTCCATCCAGTGAATAACAACCCCAGCTGGGCAAACGGATGAATGAGCCATCTACCAATCCCGCACCGCTGGTGAAGATGATCCAGCGATAGGTTCCTGTTCCGACGATCTTACCCAGTTTTAAGGCTTTAAAACCCTGTGAGGTCATTTCCGCATCACTTAATGATTGTTCATTGGTCAATAAAATGATCGGTTTATCTGACGGCGCAAAATTTGATTGCGGGGTTAATTTTCCTTCGCGGTATTTCCATTGCAGGTAGGCTCGCTGGCTTAAGAATTTCAACACTTCATCATGTACATTACCACCGGTATTGTAACGAAGGTCGAGGATCATCGCATCTTTCTTATAAAAATCCTGTGTCATGTCGATCAGGAATTTTTCCAGTTCGGGGCCACCCATATTCTTCATGCAGTGATAGGCGATGCGGTTCTTACTTTTATCATCTACCCTTTTCTGGTTATTGTCTATCCATTCGTCGTAGAGGTTGTTTGCGAGCGTAGTTTGGGGATGGATCTTTACATCCACTGTTTTCCCATCGCGGTTGAAACTTAATTTTACTTCGCGGTCGAGTGATGGTTTACTGAAATAATAACTGCGGTCCGTATTTTGATCCACAGCTTCATCATTCACCTTAGTTAACACATCACCCGGGCGTACATCAACGGATTTTTTATCGGCATTACTTCTTTTTACCACGTATTTTACTTTGTATGGATCTGTATTCTCAAACACAATTCCTGTTTCCATAGTACGACTGGACAGATTGAGATTTTCTTCATCACCATTAGAAGTAAAGCCCTGGTGTGATGAATTCAATTCACCCAACATATCACTCAATAAGATCCGCAGGTCGGAGCGGTTATTCAGTTTAGGAATAAATGCCTCGTATCTTTTTTTGGTAGCCACCCAATCGAGTCCATGGAATTTTTCATCGTAATAATTTTCTTCCACCTGTGCCCATGCTTCTTCAAAGATCTGCGCAAATTCGGCGGAGAGGTTTTTGCGGAAGGTGCTGGAGATCGTTACGGGGTCTACCCTGTTACCATCAAGATTCAGTTTATAAATACCTCCGTTAAAAAGCAACATGGCTTTATCGCTGGCATCGACATAATCAAACCCACCTCCATCAGCGCCAACGATCTTTTCTGTTTTTGGATTTTCAAAAGGTTCGAGTGTAGTTTTCCATAAAGCGCCTCTTCCTTCTGCATGATCACTTACGTATAGTACAAAGGTTTTATCTCCTTTCTGTACTACGTTCAACAGGAACTGCGAACCAAAAGATGGGCCCACCTGTTCAAGCCTGTCCATAATATTTTCCACATCTACTGTAATACTTGGTGGAGCAACCGGTTCTTTTTTAGCAGTGTCTTTTTTAGCCGTTGTATCTTTTTTCTCAGGGACCTTAAAAAGCTCATTGTATTTGTCACTACGATAAGGTTCATCGATCCTTTCCAATGGCATCCGGTAGATCCTTGGGTTTTGCGGACCGAAAGGATAGGATGGTTTAGTTCTGGCGGAATTGAAATAAATATATTTTCCATCAGGCGACCATACCGGACCAGACTCTGTAACACCGGTATTGGTAAGATTGATCGTTTTATTATCTTTCAAATTGTGAATGAAGATATCCTGCTCAAAATTTCTTACCGCGGTAAAATATACATACTCATCATTTGGAGAAAAGCCGGGATCCGAATTCTGGAACGCCCAGATCTCATCTTTCACCAGCATTTTACTTTCCAATGTTTTCAGATCGATCAAATGAACTTCATCACGTCCACTCAGGTAAACGGCTTTTGTTCTTGTTTTATTCACAGCAATTGAGCGGTTGTCTTTTTTGTCGGATGTAACCTGCTTTACAGCGCTGCTTCCATCGGCGGCAACGGTGTATAAATTCAGGTAACCACCGGCTGTCTGGTTAAACAGCAATGTTTTATTATCATTCATCCATTTTACTTCTCTTGCGCGTTCTGCATTTTTTTTGTTGATGTGTTGAATGAATTTTCCATCCACATCGCTCACAAACAATTCGCCGCGTGAGGTGAACGCTAGTTTTTTCCCGTCGGGTGACAGATCAAAATTGGTGATACTCCTTGCTACATCATAATCTTTTTCTGCAGGAAGAATATTATTACGGAACAATTTGATATCGATCTTTTCGCTAGATTTTTTTGATACATCGTAGATCCAGAGTTGGTAATCTTTTTCAAACACGATCTTCCCGCCGTTGGCGTTTACCATTGGTGTTTTGATAGAAGTAGTGAATTTTGTAAGATCAATTTTTTTTCCTTTTTCCAGTGAATACAGGTTGTATTCGCCATTTATTTCATCCGATATAAAATAAATATTGCCGTTCTTGTCAATGGTGGTTCCAAAATCTTTTCCTTCCCAGTCTGTATATTTTTTATACTGTTTTGTTTTGATATTATACGACTGTATATCCGGGTTGAATGGACCCTTGTATCTTTTGCGGGCCACCTGGTTGCTGCTTTCCCAGGTATCATTAAAAAATATTTCACCACTGGATGGGTGTTCGAAAATTCCATGATCGAATAAAAAATAATGATCACCAAACAAACGCTGTGCAGTTCCACCATCGATGCTTACTGTGTAAGCAGACAACTGCCCGGCACGTGATGAAGTGAAATAGATCTTTTTGCTATCCCAGCTCCAGTTGTTCATATCATCGCCTGCGCTGTGAAAAGTAAGTTGTTTGATATCGCCACCTGCTAACGGCATAACATATACATCTGCATTTCCCATTTGCCTTCCGGTGAACGCGACCCATTTCCCATCCGGTGATATTTTTGCATTGTTCTCGTATCCCTGCATGGCAGTTAAACGAACTGCTACACCGTTGGCAACGGGTGCTTTCCAGAGATCACCTTCAAAACTAAAGACAACGGTTTGTCCATCGGGCGTTAAACAAGGCGCGGATAAAAAATACGCTTCAGATGATTGTGCATTTGCACATAAGCCGGCAATACATGCCATAGAAATGAAAAGCAGCTTTCGCATAAGGGTAAGTTTGGTTGGAAATACAATATAAGGAATTGGGGAATTGGGCGGGGTGAATTTCGATGTGCGGCAAAGAATATTGGATATTGAACAAGGAATTTTGAATGCTGAATGTTGATTTGGGAGCCACTGTTTTGCCACGCCCTTCAGGGCGTGGACAATAAGAGCTAACCCTCTAACATTTATCGGGCTTTAGCCCGGAGTCTCCCACTCCGGGCTAAAGCCCGATAAATAATTCATAAACAATAATTGATTATCCACGCCCTGAAGGACGTGGCAATTAGATCACCACATTGATCATCTTCCCCTTCACAAAAATGAACTTCTTCAATTCCTTTCCTTCCATCCATTTTTTGATCAGTTCATTGGAGAGGGTGATCTCCTGTACCTGTTCGGGTGTGGCATCTAATGCAATATTGATATTGGTGCGAACCTTCCCGTTAATACTTACCGGGTATTCTTTGGATGATTCGATCACATATTTTTCTTCGAAAGCCGGGTAAGAAGCATCGAGTATTGAACCGTTATTTCCCAATGTTAACCACAACTCTTCACTGATATGCGGGGCATACGATGTGAGCATGATCAGCAATGATTCCAGTACTTCACGTTTATTGCATTTCAGGTCGGCGAGTTCGTTTACGCAGATCATGAAGGCGCTTACTGCAGTGTTAAAGCTGAAACGTTCGGTATCTTCTTCAATTTTTTTAATGGTACGATGCAAAACTTTTAATTCGGCGGCGGTTGCTTTTTCTTCGTTCCATACTTTTCCTTTCATCTCATCAAAAAATAAACGCCAGAGTTTTTTGAGGAAACGGTGAACACCTTCAATACCTTTTGTATCCCATGGTTTGCTTTGATCAACGGGGCCGAGGAACATTTCGTACATGCGGAATGTGTCAGCTCCGAATTTTTCAACAAGATCCGTAGGATCTATTGTGTTGAATTTTGATTTGGACATTTTTTCAACTTCGGAACCGCAGATGTATTTGCCTCCGTCCAATATCATTTCCGCATCTGTGTACTCACCATTGCGCCAGAGTTTGAATGCTTCAATATTCAGTTCAACACCATCGACAAAATTTACATCAATACGGATGGGATCTGTGTCTTCTATTTTATAGGCTTCCCCGTCAATCAATCCATGGGAAATAAATTTATTGGTGCCTTTTAAACGATATACAAATCTTGAACTCCCCTGGATCATTCCCTGGTTCAATAATTTCCTGAAAGGCTCGTCAAAACCAATATAACCAAGATCATACAAAGCTTTCGTCCACATACGGCTGTACAATAAATGGCCAACTGCATGTTCAGTTCCACCAATGTAGAGATCTACCTGGTTCCAGTAATCACTTACTTTTCTATCGCAGAAAGTTTCGTTGTTGTGCGGATCCATGTAGCGGAGAAAATACCAGGATGAGCCGGCATAACCGGGCATGGTATTCGTTTCTAATTCTTTGGCTACCCATTCCGGGATATTAGCCAATGGGCCCTCGCCTTCAGGACCTGGACTATAGCTATCCACTTCAGGTAACAACAACGGTAATTCAGTTTCGCTCAACGGAATGGCCATACCATTTTTCCATTGGATCGGGAATGGTTCACCCCAATAACGCTGGCGGCTGAATGCGGCATCGCGCATTTTGTAGTTTACTTTTTCTTTGCCGATACCGAGATCCTGCAATTCACGATTTACAACGGCTATTGCATCGCGCATCACCAATCCATCGATGAAGCCGCTGTTTTGCAGTTTGGCATCTTTGGTTGGGTTTGCTTCTTTGCCATCGTAATGCTCACCAATAATATTGGTGACAGGTATATTGAAATGATTAGCGAATTTATGATCACGTTCATCGCCACAGGGAACTCCCATGATGGCGCCTGTTCCATAACCTGCCAAAACATATTCGGAGATCCAGATAGGAATTTGTTTCCCATTAAATGGATTGATGGCATACGCACCTGTAAAGCATCCGCTGATCTTTTTCTCGGCCTGTCTTTCGCGGTCGCTGCGGCTTTTTACATAGATGATATAATCTTCAACGGCTTTTTTCTGCTCTGCAGTTGTGATTTTTTCTATCAGTTCGTGTTCCGGCGCCACTACCATAAAGTCTACACCGAAAATTGTATCGGGTCTTGTTGTGTAAACAGTTAATGGGATATCATGTGGCGTGTTGGTAGATGTATTGACAACAAAATCTATTTCTGCACCAAAAGATTTACCGATCCAGTTGGTCTGCATTTCTTTCATAGCCTCACTGAATTCGATGGTCTCGAGCCCGCTCAATAAACGATCCGCGTATTCTGTGATACGCAGGTACCATTGGCGCAGTTTCTTTTTTACCACGGGATGACCACCGCGTTCGCTTACGCCGTTCACCACTTCATCATTGGCCAGAACGGTGCCCAATGCTTCGCACCAGTTTACTTCTCCATAGCCGCAGAATGCCAGGCGGTACATCATTAAAATTTCCTGCTGTTCTTTTTGACTGAACGCTTTCCATTCAAAACCAGTGAATTTTACCAGGCTATCTGCGGGACATTCATGGTCTGTATTCCCATGCTTTTCAAACTCCGCAACCAGCGATGCAATGGTTTCTGCTTTTTGTGTGTTGCGGTTATAGAAACTGTTGAACAACTGGAGAAAGATCCATTGTGTCCATTTATAATAAGAAGGTTCACTGGTGCGTACTTCGCGGTCCCAGTCGTAACAGAAACCGATATTGTCTAACTGCTTTCTGAAATTATCAATATTCTGCGCTGTGCTGGTAGCGGGATGCACGCCATGCTCAATAGCATATTGTTCAGCGGGTAATCCAAATGCATCATAACCCATTGGGTGCAATACATTGAACCCCTGCAATCTTTTATAACGGCTGTAAATATCTGAAGCGATATAACCGAGCGGGTGCCCTACATGCAAGCCCGCACCACTTGGATACGGGAACATATCCAATACATAACATTTTGATTTGGCGGTATCATTGTTTACTTTATATGCACCGGATGCTTTCCAATGTGCCTGCCATTTTTTTTCTATATCCCTGAAATTGTATTCCATAGCTACCTACCTGTACTCCCTACGGGAGTTATTATTTATTGAATTTGAATCTTGTATTTTGCTTTGCGTCTTTGCTTCCTTTGCGTGAAACAGCTGAACAATTTGTTGCAGTACAAGTGTGCGACGCAACGGAAGCTTCATAGCAGTACCAAAGCCGGGCCAAAAACAATCCTAACGTTTCTTTAACCCAATTCCGGCGGGAATGCTATATTTTCAAAAGCAAATTGACCGTTAGAGTGGTTGCAAATGTAAGTGTTTAGGCTTCAAAACCGTACATTTGCGCTATCCCGGTCGGCATTGGGGATTCAATAAGATCTAAACTTTTTTGAGCATGGCAGGTATCGGAAAATCATCAATGAAACGCAGTAAGCCCAATTATCTCTACAGCATTATAGGTGTAGCACTGGTTCTGCTGATCATGGGTATTATGGGTTGGTTCTTCCTGAACATCAGTTCGGTGGGCAATGCCTTTAAGGAAGATATCCGTATGAGTGCTTACCTGCGTACGCTGAACAAGGATACCATTGGACAGATCCAGCAATTCATTTCCGGCAGACCCTATGCCAAGAACGTGGTGTATGTTGATAAGAACACCGCCAAAGAGATCTGGAACCGTGAGAATAACGAGGACTGGGCAAAGATCCTTGACGTGAACCCTTTGCCTGAGAGTATTGATTTTTATGCGAAAGCGCAATATGTGAACAGCGACAGTCTCGCGAAGATATCCAGCGACCTGATGGCCGCTTATGGCGACCAGATCACCGATCTTCAATACCCGAAAAGCCTGGTGAGTAACCTGAATGAGCGGGCATCAAAAATAGGATTGATCTTTTTGGTGATTGCGATCGTTTTGTGCCTGATCGTTACGTTCAGTATTGATAATACCATCAGACTGGCCATGTTTAGTAACCGTTTTTTGATCAAGACCATGCAGATGGTGGGTGCCACGCGGGGATTTATCGGGCGACCATTGAATATCAGGGCCCTGATCAATGGATTGATCAGTTCGGGCATCGCTATTTTCATATTATTTATGCTGATCGGCTGGGCCGAGAGCCAGTTCCCGCAATTAAGAACGATCCGCGATATCAAACTCACCCTGATCTTATTTGGCGGGCTGATCGTGTTGGGTGTTGGTATTTCTGTGTATAGTACGCATAGAAGTGTGTTGAAATATTTGAAAATGAAACTAGACGACTTGTATTAGTTTGGCGTTTGGGGTTAGGTGTTTGGCGTTAAGAACCCCAAACCACAAACACCCAACTCCAAACTTAAATAGCTATATTTAACTTTATAAATCATTACAAAATGAGCGACCAAAAACAAAACGTGAATTCTCCTTTATTTACTAAAGACAATTATACCTGGATGCTGATAGGCGGTGCGGTGATCGCGCTGGGCATGTTGCTGATGAGTGGCGGGAAAAGCGCTGATCCGAAAGTATTTGATACCAAGGAAGTATACAGCACCGTTCGCATTACCATTGCACCTGCATTGATCGTGTTGGGATTGCTGGTGGAGATTTATGCGATATTTAAGAAACCTAAAGCAGTTGAGGCAACGGTTTAGTTGCCTGTAGCTGTTAGATGATATTGCTTACAAGCGGTGCATGCACCGCTTTTTTTATGCGGCATCGTAGGTTTCACGCAAAGGCGCAAAGGATGCCAAGGCGCCAAGGAACTTTGCTGCTTTGCTTTCTTTGCGCCTTTGCGTGAACCCGCTTTTCTCCTTTTTTATCTCACTATTCTTTTGAATCTTTACAACTATCTTTAACACCACCCAAACGGTTAATTCAAACTAACGATTATGACGATTTTTGAAACATTGGTGATTGCCATTGTAGAGGGCCTTACAGAGTTCTTACCCATTTCTTCCACCGGCCATATGATCATTGCCAGTTCGATCATGCATATTTCTGAGGATCCTTTTACCAAGTTATTTGAAGTGGCCATACAGTTTGGCGCAATCCTTTCGGTGGTGGTGCTGTATTGGAAAAAATTCTTTTCACTCAACAGGATGAATTTTTATTTCAAACTCATTATTGCAGTAATACCTGCTTTGGTACTAGGCTTTGTATTCTCTAAAAAAATTGACGCCCTGCTTGAGAGTCCGTTAACCGTTGCCATTACCATGCTGGCGGGTGGGGTGATCTTATTATTTATTGATTCGCTTTTTAAACAACCTGAAATAGAAAAAGAAGAGAACATCAGTTTATCCAAAGCTTTTATGATTGGGGTTTGGCAATGTCTTGCCATGATTCCTGGAACCAGTCGCAGTGCTGCCAGCATCATCGGTGGTATGCAACAAAAGTTAACACGTAATCTCGCCGCTGAGTTTTCATTTTTCTTAGCCGTGCCTACCATGGCTGCTGCAACCGGTTATAAATTATTAAAAGCATGGAAAGAGAATCCTGAACTTTTACAGAGCACGGAAAATTTGGTTGCATTGGCATTGGGAAATGTGGTGGCCTTTATTGTTGCGATGCTTGCGATTAAATTCTTTATTGGATTTTTACAGAAATACGGATTTAAATTGTTTGGATGGTATAGAGTAATAGTGGGCGCCGTCTTATTAATATTGGTATTAACAAAGGTTATTTAAAATATTTTTCGCCACAGATTTACACTGATTAATTCTGTGCTGATCTGTGAATCTGTGGTAAAGGAATACGCTATCTTTAAAAGACCAAAACTTCTTCCATGCAAACCGCTCCCAAAAAAGTAGTTAACGGCTGGGCCATGTACGACTGGGCCAATAGTGTTTACAATCTCGTGATCACTTCTACCATCTTCCCCGCTTATTATGAAGCGGTAACGGGCGATGGTAACGAGGCCACTTCGAATGATACGGTGAGTTTATTCGGCAGAGAGTTCTCCAATACCTCTTTATACAATTATGCATTGGGTATTGCCTTTTTAATTGTGGCTATTATGTCGCCATTGCTTTCTTCCATTGCAGATTATAAAGGCAATAAAAAAAGATTTCTTTTCTTTTTCTGTACCATGGGAAGCATCGCCTGTAGCGCGATGTATTTTTTCGATAAAACAAACTTGGGTTACGGCCTGTTATGCCTTGTTATCGCCTGCGTTGGCTTCTGGAGCAGCCTGGTATTTTATAATTCTTACCTACCTGAAATTGCAGCGCCTGAGGACCAGGACAGGATCAGCGCCAAAGGTTTTTCGATGGGATATATCGGCAGTGTTATCATGCAGATCATTTGTTTTGTTTTTGTTTTAAAACCGGAACTGTTCGGCATTACGGTAGGGAAAGCATCGCAGATCTCATTTTTACTGGTGGGTGTATGGTGGTGGGGATTTGGACAATTTTCGCTAAGCAGGTTACCCAAAGGAATACCTATCGCCCAGGCCGGCGACCGGGGCAGCGTGTTAACCCATGGCTACCAGGAATTAAACAAGGTATGGCAGCAGGTAAAACATATGCCTGTTTTAAAAAGATATTTAGGTGCCTTCTTTTTCTTTAATATGGGCGTGCAAACGGTAATGCTTGCAGCAACTTTGTATGGGAAAAGCGAATTGAATATTCCTACTACCAACCTGATCATTGCTATCCTGATCATCCAGCTGGTAGCGATTCCCGGCGCTTACCTGATCGCCAAATTATCAGAGAAGATCGGCAACTTTAAAGCTTTGATGGTAACGGTTTTTTTCTGGATCATTTTGTGCGTGATCGGCTATTTATTACCAAGAGATGGAATAAATGAATTTTATGGCCTGGCCGTGTTGGTAGGCTTTGTTATGGGCGGCATTCAATCGTTGAGCAGAAGCACTTATGCCAAACTGATGCCTGAAACAAAAGACACTACTTCCTTCTTCAGCTTTTATGATGTAACAGAAAAGATCGCTATTGTGATCGGTATGTTCAGTTTTGGATACATTAATGAACTCAGTGGTTCACAAAGAAATTCTGTATTGGCACTGGTTGTTTTCTTTGTGATCGGTCTGATCCTGTTGAGTTTAGCTTTGAAGAGCCAGAAAAAGCATTCATAAAGAATCAAGATTATTTTTGCCCCGCAGATGCTCTCTGCGAAACTCTGTGCCCTCTGTGTCTCTGTGGTAAAGCCTTCGATTCGATCATTTTTTCACCACAGAGACACAGAGGGCACAGAGTTACACAGAGGGTTTCCTATCCTTGAATTAACGACCTTTACAGCATGAATCTTTATACGATCAATACAGGCTTTTTTAAATTGGATGGCGGCGCTATGTTTGGTGTGGTACCGAAAAGCATGTGGAGTAAACTAAATCTTCCGGACGAAAACAATATGTGCTCCTGGGCACTACGTTGCTTACTGATCGAAGATGGTAACCGTTTGATATTGGTTGATAACGGCATGGGCGATAAACAGGATGCCAAATTCTTCGGTCATTATTATTTACATGGCGATGATACACTTGACAAATCCTTAGCCGCACATGGTTTTGGAAAGGATGATATCACCGATGTGTTCCTCACCCATCTTCATTTTGATCATTGTGGTGGAAGTATTGTTCGTGAAGGAGACAAACTGGTTCCCGCATTTAAGAACGCTCTTTACTGGAGCAATGAAGATCACTGGCAATGGGCAACCGTTCCGAACGACAGGGAGAAAGCCTCTTTCCTGAAAGAAAATATCTTACCTATCAAAGAAAGCGGGCAGTTGCAATTTATTCCCGTACCTGGGAAAGGCCTGGATGCAAACGGTCTGTTGAATAGCACACAGCTCACAGATAACGTGGCTGTAAGGTTTGTTAACGGCCATACAGATAAGATGATGCTGCCCCAGGTTAACTATAAAGGCAGGACCATTGTTTATATGGCCGATCTTCTACCATCTGTTGCACATATGCCTTTACCTTATGTAATGGCTTATGATATGTTTCCATTGACCACACTTACGGAAAAGAAAACATTCCTGCAGGAAGCCGCCGACAAAGACTATATACTCTATTTTGAACATGATGCGGTGAATGAATGTTGTAGTGTACAGTCCACAGAGAAAGGTGTCAGGTCAAAAGATTGTTTCAGGCTATCCGATCTATAATACTCTCCTCAGCGTAACCCTCTGGCAACGCTGCGGCTCTGCGGTGAGCGCAGCCTCAATTAACCGCAGAGCCGCAGAGAAGGGGAGTTTACGCGGAGAATGGCCCTATCACTACAAAATCTTCCGACTTTGTCTATGGCAATTTCCGTTGTTTTCACGGGTTAAATTCGGTGTTTTACGAGCAGCATCCTATCCTGATGTATTGTATTTTTAGACCCGTCAGGAATTGTTGTAAACAAAACCGATATCCAATGTCCAAAACCCAAACTGCCTGCTGCCCAAGCTGTGGCGGCCGCATCCCCTTTAAGAAATTTGTACAGCTGAATAATTATTCAGTGACCAACTGTGGCGATTGTAATGCCCGCATCGAGATCTCTAACCGAACTGCCAATGCTGTGATCGCTGCCGTTTCAGGCGTGGTTTCTGCTGCTGCTGTTGTGTTGGGGGCTTACCTGGGCCAGAAAAATTACCAGTCTTTATTAGGAGGTCTGTTTTCAGGAGTTGTTATTTCAACCCTGATCATTGTAAGCATTTGTATGTATGCGTATAGACACTCAAAGCTGAACAGGATACACTTGGAGTAATTAAAAATTAATGGTTAATAATTGACCGAGGTTCGGAAAGCGGCACATTATTCAATTAACATATTCCAATTATTAACTATAAACTACTAATTATTAATTACCGAAAGCTGATCATCGAACTTAAAGGATACCTCAAATTCCGGTACTGCATCATATCTACTTTTACACTACCTACCACTATCGGGCTTTCTATTCTTAAAGGAATATGATTGGCATCATCACTCACCCATACAGTCATTTTTTCTCCGCCCTCAAATAAAGTTCCTTTTACCAGCAGGGGTTTGAATTTGATAGCGTGAAACTTCCCGTACTTGGTTTTTACGTCTTCTTTCCCGAGGTATTTAATGTAGAGATTGTATACTTCATTATCCAGGAACATGGTGAAGGGGATCTTATCATTGATCTTGTATTTGGTAAAATCAATGTTCCTTGCATAATAAATAGAGCTCAATACATCCTGTATGCAAGTAGGTATTTTAAAAACACCATCGGTTGTTACAGCCGTATTGGCCTGGTGGTTGAATGTGATGTTCTCGTATTTTTTAAACCCGCCTTCATTAATATCACGAACAAATTTCAATGGTTTTAAGGTGGCTGTGTCAATATAGGTTTCATATTTATCACGCACTTTAAAGATCCAGTCGTAGCTGGTATTAGATGTGCCTGATCCCACCACATGGTAAACGGGCCTGTTATTAAACAGTTTCTGTGTAACGGTAAAATTGGCGGTACCTGCATTGATATAAATTCCTATCACTGCATAAAAAACATTGAACGAGATATTTTCACCATCCTCGAAAGCGTGGTTACGTATGCCGCAAAATTCATCTGCGGTGGCCACCGGTTTCCAGCTTAACCCCGCTATCACCAAAAAAAGAATAACAATTTTTTTCAATTCCTATGTTGATTTATTTCTAAATAATCTGATTCCCAATATAAATAAACTACCTGCAATGGCCGGTATAATCAGGTTTATGACCCAGATACCTGCTGCCGTTGCAACGATGCCTACCGTATTGGAACTAAGCAACCCGAATAACTGCAGGCTGATCTTCCCCCTGAAACCCAGTTCCGCCAAAGCGATCGTTGGTACGATAGCCAATACCAGGAACATCACACTTACCATGCTCGCTGCTTCCAGCCAGCCGATGTTTACTTCAAACACCTGTAACAATAACACATATTGGACCACAAATACAACGTACCGGCAGGAAGAAAGGAGTAAAATTCTTGTTAATTCTTTCCAGTGAAAATCTTCCAGCTTTTGTACAAAGAATTTATGTTTGGCAATAAACGGTATTTTTTCAAGCAATTTGATCATCCATGATAAACGGAAGTACAGCAGGATGAACAGGATGATGCCGGCAGTGATTGCATAAATCAATCCATCGAGCCAGAAAATTGATAAACCCGTTAACTGGTGTGCATCATTCAGAATATACAAACGCAGGTATAAGAGCGAAACCAAACCTGTAACAAATGTCACGATGATCTGGCTCATGCTTCCTACTGCTGACAAAACCACCCCTCGCAAACGGTTTCCTTCATCCAGGAAAATGGCGCGTCCTGCAGATTCGCCCATGCGATTAGGTGTGTTAAACCCAAGGGCCTGTCCTGAAAACACCGCCTTAAACGCTTTTCCAAAGGAAACTGTTTGAATAGAGCTCACCAATAATTGCCATTTGCGCGCTTCAATACCCCAGTTTACAAACATCAGTACAAGTACCCCGCTTATTTTAAGCAGTTGCGGACCTGAAAAAGCGGAGCGGATCAGCTGCCACGACTGCTGCACATCACCTTGTCGTTGTACCTGCTGGTAGATAGAATAAGATAGCCATACAAATAGTATGGGGCCAACAATATAGTTAAGGAGTATTTTTAGTTTCTTATTCAGCGGGTATTGTTTTACCGTTGCAAAGAACGGTGAAAAGCCTGAAAACCGGGAAGCAAGAGATGGGTTCTGCCTGTTTACCTGGGATTGATCGATCATAAAAGCAGTCTTAACGGGTCATAAATGTAGGTTATGAGAGTGAAACGTCAATCGTGAATAGTGCGCAGTCCATCTCACGATTGACGATTCACGTCTCATGTCATCATTCAGCTAAAAAAATTATGCCCGAACCACGTAATTTCACCGAACGATGAAGAAAGGAGAGATCATTTTAGGCATTGATCCGGGTACACAGTTGATGGGGTATGCCTTATTGCGTATCCATAATGGCCAACCGCAGGTTATTCTAATGGATGTATTAAAGCTTACCAAAGAAAAAGATATTTATGCCCGGCTGGATATGATACATAGTAAGGTATGCGACCTGATTAAACTATACCAGCCCTCCACCTTTGCCATTGAAGCGCCATTCTTTGGTAAGAATGTGCAGAGCATGCTCAAATTGGGAAGAGCACAGGGAGTGGCCATTGCTGCCGCTATGCAGGCAAAAATATTGGTGACAGAATACTCTCCTAAAAAAGTAAAACAATCCATCACCGGCAATGGCAATGCAGATAAGGACCAGGTATGGAAAATGTTGCAGCGTGTGTTAAGCATTGAAGAAAAACCCCAGTATTTCGATGCAACCGATGCTTTGGCAGTTGCACTTTGCCATCATTACCAATGTACCTCTGTGTTGGGAAAAGCAGTGAAGGGATTGAAGGGATGGGATGAGTTTATTGCGAAGAACCCCGGAAGGGTGAAGAAATAATTAATAATTAAAAATTAATAGTTACTAATTAGTTGGAGGTCGGGAACTCAAATTATTATCCAATTACGCTATTTCAATTATTAACTATTAATTTTTAATTATTAACTCCCTCAACAGCGTCTCCTGCACTTCTCTCAACTCCTCTGCAGACAACTTTAATTTTGGATTATGAAAATTCATATCATCAGCACTATTGATGGGAATTAAATGAAGATGAGCATGCGGCACTTCGAGACCTACAACGCTGATTCCGCAACGGTTACAGGGGAAAGATTTTTCAATGGCTTTCGCGATGGGTTTAGCAAATAATAATAATTCACCGATGTATGCATCGGGTATATCAAAGAATTTATCTACTTCTATTTTGGGAACAACTAGTACATGACCTTTCACCAGCGGGAAAATATCCAGGAAGGCAAAGAACTGATGATTCTCTGCTATTTTGTATGAAGGGATCTGCCCGGCGATGATCTTGGAAAAGATAGTCATGTTGAATTGGGAAATTTTGAATTGGGAAATTGGGAAATTTTAGGGTAACTGCAAAAAAGAAAGCGTCAACAAGGTTGACGCTCCAATCAATTTCCCAATTTCCCAATCCGCAATTCCAAAATTATACAGTAATCTCATCCACCCTAAACTTCATCACCCCGTTCGGTGCCTGAATCTCGGCAACCTCACCTATTACTTTACCCATTAATCCTTTACCAATGGGTGAACCGGCAGAGATCTTACCAAGTTTCAGGTCAGCCTCTTTTTCACCCACGATCTGGTAGGTGACGGTCTTTTTGGTGGCTAGATTGGTGATAGTCACTTTGGTGAGTATGGTTACCTTACTGGTATCGATAGTATTGGTATCCACGATCCTGGCATTGGCAATAGCGCCTTCCAGCTGTTTGATCTTGGCTTCCAGCATTCCCTGGGCCTCTTTGGCAGCATCATATTCGGCATTTTCCTTCAGGTCGCCTTTTTCGCGCGCTTCCGCAATAGCTCTTGAAGAAGCCGGGCGATCGATCGCTTTCATTTTATGGAGTTCTTCGCGGAGCCTGTCAAATGTCTCTTTTGTTACATACATATTATCACTCATAATCCATCGGTTTAAAAGAGTCAAAAAAAATACAACGCCACATTTGACTGCGGCGTTGCATATCTCAAAATTAAAAAAACTTTCTCATTGATGGGCATATTATAGCCGAAGCAGGAAAATAATTTGATGATTCGCCCGAGATCAATACATTTGTAGTGTACTATCACACTAATACACTTGATATGATCTATTTTAAGGAAGTGCATTTTGGTTACGGAAAAAGAAAGCCGCTTTATAAGAATCTCCAGCTTGAAGTACAGGCAGGACATATTTATGGTTTACTGGGGAAGAATGGAGCGGGAAAATCTACGCTGCTGAAACTGATTGCCGGTTTGGTGTTCCCGGTAACGGGTAAACTGGATGTATTGGGACACGAACCTGCCAAACGCCAGCCTTCTTTTCTTGAAAAAATATTCCTGATACCGGAAGAGATCGAAACACCGGATGTGGATGTGATCGCATTTGCGGATGACTATGCGCCATTCTATCCCAATTTCAACAAAGAACAGTTTATGCAATTGCTGCACGAATTTGATGTTCCGTTGAGAAGTCTCAAACAAATGAGCTATGGCCAAAAGAAAAAAACATGGATCGCACTCGGGATCGCGGCCAATACGAGGTTGCTGATACTGGATGAACCGACCAATGGTTTAGATATCCCATCAAAAAGACAGTTTCGCAGGATGATGGCATCAGCCATCAATGAAGAACGCTGCGTGATTATCAGCACACACCAGGTGCGTGACCTGGACAGTTTGATAGATAATATTATCATTGTGGATGACGGCGAACTCATTGTTAATGCAGGCATTGATACCATCACCCAAAAAGTTTCTTTCAAACAATTTTCCAATGAAAATGAAGCGCTCAATAGCATCTATTCAGAAAACAACCTGATGGGTACTTCTGCTGTGATGTTCAATAATCATACAGAGGAAGGTGGAAGAATGGATACGGAATTATTCTTCAATGCCGCTGTTGCCAATAAAACAACCATGCAATCATTGTTTACCAACTAAGAGAAATATTATGAACGATACTTTCAGCTTTTCCAGATTCGGTTTACTCGCGAAGAAATTCACTAAGGAACATATAGGTACTTATCTGTTATACCTGGCCGCATTAGGAGGTATATTGACCATTATTTTAGGATTAGTGGTACTAGTAAATATGGGCGGGCATCATTTCCCTCAGGAGGTACCCGAAATTTTATACATCTTTGGCCTGCTGATCGGCGGGAGTATGTTTGCAGGATCTTTTTATAGTTTTTTTCAGAACAAGGCCAGGGGCATACAATACCTCAACCTTCCCGCATCACATTCTGAAAAACTTTTATTGGGTTATGTATATATCCAGATCGTTTTCTTTATCAGTTTTATCATCATGTTTTTTTTGATCGACAGGATGATGATTGGCATTTTTAATAAATTTCATACAATCCCTGCAGATGCTACACCAGATCGGTATGCGGGATACACAGCGCAACCCATGGCAATTTTGGGCCCGGAAACAACTGTAGGGTTAATCATTTCAATAGTGGCATCTGCTATTGCCCACTATGGTTCACTTTGTTTTGAAAAAAACGCTTTTGTAAAAACGGCTTTGATAGTCATGGTAATTTTTACAGCTATACTATATTGTAACTATCAATTTGCTGCAAACATGTTACCTGAAGAAAATATGCCCGGTGGTATGTTCTTTACCAAAAGTCTCAGGCTAGGAACTGATCATCAGGAAACCAAGGGTATCGTTCTTTTACCTGACTCATGGTATAATTTTGTTTGCTGGTTCCTGCCCGGTATCGTATACGCTTTTTTCTGGACGGCCAGCTATTTTAAATTAAGAGAAAAACAGGTATAACTAATATGGAATTTACCAACCAGCAACCGATTTACTTACAGATCGCAGAGATGATCTGCGAACAGATCCTGCTGAAGAAATTCAGGGAGGACGAACGGATTCCCTCTGTACGTGAAATGGCTGTTCATTTGGAAGTGAATCCCAATACAGTGATGCGGACCTTTGAATTTTTACAGGGAAAAGAGATCATCACGAACAAAAGAGGGATCGGTTATTTTGTTTCTTCAGATGGGATCAGCAAGGCTACTGATTTGCGTAAGACTGAATTCCTGGAGGCAGAACTTCCCAAACTATTTAAAACAGCTCAACTACTGAATATTTCATTTGAAGAATTGCAACGACACTATACCACATTCATTAATAACCAGCGACAGGATTAAACGTATTATATGAAAAAAAGCACTTTATTAGCCGGAACCGCAGTCATCGGAGCCATTGCAACACTTGCTGCAGTGAACCTGAAACTTAAATCGGAATATACGAAGGGTAACATCAAAAATCCTTACACCATAACTAAACTGGCATCTTTTAAGTACATAAAAGTTGTATTCGATTCTACTTCAAGGTATGGCGAGGAATTCAAGATCAATATCAGCAAAGACGCGGATTACAGTATCGGAACCTATTATAGTGAAAGGGCCAAACTGGTATCAAAGGTATCTAATGATACGCTCATCATAACCAACGATCCGTTTGACAAGGACCATTACTCACTTTTTGATGCAGTGATCATTACCGCTCCCCAACTGGTAGCCCTGGATGTTACAAAAGGTTCTTACGTGGTAAAACAAGATGACACCGAAAGTCTTTCTATAAGCGCCAATAATGAATCAAAAGTTGACCTTAAGTTCAAAAAGATCAATACACTGATGGTAAACGCTTCAGGCAAAGCATTCATCAATGTGTCAACAAAAGATACGATCAACCAGGCCAATATACAACTCAATGATTTAAGCAGTTTCAGCGCCAATAATATTGTTATCAGGCAAAAAAAATTACAACTGGGCGATTCTACAACACTACACCTCAAGGGCCGTTCAGTGAAGGATTTTGGTGTACAATAAGTGCTTCCGGATCAGCCAATTCTTGTGTAACTTTATTGGCAAGTCATGATAAAAATTTTACTTTATTTCGCTATCTTTTTTGCTATCCCGGTAGCAGCAAGTCTTTTACCGCTCGACCAGTTCACGCGGAATTGTCTTGTTGTGGTGGTGCTGTTTCTGCTCACCTATATCCTTTACAGGAAGGAAGGAAAATCTTTGGCGGCCCTGGGTATTACGGCGAAATGGAAAACCCTGCGGTTCCTTCCCCTCGGGCTATTGATGGGTATCATCTTCTTCTGCATGCTTCTGTTCTTTCAAAAACTTTTCAACGGCCTTACCATTTCACTCAATCCAAATGCAAACTATGCCCTTATTGCAAAAGGGCTGATATGGGCGCTGCCAGGTGTGTTAATGGAAGAAATTATTTTTAGAGGTTATTGTCTTCACAAAAGCACATACAAGATAGGGCCCGTGAAAGCAAATCTTCTTTTTGCTTTCTTTTTTATTGCCTGGCACTGGCTCGCATTTAATGCATGGGGTAACTGGGGAATGATGCTCTCACTTATCACAACAGGATTTGGCCATGTGTTTTTTGCAGTGGCCCTGGGAAGATCGCAAACATTATTCTTCCCGATAGCGCTCCACTTAGGAAATAACTGGGCACAAAGAAATTTATTCGCATTGAACATGGGAAAGATCATTGACACAAAACAAGTCAATGATTCGCTTTTTTTAACAAGCGAGTCGGGGGTCCAATTCTCCACAATGCATATTGTGGTAGCCTATGCAATAACTTTTGCCTGTTTTATTATCAGCACAGTAATCATTCTCCTTATATTCAAACGAAGACCCGTTAAGGAAGCAACTTAGATCACAGGCCCAGTTTATCAATCACCACTTTCGACATTTTATAAAATGCCTCCTGGCTATAACCGGCAATATGCGGTGTGATGATCACATTGGGTTGTGCAAGTAACCAATCAAGATCAGCTTTTTCATCAGCAGTATACGTTTCCAGTTTTTCGTTTTCCAATACATCCAGGGCAGCTGCTTTTATCTTTCCGCTTTGCAATGCACGGATCAGTGCCTTCGTATCGGTAACTTTTCCACGGCAGGTGGTAATAAAATAAGGGGTCCGTTCAAGCGAATTAAAAAAATCATCATTCGCAAAATGAAATGTTTGATCTGTCAACGGCAAATGCAAACTAACCACATCAGCATATCGTGCTATCTGGTCAACACCTGCTTCACGGATATATGCTTTGGCAAAACCCGCTTTTGCAATATCATTGGCTAATACGGTCACATCAAATGAAGAGAGCACTTTTGCGAATGAACTGCCGGTGTTACCAAAACCGATGATACCAACGGTTTTGCCGGTTAATTCATCGGCCCTGTTCGCATCACGTTTCCATAATCCTTCTCTGATCTCCTGGCTGCTGCTGTTAATACGGTTCATCAGGTTCAATAGCAAACCCAATGCATGTTCGGCTACTGCGTTCCGGTTTCCTTCGGGACTGCTTACACAACGGATGCCCTTGGTTTCTGCGTATGTAGTATCGATCAGTTCCATCCCGCTTCCCAGCCGGCCGATCCATTCCAATTGTTTTGCTTTATCAATGATCTTTTTATCGATGACCAAACGCGTGGTTACAAATATTCCTGTTATATCCGGAATGAGTGCGCTCAATTCATCATAAGTGATCGAGGGCTGATGTATAACTTTATACCCTTTTGCCTCGAGTGTTTGCAACAGGTAACTGTGTACTTTGGATGTTATGACTACTTTAGGCTTCACTGTCTGTTTTATTTCCTCTCATTTGAAATGTAAGCGCAGCAAACTGTTCAATGGTTAACTGTTCCGCTCTTTTATTAAATAATTCATCCTGCAGAAAATCATCGTCAAATAAACTCTTCAAAGAATTACGTAACATTTTCCTGCGTTGATTAAATGCTGCCTTTACAAGCGTAAAAAGTTTTTTCTCACTTTCTATCGGTATGATTTCTTTTTTTCTTTTCAACCGGATCATGCCACTTACTACTTTGGGTGGTGGCGTGAAACTTTCCGGCGGCACATCAAACAAATATTCTACTTCATAAAACATTTGTACGAGTACACTTAAAATGCCGTACACTTTGCTTCCCGGTTTTGAAACAATCCGCTGCGCTACTTCTTTCTGAAACATCCCGATCATTACCGGCACCTGCTCTTTCCATTCCAATACTTTAAACAAGATCTGTGATGAAATGTTGTATGGGAAATTACCAACTACCGTAAATGTTCCTTCAAAAGGCGCATCAATATCAAGAATGCTTTTGTGAATGATCTTTCCTTTAATAGCCGGGTAGGTCTTTTCCAGGTATACCACTTTCTCATCATCCAGTTCCACTGCTTTGAAATCGATATCGGGCAAAGGCAGCAGGTATTTGGTTAAAGCACCGCCACCGGGCCCTACCTCAACCAATCTTTCGCATGCATCTTCCTGCAAAGCGGCAACGATCATTTTACAGATCGATTCATCTTTTAAGAAGTGTTGACCGAGTGATTTCTTTAACGTGTACTGCATTGGCGCAAAAATAGGACTTATGGTCCATGGTCCATGGTCTATGGTCCATAGCAATCCCGGGGATTCTGGTTTTTTATTCATCATTCACTATTCACCATTCACCGTTCCTCCACTATTCTTCTTATTTTTGCCCTCTAAACCAAGGAAATGAGTAACGAACTGCCAAAACCTGTCATTGGATTTACCTGCGGCGACCTGAACGGGATCGGCCTGGAACTGATCATAAAGACATTAGCCGATCATCGCCTGCTGGATGTTTGTACGCCCGTGGTTTTTGCCAGCAACAAAAGCATCAATTTTTACCGCAAAGGTTTACCCGATCATAATTTCAATTATGCCAATACCCGCGAGCTGAACCGTTTGAACCCTAAACAGGTGAATGTAGTAAATTGCTGGGAAGAAGAAGTGGCCATCACCCCCGGTACACTTACTGAAGTGGGTGGTAAGTATGCGCTTATTTCATTGCAGCAGGCTACACAGGCTTTAAAGGACGGACATATACAGGGGTTGGTAACAGCACCGATCCATAAAAAGAATATTCAATCCGCTGATTTTAATTATAGTGGCCATACTCCTTATTTCAAAGCATTTTTTAATGTGCAGGATGTAGTGATGCTAATGACCGCGGAGAATATGCGCGTAGGATTGGTAACAGAACATGTACCTGTTACAGAAATAGCGAAACACATTACCCGTGAAAATATTTTAGGCAAGCTTAAGATCATACACAGCAGCCTGCAGAAAGATTTCGGAATCGATAAACCTCGTATTGCCGTATTGGGATTGAACCCACATGCAGGTGATGAAGGTTTAATTGGCAATGAAGAAGAAACAGTGATCAAACCAACGATCAAAGAAGCCAAACATACGATGATGGTTTTTGGGCCATACAGTGCCGATGCATTTTTTGCACGGGGAACATTTGAAAGATTTGATGCTGTGCTCGCGATGTACCACGACCAGGGATTGATCCCTTTCAAATCACTGGCTTTGGGTGAAGGAATTAATTATACAGCAGGATTACCGATCGTGAGAACCAGTCCCGATCATGGAACTGCGTTTGATATTGCAGGAAAAAGCAAAGCCGATCATAGCTCTTTTCTCGCCGCAGTTTTTGAATGTGTAGAGATCATCAGGATGCGTTTGGGATATGCAGACATGCGCCGCAACCCACTTAAAAAAATCAGTGCAAGAATGATAGCGAATGCGGTGGATGAAAGGATTGAGGAAACAGAATAAAAAGAGTCTGGAGTTAAGATTGCCCTCTATAAAAATCACCCTCTACTACATCAGTTAATTATATGGACGACCGCCGGGAGTTTCTAAAAAAAGCTGCACTATTATCTGGTGGCGCCGGGTTAATGAGCATGTTGCCAGCGGCCATCGCGAAAGCGCTCGCCATCGATCCTTTAAAAGGCAGCACTTATCTTGATGCAGAACATATTGTTTTTCTCATGCAGGAGAACCGTTCTTTTGATCATGCCTATGGTTCTTTACAAGGTGTTCGTGGATTCAACGATCCAAGGGCGATACAGCTTCCAAATAAAAATAAGGTTTGGCTACAATCAACAAAAGAAGGGGATACCTATGCACCTTTTCATCTCGATATAAAAAATACAAAGTCAACGTGGATGAGTTCGCTGCCGCACTCATGGTCCAACCAGGTAGATGCACGCAACAATGGCAAGTATGATAAATGGCTCGATGCAAAACATTCTGGCAATGCGAGCTATAGAGAGATGCCACTCACACTTGGTTATTATACAAGAGAAGATATTCCTTTTTACTACGGACTTGCCGATGCTTTTACTGTATGCGATCAGAATTTCTGTTCTTCCTTAACAGGCACCACACCTAACCGGCTTTATTTCTGGGCAGGAACCATACGTGAGCAGCAGAATGCCGAATCACAGGCGAATGTATGGAATGAAGATGCGGATCATGATACGATGGTAAGTATCAAATCTTTTCCCGAACGGCTGGAGGAAAATAATATCTCCTGGAAGGTTTACCAAAATGAATTGTACCTGCCCGTGGGTTTCAAAACAGAAGAAGAGGGTCACTGGCTTTCCAATTTTGGCGACAACCCGTTAGAGTACCTGAAACAGTACAAGGCAAAATTATCGGCAGAATATATCAGTAACCTTCCTGCTTCTATCGCATTACGTAAAGAAGAAATAAAAAAACAGGAGGCCATTTTAAAAACACAGGAACCCGGTTCTAAAGAAGCACTGTCTGCTACTGCAAGAATAAGTAGTTTACAAAACCGACTTGCAATCGAAGAAAGTGACCGGCTGGTGTATACAAAAGAGAAATACGATCAGTTATCACAGTACGAAAAAAATATTCACGACAAAGCTTTTTCAACCAATAAAAAAGATCCCGACTATCACCGGTTAACCGCTGTAAAATACAAGGATGGTGATATTGAACGTGAAGTGCTGGTACCAAAGGGAGATGTACTTCATCAATTCAGGGAAGATGTACAGCAGGGCAAATTACCAACCGTTTCCTGGCTAGTGGCGCCGGAAAAATATTCAGACCATCCTTCTTCCGCATGGTATGGGAGCTGGTATATCAGCGAGGTAATGAATATACTCACACAGGACCCGGAGGTATGGAAGAAAACAATTTTTGTTTTAACCTACGATGAGAACGATGGATATTTTGATCATGTTCCGCCTTTTGTTGCGCCACATCCTGATGGATCAAATGGACTTACGTCAAAGGGTATTGATACTTCAGTAGAATATGTTGCCAATAGTGGGCAACAATCAAATAAACGAGCTGCACGTGTCAGCCCGATCGGTCTTGGTTACCGTGTTCCGATGGTCATCGCTTCACCATGGAGCAGGGGCGGGTGGGTGAACTCACAGGTGTTTGATCACACTTCTTCGCTGCAGTTCCTTGAACATTTTTTATCGCACAAGACCGGCAAAAAAATTGAGGAGCCCAACATCAGTAACTGGCGCAGGACAGTATGTGGTGATCTGAGTTCTGTTTTTCGTCCTTACAATGGAGAAAAGATCGAACTGCCAACTCCCATAAAAAAAGAGCCGTTTATTGCAAGCATTCATAAAGCGCAGTTCAAAGATGTGCCATCCAATTTCAGAAAACTTTCAGCAGAAAGTATTGCGGATGCAAACAGCCGGGCGGATAGTTCTTTTTTACCCAAACAGGAAAAAGGGGTCCGATCCTCAAATGCTTTGCCCTATGAATTGTTTTGCCACAGCCATATAGATCCGGACAAACGATCTGTTTCTATCTACATGCTTGCAGATAACACTGTCTTTGGCGACAAGGCAGCCGGCGCTCCTTTCCAGGTATTCGCTCCCGGTAAATACAAGGAGGAGTTGGTGCGCACATGGGATTATGCTTTAAAAGCCGGAGATACGATGTTGCGGGCCAGTTGGCAGATAGCTGATTTTGAGAAGGGGCAATATCATTTAAGGGTACACGGACCAAATGGTTTTTACCGAGAGTTCATAGGCAATGACAAGGATCCCGAACTAAGCGTTCAATGCGCATATGAACGCGATAACTTGTCCCTAGGAGATGTGGTAATTTATTTAACCAATAAAAGTAAAAAACCAGTAACGGTGCAGATCTCTGACAATGCTTATGGAACCGGTACGCGAACAGTTGTGGTTCCTGCTTTGCATGTAATGAGAGGGAAAAAGCTGGTTACCATAAACCTGCAAAAAAGCTTTGGTTGGTATGATCTCTCTGTTCGGGTAAAAGGGAATGATATATACCAACAATCATTTGCCGGCAGGGTAGAAACCGGCCATCCATCAAAAACAGATCCGTTAATGGGAAGGGTTATTTAAAAAGGATAGGGTTCAATAAGAGAAGAACAAGAGTAAAAGAGTGTAGTAAGAGGATTCCCTCTTTTACTCTTGTCCTTCTCTTGTTGAAATTCTTTTAAACTATTAATGATACACGCCTGATTATTTAAAAACCGAATCGGAAATACCCTTGTTAACAATATAATTTGTGTAAGTAATTTCAACACGTCCTTTCCTATTCTTCAATTTTTCAGCATCCGTCTTTGGTTTTTCTTCATCATCAAACTCAAGCGTAAGTCCTTTCGGTAATTTGTAATCTTTGGTATTAAAACTGAATATTACTTTATCGGGTAATCCATACTGCGCAAATTGGCCGTAACTCATTTCAACATCATACGTACCATTTTCTT
Organism: Bacteroidota bacterium; assembly: GCA_040388475.1. Taxonomy (GTDB): domain Bacteria; phylum Bacteroidota; class Bacteroidia; order Chitinophagales; family Chitinophagaceae; genus Sediminibacterium. The sequence goes on along the minus strand of JAZKBT010000004.1, from coordinate 615,802 downwards.
TGGTAGTGGTAACTGCTTTTTTTACAAGGAGATTGGCTTCATCTATATACATCGTGGTAAGTACGATATCGCTGTTCTCATTGTTGGGTAACAGTTTAACGACCCTTGTTTTGATACCGCCAATCACAGCTTCACCCGCAGCCAGCGCCACGAAATCAGAGATCGCGAAAATGGAATTCATATTAACAGACACTCCGCCTTTGGGTAATAAAGAAATACCGCCATCTTTTTTCAAACGGAACAGGCTTGGTTTTTTAAAATACACTTTCACTTTTCCTATTGGCGCTTTAATAAAAGCAACAGCTGTTTTCATTTTACCATCTGCCTCGTAATCGTTTACCTGGTCGAGTTTGGCTTTAACCTTGTTCACCAATGCAGTCATATCCTGCGCCTGGGTGAATAGAGAATAGTGAATGGTAAATAAAAATAGTATGATCTTATGCATCCTGTGTATTTTTCATGTTGAATGCTGAATATTGAATGCTGAATGGACGGTGATTTTCATTCAACATTTAAAATTCAACATTTAAAATAATTTTTAGCTCAACACATCCTTCCTCTTAAACACCCAAATCGAAGCACCCACAAATCCAATGATATGCAATACCAAAACCAGTGCCGAGTTGATTATTTTTTGCGGGTTCTGTATCGTGCCTACAATGGCTTCATTGTTATCGTTTACTTTGATATCAAAGAATTCTTTCCATCCGATCATGTGCGTGGTGAAAAGAAAGGGTTTGATCTTATTAAATAATGGTATACTGATCGTACTTAAGATGGTAAAGAAAATGATCACGCTCATTGTAGCTACGATCGGGCCTATGGAATTTTCGGCGAACAGGGAAAACAAAAAACCAAGTGAAGCGACGGTTGTCATGGCCAATGCAGCAAATCCGAAGGCCCATACATAGCGCCAGAAAATATCATCCTTCCTTAATAAAACAACATATTGTGATTTCATCAGGAAAAGATCATCCGTTCCAAAAATGATCATGTTGGCAAACAGGCCAAGTATGGCTAGCCACACCAGCAACAATAAAGTATACACCATTGCTGCGATAAATTTTGCCAGCAGGATATTTGTTCTGCTGATGGGCTTTGTCAACATCAACCGCAATGTTCCCATGTTCGCTTCACCGGAGATCATATCCGCTGCAACCAATGCGATCAGGAGGGGCACATGTACCAGCAGGATCTGTAAAATGATATAACACACCTGGTAGCCATTCAGGATCTTGCCTTCGATGGTAAGTGATGAAGTGATATCCCGCATCATAAAATCAACATAGGCATCGCCTTCCAGTTTCAAGCCAAACTGTATGATGCCAATCAAACCCGTGATCGCTGCAAAAGCGATATAGGTTCTTGGCCTGCGGAAGATCTTGAATAACTCAATTTGTATAACTGTCCACATGTTGGTTGGCTGAGGTTACTTGTAAAAAATAATCTTCGAGTGAATGACGCGGCTGCAATGATAAAACCTGGATATCCATTTCTACCAGTTCACGGTGCAACTCCGGTATCCGCAAACGGTCGAGTTTGATCAATATAGAGGATGCGTCGCGCTGGGGTTGTAAATGTTCACGCCACCCGCTTAGCTCTAATTGTTGTAATGCATATACATTATCAAAAGTCTGCAGCTCAACGATCGTTTGTGATGGATCGAACATTTTAGATGCATTGCCTTCAATGATCTTTTTTCCTTTATTAATGATCAATACACGTGTTGCCACCTGTTCTATTTCGTTTAATAGATGCGAAGAAACAATCACTGTTTTATTCAGATCGCGACTGAGATGCAGGATTAAATTCCTGATATCCGCTATACCCTGCGGATCCAGGCCATTGGTTGGTTCATCAAGTATGATGAGTTTGGGATCATGCACCAATGCGATCGCAATACCCAATCTTTGTTTCATGCCCTGCGAAAAATTTTTCACCGGGTCCTTTGCACGATCCGCCAATCCTACTTTCTCCAGTTTCTCCATCAATGTTTCAGAAGAAGGTTTCATCCCACTTAATCGTGCAAACAGTTTCAGGTTCTCGTAAGCAGATAAATATTTATATACATCCGGCTTCTCTATCACAGCACCTACTTCCCGTAATATATCATTCCTGTTTTCACCCAATTCTTTTCCAAAGATCTCAACGGTTCCGGCGGTTGGTTTGATGAGGGTAAGCAACATGCGGATAGTGGTACTTTTTCCTGCACCGTTCTGCCCGAGAAAACCATATACGTCTCCTTCATTCACAGAAAATGAAAGATCCTGAACAGCCGTAAGGTTCTTGAATTGTTTGGTGAGACCGGTGACTTTGACTATGGGTTGCATGGACCACAAAGGTAGGTAAGTACGCGTGATCCGTGAGGGGTGAATCGTGAAGGAATTCAAAATTAAAAAGGCAAAAGTCAAAAAATCAGCGTCTCAATAATCACATTACTGTTGTCCCGCCTGCAGGTATTGCTGAAGCGCTTTTACATAAGCTTCGAAAGCTTCAATACCCTGTGGCGTGATCTTACAGGTAGTTTGCGGGTAGTTGTCTTTAAACTGCTTTGTCACTTCAATATAACCGGCTTCTTTTAGTTTCTGTACCTGCACACTCAGGTTGCCTGCTGTTGCATTTGTTTTCTCACGGATATAAGTAAACTCCGCTTCCTTTACTGCAATGAGCAAACTCATTACAGCAAGTCTTAATTGTGAATGCAATATGGGATCGAGTTCTTTAAACATTAACAGCCTTTTCCTTTTAAATACCTGTCGCGTAAAATAAGTCCCGGAATCAGCCAGTTAGTGATGCCCGCTATTCCGTTCAAAAGCAGATCATATTTGGTTGGAGTAAAGCAGGATATGATAAAATACACATAGCACAAAATACCCCCAATGATCATCGGTTTGAATTTATGTCCGATGCCGGTGGCCAATGTTGGCATAGCGTATAAAAGAAGCAATAAGGAATACCCGCTAGGTACAGAAAGGTTATAGTGTCCTGTTTCACCTGTTGCGATATTTTTAACCAGTAGCTCGTTTCCATCTGCTTTTATCATATCAGTTGTAACACTTGATATCACATTGAGATAAAACGTGAGCATAAAAATACTCAGGCCAAACACCAGCCACACAGCATCCTGGTATGCATCCTGGTAAGAAACCACTTTACGGTTCTTTCCTTCGCGGATGGAAATAATGATCTGAGGAATAAAAGCAACCAATACAATTAACCAGATATCAAAACCGATACTGAAATCCCAATGCCTTTGGGCAAAACTCATTAACCCTGCAATACCTACCGCAGTACCCCACAAAATGGCACCGGTTCCTCTCTCGTGGTAACTGGTTTTCACTTTATGGATCATTTCAGTAATGAGTTCCAGGCTCTCCTTTTCGGTAAGTTTTTTTTCTTCGGCCATAACTTAGCTTTTTTGTTTTTGGTATTTGATGCGCAACAAATGACCGGGAATAATATAACTGATAAGGATCGCTACGCTTCCAAGCAATAACTGGTTCTCATAATTGAATTTGGGAGAAATGGCAGCTAATGCAAAGTTGATCAGTCCGCCAATGATCAATGGTTTAAAACGCAATAAGCTACCGCTTACAAAAGTGCCGATCGCATACAGCAGTATATAATAGGTAAAAGCGGTTTGCCAGGCACCCCCACTAGTCATGTTCACAATGACCAATACAATAAAAGACACTGCTATCGCTATCCATAAATACCCAAGAGCCTCATCTAAAAAAGATTTCACTTTTTGTTTCCTCGATTGCTTCGCACCATATATAGCTGATACAACACCACCTACCGGCATCAACCACCACACAATAAAGTGATCAGGGTAATGAATCACTACCTTGAGTATGTAACTGGCCAGGCAACAGCTGAATACCAGCCAGCCCCACATTAGAAAATGAAAACTATCATCAGCCACTTCCCCTTTGGTCTTGTTGATCATTGACTTTATCAGGTCAAGACTTTCCTGGGGTGATAATTCTTTTTCGTCTGTTTGCATTGGTAAGCGGTTAAGTATACAAAAATAGCAGTGGTGTTGTAACCACTGCTGTATTGGATGCACATATTACTGACAAGCTGCTAATAATTTATCAGCCTCATCTTTACCCCAATTGGGATGTAAAGGAGAAGCAGGCTTGAATGTTTTAAATAATTCGATCGCTTTTTCAGCCAGTTTTTTTGATACTGCTTTTCCACCACCAAAAGCTTCAGGTGTTCTCAACAATGTTTGTCCCTGCAACAGGTAAATGCGTGGGTTTGAAGCGTCTGCCTTCTTTGCATTTTCAAGCGCGTTATTGGCTTCCGCACCATAGGTTTGGTAACGCGACATAGCATCAACTGTCATTTGCTGTACAGCCACCATTTGGCGGATACAATAGAGTTCAGAATTTCTTTCGATCGCTTCAGCTTTTGCGATCAGGTCCTTTACTTTTTCGGAGACCTTATCCTTATCTGCTTTGGGATCTATCCATCCTGTATAATGCAGCGACTGTGCTGCATAGTAATAAGGAAGCCATTTGTCTTTTTCAGCATCACCCACGCGTTCAAAAAAAGCAGAAACAGTTTTCATGTCTTCCACTGTTTTAGCGTCTTTAAATTGCTCCAATCCTTTCGCCATCGCTCCTTCGTATTTTGATTGAGCTGCAACCAGCGTAACGAAGAACATGCTGATGATAATAAATGCCTGTTTCATAAAATTTGTTTTAAATAGTTATTGTTGATTTTTTAATTTTTGATATTCCTGTTCCACGGCACCGCGTGTGTTTAACAGGTATGCATTTGCAAAACTGAAGGCAAGCCCGATACCCCACCAGAACATAACCCAGGCCGGCCATGGCAAAGAAGGAAAAGAGCTAGGCAGGTTAATCCTGTTGCCAGACATAAACCAGATACCCCACATAAAAGAACTCACCAGGATATAACTGATCAATTGTTTTCTAAAACCTGCTCTTTTTTTGGCTATCGCCCAGAGCATTTCATCGTGCTGTTCCATATTAATATGTTTAGATTGTTATAAGCGTTCTTCTTCCCTTTTTAATCTTTCATACTCTTTCTGCGTATTGGTAAACTTGCTACCATGGAACGCATGAAAATATTGAAAAGCGATTCCAAGGCCCCAACCCATCATCGGCCAGGCGGGCCAGAAATAGGTGTATGGACCCGATGTGAAAAACCATACGGCTACTAAAAATGCATTCACTACAAAATAGCAGGCAAAACTCCAGCGGAAAGCGACACGCGCCCTGGCTATTCTCCAGAGCTCATCGTCTTTTTGTTGTTGGTTGATCATGTTGTAAAAGTTTATTAGTTGATTGGTTTTGTCCATGGACCATGGTCAATGGTCCATGGACTATTCTTATAAGTTATTGTTTATCGCATCCTCTCTCCTATCCACACCCCAGCTTAAGAACAGGCCGAAGAATATAAAACGTGGTGCTGCGGTGGTGATGGCTTCTTTATGCCCGTCATGTGCATAGTTGTAACCGAAAACCTGGTTACTGTTTAACACGTTCGTCATTGAGAATACAAACACTCCATATGCTTTACCCATGTTCTGCAGGTAGTTCAGGCTAAAACCGAGTGAGTTGTAACTGATGGTCTTTCCCTGGTCAGCCACATTATACTTGGCACCGTTTTTTACCAATAAGTAATACGGCCTTCCTGTTGCATACGTATAGGTAAAATTGAAACCGGTGTTCCACTGGGTAACAAATCTTTTCATTACCAACGAAGCGGTATGATCGGCTGCAAAATTCGGCTGCATCTGTGTTGGATAATTCAGGTAATCACGTTTGGTATCGAGGTATGAATAACTGATCCAGTAATCAAGATTTTTAATGCTTTTTTTATCTCTCCAGTATAATTCAAGACCTTTTGCATAACCGCTTCCATCATTGTTGTAAGCCGGAAATGTTTTTACCAGGTCATCATACTTTTTATAAAATGCTTCTACACGAAAAGTTTGCACTGTTGTGTTCTTTATGTAGTTAACGATATAGTGTGTTGCTTTTGTGTAGCCAAAGTTTGTTGTTGCATATAAATAAGTGTTCTCTGGTTTTTGGTAAAAGGTTCCGTAAGCAATACTCATTTGTCCACCCTGCCCTGTCTTATAAGCCAATGATAAACGTGGAGCGATATTAGTTTTATTGAGCAAAGAAGATTGTTCAAAACGTACACCTACTTTACCGGCAAGATCATTGGTGATATAGAGATCCGCTTCGCTGAACAGCGCTTTGAAATGATCTTTCAATAAACTATTGTAAGTGTTGTAGAGACCTTTGTTATAACTGTACATATACTCTCCGCCAAAACGGATCACGCTGATACCGCTGAGTCTTTTATCAAACACTGCTTTGACCTGGCTAAGGTCGGCGGTTGTGGTTGCATTAAAATTGGTGCTGTCTATCCAAACCAGTCCTGTTGAAACGCGCGCATTGTTCTGGTTCTGAATTTGATTAGAGATCGTATTATGATCGGTGCTGTAACTAAGACCCAGGTTCATTTTCCAGCCATGACCCAGGTTTTCTCTCCAGCTCAGGTTATTATACCAGTTGGTATTTTTTAGTTCAAATGCATTTTTCAAAGTGGCATCGTCAATATTCGGTCTGCGTAAACCCAGGTGGTTGGTAGCAAACGTTGTATAGTATTTAATGATGCCACCATTTTTTGTTTTGATACGGAAGTTTGCATCAGCCGCATGAAACTCAGGTACTTTAAAATAATCAGGTGTTTGTTTAACAATGGCGAAGTATGCAGCAAGATTTGTGTAATCATATCGCACACCCCATGATGATTTTTTATCTTTTGCAATTTCCTGTAAACCTCCTCCTACAAATATGGGTGAAAAAGAAGCGCTGGCTTCTGAGCGATCAGGTATGTCTATACTTTCCAGTATCAATGCAGAAGACAAAGCCTGTCCGTATAATGCAGAGTAACCACCTGTACTAAAAACAGTTCCTTTAAATAAGAAAGGTGAAAAGCGGCCGCGTTGTGCGAGATCAGGTACACTACTGAAATACGGGTTGTTAACCATCGTACCATCAATGAATTGTTTTGTTTCGTAGCCTGCACCACCACGAACAAATAAACCTTCCTGCTCGCCAACCTGTTGTGCACCCGGCAGCGTTTTTACAACCGCAGAAATATCTGCGTTAGCGCCACCGGTGGTTACTACATCCAGTGAACTCAGAACGGTAGCCGCTCGTTTTTTATCGCCTGCTTCAAAGCTTCCTGCAGTAACAGTTACTGCTTTTAATTCGTTCACTTCTTCTTTCAGCGCAAAAATGAGTTCCGTTGTATCAACACCGATCATGATCTTTTGCTCTACAGGTTTGTATCCAACATTACTTACTACAATCGTTTGTTCACCTTTTTCAAAAGTTTTAAAAGAGAAATGGCCGGTTGAATCACTTACACCACCATCATAAGAACCTTTTACCTGAACACTGGCCCCGGCAATGATATGGTTACGGTTGTCTCTTACCTTTCCTGTTAATCTCACCTGGGCATTAACCCAGCCTGCTGTTAAAACGGTAATTAGCAGGATTGTTAGTTTTTTCATTTGTTTTGATTTGACAGAACAAACATAGACTAGTTTATTTTATAAACCAAACTATTTCATAAATATTTTTACTTAAAGAAGGTGTTTTCACGGTTTTCTATGACATAAAAACATGATATATTCATTATTTAAAGGGTATTTTATGAGAATTCTGATCGGCTACCTGTTATTGATCGTTTGTTCCCCATCTTTTGGCCAGGAAGTATCGGCGGGAGAAATTAAAGGCAGTAAATTCATCCAATACGTGACTATTGGAGATACCAGTGGCCGGAAGGGTTTGTTTGACTCTACCGTTACAGAGATCTATTCTAACGGAAAAATATCGTTGTATAAGCTTAGCTACGGATATAGTTCAAGCTATAATTCAATAGAACTGGCATCGGAAGAAAGGTTCCATTATTTTATCCATTCGAACGACAGCCTCTACGGCTATGATTATGATGGCTACCAGGAACCATTTGTGAAGCGGGTAAGCGTAGATTCAATACTGCGGAGTTTACGGGAGACAAAAATTAATGTAGACACCTTATTTGATCCAACTGAATCAAAATTGCTTTCATCCTATCATAATGCAGATTCAGGAACCGCTCGTGAAGCCTATACGATCTGCTCAAAAGATAACACATCTCAACCTGCCACTTTTTTTCTTGAGTATTCCAGGCAATACATTTCTCCGGAACTCAATCCCCTTAAGGTCGTCCAGAAATTTAAAGATATGAACCTCTGCAAACTGCGGATTCTATCTGACTGTTACCCCTGTAGTTTTGATATGAATTATTCGATAGAAAATATCAAAACCATCAAAGAGAACATTACGCAAATCTTTGATGATTATATTGAAAGACAATCAGGTATACAACAGCAAACATCCAGCGGGTATACAATACGCCATTAATTTTATTAGAGTGCATAAAAAAGCCCCGAAAATTCCGGGGCCCTTTTTATTCGAATTGGTTACGGTCTTATTTGTAAGAAGGCATCAAACCTTTTGCGAGAGTTACCATTTTAGCAATGCTGTCATCATTCAATTGCCCTTTTTTGAATTCAGCCAGTACATCAGGTAATTTGTTTTCCATATCAGTTAAGAAATGTGCTTCAAATTCTTTCACTTTTTTCACCGCTACTTCTTTCAACAAACCTTGTGTACCCAGGTAAATGATCGCTACCTGTTTTTCAACAGACATAGGTGAGTATTGTAATTGTTTCAATACTTCCACGTTACGCGCACCTTTATCAATTACGTTCTTGGTAGCAGCATCCAGGTCTCCACCGAATTTTGAGAACGCTTCCAGCTCACGGTAAAGTGCCTGGTCGAGTTTCAAAGTACCTGCTACTTTTTTCATTGATTTGATCTGTGCATTACCACCCACGCGGCTTACAGAGATACCCACGTTGATCGCCGGGCGGATACCTGCGTTGAACAGGTTACCTTCCAGGAAGATCTGTCCGTCGGTGATCGAGATCACATTCGTGGGGATATAAGCAGATACGTCACCCGCCTGTGTTTCAATGATCGGTAATGCCGTCAATGATCCACCACCTTTTACAAGGTGTTTAATGGAAGCGGGAAGATCGTTCATGTTCTTAGCTACATCATCATTGGCAATAACCTTAGCGGCTCTTTCCAATAAACGACTGTGGAGATAGAATACATCACCAGGATATGCTTCACGTCCCGGAGGTCTTCTCAACAACAAAGAAACTTCACGGTATGCAACCGCCTGTTTTGACAGATCATCATAAATGATCAAAGCTGGACGGCCAGTATCGCGGAAGAACTCTCCGATGGCTGCGCCGGCAAATGGTGCATAGAACTGTAATGGAGCCGGATCAGATGCAGAAGCACACACGATAGTTGTGTAAGCCATCGCACCGTTATCATTCAACACTTTCATTACACCCGCAACGGTAGACGCTTTTTGTCCAACCGCTACATATATACAGTATACAGGTTTACCTGCATCGTAAAATTCTTTCTGGTTGATGATGGTATCTACGCAGATCGCAGTCTTACCAGTTTGGCGGTCACCAATTACCAACTCACGCTGGCCGCGACCAACCGGGATCATCGCATCGATCGCTTTGATACCTGTTTGCAAAGGTTCTTTTACCGGCTCACGGTAGATAACACCCGGCGCTTTACGCTCCAATGGCATTTCATACAATTCACCAGTTAACGGACCTTTACCATCGATAGGCTCACCCAATGTATTAATCACACGGCCAACCACACCTTCACCTACTTTGATAGAGGCGATCTGGCCTGTTCTTTTTACTTTGGCGCCTTCTTTAATATCTCCGCTTTCACCCATCAATACCACACCCACGTTGTCTTCTTCCAGGTTAAGGGCAATGGCTTTTACACCACTTTCAAATTCTACCAGCTCACCACTGCGTACACCATTCAGGCCATACACACGGGCAATACCGTCACCCACCTGCAATACGGTACCCACTTCTTCCAGGTCAGCAGAAGCATTGAAATTGCTGAGCTGCTGTCTCAGAATCGCTGATATTTCGTCGGGTTTAATGTCTACCATGATCTATCTTCTTTTAAAGTTATCGTTATAAAAATTTTATTATCTCAGTTTATGCACGAACAGGTTTGCACCAAATTGTTTTTTAATATCCTTCAAATCGCGAAGAATACTTGCATCTACCAGGTTGTTGTTGAACTCAAGGACAAAACCACCGATCAGTTTTTCATCAACCGCTGTTTCTAATTCTACTGTTCCTAAACCCTGTGCCGATTTCACTTTTCCTTCAATTGATTTTTTCAACTCGTCACTTACAGGAACCGCAGTAGTTAATTTAACCCTGTGTATTCCTTTGATCGCATTGTACTGATCAACAAATGCAAAAGCAATTTCAGGAAGATCGCTTTCGCGGCCTTTCTTCACCAGTAATGTATTGAATAAAGATGTGAGCTCACTTACTTTCCCCTTGGTAACAGCTGCAACAATATTGTTTTTCTGGTCGCTGTTGATCACCGGGCTTTTCAGCAATGAAACAAATTCTTTACTGGCTTTACAAACTGCCTGTAAATATTTCATGTCTGCATACACAGCTTCCAGTTGTCCTTTTTCTGTTGCAAGGTCAATCAGGCTTTTTGCGTATCTGTCTGCTAAACGTGGATTAGGCATTTCTTTAATTAGTAATTAGTAATTAATAATTAGTAATTGGGAGTTAGCTTAGCATTGATGTTTTCAATTACTAATTACTAACTACTAATTACTAATTCAACTTCACTCCTTCTGCCAGGTCATTAATATATTTCTCCTGCTCTCCTTTATTACTCAGTTCCCTGCGCAGGATCTTTTCACTTACCTCTATTACCAATGCACCTACCTGGTTCTTAACATCAGTTAAAGCTGCATTTTTTTGCTGGGTGATGGCAGCCTGTGCGTCGGCAACGATGCGATCGTATTCAGATTTTGCTTTGTCTTTTGCTTCGCTGATCATTTTAGCGGATTGTTCTTTCGCTTCTTTGATCATGACTGCGCGCTCTTCACGTGCCTGTGCCATTAAGGCTTCGTTCTCATTTTTGAGAGCGATCATTTCGCCTTTTACTTTTTCTGCTGTAGCGAGTGATTCGGCAATACCGGCTTCACGCTCATTCAATCCTTTGATGATAGCGGGCCATGCAAACTTCTTCAGTATGAAGAAAACGATCAGGAACGCAAGCAGGGTCCATATTAATAGTCCGGGACCGGGGTTCAGTAAATCCATGTTTTATATCCTCCAATATCCGTTTAACCGGAATTTTTTTTGCTTAATTATTATCTAACTGTTGAAGTGTGCGCCCCCGCTTCGCCCAAGCTTCGCGGAGGCGAGCGCAAGAGGCGATGCTATGAAAAACAAAAGCCGGGTTCATCGTACATTTCAAAAAAAAGAGCTTTTATCGTTCAGGCCGCTGGAGCGTCCCGACCGAAGAAAATTAACTGCACCCTCCGTCCTGTACTTCAGGTGCAGTATTAATTTGTAACAATGGCTTATTTCAAAACCATTGCAAGGAAGCCTACGATGATTCCGAACAATGCGGCACCTTCTACAAGGGCAGCAGCCAGGATCATGTTAGCGCGGATATCGTTCATCGCTTCAGGCTGGCGTGCGATGCTTTCTACAGCACCTTTACCAATCTGTCCGATACCTAAACCTGCACCGATAGCAGCTAAACCTGCACCGACTGCACCACCCGCGTTCGCAACGCCATCCAACAAAATTGTAGTCAAACTCATGATCGTTTTATTTACAGTTAAAAAAAACTTGTTTATACGTGCAATGTTTCATCATGGTGATCCCCTCCTTCAAAAGCCGAACCGATAAATACAGCGGTCAGGTTAGTGAAGATGAATGCCTGTAAAAAGGCAACCAATACTTCAATCATATAAATGAACACTGTAAATCCAACAGCTACCGGGCTTGTACCGTAACCCGCGAAAGGGTTCATTTGACCAAAGATGAATATCAAAGAAATCAGACAGATGATAATGATGTGACCCGCAACCATATTTGCGAACAAACGAATGATAAGGGCAAATGGTTTAATAAAAACCCCAAGGAACTCTACCGGCACCAGGATGAATTTTACCCCTAATGGTACGTTCGGCGGGTTAAAAATATGCGCCCAGAAATGACTGTTGGTGCTGAACATGATCACCACGAAAGAGATAACACCTAACACTACTGTGAAAGCGATATTACCTGTTACGTTGGCCGTACCGGGTATCAAACCAAAAATATTATTGATCAGGATAAAGAAAAAAGTAGTTAATAAATAAGGCAGGTACTTGGTCCATTTGTGACCGAGATTCGGTTTTGCCACTTCTTCACGTACAAAAATGATCAAAACTTCGAGCAGGTTCTGTTTGCCTTTTGGTGCAGAAGTAACACCATGTCCTTTTTTGTATGATTTGGCGATAGAAAGCATTAACCAGGTAAGAACAAACAATGCGAGCATCATCTGAACCACGTTACGGGTTAAGGAAAGATCATATACTTTAATGCTCTCATTAATGGTTCCATCTTCATTTACTGCTGCGATCTTTTCTTTGGTGATCTTGTATCCATTATAAGCCGCATGTCCATGTTCAAAGCGTGAAGAAGAAAAAAGCGTAAGGCCTTTTTCTTTAGAATAAAGGATGATAGGCAGGGGAAGGGAGATATTGTGTTCTTTACCGTCACTGCCTTTGTATTCTGTAAAATGGAACTCGTGGTTATCGAGAATATGGCCGAAAATGACCTCAGCGGCATCAAATCCTTCTTTTTTCTCTTCATGGCCCGTTTCTGCCTCGTGACCTGCTGCTGCATGCTCAACATGGGCAGAATCCTGGGCAAGCAAAGGAGCAGAAAAAACGATCGAAAATAGGCTGAAAGTCGCTACCAGTAATAATTTCACAGTTCTGAGGGCCATACCTGATTCTAAATTTGCGGCAAAGATAGGGGTACGGGGCTGAAAAGCATGAGTGAAACGGGAGAAAATGGAGAAAAAATTGGATCAGTTTTTTTATTGTTTCATGATACAATCTCAGGGACTTCTTATTAGAAGCTATTTAACTGATAATTAAGCCTCTACATGGTTTTACAGGTAGAAATATGATCTTTTAAATGATTTTTTAAGCGACCACAGCTTTCTTTTTTTCGAATTGCATTTCATGGAGTTTCGCATAAAATCCGCCCAATGCCAATAGCTCTTCATGGCTGCCCATCTCTTTAACTTCTCCTTTATCAAGTACAATGATCTTATTGGCTTTACGGATGGTGGAAAGACGGTGGGCGATCACGATGGAAGTTCTGCCTGAGATCAGCGCATCCGTTGCTTTTTCGATCAGCATTTCGCTTTCTGTATCGATGGATGAAGTGGCTTCATCCAATATTAAAATTGAGGGATTGAATAAAAGTGCACGGATAAATGATAATAACTGACGCTGGCCAAGACTTAACGTACTTCCTCTTTCCATCACATCATAATCATAGCCACCGGGTAGTTGCATGATGAATTCATCCACGCCGATCATTTTGGCAGCCGAGATCACCTGCTCGCGGGTTATTTCAGGATTGCGTAAGGTGATATTATCCATGATAGATCCTGAAAACAAAAACACATCCTGCAAAACCACACCAATGCTTTTGCGCAAGGTATCCAGTTTGTATTCGTTGATGTTCACGCCATCTACCCTGATCTCTCCTTCCTGTATATGGTATAAACGATTCAGCAAACTGATGATCGATGTTTTACCGCTCCCTGTATGTCCTACCAATGCAACGGTCTCTCCCGCTTTTACATTGAAGTTGATATTCTTTAAAACATAGTTGGATTCTGTATAAGCAAATGAAACTTTTTCAAATTCTATTTGTCCTTCTATCAACACAGGGTCATACACTTTCCCTGTTGAAGCCGGTGTTACATCATCATTATCCAATACTTTGAACACACGTTCTGCAGCGATCATCCCCATCTGGAGCACATTGAACTTATCGGCGATCACACGCAATGGACGGAAGATCTGGTTAAGATATAATATGAATGCAACAAGCAAGCCCGCATCAAGCGAACGGCCTGCCACCCACCATACCAATAATCCCATACTGATGGCCAATACGACTTCTACCACCGGGAAGAACACGGAATAAGCAAAAATGGCTTTGATGTTCGCACTCTTATGCTCTGCATTGATTTTTTTAAACTTATCAAACTCTCTTTCTTCCGCTGCAAATGCCTGCACCACCTGCATGCCGGTAATATGTTCCTGTACAAAGGCATTTAGTGCCGCCACCGCATTTCTTACGCGGATAAAACTTTTGTTTACACTTTCTTTAAAATAATAAGTAGCCAGGATCATTAAAGGGAACGGGATCAGACTGATAAAAGTTAAGCGCCAGTCTATCCAGAACATAGTTGCCAGTGTAACGATTATCGTTAACAGGTCGGCAATGATCGGGATCAATCCATCTGAAAAAATATCATTGATACTTTCAATATCATTGATGGTTCTTGTGGTGAGTGTACCGATCGGTGTTTTATCAAACTGGCGGAGATTAAGGCTGAGTATTTTTTGGTAGACCGCATTGCGCATATCTTTTACCACGCTCTGTCCCATCCATGCCGTAATGAACGTAAAGAAAAAACGGATGGCTGTTTCAATAAAAATAAAGATCACCTGGAAAATACTTACTGCTATGATAAATTTTGTAGCATCCGAAAAATCGGTATTGAACAAAACCGTTTCCAGCCAACCCGGGATATGAATATTTTTTCCTGTTGCCTTATCAATGGTTAATTGTATCAGGTAAGGCCTGATAGGCGCAAAGGCAGCCATGATAATGGCCAACAAAAGGCTGATGTAAAAAAAGGAGCGGTATGGTTTAACAAAACGAAAAACCCTTCCTAACAATGAAACATCGAATATCTTCTTTTTGGGTGTAGCACTCATGGTAGTTGGCAAAGTTAAGAGGATCAGACCAAGCTTTCTTGCCGATCATAAAATCATGAAGCAATTGGCGGATTGCAGATTTTCGGATTAATGGATTGAGAGAACTTTAAATCCGCTAATCCGTAATCCGCCAATAAATACGGCTCTCGTTTTCGTATATTTGTAACAGACTATGGAGCAAGCACCGGAAACCGTTTCAGAACCCGTTTTACCTAAATATAATCTCAATCCCGAGCAGGAAAAAAATGAGATCATCAGGCATTATCGTGCCCTGTTGAGAAGCCTGCGCCCCAAACTGAAAAAAGGCGATAAGGAGCTCGTTCGACAGGCATTTGAAATGGCAGCCGAGGCACATAAAACCATGCGGCGAAAAAGTGGTGAGCCGTATATCCTTCATCCCATCGCTGTTGCGATGATCTGCGTGGAAGAAATTGGCCTGGGTGTTCGCAGTACGATCTGTGCCTTGTTACATGATACGGTAGAAGACACCGATATTTCACTCGAAGATGTAGAAAGAGAATTTGGTATCGAGATCGCCAAGATCGTTGATGGACTAACCAAGATCTCTAATGTAATAGACACGAATACCAGCCAGCAGGCAGAGAATTTCAAGAAGATCCTGCTTACACTTACCGACGATCCCCGTGTGATACTGATCAAACTGGCCGACCGCCTGCACAACATGCGTACGCTCGACAGTATGAAGCGTGAGAAACAATTGAAGATCGCATCGGAAACGGTTTGGGTATATGCACCATTGGCGCACAGGATGGGTTTGTATAATATCAAAACCGAACTCGAGGATCTTTCCATGAAATACATGGAACCTGAAGCTTACCGAGAGATCGCTAAAAAATTATCGGAGACCAAACGCGAACGCACGCGTTATATCAACGAATTCATCCGCCCGCTAAAAGAAAAAATGACTGAGGCAGGGTTGGATTTTGAGATCTATGGCCGCCCGAAAAGCATTCATTCCATCTGGACCAAGATCAAAAAGAAATCTGTTGCGTTTGAGGAAGTGTATGATCTCTTTGCCATCCGCGTAATTCTTGATTCGGCCCCCGAAAAAGAAAAAGAAGATTGCTGGAAAGTATATTCCATGATCACCGATGAATATACCCCCTCACCCGAGCGTTTGCGCGACTGGCTCAGTAATCCAAAAAACAATGGATATGAGGCTTTGCATACAACCGTGATGGGACCTCAGGGTAAATGGGTAGAAGTACAGATCCGCACCAAGCGCATGAACGAGATCGCCGAAAAAGGATTGGCCGCGCATTATAAATACAAGGAAGGAAGCAATGATGAGGACCGTTTTGATAAATGGTTCGGGCAGATCCGCGAAGTGTTAAGCACACAGGATACCGACGGCGTGGACTTCCTGCAGGATTTTAAAACTTCTTTCCTAGCCGAAGAAATATATGTGTACACGCCAAAAGGCGAAGTAAAAATGCTGCCTACGGGAAGCACTGCGTTGGATTTTGCATTTTCCATCCACTCCGCCATCGGCACAAAATGTATCGGCGCTAAAGTGCATCATAAGCTGGTGCCGATCAGCCATAAATTACGCAGCGGCGACCAGGTGGAAATCATTACCAGCAATAAACAAAAACCATCTGAAGACTGGCTGAATATTGTTGTTACCGCCAAAGCAAAAAGCAAGATCAAGGATGCGCTGCGCGAAGAAAAAAGAAAGATAGCGGAGGATGGCAAATACACACTCCAACGCAAGTTAGATGCGATGGGCGCTGCGTATAGTCAATATAATATTGACGAGCTCGTACAGTTCTATAAATTGCCTTCACCGCTTGATCTGCACTATAAAATAGCCACCAAAGCGATAGACCTGAGGGAGCTGAAAGAGTTCCAGGTTTTGGGCGATAAAATAGAGATCCCGAAACCCAAACCCGTTATTCATGAAGTTCCGATAGATGCCCCAAAGAATTTTAATAAGAAAGATTCCGAGCTCATCATTTTTGGCGAAAGCAGTGATAAGATCATGTATTCACTGGCCAAATGCTGTAATCCTATTCCGGGTGATGACGTATTTGGTTTTGTAACAACGGGCAAGGGTCTGATGATACACCGCACCAGTTGTCCCAATGCCGCCCAGCTACTTGCTAATTATGGCCACAGGGTGGTAAAAACCAAATGGGCCAAAAACAAGGAGATCTCTTTCCTTACCGGTTTAAAAATTGTGGGGCTTGACGATGTGGGTGTTATCAATAAAATAACAAATGTGATCAGTGGTGATCTGCGCATCAATATTGCCGGCCTCACCATCGAATCGAGGGAAGGGCTGTTTGAGGGAACCATAAAAGTGTTTGTACACGACAAAGAAGAACTGGAAGAACTTGTGGCCCGCCTGAAATCACTGAACGGAATACAAACAGTTGATAGGTTTGACACAGAAACATAGACCATGGTCTTTGATGTTAGAAAATAAACAACACACTACAGACCACAGACTACAGACTTAACCCTATTTTTGCCCCCTATTCAAAAGAATTTTATGGTTGATGTAATTTTAGGTTTACAATGGGGTGATGAAGGCAAGGGTAAGATCGTTGATTATTTCGCGCCCAATTATGATATCGTTGCCCGTTTCCAGGGCGGCCCGAATGCAGGGCATACTTTGTATGTTGAGGGAAAGAAAATGGTGTTGCACCAGATCCCTTCCGGCATTTTTCACCAGAACAAAACAAATGTGATCGGTGGCGGCGTAGTGCTTGACCCTGTTACCTTAAAAAGAGAGTGCGATGCAGTGGCAGCGCACGGCATTGATGTAAAAAAGAATCTCTTTATTTCTGAGAGAACAAATATCATTCTCCCTACACACCGAGCCTTGGATAAAGCATCCGAACTGCAAAAAGGAGAAAGTAAGATCGGCTCTACCTTAAAAGGTATCGGTCCCGCGTATATGGATAAAACAGGCAGAAACGCTTTGCGTGTAGGCGATCTGCTGGATAAAAATTTTACCAGCCAATACATCAAACTCAGGTTAAAGCACCAGAAACTGCTGGATAATTTTCATTTTAATGAAGATATCTCTGCCTGGGAAGAAGAATTCTTTGAAGCATTGGAATTCTTAAAGACCCTGAATGTAATAAACTGCGAATACTTCATCAACGACCAGATCAGCAAAGGAAAAAAAGTACTGGCTGAAGGTGCACAGGGAAGTATGCTCGATATTGATTTCGGAACTTTTCCTTTTGTTACTTCTTCCAATACCATTTCTGCAGGTGTTTGTACCGGTTTAGGGGTATCACCAAAACAGATCAACGAAGTGATGGGTGTTACCAAAGCGTATTGTACCCGCGTAGGCGGTGGTCCGTTCCCAAGTGAACTGGAAGATGCCACTGGTGAAGAATTGAGGAAAATAGGCAACGAATTTGGCGCCACTACAGGCAGACCACGTCGCTGCGGTTGGATAGACCTGGTTGCCTTACGTTACGCATGTATGTTAAATGGCGTTACCCAGGTGATCATGACAAAAGCAGATGTACTGGATGCATTTGAAGAGTTAAAAGTTTGTACCGCCTATAATATCAATGGAAAACAGACCAAAGAAGTTCCTTTCCAGATGTCGAGAGTTAAAATCGACCCCATTCTGCAAAGCTTCCCTGGCTGGAACCTGGATACTACACAAATAAAGGATGCAGCATCTTTGCCTGCAACTATGACTAATTATATTAACTTTATTAACAGCGAGATTGGCGCACCGGTAAAATACGTTTCCAATGGACCCGGCCGTGACCAGATCGTTCATGTGTAGAAATTAATTGGCACTCCGTTTGTGCTTTAAAAATTTTTTTGGTTAATAATAAATTGCGTTGAAATTTTACGCAACAATCTTATTAGGAATATGGCACCGAAATCTGATAAGGATCCTAAATCCACCCCGAAGAATGCAGCTGCAAAAAATGCAGATGCAAAGCCGTCTACCAAAAGCAAAAAACAATTGGAAGATGACGATGATGATTTGGATGATGACGATGAGGATTCAACACCCGTGAAAAAAACAGCAAGCAAAGCATCAGGTAAAAAATCGAAAGATGATGACGATGATGATGATGCAGAAGCAGACGATGTAGAAGATGATTGGGAAAAACCAGAAGAAGGCGATGACGACTGGGATCCCGACTTTGATGAATTTGATATTCCAAAGAGTAAAGGAAAGAAAGCTACCGGTGGCGGCGCCAAAAAGAAAGGCGACGATGATGATGATTTTAAAATAGATGAAGACTTTAAAGAGTTCGATCTTTTTAATGATAAAAGTGGTGGATTTGATGATGATGAAGAAGATGATTTCTGATCATCACCCCCACCTAAGGTGAAAAGAATAACCGCATCTTTCGCTATACAGGATATTGATCTATGCAAACAACAAATGTTGAGCTGGGCCAACCGGTTCAACATTTGTTGTTTTCTGGATAATCACCAATACTATTCTACGCACCAGAATGTAGAGTGCTTGGTTGCTGCAGGTGCAGTAACTATTTTTTCTCCCAAAGAAAATATTCTTGAACAGTTAAGCAGTTTCAATAAAGAACACAACGACTGGCTGTTTGGCCATATCAGTTATGATCTAAAGAATGAACTCGCACCATTAGAGTCAAAACATCCCGATCATATTGGCTTCCCTGATATTTTTTTCTTTCAACCCGAAACGATTCTGCAGTTAAAAGACAATCAGCTTATCATATCAACCCTCTCAACAGATCCTGAAATAATTTTTAGTGAGATTACAAACGTACAGGCATCGAGTATCCAACATCCAGTATCCGTTTCGATAAAGTCACGGATCAAAAAAGAAGAATACATAACTATCTTGGAAAAACTCCGCGCCCATATCCAGCGTGGCGATTGTTACGAGCTCAATTATTGCCAGGAGTTTTACGCAACCGGCGTTAAGATAGATGCACTGCAGGTTTACACACAACTCACCACCATCTCTCCCAATCCCTTTTCCTGTTTTTATAAACTGGATGATAAATATGTTTTGTGTGCGAGCCCGGAAAGATACCTGCAGAAAAAAGGAGATCATATTTTATCGCAGCCCATCAAAGGTACTTTTAAAAGAAACCTTGAAAATGCAGAAGCAGACAACGAGCTGAAATTCCAATTACAGCAAAGTGAAAAAGATAAAAGCGAAAATGTAATGGTGGTTGATCTTGTGCGCAACGATCTCAGCAAAATCTGTAAGGAAGGAACCGTAAAAGTGGATGAATTGTTTGGTGTGTACAGTTTCCCACAGGTTCACCAGATGATCTCTACGATAACAGGAGAAGTAAAAGAAGGCATTGATCTTTCAGATATTTTGAGAGCCAGCTTTCCAATGGGCAGCATGACAGGTGCACCCAAGCGAAGAGTAATGGAATTGATAGAACAATATGAAAGAACCAAACGCGGCATCTATTCCGGTGCGGTGGGTTATATCAGTCCTGAAAAAGATTTTGATTTTAATGTGGTCATCAGAAGTATCCTTTACAATGCAACCAATCAATACTTAAGTTACCTTGTTGGCGGAGGTATTACTTTTTATAGTGACCCCGAAAAAGAATATGCAGAATGTTTGTTGAAGGCGGAGGCGATTAAGCAGGTGCTGGAATAGGATTTTGGAATTTTGAAATTGGGAAATTTTGGAATTGCTTTAGAAGTCGGAACCCGGAACAAATTTCCCAATTTCCCAATCCAAAATTCCAAAATATTTACTTTGATGCCGTTCCTTCCAACAAAGCCCTCACAGACTCCATCAAAAAACTATTCTTCCTTGCTTCAAATACAGCCGTCTTTTCTTTTTGTAAACGCATCGGGTATTTTTTCCCTTCGGATAGTGCCTTATCAAAACCCGGGTTCCATTTATTGAATTGGATGATATCCATCGACAATCCATTTGCGATGATCACAGAATTATACCGGCCACTGATCTCTGTAACCGTGGTGTTTTCAAGATCTGCAGTACTTACCTGTGCTTCCTGTGGTTTGGCAAGCAGCGCTTTCTGTGCAACCGTTTCACTGGCTGTAAGTGTGGTCCATCCACCACCGCCTTCAAATATGTAATGGGTACCGATGAATTTTTTTACGTGGTTACGGGTTTCTTCCGGCAGGTAATATTGCAGGTCCCAGAAATCCCTGCTGCCCGATTTCCTGATGGCCTGTCTTACTCTTCCTGAGCCCCCATTGTATGCAGCTACTACCAGTAGCCAGTCGCCAAATTCAGTATATAATTCTTTCATCAAACGCGCTGCGGCGTGTGTGCTCTTGTAGTAATCCATCCTGTCATCAATACTGCCGGTTCTGAGGCCAAAACGTTTGGCTTCATAATCCATCAATTGCCAGGGGCCCACAGCGCCGGCCCATGAAACCAGCCCCGACCTGAGATGACTCTCTATCACACTCAGGTATTTCATTTCTTTAGGAATGCCGTATAAACCCAGCACGTTATCATACAGGTCGAAATAAGGCTTGCCCCAGGACCGCATTTTCTCCAGTTCCTTGGTTTGCCGGCTTACATAGTCCTGCACAAAAGAAACCGCACGAGGGTTTAGTTGCGTCTCGTACGGTTTTGATGCATCAAAAATATTATTGGCAAACAGGCTCTTGAACCCGTTTTTATCAGAAATAGTCGAATCGGAAGCCAGGCCATCCTGGTCGGCCCTGCCGGTGGTAAACGACATGGTTCCGATGCTGCCCACCACAAAGGCAAAACCCACCAGGGTTATTTTAGTGATAGAAATATGTGTGTTGATATTGAGCCCAAACCATCGCATGCGTACCGAATTCGTTAAAAAATCGGAAAGCCGCGCTTTCCGGCCTACCCTGTCACCGAACCGAGATCCCGGGTAAAGCGGTGCAAAGATACTTCAATTTTTTTTGCCTGAATTTCCGCCGCCGTCATTGTAGTCATGCCGCCATGACCCTCAAACAGGTAATGGGTAGCAATAAATTTCTTAACATGGTTACGGGTTTCTTCGGGCAGAAAGTTCTGCAGGGCCCAAAAATCACGGCTACCAGCTTTACGGATGGCTTTTCTTACACCGCCGGCGCCGGCATTGTAGGCAGCTACTACCAGCAGCCAATCACCGAACTTATTATATAATTCTTTCATTAAAAGCGCGGCGGCCCCGGTGCTTTTAGCAAAATCCCTGCGTTCATCTACAGAGCCGCTTCTGCGCAGGCCGAATCTTTTAGCCTCATCTGGCATGATCTGCCATGGGCCAACTGCTCCCGCCCAGGATACCAATCCCGGTACGAGATGGCTCTCTATCACGCTTAAATATTTCATTTCTTTAGGGATACCGTAGGATTTGAGGATTGTATCATACAGCTCAAAATAGGGCTTTCCCCAGGTTTTCATCTCTTCCAGCTCTTCTCCCTGTTTGCGGATATAATCGTCCACAAAGCTTACCGCCTGGGGATTTAATTCGACATCCTCGGGATTTATTTCAACAGCCGGCTGACTGTTCAAAGAGAACTCATCATTAATTACATTGGAAAATACGTCGGCACGTTTATTTAACGGATCTGTGAAGGACATGGTAGTTAAACCAAAAACAATTAATACCAGATAAACCAGGCTGCACTTAGTGGCGGCTATCACATTTCCGAGACTGAAGGTGAGTCTGAACCATTTCATAGGCTACCGTTTCATTTTTTGATTAAGTAATAGCAGTTAGCTTAGTCAAAAAAGCAGTTGTGTGTTGGTAGCAGAAAGGTCTTGGTGGGATGAGGTTTTTAGACCCCGGTATGTCTTCCAGGTTTAATCAGCGATTAGCATAAACTCCTTCGAAAGACGCAGCAAAGGTAACTCTTTATAATGAGAAGTCATCACCTGGAGCCCGAAAGGCATTCCGTTGGGATGTTTGAAAAGGGGCACCGAAATTCCCGGTATTCCTACAAGATTTGCAAAAACGGTATAGATATCGGCCAGGAACATTTCAACCGGGTCATTACTCTTCTCGCCTATTTTAAACGCAGGTGAGGGAACAGTGGGGGAAATGATGGCATCAAAATCAGTAAATATCTCTTTTGTACGATCGCAGAGTAGCTGTCTAACCTGCTGCGCCTTAGTGAAATACGCATCAAAATAACCGGCACTTAGAACGAAGGTCCCGAGCATGATCCGGCGTTGTACTTCTTTGCCAAAACCCTGGCTTCGGGAGGCTTTGTATAATTCTGTAAGATCGCCTTTGGCAATGTCTGCGCGATAGCCATATTTTACCCCATCAAACCTCGATAAATTGCTCGAAGCCTCTGCAGTCGTTAAAACATAGTAAGTTGGAACAACATGTTCAAGTAGCTTAAACTCAACGGCTTTCACCTCATGTCCCAAACCTGTTAATTTTTTTATAAACGCCTCAATCCCAGCCCTGATAGCGGGGTCCAAAGCGGGATTTTCGAGGGATTCTTTAAAGTAAGCGATTCGATATTTTTTTCCGGGTGCTTCAAGTTGTTTTGAATAAGCAGGCACTTCCTGTTGAGAAACCGTACTGTCAAAATCATCGGGGCCGGAGATCACTTCTAAAACGAGCGCCGCATCATCAACCGAGTTCGCAAAAATTCCGATCTGGTCGAAAGAAGAAGCATAGGCGATCAATCCATAGCGTGAGATTCGGCCATAAGTGGGCTTTATTCCCACTACTCCGCAAAAATCAGCTGGTTGGCGAACAGAGCCACCGGTATCACTTCCCAAACTGATCATACACATACCGGCTTTGATGCTAACTGCAGAACCGCCGGAAGAACCACCTGGAACCCGTGTTTCATCCAGACTGTTTTTCACCGTTCCGAAAGCAGAATTTTCATTGCTGCTTCCCATCGCAAATTCATCACAATTCTGCCGGCCTATAATGATGGCGCCTGCTGATAATAATTTATCAACTGCGGTTGCATTATAAACGGCTGTAAAATTTTCGAGTATATGTGATGATGCAGAAAGATGGTGATTCTTATAACTGATCACATCTTTTAATCCAACCACCACACCATGTAAAGGAGAAAGCTCTGAACCTGCATTTCGCTGAAGATCCAATGCTGACGCGCGTTCCAGCGCCTCAGTTTCATACACTTCTAAAAATGCATTCAGGTGTTGTTTATTCCGGATGGTCTGCAAATAACAACGAACGGCCTCCACACAGGTGGTTTGGCCGTTCTGTAATTGTGTATGATAGTCTTTGATCGTGGTGTAGCTAAACAAAGGCTAAAATGCGTTTAGAGAGATGATTACGGTTGTGTAGTCGTGCTGGTTTGGTCCTTTTCTTTCATACCTTCTTCCAGTTCTTTTTTCACGTTGCTTTTCGCATCGTTGAACTCACGGATACCTTTACCTAACCCCCTCATAAATTCAGGGATCTTTCTACCACCAAATAACACGAGTACCACTACTGCAATGATCAAAATTTCTTGAAATCCTAAGTTGCCCATAAAAATTGTTTTAAGAGGTTCGAAGTTAAGACAAAACAAATGTTCTCCAACTAAATAATCTGAAATACCGGCTTATGACTCAATAAAAAAGCGAAAGTTTAGCATATACTAAACTTTCGCCGTTATTTATTTTAAAAAAAGCCCATGCTTTAAAAAGCACGGCTAATTTAGAAACGTTTTTCCTTAATACGGGCACTCTTACCGCTGCGCTCACGCAGGTAGTATAATTTAGCACGACGTACTTTACCGCTCTTGTTCAGAACGATAGAATCGATATTTGGAGAAAGGATAGGGAACAAACGTTCTACACCTACGCCATCTGATATCTTACGTACGGTAAATGAAGCGGTAGCACCATTTCCCTGTAATTTGATCACATCTCCACGGAAATCCTGGATACGCTCTTTACCACCTTCAACGATCTTGTATTTAACAGTCACATTATCACCAGCCTTAAATTTAGGATGGTTCTTCTGGGTTGTCATTTGATCGTGTACAAATTGAACTGCTGCGTTCATAACATTTTCTTTTTTGCGGACGGCAAAGGTAGGGGATTGTAATTAATAATTAGTAATTAGTAATTAGTAATTTTTAAAAACCTTCTGGTTATGCCCTCCTCCTGTGACTATATCTGCCGTTTGATTAATTATATAATTATTAATTGCAATTATTAACTATTAATTATTAACTACTAATTAAAATTACCTCGCTATATTAATCGCCCTCTTCTCCCTAATAACCGTAACCTTAATCTGCCCAGGATACGTCATCTCCGTTTGTATTTTTTGAGCGATTTCGAAGCTTAATTTGTCGCTGTCTACATCGGTAACCTTATCAGCCTCAACGATTACCCTTAATTCCCTACCGGCCTGGATGGCATAGGCTTTTTCTACGCCTGTATAGTTCATAGCCAGGTTTTCGAGGTCCTTGATGCGCTGGAGGTACTGTTGCATGATCTCGCGGCGGGCACCGGGTCTTGCGCCACTGATGGCATCACAGGCCTGGATAATAGGCGAAATAACGTATTGCATCTCCATCTCATCGTGGTGGGCACCAATGGCGTTCACTACGGCCGGGTTTTCTCCGTATTTCTCGGCTAATTTGGCTCCTAAGAGTGCGTGGGTCAGTTCAGTTTCTTCATCAGGAACTTTACCAATATCGTGCAGGAGACCGGCACGTTTGGCCAGTTTAGGGTTCATACCCAGTTCTGCGGCCATGATGGCGCAGAGATTGGCGGTTTCGCGACTATGCATCAAAAGGTTCTGGCCGTAAGAAGAACGGAAACGCATCTTACCTACAATCCTTACCAGCTCTTTGTGCAGGCCATGAATGCCCATTTCTATTACGGTCCTTTCTCCTATTTCTATAATTTGTTCTTCCAGCTGACGGCGTGTTTTTTCTACCACTTCCTCGATACGGGCAGGGTGGATACGGCCATCGGAAACCAATCTTTGTAAACTTAAACGGGCAATTTCCCTTCTCAATGGATCGAATGAAGAAAGAATGATCGCTTCCGGTGTATCATCTACGATCAGGTCAACACCTGTTGCAGCTTCGATCGCACGGATATTACGCCCCTCACGGCCGATGATCTGTCCTTTGATCTCATCGGTTTCGAGGTTGAATACGGTTACAGTATTTTCAATGGTCACTTCCGCCGCAGTACGCTGGATAGACTGGATCACGATCTTACGGGCTTCTTTATTGGCCTTCAGTTTCGCGTCTTCAATGATTTCCTGCTGCAACGTTAATGCCTGTGAATGTGCTTCTGCTTTCAGGCTTTCTACCAATTGAGATTTGGCTTCTTCTGCACTGAGGCCGGCAATTTTTTCCAGTCTGCGGATATGTTCTTCCTGGTGTTTCTCCAGTTCAGTACGCTTCTGGTTCACCACTTCTATCTGGCGGTTCAGGTTTTCTTTGATAGCTTCATTTTCTTTGATCTGCTTATCAAGTCCTGCTTCCTTCTGGTTAATGGTGATATCCTTCTGCTTGGCGCGGTTCTCTAATTCACCCAGTTTCCGGTTCCTTTCATTTACATCGCGCTCATATTCAGATTTCAACTGTACAAATTTCTCTTTTGCTTCCAGTTGTTTCTCTTTTTTGACCGTTTCTGCCCGGAGTTCGGCTTCTTTCAGAATGTTTTGAGCCTGTTGCTCTGCTTCTTCTACTTGTTTCTTTGTGTTTTTAGCGAAAAATACCCTACCCGCTATAAGCCCCACGATTAGTGCACCTGCTCCAACAATAATATACAATACGTTTTGATCCATGATTTTGGCAAGTTTTTAAATTCATATAACGTTGTTCACATCTCATTATCCTATAATAAGTAAATGACAATGAACGAAGATAATTAATAACTGGGAAGATTGGGGGAGGAAGTTTGGAGGAGGATGGCAGATGTTAGATGGCGGATGATAGATGCTGGATGGCAGATACTGGATACTAGATCGATTGCGTGTCGGTGAGGGCTTTGTCGAGCATTTTTTCGAGTGAGGCGAGTTTGTCGGCGGCCTCATCCCATTTTACCATGTCGATACCCGACTGGTTCTGTTCGGTTGCGAACCAGAGAAGTACCATGGATACATAATCCTGCATATCCTTACCGGCAAAGAGGTTTTTGAACTCAGCAATTTTATCATTGATGAGCGCCGAGGTCTTTCTTACCATTTCTTCATCCGCCGCTTCAATTTTGAGGCGGTAGCTGCGGTCGGCGATGAGGATGTTTACAGGTATGAGCTCAGACATGCATTAAGTATTTAAAAGGGCAAGGCATTTATCAATTTCTTTAAGATAACCATCAATCCGTTTGCTCAAAGCGTTTTTTTCAGCATCATTTAAATTTCCGGACCCCATTTTGATCACATCCACCTGCTGCCGGATGGCCTGGAGCGACTGTTCCTTCTCGCCATTGTCCAGCATCGCTTTTTCGAGGTCCTTTTTGAGCTTCTGGTTTTCCTTTTGCAGCAAAGCCTGTTGCCTCAGCAGCTGCTGAAGCTTATCCTGGATGTTTTTTATTTGCAGATCAAGATCAACCATCTTATTAAAGGTAAAGGCAATACAGAAGATATCTGCATTTTTATTCCACTTCTTATTCAGAGGATCAGCGAATTGGCGGATTACGGATTAGCGGATTGGAATTGCCGGATTAATTCGTCAATCTGTAATCCGCTAATTCGCAAATTTATTTCCTGATTTCCGCAGCTAACTCACTCTCAAACCCCTGTATCAATTTTGATACCATTCCATCCACTTCTTTGTCCGTGAGTGTTTTTTCATCATCAGCAAACAGGAAGCTGATGGCCATTGATTTTTTATCGGCGCCTAATTTTTCGCTTTCGAATACATCGAACAGGCGCATATCTTTCAGCTTCGGCAGTTTTACTTTTTTCACTGTTTGCTCGATCGATTCATAAGTGGTAGAACGTTTTACCACCATCGCCAGGTCGCGTTGCATTACGGGGAACTTGTTTACTTCCTTGTAGCGGATCTTATTCTGTTCAACTGCTTCTTCGAGTTGTGCAAAATTGATATCAAGCACATATACGGGTTGTTTGATATCGAACTGCTGTAATTTTTTCTGATCAACTTCAACCAGTTTGCCGAGGTTGCGTTTGCCATGAGAGATCGTTAGCGACAAGCCTTCCTCCCCTGCTTTTTCAAACCCGATCGTATTCAATCCGCACAGTTCCAAAACCGCACCCGACAACCCTTTCAGCCTGTAAAAATCCTGTTGCTTGTTTTTTTCGCGCCAGCTGTCTTCATGGTTGGCACCGGTGATATATAAACACAGGTGTTCGTCCTCAATATATTCACCCACCCCTTTTGTTAAATAGGTCTTACCAAATTCAAAGAACTGGAGATTGGTGTTTCTGCGGTTGATATTATAGGAGATAGATTCCAGTCCTGTTTCCACCATCGATGGGCGAAGTACATTTAGTTCTTCGCTCAGGTTATTGATCATTTTCACGGTTGTTTCCAATACCGTTTCATCAAAATATTTGCTGTTGGTGATGGAATTGGTGAGAATCTCTACAAAACCCTGTCCTACTAAGTAATTAGCGATCTTATCGCGCAGCGATTCTTTTACGCGCAAGGATTCTACCGAAGGGCTGATCGTGATCGTTTGCGGGATTTCGATATTATCGAGCCCATCAATCCGCAAAATTTCTTCCACAATATCTGCCGGGATACTGATATCCGGTTTGCTGTATGGCACAGCCACACGAATCTCGTCCTGCCCTTCGCGAACGATCTCGAAACCGAGACTGGTCAATATTTTTTTCACTGCATCAGAGTGATAATTCTTGCCGCTTAATTTTTTGAGATAATGGTTTTTAAGTGCTACTTCTGTTTTTGGTTTTGGATCAGGATATACATCCACGATCTCGCTGGCAATTTCTCCGCCGGCAATTTCCTTGATCATCAATGCCGCACGTTTTAACACGTTTACCGTATTGGAAATATCAACGCCTTTTTCAAAACGCGTAGCCGCATCAGTACGCAGTTCATGACGCACAGAAGTTTTACGGATACTTACCGGATGGAACCAGGCACTTTCTAAAAAGATATTTTTTGTACCTGCAGTAACGCCGCTTTTTATTCCGCCAAAAACCCCGGCGATACACATGCCTTCTTCTTTGCCGTTACAGATCATGAGGTCCTCGCTGCTGAGTTTTCTTTCCTTCTCATCCAGCGTAATGAATTTTGTTCCATCAGCAAGATTGGTAACAATGATCTCGTTGCCGGTGATCATGTCCGCATCAAACGCATGCAATGGCTGACCGGTTTCATGCAGTATAAAATTGGTGATGTCTACAATATTATTAATGGAACGAAGACCGATAGAAAGTAAACGGTCCTTTAACCATTTGGGAGATTCACCAACCGTTACACCTGCAATGCTTACACCGGCATATCGCTCACAATCGAGCTTGTTTTTTACGGTAACTTTTATGGGTAATGCCAGGCTATCGGCAGAAAATGCATTCGCAAAAGGCGTCTTTACCCGGGCTTCTTTGGAATGATGCGTGAGGTATGCACATACATCTCTTGCCACACCATAATGACTCATCGCATCCATACGATTTGGCGTGAGGCCTATTTCATAGATCCAATCTGAATAAGGATGAAAATAATCCGCCGCAGGCTTACCGACCACAGCATCGGCCGGCATTACAATAATACCTGCATGATCCGTTCCCAAACCAATCTCATCTTCCGCACAGATCATTCCATGACTCTCTACGCTACGGATCTTAGCCACACGCATGGTAAGTGGTTCGCCTGTTACAGGATAAATAGTAACACCGGTTGTAGCCACGATCACTTTTTGTCCTGCGGCCACATTATTGGCCCCACAAACGATCTGCAAAGGCTCGGCCCCGCCCACATTTACTTTGGTGAGTTTTAATTTATCTGCATTTGGATGCTGTTCGCATGACAATACCTCACCGATCATCAAACCGGCCAATCCGCCTTTGATGCTTTCGTATTTTTCCAGGCTCTCTACCTCAAGACCAATAGATGTGAGAATTTTTGATAATTTCTCAGGCTCTATTGCCTCTGGCAGGTATTCACTTAACCAATTGTAACTGATCGTCATAGTTGCTTGCTCTTTACGGGGGGCAAAAATAGGTGATAAAGCTGAGGCGTCCATGGTCTATGGTCCATGGTCCATGGTCCATCGCCGTTTCTGGGTGAAAAACACTCAGGTTTGATGCCAGACCACTCATAACTACTCCTGCTATCAGTTACGCCATTTCCCCATCAAACGCCAATTTTTCCCGGAAATTCTTTTCGCACAGATTATGTGGATTAACCTTTTTTTTGCGTTGGAAACTTTTGCTTTTCGTGGATAAGCGTAGTAAATTGTGTGGATAGCATATGTTATGGTGTGAATAGAGGAAGAACAAGCTGTGGATGAAAAATACGAGAAATAATTTTCCAGTACGGGCTTCCAACCCATATATTCGCTCCCCCTTACCCGTTTGGTAACAATTCGGTAACACGCGTTTTACCAGACAGGCAAGTCAAGCAATCAAGTTTTTCTAACCCTGCCAAAACTGACGAATACCTGATATGGACCTGACCAGCCTGAATAAAGATAGAAGCAAGAGACGCAAGCCCTCGATCGACATGAGCACCATGGTTTACGGTAAAGTACCACCGCAGGCCAAAGAACTGGAGGAAGCAGTTTTAGGCGCGGTTATGCTGGAAAAAAGCGCTTTCGATACCATTTCCGAGATCATCAAACCCGAATGTTTTTACGTTGAGGCCAACCAGCTTATCTACAAAGCCATGCAGGGGTTGCAGCAGAAAAGCCAGCCCATTGATATCCTTACCGTGGTGGAAGAACTTAAATTCCGCGAGCAACTGGATGCGGTAGGCGGCCCTTATTATGTTACCAAACTCACCAATGCCGTTGTTTCTACTGCTAATATTGAAGCGCATGCGAGAATTGTATTGCAGAAATTTATCCAGCGGGAACTGATCCGCATCAGCGGTGAAATTATTGGTGATGCTTACGAAGACAGCACCGATGTGTTTGATCTTTTGGATGAGAGTGAGACCAAGATGTTCAACATCACCAACAACTATCTTAAAAAGAATTTTGAAGACATAGGAAATGTTTTGGCCAAGACCATCAACAGAATTGATGAGTTGAGAACCAAAACAGATGATATTTCCGGTGTGCCGAGTGGTTTCCCTACCCTCGACCGTGTAACCTACGGATGGCAGCCTACTGATCTGATCATCCTTGCGGCACGTCCCGCAGTAGGTAAAACGGCTTTTGCGCTGAACCTTGCGCGCAATGCGGCACTGCATCCTACACTCCCGAGAGCTGTTGGTTTTTTCTCGCTTGAGATGGGTGCATCGCAGTTGGTACAACGTATCCTGAGTGCAGAGAGTGAGATCAAAATGGAAAAGATCAGTCGCGGTAAACTGGAGAACCATGAGTACGAGCAATTGCTGAGCAAGGGTATCAAAAAACTGGAAGTGGCACCGATCTTTATCGATGATACAGCGGCACTCAACATCTTCGAGTTCCGTGCGAAAGCGAGAAGGCTGGTAAATAAACATAAGGTAGGCCTGATCATTATCGATTACCTGCAGTTGATGAGTGGAAGCATGGATGGCAAAGGAAACCGTGAGCAGGAGATCAGTAATATCTCCCGAAATTTAAAAGCACTTGCAAAAGAACTCAATGTTCCCATCATTGCACTGAGCCAGTTAAGCCGTGCGGTGGAAACAAGGAAAGAAAGCAAAATGCCACAGCTGAGTGATCTCCGTGAATCGGGAGCCATTGAACAAGATGCCGATATGGTAATGTTCATTTACCGTCCGGAGTATTATGAAGTAATGAACAACGAACATGGCGAAAGCACACACGGTGAAACACACGTAAGAATAGCCAAACACCGTAACGGTTCCCTCGAAACCATCAAACTCCGCGCGAAACTTGATATCCAGAAATTTGAAGAATGGGAAGGCGATGGCGGCATACCAGGCTTAGGAAGTAACTGGAAACCTGTTGGCCCTCCAACAACTCCGGCAGCAGGTGGGGGTGCGGGTGATGCAGGCAAACTTTTTATCCAGAAAGGAAGTAAGATGAATGGTGGTGATTTTGATGAAGGGTTTGAGAATGATGCGCCGTTTTAATTGTAAGAAATTAAACACATAGGAAAAGAGAAAGGCGCATAGTTTTCCTATGTGCCTTTGTTTTAAACTATGTTCCTATGTGTTTCAAAAAAAGCAATGAATATGATTAGGTTATTTTTAATAATCCAGATTGTTTCAATCATTGCATTATTTTTTGTTTTGTTTACATGGTTTTTTGCTTATGCGAGCCCTCATAATATTCCATCAAAAACCTATTGATCGTTTGGCAATAAGTATCTTAATTCTAATTACCTCATAGTAATATTGCACATGAAAGTTAACAGAATGAAAAAAGGTTAATTTTACTATTGTATGTCATTGCCCTTTTTCTACGAAGCCCAAATACCAGCTACCTCCTCCCACTTCACCCTCAGTGAAGAAACCAGCAAACATTGCACCCAGGTATTACGCATGAAAGCAGGCGCTCAATTGCAACTCACTGATGGAAAAGGAAGTTTATACAAAGCAAGTATTGTAAGCGAAGACAAAAAGAAAACAGTTGTACTGATAGAAGAACAAACAAGTATTCCTCAATCAAACAAAAAGATCAGCATCGCCATTTCCTTGCTCAAAAATCCCAGTCGTTTTGAATGGTTCTTAGAGAAGGCAACAGAGATCGGCGTAACTGAAATACAACCATTGATCTGCAACAGAACCGAACACATCCGTTTCCGGCATGATAGAATGAATGGGATTTTGATCGCTGCGATGTTGCAGAGCCAGCAGGCATGGTTACCTGTTTTGAATGAGCCGGTAGCGTTTGATGTTTTTGTGAAACAATCGGCCTATCAACTAAAACTTATCGCGCATTGTGAGGAAGATAAAAAGCAATTTATAAAAGACCTTCCCGTATCCGATGAAACACAAATACTCATCGGCCCCGAAGGGGATTTCTCTCCTGAAGAAATCAAACTGGCACTTGACAATAAATACCTGCCAATCAGTTTAGGTGAAACGCGTTTACGGACCGAAACTGCCGGCATCGTAGCAGCTACTTTGCTCATCAGCAACTAAACCGTGCCTTTGTGCCTCCGTGTGCAAATTAAATTTCACACCAAGGCACAAAGGCACGGTTTTTAACCACTAAAATTTGTACATTCATAACATATGAGAAAAGGTTTATTGGGTTGCATTTTACTGATGTTATTCTTTGGTTCCTGCAAATACTTTAAGAGCAAAAAAGTTGTTACCAGAGATACTTCCATCAACAAAAAAACTTCCTTTAATAATTTATTTTTTGACAGTTCGCATATAGATGCGTTCCTCACTCAGAATCCCCAGTACCAACCTTTCACCGACCAGTTAAAAGATTTTTATACGAATCGAAATTACCAATACGCATGGTTCGACACTTCCGGTCTCGCGGAACAGGCACATAATTTTATTAACCTGCAGAACAGTTATATCAGTGATTATGCAGACAGTTCTTTATTCAATGCATCATTACAGCAATTGGTGGATACATTAGGAGCGCAAAAAATAAAGCCGGCTTTAAATAATCCGCAAGTAATACAAACCGAATTATTATTAACCGGCCAGTTCTTTCAATACGCTGCCAAAATGTATAAGGGAAGTGATATTGATGCCGCGCAACTCGGCTGGTTCATCCCAAGAAAAAAGATCGATCTGACTGCCTTACTGGATTCTACTTTAAAATCAAAAGTCACGGGAACAGAGCAATATGCGCCGCTCAATTCGCAATACAAAAAACTGCAGGAACAGCTTTCCAAATATTTATCGTTCGAAAAACAGGATTTTACAGACACCGTCGAATGGGTAACCAAACCCATCAAAAAAGGTGATTCCACTTATCGCATCACGCAGATCAAACAAAGGCTGCAGGTGTTTGGTGATATGGAAGCGGGTGATAGCAGCGCGAAGTTTGATTCAACTATGCTGGATGCAGTCAAACATTTTCAAAGAAGGATGGGCCTAAGTATTGATGGGGCGATCGGAAATAAAATGATTGCGGAACTGAATGTTCCTGTCTCAAAACGCATCCGCCAGATACTGGTAAACATGGAAAGGGTTCGCTGGATGCCCGCGGAAAAAGAAACCAACTATATTCTGGTAAACATTCCCGAATACAAAATGCATGTGTATGACAGCGGACGTTTTCTATTTGATATGAATGTGATCGTAGGAACAGCCGCCAACAACACCGTGATCTTTACCGGCAATCTCAAATACGTTGTATTCAGCCCATATTGGAACGTTCCGGAAAGTATTGTGAAGAACGAGATCATGCCGAGTATGAAAAAGAATTCAAATTATATCACCAGGAATAATATGGAGATCACGGGGTATAGCGGTAAAATTCCTATCGTTCGGCAAAAACCCGGACCTGCCAATTCTCTTGGATTGGTAAAATTCCTGTTCCCGAATAATTACAATATTTATTTTCATGATACGCCGAATAGAAATCTTTTCTCTCAATCGAGCAGAAGTTTTAGTCATGGTTGTATCAGGATCGGCGAGCCTAAAAAATTTGCAGAATACATGTTGCGCTCTGATTCGTCCTGGAACAGTGAGAACATAGAACAGGCCATGCATCTTGCGAAAGAAAAATGGGTGACCGTAAAAAAATCAGTCCCGGTGTTTATCGTTTATTTTACAGCCTGGGTGGATAAAGATGGGCTTCTGAATTTCAGGAAAGATATTTATGGACATGATGAGAAGATGAGTGAGAAGTTATTTTCCAATTAGCGAATTGCGCATTAGCGGATTGGTGGATTGGTGGTCTTCAAATATTCAGTCTCCGTTAATCCGCCAATACGCAATCCGATAATCCGCCAATCCTAGTACATTTGTAAAAACAGTGTTTGCATGCAGATAGTAGAAGTAACCGACAAACAGACCGCGAAAGATTTTTTAATGGTGAATGCCTTGCTCAACAAAAGCAATCCTAATTATATCCGTGCGCTGGATAATGAGGTGAATGATGTATTTGATCCTGCTAAAAATAAAAATTACAAACACGGCGAAACGAAACGATGGGTAGCCATGGATGACGATGGAGAACTGATCGGCCGCATCGCTGCATTTGTCAATTCAAAATACATTAATAAGGGAACGGATTTTAAAACGGGCGGTATTGGTTTTTTTGACTGCATCAACGACCAACCCGTTGCCGATGTTTTATTTGATACCGCCAAGGCATGGCTGCAAAGCAAAGGCATGGAAGCCATGGATGGCCCAATCAATTTTGGTGACCGCGATAAATGGTGGGGATTGATGGTGGAAGGCTTCGATGATGAGCCGATGTACGGCATGTCGTTCAACCCGCCTTATTATGAAAGTCTTTTTAATAACTACGGTTTCCAGAATTATTATAACCAATATTATTATTCCATGAAAGTGGATGATCCTTTGCCGCAGCGTTTTCCGGAGCGCCACGCCAAGTTCAAAGCAAAACCAGGTTATGTAGCTAAACATATTGACCTGAAAGACATGGAAAAATATGCAGGGGATTTTGCCACCGTATACAATGCCGCATGGGCGCAACACGGCGAAGCAAAAGAGATCACCAAAGAATCGGTGATCAAATTATTCAAGACCATGAAGCCTATTATGGATGAGCGCCTGGTATGGTTTGCGTACTACAAAGAAGAACCCATCGCTATGTTCATCAACATCCCCGATGTGAACCAATATTTCAAACATTTTAATGGCAAATTCGGGTTACTGGAAAAATTGCGTTTGTTGTGGATGAAAAAAACAGGTTATAATAAACGCCTCACCGGTCTCGCATTTGGCGTGGTTCCAAAATACCAGGCATTGGGTATTGATAGTTTTATGATCTACGAATGCGGTTTGCTGGTACAGAACAAAGGATGGTACACTCAATACGAAATGGGTTGGGCCGGAGAATGGAACCCTAAAATGATCAATGTTTACAAAAGCCTCAACGGGGTACAAAGCCGCCGGATGATCACTTTTCGATACTTATTTGATAGGAATAAGCCGTTTGAGAAGCATCCGGAAATGGAGTATAAGTAGCTGTTAGGCATTAGGCTTTAGGCCTTAGCCAACGCCTAAAGCCTAATAGCTAATAGCTGCCACTCAAAAATTATTCACATTAACAATAACCCTACATCTAACCGCCAATACCAGCAACCTAATTCCTATCTTGCAAGCTCGCTATGGAGAATAAGTTCATCGTTTCAGCAAGGAAATACAGACCACAGAATTTTAATACGGTGGTGGGGCAGTTGCATATCACAACCACATTAAAAAATGCCATCAGGAACAACCAGTTGGCGCATGCATTTTTGTTTTGCGGGCCGAGAGGTGTGGGTAAAACAACCTGCGCACGTATTCTTGCCAAAACGATCAACTGTACCAATCAGACACCTGAAGGTGAAGCATGTAATACTTGTAACAGTTGCGTATCATTCGATGCAGGCACTTCTTTAAACATTCATGAACTGGATGCAGCCAGTAATAACTCGGTAGATGATATCCGCTCACTGGTTGAACAGGTTCGTTTCGCACCACAGGCGGGTAAATACAAAGTATATATTGTAGATGAGGTCCACATGCTCAGCGCCAGTGCCTTCAATGCATTTTTGAAAACACTGGAAGAACCTCCTTCTTACGCCATTTTTATTTTAGCTACTACAGAAAAACATAAGATCCTTCCAACTATTTTAAGCCGTTGCCAGATCTTCGATTTCAAACGTATTACCAATAACGATACCGTTACACACCTGCAGGAGATCGTTGACAAAGAAGAAATCAAAGCAGAAAAAGCAGCCTTACAGGTAATCGCGCAGAAAAGCGAGGGTTGTATGCGCGATTCATTGAGTATACTCGATAAGATTGTAAGTTTTACCAATGGAACGGTTACTTACCAGAATACACTGGAACATCTGAATATACTCGATGAGGATTATTATTTCAAGATGCTCGATTCCATGCAACAGCAGGATATGGCGGGCGCCATGTTATTGTTCGACGAGATCAACCGCAAAGGTTTTGAAGGCGACCTGGTATTAAATGGTTTTGCCGAATTCATCCGCAACGTTTTAGTCTGCAAGGATGTAAAATCAGCCGCTTTATTAGAAGTGGTGGAGGGCATGCAGGATAAATATATTTCTGTTGCTTCCAAAACAAGTGTGTCTTACCTGGTTAGTGCTTTGAATATTTTGAATGAGGCAGAGATCAATTATAAAATGGCGCGCAATAAAAGATTGCATGTTGAATTAACTTTGATCAAATTAAATTTTCTCCAACAGGCCATCGATCTTTCGATGGATAACGGGCAGGTTGTAAAAAAAAAACGAATTGACGGACCGGTAGCGTTTAGAACAAGATCTGTTACACCTGTACAGTTTCAGCCCGCGGTTGCGAAAGTTCCGGAAGCAAAATTATATATAGAGCAAAAGCCAGCTCCTGCAGTTAAACCTGTGCAGGCAGCGCTACCACCTCAGCCATCCCGGCCTTTACCGAGAGCTGTTCCATCAAATGAGAATGGCGTAAAGAAAAGTTTACTGGATGTACTACGCGAGAAAGCCGGTGACAAATATGCGATCGAAGAAGTAAAAGAAGCTGAGCTGTTAACGATGGAGCGTTTAACAGAATGTTGGAACCAATACACTGCTCAACTTGAAAAAAAATTAAAACACTCTTCCGCAGGTACTTTTAAAAGTGCAAGACTGGTGATTGAAAACGATATCCGTTTTACAGTAACCGTTTCCGCACTTACTTCACAGAAATTTGTGGAACAGGAAAGATCTATGCTGATCGATCATCTCCACACAACATTCAATAACCGCGCTATCACTTTTGAAGTGTTGGTGGAAGCGAGTGAAAGAGAAGATATCCCGGCTCATATGCGCCTGAACAGCAAACAGAAGTTTGAACATATAGCAGAACAATTTCCTCTTGTAAAAGAGTTGAAAGAGCGGTTGAAGCTTGAGATAGATTATTAAATTTATATTCTGAAGAACCATGTCCATCAAAACCCTAAAATATACCAACGGAGAAGTAACGGTTGTGTGGAAACCGGATACCTGCATCCATAGCAAGATCTGCTGGACAGAACTACGCGAAGTTTTTGATCCTTTCAAAAGGCCATGGGTAAATATGGAAGGAGGAACCACCGAACGCATCATTGAACAGGTTCGCAAATGTCCCAGTGGCGCTTTGAGTTATTTTATGAACAATGAAGATGCTTCTGCCAATACTAATCAGCCGGATGTGGTTAGCGAAGCAGCAGAGATCATGAATATAGAGATTACCCCCAATGGTCCCATACTGGTAAACACCGATTGCCGCATCACACATAGCAATGGTGAAGAAGAAATTAAAAAAGGCGTTACTGCCCTTTGCCGCTGTGGCGCATCAAACAAGAAACCTTATTGTGACGGGACGCACAGGAAAATTGATTTTAAAGGGTAAACAACTTATCATGAAAAGACTATTGACATTGCTGTCCTTGTTATTCATCACAATTGCCAATGCGCAAGTTGTTATTAGTGATGTTTCGTTACAGGAAGCTTTTCAGCTGGCAAAAAACAATGGCAAGATCTTATTGCTGATGATCGAATCTCCGGAGTGCATTCAATGTAACGAAGTGGCCAAACAGGGATTGTCTACCCCCGAAGTAAGCAGTGCCATAAATAAAAGCTGTATTACCATAAAGATAAAACCGGGCTCGAAAAATTTTGAGCAGGCCGACTCCCTTTATTCCATCGAAAACTCAATGGGTTTGTTATTTCTCGATGCGGAAGGAAATATATTAAACCGCTATAGGAATACTACAACATTGGCTTCTATGTATGTCGACCAGCTGAACAAAGCACTTGCGAAAAAAGAACATCCTGATAACCTTCTTAAG
Source organism: Bacteroidota bacterium (assembly GCA_040388475.1). Taxonomy (GTDB): domain Bacteria; phylum Bacteroidota; class Bacteroidia; order Chitinophagales; family Chitinophagaceae; genus Sediminibacterium. The sequence continues at coordinate 576,873 of JAZKBT010000004.1, read as the reverse complement.
GAATTGCAAACAGCATACGATAGTGGCAAGAAAGATTTTACGCTTCTGTATCAATTAGTACGCAAAAAAAATGAACTGGAGCTAGAGCATGACCTGCTAACAGAAGAAATGCTGGACCTTGTGCCAACCGACTCTGCTACCTCATTAACTTTTATCCAGTTTCTTGCAGAGCAGGCACCGCTGTATGATTCAAAGGCGTATAAATTCATGCATAAAGACACCCGGAACTTTAACGATGCCTGGTTTTTAATGAATTTACAGAAACGCGTTTCTATCAACAACCGGATAATCGCCAAATCAAAAAACAAGGCCATAAAAGATAAAAACAGGGTGTATGCAGAAAGGGTGGCTACTATGGCCGCAGCCACTCACACAGATAGGTCACTGGCACGAAAAAGTCACGACAGGAACATGATCGATTATTTTAAAGCCATAAAGGATACAGCAAATTTTCTTTTTACGTCAGTGAAATATTATGACCAGTACCTGATGAGTATCAATGTAGATTCTTTAAAGCATGCAGATTCTTTGCGATTAAAGGAGATGCTGGCTGCTGCCACACCAGTATCGGTACCGTCTTCCGAGAGGCAGACAACTCCAAATGGGGTTGCATTTGTGAGGAGTTCGGTTCAATATGCCCCTATCATGCAAGGCTATACCAATGAATTGAATGATGGTGCCTGGACATTGTATACCTACACGCACGAAACTGTATATATGACCAAAGCGCTTGATTGGGCAAAACGTGCTTTTGAATTTTTTGAAAATCCTGCTGCAATGGATACCTATGCAAGATTGCTATACAGAACAGGAAACAAAGAAGAGGCGATTGCCATGGAAGAAAAAGCGATCCAATTGAGCAAAACCAGGCGGATGCCGCCTGGTGAATATGATGATGTATTGAAAAAGATGAGATCAGGTATTACAACGATTGACAAATATTAACGTCATATTTTTTTCGTGTTAAGAAAACCATTCTTCAGCAGCCACTGTAGTATCTTATCACGTTGATCGCCTTGTACCAGTGCTTCACCATCTTTTACACTGCCGCCCGTTCCGCAAAAGTTTTTTAATTTTTTACCGAGGTCTTCCAGGTCATCTTCTGTGCCGATGAACCCTGTTACAAGCGTTACAGCCTTACCTGCCCGTTGTTTTTTATCCAGGATGATCCGTAGTTTTTGTTGTGCGGGCAGTAATGTTTCCTGCGCAGCCTGTTCTTCTTCCTCAAAACGAAAGCTGGGATCGGTGCTAAAAACAAATCCGCGTGCGTCTGGTTTATTTTTTTTACTCATGCTAAGTATTTGTAAATGTTTATTAGAACACCTTATACTAAAACCGCTTTAAGGCTTAAGTCAATGCTCTGTGCCTGGTGAATCAATCCACCCACACTAACATAATCAACACCAGTTGCTGCATACGCTTCTATTGTTTCAAGATTAATACCCCCGCTCGCTTCCGTTTCAAATTCGCCATCGATTATTTTTAACGCTTCTGAAATTTTTTCGGGTGTGAAATTGTCGAGCATGATGCGGAACACTTTTCCTTTGGCAGCCTCACACACTTTGGCAACATCTTCCAGGCTTCTTGTTTCCACTTCAATAGCAAGTGGTTGATCCAGCTTTTGCGAATACGCGTATGCTGCATTGATCGCCTGTTCAATTCCCCCGCAATAATCGATATGGTTATCTTTTAGCATGATCATATCATACAAACCAAAACGATGATTTACGCCGCCGCCAATGCGCACTGCCTCTTTTTCAAGTAATCTAAAATTAGGCGTTGTTTTCCTTGTATCGAGTAAACGGGTGCGATAGCCTTTTAATTTTTCGGTATAACGATGTGTAAGTGTGGCAATACCGCTCATTCTTTGCATGCAGTTCAGTACAAGTCTTTCACAGGTTAAAATAGTGTGCACGGATGCTTCTACCTCGAATGCTTTTTCTCCGTTATACACAAGATCCCCATCTTTTTTATAAGCAGTAAAAACAATACCGAGTTCTTTAAAACGGAAGATCTTTTCCGCTACATCCATACCTGCCAACACAGCATCCTGTTTGATCTTTAATACAGCCTTTCCTTTTTTATCAGCAGGAATACTACTGAGCGTGGAATGATCGCCATCACCCACATCTTCCTGTAAGGCTTCTTTTATTAAATGATGTAATCGTTCATTGAAGGATTTCATGCTACAAATGTAGCAAAGAATGGCAACGCGGATAAGACGGATCAAACTGATTTAAACGGATCTGATCTGTGAAAATCCGCCTAATCCGTCTCATCCGCGTTGCCATCCTTCGCTAAAATAAAAAAGGCCGTTTCTCACGAAACGGCCTTTTCAAATTTATTTAACGATATCGTTAACTGATCCGAAGGGTAATGATCTGCCATTTGCCATCCTTTGATTTCATCATAATGGTAATATTATAACCCTTGCTGCTATTCACCAGTTTACCGGTCAGGTACATGGTACCAGACATCTCCCTTTGCGAAGTGGTCTCAAAACCCTTGATCCCGTTTTCAGAAAAAAAGGTTTTTAATGTAATAGCGGCCTGGTTACGACCCATATTTTTCACTTCCGGTTTTTCCAGTAGTTTAATATCTATATAATCATCAAAAAATGCGCTAACCCTATCGCCATCTGCCGTTTTTAAAGCATTGGCAATAGCAGAGGGATCATTCTGTGGACTGAACGACATCAACCCGATCACCAAACCCATTAAAAGGAATATCTTTTTCATATACACTTGTTATTACCCCCGAAATGCGAAAAACATGCCAAACTCGGCACCGGCTGGTATTGGGATAAAGTTAACATCTATTCATCAATTGTAAATGCAGTAATTTTATACTATGAATAAGAAAGCAATATTAGTAATTATGGACGGCTGGGGTCTTGGTAAAGTAAGATCGGCCGATGCCATCCAGAATGCGAATGTTCCGTTCGTTAGTTCTTTATATTCAAAATATCCTAATACCACGTTAATTACCTGTGGTGAGGACGTAGGACTACCGGGTGGGCAGATGGGAAACAGCGAAGTGGGCCATCTTAACCTGGGTGCAGGACGTATCGTTTACCAGGAACTGGAAAGGATCAATGTTTCTATCCGCAAAGGTGAACTAACGCAAAATGAACACCTGCTAGCCTGCATTCGGTTGGCAAAATCATCAAACAAACCTCTGCATTTATTGGGGTTGGTGAGTGATGGCGGCGTGCATTCGCATATTAACCATATCAAAGCGATCTGTGATGATTGCAAGGCCGAAGGATTGACAGAAGTATATATTCATGCATTTACCGATGGCAGGGATACTGATCCAAAAAGCGGGCTGGGTTTTCTAAGGGAACTGCAGGACCATTTGAATAAATCTGTCGGAAAGATCGCTTCTGTAAGCGGGCGTTATTATGCAATGGACCGCGACAAACGTTGGGAAAGAGTTAAACTCGCTTATGATTGCCTGGTAAAAGGTGAAGGTGCAAAATCCACCGACGCATTGGCAGCAGTTGAGCAGTCTTATGCAGCCAATGTTACAGATGAATTTATTAAGCCAACGGTTATACTTAATGAAGCACAACAACCGCTCGCTTTGATCAAAGATGGAGATGTGGCGCTTTGTTTCAATTTCAGAACGGATCGTTGCCGCGAGATAACAGAAGTATTAACACAAACCGATCATCCTGATTTTGACATGCATAAGCTCAACATCGATTATACCACGATGACGATGTATGATCATAAGTTTAAGAATGTGCATGTGATCTTTGAGAATGACAACCTCACCAATACCCTGGGTGAAATACTGGCCAATAATGGAAAGAAACAGATCCGCATTGCGGAAACTGAAAAATATCCGCATGTCACTTTCTTTTTCAGCGGTGGCCGGGAAGAACCTTTTAACGGAGAGAGCCGCATCATGGTTCCCTCACCCAAAGTGGCTACCTATGATCTTCAACCTGAAATGAGCGCTGTTGAAATTACCGATAAACTCATTCCCGAAATTGAAAAAGAGAGTGCTGATTTTATCTGCCTCAATTATGCCAACACAGATATGGTAGGGCATACCGGTGTATTCAACGCCGTAGTAAAAGCTGCAGAAACAGTAGATGCCTGTGTAAAACGCGTGGTAACGGCGGCATTGGAACATGGTTACACAATATTCTTAACAGCCGATCATGGCAATGCAGATTACATGATCAATGAAGACGGTTCGCCGAATACGCAGCATAGTTTAAACCCTGTTCCGCTATTTATTATCGATAAAGAATGGAAAGGCACTGTGAAAACGGGCAAGCTTGGCGATATCGCCCCAACTATATTAACCATGATGGGATTACCTATTCCGAAAGAAATGACGGGAAATGTATTAATTTAAATGTCAAATCATACACATGAAAATTTTTAAAAGAATCCTCCTTGTATTATTGGTAATATTTCTTGTGATGCAGGCCTTCCGTCCTGCAAAGAATACATCAAATGATACTTCAGGAGATATTTCTAAAAGTTACGTGTTACCCGAGAATGTAAAAATCATTCTTGCCAAAGCCTGTAACGATTGCCATAGTAACAATACAAGATATCCATGGTATTCCGAAGTACAACCGGTGAGCTGGTGGCTGGCTGATCATGTGAAAGACGGCAAACGCCATCTTAATTTTAACGAGTTTGACAAATACCGGATATCCCGTCAGTATAAAAAACTGGAAGAGTGTATTAAAGAAGTGAAAGAAGGAGCCATGCCTTTACCATCATACACTCTGCTCCATAAAGAAGCGATATTAACCAAAGAAGAAAAAGAAATACTATACAATTGGTGCGAGGTATTGCGGGACAGTATCAAGGCAACGTACCCGGCGGATAGTTTGGTAATTAAAAGAAAATAAAACCCGTTTGTGGTTTGTGGTTTGTAGTTTGTGGTTTGTTGAAATTCGAAGGCAACTTTAAATTGCAGGAACCCCAAACTACAAACCTCAAACTACAAACCCCAAACCTCCCCATGATAATCAAATCCGCAAAATATCTCATCTCCTCTGCACTTATCACCCAATGCCCCAAACCCGACAGACCGGAGTATGCATTTATCGGGCGAAGTAATGTAGGTAAGTCTTCATTGATCAATATGGTTACCGGGCAGAGAGGTCTTGCCAAAACATCGGCTACACCAGGTAAAACGCAATTGATCAATCATTTTGAAATTGAAAGTTCTTCCGGCGAACGCGGGCCCAAAGAAAAATGGTTCCTGGTAGATCTTCCCGGTTATGGTTATGCAAAAAGATCGCAGAGTGAAAGGGCAAGATGGGAAGAAATGATCAATGGCTATCTACGCAAAAGAGAAAATTTAGTACAGGTATTTGTTTTGATCGACAGCCGCCACTCACCACAAAAAAACGACCTTGAATTTGTAAGCCAGCTCGACCACTGGGAAGTAAATTTCAGCCTGGTATTTACAAAAACAGATAAAGAAAAGCCGGCAGTAGTAGCAAGAAACGTTCAGGCATTCATGGACAAACTAAAAGAGACCTGGCAATTCTTACCGAGACATTTTGTAACCAGTGCGGAAAAAAAGCAGGGAAGAGAAGAGATATTGGCGTTTATAGAAACCTGTAATAAAGGGATCGATTCGAAGAAGCCGTGAGCTTCGAGGCACGAGCTGTGAGGCAGAGTAGTAGAGACAACAAATTACACCTGATTTAACAGGAACAAAATCTTGCAGCAAACAAGCTCGTAGCTCGCGGCTCAAAGCTCACAGCTGCCTCAGTTCACTACTTTATCCGCGCAGCAACTGCTTGCAAAAGCTTCGGGTTTGGCTTTAAAGGCAAAACCCATTCCGAGGATATACCCCATCGCCTCACGCAAGGCATCATTGCTTTTAAACTGCGGGTTAGTGTTGATGTCGGCATGCACTTCCATATCAACCTGGTGTTCAATAAAAAGATCGCATAGCTCATAAGCAATTTCAATGCTCTTGGCTACTTCTACCAACATACGTTCCTTGATATGGAACTTTTGTTTGGTCTTTTCATTGTGGATGTACATAAAGCCACCATTGTGCTCGCGCAGGAAAACGATCACTGTTGCAAACTCAGTGTCTTCGCCTTTTACCTGGCTGTCGGTGCCGATACAAACTTTCAGTTTGATGCCATTAGAAGTTTCTCTCTGAATAGCTTCTTTAACCGCCTCTTTGATCGGAAGATTAATGTTCTCGCCGTTAAATTTTCTCCAGCGCATAGAATTGATGTTTTTGTAATTTAAGCATTATCTATACGCAGAAGCGTATTTTCAAATGATGTTATTATTAACAGAAGTGGAAAACAGGCCAGTTTGTGGTTTGTAGTTTGGAGTTTGTGGTTCGTTGAAATTCGAAGCCACCTTTAAATTTTACGAGTCCTAACTCCAAACCACAAACGACAAACCACAAACCGCCCTATCTTCGTCCCATGAAAGTGAGCGGTTTTACCTTCATTAAGAACGCAGTACAATTTGATTACCCGGTGGCGGAAGCCATCCGTTCGATCCTTCCCTTGTGCGATGAGATGATCGTTGCAGTGGGTGATTCATCGGATAGCACGCGTGAACTCATCAGTTCCATACCATCTGATAAAATACGCATCATCGACACTGTCTGGGATCCAAACCTTCGCGAAGGCGGTGCGGTATTGGCCGATGAGACCAACAAAGCTTTCCGTGCCATTACCGGCAACCCCGACTGGTGCTTCTATATACAGGGCGATGAAGTACTGCACGAGCAATACCATGATGCAGTAAGAGAAGGCATGCTTCGCTGGAAAGACAACCAGGAAGTAGACGGACTGTTATTCAAATACAAACATTTTTATGGTTCATTTGATTATGTGGCCACTTCTTCCAGGTGGTACCGCAACGAGATCCGTATTGTAAGGCATAACCCCAATATCTATTCTTACCGGGATGCACAGGGTTTTAGAAAAAACGATGACCAGAAACTGAAAGTGAAAGCACTCGATGCCTATATGTATCATTATGGTTGGGTAAGACCACCTGCTACAATGATGGATAAAACAAGAAACTTCGGCCATTATTGGGCCGGCGATGGCTATACAGAAGAGATCCAAAAAACATTTACGGGTGACTTTGATTATTCGCAGATCGACCTGCTGGAAAAATTTACCGATACGCATCCGATGGTAATGCAGGAACGAATTAAACGGGTGAACTGGAGATTTGATTATGATCTTTCTTATAACAGGATCACACCCAAAGAAAGATTCAAACGCATTTATGAAAAGATCACAGGGAAAAGGCCGTTTGATTATAACAACTTTATCCTGTTGCCATAAACGGCTATTGCGAAAGTATTACATTCGGAAAGTCTTGTCAATTCAATGATCACGGTACATAAGATTAAAGCTGACCTTTTTGAACAAAAGCTTTGTCGCGGATCTTTTACGATAGAAACACTTGATCAAAAGAAATTCTTTATGCCGATTTTGGATAAGGCTGTTATGATATTTTTGAAACAGCTCGGCAATTACAGGAAAATCGGCAAGGTCATACCTGTTTTGATGCCTAGCCAATACACCCGGTCTTTCAACAGAATAACCGCTGAAATGAAAAAAGGCAAGTGTGAAATCTTGATTGACTGAATATTTATCTCCCTTTTTTTCAATGTTTTTTTCATGCAGGTTCCAATAAGCCACATTGTATCCATCATGGTTTAGTACCAACACATTCTCAAAATAAAGCGGAACAAAATTCAGCCATAGCTGGTCATCAAACAAACCTTCGCCAGGGTCCTCATAACATTTATCTTTCATTCTTTGCTTCCACCAATTTAAAAATGCTCTTGCGTTATCATCATTACGCATAGCAAAAAAACCACCATTGAAATTTCCGACGTTAAGAATCACATTCTCTGCCGGGCGTTTATTGTCATCAGGATAAGGTGCCCGGATATGCGGGGAAATGATAATAGAACAGGTATCAAGCGATGCGTCTATGTAATCAAATGAGTCAAATACAAAAATATCCGTATCAATATAGATCAGCTTACCTGGTGCATATTGTTCCAGCAGAAACGATCCATAATAAGATTTGAGTGCACAGGTCAATCCCAACAACGTATATTTTTCCTTCATTTCAGCAAACGCAGGAAGATGAAGTTCTTCCACCGGCAATATTTCATGTGGATGAAAAAAAGCGGTGTCCGTTTTTTCACTGATCTTATCAACCAGTCCAATCACCACTTTATAAGCCGGATTATGCGCCACTAATGAATCAGCCATTGTTTTTGCTTGTCCTAAATGTGAAGCTGTGCAAATGGTGTAGGCGATAGTCAAACTCATTGAGGTTATTTTTTTTCTGCCAGTAATATATTGTTGAGATATAGATCGTTTGGCTTAGGTAAAATCTTATGCCAAACACTGAACCATGCATTCATGATCAGCACAATGATCGGCCGTAGATTCGTTACAAAAAATTTACGTTTGCCCAAAACAGGAATAGCGGGTAAAAGGTAGTTGGCAACATATTGAACCCGCATTTGATACAAGGCACTCAGGTAATCCCCCGACTTATCCTGAACTAATACTTCAAACCCATTTTTTTCCATCATACTTTTTAAGGCAAAGCGTGTATACCTGGCAAAATCTACGGGTACTTCGTGCTCGTTCCAAACAAATGGGCAGGTTACCAGGATCTTTCCTTTTGTTTTTAATACCCTGTGCAATTCAGGTAAGATCTCTTCTATATTGAACAAATGTTCGAACACTTCACTGCTGAAAATACTGTCGAAATATTCGTTTTCAAAAGGGATCACTTTCCCATTATAGTACACGTCTATATTTTCGTTGTGATGAGAGTGACCCTCGCCATCATAATCAAGGCCAATATATTCTTTTACATTGTAAAAAAGGGACTGGTATGGTTTACTTCCGCATCCAAAATCAAGCATCTTGCCTTGCATTTGCGGGGCAAAGTCTTTGATTTTCCGGTAAAGCGCTGTACGGATAAAATAAAAAGTCTGGCCAATTCCCGGATTAAACTCTTTCGAAACCTTACTCGTCATATAAATTTGTTTTTTACATCTTTTAACAATGTAACCGGGCCAGGATATTACAGCATTTGCCTATATACATCAATATATTCTTCCGCACAGGTATTCCAGTTGAATTTTGCAGCCTGTTGTTTTATTTTCTCTACAGGATTTGTTTGTGCATAATCACGCATCCCATCTTTAAAAACCTGCTGCATATATTCCGGTTCAAAATTGCGGAAATAATAAGCGGCATCTCCACCTACTTCAGGAAGACTGGTTTTATCAGAAATAAAAACGGGTTTACCATGGTACATGGCTTCTATCACAGGCAGTCCAAATCCTTCCGCATATGAAGGGAAAAGAAAAGCCTCGCAATTTTTATAGTACCAGTATTTTTCCTCTTCTGTTGCAGGACCGATCAGTTTCACGCGGTCTTCTACACCAAATTTTTTCGCTGCCTCAACCACTTCGGCACCATATTCATAATTATTTAATCCCGCAATCACCAATTCGTAATCGTTTCCCAGCAACAATGGTGGCAGCACATGAAAGTTTTTACGCGGCTGTACCAATCCTATCGTAAATAAAAAAGGTTTTGCCGGCCGGTATTTGGGTGAATCAAAACCGGGGAAAGTGGAAACAGTGCAACCTAACTGGATCGCCCGCGCGGGTTTGTTACCAAGGTTCAAATGTTTCCTGGCCTCATCTATCGCGAACTGAGAGATCCCGGTGATATAGTCTGCCCTGTCGATTCTTTTCTGTGTTTGCTTCAATAAACGTTTGTTTCTTTCCACATTCGCAGCATCTTCTATCAGGTAACTGAAATCGTATAAGGTATACAACACTTTTGTTCGCCGGTTAAACGGCCGGTACCACGACAGCTGCGTGGTCACATGCCATAGATCGTATTTACCTGTACCAACCTTGTAATATTTATCGATAGACTTGTGTTCTGTATATTTTGCACCTGGCCCAAAAATGCCAAAGTCTTTTTTGGGGAGATAATATTCCAGTTCCATATCAGTAAGTGGTATGGTAGCAAGCGCTTTCCCCAGGTTGATGCATACACTGTACAACCCGTTAAAAGGATTGTACTTCAGCCTGTGCATATCAACCAAAACCTGTTTCATGACCCCTTCTATTTGGCGTAAAAATAAGCATGTGGCCATATAAATGACAAGATTAGCGCCGGGATAACGGAAACTTTGTCACTTTTCGGGAAATTGTACGGAAATTGACTGATAATCTTCTTTACCAAATAACAAATTGATGAAACTGCTTTTAAAATACCTCGCTCCTTATAAATGGTTAGTGGGACTGGCATTGTTGCTGGCCGCAATTAACCAGTCATTTTCCATGCTTGATCCTTATTTCTTTGGAAAATTATTGGATAAATATGCCATGCATCCATATGATGTGGGTCATTTTGATGAGAAAAAACAATTTGTAGTGGAAGGCACACGTACCCAATCTGAATTTATCTGGGGCGTACTAGGTTTCCTGGGTATATTGGTTAGTGTGGCGATGGTATCAAGAATTGCCAAAGCTTTCCAGGATTATTTCAGCAATGTGGTGGTACAGAAATTCGGCGCCAAAATATTTACAGATGGATTAAGACATTCCATGAAACTTCCTTACCAGGAATTTGAAGATCAGCGTAGTGGTGAAACATTGTCTATCCTCACCAAAGTAAGAACCGATACGGAAAAATTTATTATCTCGTTCATCAATGTATTGTTCAGTATTGTGGTAGGTATCGCTTTTATTTCTGTGTATTCATTCCGGTTGCATTGGTCCATCATGCCTATCTATGTGGTAGGTATCATTTTCTTATCACTGCTTACCAGTTTCCTGAGTAAGAAGATCAAAGTGATACAGAAGAATATTGTAAAAGAAACCACCATGCTCGCCGGCAGCACCACGGAGAGTCTGCGCAATATTGAATTGGTAAAAAGCCTGGGACTTACAGGACAGGAAATTGACAGGCTGAATAAAAACACCTACAAAATATTAGGACTCGAATTAAGAAAAGTAAAAAGTATTCGAACACTAAGTTTCATACAGGGAACATTTGTGAATTTTTTACGGCAGGTGATCATGTTCACTTTATTATGGCTGGTATTCGGCGGAAAATTAACCGCGGGTGAAGTGATGACTTTGACCTTTTATTCTTTCTTCATCTTCGGACCTTTGCAGGAAATAGGTAATATCATTTTATCTTATCGTGAAGCAGAAGCATCGCTCAATAATTTTCACAACCTGATGCAGAAACCATCAGAACCAACGCCTGCGAAGCCAACGCATATTGGTTCGATAGAAAATTTATCTTTCAAAAATATTTCTTTCAAACACCAGACTGCACAGTTCAAGGCATTGGACAATATTAGTTTTGATGTGAGACAAGGAGAAAGCATAGCTTTTGTTGGCCCGAGTGGTGCAGGAAAAAGTACATTGATGAAATTGCTGGTTGGATTATACCATACACAGGATGGCCAGATCTTTTACAACAGCGTGGACAGTAAAGAGATCATGTTTGATGAACTCCGCGGCCAGATCGGTTTTGTAACACAGGATACTCAATTGTTTGCAGGAACCATCCGTGAAAATTTATTATTCGTTTATCCTGATGCGACTGATGAGGATCTTAGAGAAGCTTTACACAAAGCAAGCTGTGATAATCTATTAGCGAAGGCGGATAAAGGACTTGATACAATGATCGGCGAAGGCGGCTTAAAATTAAGCGGTGGAGAGAAACAACGTTTATCCATTGCACGCGCCTTATTACGCCACCCGCATTTATTGATCTTTGATGAAGCCACTTCATCATTAGACAGCATTACAGAAGAAGAGATCACCAATACCATACAACGCATCTCTGCAGAAAAAGAACAAATCACTGTAATGATCGCCCACCGTCTCAGCACCATCATGCATGCAGACAGAATTTATGTATTGGAAAAAGGCCAGGTAGTTGAAACCGGCAGCCACTATGAACTGATCGCTGAAAAAGGATTGTATTATGCAATGTGGAGACAGCAGATTGGTGAGAGGAAAGCGATGGCGGCGATGAGTTGATAATTTTGAATGCTAAATTTTAAATGTTGAATGTGGGTGGCGGTTGTCATTAACCTCACTTAACATTCAACATTTAAAATTCAACATTTCCCCCTACTCTTTCTCAAACTTCTTCTTAAAATACTCCATCACCGAAGGGTCCTCCAATCCTTCCATATCACTCAGCTCCAGTTCAAGCGCTTTGGTGCTGAGTTGAATTTCAAGCAGGGATAATGCCAGTGAACCCGAAAAAGTAAGCAGGCTGGCCGCAAATACAATATTGGCCGCTGTCATCGATTCAATATAAATAAGGTACATACAGAGTATGCAACTCAGAAAAGTGACCACGCCCAGTGCCTGCATGTTCTTGATGAGTTTTAAACGATATCGCAGGTTCCTGATCTGGCCGTGGATGATGTGTTTCTGTTCATGGTTCTGGTATTTATCGTGCAGGCTGCGAACCCGGTTCGATAGTGCCAGGAAACGGTTCGTATATGCCAGCATGATCAGGCTGATGGCCGGAAATAATAAGGCAGGGGTATTGATCGATATGTCCATACAGGCAATTTACAAAAGAATGGCACGCGGATGACGCGGATCTAGCGGATTTGACTGATCAGATCTGTGCTAATCCGTTTTTTCCGCTTCATCCGCGTGCCATTTCCTCTGCTTTTGCAAGCTATCCGTCTAAAATTTTAATTTTGTCTATCAAAAATAAAATTTAGATTCGCCTAAATTTAGTGTTTAGAAATGAAAACTTTTGTGAAGAGGATCGTTGTAACCGCCCTTGCAGTATGTATGGTTCAGGCATCGATGGCCCAAACAGGCGTTATCAAAGGGAGGATCATATCAGCTGGCAAACCGGTTGAACTGGCAAATGTTGAAATTGTTGAGGCCCTGAAAAAAACGGTTACTGACACTCTCGGACAATTTACACTGGACAGGATCTCTGCCGGCACTTACAAGATCCGGGTTACAAGCGTCGGGTTTCATAACACGGTAAAAACGGTATCGATAAAGGAAAATGAAGAACTTGGCGTAACCATCGACCTTACCAACTTCCAGCACCTTCTCAATGATGTGGTTGTAACAGGCACTTTAAAAGAAGTAAAACGGCTGGAAAGTCCTGTTGCCGTAGAAGTGTACACACTTGCTTATTTTAAAAAAAATCCAACCGCCAATATTTTTGAAGCTTTACAAAATGTAAATGGTGTAAGGCCCCAATTAAACTGCCAGGTTTGTAATACAGGCGATATTCATATCAATGGTCTTGAGGGCCCGTATACCATGGTTTTGATCGATGGCATGCCTATTGTAAGTTCTTTATCTACTGTATATGGCCTGGCAGGTATCCCCAATTCATTGATAGAAAGGATGGAAATAGTGAAGGGTCCCGCATCCTCTTTATACGGCAGTGAAGCAGTGGGAGGCCTGATCAATATTATTACCAAAAAACCGCAAAACGCTTCCCTTTTTACCGCTGATGTTTTCGCAACTACATGGGGTGAAGTGAATACGGACCTTGCTTTCAAATTAAATGCCGGTAAAAAAGCAATTGTTCTCACGGGGATAAATTATTTCAATTTTCAAAACAGGGTCGATCATAACAATGATAATTTTACCGATATGACCCTGCAGGACAGGATCTCTGTTTTTCAAAAATGGACCTTTCAACGAAAACAGGATCGCCTCTTCAGCCTGGCAACGAGATATATGTATGAAGACAGGTGGGGTGGAGATATGCGCTGGAATAAAACATTCCGTGGTGGCGACAGTGTTTATGGAGAAAGTATTTATACCAAACGCTGGGAACTGCTCGGTAATTACCAGCTTCCTTCTGTAGAGAAATTAATGCTCTCGTTTTCATACAACAACCATGACCAAAACAGCGTATATGGCGTCATCCCTTACATTGCCACACAACAGATCGCATTTGCGCAGGTAACCTGGGATAAAAGAGCGGGCATTCATGACCTGCTTACTGGTGCCGCCTTACGATATACGTATTATGATGATAACACGCCAGGCACTGCAACCGCAGACACAGTAAAGCCCCAGAACAAACCTCAAAAAACCTGGCTGCCAGGCATTTTTTTACAGGATGAGATTTCCATTAGCGCTGCCCACAAACTATTGTTGGGTCTCCGCTATGATCACAATAACTATCACGGCAATATCATTACGCCGCGCTTTGCTTACAAATGGACCATTAATGAAAAAAATATTCTGCGTTTGAATGCAGGTACAGGTTTCAGAGTTGTTAACCTGTTCACAGAGGACCATGCGGCACTAACAGGCGCGAGGATCGTGGAAATAAAAAATGAATTGAAGCCCGAGCGATCTTATAATGCCAACCTTAATTATATCAAAAAAATATTCGCAGGCGGAACACATATAGGATTGGATATATCCGCATTTTACACGTATTTCAACAACCGCATTGTAGGGGATTTTGACAGCGATCCAAATAAAATAATTTATGATAACCTGCAGGGACATGCTGTTAGCAAGGGCATTACTTTAAACATGGATATGGCTTTTGCCAATGGCATAAAGGTTATCGCGGGTGGTACGCTCATGGATAACACGCTCACAGAAAATGGTATTACCCAACAACAAATCCTGACTGAAAAATTTACAGGAACCTGGGCTGTTTCTTATAAAATAGAAAAAGCAGACCTGGCGATAGACTATACAGGTAATGTTTATAGCCCTATGCGCTTACCATTATTGGGAAACAGCGATCCGAGAAAACCTTTTTCACCCTGGTGGAGTATTCAGAATATTCAATTCACCTATACAGGGTTAAAAAATATCGGGATTTATGCGGGTGTAAAAAATTTATTGAACTGGACACCCAACAAAGACAACCCCTTTATCATTGCCCGCACCAATGATCCGTTTGATAAGCAAGTCAAGTTTGGCAGCAATGGCCAGGTAATGGCTACAGCCAACAATCCCTACGCATTAACTTTTGATCCATCATATGTTTATGCACCCAATCAGGGTATAAGAGGATTTCTTGGTGTAAGGGTCACGATTAAATAATCATTGCATGTGAACAAAGAGTGGTGAGTTGTGAATCGTGAGTAATGAACGCTAAACATGCATCCCCACTCACTACTCACTACTCACCACTCACGATCATTTCACTTTAAACTCTAACGGTATATTCACTTTCACGCTGAAATTGCGGCCCATATTAAATACGCCGCTTCTTCCTGTGAGCACATTCACATCGGTATATTTCAGACGGCTGAGATGGTTTTGATATGCCACATCAAATAAATTATTCAAAGAAAGATTAACGCTGAATAGTTGTTTGCCTTTACTCATCACTTCCGTTCCGGTTCCGATATTAAATACGGTGTAGCCTTCTGTTGGCGTTTCCGTATCATACGCAGTGAATACGCGGGTCTGTGTATTCACATGATCCATTTCAAATTTGAAATACATACGGCGGAAATCCTTTCCCGCTTTATTGAAATCTGCACGCAGTTCACTTTCTAAACGTGGTGAAGGAACAAAAGGTAATTTATTTGATCCGTCGAAGCTTTGATTAAAATGCCCGGCCACCATAGAAAAACTATTTTCAAAATGCAGCCAATCCAACGGATGTGGATGCAGGTCAAATTTAATTTCAAAACCAACCAGTGTAGCAGCAGCCTGTCTGAATTTGAAAGCAGCCAAATTATCGCCGTTTACGTTCACTAAAGAATCACCGCCTCCAACACCTTCGAGTTTGCTGTAAAAAATATAGTTCTGTATGTTATTGTAAAATGCATTGAGGCTAAGATTAAAATGCTGCGAGTTAACATCTATTCCTGCATCTGCCTGGAAAGAAGTTTCTGTTTTTAAATTATTATCTCCGTACTCGTAACGGTTGGTTCCTTCATGCGCCCCATTACTTGCCAGCTCACTCACACTCGGTGCCCGGAAACCCCTGGCCAGGTTGAATTTGAGTGTTACTGCATCGCTTACGCTATAACCTAATCCAACACTACCGCTTATATTGCTAAATGATTTATTGAATCCTGCGAATTTGATCGCGGTTCCATCCATATAAGTTTTACCCGTTACCGTTCTGCTGTCTACACGAACGCCACCGCTTATTGTAAAATTGTTGTTGAATGTTTTCTTGGAGTAAACAAATGCGCCAATATCAAACTGGTTGTATTCGGGAATTAATACTTCACTGGCTAAATTTCTATTCTGCTGATACATACCCGTTGCTCCAACAGATGTTTTCCAACCTGTTCTTTCCGCGAAACTGTATTGGAGATTATAATTGAGCGTTTGCAGATCAAAATGAAGATCCGGCGTATATTTCGCAAGCGGGTCGCCAAATTCTTTACGCTGGTTGCGTTGGTAGCCGATATTTACAGACAAGCGGTCCCTCCCGAAAGAAAAATTATTATCACTGGCGATCTTAAAATGAGCGATCTGCTGGTAAGGCGTAACCATATTGCGGTTATCCAGCTCATCTTGTGTTACATCGCGTGCGAGAGGGGTTTCAGGATAGACAAGGAATCTTCCATTAATGCTATCCCTTGTTCCTTCTACTACGCCCAGTTTCTGGTTAAACGTGCTTACTAAAATATGGCTGTACCCCCACGATTTATTAATACCGATATATCCGCCAAAATTCTTTTCAAAAAAACGGCTGTTGAATACTTTGCCATCGTATTTGTTTTGATAGTCACCTGCAGATTTTGAAGTACCGTAAATATTCCAGTTAAATCCATTCTTTACATTACCGGCAACATTACCGCTTCCTCCATACATGCTGTTATTGCCATTGTAGGTTGCAAGAATATTTGCCTTGATCGTTCCCTGTTCAACCGGCACATTTGTTATGATGTGCACCACACCGGCCATTGCATCGCTACCATAAAATAAAGATGCAGGGCCTTTTAATACTTCTATTTTCTGAATACTGTATTCATCGATCTCAATTCCATGCTCATCACCCCATTGTTGTCCCTCCTGTCTTACACCATCATGAATCGTTACTACCCTGTTGTAACCCAGGCCACGTATTACAGGTTTTGAAATAGCCGGGCCGGTTGACAACCCCGATACACCCGGCACCAGTTTGCTCAGTGCATCGATCACATTGGTAGAACTGGTTTGCAACAATTCGCTTTTTTTTACGATCGATACGGGCTGTGCAGATTGTCGCACTTTTGTGGCAGAAGCAACACCTGTTACGATAACGGCTTCATTCTCGATATACGTTTCTTTAAGTGCAAAATTTTTCACCGGGTTATCTGTAATATTTACAGTTTCCAGTATGGAAGTATATCCCTGGAAAGAAACTTCAACAAGGTATTTTCCGGCAGGAACAGAAGGTGTTTTGTAAAAGCCTGCTTCATCAGAAACTGTACCTGTTTTTGCTTCATGAAGAATAATGCTTGCACCGGCCAAAGGCATGCCGGTTTTCGCATCGGTCACCTTTCCACTGAGGAAAGAATTGGCAGCATCTATGCCTGAAGCAAAAGATGAACCTGCTATGATGGAAAAAAATAATAGAGCCAGTATCCTATGTGTCGTAAATGTTTTCATAATAAGTAAATGAACATTTTTGATGCCAAAACATCAAAGAAGGTTAATGATAAAATAAGGGCCTCGGCCCCTTCATAAATGATCATTAACAAACAGGAGGACCACGAAGTGCAGAACAGTAGCGTTGAGTAGAGTGAACCTCCTCTACAAATACGTTTTTATATGCTGCGAAGGATATTTTCAGTAGTACAAAAGACGATGGCACTTCATCAACAAAAGGTGATTCGCTGATCAGGTTATCACACTGGCAATTAAAAGAAGATTTGCTGAGTTGTGTGGAATAGCGGTCAGGCAATGATGCCTTTGTTTTGCCGTCTTTGTGGTTGGCCACGAGGTTATGCAGTACAATTTTCGGCGTGATGCTGTATGCAAACAGCACGAGGCAGATACCTGCTAATAAACGATGTATGGTAGACGAACTTGCCAAAAATATTTTGTTGCGTTGCCGCAAATGTAGGGAGTTTCCCCTCATAACAGATTCAATCCGGCAATTTTGGGGGATTTTTAGGAGGAACGGTTGAAGGGGTCCGTTCAAAAGGACGAATGAGGATTTTGTGTTGAATTTTGAATGCTAAATGTTGAATGTGAGGAATATTTTTGTTCCCGCCCAACCAATAAAACATGCTTCATTCAGCATTCAACATTTAAAATTCAACATTATCGTGCTTTGATCATCGCCCTCACTTGTTGCGCAGCAAGATTCTGCAGCCTGGCATAATATACACCAGTTGGTAAAAAACTGCCATCAAATACAACTGTATATGTTCCGGCTGTATATTCTTTATCAATTAGATTAGTGATCACGCGACCCGTGGTATCCATGATCTGGATAAGCGTATGGCCACCCGCTGTTGTGAAAGTGATCACTGTTGAACTGGTAAATGGATTGGGATAATTGCTGATCAGTGTATCACCCGAAAGATTTACCGCCTTCTTACAACCACCACCATTTACCAATGGAAGGATCTGGAAATTTTTCAGCATGATCTGTTGCAGGTCAAGATCATTCACGCATAGCCAGTTGGCGAGTATGGTTGAATACACACTGCGAAAATCATATTGAAAAGGAATATTATCGTTTACTGTTGCATTCGCAGGAAGTACCGGCGTATCGCCCAATACACCACCCACTACATTTTTACCGAAGAGAAATAAGGGAGCAGCAGAACCATGATCCGTTCCTTCACTGCCATTGCTTTTGATCCTTCTTCCAAATTCAGAAAAAGTCATCCCCACTACCCTGTCTTCTATCTGAAGAAATTTAAGGTCATCCTGGAACGCTTTGATCGCATCACTTACATTCATCAAAAGATTTGCATGACTTCCTTTAGTCGTATCGGTGCTGTCAACCTGTGCGGAGTGTGTATCAAACCCTCCATAGTTCACCATATAGATCCTTGTCTTCAAACCGCCTCTGATCAGTCTTGCAACGATCTTTAACTGGTCGCCCAAAGAATTTTTTATCGGGTAACTAACCTGCTGCACTGTTTTAGTAGCCGCATCTTTGATAACCGTTGCGTACTGCTGCGTTTGTTGCGCCACCATCCTGATAAAACTGAGTTCCTTACCTGCCGGTGTATCCGGTGCCGGATCCTGTATACCATTGATCAGGTTATAAAAATTACTGGTATTACTGATGCTCATTCCCATACTTACTGCGGGACCCTGCAACGCCAAAGAAGTAGCGGAACCGATCTGTATGGCCAATGGATCCGTCATGGTCGCATTGGGATAGCCATTGGGGAAATTGGGATATTCATAATTGAGATAACGCCCTGCCCAGCCACTGTTTACTACCTCCTTGCTGTCGCTCCCACTCATCCAGATATCTGTTGCGCGGAAATGTGAAAAACTGGGTTGCGGGTACCCTACAGAATGCACCACTTTCAACCGGTCATTATCATACATAGCTTTTAAACCGACCATCGAAGGGTGTAATCCTGCCTTACCATTCAGTGCCAGCAATGATTTTTCAGGGATATAAATATTTTGTCTTGCATTTACATAATTGCTGAAGTTCTCGATAGGTACTACCATATTCAATCCATCATTGCCGCCATTCAGTTGTATGATTACGAACACATGATCTGTTTCTGTTACCGGTAGTAACAGTGATTTCATAATAGCCGAATCAGCACTAAATGCACGGAATGAGAATCCGCTTAACAAAGAAGGCAGTAACACACCGGTGGAAGTATTGCGTAAAAAATCTCTTCTTTTCATCATGCACGGTTTTAGGCTAATTGGTATTCTGACAGGTCCATAAAATATTTCAACAGGTCGCGCAGGCGGCTTTTTACCGTATTGGTATTTGCTGTGTTACCGGGGGTGGATATGAACAGGTTCCATGCATCCGTCCAGTAATAATCGCTCGACTGGCCACCCAAAAGAATATCTGTTTTTAACTGTAGTTTGGATACTGCCGAAATATCTATGCGGTAAATAATTTTTAGGATATCATCGATCAGTATATTCGGATCGCCGGGATTTGAAAGTGTTTTCGCGAACTCCGCCCCATCAACCATGATTTTTTTGCCATTGAATGTGTAGCCTGTCTGTGTTATGATATCGGTAAACTGGTTGCGTTTGGGAAGCGTATCACTGTTGATCCATACTTCATAAAACTGTGGGGCCTGGTAATACGCTTTCCAGCCACTTACGTCAGGCGGGTCGCCGATATTCTGCTGCATGTTCGCGGTCCAGGTAGCGAGATAGCTATACAAACCATAATTGGAAATATAATCAGTTGCCGGCTGAAAAGTAACATTGAATTCACGGCAGGTGCCTACTACGAGTTCAACGGGGCTTTTGATCAGACAACCTTTGGCAAGTGCATCAAAAAAATGTTCGCTCTTTAACAGCACATTTAATACCGGTTTTATCTCGTAATTATTTATGCGGAAGAGATCGGCCAATGGGGTGATGATGGCAGCTTCCACCGTAGCATCAATATCATAATATACAAACCAGCGGTATAGCCTGCGGCATATATATTTGGCAACTTCCTGTGTAGCGAAGATCATATTCAGTAATGCGTCTAATTCTTCATCGCCTGCCGTGGCACCTGTTTTTCCCTGTATAACCGTATCGCTATAAAATGCGGAGAATTGTTTGTTGGTTGTATCATGCCGCTGGGGAACAAAACCTGGCGATAATGTTAACGCATCAACCTTCCATCCCGTTAAAACTTTTGCTGCTGCCAATACATCTGCTTCGGTATACAATGAATCCGGGCCTTTGCCGCAACAGAATAACTCCTGTAATTCACGGCTGTAATTTTCATCGGGCGCGCTCTTTGTATTTTTTTCGCCATTCAGGTAAACCAGCATCGCTGGGTCTATCGTTACAGCGCGTGTTAACGATTTGAAATTTCCCAATGCGTAGGTGCGCAATAATAAATGGTGTGCATATATGAATTGCGCATTGCCAACCACATTGGTTTCTGTAGCAAAATGATTGTGCCAGAAAAGCAGCATTTTTTCGCGGATGCTCCTATCCTGGTTGATCATTACGCCCATCCACCATTTTTTAAAAGAAGCTATACGTAAACTGTTCACCGTTCCATCCGTACTCGGGTCGAGTACCCAGGTAGTACCCTGGGGCACATTGGTATCGGGTGTGGTTGCATTGGTGGGTGTGGCGTATTCTTTCAGCGGCGAATCGGGAAGTGGCGCCGTGGGATTTAGGATCTCATCTACCGATTGCTGGAAGGTTCTTGTTTTGAAATAATCAATATCCGCCTTCATCGCCCCAAACATGGTTCGTTTAAGTAAGTGTATCACTTCATTCTCTGTCCACACACCGTTATATGCCGTCAGGCCGCCATTGGGTGGCGGCGCGGGGATATTTTTTGTGGTGTGTGGAGCAGAAGAAGGGATATTGGATCTTAAAAAAGCTCTTCTGTCCATAAGTCTGTTACTAAGGTGTTAAAGAGATACCGGCTGAGGGATGGACGCTGCTTCGGGAGGAAAAAAAGCTGTGAGTTATGGGCCGTGAGCTGTGAGCCGGAAGAACCGTTCAAAGCTCATAGCCCGCGGCCCATAGCTTTTCCACCCCTTAAAACTGTGGAAACCCCCGTCCATACAGAATTTTGATGGGGAAAAGCAGCATTAGAAAGGTATTAATGTCATATATTTAGGGTAAACACTCCCCCTTCATGACGGAACAAGCCATCATCACCGGCTGTTTACATAACGATGCCGCAGCGCAACGCGAATTGTATAACCGCTATAGCCCTAAAATGCTAAGCGTATGTTACAGGTTCGGGCAGAGCCGCGAGGATGCAGAAGATATGTTACAGGAAGGGTTCATCAAAGTTTTTACCCAGATACATACATTTCAGAACAAGGGCGCCTTTGAAGGTTGGATCAGGAGGATCATTGTACATACCTGTATCAATTTTTTGAAGAAGCATAAAAAGTTCAACGAAAGTGTTGACCTCGCCTATGCCAATTCGTTACAGGTAAGAGAAGAGACCGTTCCTTCTATCATGCAGGCGCGGCAGATCATTGAATGCATCAGGCTGTTACCGGTTGGATACAGGACAGTTCTTAACCTGTATGCACTCGAAGGTTACAGTCACAAAGAGATCGGCGAAATGCTTGATATAGAAGAGAGCACCAGCCGGAGCCAATATACCAGGTCGAAAGCCATGTTGGAAATGATCCTCATCAGGAAAAAGATCATCGAAAAACCAAAAGAGGAATTCAACTGGTTGGCGGCATTGAAAAATAAGTAGCGTTTTTGATTGCGTTTTTATATGGATAACAAATTTTACCAGGACGACGAACTTGAGCAGTTTTTACAGGAAGAGGTAAAACAGCACCGAATGTATCCTTCAGACCATATCTGGAAGAATATACGTACGGAATTACATGGATATAGAGCCTGGCCCGCACTTACTTTTATTTCACTCTTTATTATTACCGCATTAACCATTTCTACTTTACTGAATAATCATCCTGATAAACCGTTAACTGCATTGGTTTCAACACCACAGTTGCAAAACAAAACAGTTAATGCGGGAAATGATGCAACCGCAGAAACAACAACTCCTGCCAACGATTATTTCCAAAAGATCGCACCTGCACAGTTAACAGCTGAAACATTTGCATTTATCAAAGAAGAAGCAGCTGTTGAAGCACTCATTACCAGGAACACAGCGATAGATGATGCGGCCGTTCCTGTAAAAACAGCCATTACCACAGAACGTTCAAATACAAACTATACAGCAAAGCTTATCAATAAAACACCTGCTGTATCGCATGCCAGCCTGCAATACACATTGACAGCAGCCGGCGCAACGGTTCCCGAAGAAACAACAACAGGACCTGTTGCAAACACACTACCATTGGAAAAAATCACTGAACAACCTGCCGCCGATCAGTTGAAAAAACCTGAGATGATGCATGCTTCTGTTGATGAGTTCCTGAGAGATTTTGATTATGTAAGAAGCGTTCCCAAACCACGCAATTCAAAATTCGGCTTCCAGTTTTATGTAACACCTTCTACCAGCTACAGAAGATTGTCTGATGAAAAAGTAAAAGAAGTGATACAGCCATCGGTTTCAGTAGCCACAGCTTCTGTACCATTGAGTTCTAATTACTCAACAGATGTAAACGATGTGGTAAGACACAGACCAGCTATGGGTTTTGAAATAGGATTCGCTGTTTTATATAACATGGGTGGAAGATTGAAATTCAAAACAGGTGTTCAGCTGAATGTAAGACAGTATTATATTGAAACATTCCAGTCGCGCACGAATGACCTGGCTTCTTTATCACTGATCAATTACAAAGGAGTTGAGACCATTAATTTTTATTCTCCTTATAATAACAATACAGGTTATAAGAAAACAGAACTTGATAATAAAGTGTACCAGTTATCCATTCCTATCGGCTTACAATGGGATGTGATACAGGGCAGGCATTTCGGCATCAATACCGAGGCGTCGGTACAACCTACCATGACGCTTAACAACAATACCTACCTGCTTTCAACGGATTACAAACACTATGCAGACGGAGGAGATTTCATCCGCAAATGGAACATCAATACAAGTGTAGGACTTAACCTTACTTATAAGACCGGGGCTTCTTCCTGGCAGATCGGACCACAGATCAGGTACCAGCATTTACCCACTTATTCCAACCTCTATCCTATCAAGGAATACCTAATGGATTATGGGGTGCGTTTGGGTTTTACCCACCAGATCAAATAATTTAAAACATAAGAAGGTGTTAGGCTTTTGCCATTAGGTATTAGGCTTTTGCTAACGGCTAACAGCTAAAGAAGAATATGAGTTATTGATTATGATTGAATAATTTTAGCGCATGAAACTATTTGCATCATTTTTTGTTGTTTTTATATTGATTCTTTCCTCCTGCAATACGCCCGAACCCAAAAAACAGGCAGCTGTAAAAGTGGCGGATACAGCAACATTTTATCCATTGAGAAGTTTTTTACAGGAGCAGATCCAATATGTTGACCTGCGCAATTTTCCACTCTATAAGATCACAGTTAAAGATGGAAAAAAAGATTCGGCTGCGCTTACAAAAGATCGGTTTATTGAACTGGCAGGCATCTTTTTGAACAGGGAAACATCTTTCTCAAAAGACAAAGCCTTATTCAAAGAAACTGTTTTTAACGACCAGAGTACAGGGAGCAACACACTCAATTATCAATCTTCCGATGGCAAAACAGAAGTGCAGAGTATAGATGTTTTACTCGATGAACAAACCAGTATCGTAAAACGGATCTTTATCCGCTCGGAATACATGAAGGGCGATACCACCATCAAAGAACAATGCAACTGGAAAGCCAACAAAAGTTTCCAGGTAAACAGAACATTGACAACAAAAGGAGGCTATACTTCGGAGGAACGTAATTATATAAACTGGAACGACAAACCATGAGGTTTAGTCTGAAGTTAGAAGTCTGGAGACTGTAGTTGGATTCACGCAATTCATAGTTACTTTAAAAACACGGCAGCCCGACTCCAGTCTTCTGACTCCAGACTTCTAATTGTTAAAAGCGCTGTAACAAGCAACAGCTGGCCCATATGACTTCAGAGCAATTTCAAAAAATAGCACATACCATTCCCGGTCATCCCGGCATCTATAAATACTATGATGCGGGTGGAACTTTATTGTATGTAGGCAAGGCAAAGGAATTGCGGAAAAGAGTGGGCTCGTATTTTTCAAAAACATTTACTACTTATAAAACGCATGAACTTGTACAACGCATCCACCGCATAGAGTTCACGATCGTGGATTCTGAACAGGATGCGTTTCTACTTGAAAACTCCCTCATTAAAGAATACCAGCCGCGGTACAATATCAATTTAAAGGATGATAAGAGCTATCCGTATATCGTTATCAAAAAAGAACCTTTCCCAAGGATATTCTTAACAAGGAAAAAGATCAACGACGGATCGGAATACCTGGGCCCTTTTACCTCGGCGGGTAAAGTGCGCGACCTGATCAGTTTTATCAAACAGTTTGTTCCGCTGCGAACCTGTAAACTGAACCTGACAGACCAGAACATACAGAAAGGAAAATTCAAAGTCTGTCTCGAATATCATTTGGGAAACTGTAAAGGCCCCTGCGAAGCTTTGCAATCGGCAGAAGATTACCATGAAGGATTACAGCAGGTACGAAACATTTTAAAAGGGAACCTGGGTTCTGTGATCAACCATTTTAAAGCAGAAATGCAGCAGTATGCAGCGCAGTTATCTTTTGAGAAAGCAGAACTGGTAAGAAAAAAAATAGAACACCTGGAAAACTATCGTTCCAGGTCCGTAATTGTGAGTAGCCATCTTTCGAATATTGATGTATTCTCTATTTTGAAAGAAGACAACTGGGCCTATGTAAATTATTTAATGGTCCAGAATGGGACCATCGTTCAAACGCATACGGTACCATTAGAGACCAAACTGGAAGAAACCGAAGAAGAAGTATTGAGCTTCGCGATAGGCACGCTGAGAAGTTCTTTTAACAGCCTGGCGAATGAACTCATCGTTCCATTTGTCATCGATTATCCCGACAAAGAAATTGCTGTGACAATTCCGAAAGCCGGCGATAAGAAAAAATTGCTGGACCTATCCGTCAAGAATGTTACCTATTTCAAAGAAGAACTCAATAAGAAAAGAACGCTTCACCTCGAGGGCAAAACGGATAAGGAAAAGAAGAAAGTGTTGTACGAGTTACAGCAGTATTTACACCTTCCGGAAGTACCGGATCATATCGAATGTTTTGATAACTCCAATTTCCAGGGAAGCTACCCTGTTTCGGCCATGGTGTGTTTTAAGGATGGTATGCCTTTTAAAAACGATTACCGCCATTTTAATGTAAAGACGGTTGAGGGCATCAATGATTTTGCTACCATGAAAGAAGTGGTTTACAGACGCTATAAACGCGTGCTGGCAGAAGAACAACCTCTTGCGAAGCTCATCATCATTGATGGCGGTAAAGGGCAGCTGAGTGCCGCTATGGAGAGTATTACAGAGCTGGGGCTGGCAGGCAAGACAACCGTTGTGGGATTGGCAAAGAATGAAGAAGAACTTTTCTTTCCAGGCGACAGCGAATCGTTCAAATTGCCCTGGGACAGTGATAGTTTAAAACTGGTAAGACGTATCCGCGATGAAGTGCATCGTTTCGGGATCACTTTTCACCGGAATAAAAGATCAAAAGGAACTTTTAAGAACGAGCTTGAACAGATCAGCGGCATTGGCGAACAAACCATACAGCAATTATTGAAAGAATTCAAATCAGTAAAGAAGATCAAAGAGAGAACGGAGGAGGAATTGGCAGTAGTTGTTGGAAAAGCGAAAGCAGTCTTGTTGAGAAAAGCTTTTGAATCTTGAAAGGCAAGCCGCGAGCTGTGAGCCAGAACCGGTTTCATCATTAAGAATACAAATCATAAGGAAAAAATGAAGCAAGCTCGCCGCTCATGGCTCATAGCTCACAGCTGCTTCTAAAATAAAAAAGGGGCCAGGATAAAAATCCAGCCCCGTTTTAAAATCCAATATCCTATGAAAAACCGTAACGAAGATAAGGATTGTAATGATATCTCCAATTGTTTAGACAACTAATTTGGATGCTTGTAGTATAATAACTAAAAAAGAGGCATAAAAGCCTCTTTTTTAATTGATATTTAAGTGTTTTTTAATTCTAGTACTGCCACAAATCCTGCTCATAATTGAAGATCCTCGTCTTAATGTTCTCTCCTTCAAGCAAACGGAACAACGGATCTTTGATCATCGCATTCAGGTATTTGTCATTTGGATTGTTAGCGCTTGATTTGATGATATAACTTGTAAAGTACCTGCTCTCAAATAATTCCTCCCACGTCATGCGACTGGAAAAATTCTTCGGATTATAGACATCAGTTTTTGCGAGTGTTCTTCGCAGGTCCGGATAATAGATCCAGAACAATACACGTGCTGCTGATTTACCGGTGCTGCCGAGTACTTGTTTTGCAATAGGTGCAATACCAATGATCCTTGTAAACAAACGGCTGGCTTCTTTATCGAAGATCACCTGTTCTTTGATACGGAAAGTATATACAGAATCCAGGCTGAACTTAGGCTTTTTAGTTACAATGCGCTCAACGGCTCCGGTTTGCGGATCCGGTACATCAACCGTATCATACGTGCTTCCCGCTTGTGCAAATACCTGGTCCATCGTAAGCGGTGTAGTGAAACGGTCATTATCGGATGAGAACGCAACCACGCTGTCATTTTTAATGGCATTCAGGACGATAGAGAAGAAATGTTGATCGCCATTATCATCTTTGCCGGGATACATGAAAGACTGGTTTGCTTTTTCACGCGCATCGATCTCTCTCCAGATAAATTCACTCCATAGGTTATCATCATCGCGCAGGTGCTCATACTCCAGCGGTTTCCTGTCTTTTACCTGGCTCCTGTCTACTGCATAATTGTTACGCAGGGAGATCTCGGGTTTTGCGTCAAAGCCACCTGTATTGGTTGTATCAAAACGAACGGTCGCCGGTGCAGCAGCATTTCCGGTACTAGCTGGTGACGTTGTGGGCTGTTGCGGTGTTGCAGCCGGCTGTTTGGCCGCGGCGCTATCCTTGGGTGTTGTTTTACCTCTGTTATACCCGGATTGCGCATTCGCGTTTCCTGCTGCAAAAGCCAGCACAACGAATAAGCCAAAAGAGAATACCTTTTTCATACACACATTTATTGAAGAGTAAACGAAATATTTTGATCTAATTTCCTGATACCACCCGGTCCTTTTACTTTGATCTCATCGATGATTACAGTAGAACCCGGTTGTAATCTTCTCATCAGCGCCTGGGCAGGTGCATTGAAATAAGCGCCTTGTACTTCTTCGTAACCAAAACCGCTTTCTTCAAATCCTTTACCGGTACATACGATGGTAAAAGAAACCACGTCGTATTTAACGCCTTCAAAAACGAAATCTTTTAGGTCAGCAACCACACCTTTTTGTACACGGAACTGGTTTGCGCCCATATTTCCACCACCTGCTTTACCACCCACTGTAGCCAATGGAAGTGGAACCGGTTTAATAGGGACAGCGATCCTCAGCGTTTTCTTACCATCTGAAGCGACCACAGTAGCAGTACCCAGGTTCTTACATGTTACAACATAATTACCGGCACCCTTCTTTTCCATGCTTACACCCGGTCCTTCTACAGATACCGTATTTTTTTCATCACCACTACCGCCATTCACACTTAATTCGTTGGGAAGATCTATATAGAATACCCTGGTTTTGTCTGTTGATACAACCAATCCTGAAGCTACCCCAACCGTGTACTTAATTTCTTTCTCCTGTGTACCGGTTGTTCCATCAGGTTTTGTAAAACTGATTCGTACTTTTTTAGTATAAGATCCGGGATTACCAACTGTTGTTTTATATTCCGCAGATCCATCGGGTTTCAGTGCTACGTTCGAGCCATCGATGGTAACTGTTGGCCTCGCTGCTTTACTGAATGCACCCACACCTGCAGTGATCACGAGTTCTTCACCCGGCATCAGGTATTGAGAATTGCTGTTGGCAAGGGCTGCAAACTCATCATAAATGATTTCCACCTCGCCAATTTCTTTGTGGCAATATTCAACCACCTGTGCTTCGCTGTTCTTGATATCGTTTTGAAACTTACTTAAGATAACAACACTGGCGATGGTTGGCGTCATGTGAAAATAACTATATGCCCAGGCTTCTTTCTCCTCTGTTGTTGTCGGGATCTTTCCTGTTTTGAAATCGCGCAGATCTATCGGAAGATTTGGCACCACTTCTTTAGCAATACCTGTATCTATTTTGATCAGCTCGTTCCTGAAATTATTAAGCACATCAAACAGATCCTTGCCTTTGTTTTTCCCGTCTGGCGGACGTGAGATGAACAAACGGGTTGCAGCTTCCAGATCATCTTCTTTATATTCTTCTTTTCCTTCTACTACTTTCAGATCTGCTTCCTGCTTAAGTTCTTTTTTCAGGTTCTCAATGTATTGGTAAGCTGTTTGTGCAAGCTTTTGTGCCTGCTCTGCTTTAGGAAGCCATTGCTCGGCTTTCTCTCTTGTTTTAGGATCTTCTTTTTTCCGCTGGAACGACTTAAATATGTCAGCGGTTTTTTTATCAGCAATGCCGCTTGCAGAATTCAAACTGCCATCAACGATCTTGAATGCGTTTAATATTTCGGCAGATACATTCAGTGCCAGCAGTGCGGTTAGCACCAGGTACATGATGTTGATCATCTTTTGCCGCGGCTCCTTGGGTAATGACATTCTATCTTATATTTTTAAAACCTGCGTTTTTACAATTGGGTTTACCGGTAACTACCGCGCTTATCTTCCCTGCATAGCTGTAAGCATGTTGCCATACAACTGGTTCAGTTTTCCTAAATTGTTTGCCAGTGCTGCAATCTGTTCTTTTGCCCTTACTGCATCATCGGCGCTGCTTGCCATGGCGGTAGAAGCTTCGTTCAGTTTACCATAGAACTGGTTCAATGCTTTCAGGTGATTATTGCCTTCCTGCAGTTCCAGTTCATAAATTGTATTTAAAGAAGACAGGTTCTTATTCATTGACTGCATCTGCTCATGGAATAATTTAGAGCTTTCAGAAATGCCGTGGAAACCAGATAAAGACTGGCTCGCGGTATTTGCCGCATCTTTCACGCTGGCCAATGCTGCAGTTGCTTCATTTGCTTTTGCTGAGAAAGCAGTGGTAGATTTTGCCACATCGCTGATATCGGCGATCTGTGCAACACTTGTATTCAAACGCTGAAAACCAGCACTCAGTTTTGCCAATGAATCTTCATTGATATTGGCATCTTCCAGCATTTTATCAAGGCTATCCAATGCAGAATTTCCTTTGGCTGCTTTTGCTCCACCCGGAAGATGTACCTCATGGTCGTCAATAGCGGGATAAATAAGGTATAGTACACCATATCCCAAAAAGATCACAGCTTCCACTGTCAAACCCACTTTCAACATAAAATCTGCGATAGGTGAGTGTAACAATTTTTGCAATGCACCGTAGATAACTACTGCCGCAGCAACAGATACGAATACATCAAACCATTTGGAAATCTTTGGAGGAATTGCAGCTGCCATTTTTCTGATTTTTAGATTTTAAATTAGCGTCCCCACAGTACTGTGGGGACTGGTCCCCACGGTGTACCGCGGGGACCAGTATTTTTATCAATAAGTTTTTAATGAAATATGCTTACAGGCTATCGTTGTTATTTTTTCTGTCTGGGTGAAAGATCGATCACACAACGGAAACCGATATAGGATTTCGCTGTATCCTGGTACTCATAGTTACGTGTTCCTACCTGCAGGTAATAAGAAACATCTTTCCAGCTTCCGCCACGCACTACTTTTCTTTTCTCCCTCGGACGATCAGAATCTTTCGCCTCGTACCTGATATCAGGGCTCATATCGGCCATGAAATTGTAAGCACCTTCGTAGAAATAAGAGCCGGTCCATTCGGCCACATTACCCGACATATTATAGAGGCCATATTGGTTAGGCCAGTATGCATTTACAGGAACCGTGTAGAAACCGCCATCTTCGGCATAGTTACCACGACCGGGTTTGAAATTAGCTAATAAACAGCCTTTCTTGTTCCTCAGGTAAGGGTTACCCCATGGGAACATAGAATTGGTTAAACCACCACGGGCGGCATATTCCCATTCTGATTCACTTGGCAAACGGTAATCACCATCTACAGCAAATTTGTGTTTTTCAAGAAAGCTATTCTGGTAATGTGTTCTCCAGTGGCAGAAAGCCATGGCCTGTTTCCAGTTAACACCCACTACAGGGTATTTTCCATAGGCAGGGTGTGAGAAATACTTCCTGGTTTGCGGTTCGTTATACGAATAAGAGAAATCCCTGATCCAAACGAGGGTATCCGGGTAAATAGCCTGGTCACCTTTCCTGATGAAATTACTTCTTGGAAGACCCGCGTTCTCTCTTTTTGCAGCAGCAGGAAGGTCAAAATATTCAATATGGTATTTGATCTTATCAGGATCGATCTCTACTTTTCCAGAGATCCTGTTATCGGGTGCTAACATCAGTTCATTAAGCTTCTCCATTGTATTCCTGTCCCATCTAAGAGTAGCCATTTTCTTCCAGTCAGCTGCCGAGGTATCATCTGGATTAGTGATGCCCTGTCCAAATAATATTTTAGCTGCAAGGGAATCGGTTGTCCATTTCACAAACTGCCGGTAATCATCATTGGTGATCTCAGTTGCATCCATCCAGAAACCCGGTATCGAAACCTGGCGGTTACGGGTGGTATTGTTGTAACTGATATCCTCATCACTTGGCCCAAGATGGAATGTTCCCGGCGGCACATATACCATATTACGCGGAGGATTCATGCTTTTGAAAGCCGTTGGTGCAACGCCGTGCAGTTGCCCATCATCAGGCAGGCGAGTTCCTTTACCGCTTTTTTTCAGAAAGCAGGATCCGAGGCTTAGACAAAAAGCTCCTAATGCGATGTTTCTTAAATACCCTTTCATCTTATGAAACTGATTTTATGACAGTGACAAATATAAGTTTTCCATCGGCAGTTAGGCCGATTTTGCAAATTTGTTCCCAAGAAAAACGACTACTAGGTAAAATTTGATCAGATACTACAAATTTTAAAGTCAGGATACTACAAATAAGGTTTCTTTCTAATGGAAGAGATCGGAAACCACTGTCATGATACAAATTAATACAATCATTTGTTACACATTTGCTAAAAGCTGTTCTATAGTATAAAAAGGAGCCTTGCAGGCATAATTTTTACATAGATAGAAGGTTGTCCTGTCCTGTTCCCCACTTGTTTTCCCTGCTAATAACGGGAAAAAGGATGAATTAGTTTCTTCTGCCTGAAGAATCTTATTGGGTAAGAACTTCCTCAATACAGGACACAAAAATGTTTTAGCCTGCTGCCCCGTAATTGCAATCTCAACAATTCCCTGCGTTACCAGCTGCTGCGCAAGTGCCCATACACCGAACGATCCGGGATATTTCAATATGGCTTTGGATAAAGAACTAACCATAGTACGGGCCCTTTCCCCCCATTCAGGATGATCGAAAACAATAGACAAATACAAGAGGTTGTGCGCCATTACTGCATTACCGCTCGGTACAGCTCCATCATACACTTCTTTTTTACGAACGATCACATCTGCCTGTTCTTTGTTGGTGTAGAAAAAGAAACCGCTTTCCGGCTCTTCAAAATGTGCGATGACCTTCTCGGTAAGTTTCTGCGCTTTTATTAAATATTCGCCAACGCCGGTGATCTCCTGCAAATGAATATAAGATTGAATAAGATAAGCAAGATCATCAAGAAATGCCGGGATGCGTGCGCC
The DNA here is from genome assembly GCA_040388475.1 of Bacteroidota bacterium. GTDB lineage: Bacteria > Bacteroidota > Bacteroidia > Chitinophagales > Chitinophagaceae > Sediminibacterium. The sequence goes on along the minus strand of JAZKBT010000004.1, from coordinate 544,392 downwards.
GTTCTTGTAGGTATGATACCAGGTTCCCTCTTTATCACACAGTTTTGTTTCGATGAACGACATATTGCGGATGGCCATTGCTTTATAGGATTCATCACCCAGGGCTGCATAGGCTTTTGAATAGGCCGTGTTGAGTAATGCATTCCAGCCCAGCAATATCTTATCATCTAGTAATGGACGGATCCTTTTGCTTCGGTATTCCATCAGTTTTTCGCGGCAGGCAGAAAATTTTTGCTGCAGTTCGTTAACCGGGATATTATTTTCTTCCGCGAAGGTTTCCAATGGTTTTGTTACGCGGAGAATATTGGTATGTTCCCAATTACCATTCTCTGTTACATCATAAAAAGAAGAAAAAACGGGGGCATCCTCTCCCAGCAATTCCTCAATCTCGTTTTTGCTCCAGGTATAGAATTTTCCTTCCACACCCTCACTGTCGGCATCCAGTGCGCTATAGAAACCATTTTCATTGCTAAGCATTTCCCTTTCAATAAAGGCGAGTGTGTGGCGGATGGTGTTTGCGTATTGTGGTTGATAGGTGATCTGGTACGCTTCCGATAGTACACTCACGAGCAATGCATTATCGTACAGCATCTTTTCAAAGTGAGGCGCGAGCCATTCTGCGTCTGTACTATATCGCGCAAAACCGCCACCAAGCTGATCATAGATGCCGCCATCGATCATTTTATCAAGACTGAGTAATGCCTGCTGCAAAGCAATTTCATCATTTGCAAAATGATAATGACGCAGAAGGTATTGAATAGAAAAACTTTGCGGAAATTTCGGCGCCTGTCCAAAACCGCCCCATTCCTTATCGGCATTCACAAGAATATTGCCGGCGATGGTTTGCAATTGTTCATCAGAAAACAAAACAGTTTCCCCGGGCTTTTGTATACCGAACGAATTGGCAGTAAGCAGATGCGAGGTAAGATTTTCGGCCTGGGAAATAACCTCTTCTTTTTTCTCTACATAGCTTTTGTGAATGCTTTCCAACACTTCTTTCCAGCTTGTACGTCCATAGGCCCTTACCGGTGGGAAATAGGTGCCGCCAAAAAAAGGTTTTGTTTCTGGTGTTAAAAAAACGTTGAGTGGCCAACCGCCACCGCCGCTCATGGCCTGCACTGCATCCATGTAAATATGATCGAGATCGGGGCGTTCTTCCCTGTCAATCTTTATGTTGACGAAATATTCATTCATCAATGCCGCCGTGCTTTCATCCTCAAAACTTTCGCGTTCCATCACATGGCACCAGTGGCAGGCTGCATAGCCGATGCTCACAAGTATCGGTTTATCTTCCGCCTTCGCTTTCTGTAATGCTTCTTCTCCCCATGGATACCAGTTTACAGGATTGTGCGCGTGCTGTAAGAGATAAGGGCTTGTTTCGTGTATGAGATGATTTGTATGTGTCATAGGGATATTAAAATTAAGCAAGCGTTTACAAATGGCAAGCCCGTTTAATTTCAAAAGAATGGCACGCAGATGACGCGGAAAAAACGGATGTGCACGGATCAGATCAGTTATAACCCGTTTTTCTGCGTCATCCGCGTGCCATTGCTTCAAATAAAAAGAGGCTGCTTTTTAGAAGCAGCCTCGAATATCATTATTCAATGATCGTTACTTATTTTTTCGTCGGTACCGTACTGCAAAGAAACTGATCAAGTGCAGCTACCATACTTGGTTTTTGTGGTGAAGGTACTTTGATCTCGAGTGCCAGCCCCGCATCTTCTACTGCTTTTGAGGTATTGTTACCAAAAGCGCCGATCACGGTTCCGTTCTGTTTAAAGCCGGGGAAATTATCATACAGGCTTTTTACACCGCTTGGCGTGAAGAAACAGATCACATCAAAATCTTTTGCGGTCAGTATTTCTTTAATATCGTTGCTGATGGTACGGTACATGAAACCTAATTGGTATTCGCATTTATTGTTCCTGAGCCAGTTCACGATCTCGTTATCCTGCTGGTTCTCGCTGCATACGTAGAGGAACTTCTCGTTCTCTTTGTGTTTATTGATCACATCAAACATGCTCTTGTTGGTGCCATCTGCGCCATAGAACACTTTGCGTTTGCGATAGAGAATAAATTTCTGGAGATAGAGTGCAACCGCTTCGGTGATGCAGAAATACTTGGTATCCTGCCCGATAGTCACTTTCATTTCCTCGCACATACGGAAGAAATGGTCGATGGCATTCCGGCTGGTGAACATCACTGCCGAATAATACATGATATCGATCTTCTGTTTGCGGAATTCGCGGGCTGGAATCCCTTCCAGTTTGATAAAGGGGTGGAAAAACAATTCAACATTGTATTTCCTTTCCAGATCAAAATAAGGAGACTTATCGCTTTCAGGCCGTGGCTGAGAAATCAAGATCCTTTTTGCTACTTTGGCCGTAACTGAATTTTTTGACCCGTTCTTTAGCATGCTGCGTCGTTATCTAAAAGTGCAAAATTACAGACTTCTTTTAAAAAAAATACTTAATACGTCATTAAAGAGTTCCGTTGAAATAGTTCATCAAAACCTTATAGATGAGTGCCAACGGAAGCAATTCAACAGCACAAAGGTATAGCAAAAAATGTAATGCATTCACTTTCAGTTTACTGCGGATGGCTATAAAAGAAACCCAATAGCGGTAACCGAGTAATAAAAACACCAGGCCGATGGATAAGGTGACCGATACCCTAACCAGTTCCGGACCCGCAAAAGCAAAGATGAGCAGGAACGGGATCAGCAAAACACCCATCACTTTATTTACCAGGAACACCACAAAAACATAAGAACCTGTTGCTTCCTGGCTGTTAAAAACCCAGCCGGTAAATAAAAGAAACAGGTATTTAACAAGATAAACCAGCAACAGCACTCCAGCGGAACCTGCCGCAAGCCACCAGAAAGGAATATCACTCAGTTCCCTGTAACGTACCATCAACGTTAGGTACAGGCCCGCACTGATCACAAAAAGGAAATTGGTTAAGAGTGATGCAAGATTATCCTGCAAAAGCTGGTCGCGGGTCTGTTTTTGCCGTAAGGAGGTTTGCCTGAACAAAAGAAACAGGTTACGGAAATACTTGGAAAAGGTTACCCTGATAAAAGCCAGTACAAGAACGATCCCTGCCATTAAATAGAACAGGTCATCCTTGGAAGCCTGTTTATGGTAATCTATCAACATAAACGCCGGTCTGGCATTCAGGGGCAGCCAGGGATGTGTTGCATATTTTTTATAGGTTGTGGTATCGTAAATAATAACAGGAGCAGCTTTTACAGTGGCTTTCCGAATTGAATCTGCGAGCAGGCTGTCGCGCAATAATTGTGCTGCGATAGCATTCCGGCTGCGCAGAACCGAATCTGCATATTGATTGTGCGATGTATCGGCAATTCTTTTGTTAACGGGAGGCTGAGTACGGGTACTTTCGGGAAGGATAGCAGCCGGCTGGATACGGGTGCTTTCGGCCTTTGCAATGGAATCAACCTGGCCAAAGCCTGCATAGGAACAACAGATTAAAACACTCACAAAAAAAAATTTCAAACCCGGCATGCTGCAAAAATATTGAAATGGATTGAATCGCGGAGAGGAATCGCCCATGGACCATGGACTATGGACCATGGACAAAACCCAATCACCTATTTTTGCCGCTAACCTTCCCATCAATGGCCGGCATCTACATTCATATTCCTTTTTGCAAAAAAGCCTGTCATTACTGCAATTTTCATTTTTCTACCGCCAGGGATAAGATGCCCGGAATGGTAGAAGCCATCAGGAAGGAAGCCGCATTGAACAGGGCATATATTTCTGGAAACATCCAAACCATTTATTTGGGGGGAGGTACACCTTCTTTACTGTCGGATGAGGAAATAAGAACGATCCTCGATGATCTGCAAGGATTGTTTATGGTGGATACTGATGTGGAGATCACACTCGAAGCAAATCCGGACGATATTTCCATTGAAAATTTACGTAGCTGGAAAGGTGCAGGTATCAACCGCCTAAGCATCGGCATCCAGTCTTTTTTTGAGGAGGACCTGCAATGGATGAACCGTGCGCACAATGCAATACAGGCAATGAATGCGGTGAAACTGGCACTAGCGCAAGGGTTTGACAATATCACCATCGATCTCATCTATGGAACGCCTGCTCTTACAGATGAGAAATGGAACCAGAATATTGAAACAGCTTTGTCTTTGCACGTTCCCCATCTCTCCTGTTATGCATTAACCGTTGAACCGAAAACAGCTTTGGCGAAAATGATCGCAACCCATCAATCGGCAGATGTGGATGCGGATAAACAGGCAAGACATTTTTCGATTCTCACGGAACGCTTATCAGCAGCGGGTTTTGAGCATTACGAGATCTCCAATTTTGCATTACCCGGTTTTCGCAGCAGGCACAACAGCAGCTACTGGCAGGGGAAACCTTACCTGGGACTGGGGCCATCCGCTCATTCCTTCAACGGGAAAAGCAGGCAGTGGAACATTGCCAATAACAGTTTGTATGTTACCGCTATTGAAAAAGGAGAAGTTCCCTTTGAAGAAGAATTACTGACAGATACGCAGCGGCTGAATGAATACATCATGACGAGTTTGCGAACCATTGAAGGGGTATCCTTATCAAAAATAGCTATTGATTTTGGAGAGCTGAAAGCATTGTCCATTGCAGGTGCCGCGCAAAAGCATATTGATCTGGGACATTTGAAAAAAGAGAATGATGTATTGCAGTTAACAGCTGAAGGAAAGTTCCTGGCTGATGGAATTGCGGCGGATCTGTTTGTGGATTGAGAGGTCCTTTAGTAAAAAAAATAAAGTGGGCCGGAGGCCTGTAGATACTCGTCACTCGGCGGAGCCGAGCGACTACGTGTTAATGGCTGTTGTGATGACCGAATAGCTTCTTCAGCAGGTTCACAACCATAATGGCTCCTATCAGGATAAGAACTGCTCCGGGGCCTAATATGGTAAATGAGAAAGGCATACCTAAAGTTATTCCTTTTCTCAGACAAGGAATGTTTCTATTTTCTTAAATCCATGAGCGGCAGGCTGGTGCTCCCATAGTATCTCAAAAATGGCAGATGCAATAGGGATGGACGCCTTAACCGTTTCATTCATCAGGTGAATACACTTGCTGGCATTGTATCCTTCGGCCACCATATTCAGTTCAAGCTGTGCTGCTTTTACAGAATACCCCTTACCTATCATGTTCCCGAAAGTTCGGTTGCGGCTGTAAAGCGAGTAACAGGTAACCAACAGATCGCCGAGGTAAACCGAAGCTGCATAATTCTGCGGATCCGCAGTTTCGGGAAGCTCATTATTAAGCATCCGCAGGAAATGCACCATTTCGTTGGCACTGTTGGCTATATATACACTCAGGAAATTATCGCCATATTCGAGTCCATGTGCAATACCTGCACCCAATGCATAAATATTTTTTAATACCGCTGCATACTGCACACCGATCACATCTGTATTAACGACGGTGTTGAGGTATTCTGTTTTAAAATAAGAAGCAATTTGAGTGGTAGTTGCTTCATCGATACCTGAGAAAGTGAGATAGGATAATTTTTCAGACGCTACCTCTTCTGCATGACAGGGACCGAGTACTGCAAAATAATCCGACAAAGAAAAATTATAATGGGTAGACAAATAATGATTCAGTAATTGATTTTCGGAAGGAAGAATACCTTTCACTGCAGAGATGACTTTTTTTCCTTTCAGCATTTCTACCGGTATCTGTGCAAATGCATTCTCCACATAAGCAGAAGGCACTGCAATAACCAGTACATCTGAATTGGAAACCACTTCCTGTATATCGCTGCTGAGTTTTAATTGTGAAGGATCAAAATAGGCGCCGCTGAGGTAATGTGGGTTATGCCTGCGTTTCTCTATATACCCGATCGTATCATTATTGCGTACCCACCAGTGAATGGTGTTGCCATTATCTGTGAGAATCTTTGCCAATGCCGTGGCCCAACTACCGCTACCTATGATTCCAAACTGCATGCGAACGTTATTGATTCACGCAAACATACGAAAGAGATGGATGGCACGCGGATGACGCGGAAAAAGGCGGATCATCACGGATAAAGCAAAACAGATCTGCGGACATCCGCTTTTTCCGCGTCATCCGCGTGCCATTGTCTGCAATAAAAAAGAGACCGCTTTTCTAAAACGATCTCTTTCTAAAGTATAGTATCCTTATATCTTATTGTGCTTTCTTATCCTCGAACAGTTTATCCTTTGCAACAATTGAAACCAGGTCGCCGTCTTTCAATGTTTTGCTTACTATAGAATACGGCCCCGTGATCACCTGGTCGCCTTCCTGTAAACCTTCCAGTATTTCGATATAGTTCAGGTCCTGGATAGAAGTTTTCACTTTTACTTTTTTCACTTTATTATCTTTCTGCAATACAAACACTACTTCTTCTATCCCGTCATCAGCACTTGTTGATTTAACTGCATTTGGATCTTCGGGTTTCTTGTCTTCTTTTTTATCACCGCCAGCCGCCTGGTCTTTCTTGTCGCGGGTAGTAACCGCATTAAGAGCAACAGACAATACATTTGTTTTTGTTTTTGTCTGAATATCTGCGCTGGCACTCATTCCGGGACGGAAAGGAAACCCTTTACTTTTAGAAACAAGGTCTATATAACTTGAAGGCAGCAAACGGATATGTACTTTATAATTGGTAACTTCTGTACTTGAATTGGTAATAGCCTGGCCCGTGTTTGGATTGGCTATTTTGTAAACAAGACCTTTGAATTTGCGGTTGGTATAGGCATCCACTTCAACAATAGCCGTATCGCCGAGTTTTACTTTTGGAATATCGTTCTCGCCTACATCCACCCGAACTTCAATACTGCGCATATCAGCAACGCGCATCATTTCGGTACCTACATTAAAACTGTTACCCGCAACACGCTCTCCTTTTTTTACGTTCATCAGGCTCACCATTCCATCCATGGGTGATGTGATGACTGTACGTGACAGATCCTTATCAGCTCTTGATAATTGCGCCTGTGCACTTTGGATAGAAGCTTCACTGCTTTTTAATCCTTCTTTCGCGGCATTGTAAGCTGCCTGTGCTGTAAGGAAATTCTGTTCTGCCTGGTCAAATTCTGATCGTGAGATCACTTTATCGTTCAACAATTTTTTCTGCCTGTCGTAAGTATTTTTCGCGTTATCCAGTGTAGCTTTTAACCCGGCCATGCTGGCTGTTGAATTGGATAACTGTGCTTTACTTTGGTTTACGCCGGCTACTACCTGTTCGCGTTGTGTTAAATAAATATCAGCATAGATCCTGGCAAGTATCTGGCCTTTTTTAACGCTGTCGCCTTCGTTTACATTCAGTTCAACGATCTCACCACTGATATCAGGACTCACTTTTACCTCTATTTCAGGGTATACTTTACCACTTGCATTCACAGTTTCAATGATGGTTCTTTTCACTACTTTTTCAGAAGTTACTTTGATGCCTTCATCCTTGCCAAGCATGCCGCTTTTTTTCAGGCCCACCAGTATCACTATCAAAACAACCAGTGCAATAATGACCCAGAGTAATTTCTTATTCATATAACGAGTTTGAACTTTTACTAATTATAATTTCAGGCCCCTGCCTTTATAAAATTCCAGCAACTTCATTTTAAATACATAATCGTATTGAGTGGTCAGTTGCGTAATTTTTGCTCTCAAAAGATTGTTCTGCAAAGTGATCAGGTCAAGTGAACTAAGCAACCCTACTTCAAAACGTTTTGTTCCAAAATCATATGCTTTCTGTGCTGCGTCTACTGATTTTTTACCCGCGTTGAATTTCTGCAAAGCAGTCATTGCGTTGGTATAAGCAGTATAAATATCCTGGCGAAGAGTAAGGTCACCCTGGTCCTTCTGCAATTGTGCGGCTTTCAGCTGAAGTTTCGCGGTCTGCACACCGATCTTTCCCGAAAAATTATTAAAGATGGGTACGCTGATGCTTACGCCAACGTTCTGTCCGAAATTATTACTCATCTGGCTACCCCAGCCGCTCCACAAGTCTGTGAAACTTCGTGATTTTGTATTGAAACGGTAGATAGGGTTCTGCACGTAATAATTTACATTGCTGTATGTAATGATCGGTTCAGCACCTGTTATTGGCGAGTACCCTAAAAAAACAGGTGCGCCGCTGACCGTTTTAAATGAATTGGAAAAATTGGTGGAGAGGTTACCACCAATAGTAACGGTAGGATACATCTGGGCCTTTGTTACAAGGATATTTTTTTCAGCAGCTTTGATCCGTAAGGCATTTGCTTTTTGCAAAGGTTGGTAATCAAGTGCCATAGTGTATACTATTTCGGGTTGCAGCTCTGCGATTGGTTCAATTGGGATATCATCCACTTTAGGTGTTTCTATTCCAAAGAGAACATCTACATCCAAATTCAGTAAGGCACGCAGGGCAAGCAGATTCTGCTCGTAATTTCCTTTGGCTGTATAATAATTGCTGCTGTCTGCAGCCAGTTGCGCTTCTACTTCTGCAATATTGAGTTCGGGTAATACGCCTGCATCCACTCTTTTCCTTGTAATATCAAACTGGTTTTGTGTTTGTGCGATCTGAACCTCACTGATCGTTATCTGCTCTTTTGCCGCTACCACCTGTAAATAATAAGTAGCAACATTAAAGGATATATCATTGGAGATCTTGGCAACATCAGCAAGCGCGGCCTGGGCATTAAAGTTGGCCATCGCCGTGGAATTCTTTAGCCGTCCATAATTATATATCTGCATACCCGCATTCACGCCAAAATTCTGGTAAAGAAACTGTGAGGTAGAAAAACTGTTGGTAGTGGGATCGATGGAACGCCCGAAACGCACGCCGGTTGACGAGCTTCCATTCACATTTGGGTAAACATTATATTTAGCCTGTTTTGCCTGCAATGCAGCGATCCTTGCCTGGATATCTGCCTGTTTGATTGAGATATTGAACTGAAGCGCATGCTCAATGCAATGTCGCAGATCCCAACGGTCCGAGGCCCTTTGCGCAAATGCCTGGGAAATAACTACGCAGCATATAAGGGTCAAAAACTTTCTCATATATAACAAAAATAGCGGTTTCCCGTCCACTTGCCTAAATTTTAGACAGGCGGAAAGGAATTATAGAAAACCTTTATGAAAATCCTATGGAAGGTGGCTAACCGCATCAAAAGCAGCGGAAAGATCAGACACCAGGTAACCGGCATCTTCCAGTCCCACATATAGCCGCAGTGAACGATGACCAGGATCCGTTGCATCAAACTCTTCTGGCTTCATTCCGGCGCATTTGGGAAGAATCAATGACTCATGCCCGCCCCAGCTAACCGCCATCATGATATGTTTCAACGATTCGCAGAAGGTCTCAATGGTCTTGCCATTAGCAGCTTTCATGATAAAAGTTACCAGGCCACATGCCCCGCTCATCTGCGTTTTTGCCAGTTTATATTGCGGGAAGCCGGGATCAAGCGGAAAAATAACCTGTTCCACCCGTGGATGCGATTTTAAAAAAGCGACCACTTCCGGTGTCGTCCGGCTGATACGTTCCAGCCTGGCGGGCAATGTACGCAACCCGCGGATCAACAACCATGCATTAAAGGGCTGGATGCCTGATCCCACCGTATTGTATTCGCTGTGAAAGATCCGTTCGATCATATTCCGGCTGCCGCTTAATACGCCGGCAATCGTATCGCTGTGTCCGCCGATGTACTTGGTAGCTGATTGCAGAACCAGATCGATTCCCATTTCAATCGGTTTCTGAAAAACAGGCGAGCAATAACTGTTATCACAGATCGTGATGATATTGTGTTGCTTCGCGATCGCCGCAACAGCACGCAGATCCTGCAGATCAAAGAACCAGCTGTTGGGTGATTCGAGATAGATGACCGTTGTATTCGGCTTGATCGCTTCCGTAAAGTTTTCTGTTCTTGTTCCATCAACATAAGTAACACTCACATTAAAACGTGGAAGGATCACATCAAACATTTTTCTTGCCCAGGTATAGGGGTTTCTCACACTCACAATATGATCACCACTTTTTATATTGGCCAGTACCGAAGCAAAAATGGCCGCAGCACCACTGTTGAACACAAGGCAATCTTCCGCACCATCCAATGCAGCCAGTTTTTTGCGCAGGATCTCTACGGTTGGATTTAACCCGCGGCTATACAGCCAGGTAGAATATTCATCTTCAAATGACTTACGCAGATCATCCACTTTCTTAAAAACAAAATTGCTGGTCTGTATAATCGGCGGAGCCACCGCACGAAAATAATCATCGCGTTCTTCGCCGAGTTCGTTTAAGATATAAGAGAGGTCCATGGTATAAAGATAAAAGTTTAGAAGGGATTTCACGCAAAGACGCAAAGGATGCAAAGGCGCTAAGGCTTTCTTTGCCGCTTTGCATCCTTTGCGTCTTTGCGTGAAATTTTTCTTATACCTGTGGGGATTTATTAAATCGTTTCGCCACAAAATAAATCACCATAAACGCCGCCAGCACGCTTAATCCGATCACAGCGATCTGTGGGGTTTGTATGCTGATGCTGATACCTACAAATAAATAAGCGGCCATAAAGATCAATGGCAGTAAGGGATACAATTTCATTTTATAGATACCTGTGCCATCAAGGTGTTTCGTGCGTTTACGCAAAACAAAGATCGTGGCGCTGGATGCCACCATGCCGAAACAATCGAGGAAAATGGTGAAGTTGAGGATCTTATCAAATGTCTGCGCAAAGAAAAGTATGATGATACACATCGCTGCAAACACTGTTAGTGAAACGGTGAGCACATCATTCTTTGGATTTTGTTTGGAGAATGCTTTTGGCAAAACACCTTCGGTACTCATAGCATACATCACACGCGGGTTGCTCATCAGCAAGGCGTTTACATAAGCCAGTACGCCAAAAAACAGGAAGAATGAAAGCAGGTCAGCGGCGCCGGTGCCAAAGGTTTTGTTGATCACCACGTATGCTATCTCGCGCTCTTCTTTCATCTCGTTAAAACCTACGATCGTATAGTAGCTAACGTTAGCCAATAAATATAAACCGATGATGATCGCGATGCCGATAAAAATTCCTTTGGGAATATTTTTTGCGGGGTTCTCTACTTCATTTCCAAAATTGATGGTCTGTTGGTAACCGCCATAAGTAAATGAAACAGCGATGAGGCTGATGCCTAAACTTTGTATCCAACTCATCTCTGGTGCTGCTGGTGCAGTAACTGCCTGTGCAGTTGATGCCACATCATGATGCGGAAAGAATAATGCGCATATCAACACCAGTATCATCCCTATCTTAAGCAACATTAAAAAATTCTGCGCGCGTGAACTCATTCGCAGCCCGCGCATGTTGATCAGGTAAAAAATAATGATAGCACCGCAACTGATCAATGCTTTATCAATATCCGTCCATGTTCCGGGAAGCAATTTGGTGATATACCCGCTGCCAATCAACGCTACCCCGCTCAGGCTGGCTGCATTACTGATCAATATGATGCAATTAATAGCGAAAGCAATACTTGGATGGTAGGCATAGGAAAAAACTTTATAATATCCACCCGTAACAGGGTAACGGCTGCCGATCTCCGCATAGGTAAGTGCGCCGCATAAAGCAAAAAAACCACCCAGTAACCAGGCAGTAAAATAAACAGAAGGCTCAATGGCAAATTTAGCACTGGTGGCAGCAGAACGGAAGATTCCCATACCAATCACCAATCCAACCACGATCATCGTGAAACTGAACACATTTAATTTTTGTTTTCCCTGCATAGTTTTTAGAGTGTGGGTTTAAATGTAGGAAAGAAATACTAGATGCTGGATGCTGGTTATTGGATACTGGATGCTAGATACTTAACGGATAGCAAGTACATTCAACATCCAGCATCCAGTATCCAGCTCTAGTTTTCAACGACCCGTGTACAACTTCGATATAATTTAATTTTGAAGTATAGCTCTCACCATTACATTTGCACCGTATTTGGTTCCTGCCACAAGCGGGATTAAAAGGGAAGTCCGGTGTAATTCCGGCGCTATCCCCGTAGCTGTAAGCTCTTTTCGTGAATCGTTTCACGATAGGCCTGTTGGATCTTCAAACCACTGTTCCGTTATCCGGGATGGGAAGGTATCCAAACAGAGAGCGAGCCAGAAGACCTGCCACGTACAAACCGATTATTCACGGCTTTCGGGTGAAAGGCATGGAATATAAACTGTCGTCTGCAGCGGCAATTTATCTTTCTCCGTTTTTTTATTTTCCTGGAAGCTCATTGTTCAAACCAAAAATGAACCAACAATGAGCAAAAAATTAACGCTCCTCACATCGCTGATTATCAGCAGCACCGTCTTTGCTCAAAAAGACACCATCAAAACAAGGGTATTAGATGAAGTAATTGTTACTGCCAACAAAACAGAACAAAAACAAAGTAGTACAGGCAAAGTAATTACTGTCATTACCAAAGATCAGATCGAAAAAAGTACAGGCAAAACAGTTGCGCAATTATTGAATGAGCAGGCCGGCATTACCATTAATGGCGCTCTCAGCAATGCGGGCAATGTACAAACAGTATTCATGAGAGGCGGTGCAGCGGGCCGCGTATTGATATTGATGGATGGCATTCCTGTGAGCGACCCTTCACAGATCAACAATGATTTTGATCTCAATTTTTTCTCCATCAATGATGTGGAAAGGATCGAGATCTGTAAAGGCGCACAATCCACTTTATATGGCAGCGATGCGGTTGCAGGCGTGATCAATATCATTACGACCAAATCAAACATTACCAACCCTGTAAATGTAAAAGCAACTGTAACAGCAGGAAGTTTTGGAACATTAAAAACCAATCTCCAGTTCTATGGTAAAGCCGATAAGTTTTCTTACACCGCACGTTATGCAAGATTGCAGACCAATGGTTTTTCTGCAGCATACGATAGCACCGGCACAAAGAATTTTGATAAAGACGGTTACCTTGGAAATGTTGTTAATGCAGCAGTAAAATACCAGGCGAACAATCAATGGTTACTAAAAGCATTTACGCAGTACAGTCAATATACTGCAGGCATCGATGTAAGTGGTTTTACTGATAAATCAAATTATGATATTCATAACAAGAACCATACATCTGGTGTTGGATTTGTTTACAAAACGGCGGTGGTTTCTCTCACAGGTAATTATCAATACACCAAACAACACCGCAATTATGACGACAATGCATCAACCGGTGCGCCTTTCTTTTCTATGAATGATTATGATGCGACTTCACAATTTGCAGAACTCTACACATCTGTTAAACTGGGTGCTGGATTTACTTTACTCGCTGGAACAGATTACCGCTATGGTTCCATGAATAGTGAATACCGTTCGGTAAGTTCTTTTGGCCCTTACAACAGCAAATTTCCTGATACACCTATGAACCAGAAATCTGCTTATGCCTCTGTTCATTTCAGCAATAAAGATTTCTCTGTTGAACTGGGTGGCCGTTGGAACGATCATTCGCGTTACGGAACAAATTATACGTATTCTTTTAACCCATCCTATACATTTGACGAGCACTACCGCATATTCGGAAGCATCGCTACTGCTTTTAAAGCGCCTTCACTCTACCAGTTGTTTGCACCCGCAGGTACAGGCAATGTAAATCTTAAACCAGAGGAGTCTGTAAACTACGAAGTAGGGTTGCAACATACTTATGGGAAATTCAGCGACAGGTTGGTTTTCTTTTACCGTAATACCAATAACGGTATTGATTACAGTTCGCTCAATACACCCAATGCACCTGCCGTTGGTTATTACAACTATATCAACCAGCAGGCAAGGGGCATTGAATACGAAGTGAGTTTTCAACCAACAGAGCTGCTTACTTTAACAGGAAACTATACTTTTGTAAGTATACAGGAAGTAACACAGAGCCGTATTAATTTTAAAGACACGACATATAATTTTGCCTTACGCAGACCGACACACAATTTTAATCTAACGGCCGGTTATCAATTCAGCAAAGGGTTGTACGCAAGTCTAAGCGGTAAATATATTGGCGACCGCTACGATGTAGGTGGTTACAAAAAAGCAGATGTGCGTTTGGACAGTTATTTTATTGTTGGTGTGTATGCAGAATACAAGTTTGCTGACTTCCTGAAAGTATTCGGCGATGTGCAGAATATCGGCAATAAAAAATTCTATGAGGTGCGTGGATACAACGGCATCCCATCCATGTTCAATATTGGTGCAACTTTTAACTGGTAATTAAATGCCCCAGCACGAAAACAAAAAATGCCCACGTTGCAATCGTTCTTTCGAATGCAAGGTGGGCAATATTGCAGAATGTCAATGCAGTAAAGTAAACCTGTCGTACGAAGAACGCGTTTATATCGAGAACAAATACCTCGATTGCTTGTGCGGTCAATGCCTGGAGGCTTTACGATTTGAGAATAGACTGCATAAGAATAATATAGTCAGGTAATTTAGTTGCCACAGAATACACCGATTACCACAGAAAGAAATCTGTGCTAATCGGTGTATTCTGTGGCAATATTTTTTTTCTCCATAATAATTCGTGTAATTCGTGTCATGGAGATTTACCTCATACGACACACCACCCCTGCAGTAGCCAAAGGCATTTGTTACGGACAAACCGACCTGGATATTACAGAAACATTTGAACAGGAAGTAGCGAGTATCATTCCACACCTTCCCAAAAATATTACAACAGTTTACAGCAGTCCTTTACAACGTTGCCACAAACTGGCTAAAGCGCTGTTCCCGCAGCATACTATCCAATTAGATAAGGACCTGATGGAACTGAACTGCGGCGAATGGGAAATGCAGGAATGGAACGCCATACCCAAAACAGAAATGCAACCCTGGCTCGATGATTTTGTAAACGTGACCGTTCCCGGTGGTGAAAGCTATACACAAATGCATGACCGCGTGGTTGATCGTTTTAAACATGTGGCAGCAGAGCCCGCACCCGCTGTGATCGTAGCACATGGCGGTGTATTAAGAAGCATTCTCGCTCATATCACCAACACTGGTTTAAAAGAATCGTTTGACCTGTTTACCTGTCATTATGGTTGTGTGGTAAAACTGGTTTTGAAAGATGATGCTTATCATCATGAGATGCTGTATAATATTTCACTGGCGGGGAAAGAATGGCACAGGCCAAGTTTGTAATAAGTAGTAAGTGATAAGTTTTAAGTCTACCTTTTTCGAAACTTATCACTTACTACTTACTACTTAAAACATTTCCTACCTTTAATAAAACCTCCCCGCATGGATTTCCGCCTCGACGAACTGCTCACGGTAACTTTTACTTTGTTTGCAGTGATAGATGTGGTGGGTTCAGTTCCTTTACTAATCTCTTTAAAAGAAAAAATAGGTGGCATCCGTTCGCTCCAGGCAACACTGGTATCGGGTGTACTGATGCTTCTGTTTCTCTTTGCCGGGAAACCTTTTTTGAAGTTACTGGGACTGGATATCCGCTCTTTTGCGGTGGGTGGTTCGATCGTGATCTTTTTATTGGGATTGGAAATGGTGCTTGGCCACGAGATATTCAAAGGAGATAAAGATGCCAAAGCAGGAACGCTGGTACCTATTGCATTTCCGATTATTGCGGGAAGTGGTACGCTGACAACCATCATGTCTTTAAAAGCCAATTTTGAAGAAGTCTACATCTTATTGGGCATATTGATCAACCTGGTTGTGGTCTATCTCGTTTTAAGATCCTTAAAACTGATAGAGCGGATGTTAGGGCCTGTTGGATTATTGGCTGTAAGAAAATTCTTTGGAGTGATACTAATAGCTATAGCTGTGAAAATATTCAGCAGTAATATTGGTGCATTCGGGAAGTAAAACACATAGTAACATGAGCGTACTTAACTGGTTTCGTAGAAATTTTGAACTGTTATGCTGGATAACTGCATTAACAGCCTTATATTTTTTACCCGAAAACACAACAGATACTTCCTTATGTTTCTTCAGCTTACTGGGCTTCGGCCATTGTCCCGGTTGTGGTATCGGGCATGCCATTCATTACGCGTTACATTTACAGTTCGCAGCTTCTTTCCGGCACCATCCATTGGGAATCTTCGCCGTAATAGTTATATTTATAAGGATCAAACAATTGCTCTATCCCGTAAAATCAATATATGAAACCAAACCTGATCAACATGATCCCCGCCATTGAGGGCGAAGAACTGGTATATCTACAGGCATTAACAAAGGAACTGACAGAGGATCAACTCGTTAATTTTATTGCTGTATATAATGGCAAAAGAAAGAAGACGGATCAGATCCTGCTGGGATGTGTTCTTGGCTTTGTACTTGTGGCCGGCATTCAACGTTTTATGGTAAAACAAACCGGTATGGGTCTTTTATATCTTTTTACAGGCGGTCTATGTTTTATCGGCACCATTATGGACACAGTGAACCATAAAAGGATCGCATTTGAATTCAACCGGGATATGGCCAGGGAAAGTATGGCGATGGTGTACTCCTACAGATGATTGACAGAATATCGAATTAAATAGAAATGCTTTGAAAAATTTCAAAGCATTTCTATTTACAGTGGCCTCGCCAAGAATCGAACCTGGATCTGGAGCTTCGGAAACTCTTATACTATCCATTGTACTACGAGGCCAATTGTGCTATTTACTATTCATCCCGATATTCTGGAGCTTCGTCCCCACAGTACTGTGGGGATTATACTATCCCTTGTACTACGAGGCCATATTTCCTTTTGCGCCTTTGCGTGAAATCACGGCCGCAAAAATAATAGAACAAACCTATTGTTCCTTCATTTTTGCATATAAACGTTCGGTATCTTCTTTTTTGCATAGTTCTGTGCCGTGATTCATGGTCGCAGCGGTACCGGCAGCAATCCCGTAATACAATACATCTTCGAGGCCCCATTCTTTTGATAGAGCCATGAGCATTCCGCCCACCATACTGTCTCCTGCACCAACCGTACTGTGCACCGTTACATTGGGTGGCTTTACTTCCAGTTGTTTATCTTTCGTGATCAACATGGCCCCGTCTTTGCCCATTGAAACGACCATTACTTCGCAACCACCATTTTGAATAATATTTCTTGCGGCGGTAAGAATTTCGTCTTTGGCCAGTTTTTCTTTGCCGGATAAGCTCCCCAGTTCTTCAAGGTTTGGTTTGATGAGGAATAAACCCTCATCTACCGCATCTTTTAAAGCCGCGCCTGAAGTATCAACAATCAACCTGGCATTTTTTTGTTTGGCTATCACAGCCAGCTGCGCAAAAACATTTGAGGGAACCCCTGGTGGCAGGCTGCCACTGGCTACGATGTAAGCAATTTCGGGTTGCTCACGAATATATTGTAAAGCCTGCTTCCATTCAGGTTCTGTTACTTCCGGCCCTTCCATTCCAAAACGGTATTGGTTGTTGGCAGAATTGTCTACTACTACAAAGTTCTCCCTGGTATCACCCTTGATCGGTAATGCAACAGATACCACACCTTCGTTGATCAATAGCTCTTCAAAATGTTTCCCTGTATACCCTCCGGATAAATAAACAGCTTCACTGTTTCCGCCCAATTTATGCAGGGCCCTGGAAACATTGATCCCGCCGCCACCGGGTTCTACCTGCGCAAAACTGCTTCGCAATTTTTTCTCGGGTACCAGTTGTTCTACCGAAATCGTTTTATCAAGCGCAGGATTTAAAGTAAGTGTGATGATCTTTTTCATGGCAATGATTTCTAAACAAATAATTCTTTTAAAGCAGCGGGTAGAAACACAGAAGAAGGCACACTTCGCATGATCTTCAAATCGTCTCCCAAACTGCTTGCATTATCCAGGAACTGCAAAACGCGTTCCGTGGAGTTTTTTTGAAAGATGCGGGCAAAGATCTCATCACCATTCATTTTTTTATTGACCAGCACATTCAATAATACGCTGTCGTATAAACGAAATTTCTTTTCATTGAATGAGCTATACCCAAAATGATGTCTGTGTTCCAATAATAATGAAACGATTTGTTCCGTCCTTTTCTGTATGAATTGAAACGCATAGCCACTACTGCCTTTGGCCTGCCCGCCTGCAATACCCATATGGATCATCCGCCCTTCCTGCAATGGAAATTTCTTATTTGTCATCGGTATTACTCCAAATTCTTCATGCGTGATCGTATATTCTTTGATATACAAACAGGAAGAAATATAATCATGCAATGCTGTTTCATACACTTCTTGTGGCAAAACTGTTTCAGTAAACAAAGTATATTCCACCAAAGCGGTGGTAGGTGAAGTGGGCATCAGGTAAACGAAGGTTGTTCCATACTGCTGGTTTACCCGGAAATCCATAAATACGGCCTGTGACGGATCGAATGCAGGTTGAGTGGTTTCTATTACCCATCCTTTGAAATGTTGTAGTAAAAGATAATCGCCGGTCTTAGCAGTAAGCTCGCCGAAAAAAATGCTGTTAAATACATAATCCGCTGTTAGTCTTTCCGTTTCCAATTCTACCACCGCCTGTTCATCAACAGTCTGAATACTTTTTACTTTCTCATAGCGCCATTCAATATTCGGATGTTTGGTGGATTCTTTTTTTACGAACGTGTATAGATCAATCCCTCTGATCATCTTATATTGATAGGGTTCGATATTTAATGTAGCAGAATATTGTTTTGAAAAAAAATCGAGTTTTTCCCACCGGTGATAAACAATAGGTTCAAAAATGCCTGGTTGCTTTTCCCAGAAGCACCAGGTGCGGTCGTTGGTTGTTTTGGGGAATCCATCGATGATTAATATTTTTTTATCCGCGAAGAAAGGCTCGCGCATCATGCGTATCAGCAGACTTGATCCTGCACAGCCTGCACCTGTAATGATATAGTGATAGTGATGAGGCAATTTATTTTGAGATTTTTTTTGCCACAGAATACACAGATTAACACAGAAAAAATCTACATTAATCTGTGTATTCCTCGCCCGCAAAGTTCTGGCGAGCGGGTGTGGCAAATGTTTTTTGTTCAGCAAGCGATTCATCCTTCCGCACTTTGTCCCGGTATTTTTTGGCAACCAGCAACATGCCAAAACTTTCACCTTCGTGTTTGTTAAGATGTTTGTGATGCATCTTATGCGCCCACCGGATGGCTTTGATGTAACGGTTATTACTGCGGGTGAACCATTTGAAACGTTGATGAATGATCACCTCATGCACAATAAAATAGGCGAACCCATACATCGTTACTCCCCACCCAATACTTATTACCCAATAGGCATGATATATACTTCCCAGCATAATGCACAGCCAGCTGGGTATGGCAAAGATGAAAAAGAAGGCATCGTTCTTTTCAAATACACCGGGGCCTTTTTTATGATGATCCTCATGCAGCCACCACAGGAAACCATGCATCACAAAACGATGCGTGAGCCAGGTGATGCCTTCCATCGAACAGAATGTACCCAATGCTATGAATATATATACGATCATACCAGATAAGTTCTTAGTGCGAGGAAAAATAACAGCTGGATGATAAACAAATGTACCGCAAAATGGTTGGCCTTTGGAAAACGAAACCATCGCATTAATACCAATAATACCAGGCTGATGACAAACCAGCAGCTATAATTATACACCGGCACTTCACCATCTTTCCATTGCCAGAAACCCAACTTCATGGCAACGGGCTCCATCAGCCAATCAAAGAAGGTAGCGAGAAAAGCGCCATCAATTATCAATGATAATACTGCTATCCGTGGAGACATTTGCGTTTCTGCATCTTCCATTTTCTTTTTGAACCATTGGTGTACCTGCTGCATAACGGCAGCGCTGCAAAATATTACGATGAACCAATTCAGGCCGATCAGCCATGGCACACCATTGAATTTTTTTCCTAAAATATTTCCGTACTGGTAATCACCAAATAACCGGCCAGTATTGACACCGATCATTTCTACGCCAAATCCTGTTAAAAAAACGGTTAGGAGAAAGAGAAAGAAATGAATATTTTTTCCTCCCTGTGTCCATACCAGCAAGGCACTCATCAAACAAAGATTGAGCGGTGTGTTTTGAATGAACCAGTCTTTATAAGGCGTAAACAGAATACCAATCAACCCGCTTAGGTGAAATAGGATGGCGAGAAAGGTTGCGATATTTTGCCTGGAAAACTTCATTTCTGTTATGTTGAATGTTAAATGCTGAATGTTAAATGCCATGCTTCCATTCAACATTTAAAATTCAACATTTAAAATAAACTTTTAATTACTGACGGCGACCATCTCACTCATAATCTTCGCACTCTGCAAACACAAAGGTATACCGCCCCCGGGGTGTACACTGCCACCTACAAAATATAATCCTGCTATCGATTTGCTAAAATTAGGGTGGCGCAGGAAAGCGGCCATTTTTGAATTGGAGCTGGTTCCATACAATGAACCCTTGTAAGAACCTGTATTTGATTCGATCAAAACCGGATCCAATATCTCTTCTACCTCTATCAATGGCTCTATATCTGTTTGCAATACGCGATTGAGTTTGGTGATGATCGCCTGTCTGTATCTTTCACGATAAGCTATCCAGTCCTGCCCAATATTTGCAGGCGCATTCACCATAACAAACCAGTTTTCTTTTCCTGGAAGGCCCGGTTCATATTTACTGGTGATATTGATATACACAGTTGGATCTGCATACATTTTCTTCAGTCGAAACAAATGATCGAACTCGGCTTTATAATCTTTTGCAAAAAAGATATTATGCAGATCAAGTTCCGGAAATTCTTTTTTGATGCCCCAGTAAAAGATCAATGCACTGCTGCTTCTCTCCTGTTTCGCGAGTTTATGTGCTTTGTTTACATCCTTCATCAGGTGCTGGTAAGTAAAATACACATCAAGATTGCTTACCACTATATCGGCGTCAACGTTTGCACCATTCACCACAACACCTTTTACTTTTCTTTCGTGCCGGATAATGCTTTGCACAGGTGAACCAAAATGAAATGTTACACCTTTTTTCAGCGCCAGCTGGTACAAAGCATTGGCGATACTGATCATTCCGCCTTTGGGATACCAGGCACCTTCATTGTGTTCGAGGTGAGGAATCAGGCTAAGCATACCTGGCGCTTTGTATGGATCGCTGCCATTATAAGTAGCATAGCGATCAAACAACTGTACGGTTTTCTCATTTTTAAAATGAGTTGCATTCATTTGATGCATGGTGCGAAAAAGATAGGGCCAGCGTGTGGAGCGTATGGCTTTTAGTATTTTGTTTTTGAAAAACGTTGAACGCTTGTGCAATGAATGATGTAAAAACACAGCGCCGATATCATTGTATATCCTGGCAGATCTTTTTAAATATGCCGGAAGGCTGTTTTCATTTTCCCCCAATTGAGTAACAAGTTCCTTAGCAAAAAGATCTTTATCAGCATAGGCTTTTATGCGCGTACCATCTTCGTAAAAATAATGGCACGAAACCGGGATCTTTTGATAAGAAAAATAATCATTAATGGGTTCGCCTGCCAATGAAAAAAGCTCTTCGATTAATTGCGGCTGGGTGAACAGGCTCGGACCCGCATCAAACCGGTAACCTTCCGATTCTAATGAACTGATCTTTCCGCCGGGATAACTGTTCTTTTCATATACCGCAACATGCATACCCTTAACTGCAAGGCGGATAGCGCTGGCCAGTCCGGCAACACCTGAACCAATAATGATCGCTTTAGATGAGGTGTTCATACAATTTATCGGGAGCTATGAGTTTTGTTTCCACCATTCCATCACTTTCGGAAAAGCAATATGAAACCAGGCAGTAAACTGATCGGGTTGGGTTTGTAACATCACTTCAATCGTATCCATGGAATGATAGGCATGGCTGTTCACTTCTTTTTTATCCGGCTCAACAGCTTCATCATGATGACCTACAAATACATGATCGAATTCATGTTCGGTTAAGCCATTTTCAAAGGAAGCCTGGTAAGTAAAATCAAATACTTTTTTTAATGGGGTATCAAATCCCATTTCCTCTTTCAATCTTCTTGATGCTGCAGCTAGCGTATCTTCACCCGGGCGTGGATGACTGCAACAGCTGTTCGTCCACAAACCACCGCTATGATATTTGTCGATCGCGCGTTGCTGCAATAACATTTCTCCTTTAGAATTAAAAATAAACACACTAAAAGCCCTGTGCAAAATGGCTTTTTTATGTGCTTCCATTTTTTCCATTACGCCAATAGAAACATCATTTTCATCTACTAAGATCACTTGTTCCATTCAATTCAGATAAAAGCTTAGGTAAGAAATTACAGCAAATTTAAGTGACTTCTGATTCCCGCCTTGGCAAGAATGAACATTTTACCATAATCGGGGATCCTTACCCTGTCTTCCATAATTCGATCCGCTTGTAAACGTTTGATCTTTTTAAAAAGGGATAGATAGTATTTATAGGCTACATACACACCGAACCTGGCTTTTTCGGGCAATTTTACAATCCCTGCGTACGCTTTCTCAAAATCCCGCTGTATATCTGCTTCAATTGACTCCTTATCCGAAGTTGTTAAACTGCCAACCTCACATCCGGGGAAATACGACCTGTCCAGATTTTCATTGTCTGCTTTCAAATCCCGCAGGAAATTTACTTTTTGAAAAGCGGCTCCCAGGCTTCCTGCATAAGGTTTTAGTTCATGGTACAATAAATTGTTACCGTCACAAAAAATATGCAGGCACATCAGGCCCACCGCTTCTGCGCTGCCATAAATATATTCATCATAACCCGCTTTATCATATTTGCGTTTGTGCAGGTCAAGTTCCATGCTGTGTAAAAAAGAATCCACAAGACCCAAATCAATCCCGTATGTATTCACAGTAAGCTGAAAACTGTGCAGGATGGGATTAATGCTAATGCCCCGGCTGATCGCACCATAAGTAGCCTGTTTGAATTCATTCAGCAAAACGGTTTTATCATGATCATGAAAACTATCCACGATCTCATCAGCAAATCGAACAAATCCATAAATATTATAGACTGGGGCACGAAGATCCTTATGCAATAATTTTATGGCCGAAGAAAAACTGGTGCTGTATTTCTCAGTAGTGATCCTGCTGCAGTCCTGGCTCACTTCATGAAACAGGTTTATCATGCGTTTTGGTTTTTTATTTTTTTCAGCGATAGTTCCTTGTTCATCTTTTGTTGCGTCGCACTCTTGTGCAGTTTCTTCTTTGTGCATCTTCGTGAATCATCATTCGCCAATCGTGAGGAATCTCCGCATTGAGAGTCTCCCACTCACGACTCACCACTCACGATTCTCAAACTCCTTCACCACCTCCCCCGCCACCACTTCTCCGCTAATCAAACTTGGCGGCACGCCCGGCCCGGGAACGGTTAACTGACCCGTATAAAAAAGATTCTTAACTTTTTTACTTCTGCACGATGGTTTTAAGATCGCGGTCTGTAACAAAGTATTCGCCAATCCATATGCATTCCCTTTAAAAGAATTGTATTCGCTCATAAAATCACTTCCCGCAAATGAACTTTTATAGATTACTGCATCTTTGATGGATTGACCAAAGTGTTTTTCCATCCTTGTGATGATCATTTCAAAATATCTTTCACGCAAAGCTTCCGTATCATTTCCCAATCCTGCTGCTACCGGCACCAGCAAAAATAAATTTTCACATCCCGGTGGTGCTGAATTTTTATCTGTTACTGAAGTGGCACTTACATAAAACAACGGATCCGTTGGCCATTCTTTGGTTGTATAGATCTGTTTGCCGTGCAATTCAAAAGATGTATCAAAGAACAGGGAATGATGCTGAATACCTTCCAGTTTTTTATTCAATCCTACGTAATACAAAAGACAACCGGGCGCCATGACTCTTTTGTTCCAATACGCTTCTGTATAACTACGACAGGATTCCGGTAAAAGTTTGGTTTCTATATGATGATAATCCGCACCGCCAATAACCACATCTGTTTCATAAACCTTTTCTTCTCCTTTTAGAGAACGGGTTATTACTTTCTTAGCGATCTTTTTTTCAACAGTGATCGCCGTCACTTCTTCTTCAAAATGAAATTCAATACCAAGTTCAACTGCGAGCTCATACATTCCCTGCACAATACGATACATTCCGCCTGTAGGATACCAGGTTCCACCCTTGATATCCGCATAGTTCATCAGGCTGTATAAAGCCGGTGTATGTTCAGGAAGTGCCCCGAGAAATAAAACGGGAAACTCCATTAATTCAACCAGCTTCGGATGTGTAAAATATTTTGCCACATGCGAACGCATGGAACTGAAAACATCCAGTTTAAACAATCCTTTTAAAAGATCTATATCAATAAATTCTGCAATCGATCTTCCTGGTTTGAATACAAGTTTGTTGATGCCAACTTTGTATTTATAGGCTGCTTCCTGCAGGAATTTTTCTAACTGTTTACCACTTCCCGGTTCTATCGAATCAAATAATTCCTGTAACGATTTAAAATCTGCAGGTATATCTATCGGACCATCCTGATAATATATGCGATAAGATGGGTCCAGTCTTTTCAAATCATAAAAATCAGAAACAGACCTGTTGAATTGCTTAAAATATCTTTCAAAAACATCCGGCATCCAGTACCAGCTGGGCCCCATATCAAATATGAACCCGTTTGTTTTCAGTTGTCTTGCCCTGCCTCCGGGTGTTGCGTGCTTTTCAAGTACAGTTACATTCCAGCCTGCTTTGGCCATGAATGAGGCAGCCGAAAGGCCCGCGAAACCGCTCCCTATAATGATAACTTTCTTTTTCAAATCAAGTATCTAAGAAAGTTAATTGAAATAGTTTAATAACGCTGGATCTGGGTCTTGAGCAGCTTGCGCGCAAAATGTATCCGGCTTTTGATGGTTCCTAAAGGCTCTCCCAACATGTCTGCGATCTCATGGTATTTATATCCGTCGAAATATAAAAGGAAAGGATTGCGAAAGATCTCTGGCAGGTTATGAATGGCCCGTTGCACTTCTTTCAGGTTAATGCTTTCAATAGCAGCGTTTGCTACTGCTCCCTGGTTTAGGTTCAGCAGGTATTCATTGGGTGTGCTGTCGAATACAGTGGCCTGTTTGGCTTTTTTCCGGTAGTTATTGATAAAAATATTCCGCATGATGGTATACAGCCATGCTTTGATATTGGTACCAACATTGTATTTGTCTTTATTGGCAAGCGCACGGTATAAGGTCTCCTGGTAAAGATCCTTGGCAGCTTCCGAATCGTGCGTAAGAGTAACGGCAAATGGTTTTAAAAAGTCGGCATTTGACAACAACATCTGGTTAAATTCTATTGTAGACATATAGATGTGTTTAATGTTTGAGGCCATAAAGTTAAACAAAATAAATAACCCACCCAATTAATTTATTGCAATTCCTGAAACAGGTTACGGGAAAATGTATGAAAAAACAATGCCGCAGAACGGCATCAGAGAGAAGAAATGTACTCCATCACCTCTGAAAGTGAGTGTTTGAAGCTGAAATTGGCAGGCACTTTCTTTTTATAACCCTGGGTGAGCATACCGGAAACCACCACCTGCCTGTCGGGCATACGGTTATGTGTATTCTGAAGAAATTTTTCAAAATTAAAATTCTGGCAGCAGGATGTAAGATGCGTATAAAGGAAATCAGGATTTTTCAGGGAAGCCACACAGATCACATCCTTTAAAGGAATATTGGCGCCTAGATACAATACTTTAATGCCTTTGCTTTTCAATAAATAATGTACAAAAAGCAACCCCAATTCATGATGCTCGCCTTCGGGCAGGAAGAGGAGAATGGACCTGTTTGGTTGAGGATTGCATTTAACGCCATCGATCCCCACGATCAATTTTTGCCGGATGATATTGCTAACCATATGTTCCTGCGCGGGATTAATATGATCGGTGAGCCATAAGATCCCGATCCGTTCCAGGAAAGGAAAGAGGATTTGTATGATCGTTTTTTCAATTCCTTTTGCTTTGATATAATTATCAAGGACCGATTCAAACTCTTCCATTTTGATATTGGCCATACAATGGATCAGCTCATTTACTACGCGCTCTTGCTGTGCTTCTACCTGTGAAAGGGAAACTATTTTTTCATTCATCTCGCTAACCGACATCTTATCTATATGCGAGATCTTATACCCGTATTTATTTAGAAGTGCAACGTTCAGCAGTTTCTGCAATTCATCATTTGAATAACAGCGGATATTTGTTTCCGTGCGTTGCGGGGCAAGAAATGTATAACGCTGTTCCCATACGCGAATCGTATGGGCCTTGATACCTGATAGATTTTCGAGATCCTTTATGGTAAACATACAGTGAGTAACAAAACTGAAGTTTATTTGTTCAGAAGCTTACGCAAACGCTAATTGTCATAAACGGATTCTGCGCAAATACTCGCCATACCCGCTTTTTGCATATTTATCAGCCAGCTGCATCAGTTGTTCATGGTTTATATATCCTATACGATACGCTACTTCTTCTATGCAACCTATTTTTTGGCCCTGGCGTTTTTCGATCACGCGCACAAATTCACAGGCATCGGCAAGTGATTCAAATGTACCCGTATCCAGCCAGGCTGTTCCCCGATTCATGATGCCAACTTTTAATCTGCCCTGTTGTAAATAGGCTTTGTTTATATCTGTGATCTCGTATTCACCACGAACAGAAGGCTGCATGTTCTTAGCGATATTTATTACACTGTTATCGTAAAAATAAAGTCCGGGTACGGCATAATTTGATTTAGGAGTTGCAGGTTTTTCTTCAATGCTTATCGCTTTTTGATCCGCATCAAACTCAACCACACCATATCTTTCGGGGTCGTTCACTTCATACGCAAAAACCGCGGCACCATCCACATCATTGAAAGACTGTACCAGTTTACTAAAGCCCGCACCATAAAATATGTTATCGCCCAATACCAGCGCCACCTTATCGTTTCCAACAAATTTTTCGCCGATTACAAAAGCCTGTGCCAATCCGTTGGGAACGGCTTGTATTGCATACGAAAAGCGACAACCTAATTCGGAGCCATCTCCAAGAAGCCGCTGAAACTGAGAAGAATCTTCTGGTGTGGTAATGATCAACACTTCATTAATTCCCGCCAGCATCAATACTGAAAGCGGGTAATAGATCATGGGCTTATCGTATATAGGCATCAGTTGTTTACTGATACCTTTAGTTATCGGATATAACCTTGTGCCAGAGCCGCCTGCCAGGATAATGCCTTTCATTTATTAAAAGTTTAGTGAGCTAATTGTGTTTTTCAGATCCGGCAGGATCCTATCTTTTTCAGATAACAGGAGTTCAGATTCTGGTAATTGCCAGTCGATTCGCAGTTCAGTATCGTTAAAAACAATACCCCCTTCAGACGCTTTATTATAGTAATTATCGCACTTATAAAAAAAAACTGCCACGTCACTTAGCACTACAAAACCATGTGCAAATCCGCGCGGAACAAATAATTGTGTATGACTGTCTTCCGATAATTCAACAGCTACATGCTGACCCAATGTGCTGGAAGATTTCCGCAGGTCCACTGCTACATCAAGCACTTTGCCTTTTAAAACGCGTACGAGTTTTGCTTGGGCGAATTCACCCTGTTGAAAATGTAAACCGCGAAGCACACCTTTCTGAGAACGCGATTGATTGTCCTGTACAAAATCAATGTCCAGCCCGGTTTTGGCCAAAAAAGTTTTGCGATTAAAGCTCTCAAAAAAATAACCACGCTCGTCCCCAAAAAAAGTATCGTGGACAAGAAAACAGTCTTTTAAATTGGTTTGTTCGATCTGCATGTTTATCGGTTGCTGTACATAGATTCATAATAATGTTGATAAGATCCGCTGGTAACATTTTGTAACCACTCGGTATTGTTTAAATACCAATCGACCGTCTCATTTAATCCTTCTTCAAATGTTACGGTTGGTTTCCAGCCGAGTTCAGTATTGATCTTTGTAGCATCGATGGCGTAGCGCCGATCGTGTCCCGGTCTGTCTTTTACATATGTGATCAGTTTTTCACTGTGCCCCTTTTCTCTTCCCAGTTTCTCATCCATCAAAGTACACAACAGTTTTACAATATCAATATTTTTCCATTCGTTGAACCCACCTATATTATAGGTCTCACCGGGTTTACCATTATGAAAAATAAGATCGATGGCCAGTGCGTGATCTTTTACAAATAACCAATCGCGTGTATACAAGCCATCCCCATAAACAGGTAATGGCTTTTCTTCAATAATATTATGAATGAATAATGGGATGAGCTTCTCCGGGAAATGATATGGGCCATAATTATTGGAACAATTTGAAACGATCGTCTGCATGTGATACGTTTCACGATATGCCCTTACAAAATGATCTGAAGATGCTTTACTGGCGGAATAAGGTGAATTGGGATCATACGGCGTTGTTTCGGTAAAGTACCCTGTCTCTCCCAAACTTCCATACACTTCATCGGTTGATATATGGTAAAAAAGATGTTTGGAATAATCATCTTTCCATTTTTTCCGTGATGTGTTCAGAAGATTTACTGTTCCGATAATATTTGTATACACAAAATCAAGCGGTGAAACAATAGAACGATCAACATGCGATTCGGCAGCCAGATGAATCACATCGCTGATGGCATATTCATCAAACAGCGTGTCCAGTGTCTCAGCATCAAGAATATTGGCTTTTACAAAACGGTAGTTAGGTTCTGTATCAATATCCGCAAGATTTTCAAGGTTACCAGCATAAGTCAATGCGTCAAGGTTAATGATGTTTTGACCGGGATATTTATTTACAAGCAGCCTTACAAGATGTGAGCCGATAAATCCAGCCCCACCGGTAACCAATATATTTTTTTTCATATCTCCTGAATAGGATTTGTATTACAAAGTAACGTTTAAAAGGAGCAGCAATATTATAAAAGAAAACAGCACGGGCGAGCAAACGGGGGATAATTATTTATTACAGGGTATGACTCCTGTATGAAAAGTGGTATCTTTCTGCTCTCATATCAGAATTGCAGACCATGAATCAACGTTACTATTCGCTGGACGTTTTCCGGGGTGCCACTGTCGCCCTGATGATATTGGTTAATAATCCGGGCAGCTGGTCACATATTTATGCGCCGCTCGAACACGCTACCTGGCATGGTTGCACGCCAACCGACCTGGTATTTCCTTTTTTCCTTTTTGCGGTAGGCAATGCCATGGCTTTTGTAATGCCCCGTTTTGAACAGGCCGGCCCATCTGTATTCTGGAAAAAAGTGATCAAAAGAACCCTGCTCATTTTTGCTATTGGTTTGTTCCTGAACTGGAGCCCTTTTATTCGCTGGGATGGTGAGCATATCGCCGGGAAAGCCTGGCAGAATGTGCGCATATTTGGTGTTCTCCAACGTATTGCGCTTTGTTACTTTTTTGCTTCAGTGATCGTGTATTATGCAAAAACAAAAGGGGCATTCGTTATCAGTGCGGTATTATTATTGCTTTACTGGGTCCTTTGTTTACTCTTCGGAAGTATTGGCGATCCATATAGTTTATCCGGCTGGTTTGGCACATCGATAGATATTAAACTGCTGGGATTAACGCATATCTATAAAGGAGAAGGTGTACCATTTGATCCCGAAGGGCTTCCCAGTACCATGGGCGCTATCGTGCAGGTGATCTTTGGTTTTTTTGTGGGACAATACATCCAGCAAAAAGGAAAGAATTACGAAATGCTCTCCAATCTTTTTGTGGCAGGATTGGTTTTGTTTTTCACTGGTTATTGCTGGGATATGGTTTTCCCTGTCAACAAAAAAATATGGACCAGCAGTTATGTATTGTATACCACCGGGCTCGCCGTCATGATATTAGGCACATTGATCTACCTGATCGAGTTTAAAGAAAGTAAGGGTCGTTGGAGCCGGTTCTTTGATGTGTTTGGAAAAAATCCTTTGTTCATTTTTGTATTAAGCGGTTTTCTCCCAAGGGTATTGGCTATGCTCAGGTGGGTGGATCATGTTACACCTGAAGGAAAAAAAGTGTATACATCCTTCTTCCCCTGGTTCTATGAGCATGTTTGTAAGAACATTGCTGCGGATCTGCGCGTAGGCTCTTTATTCTATGCATTATGTATGATCACATTCTATTGGCTCATCGTTTACTGGATGGACAGGAAGAGGATCTATGTGAAAGTGTAGATCGTGAATAGTGAGTAGTGAGTGGTGAATAAAAAACATCACTCTGGCTTAACTGATTTTCCTCGCTGGATTACCTGCATATATACCAGGTTCTGTAATATTTTTGGTAACAACCGCCCCCGCGCCAATCACAGCATGATCACAGATGGCAACAGGCAGTATGGTTGCATTGCTGCCGATAGAAACATGGTTGCCGACATGTGTGGGTTTCCATAAAGCACGATCACCTGCAGGTTTACCATTTTGAAAAGTATCATTCACAAACACCACACCATGCCCGATAAAGCAATCCTTACCAATGGTAACCAGTTCACAAATAAAACTGTGTGATTGAATTTTACAGCGGTCGCCAATGACTACACCTTTCTGGATTTCAACAAAAGGGCCTATAAAACAATCGTTACCTATCGTGCATTCATATAAATTACATGGCTCAACTACACGCACATTATTCCCGAACGCTACATCCCGGATAACAGCTGTTGATGATTGATAGTTTTTCTGATCCATCTCTTAAAATTACTCAGTTTATTCTTTTGCTGCGCGATAAATCCGTTCGATAATCTCTACTGTTTTCAATCCCTGTTGTGCATCGGCATAAAAAGGGGTTCCGTGCTGAAGCGTATCAACGATATTTTGATAAACTTTATCGTGGTTACTCATTGATCCTTGATAAGTTCCATAGTCATTTGCAACAGCGGGTTCTAAAATATTTTCCAATTCATAATTGGCAAACTGAGCATACTCGATTGTATTCAGGTATTCGCCGCCAATTTTAACGGACCCATTTTCTCCCAGTATCATCAATGACCCTTCGCGATTCTTTGCAAAACTATTTATGGAGAAATTTACGGTACCGATTATGCCGTTCTCAAATTCAAGTGCAACCACACCACAGTCTTCAAATTCAATGCTATCCGTATGATCTGCATTTTTAGTAACTGCAAATATTTTTTTCACATCGCCGAAAAGCCAGTATAACAGATCAATAAAATGACTGAATTGTGTAAACAGTATACCACCATCTAAATCTTTTGTTCCATGCCATGAGTCTTTATAATAAGCTACTGTCCTGTTCCAGGAGCAGGTTACTTGTATAGACGATATTTTTCCGAAAGCATTTTTATTCAATGCCTTTTTAACAGCGAGTACCGGCGGGTTAAACCGGTTTTGCACAACAGTAAATATTTTTTTACCCGAATTGTCAGCAGCGATCATCATGTTCTTACAATCAACAACTGACAAAGCCATCGGTTTTTCAACCAATACATGATAACCTTTGTGCAAAGCAAGTATGCTATGTTCGGCATGGAGGCCATTGGGTGTGCAGATCACGACCACATCGATCCGTAAATCCGATGATAGCAATTCTTTTATTTGGAAATAGACGGCTGCATTATATTGTTCGGCGAGAAATACAGCTTTATGTTCTACAATATCACACACTGCCACAAGTTGTCCATATGCATGAATATGCTTTGCATGCCGCTGTGCAATTTGTCCGCAACCGATTATCGCAAAGCTTATCTTATTCATGGCGGGTCTTTATGGGAAAATGGCTTCGGCCTTGGCAAGGCTTTCCGGCCTACCAACATCCACTAATTGTTTACCGGTATGATCGTAGGAGGAAATGATATGTTCTTTGGCAAGATCCAGGTAAACATCTACCATGGAAAATTTTCCTTGTTGTTTTATCAATTGTAAAAGACCTGCATTGATCACATGTATCCCACTAAATGCTTTTTGCGTAACCGGATCTGCGTTTCGGGAGATTCTTTCTTCTCCCGTTTTCACATTCCGCCAGCCTGATAAAACATTTTTTTTATCAAATAAAAAATAACGGGAGGTATCACGGCTGCTTACCGCCAATGTGGCCAAAGGTTTCTGTTGCCGGTGTTGCACGATCATCGCTGTCAGATCCATATTGGTTAAAATATCCGCGTTCATCACAACAAAGTCGGTTGTTCCTTCAAAATACCAGGCTGCTTTTTTTAAGCCACCGCCGGTTTCGAGTACTTCATCTGTTTCATCCGAAATCGTTACTTCAGTTCCCCAACCATTGTTCTTTGTAATCGCATCAATAACCTGGTTAGCAAAATGATGCACATTCACGATCACTTCCCTGATGTTATGCTTTTGGAGATACTCAATATTCCGTTGCAGCAATGACTTCCCATTCACAACAGCGAGTGCTTTGGGATGATGATCGGTCCAGGGTTTTAACCTTGACCCTAACCCTGCTGCAAAGATCATTGCTTTCATAGTTCGCGTACCCAGTTATGACAGTTTGTATGTTCGAGTTGCACTTTCACTTTATACTTATTCCTCAAATGCCTGGCTGTTTGTTCAGCGGCATACACGCTTCTGTGTTGTCCACCGGTGCAACCGAAATTGATCATCAGGTGACTGAAGCCTCTTCGCAAATATTCTTCAACAGTGATGTCGATCAGGTCCCATACACTATTGAGGAACTCATTCATTTTAGTACGCTGTTCCAGGAAATCCTGAACAGGTTTGTCTTTGCCGCAGAGTGTTTTGTATTCATCAAAACGGCCGGGATTTAAAATACCACGCATATCAAAAACAAAACCACCGCCGTTTTCACTTGGGTCGGCGGGGATTCCTTTTTTATAACTAAAACTATTGATCTCAATCAACAGAGGGGTGTTTTCATCTGCCTGTATCGGTTCGAAACGTTTGACCATATCGTCTGCTACCACCAATCGTAATACACGATCAAACTCGGGTATTACAATGCCAATTCTTTTATGATCAATAAAAAATTTAAGGTTACGCAATGCCAAAGGGATGCTCGCTAAAAAATGAGCTTTTCTTTCGAACAGACCACGGAAACCATAAGCACCCATCACCTGTAATAAACGGATCAACACATAACCGTTGTATTGACTAACGAATGTAATGCGGTCAACGGGTTTTGCAAGTAACTGGTCCACCTCATCCATATAATATTCCAATAGAGAATCTTTCCATTCTTCACTCAGTTCTGCTTTTGCCTGCCATAACAAAGAAGCTACATCATATTGCAATGCACCTTTCATTCCTCCCTGGTAGTCGATAAAATTAACAGCCCCGTCTTTCACAATAATGTTCCGGCTCTGGAAATCGCGGAACATAAAATATTTATTTTCTGTACGGGTAAGATAAGTGCTCAATGCATCAAAATCTTCCATCATCGCCTGTTTTTCATAAGGCAGTTGCAACGTATCAAGAAAATAATATTTAAAATACAGCAAGTCACTCATGATGGCCTGCTTGCCGAATTCTTTGGCTGTGAGGCACCAGTCATATTCCAATCCTTTATCACCGAGTATCTGTACACGTGCGAGTTCGGATAAACTTTTTTGAAACAAAGCATACGCATGATCGCCGTGGCCATGTTGTTCCAACTGGTTCAAAAGTGATTCTGTTCCAAGATCCTGCTGGATATAAATGGTATCATCCTCATTTACGGCTAAGATCTTCGGTACAGGCAAACCGGCATTTACAAAATGGCGGCTGAAATAAATAAAGGTTTGTGTTTCGCGCTGGTTAAGGTTATAGGTGGCAATGAAAGTTTCATTTCCAGCATAAATACGGAAATAGATCCTGTCGCTTCCGCTTTGTGGCAGTTTCTCGATCCTGTCGGCTTTTGCGTTGCCGGTCGATTCAAATAATTTTCCTATAGCATCAATCACTGCCTCCATGGGTAACCTGTTTCAGCGAAAATAAAGCTTCGCTTTGAAAGCTGATTAAAAATAAATAATGCAACAGAACGCACAGATTACCACTGATATTTTCTGTGGTAATCTGTGCGTTCCGTGGCAAAACTATTTCAGAACAAAATCTACCGCGGCTGTAGAATGGATTAGGGTCGTATCAAAAACAGGAATCCTGCAATCTTCTGCCTGTATCAATATCGGGATCTCCGTGCAACCAAATATCACACCTTCCGCTCCTTTGGCTATCAACGTATCTATGATCTGCAGAAAATGCACTTTGGTTTCCGCAAGAAAAATGCCCTTACCAAATTCAGTATAAATGGCATTATTGATATAATCAATATCCTCCTGTTCAGGGATAAGGATATTGATCCCCTGTTCCGATAATTTATCCCGGTAAAAATCCTGCTGCATTACATATTTTGTTCCAAGCAGGGCAACAGTCTGCAGGCCTTTCTTTTTGATCGCATCTGCAGTTACAACCGCAACATGTATCAATGGAATACTTACAGTAGCCTGGATCCTTTCAGCTATTTTATGCATGGTATTGGCGCCAACAAGCAGGCAATCAGCGCCTGCTTTTTCCAATTGTTTGGCTGCTTCTGAAATCATTACCGTAAGGCCATCCCAGTCATTGGCTTCTGTGAGTTTTTTAATCTCGGCAAAATTCACTGAATAGATAATGACCTGTGCGGCATTCACACCACCCAATCTATCATTGACTATTTGGTTTACGAATTTGTAATATTCTATAGTGGAGAGCCAGGAGATGCCACCAACAATACCGATCGTTTTCATGTAACAAAGATGCCGGTTTTGAAAATGATTATGATAACCGTTCACATAAAAGATTCATGGGTTTGTGGTGAACTTCAGCCAACACACAAAACCCTATAAAAGAGAACCGATTTTGATTTATTTTAGATATATGAAACAGTTGGTATTTCTTTTTGGATTATTGTTTTGTTTATCGGAGGCTTCCATCGGCCAGAAGATCGAAAAATTTTATGATTACCAATGGGCGGAATGCGCACCCAACGAGGCGCGTTTTTATTCAGTAGTGATAAAAACAGATTCCGGCTGGGTAAGAGAAGATTATTACCTCCATAATAAAAAGCTGCAGATGGTTGGCAAGTATAAAGACATGAACTGCAAAGTGCAGGATGGATATTTTTATTATTTCTATCCTGATGGAATTCTGTACATGAAGGGACAATATGTAAACAACAAAAAAGAAGGTTTATGGATCAGCCTGCATCCCAATGGTTTTATGAGTGATTCTACGGTGTATGATTCCAATGAAAAAGTGGGCATTTCTTTACAGTGGCATACCAACGGCGAGTTATCAGATTCTACCAACTATAAAGAAGATGGCACTGCCGTAGCTGTTTCCTGGTTTGATAATGGGCAACTCTCTTCAGCAGGGCGATTAAATATGGTCAACCAATACCATGGCAAATGGCAGTTCTACCATAAGAATGGAAAAATCAGTGCAACAGAAATTTATGATAACGGCAAACTGGTTGATTACAAATATTTTTCAGAGAATGGTGCTGAACAAACCGATACTACCGGCAGCCGGAAAGCAGCTACTTATCGCGGCGGAATAGACGCCTGGATGACTTACCTGCGCAAAAGTTTATATTCCCCTCCAGGTTATAAAATTGAGAATAACGACAAAGCAGTTCTGATCGTAGAATTTACAGTTGATGATGAAGGCAATGTAAAAGATCCCCGTTTAGACGCTCCATTTCATCCTGCATTTGATGATATCGTATTAAAGGTTTTTAAAAAAGCACCCAAATGGATTCCGGCGATGAACCATAACAGGCGGGTGAAATATGTGCATAAGCAGAGTGTGACGTTTGCGACTCCGCAATAGTTCTGCAATAACTTTTGGAAAGTTTTTTACTTTCCAAAAGTTCAAAACAACCTCCCCTGCTCCCCCGGCCTCCGAAAATTACTACAATCCAATTCCCATCTCTCCGCATTCAGCTTATAGATCTTGTTATACTTTTTATACTGTTGCCGCACAAGCTCTGAAATGGGACCTTCGCCCCGCATACGAACGCCATAGCGGCTGTCATTCACTTTACCGCCATGACCGTTTTCTATCAGGTGCCATACTTTATCAGCACGGTCGGGAAAATTTTTATAGAGCCAGTCGTGGAAGATCAATTTGATGGCGCCGTTCAACCGTATAAAAGTGTACGCAGAAAAAGTGGCACCGTTCTCACTGGCTGCTTCCATGATGCGTTGCATTTCGTGTTCATTCAAACCGGGTATCATCGGTCCGAGCATTACACCGGCACGCACGCCTGAATCACTAAGTTCTTTGATTACGCGTAATCTTTGTTTGGCAGTGGTGGTTCGCGGTTCCATGGCACGGCGCAGATCCTCGTTAAAGGAGGTAATGCTTACCAATACGCTCACTAATTTTTTCTTTGCCATTTCCTGCAGTAAAGCTTTATCACGCAAAATGCCTGCATTCTTGGTGATCATGCCTACGGGCTGATTAAATTCGTTGCATACTTCCAGGATCTGCCTGGTGAGTTCGAATTTTTTTTCCGCGGGCTGGTAACAATCTGTGTTACCGCTTAAACTGATGGGCACGCATTCCCAGTTTTTATTCATGAGAAATTTACGCAGCAGTTCGGGCGCATTTTTTTTAACGATGATCTTGCGCTCAAAATCAAGCCCGGCACTGTAACCCCAGTATTCATGCACGTTTCGGGCATAGCAATAGATACAGCCATGTTCACAACCCTGGTATGGGTTCATGCTGTACATCATGCCTACATCCGGGCTCTCCACTTTGTTTACAATGCTTTTGGCATGGTCCTCTAAATAAACGGTGGCCGAGTTGGGTTCTGTCCAGTCGTCAATACTTTCGATCTCCTCTCTTACTCTTTCGTTTTTCAGGAAGCGGTTCCTGGGATTGAATTGTGCACCGCGTCCTTTTAAATAGGTGTCTTTGTTTTCCTGGTTAAATTCATCGTCTTCCATTTTTTTACTTGTTTATCCCGCCCCGGCATCGCTTCGCCGCCATCACGCCCCGTTAAGAGAGGGATGACGCGCAACGCAAGGCCGGGGTGAGTGTGATTATATAAAGAGTTGTCCCTGTGTAATACTTTCTTTTACATTCAATAATTCAAACCGCCTGATCATTTCAAATTTCTTTTCTCCATCGCGTTTTCGGAGAAGCAGTAAATGCGTCGCGATAAATTTTCCGCTGAAATGTGTGTTACTTAATTCAAGCCAGCCTTTTTCATATTGCCAGGGCAATAATTTCCTGGCGATGGTGATATAGGGTTCTGTAATAAAATGTGGTTTTCGTTCTTTGTCTATCTTCAGTAAATGCTGCATCGGCCGCAATGCTTTTACCAGTTCAACGATCTGTGTTTTGGTGGTTACGTTTATAAAAATGCTGTGTGCAGGAAAACTTCCAAAATCATGCAGTTCCACCATAAAAGAATTGTGCGCCGTAGCAATTAATTGCAGGCGGTGTACAATTCTTTGTTCGATCATTTCAAATTGCTGAAAACGAGCCAGGGTGATATTGGGTTTACCGATGGCCGCAGCAGGACAATCATAGGTCTCTGCAAAATATTTTTTCAGCTGCGAGATCTCATTCCGCAGTGCTTCATGCGGTTCTATTACCAGCAGGTATTCTGCGGTGGCGTAAGAAGAAAGGATATCGGGTTCCATCAGGGGTTATTTTTATTTTATAAACCCTCCCCAACCCCTCTCTGGCAGGGAGGGGCTAGGGGAGGGTTTAAGGCTGCAAGCCAAATACATTCACCTGTTTACAACTATCAAATTCATGCTCTCTCCGCAACAGCAACAATTGATTTACTTCAAATGATGCATAAAATTCTTTTCGTGCATACACTGCTTCTGCTTCGCGGTAAATATTTTCAGGTAACCTTCTCGCGAGACTGAGATGCGGGTAGGTATGCAATCGCGCGGCAGGACAACCATAACTTCTCACATACTGATCTACTACTTTCAGTTCTTTGGCCAGCTGTTTAAAAGGTTCATGATCCTCCACATGCATATAGATCGTATGCGGTGGAAATCCACTGTATTTATCAAGCGTTACGTTAAATTTTTTCTGTGTACTGATCACGCGGTGCATCCACCGGATAATGGTGGGTTCCATTTCTTCTTTAGCCAAAAAATTGGCCACCGTAATATGTGGTTTCGTTTTAATGGCCACCTGCTCTTTGTATTGCTCGGTGAATAATTGTTTTTCGGCCATCACCTGTGCGTACACGGTTTCATCGGGATGAGCCACTAATAAATATTCAAAAAAGCCACCTACCGGCGCGCTGAATCTGCGGTGCTGTGCCAATCCTGTTTCCATAAATAAATTTTTACGGGATAATTATTTTAGCATAAATTTACTAAATAATTTAGCATTTCAAAATTTAATTTATATGGATGGAGAACAGTGGTACGGGGCCGCCTATAAGGGCTCCAAGAAATTTAACCAGTGGGAAATACCCACTGCCAACGCCACCGGTTTTGGTGCCGCGGCGGATGATTATATGGAACGGGGTATTGACCTGAACGAGCAGCTCATCCGCAACAAACCCGCCACCTTTTTTTTTCGAATGAACAGCGATGCGATGATCGATGTGGGCATCCACAGCGGGGATGTTTTAATTGTTGACAGAAGCATTAAAGCTGTAAACGGGAAAGTGATCGTGGCGATCATAAATGGGGAACTGATGGTAAGAAAATTGCAGACGCATATCAAGGGCGTAACGCTTATTGCAGAAAACAAAAAATATGGAAGTATACAGGTAGATGAGTTTAGCAATTATGCCGCATGGGGGGTAGTTGTTTATTCCATTCATTCACTGTGATTTTATGTACCAGGCAATATATTTTCAATCGGCTTTTGTTGCGCTTGTCCCGCTTATGCGGGGTCGCACACTTCAAGGTTCTGTTCGCTATTTATCAGAGATTCAAACTTTAATCGACCCAAACCGTGCCTCTGTGCCTCTGTGTGATATTTTATTTTGCACACAGAGGCACAGAGGCACGGTTTAGTTGCTCATTTTCAATAGTACTTGATATGTTCGCGATTGTTGATTGCAATAGTTTTTATTGTTCTTGTGAGCGTTTATTCAGACCAGCGCTCAAAGAAAAACCTGTTGTTGTTTTAAGTAACAACGATGGCTGCATCATCTCGCGCAGTGATGAAGCAAAGAATCTTGGCGTAGAAATGGCCGGCCCCTATTTTAAAGCACAGCCGTTGATCGTTAAACATGGTGTAGCAACTTTCTCTTCCAATTATCATTTATATGGCGATCTCAGCTGGCGCGTGATGGAGACACTACGCATACTGGCCCCCGGACGGGTAGAAGTGTACTCCGTTGATGAGGCATTTGTTGATCTCGATCATATCCCCAGGGAGCACATCGCTGCATTTTCTATGCATATGCGTGAAACGGTAGAACAATGGACAGGGATCAAGGTATCCATTGGTGTAGCACCTACCAAAGTATTGAGTAAAGTAGCCAATCGCTTATCCAAAAAACACAAAGAAAAAACGGACTGTGTTCTTGTATTAGACACACCGCGCAAAATAGAACAGGCACTGCAAAGAACACCCGTAGAAGATATCTGGGGAGTAGGTTACCAGTATGCAGAAAAATTATATCGAATGGATATTAAAACTGCCTATGACCTGAGCATTAAAGATGTGGTATGGGCACATAAACACCTCGGCGGCGTTACCGGTGCAAGATTGATCCGTGAATTGAAGGGCATAGAGAGCATACAGATGATGGATGAACTGGTGAATAAAAAAATGATTGCCACCACGCGTATGTTCGGTTCACCGGTGAATGAAATAAAGGATATCAAAGAAGCAGTAGCCACCTATACTTCCCGCGCGGCGGAAAAATTAAGAAGACAACATAGCGCTGCTAATACGATCAGTGTTTTTGTTGTACCGAAGGAACAATCGCACAATACCCGTTTCCGGCACGGGCCAACCATCAGCAGCCATATTATTTTGCCATTGGCTACATCACTTACCAACGAACTGATTAAACCCGCAGTAGCGTTGGTTGACCGTTTGTTTGAACCAGGTAAGTTTTATAAAAAAGCAGGTGTAATGTTGAGTGGCATTGTTCCCGACAGTTCGATACAGGGCAGCCTGTTTGCAGAACCCGCCGAGAACAGGAGCCGTATGCTCATGAGTATGATAGACAATGTAAACTTCGCCATGCGTGATGATGTACTGAAATTCGCATCCTCCGGCACCAGCCGGGATTGGAAAATGCGGCAGGAACACCGTAGCCCCCGGTATACGACAAGATGGGAAGAATTATATGAAATAAAGTGAGCCCCATCCTCAGAAATCAAACCGTGCCTTTGTGCCTTGGTGTGAGATTTTATTTTGCACACGAAGGCACAAAGGCACGGTTTAGCGGTTGCGGTTGCAGGCAGCAAGAAAATTTTATTTACCCGCGAACAGATCTGTTTGTGAGGGCTCTATAAATTTAGGTTTGATCAGATCAAGTCCACATGCTTTGTTTAATTTATCAACCATGTAAACCGTCAACTCAGGAGAATATGCTTCATCATGCATGTGCATGAAAAAATATAATTCTTCGATCCCTTTCTCCAGCCAGTATTTCATCCGGTTGATCCAGTCATCAACGCGTGTATAATCTGTTTTATGTAAACTATTTCCTACATATCGTATAAACGCTTTCGGAACCGTTAAATGCATATGCGCACAATCACGCCTGCCGGCTGTATCGGTGATCACTATTCCCATATTGATCGATCGCAGGAATTCAAATAACTCATTACGCAGGTCTTCTTTAGCAAACCAATCGGGGTGGCGCACTTCTAAAAAAAACTGCATATCAGTTGGCAATGACTTTAGGAAATTAAACAGTTCCTCTTTTCGCTTGGTGGTAAATGCATCACTCACCTGTACGAATATGGGGCCCAAATGTTTTTCAAATGCAATAATGCCTCGTAAGAATTCTGTTGTGATAAATTCTTTATTGGTAAGCGCCCCCCGGTGTGTAACACCCTGGTACATTTTTGGACAGAATTTAAACTCTTTATCTCCTGCTTTGGCCGCCCATTTGGCAATACCGTTTGCACCATATATTTTATAATGAGTAGCATTTAATTCAATACTGTTATAGTGCTTTACATAATGATCCAGGAAATCCTTTTCCTTTGTTTTGGGGGGATAGATCTTACCCACCCATTCTGTTCGTCCCCATTTGGCGCAGCCGAGATATACTTTTGGATCCTTCGCTTTTTTACCAGGCAAAACCTGTTTGTTGAAGACGGGTTCTTTGGGTAAAGTAAAATCGATGTTATCGAGTTCTGATACATCTACGCGGCCGAATTCCATATCTTGGTTTTTTGAAGGGAATAAAGTTACACTCTTATTGTAAAAGAAGTAATTTCAGTCCATGGACCATGGTCAATGGTCCATGGACATTCCTAACACTCAATTGCTCTGAAGCATGAAACGATCGTTGATCATCTTATTCGCACTCCCCCTGTTTTGTCTTGCACAACAACGCCCCAACATCCTCTATATCATGAGCGATGACCACGATGCAAATGCGGTCAGTGCGTATAACAAAACGCTGATCAATACACCGAACCTGGACCGGATAGCAAAAGAAGGCATTTTATTTACCCGTTCATTTGTAGGGAATTCTATTTGCGGACCCGCAAGAGCTACGATCTTAACTGGATTGCATTCTCATAAAAATGGCTTTGTAGATAACCGGTCAAAATTTGATGGCTCACAGGTAACAGTACCCAAACTGTTACAGCAGGCAGGTTATCAAACAGCAGTGGTTGGCAAATGGCATTTATCTACCTACCCTACTGGT
Source organism: Bacteroidota bacterium (assembly GCA_040388475.1). GTDB lineage: Bacteria > Bacteroidota > Bacteroidia > Chitinophagales > Chitinophagaceae > Sediminibacterium. Next base: position 502,694 of record JAZKBT010000004.1, on the reverse strand, counting down.
TTTGATTACTGGAAAATTGTACCGGGGCAAGGACAATACTATGAACCCACTTTTATCAGCATGAAAGGCGATACCACAAAGTATCATGGTTATGGAACGGATCTGATCACTGATGAAGCATTGGGATGGATGAAAGATAAAAGAGATCCATCGAAACCATTTTTTATGATGCTGCATCACAAAGCGCCGCACCGGAATTTTTTTCCGTCTTTAAAATATATCGAGCAGTATCACACCAAAACTTTTCCTGAACCCGCTACTTTGTTTACAGATACGGCAGGGCGCGGCTCAGCCTGGCGCTTACAGACCATGAGTATTCTGCCTGATATGAAATTATCAAGCGACCTGAAAGTAGATCCTAATTACTTAATGGATATTCCATGGCTGAAACCTGATAAGGCAGAAGTGGATTATTATAATGGTATTATCAACCGCATTCCCGCAGAAGAAAGAAAAAAAATTCTTGAGATCTATAAAGAACGTGGAGAGATCATTCAGAAACTGCGCCCACAGGGAAAGGAATTATTAAAATGGAAATACCAATGGTATATGCAGGACTACCTGGCTTGTGTTGCATCTGTAGATGAAAATGTAGGACGTGTGCTGGATTATCTCGACGAAAGCGGGTTAGCAAAAAATACATTAGTGATCTACACATCCGACCAGGGATTTTATCTTGGACAGAATGGATGGTTTGATAAAAGATGGATGTATGATGTATCCATGCGCTCACCATTGATGGCAAGATGGCCCGGGCACATCAAACCCGGAACAAAAACCAACACGATGGTGCAGAACATTGACTACGCACCTACCTTCCTTGATGTGGCCGGTGTAAAGATCCCCGCATCTATGCAGGGCTTGAGTTTGAAAACTGTATTGCAGGATCCTGCCAAAACACTTCCGCGTAACAGTCTCTATTATCATTTCTATGAATACGCAGCGGACCATACTGTTCTGCAACATATCGGAGTTCGTACAGACCGTTATAAACTTTTGTATTTCTATACAGTAAAAGAATGGCAATTATTCGATCTGCAAAAGGACCCGGCTGAATTGAATAACCTGGTGGGTAACAGATCATACCTGAAGATCATGGCGGATATGAAAAAGGAACTGATGCGACTAAGGGATGTGTATGATGATCATGCGGAAGCGGGGGAACTGCATTAATATACAGCAGCCAGCACCGTCATTGCGAGGAACGAAACAATCTGTGGTTGCACATACAGACAGACTGCTATTTGGAACACAGACTGCTTCGTTCCTCGCAGTGACGTGCTACGAGGCTCAGCTAATACTAAAACCAACAACATGAATAAATCTATTTTGCTTGTTTGTCTTTTAATAGTAAGCATACAACTTTCCGCACAGCAAACACAAAGTTTTAATGGTGTTGATGTAGGACTCAATAATCTATTCCGTTTATCCAATGCCAAATCAAGATCTATCAGTCCTGAAAATTTTAACGGTGCCAAGGGCAAGGGCGGAATGGCCACCACAGGTACCGGAAGCAATGCAGCAAGGGATCTTGGGCAGGGATGGAAACTGAGCCCGAGTGTGGTGATCAAATCAAAAACAACATTTACCATTGCGGAGATAGACAGTGCAGGTTCCATTCAACATATCTGGATGACACCAACCGGTAACTGGCGTTACTCCATTATTCGTTTTTATTGGGATGATGAGACAACACCTTCAGTGGAAGCTCCTGTAGGTGATTTTTTTGGAATGGGTTGGGGGCAATATGCATCGTTGAATTCGCTCGCGGTTACAGTAAACCCAGGCAGTGCATTCAATTGTTACTGGCCTATGCCTTTCAGGAAAAAATGCAGGATCACGATGGAGAATATTGATGAGAAAGATATGGTGCTCTATTACCAGGTGGATTATATTTTAACCGATGTGCCCAATGATGCCGCTTATTTTCATGCGCAATTCCGCAGAACAAATCCATTGCCGTATAAACAGGATTATGTTTTGGTTGACAGTATTCAGGGAAAAGGGCAATATGTAGGAACTTATATGGCATGGGGTGTACACAACAATGGCTGGTGGGGCGAGGGAGAGATCAAATTCTTTATGGATGGCGATACCCAATACCCAACCATCTGCGGCACCGGCACTGAAGATTATTTTTGTGGCTCTTATGATTTTGATACAAGAAAGAAAAATGCAGCCGGTGTTGTTGAAACCAACTATACAGAATTTTCAACCCCTTATGCCGGTCTGCACCAGGTGATCCGTGGCGATGGCCATTATGCGGTACAACAAAGATTTGGCTTATACCGGTGGCATATTACTGACCCGATCCGCTTTGAACATAGTTTGAAAGTAACCATACAGGCACTCGGCTGGAGAGATGGCGGGCGTTATTTGCCTTTACAGGATGATATTGCTTCTACTGTGTTTTGGTACCAGGTGGAGCCGCATGTGAGTTATCCGAAAATGCTATCGAAAGACCTGTTGGAAGTGCAGTAATCGTCATTGAGAATAACTTTTGGAAAGTTTAGAACTTTCCAAAAGTTGTTTTAAATAGTGTGAAATGCGAAAGTAACTCTGCGAAACCTCTGCTACTCTGCGGCTCTGCGGTGAGTGCAAACTCAAATTCACCGCAGAGCCGCAAAGAGCACAGAGGTTACGCAAAGAGTTGCTCACTATTGTTCTAAACGCTGAAGGGAGTGACACAACAGGTGCCAAATAGTAATTCAATTGCCGGTCCAAAAAAACTTCCCATTCCATAAAATATTACCTTCCCCTACCCGTCTACCTCTTTTATAATGAATGAGGCATTGGCGATATCGTCACAAATGGCAGAAACCCGTAAAAGCAATATTACCGAGGTGATCAACACGTATAGCAAACGGTTGATGGGTTTTATACGCAAAAGGGTGAGCAATGAGGCGGATGCGGAAGACATTCTGCAGGATGTTTTTTACCAGTTCATCGGCAATACCAAACCCATTGAACAGCTTACGGCCTGGCTGTTCACGGTAACACGCAATAAGATCACCGACAAACAACGCAAACACAAACCGGACCTGCTGGAAGATATCTATACATCTGCAGATGAAGAATCGACTTTTGACTGGACGGATATGTTCTTTGATGAAACGAACAACCCCGAAACCGAATACCTGCGTAATCTTTTCTGGGAGGCATTGTACACCGCGTTGAACGAACTGCCTGCTGCGCAGCGGGATGTGTTTATACTGAACGAGATTGAAGGTGTGCCTTTTAAAACAATCGCCGAGCAAACCGGCGAAACCATCAATACATTACTCAGCCGCAAACGCTATGCAGTACTTCATTTGAGGGAACGGTTAAGCATTTTGCGGGATGAGTTATTACAAAATTGACAAACGAAATACCATGAATAAGAAATTCTGGATCAAAAAAATTATTGGTTTTACCATTCTCGCCATTGCGGCGGTGGCCCTGTTGGGTTATGTGGTAATGAGCCTTTGGAACTGTGTGCTGGTAGCGGTACTGGGTGTATCGGTTATTACTTTCTGGCAGGCGGTAGGATTATTTATACTCGGCAAGATCCTCTTTGGCGGATTCCATGGAGGAAGATGCGGCTGCGGACGTGGCGGCCACTGGAAAAATGAGATGAAAGAGAAATGGCACAACATGACGCCCGAGGAAAGGGAAAAAATAAAACAGGAATGGCGGAACCGTTGTAGGGTTTGGGGCAAAAAAGATACTGACCCGACGGCGGGTGCGGAATAAAACCGGTCGGGACGCTAAAGCGGCCTGAACGGTAAGCAGGGTTTACAAAAAAAACAGACATTACTAACATTAATCGTTCAGGCCGCTAGCGCGTCCCGACCGAAGAACACTATGGATATCCTCGTTTTTAAAACCAACCTCGACAATCCCGAACTGGTGAGCAGGGTAACACCCGTACTCCAGACCATGCCGGGCGTTCAGAAATGGAACGTTGATATGCATGATTGCGATAATGTGTTACGAATAGAGGCCACAGAATTATCGCCACGTTCAGTAGAAATGGTGCTTCAGAATGCTGGATATTATTGCGAGGAGCTGGAGGATTGAGAAAAACGAACTGTTGTTAGTAAAAATCTACTGCCACAGAATCCACAGATTTACACAGATTCTTTCAGTGTTAATCTGTGGATTCTGTGGCAATAAAATTTCCTGAAATATAAGCTGCCAGCGGTTTTAGTGACCTTAACAAAAAAAATCTCTCAAAATTCTTCCGTAACCCTAATTTTGCGCAATTCCTCGCAGAAATGAACCCTACACTTAATTCCAACGAATCGATACCATCGCAGAAGAAAAAGGTCATTGTTTTGGGCAGCGGCCCCAACAGGATCGGCCAGGGTATTGAATTTGACTACTGTTGCGTACATGGCCTGTTAGCCATTAAAGAATGCGGTTACGAATCCATTATGGTGAACTGTAACCCGGAAACTGTTTCCACCGATTTTGATATGGCCGATAAACTATACTTCGAGCCGGTTAACTGGGAACATCTCTGGGAGATCATTGAACTGGAACAGCCGGAAGGCGTGATCGTTCAGTTAGGTGGGCAGACCGCTCTGAAATTAGCCAAGCGTTTACACGAGAAGGGCGTAAAGATCATCGGTACCTCTTTTGAGAATATGGATGTAGCCGAGGATCGTGGCCGTTTCAGCGACCTGTTGAAAGAACTGGAGATCCCTTACCCTGAATATGGCACTGCACTGAACGCTGATGAAGCCATTGAAGTGGCTAACCGCGTGGGTTATCCCGTACTGGTGAGACCAAGCTATGTAATTGGCGGACAAAGAATGCGGATCGTGATTAATGATGAAGATGTAGAGAAAGCCGTAATCAGCCTGCTGAAACATTTACCGGGTAATAAAATACTGATCGATCATTTCCTCGATCGTTGCCAGGAAGCAGAAGTGGATGCCATTTTTGATGGTGAAACTTTTCATATCATGGGCGTGATGGAACATATTGAACCGGCAGGTATCCATAGCGGCGATAGCAATGCCGTATTACCCGCATTCAATCTCACACCATTGGTGATCGAGACCATGAAATATTATTCTGAGAAGATTGCAAGAGCCCTGAGTATTAAAGGACTCATCAATATACAATTCGCCATCAAGAATGATAAAGTGTATGTGATCGAAGCCAACCCAAGGGCTTCGCGTACCACTCCATTCATCGCGAAAGCTTACCAGATCCCTTACCTGAACATCGCTACCAAGATCATGCTGGGTGAGGCAAAGCTGACTGATTTTACCATGGAGAAAAAATTACAGGGATATGCTATTAAAGAACCTGTATTCAGTTTTGATAAGTTCCCCGGCGTAAACAAAGAGCTCGGACCTGAAATGAAAAGTACAGGTGAAGCGATCCGATTTATTAAAGATTTGAGAGATCCTTATTTCAGGACTTTGTATAAGGAAAGAAGTATGAATTTGAGTAAATAAGCTTTGAACAGCGAATTTGTATCGCGTATTAATACCTGTTTTTAGAGCCACTTCAATTGAAGTGGCTTTTTTTCATATTATCCTGTCGCATTGTTTGATAAACCTTCGTGCATCTTCGTGCCTTAGTGTCTTGGTGGCTCAGAAAATTTCAGCCACGAAGACACCAAGGCACAAAGGATCACTAAGAGATTACTATGCGGCGATATGGAAAACAATTCTGGCGCTCTGTTCCTTTTATCCGTTTACTGGTACCGTTAACGGCGGGGATCGTGTTATCACAGTATCATCAACTTTCGCTGCATCTATTGATCTTTCTATCACTGCTATCTATCCTGGCACTCATTTTAACCAGGCTCGCATCAAAACTTCGCTACCGCTTACGCTGGATCACTGGATTAAGCCTGAACTTATTATTCTTCTGCATGGGTTGCCTGCTGATGTATTTTCAAAACATAGAAAATGATAAAAGATGGATAGGAAACTATGCATTGAAAGCAACAGCGGTATCCGTTACGCTGCAGGGGCCACTAGTGGTTAAACCCAATTCATACAAAGCATTGGCAAAACTTGAATCTGCTTTTGTGGATGGGGAATGGATGATAGTGAAAGGGGTTATCCTCATTTATTTTAAGAAGGATAGTCTTCCACAAAGCCTGTCATACGGTTCCCGAATCATTATACAAAAGCCATTGCAGGTGATACGCAATTCAGGCAATCCCGGTTCCTTTGATTACAAACAATATTGCGCACGGCAGGGAATTCATTACCAGGCATATCTTCAACCAAAAGATTTTTTTGCTAACGGCGAGACAGATAAAAATTCGTTGACCGGGTTCCTGCTCAACACACGCAACAATGTCTTATCCATTTTCCGCCAGTGGGTGCCGGGAGAAACGGAGGTTGGTGTTGCGGAAGCTTTACTGATTGGCTACAGGGACGATCTTGATAAAGATCTTGTTCGCTCTTACAGCAATACCGGTGTGGTTCATATTATTGCAATCAGCGGATTACACCTGGGTATGATCTATGGATTGATGTTACTCATACTAAAACCTTTCCGCAAACAAAAATGGATGCGTTGGACAAAACCCTTGCTGATACTTCTTGTGCTATGGGGATTTAGCCTGCTCGCCGGTGCGGCGGCTTCCATTCTCCGTTCTGTTGTTATGTTCTCATTCATTGTGATCGGTGAAAGCCTGGGCAGGCGAACGAATATCTATAACACATTGGCTGCATCTGCTTTCTGCCTGTTGGTATTCAATCCATATTTCTTTTGGGATGTTGGTTTTCAATTATCCTATACCGCCGTATTGAGTATTGTTTTGTTTATGCGGCCCATTTACCAATGGTTCTATTTCAAAAATAAAATATTGAATCTTGTATGGCAACTCAACGCCATTACGTTGTCGGCACAGGTCTTAACGCTTCCCATCATCCTATATTATTTTCACCAGTTTCCGAACCTGTTCCTGTTTACCAATTTTATTGCGGTTCCATTATCAGGGTTTATTTTATATGCGGAACTTTTATTGCTGCTTGCATGTAAGGTTCCGTTCCTCAATTTATATACAGGTAAAACGATTTCATTTCTCATTAACCAGATGAATGCAGTTATCGAACGAACCGCACGACAGCCATTTTCTGTGATCGATAACATACAGGTAAGCCTGCTTCAAACGGTGATCCTGTACATTTCCATCGCTTATTTCGCCTGGTGGTTGTTACAGAAGAAATATTTTGCTTTACTGGCAGGCACCGGGTTGCTCTGTGTTTTCTTTTTGATAAGAAGTGTAAGGCTGGTGCAACAATCCCGCCAGCAAAAATTGATCGTTTACAACATTGTCAAACAAAAGGCGATTGACATTATTGAGGAGAACAGGTACCAGTTCATCGGCAATCTCTCACTTATCGATGAAACCTATCAATTACAGCCTTCCCGTATATTGTATGGTGTGAAAGCGGGTGCTGTCCCTGCTGTTATCACCGGCCAATTTATTGCCGGGGAGCACAGATCGGTGCTGGTTATTGACAAACCCTTTAATCAAACTCCCGGTCAGCCGAAGATCCCCGTTGATATCATCATCCTGACTGGTAACCCAAAAATCTATATAAACCAACTGGCAGCAGTGTTTGATTGTCCACAATATGTATTCGACAGCAGCAATCCTTTGTGGAAAATACGGTACTGGAAAAAAGACGCCGAAAACCTACATTTGCGCCACCATACCATTTCTGAGCAGGGTGCTTTTGAAGTGGACTTGTAGAGGATTTTGGAATTTTGGAATTGGGAAATTGGGAAATTTCTTTCGGGGCAGGCATTCGCTCCAATTCCAAAATTTCCCAATTCCAAAATTTCAAAATTTCCTAACTCCCACCTATGCAAAAGAAAATTCAATCCGCACTTATCTCCGTTTTTTACAAAGACGGCCTGGAACCCATTGCAAAAAAATTACAGGAACTGGGCATCACCATCTATTCAACCGGTGGTACGCAAAAATTCCTCGAGGACCTTGGCGTTCCCTGTGTGCCGGTAGAGAGCCTCACTACCTACCCTTCTATTTTGGGTGGCCGTGTAAAAACATTGCACCCCGCCGTATTCGGCGGGATCCTGGGCAGAAGATACGAACCGCAGGACCTGGTGGAAATGAAAGAATACAAGATCCCCGAGATCGACCTGGTGATTGTTGACCTCTACCCTTTTGAAGAAACATTGCGCACCACCGACGAAGAAAAACTGATCATCGAAAAAATTGATATTGGCGGCCCATCCATGATCCGTGCGGCAGCAAAGAATTTCAGGGATATTACCGTGATCGCTGCAAAAGATGATTACGCTTCGCTTGAAAAATTATTGAACGATCAAAAAGGTGAAACAAGCATCGAGCAAAGAAAAACCTATGCTGCCAAAGCTTTTGAAGTAGTGATGCATTATGATATCGCCATCAGCAATTATTTCAACCCAGGCATGCAACAGATTTTACGCTACGGCGAGAACCCGCACCAGCAGGCAGTATTCCATGGCAACCTGGAAGAACTATTTACACAACTTAATGGCAAGGAGCTTTCCTATAATAACTTAGTGGATGTTGACGCGGCTGTTCAACTGATCCGGGAGTTTTCAGGTGAGAAAGAAAGTGTGTTCGCAATTATTAAACACACAAATGTTTGTGGTATTTCTTCGAGGGCAACAGTAAAACAAAGCTGGGACGCCGCATTAGCCGGCGATCCTGAAAGCGCATTCGGAGGTGTATTGGTTTGTAATCACACGATCGATAAAGCAACCGCTGAAGCCATCAATGAAATTTTCTTTGAAGTACTGATCGCACCTGCGTTTGATGCCGACGCATTGGAAATATTGAAGACCAAGAAGAACCGTATCCTTCTTCAACTCCAGTCTTCAGACTTCAGACTCCAACCTCCTTCAAGATCTTTGCTCAATGGCAGGCTTGAACAAGGTTCTGATGAAGGCAACTACACCAAATGGGAAGAAGTTGGCGGAAGACAAACTACTGATGCAGAAAAAAATGATCTTGCATTCGCAAATCTTGTCTGCAAACATTTAAAAAGTAATGCCATCGCTTTGGTAAAGAATAAACAATTGGTTGGCAAAGGTTGCGGGCAGACAAGCCGTATCGATTCTTTACGCCAGGCAATTGAAAAATCAAAACAATTCAATTTTGATCTGCATGGCACTGTATTGGCATCAGATGCATTCTTTCCTTTTAATGACTGTGTTCAAATCGCACACGCTGCAGGTATGGAGGCATTTATACAACCCGGTGGTTCTGTCAGAGATAAGGACAGTGTGGAATATTGTGTAAATAATAATTTAGCAATGGTGATGACGGGGATGCGCCATTTCAAACACTAAAATTGACAACAAAACAAAAAGCTTATATCGGCCTTTCGCTTACCAGCATTATCTGGGGCACCACATGGGTGGCCAGTAAGATAGGTATTCAAAAAGTTCCGGCGTTGGAGATCGCTTCCATCAGGCAATTCATCGCGGGTGTTTTGTTAATCTCCTTCTTTCTTGTAAAGGGGCAGAAACTTCCGGATAAAAAACAATTTTTGTGGCTGGCCATGATGGGGGTCCTTCTTTTTGTTTCAGCCAATGGTATTGCAACACTTTCTTTGAAAACGATTCCCAGCGGCATGGGTGCGCTTATCTCTGCACTATATCCTTTGTGTGTTGTGATCATTGAAAGATTGTTTTTCAGGAACACTCGCATCACGACTATTACGTTTGCCGGACTATTGTTGGGTATCGGAGGCGTTGCTATCGTGTTTTATGACAACGCATTTGCCAATCATGCTGAAGGGTATGCATGGGGAGTAGTACTCGGTTTTGCAGCTATGTTAAGCTGGAGTGTGGGCACAATCGTGTTGGCGAGAACCAAAATGAAAATAAATCCTTACTATGCCGCAGGATGGGAAATGCTGATCAGTTCGGTCATCCTGGTGATAATGCTAATCATTTCTGGCGACGCCATGCCATTGGACAAGATCCCTATGCAATCCTGGGGAGCATTGGCTTATCTTGTTATTATGAGTAATATCATTACGTTCATCGCTTTTATTTATACAATGAAACATTTAGAAGCTGCCGTGGCTTCGTTATACGCCTACATCAATCCTATTATAGCCACTTTAACGGGTGCCTTGTTGCTTAATGAGAAAATAACCTGGAAGATTATTATAGGCTCCCTTGTTACATTAGCCGGTGTGTACCTTGTAAATCAAAGCCTGAGAAAACAAAGAGAAGCGTTGGAGCTTGCTGCGTTACAGGATGCGGATGCAATGTAGTTTAGCGGTCGGGACGTTCAAGCGGCCTGAACGCTAAGAAAAGTTCTTCTTTAAAAACGCCGCATACATTTCTCTCCATTGTATCCATTGCGGTTGCTCTGTAAGAAAATGATTATGGAAAAGTGTGATAAATTCTCCATTCACTTTTTTTACTGTATCATAATAATGCTGGATCTCTTCAGCAGCTTGCTCTACTGAATAAGCCTGGTTAAAAAAAGAAGTGGCTTCCATAAAGCAGAAAGGATGGACCACGAGATCAGTAACAATTTCTTTTTCAAGATCATACCAATGAAATGGCTGAGCATATGATGCCCTGAATCCATTCACATTCCCGTATGCCATTGAGTAATCCTCTTTAATACTTGCAGCGAGTAGCCTGCGATACGTATGCGGAACCGTAAATCGTAAATAATGATTTCTTGAAATTTCTATGGGTTGATGAATGATCTCCCGTAGTTTTTCTATCTCTTTCGTAAGCAACCACTCTTCCGTTCCGCTTTGCCAGGATGGATGCAATCCGCAAGTATGCTTTTCTGAGAGCCGCCGGTAAATCGCCTGTAACGCATGTGAATCTGCCGGAAGATTTTTATCATACTGGCCCCTTTTGATGATCGTCAGGAAAAAATAAATGGGGTTTAACTGATACCTATCATGCAAAGATTCTATCCAGTCAAATGTATCATACGGATCGGGCTTTCTTCCACTATATACATTTCCTCTTTCCACCACTGCCTCCAATTTTCCCAAGAGAAAATCGCGGAAAAACCCTCCTACATTTTTCCACAAAGGTTTGTGACCGTAACTGAACGCTTCATCGATATCGTAGGTGGGAACAAACGAAAATTTTAAATTTTGAATTTTAAATTTTGAATGAGAACATCGCTCCCTGATTTGGACCTCTGCCAGCTGCATCCATTCATTGATCAAAGGGGATCTTAAAAAGGCTTCTTTGTAAGCAAGACTATTGGTATGTGAATACCTGCCATACTCATCCAGTTCATGCGGCAAATATTCTTCATAACGTGAAAGCAAATAAAAAGCCGCTGAAAAAATATCAAACGGTATATCACCACCTGTTGCAAAAAAGATCTTTTTCCCCTTCCATTCCGAACAGTTTATTTTTTGTTCATGAATACCCGTCTCATGTAATAATCCATGCGGAATGATCCACAAAGTATTGCTGCAGAACTTTTCTTTGGAATAGCTGATCTTAACACCGAGGTGAGAAATAAATCTTTCAGACGAATCCGTCAGTTCAACAACAGGGAAAAGTTCCTTGATAATATAAGAGAACCGCGCAGTTATCTGCGAAGTGTAAACCAATAATGTATCTGCCTGCACCTTTTCCAATTACTAATTATTAATTACTAACTACTAATTATGCATTGTACCTGTCCCTCCACATCTCATTAAAAGTTTTCTGGCTAAAATCCAGGTCGCTTCTATGTGCGGTCCATCCTTTGAATACTTTGTTCACCACCCAGTTCTTCATCTTACCCGTTCCCATATTCATCATCATCCTATTCATGCTTGCAGTCTTCCATGCTTTCCAGGCAATGCGTTCTGCGATAGAACTTGCGCCCTGCGCCACGGCTTCGTGCCTGTTATCCAGTAACAATTCATGCAGGTTAATTCTCACCGGGCAAACCTCTGTACAATTACCGCACAAAGAAGATGCATAGCTCAAATGTTTATACTCAGGCACCCCGCTCAGGTAGGGTGTGATCACCGAACCAATAGGACCGCTATAAGTTGTTTCATAAGAGTGCCCGCCAATATTTTTATATACAGGACAAGCATTCAAACACGCACCGCAACGAATACAATACAATGCTTCGCGCGAAGTGGGGTTGGCTAATAAATTTGTACGGCCGTTATCTAATAGTACTACATACATTTCTTCCGGACCATCAGGTTCATTCGCCTGTCGCGGGCCTGTAACCAAAGTATTGTAAACTGTAATTTTTTGTCCGGTACCATATGTCGCCAGCAAAGGCCAGAACATCGCAAGGTCCTGTATGGACGGGATCATTTTTTCAATGCCCACCACTACAATATGTGTTTTTGGCCAGCCGCAACTCAATCTTGCATTCCCTTCATTTTCCGTAACAGCAATACCACCCACATCCGCAACAATAAAATTAGCGCCGGTAACACCTACTTCGGCTTCAACATATTTGTCACGAAGAATTTTCCTGGCAACCAGTGTAAGTTCTTCCGGTGATAAATGCGGGGGCGTTCCTAATTTATCAGCAAATAATTTCGCCACATCTTCTTTGCTTTTATGCATGGCGGGTGTTACAATATGGTAAGGTGTTTCGCCATCCAGTTGCTGGATATATTCACCAAGATCGGTTTCCACGCTTTCAATCCCTTTTGATTCAAGGTATTTATTCAGGTGAATTTCTTCTGTAACCATGCTCTTGCTCTTCACCAGGGTTTTGCAATTCTTCGCCTCGCAGATCTTACCAATCTCTTCCAATGCCTGTTCTGCATTCTCTGCCCAGATCACTTTTGCACCGCGGGCGGTTATTTTCCTTTCGAATTCTTCAAGGTATTTGTCAAGATGCTCTATCGCATCCCATTTACGGTTCTTTGCTTTTTCACGTACGAGCATTCCATTACCACCAAACTGCTGTTTACCTACGGGTACAACTGCATTATATTTTGCAATATTAAAATTGATCTTTCGCCTGTGCTCCAGGTCGGCGGCTTTAACGGTACTCTTGGCGATAAAGGATGCTGCTGTATCTCTCATGATCACGGATTGAATGATTTAGAATATGATTACACAGATGGTTACTCATCTGCTTTTGTCTTCTATTAATTTAATTCTTCCTGGTTATTCAACTTATTATTTTACTTCTGTTTCCATTCAATCGACATCTTATTTCGTTTCGCGACAAATCATACAAAAATCCTAAAATCCGCGATCTAACTGTCCTGCTTCATACGCTCCGCCGTAGCTGCTAATGTATCATAAAATTCCTGTCCATACTTCCTGATCAATGAATCCTTCAGAAAAATATACACCGGCACTTTCAGTTTCTTACCTAAACTACAGGCTGCAGCGCAAAGATCTTCGCGGGGTTCATAATTCACATACTCTATATCAGGATCACGTTTGCTTTTTTGGATCTTGATCGGGAACAGGTGGCAGCTCAAAGGTTTTTTCCAACCCAGCTTGCCATCATTATATGCCTGTTCTATCCCGCATTTGATAATGCCCATTTCATCATGGTAACCATATGCACAGATGGCCCCGTTAATTGTTGGGGTTACCCAGCCGAATTCTTTATCGTAAATATATTTTCCCTGGCGCTCTATTTCTTTAAGTCCCTCTTTTGTGAGATAAGGCTTGATCACCTCAAAATTCTTTTTCAGCTCTTCCAGTTCCCATTTTTCCATGGGAGCACCGGCATCGCCATCTTCACAGCAGCCGCCTTTACATTTGTTCAGGTCGCAAACAAACTGTTCTTCAATTACCTGGTCGCTGATGAGTTTATTATCTATCGCTATCATTCGTTTTTAATATTACAACTTTCAGAAAGTTAATTCTTCCACTTAAATGTTTTGATCAAATATTTCATATCCTCCAGCAAAAAATGATTCACAATTCCTAATGAATCTTCATTGGGTGTTGCATCAAAATATAAAGCACCACGTAAAAAATGTTTGGTTGTATCTGTCAAAAAGAACTGGTTAGCTGTAGCCACATCGCCTCCTACTGTGAATAATAAACCATGCACATTATTGGGTGTGGCAATAGCAGTATCTTCTATTGAGTATGCTTTTGCTGTATGCTTACCGGTTAACGTAAACGCGTGTTTGATCAGTGTATCAAATTTATTTTTACCGATCGCTTTATAACTTACATAGATCCTTCCTGCGAACTGTGGAAAATCAACATTGATCCACCATGGATTTTCTGTTGCTTCTCCAAAGAAAGTACTATCCTTTACCACTTTTGCATACACCGGGTATTCAAAAGAGTAGGGGTAACCGGGCTGATCAAACAACTGGTATTTTTTTTCAGGAAAATCGATCTTGTAGTAGCCGGTTGGCTTTGGGGTATAATCGTTGTTGCAGGAAGAGACCATGGACCATAGTCCATAGACCATAGTAAGAACGATAAAGGAAAAAAACTTCCTGCTCCGCACTAAACTATCGACCATGGACCATGGTCTAGCGACTAACTTCCTCATACTGCTTGTTGTGGCTTGATCGTTACTTTTACTTTCTGTATCCTGTTCTTTTCTATTTCCAAAACGGTAAATTCAAAATCGCCCGCTGTTACCATTTTCATTGGTTTGGGTATTTCCCCTGCCAGTTCAAGTACCAGCCCTGCCAGTGAATCACTGTCTCCTTTTACCACATCAAATGTATCCGCTGGCAGTTCCATGATCTTGCATACATCGTTGATCATAGTTCTTCCTTCGAAAATATAATTGAACTCATCTAATTTTTTATAGTCAGACTCTTCTTCATCAAACTCATCTTTAATCTCTCCTATCACTTCTTCGAGTATGTCTTCGAGCGTTACAATACCACTTGTTCCTCCGAACTCATCAACTACCATTGCAAAATGAATTCGCTTTGATTGAAATTCTTTTAACAGGTCCTCAATAAATTTTTGTTCATGCACAAAATAAGGCTGGCGCATTAAGGAATGCCAGTTAAAATTATCGGGCTCGTGCAGGAAGGGGAGCATGTCTTTAGTATGTATCATGCCCATCACATTATCCAGGTCCTCTTTGTAAACCGGAAGACGGCTATAATTCAGTTCGCGTACGGTAGCTACCAGTTCTCCGAAAGAAGTATCCTGGTCAACACCATGTACATCCACCCTTGTTTTCATGATCTGCTTCACAGTGATGTTGCCAAATTTTACAATCCCCTTCAATATATTTTTCTCATTCTCAGATGCAGTATTATGTGTAGTAAGATCGATCGCATGATCCAGTTCTTCCAGGCTGTAAGCACCTTTGGTTCGGTTGGCCAGTTTTCTTTCGATCACATCCGAATATTTTACAAGACGCTTGCTCAGTCCTGCAAAAAGATATGACATGCCCTGCACAATGCCGCCAAAGTCTTTGGCAAACCGGATATTATTTTGTGTGGCCAATACTTTCGGCATCACTTCACCAAACAGTACCAATAAGAAAGACACGGCTATCACCTTGATCACGAATTCGATCCAAACTGCATTGATCTGTTCAAAATTGAACATGTTATCGATCAGAAGATTAGAAATGATAATGATGGAAATATTGATAAAACTATTCGCGATGAGTAGCGAAGCGAGCAGGGTTTTAGGTTCTTCAAGAAGATCAACAATACGCTTAAACTGTGGCTGCTGTTTTGATTTCAGGTTATTGATATCCTTATAAGTAAGCGAAAAGAAAGCGACTTCGGATCCGGATAAAACAAAAGAAAGGAACAACAATACAAACAACACCATTACCAGTACAGTAGTACCCTGTGCCTCTATGGCTGATAATAAAGTGGGGTGGAGAAAAGACTGCAAAACCGGGTGATGATCCAAAGCAACAATTTTTAATGAAAGATCAGTACTAACGGGGTTTTGCATTTCCCGTTATCCTGTTTGGCAAAAGTATTGTTTTTGTAGCGGTGTTCGGGTATGATCAGAATGGTAAAGTTTCACCAGGGTCTGTTAAAGGTGGAATATCATCGCCCGGGTATCCTTCCAATGAATCTCCACCGTGAGCGCCATGACCATCCCCGCGTTTGTCAAGCATGATCAGGTTATCGCCCACTACTTCTGTAGCAAATTTTTTATTACCCTCTTTGTCTTCCCAGCTACGGGTACGCAAACGACCTTCGATGTAAATAAGGCTGCCTTTGTGAAGGTATTTCTGCGCCAGCTCCGCCAGCCCTCGCCATAATACCACTGTGTGCCATTCTGTTTGCGAGATCAGTTTGCCGGAACGGTCCTTATACGTTTCCGTGGTGGCCAAAGGAAATTTTGCTACCGCGATATTTCCTTCCAGGTGTTGTACATCCGGATCCTTTCCCAAATTGCCGATAAGCATTACTCTGTTAACTCCTCTCATACGATAGGTTTTAAGTTCGTCCAGGTTGAATCACTCTTAAAAATAACTTTTTTTAAGAAACAAAAGAAGGAGTGTGAGTTAAAAGTCTGGAGTTAGAAGACTGGAGTTGTGCTGCACCCAGATTTCTGACTCCATTCTCCAGGCTAAAATCCTGTTTCCAGGTAACCAGTGATAAACTTCGGAAAAGGCAACTTCCGCAAGCTTGTGGCTGGCTGCCAGGAATATTTTTGCAGGAAAGGAGGAATGGCTTTTAACTCAACCCTGATAAACTGTCCTTTGATCTGCTGATGCGTTAGCTGCTGTACCGTTATGGGAGATATTTGTTTTACCATCGCTTTGCGGATGCCGATCTGCTCTTTCAGCCAGGCTGTTACGGATGTTTCATCCCATTTTACCTGTTCTTCGGTTTCAAGGAGATAGAATTCATACAGGTTTTGCCAGATATCTTTCCCTGTACGAAGGTGCACGAGGATCTTTCCTTCAAACTCAAACAAGAAATAATAGAACCAGCGGTGTTTGCGGTGTAATGTTTTTTCTTTGATGGGTAACTGGTTCACTTTGCCCTCGCGGTAAGCGGTGCAATGTTTTTGCAATGGGCAGACACTGCATGCAGGTGCAAAAGGTTTACAAACCGTGGCCCCAAAATCCATGATAGCCTGGTTATACAAACCCGCTTCCTTTTTCGCCAGGGCTTTGGCCGCCAATTCGGTAAAAATATTTTTCCCTTTGGCTGAGTCGATCGCCTCTTCTATTCCAAAAAAACGGGATAGCACACGAAATACATTGCCATCTATCACCGCATACGGTAGATTATAGGCAAAGGAAGCAATCGCCGCGGCGGTATAAGGTCCCACTCCTTTCAACGCCAGGATATCTTCATACTGATTGGGAAAAGCTCCTTTTCGTTCTTTTACGATCTGCCTGGCAGTAAATAAGAGGTTCTTGCAACGGTTATAATAACCCAGGCCCTCCCATAATTTAAATACTTCCTGGTCCTCAGCCTTGGCCAGGCGATCAATAGTGGGATATTTTTTGATGAAATTGTTATAGTACTGCCAGCCCTGCGCCACTCTTGTTTGCTGTAGAATTACTTCACTCAACCAGATCTTGTAGGGATCTTTTTCTCCTTTCCATGGCATTTCACGGGTATTGTGCTGTTTGTGCCATTTTAGGAGTATTTCAGTAAATTTCTTCATCACTACAGGCAAATATTCAATAAAACAATGGCTTTCCGGTTTAAAATTCTACTGTTATATAGATACAAATAGATATATATTTATGCGCAATTAAAACCGGTGCTTATTGAAACCTTTTATCTATCAATAAGTAACGTCTATAATATTTACGCTATCTTTCTTGCATTATTCAATCTTTTTAACTTATTTTAAGTTCTTCTATCGCTTAAAACCATAAATAAAATGAGAAAATCTGATCTCATCAACCAGATCTCCGACAAAACCGGTATCCCCAAAGTGGATGTATTGGTTACTTTAGAAACCATGTTCAAGGAAGTAAAAGAGAGCCTTTCCAACGGGCAGAATATTTATATCCGTGGCTTTGGCAGTTTTATAACCAAAAAAAGGGCCGCCAAGATCGGGCGCAACATTAAAAAAAATGTAGCCGTTGAAATCCCTGAGCATTTTATCCCTGCTTTTAAGCCCGCGAAAGAATTTGTTAGCGAAGTGAAAAGCAAACGCAAGCCGGAGTAACTTCGCGCAAAGTGAAATGGAGTGAAAAAAAAGCAATTTTTATTAGTTAGTGTTGCCTTAGCCGTATTCGTTCTGCTATATTTCTTTGGTAAAACCATCCCCCCGCAAAAGCCTGCTCACGAAGAAACAGGCGCAGAACATTCTGAACATCAGTCTCTTAGGTTTGAAGATCTCCTGCTGAAAGCTAAGGGGAACATCACGCCTGCACAAAACCAGCGTCTTCTGCAACTGGAGAACTCCGTGATCCGTGGCGATGTAAAAGACCAGCAAATTCATGTTTATCACCAGCTGGCCCGCTTCTGGGGCGACTCGGCACATATCTTCGAGCCGTATGCTTATTACAGTGCAGAAGCCGCGAAGTTGGAAAATTCTGAAAAAAGCCTCACCTTTGCCGCCCATCGGTTTTTAGACAGACTGATGGATGAGCGTCAACCGGCCATGCAAAACTGGCTGGCGAGTAATGCAAAAGTTCTTTTTGAGAAAGCCATCGCCCTTAACCCGGCCAATGATTCCAGCAAAATAGGCCTCGCCGCCTGTTCTATGTTTGGGGGCATTTCAGATAACCCCATGCAGAGTATTTTAACTGTAAGGGATATCGCCACAAAAAATCCTGATAACCTGTATGCACAGATGATCCTGGGTTTGGGTGGAAAAAAAACCGGGCAGTTTGATAATGCAATCAATCGCTTTACCATTATTGTTAAGAAACAACCAGACAATATAGAAGCGATCTTTAACCTCGCTGAATGCTACGAGGAAAAAGGCGATAAAGCCAATGCCGTAAAATGGTATGAAGCGGTAAAAAAACTGGTAAAAGTACCGGAGGCACAACAGGAGCTTGACAAACGTATCACTGAATTGAAAAGATAAATTTATTAATTAACTAACAAAATTACTTAGTGTATGCCTTGTGGTAAGAAGAGAAAGCGTCATAAAATTGCGACTCACAAACGTAAAAAACGTTTAAGAAAGAATCGTCATAAGAAAAAGAATAAATAATTTCTTGATCTGACCTTATAGTAATGCAGTCCCCATCCCCACAGTATTGTGAGGATGGGGACGCATTAACACTTTCCTGGATTTCGTCACTACCTTTCTACGCTGCAACTTTTCCTTTTCCTTCCTGATCAGGTGACGAACAAAAAGGTATCGTGTATTTTGACCGGCCGCATACCGGCGTGTGATTTTGTATTTAAAAGTTGCCATTTTGTGAACAAAGAATTAATTATTAATGCAGGCCCTACAGGCGTGGAGATCGCTTTTCTTGAGGATAAGAAACTGGTAGAACTGCATAACGAAACAACAGATGCCAGCTTTGCGGTTGGTGACCTGTATCTCGGTAAGGTTAAAAAACTGATACCGGGATTGAATGCCGCATTTGTAGACGTGGGTTTTGAAAAAGACGCTTTCCTGCATTATACGGACCTGAGCCCCTATGTGCGCTCCATACTCAAGTTCACGCAGCTTGCGATGAACGATAAAGAACCAAATGGTTTTGATTTTTCAAAGTTTCAGTCAGAAGCGGAGATCATTAAAACAGGAAAGATCAACGAGGTACTGAATGGTAAGCCACATGTTCTTGTACAGATCTTAAAAGAACCCATTGCAGCCAAGGGCCCGCGTTTAAGTTGCGAGTTATCATTGCCGGGAAGATTTGTTGTATTGACTCCTTTTAATGAGATCGTAGCTGTATCCAAAAAGATCCATTCATCAGAGGAAAGAAAAAGATTACACAAGATCGTGGAAGCGATACGCCCCAAGAATTTTGGCGTGATCGTTAGAACGGCTGCAGAAGGAAAAAGCACTGCCGAGCTTCACCAGGACCTGCTTGCCCTCGAAGAAACCTGGAAAACCATTAAAACAAACCTGAAAGGTGCAGTTGCTCCTGTAAGGATACTAAGCGAAGAAAATAAAACCACCAGTATTTTAAGAGATCTCTTAAGTGCAGATTTTAATAAGGTAGTGGTGAACGATAAAAACCTTTTTGGTGTTACACAAAGTTATATCCAGCGTATCGCACCGGATAAAACAGATATTGTAAGTTTTTACCAGAACGGTCTTCCCATATTTGACCAGTTTGGTGTTACCAAGCAGGTCAAATCTTCTTTTGGTAAAACAGTGAACCTCCCAAGCGGTGCTTACCTGATCATTGAACATACAGAAGCATTACATGTGGTTGATGTGAACAGTGGTTATAAAAGCGTAAGCAATAACCAGGAAGACAATGCACTTGAAACAAACCTGGAAGCAGCAGAAGAAATTGCACGTCAATTAAGATTAAGAGATATCGGCGGAATTATCGTGGTTGATTTCATTGATATGAAATTGCCCGACAACAAACGCAAAGTTCAGGAAGCGATGGAAGGTTTTATGAAAACCGACCGCGCAAAACATTCTGTATTGCCTGTTTCAAAATTCGGATTGTTACAGATCACGCGTCAGCGTATGCGTCCTGAAGTGAACATTAATACGTCTGAAGCATGTCCCGCTTGTAACGGCACAGGAAAGATCAGTTCAACTCTTCTTCTGGAGGATGAAATGGAAAAACGCCTTTACTATTTAGTTACCCATGGACATAAGAACCTGACATTGGTGGTACACCCGATCGTGTATTCTTACCTGACCAAGGGCTTCTTTAAATCCATCATCAAAACATGGAAGCGCAAGTTCAAGACCAACCTGAAAGCGCAATCCAATACCAATTATCATTTGGTTGAATTCAAGTTCTTTAATGAACATGAGGAAGAGATAAAATTTTAGGTCGCTAAATATTTCGATAAAAGAAAAACGAAGAGAAAAAGACATCCCGAATTTCGTAGACTCTTCTTTCCTTCGTTTTTCTTTTATCGAAATACTTATACATTCAGTATGTAATAAAAAAACTCAGTCTATAAAGCCTGAGTTTTTTTTGTGACATATTTCTATATCCAGGATTAACCTGCATGTTAGGATTAGCTGTGTTTCACCCTATGGTATGGACCATATCCATTTTACACTGGCGGTGGCCGGTGTAGCGCAGTTTGCTTGTTATCGTGATGAATAAGTGAGTGAAGCTGATGGCTGTTTGCGTACACACTTGTTCATGGTCTGGAAATTAACGAAATGTAATAAGCATAATCGTTACTCACCCAAGGCACTGTTGCTGTATATCCAAGGGTAGGCCCGGATGCGTCAGGCGTGTCGTAAGGGTCTCTTGGCTGAATAATAGAGGTAAGAGCGCCGACCCATGAATTGTTAACTTTATCATATATCAGGATCCTTAATCTGTAGGTGCCAGAAGTTGTCCATTGAAATGTTACAGGGCACTGTACATCAATATCAACAGAACTGCCCCCTGAAATCCAGGACCCGTACTCACCGTCATTGGTAAGATGATCCGTTGTTGTTCCTGCACCATTGGTAAAACTTACATCGAGGTTTGCATCCAGTCCAGAAAACTCATACATCGAGTAATATATTTCGAAGAATGGCATGATCTTAGGGTTCGCTAGGAAAGCATCGATACGCTTTTGATCGGCAGCAGATACTATCGATACCGGCATCTCTTGCTTTTCCAGAAACCTGGAGAACACATCTGAATCGGCAGGACGTGACAGGGTCCACGATTGTAAAGTAAATAATACGAATGCACCTGCTGTTAACAGTAGGAGTTTGTTGATTGCGGTTTTCATTTGATTGTTATTTTAAAAATGAGAAAATACTTTCCTGTTGCCATCGAAGAGGGTGAATCGGTAGCTGGCTAAAAAGTGGGGTGCTAAAACGGGGGGATGGTCAAAACTAACAAAAGAGGGAGAATGCACCTGTAGTGAAATTTCACATTTAAGATAGTTCTAATATTCAACCTGCGTCTTAATCTATCTTATCCTGAAATAGGTTTTACCCACGAATAGGCCGTGAATCGGGTTTATCAGTTACCAAGTATAAAGGCAAAAACGGGCTTACTGATGGATCTGCAAATTCTCCTGTTTTCCGCAGTGGCGAGATGTACCCGCGAATGGGCCCTCCCTATTCCTGACGCTGTTATCAATGCAAATTCAAATGTAAAACAGAATCCTGGGTATTAATTTGCTGTTATTGAATAAAAAAAGAAGCCGCCTCAATATTCTAAATGAGGCGGTTTCTTTTTGCTAATTTAATACTAATCCTTTAAGGAGT
Source organism: Bacteroidota bacterium (assembly GCA_040388475.1). Lineage (GTDB taxonomy): Bacteria > Bacteroidota > Bacteroidia > Chitinophagales > Chitinophagaceae > Sediminibacterium. Next base: position 480,500 of record JAZKBT010000004.1, on the reverse strand, counting down.
TGTAATAGTTTACCAGCTTTACCACACTTTCAACGTTCCTGAAGTTTATTTTATTGGCGCTTACGAATTGATCAACTTCTGCTTTCTTATCTGCCATTTCAGCAAGCACAAACTCTTTATCTTTTTTCCACCGCTTCATTGCACCTTTTACATAAAAATAATAATCCTCATAGGTTTCAAATTCTTTAATGCTCTCGTTGGAAATATCATTCTTACGTGTTGTTACCTTTTTGCTGATCGATTTCAGCATACCACAAGGTCCTTCTGCCAGCACGAGATAAAAATTATCCGGTGTCTGTTTATCGACCAAAGGGAAACCGGTTTTAAATGTATGGTGAATGATGCCTGCTTCGGTTGTATCATCATAGGAGACTTCTTTAACCGTACCTCTTTCTAAAAAAGCCTCCACACCATTCGCAGAAATAAAATGTACTTCATTTGATACCAGGTCAATACGCGCTTTTACTTTACTGATAACACGGCCCCGCAATAAAGTAATAATGGCATACTTATAATTTTCATCGAAGAACGGTGTTCCGTTCACATCGGGATATTTGTTTGTGATCGGGCGCCCATTCACATCCGTAACTGATACCCGGTCCGACCAGTTGGTTTTAAAATTTTGTGCAAACTTATCATTTGCACCCAATCCCTGCGGAACAGTTGCCGGCTGTGCAAATAGATTTACAAAATGCAACATCATAAACAATAGGAACGATAGCTGTGTCATGATGGTTGATTTTAATCTATTTAAAGGTAGCACAACTTTATAGTAATGCAACAGGGCCCGTTCCCGGGCCCTGTTGCAAAAGGTTTTATGATATAGCGACTATTTTGGATTCTTAACCGGCGCAGATCCTGCCGCGGCTGGATTGTACGCTAGTTCATTATCCGGAACATCCCAATAATCAAGGTATCCGTAAACAATGGTTGCATTTGTGCTCACAGCACCTGTTGAAGAAAGTACCACGCAACCAGTACGCGCTTTATCAGGAGCAATAATCTCCCAACGGCGCGCATCATAAAAAGAAAGTCCTTTGAAAGCAAGAGCGATCCTTCTTTCACGCCTTAACTCTTCATAGGCAACCGTCTGTGACAAACCATTTCCAACGGCTGCAAGTCCTGCACCCTGGTAAATCCTTACTTTATCGATAGATTGAACACCAAGATCTACCTGTCCTGTTTGTATGAGCGCTTCCGCTTTCATCAACTCATTCTCTTCATAAGTTCCTGCCAGTGTGATCTCGTTTGCGCCGGCATTCTGGTTGGCATAAACGATTACACCTGGCAAACCACTACCGCCATTGGTAAGGCTATAACGCGTGTTAAACACATTACCACGATCTGTATTAAAGATGCCCACAGAAGTTAACGTACGAACATTGTTATCTTTTCTTTTATCACCTGTTCTGAATTCCTGCACCCAGCGCTCACTTAATTTGTAAGTACCGGTAGCCGATCCCGTAGACTGTATCTTGTCTGCAATAGTCGTTCCAAGAAAATCGCCATTGACATCAGTACGGCCGGTGAAGATCAGGTCGGTTGATGTGATACCATTGTTAACCAATGTAAGCAGGCTGGTCCATAAAGTAGCAGTCATAGCAGCCTTGGTTGTGTTCACCAGGATATTACGCGCTTTCATTGTATTGATGTTACGAAGCCACATAGCTGTTGTTAAAATACCACCCTTGCCTTTCTGCAGGAATGATGGGATCAGGTTGCCCAAAGTAGCTGTATAATCCGCAGTTGAAGTTGCAGCAGCCAATTGCGTAGCAGCTTTATCAAAATTTGCATTTGATTCTGTGATGATAGCTTCCTTAGCTACATAATTACCATTGGTAGATGCAGCAGTTGTAGTTGCATTCTGGATGAGTCCCGCATAATAGATCGAACCGATCCTTGCATACGCATATCCTTTCCACCAATAGGCCCATGCCAGTACAGTTGCTTTTTTAGTAGCAGCGCCCGCCCCTGTGAACGTAGTATTGTTCGCGATCTCTATTACCGAATTGGCAGCAGTGATCATGTTATACATATACGCCCATTCGTAAAAAGTAGGATTACTTCCCTGTTGCGCATTGATGTTCACCGCACGCAGCAATGCATACTGTGTATTGATCGCGCTTGGGTTGATAACTACGGTTCCGTTATCGAGGGTTACTTTGTTCGGACAACCGATCTGGTTCATATAGGCATTGGCAGCTTCAGCGCCAATGATATCGCCCATCAGTTCCTGGAATCCTGTGGCTCCGGCCCAGAAACGGCCATATACACCATCAGAATATTTCAGGTCGAAAAAACCATTGCGGTAGATAGAACCCTGCGCCAATGAAACAACACCGTTCTCATTCTGCGCGCTTTGTGGTGTAGGCTGGTTGGTATTGGAAATATCCAGGTCCTTTTTACAGGAGGCGATACCCAACGTAACACCCAATATCCCTATTAAAAATTTATTATTCTTCATGTCTTCTGAGTTTTAAGATTAAGATTAAAATCCAACATTCAAACCAATGGTATAGGCTTTTGTGTTAGGAATGGAGTTATGGTCTACTCCGCGATCGAACGATGAGTTCGCTGTACCAGAACTTACTTCAGGATCCATACCGGTATACTTGGTAATGGTGATCAGATTACGTCCTGAAAGAACCAGTTGCAAACGCTGAAATCCTTTGATCTTAAAGATCTTTGCAAAGTCAACAGAAGCAGACACATTACGTAAGCGCCAGAATGAAGCATCTTCATAGAAATAATCTTTTGTACCGTTGTTGGCGCCTGCCTGGTAAATTCCGCGATAGAACGCAGTGTATGCATGTGATGTACCGGCAATGGTGATAGGCTCAGCATAATCGCCTGAGATACCATCACGATACATCCACTCTTTGGTTTGATTGTAAAGATGGCTGCCGTTAACCCAATCCCACTGAACATTCAGGTTTACAATTCCTTTATAGCTAACGTTATTGATGAAACTCATATTGAACTTTGGATTCGGGTCACCGAACGAATACTGGCCCGCAGTATTTACAGGGCGTTTGGTTGCTTTATCAACTACCCATCCATTGCTCGCTACTTCGTAGTTACCCTGGCTTGCTTTAGGAATTACAGGTTGACCTGTGCTGGGTTCTAACTGGTCTACAGTCTTTAATACCAGGAAGCCGAATAACTGACCGATCTTCTGGCCGGCCTTTAATGTGATACCGGTACTTCCTGCAGAAGAAAGTACTACTACATCCGGACCGCTGATGCTGCTGATCTCAGAAGTTTGTTTAGAGAAGTTGGTGGTCATATCCCAATTAAAATCTTTTTTAGACAAAACATTCAAATTCAATGAAGCCTGTATACCGTGTGATGCAAGACCGAAGGCATTGTCCAATACGCTGCCTACGCCCGTTGAGGGAGCCGCATCGACCCTATAGATCGCGTTGTCTGTTTTTCTATCCCAATAGGTAACAGAGAGATTTGCATTTCTTAACCATGATCCTTTTAAAAGATTTAAGCCAAGGTCAATACCAAATTCAGTTTCTTTTGATAACTCTACCGCCAGGTTAGGATTAGGGCTGGATGTAGGGAAAGTAAATACGCTGTTCTGGCCAACGTTGGCAGCAGCCAATACAGGGAAACGTTGGAATGCACCCGGCTGTCTACCCGCCTCACCATACGCTGCTCTCAGTTTGAAATCAGAGATCACATTAGCAACGCTTGAATTTTCCCAGAATTTAAATTTGGAAATATTCAGGTAGGCATCACCTCTTGGGAAAGTTTGTGAATTCGCACCGCTTCCGAATGCAGAAGAATAATCGCTTCTTACACCAACGGAAACGCCGGCAATATCACCCCACTCAATACGCTGGTTGGCAAGAAAACCATAAGTAATAAAGGGCTCTTCATAATCAGAGATCACTTTATACACAGCGGCCTGGCCTGCATTCCATGGATAATAACCTGGCGCATCATAACCGTAGGCTGAAAATAATTTGTAATTGTTCTTACGGTAATCATAAGCAAGGGTAGTTGTAGTTCTGACAGGTACTTTCAAATGAAAATCCTTATCAAAATCTGTTCTTACCGTTGCTGTACCGATAAAATTCTGGAACGTGGTGCGTTCTGTATAATTATCTATTTCACCAGTATTGGCTGCGGAAGCGTTAGGATTATAGTTGCTGAACCAGAACTGATTGTAGTCAGCATTTTTATTGCCTACCTGGTCTTCGTAACGATAGACTGTGTTTTCGCTCCTTACATTCAAACTGTATTTCGCATCCAGTTCAAGATACCTGGCGAAACGATAATTCAGATCGAAGCTCTGCACCAGGTCAATTTTGTTGATCAGTGTACTTGAATACTGATTTTCGTAGTTAGGATTATAGCCATTTACACCGGCGGCATCACCGAAATAAATACCATAGTTGCCATCAAGGTCCTTATAATCGTAATTGGCAAACGGGCGCGTATTATTCAATGCGAACAGAATACCGCGACCGCTTTGCTCATTCAAAGTATTCTTGGTGTAGATCATTTGGGTAAGACTGGTTAGTTTTAAATTCTTTGCCAGTTCAATACCTAATTTACCGGTGAGGTTAGAGCGTCCATAGTCACCGAGTCCTTTAAAGTTTGAATTTTGTTTGTTATAAGAAGCAGACAAAAGAAAATCAACTCTTTCTCTTGCACCTGAAACGGTAACAGAATTGTTCAAAACATAACCATTTTGAAAAAACATTTTGAAATGATCATAGTATTGCAGGTTCTTACCATAGGGTGTTTCAGCATAGCTGGTCACGCCCAGCGCATTGTATTGAACGTTCGCATCAAATAAACTGAGGGCGGGATCAAAAACGATTGGCGCACCACTTGATTGTATAACATTGCCTGATGCATCTACAGTAAATGCGTGTTTATCTGCTTTGTGAACATTACCCACATTTAATAACTGTGTGGTTGTGGCGCTGCTGCTCACATCAATATTCAGTTTACCTGCTTTCGCTTTCTTGGTGAAGAGTTGAATAACACCATTGGCACCCTGCGCACCATATAAAGAAGCGGCGGCGGCACCTTGTACTACTTCCACTCTTTCAATGATGTTTACGTCTATTGAGTTGAGGTCTGTTGCACCTACCTGTAATCCATCGAGCAGGATCATCGGGAAGGTTCCACCCTGTATAGTGTTGATACCACGTAACAGGATATTCATTGGCTGGCCGGGGTTACCATTGGTACTAGAGATCTGCGCACCGGCAACCTGTCCTACCAGTTGCTGGCCCACATCGCCCGAAGTAACTTTTGTTTGTGCGCCGATGTTCACCGATTCAACAGCAATACCCAGTTTCTTTTTACTGGTAGCGGCGCCCACACCTGTTACCACAACTTCACTTAATGATTTCACATCTGTTACAAGCTGAACCATTAAATTGGAAGATGAGGCAACAACCGTTTGGTTTTCAAAACCGAGTGCGGAAATAACCAGCGTGGCTCCGGTCTTTACTTTAATAGAAAAAGCACCATCGTTTGCGGCGCTGACGCCGTTCTTGGTGCCTTTTTCAATTATGTTGGCTCCCGCAACCGGGGACCCTTTGTCGTCCATAACCTTACCAGTTATGGTAGATGTTTGCGCAAAGCCGGCTAGTATGGCCATAGCATAAGCGCAAACGCTTAATAGCATTTTTTTTCTCATGTTGTTATTTTTAATCAGAAAACCGTTTATCAGCTTTTATGACCACCTAAGTAAATAAAAAGTTGCCTATAAAAAAATTTTAATTTTATTTTCCCATTTTTCAGGCCTCTCTCCCATTTAACGAAGACTTAACAAGTGCCACCAAAAATGGTCATATATGCAAAGGAAAGATTACACTTGTTTTTTGGACAAAATCCTTTAACAGTAAGGTTTTCAGAAGAATATGGGAATAAAAATCACAGGATTCACTATAAACCCGCAACTTCTTTATTAGAAATTATTATTTTTTATATATGGTAAATATGATTATTTTATTTATAAAATAAAATAATATTTGAAGTTATTCAAACATAAAATATTTTACAATTTGTATTTTCACCGATATTTTTCCGCTATTTTAAGCCCAAACACTTCTCCCTTTCGGTTATAATTTACAGCCTCATATAAAAAAATAAATACATTATTAATATATCAAATATAATATCTACTTCTTCATAAATCATTCATTATAAATATATTATGCTGGGATCAACCATTCAAATACCTGAGATTGTTCGTTTTGATTTCGTATTACTTGAATTAGCCATATAGACTGATACGGTGCATAAAACGTCCATTCAGGCTAAATAAGCGGGGTGGGATTTTATTCACAGACCCTAAAATTAATTTTGGATTCTGCCCTGTTTTTGTAATTTAGTGGAAGAATTTAATGGGTTAGTAAGTAACGGGGTCAACAGCAATGTTGGCCCTTTTACGTTCAGTAAAGTCAGTCAATTTTGTAACCGAAGAAAGCTGTTAGGTATTAGCTGTTAGCGACTAGCCTGGTTTGCTAATAGAGAATGTCTAACAGCTTTCTTCGCTTTATCTTTATCACCATGAGTAAAATAAAAACAGCTTTTTTTTGTAGCAACTGTGGATATGAAAGTGCCAAATGGTTAGGCAAGTGCCCGGGCTGTTCGCAATGGAACACTTTTACAGAAGAGATCTTAGACAAAGGAAACGGTAAAGAAGAAAGTTGGGATACTTACTCGCCTGATAAAAGAAATACAAAGACCGTTGCATTACAGGATGTGATAAGCAATAAAGAAAAAAGAATCGTTACAAAAGATCCTGAACTGAATCGTGTGTTAGGCGGTGGTATTGTTCCGGGAAGTATCATACTCGTTGCAGGCGAACCAGGTATCGGAAAAAGTACTTTGTTTTTACAGAATGGATTAATGATCGATCAACTGCGTGTCTTATATATTAGTGGTGAAGAAAGTGAACAACAGATAAAAATGCGCGCAGACAGGTTGAAGATCGCAAATGATAATTTTTATTTACTTACAGAAACAGGAACCCAAACTATTTTCCAGGAGATCCGCAAATTAAAACCGCAGTTAGTTATTGTTGATTCGATACAAACCTTACAATCCAATCTGATCGATTCATCTGCCGGCAGTGTTTCGCAGATACGTGAATGTGCCGCAGAATTTCAGCGCTTTGCCAAAGAAACCAACACACCTGTTTTTCTGATCGGGCATATTACCAAAGACGGGGCGATAGCAGGACCAAAAATATTAGAGCATATGGTTGATACGGTCTTGCAGTTTGAAGGCGACCGTCATTATGCATACAGGATACTACGCACCTTAAAAAATCGATTCGGAAGCACTGCTGAATTAGGCATTTATGAAATGACGGGTGAGGGCATGCGCATCGTATCGAATCCTTCAGAAATATTGATCGCGCAGCGCGAAGAACAATTGAGCGGAAGTGCCATCGCTGCTACATTAGAAGGCATGCGTCCATTACTGATAGAAGTACAGGCGCTGGTAACACAAAGCGTATATGGCACACCACAAAGAACCGTGAGTGGTTTTGACCTGAGACGCTTACAACTTTTATTGGCAGTGCTTGAAAAACGCGGAGGTTTTCAGTTCGGAATGAAGGATGTGTTCGTGAATATTGCAGGCGGTATAAAAGTAGAGGACCCATCCATCGATCTTGCCGTAATCTGCGCACTGCTTTCTTCTTATGAAGATGTTCCGTTACCGGCGCATATTTGTTTTGCAGGCGAGGTAGGATTGAATGGCGAGATCCGCGCCGTGAACAGAATTGAACAACGGATTGCAGAAGCAGAAAAACTGGGTTTTGAAAAGATCATCGTATCACGCTACAATAAAAAAAGTTTTGATCCAAAAGCGTATAAAATAAATGTGACTGCACTCAGCAGGGTTGATGAAGTTTACCAGCAATTATTTTAATCAGCCTGATAGAACAATCATTTCAATAAGAGAAGGACAGGAGAAAAAGAGCAAAAGAGGATACCTACTCTTACTACACTCTTTTTCTCTTTTACCTCTTACTGAAATTTTCTGCACCGTGAAAAAACGTGCATTCTTTCGGTAAATACCTAATCAAAAAAACAACAGCATTACCATATTTGTGTAATGCTTCCAACATCAAAAAAATACTTCAACGATTTCCTCCATCTTTTCTACCCGCATAATTGTGAAGGATGTGGTTCTGATATTTTATACGATAACCAATTCCTCTGCGCAAGATGCATGCATCATTTACCCGAGACCGGTTTTTTTGTAAAGCCTTTCAACCCGGTTGAGAAATTATTTTATGGCAGATCAGATATCAGGAGCGCAGCCGCCGCTTTTTATTTTACCAAAGATTCTCTGCTGCAGCATTTACTGATCCAGTTAAAATATAAAAGCAACAAAGAGGCCGGTTATTTTTTAGGAAGGATGATGGGTATTGCATGTATGCACTCCGGGAGGTTTATGGATATTGATGCACTGGTACCCTTACCCTTAAACCATAAAAAAGAACAGCTCCGAGGTTATAACCAGGCAGCATTGATCTGTGAGGGAATGCATGAGGTTTGGCAGAAACCGGTTTACAAAGATGCCGTTGCCCGGACCCGGTTCACCGAAACCCAGACAAAACAGAACCGGGTGAGCCGCTGGCAGAACATGGAAGGCGTTTTTGCCGTAGCCCATCCTGCCGATCTTGAAAACAGGCATATATTATTAGTAGATGATGTGATTACGACCGGGGCAACCTTAGAAGCCTGCGGCTCGTCTATACTGGGGATAAATGGGACGGTGCTGAGTATTGCGGCGGCGGCCTATACCATTTAGTTTGTGGTTTGGGGTTTGTAGTTTGTTGTTAGCGGCTCATAGCTATTGCTCACCGATAACCACAAACTACAAACCCCAAACCCCAAACTTTCTCCTAACCTTTTCCTAACTTAGATGTTCTTTAACTAAAACAAAAACCATGAAATACCTATTAACCATTGCCATCGTAGCCATGATGAGTGCGTTCACTATAAAATCGTTCACTATAAAAGGTGACCCAACGATTCACAACTTTAAAGTAAAATCTATTGAAGGCGGAACGATCGATTTCTCCAAGTTCAAAGGCAAAAAAATATTGGTCGTGAATACCGCATCAAAATGTGGTTATACACCGCAGTATGAGCAACTGGAAAAAGTATACGAAGAATACAAAGACAAACTGGTGATCGTTGGTTTCCCTGCGAATAATTTCGGCTCGCAGGAACCAGGTGCTGACAGCGAGATCCAGGAATTCTGTAAAGCAAGATTTGGTGTAAAATTTCCTTTGGCAAGCAAGATCAGCGTGAAAGGGGATGATACCGCTCCTATTTACAAATGGCTGACCAGCAAAACCGAAAATGGTGTACTGGATGCAGAGATCAAATGGAACTTCAACAAATTCTTACTGGATGAGAATGGAAAAATGATCGCTTACTTCCCAAGTAAAACATTACCGGATAGTGAGGATATATTGAAATACCTCAAATAGTATCGCTGGTTTCACGGATTTTAATATGATTTAACAGAGGCTGTCTAAAAAAGGCAGCCTCTGTTTATTTGAAGCAAATGGCACGCGGATGACGCGGAAAAAACGGATAAATGCGGATTTTGTTATACCTGATTTCTTAATCCGTACCCATCCGTTTTTTCCGCGTCATCCGCGTGCCATTATACCCTACATTTGACATCCGCCGGATTAAATCATATTGATCATAAAAAAATCCGCGCAATCCGTGACCGATGTTGTTTAAAGATGTTATAGGACAGGTTGAGACCAAGAAGCATTTAGCTGAAATGGTAGAACAGAACAGGCTCAGCCATGCCCTGCTTTTTTTGGGCAAGGAAGGAAGCGGCGCGCTCCCAATAGCGATGGCTTTTGCACAATACATTGTGTCATTGCCGCAACCCGCACCTGTGGTGGAAGACCTTTTTGGTGGCATGACCGCATTGGAGCCTACACCGTCTTATATACATCCGGATGATATCGCTTCGCAACCTTCTTTCCAGCGGGCCGAACAACTGATACACCCGGACCTGCATTTTACCTATCCTGTTATTCCGAAGAAGAGCGGGGATAAGCCTGTAAGTACAGATTATATTGCTGAGTGGAGAGATTTCATTAAATCATATCCGTACGGAAATGTTTACGACTGGCTGCAGTTTATCGGAGCCGAAAATAAACAGGGAAATATCACGGCTGATGAATGCAATGATATCATCCGCCAGTTAAGTTTGAAAAGTTTTGAGAGTGAATACAAAGTATTGCTTTTATGGATGCCTGAATATTTGGGAAAAGAGGGCAATAAATTGCTGAAACTGATTGAGGAACCACCACCGAATACCTTATTTATACTGGTAGCAGAAAATGATGAACAGATCCTGCCAACCATACTGAGCCGCTGCCAGCTGGTCAAGATCCCAATGCTCGAGAACCGTGAAGTGGAGCAGGCATTGATTGAACGGGCCAAAACCACACCGGAGACTGCCCGCCAGATCGCCGGCATTTGTGAAGGCAATTACCGGGAGGCCCTGCAATTGATGCAACACGCCGATGAAGACTGGCAGAGCCTGCTTCGCGAATGGCTGAATGCTACTTTAAAGGGTGGCCCCATAGCCCAGGTAAAATTTACCGAAGAGGTGAGCAAACTCGGCCGGGAGAAGCAAAAACAGTTCTTACGCTATTTTAACCACCTGCTTGAACAGAGCATCCGGATCAAGGTTTTAGGGATTGATAATATATTAATAGGTGATAATGAGAAGGATTTCGCCCAAAGACTGAACAAAATAGCCTCGGTAAGCCAGCAACAGGCCATTATTGAGGAACTGGACCGGGCCGCCTATTATGTAGAGCGCAATGCCAACGCCAAAATGCTGTTCCAGGCGCTTACCATTAAACTGTACCACATCATTCAGAACAAAACCCTAATTTTGATGGGGTAAGGCCCTGCTGGATGACAGATGTCGGATAGCAGATGCCAGTGAGAAGGACCATTGTGGTGTGGTAGTGTGATAATTGGTTTGTTGTATGAAGGACCGATTTGCACCTGAACTGTTAAATGCTTATCTATATATTTTCAACCGAAGCCAGCTAAACAGCGAACCGAACGTTGAAGTGTGCGACGCAAGAAAAGCCCGATAGCAGTACTATAGCCCGCCCAACCATCCCTCTTACTTTATTATTAACGAACAACTTATCAGTTAAGATATGGGATGTGGATCATGTAGTTCCTCGAAAGACGGGGGTAAACCGGGCGGCTGTAAAAGCAATGGCGGCTGCAGCACGGGCGGTTGTAATCGCCTGAATGTGCACGACTGGCTGTTGAATCTTCCCTTCAGCGACCCTGAAAGTACCTGCAAAGTGATAGAAGTAAGTTTCAAGCAGGGCAGCCGCAAAGAATTTTTCCGTAACACCACTTTACAATATTTTGATAAGGGCGATTATGTAAGCGTTGAAGGCGTAAGTGGTTTCGACGTAGGTGAAGTGAGCCTTACCGGTGAACTGGTTCGCCTGCAGATGAAGAAAAAAGGCGTGGATGAATTCAGCGCCGAAATGAAAAAGATCCTTCGCCGAAGCAGCGACCGCGATATTGAAACCTTTAAGATCAGCAAGAGCCGTGAAAAAGAGATATTGGCTCGCAGCCGCGCCATTGCACGCCAGCTGAACGTTCAAATGAAACTGAGTGAGGTAGAGATCCAGGCCGATGGCAAAAAGGGTACATTCTTTTACACTGCTGATGACCGCGTGGATTTTCGTGAACTGATCAAAGTATACGCGGGCGATTTTAAAGTAAAAGTTGAAATGCGCCAGATCGGCATCCGCCAGGAAGCCGCGAAAGTGGGTGGTATCGGAAGTTGCGGCCGCGAATTATGTTGCAGCACCTGGTTGAATGATTTTAAAAGTGTAAACACCACCGCTGCACGTTACCAGAATCTATCCATCAATCAAACCAAACTCAGCGGCCAGTGTGGTCGTTTGAAATGTTGTTTGAATTATGAGCTGGATACCTACCTCGATGCGCTACAGCAGTTCCCTGATTATGCAGAAACATTGGATACAACGATGGGAACTGCGCACCTGATCAAAAAAGATATTTTTAAGAATTTGATGTGGTACGTGTTGCCGAATAATACCAAGCATTTTCCGTTGACCATTCAGCGTGTGAAAGACATCAAACGAATGAACCGCGAGGGACAAAAAGTTGATGAACTGCAACCGGTAGAAATATTAACCGTTAAACAGAAAGAAGATGCCGAACCGGCATTTGTGGATCTTGTAGGACAGATCAGTTTAAAGACTTTAGAAAAGAATGATCGCCGCCGCCGCGACCAGGAACGTGGAAGAGGAAACCAGGGAGGGCAGGGAAATCAAGGACCAAGACCACAAGGGCCGAGAGATCAGAATCAAGGACCAAGGCAACAAGGACCAAGACCTCCGCAACAAAACCGCGGACCACAACAAGGGGGACAGGGAAATCAAGGGCCGAGACAACAAGGACCTAGAGATCCCAACCAAGGACCAAGGCAACAAGGGCCAAGACCTCCGCAGCAAAACCGCGGGCCACAGCAGGGGGGAAATCAAGGACCAAGACCACAAGGGCCGCCAAGACAGCAAGGTCCAAGACCTCCGCAGGGACCAAGACCTGAGAGGCCATCAGAGGAACCACCGAAAGAAAGTTAATTAATAGAAAACGCTACTCAACATGAGTAGCGTTTTTGTTTTGAAAAATTTCGAGCGAAATCCCATGCATAAAAAAATCCCGTTTGAAATTTAGGGTATCTCACTTTTTTAAATAACCCGTTACTCCGCTATTTGCATTGGCTTCCGTTCCAAGTGAATAATAAATTTATAAGACGTGCATGTACAACAATTTTTGCATATAAAAATGGGTGTAAACACGTGTTTTTAAAATCTAACTCTCATTTACATTGCACTAGGAATCTAACCCATATAAATTTTTATCATGAAAAAAATTGCCCTTTTTTCTCTTACCGGAATTATGATTTGCCTTTTTTATTGGGGATGCAAAAAGAACAGTAATACATTAAATGATGCGAATAGTAAATTAATTGAAGAAGCAAAATATTTTTTTACTTCTCAAATAATAGCGAACTCAGTAGTGTTAAATGCCGAAGAGGGTAAACATTTGGGCTTTCGTCAGATGTTAAAGAAAACTCCTATGTGGGATAATGCCATTGCCGATAAGATGTCTATGGGTGATGGGCTAATAATACCTATAAAATTGGATTCTGTTTTTTATAGTATTTCTAATTTTGGTGGACAGAAGCAATCATTAGAAAACAGGATCAAATTGTTTATGTATAAAGATATTCAAGGCAAGTTTAAAACAGAACTGGTAAGCTCATTCCCCGACCAGGATTTTGTTATAGGTAAAAGCCAAAAATTTACCGGAATTATTCTCGTAGAAGATTGGAATGGAAATTTTATAAAAGGATATAAATATGAAAAAAATAAAATTCTACGACTAAAGTCATACCCTACTAGTTCTGGTTCACCAACACCAAAAATTAATTACATTCAGGCACCCAACACAACATGTTTTTATGATGATTACTTTAGATGTGTTGTTGGGACAGACAATTGTATTCTTCTATACACGGAGTTTATGGGGTGCATTGATAATTATGATGGTTCTATTGTTATACCGGGAGGAGCGGGCGGGCCTATTGCAGAAGATTATCAACGTATATATTCACCACATATTGTTCCAAAAACTCAAGATGAACTTGATAAAGAATGGCAAGATCAAAATGTCAGGGATAGTACCAAAAACCCATGTGCCAAAAAAGTTTTGGATTCTTTGTCTGCAATACAAAATAAATTACCAACAGTAATAAGAAACTTTTTTAGTGCAGACGCGGATTTTAGCATGACCGTTAAAATGGATACTAATGCAACTTGGGGTATGAACGGCCGAGCACCCGATGGAGCCTTCACTAAGACAAATATCACTTCTAGTAATTTTGAAGTATTCATCAATTCGTATTATGCTAATTCGACAGACCTTGGAATGGCAGCAACAATCATACATGAAGCTTTTCATTGTCAATTAATGAACTGGTATAGGGAAGCAATTGTCAATAATGATCAACCCAGAAGAGAACAACTCGCAGCCGATTATGGCTATCTTTTCCCTCCTGATTTTAACACTGACAGTTCACTAAATTATATTGTCAATGGCGGTAACGCAACCCAACATCAAGATATGATTAACAGGTATCAGCAAGTGATAAGTACAGCATTATATCAATTTGCACTCGCAAATAATATTTCAGTAGATTTGAATTATTGTAAGGATTTGTCGTGGACTGGCACATTTGACAGCAAAGCTTTTCGTAGTCTAAGTTCTTCAACACAAGATCGAATAAGAGAAAGAGTTTATGCAGAAAAAGACCCTTACGCAGTATTAACAGATCAAACAGGCAATTATTCAATAAATACAAATTCTATAACACCCAAAGGCAAACCTTGTAATTAAATTGAAATATTTATTTGTCATATTGTCGCTTCTATTTTTCAAGTGTTGTGCATCCCAAACAAAGAAAGATTCTTTAAGATATGGCTCTTATTCAGGTGGGATCTGTATGGATGGTGGGATCTGCGGCTATTGGATTCTCAAGCCTGATTCGAGTTTTATTTTCGTAAATTTCGAAGGAAGTAATATTAAAAGCTTTGGAGCTGGCATGTGGTATCTATTAAAGGACAGTACCATACAATTCATGTTCACAGATGATATTGCACCTATTTTACAACTGACGAAAACACAATATTTCTCGGCAACCAAAGAACCATTCGATTCGGTTTACATAACGGGACAATTAAAAAATCAGACCGATTCAGGAATTGGTCATAGTTCTGTTATTGTGAATAATAAGTATACCACGGTCTCTGATTCAAAAGGATATTTTAAAATACGCATACCTAGAAATACAGGCATTTCAAAACTTCTTATTCTCGATATTCCCGACGGCTATCTTCCTGTTGAACTCAGCCTGTCACCTTTTAATAATTTCCACAACTTAACTATTGTCGTCCCTTTTAAAGATTCAGCTTCCTGTATTGTGATTAATAAGTCAGGTGTTTCCTCTCAGGATGAAAACAACATTATTCTGCCGATCATTAAAAACCAAAAAATAAAATTTCCGGGTTTGTCATTTATTTCTACCGATAAAATTTTTATCCTAACAAAACTAACTTCTGCTGCAAAAAATCAACGTTATCTTGAATACAATATTAAAGAACTGATTAAGTTAATAGAGAAGTAGTCAAGTAGTTTCAATAAGAGAAAACGAGGAAAATAAGACTGTAAGGGCATGAAGAGTCAACTGAATAAGACATGTCTACTTTAACCGGTGTAATTACAGCAATATCAACCCATTGCAATAAAATAAAAACGAAGAAAAGAAACGTCTCTGAATTTCGGGAACGCTTTTTCTCTTCGTTTTTTCTTATTGAACTATTTACAGCTTATCCATTTCTTTCGCCGTGAACTCCATCAGCGTTTTGATATGATCAGGAGAAAGATCAAATTTCAATCCTGCTGCTGCATATAATTCAGGTAATGTTTTTGTTCCGCCGAGGCTTAATGCATTGATGTAATTCTGTAATGCCTGTTGCGGGTTTTGCTGGTACTGCATCCATAAACCGATGGCGCCTAATTGTGCAATTCCGTATTCGATATAATAGAATGGCACTTCAAACAAATGAAGTTGCCGCTGCCAGCCGATCTGGCGATAGGCATCGAGTCCGGTATAATCAATACTGTTTGTAGAAAACTCAGTTAGTATCTCCATCCATTTTGCAGTTCTTTCTTCAATGCTGTGTTGCGGATGTTCATAGATCCAGTGCTGGAACTTATCAATGATGGCGATCCATGGGAAAATGGTGATGGTTCTTTCGAGTTGGTGTTCTTTTGCGCGTGTAAGATCTTCTGCATTATCAAAAAATGCTTCCCAGTGGTTCATGCTGAAAAGTTCCATGGCCATACTTGCCACTTCTGCAATTTCCATCGGGTATTCTTTGAATGCGCTTAGTTCCAATTTATGTGCAAGGAAAGAATGGATGGCATGACCGCCTTCATGAACCATTGTGGTTACATCACTCATCTGGCCGGCAGCATTCATAAAAATAAATGGTGCGCCGCTTTCTGTAAGTGGACAGTTGTATCCGCCCGGTGCTTTGCCTTTGCGGCTCTCGAGATCAAAATGACGCAGTTCATTCATCTTGCGCAGACAATCTGCAAAGAAGGGATTCATCTGTTCAAAACACTGAACGGATTTTTCATAAAGTTCATTACCACCTGTAAAAGGTTTCAATGGCTGTATGCCTTCCGGTTCCGCTTCTGTATCCCATGGGCGGAGTGTATCCAATCCTAGTTTTTGTTTTTTCTTTTGATAGATCTTTTCTATCAAAGGCAATACATGCAGCTTCACCGCTTCATGAAACTGGAAGCAATCTTCTTTGGTGTAATCGAAGCGGCCCAGTTCAACAAATTTGTAATCGCGGTAATTAGCGAAGCCTGCATTTTTAGCTACCTGGTCCCTTTTCTGAATGAGTTGCGTATAGAGATCATGCATGGGTTGTTGATCCTGCAATCTTCTTTCCTGGATCTTTCGGTAAACTTCTTCGCGTAAACTCCTGTCGTGACTTTCTAAAAACTTAGCAGCCTGTTGTAAAGTGTATTCCTCACCATTTACTTCTATCGTCATTTTACCTGCAATAGCGCCATACTGCTGTTGCATCACGCTTAGTTCTGCCTGCAATGGAATATTTTCTTCGCGAAAAAGATCGATGCTTTTTCTAACGCTTCTCAGGTACGTAAAATATTTTTGCTGATCGAGTTCTTTGGTAAAAGGACAATCAATGAGTTTACGATTCAGCAAATCTGCATACGGTTGCAATTTGGGTTGAATCTCCATGCAGAAATATGTGAATGCCTCTTCGAGATTCTTATCCATCGTATCGCAGGTCATTTTTATCTGGCGCCAGCAGGCGTCTTCACTAACCACCGCTTCCAGTTCGCTCATGTCTTTGAGCCATTGTTCAAGATCTGCCCGGGAGTTTAGCGGTCTTTCGGCCAGGTTCTTAAAAAAAGGTTCCAGCGAGGCCCAATCTGTCATTGAAAAATCTACCGGCACAAAATGTCTGGCTAATTTTTTGATATCTGCGCTTAACACCATATTTCTTTGTTTTGAAGGGCAAAATTAATGTAAAGTCTGGAGTTAAAAGTTAGAAGTCTGGACTTAACAGACTTCTAACTCCAGTCTCCAGACTCCAGACTTATTCGTATTTTTGCAGACTTTACCAAACAGCGAGTTTCAGTGGCGGATATCATACAATTATTACCGGATAATATAGCGAACCAGATAGCGGCGGGAGAAGTGATCCAGCGGCCCGCCAGCGCGGTGAAAGAATTATTGGAGAATGCAGCAGATGCCGGCGCCACCGAGATCCGCTTATTTATTACAGATGCAGGTAAAGCACAGGTACAGGTAATAGATAACGGCAAGGGCATGAGCGAGACCGATGCACGCATGGCTTTTGAACGACACGCTACCAGCAAGATCAGGAATATTGAAGATCTCTTCCGTATAAAAACGATGGGCTTTCGCGGTGAAGCACTTGCTTCGGTTGCCGCTGTTGCACAGGTGGAACTAAAAACACGACGCGAAGAAGATGAACTGGGAACGTATATAGAGATCGAAAACAGCCAGGTTGTAAAACAGGAGCTTTGCGCATGTGCCGTAGGTACAAGCATCAGCATGAAAAATCTTTTCTTTAATGTTCCGGCCCGAAGAAATTTTTTGAAAAGTAATGCGGCAGAGATGCGACATATCGTTGATGAGTTCATCCGTGTGGCAATGGCTTTCCCCGGAATATTTTTTTCCATGACGAGCAATGGACAGGAAGTGTTTCACCTCGAAGCGGGTAGTTTAAAACAAAGGATCGTGCAGGTATTGGGTTCATCCTACAATGCCAGGCTGGTAAGTGTAAATGAAGAGACCGACTACATGAACATTTATGGTTTTGTAGGCAAACCGGAAACAGCGCGCAAGACAAGGGGCGACCAATACTTTTTTGTGAACAGCCGTTTTATCAGGAGTGCATACCTGAATCATGCAGTCAATACTGCATTTGATGAGATGATCGCGAAAGACAGTTTCCCAAGTTATGTATTGTATATAGATCTTGATCCATCACAGATCGACATCAATGTGCATCCCACCAAACAGGAAATAAAATTTGAAGATGAAAAGATCATCTATGCTTTTGTACAGGCAGCGGTAAAACATGCACTGGCACAATTCAGCATCGCACCATCATTAGACTTTACGTTGAATGCAGAGATACAGGGATTAGATGCGGTTAGTAAACCTTTTACCACAGATAAAAAAGATGCTGCTTCCTCATCCAATCTCTTCAAAACTTTCACCCAAAAGAACCAGGCACATTTTATTGAGGGGAATGAGAAAAGTGAATTGAAACATTGGAAGGATTTTTACACCACCCCCCAGTCTCCTGAAGGAGAAGTTGGCGCACAACCCGTAACCCGTAACCCCCAACAACTTCTAACTCCAGACTCCCGACTCCAGTCTCTTCATGTTTTACCCGATACAACTTTATTACAACTCCACAATACCTATATCATAGCTTCAACCAATAGCGGTTTTCTCCTGGTGCATCAGCAACTGGCGCATGAAAGGATTTTGTATGAGCGTTATGGTATGGCAGCACATGGGCAGCAGATGGCAACACAACAAAGTTTATTTCCGGTAACCTTAGAACTGGCAGGTGGCGATGTTGCTTTGCTAACAGATCTTTTACCAGACCTGCTCGCTATTGGTTACCAGGTAGAACCGTTTGGCAATAACAGTTTTGTAATACAGGGCATTCCCGCAGATATCTTACCAGGCAATGAAAAAAATGCCATTGAATTATTGATCGAGCAATTCAAACATTTCAGCAGCGATATAAAATTCAGCAAGCGTGAAAAATTAGTACGCTGTTTGGCGAGGCAACAAGCCATTAAAGCGGGACAATCTTTAACACAAAAAGAAATGCTTGTTCTGGTAGAAGAATTATTTACCTGCAGCAGCCCCAATGTTACGCCAACGGGAAGCCCGACCTATTTGGAGTTTAAGGAGGATTATCTGGATAGGATGTTTGGACGGTGATTCCACCGCGACCCTCCGCCCGTTGGGCACCTCCCCTGGGAGGGAGGAAGCTTCTAAGATGAAACGTTGCCCGTTAGCATGTTCTTCCCCTTTTAGGGGAAGATGCCGAAGCCAAATGGGTCATGGGGTCAATACTTCTCCATCAACCCCGTCAAAAACTTCTCCACCCCTTTCCTGATATTCGCTGCCGGGCTCATTTCAGCATTTACCAGCACAGAAAAAATAAGCTGCCTGCCTTTTTTTGTAGTGATATACCCGCTTAATGCAAGATGGTTGCTAAGACTGCCTGTTTTAGCGTAGATCTTTCCTGCATAGTTTTTATAATAACTGCTCAATGTCCCTTCTCCACCTGTAGGAAGAATTTCCTGGATACGTTCCCATTTAAATTCATTCTTCATTTGTGTAAGCACCCATACAAAATCCTGCGGCGTGAATAAATTATAGCGGCTCAGTCCACTCCCATCTACCCATTTTGGTTTTTGCGGGAGACCTGCGAAATCTGTTTTTAATAAAGTATCGATGATCCGGTTATTATTCATCATACCCAGTTTTTCATTACTGATCATCAGCAATGTTTGCTCTGCAAAGAAATTATCACTTCGGTGCATCATGATCTTTAGTAATGAATCTGTTGGCTGGGAATACAGTTTTATCATATCGGGTGAACGTTCCATCCGGTTATGCACCAGTTCCACTTTTGTTTTGAGTGTATCGTTGAGTAATTGTAATAACACCTGGTTTCCCGCTGTATAAAATGGGATATCACTGGATGTGAATTTTGTGGTGGCCAGTCTTAGCGAAAAAATATTTGTACCAAATTCTCTCCTGATACTGAATGACCCGTTAGTGGGGATTTCTCCCAACGGTTTCAGAAAATAAGATGGCATTGCTTTAATACCACTCACATTGGTAAATTTCACAAGATTACCATAGATGGGCATAAAACTTCGCTCAGCCATGTAATCACTGTTGAAATCATCCCAGGCCCACCCTGCGCCCAATCCATTATCTCTCCAGTTGGCATCGGTGAGTAATACTCTTTTTTGTTTCTTGAGGAAATCATACACAGGATGATTTTTAAAATCGCCCATTAAAAAACTGGCATCGCCATTGCCTTCGGCTTCGATGGTTCCGTTGCCTTTGTCTATGTAGCGCAAGCCAACCAGGCTATCTCCCAGGTTCTTCATCGCAGCATAGCAGGCAAAGAGCTTGGTATTACTGGCAGGTACAAAAAACTTATCGCCCTGGTAATTATAGAGGTATTGTTGTGTAGAGGGATCATATATGGTGATGCCTACATGTGCCGGTGCAAAATCAGGATTGGTTAAAATAGCCTGTTTCGCTTCTCTGGCTATTTTCTTCTGCATACTGCAGGAGGTAAAGATTATGATACAGAAAAAAGGAAACAGCAGGCAGGTTAATTTTCTCATAGCGGGTACTTAGTGGCTGTAATTTAGTTGATTCATCATTTATACAGGCGGGGTAGCGTTTAATTTATTAAATTAACGTCCCTAAAACTATGTGATCTCATGAAAAAGCAAATTACCGCCAGGCTTTTAGCAGCAGGACTTTTGTTAAGCAGTCCATTCATTTTTTCTTTTACCGAAGATTATTTTTCGAAAGAAAAAATGAAGTATATCGATAAAACGAATATGGACCTGACCGTAAAACCGGGAAACAATTTTTTTAAATATGCCAATGGCAACTGGGTGAAGAAGAACCCGGTGCCGGCATCCAAAACAAGATGGGGAAGTTTTGATGAATTACGCGAACTCAGTTCCAAACGTTTACAAACGCTTTTGGAAGATGCCGCTAAAAAACCGGCGCGTGACCGCAAGACACAGATCATTGGTGATTTTTATGCCAGTGGCATGGACAGCGCGGCAATTGATGCAAAAGGTTACCAACCTATTAAAGCGGATCTTGACAGGCTGAATACAATTAAGAATTCAGCAGATGTTTTACACGAGATCAATACACTACGCATTAATGGCGCCGGTGGTGCCTTGTTTAATATGAATGTTGGACCGGACAGAAAAAATGTAATGAAATACATTCCATCCGCAAGTCAGGGAGGAACGACTTTGCCGGACAAGGATTATTACCTGAACAATGAGTCACGCAGCGTTACCATCCGTACTGCGTATAAAAAACATTTGCAAAAAATGTTCTCCTTAGCCGGCGAAGATTTGGCAACAGCTACAGCAAGCGCTGAAGCCGTATTGAAAATAGAGACCGCATTGGCCAATTCGCAAATGAGCCGTATACAAATGCGTGACCCCAATGCTACTTATAACAAGTTTGCGGTAAAGGACCTGAATAGCATCACTCCCAATATCGACTGGGCAATGATGTTACGCGAATCAAAAATAATGGGTGCCGATAGTTTATTGGTAAACAACCCGGGCTTTATGAAAAAGGTGAACGAAATGCTTGTTACAGTTCCTGTTGAAGATTGGAAAAGTTACCTGCGCTGGAACCTGATCAAGAGTGCCGCGCCTTATTTAAGCAGTGATTTTGTAAAAGCGGACTTTGAATTTACACGGGTACAAACCGGTCAGAGAGAACAAACCCCGCGCTGGCAGCGTATGAGCGGCATGATCGATCGCATGTTGGGAGATATGGTTGGAGAACTCTATGTAAAAAAATATTTCAAACCCGAAGCAAAAGAATACATGGTGAAGATGGTAGATAATTTACAGACTACTTTTGCCAACCGCATTAAAAAGCTTGACTGGATGAGCGATGAAACAAAAACCATGGCACTCGCGAAACTGAATGCCATCGCTAAAAAGATCGCGTATCCTGATAAATGGAAAGAGTATGAGGGTGTAACCGCCTCAAAGGATAATTTTTATCAGAATGTACGAAACGTAAGCAACTGGGCATACAATTACAATGTGAGCCGTATGGGTAAACCGGTGAACAGGAAAGAAATGGGTATGACGCCGCCTACTATCAATGCATCTTATAGCCCATCCAATAATGATATTACTTTCCCTGCAGGCATTTTGCAATTTCCATTCTTTGATTTTGGAGCAGATGATGCAGTGAACTATGGCGGTATAGCAGCCGTGATTGGCCATGAGATCACACATGGTTTTGATGACCAGGGCAGGCAGTTTGATGCAGTGGGTAACCTGAAAGACTGGTGGACAAAACCAGATGCAGATAAGTTCAAAGCAAAAGCAAATGAAGTGGTGCAGCAGTATAACAACTTAACTGTTCTTGATACCGTACACGTAAAAGGTGAACTTACTTTAGGAGAGAACCTCGCCGATTTGGGTGGTTTGAACATGGCTTACGAAGCATTCACCAAAACAAAACAATTCAAAGAAGGAAAAAAGATTGACGGTTTTACACCACAGCAACGTTTCTTCCTTAGCTGGGCACAGATCTGGAGAAACAATACCTTACCTGAAACTGCACAACAGCTGATCAAAACAGACCCACATGCCCCAGGCGAACACCGTGCGAATGCACCCGTAACCAATATCGATGCATGGTATGAAGCATTCAATGTGAAAGAGGGAGATAAGATGTACAAGCCTAAAGATCAAAGGACGAAGATCTGGTGATTTTGGAATTAATAAATAGTAGTTAATAGTTAGTAATTGAATTATAATTGGAACGCCGAAAGAAGCTACAACCTGCTCCTTTCAGCGTTCTAATTATTAACTATTAACTACTAATTATTAACTCCTTTCAACTGCCCGCAACCATCTCTCAGGTATATCATTTCTGCTCGCAATTAAATAATCCTGGTAGCTGCAGGCTATATATTTTCCGTCGTGTAATTGCATCCACCATCTTCCGGTGCGTTTACTGCGGAGAAAAACAGTTTCTACTTCTGCGAACGCGATAGTGAATTCATCAAATTCTGCGCGGTTATCGAGAGAAGCTTCCTGTTTGCCTTTATTGATACCATCCATTACATACCACAACATATGCGAGATCTGCTTGGCTGTAAGGTTATGTTGATCCTGTGCAGGAATGTATCCATAAATACCAATGCTGCTGCAGTTCTTACTCATGCCTGCATACTGCATCAGCGTACACGCTTCTTCACCATTAAAACCATTCGGGGTAATATGATTGGCGGGCGCATGCGCATGCTGAATGGCTGCAATATCAAAACTGAAAATTTCACTGTTACGAATAGGCGGTTCCATTTCTTCAATAGCTTCTTTCACTTTACCTACACGAAAACAATCAAAACCTAGTTTGTCAATTGTCTCGAGCATTTGTGGATGCATAAAATAACTCTGAAAACCGATATGCGTATAATGTTTCAGGTGATTGGGCACACCGGTAAACAGCTCAACTAAAAAATTATCTGCAGGCAGCACGCTATCCATATCCAGGTCGATGCGTGAATCAATACATACCGCATCAACGATTTGATTCATTACTCCATATGCCTGGTACTGTGCAAAAGTGTTATCATGTGAGCCGCCGATGATAATCACTTTTTTACCAAGCTCAACCAGTTCGCGAACCACGGTACGCAATGCGGCATAACTATCTTCCAGTGTAGCGCCGCATTTTACATTACCGAGATCGGCCACTTTTACTTCGGTGTGCCAATGAAAGAGTTTATAATATTCTGCACGAATGGCACCAGGTGATCCTGTGTTGGTGTACTGCATACCGGCACCGCGCATTTCCCCGCAACCTACCAGCACCATATCCGCATCACTTATATCCGGAAAAGTTTCATCGTATACTGAAATATGCGTTCCGAGTTGTGTGTCCTTAAATCCTTCATCATTGGAAATCTGCGCGATATTCACCGGTTCCAGGAAATCTATTAATGTTTCTAGCGACATGTAGCTTTGATTTGCACTCATCAAACGAAAATATGGGTGCTTTATTGCGCTATGAGCAGACAAAATATGGTTATTCTTTTCCCGGCTTCAGCAATGCTATTTAGCATCGTTGTGTCACTCACTTCAACGATTTGTTCATCATTCAGCAAAACGTACCGCGGTCTACAGAGGATTTATACCCGGAAGAGAAAAGTAAAACCTGCTTCCTTTGCCAAGCTCGCTTTCTACACCAATAGTGCCGTTCATTGCTTCAATAAATTCTTTACTAATGGAAAGCCCCAGTCCTGTTCCTTTTTTTTCTGTGCCGGGTACTTTGTAAAAACGATCAAAAATTTTCGATAGATGTTCCTGTTCAATTCCCCTGCCATGATCTTCCACAATGAACTGAACAGTATCAGCATTTGAATTAACCTGTACATTGATAAAGGATTTGTCAGGAGAATATTTTATTGCATTGGTTAGCAGGTTGATCAGAACCCAGGCTGTTTTTTCTTCATCTGCTTTTATTTTTGGAAGATTTTCTCCCATATTTGTTTTTATCCCGATCTCCTTATTTAATGCTGTAACCGCAACTGATTCAATGGCTCTTTTAACTGCCGAGACTGGATCAATCGCAGATATATTCAATTGTATTTTTCCACTTTCAACCTGAGATAGATCAAGCAACTCACTTAATATTTTTAGTAAGCGCTGGTTGTCTCCTTTCAGGTTTTGTACCAATTCTTTTTGTTCAGTATTTAAACTTCCTACACGTTCGTCTTCCAGTAGTTTTAAGCTAAAATCAGAAGAAGCCAGGGGCGTTTTTAATTCATGAGAAACTGTTGCGATAAAATTCGTTTTTGCAACATCCAATTCTTTATAAGGTGTGATATTTTTCAGGACGATCATGTTTCCTAAAGTGCCTTCTGCATTGCTGATTACTACGGTTTCTTTTGTAAAAAACTGTTCCTTCCCTTCAATAACGATCTTAAAAGGCTGGTTGCTTTCCTCACTGGTCAAAAACCGGAACAGGTCATTTTGCTTTATGAGTACCTGTTGTTTTTTTCCGACTACTTCTGTTTCTCCAAGACTTAATAATTGCAACGCCTGCAGATTTGCAAACAGGATAGTGCCATTGTTTCCAATACCGATGCTTGCATCTTTCAGGGAATTGATCACTGTTTCGGCCCGCTGCTTCTCAAACAGGATCTTTGCCAGGTTACTGTGCTCATAGCGGTCGAGTTCTTCCGCCATATGATTAAAAGCCGTTGCCATTTCGCCGAATTCATCTTTCCTGTTCAGATGTATACGTTCATTATATTTTTTCCCGGCGATAGCCTTGATACCCTCCGTTAATTTGGCGATTGGGTTGGCAATATATCCCGGAAAATTAAAAACAAATGTAAACCCTATCAAAGCACAGATCGTAAGCAACACGCTGATGATGAATTTTGCATTTTGCGAATTCTTTGCTACCATTTTATTTTTTTCAATGATGGCCGCCAGGTTGATCCGCATAATTCTATTGATGTCATTTCGGATAGCGGTGATCAGTGCCAGGGAATCAGGCTTCGCTATATAAAGATCAAAATGACGACGCAAAGTATCCGTTAACTGCTTTTCCCCGATTTCTGTAATGTTCCCTTCCTGGTCATGGAGATTTTTTTCAAAAACTGATTTGCCGTCGGTACTGTCCAATGCCTGCAGCATATTTTTGGTGTACTCAATAGTCTCGTAATTATTCTTTAGAATATCCCGTTGGTCAGTTATGGTTTTATTCAGGAAAAAAAAACCAGTGCCGCCTACAAGCAACAACAGCGTAAATAAAAAAACAACGCCCAGGGTAACTTTTGCTTTGAGTTTGGTTGTCATGAAAGGATAATTAAATCTATGTCATTTACGCTAAGTCCTTTCAGTAATTTATTAAATACGCTGGTACTCAGGATCACCTGTAGTAAATTAAGATGCGGTTTCCCAATACATACCGTAGTGATCTCTTTTTCAATACAGGTTTGCATAATTGCTTCTGCAATATTAGTATGTTTCACCTGCAAAACTTCCGCGCCCGCTTCTGTGGCGGTTTTAAAATTGTTGATCAGGTGTCGCTGTGCTGCAAGTGGTATCCTATCCAGGCTTTCTTTTGGGGTCTGTACATATAAAACAAACCAGCTGCTGTTATAATAAGAGGCCAGCCTGGCTGTTTTCCGGATGATATGTTGTGCCGTTTCATAGTTACTTGACACACAGGCCAGGAATTTTTCGTGACGTAGTAATTTATCTCTAGTTACTTCATAATCCACTTTTCTTTCTACCTGCCCTGCAACTTCTTTCAGGGCAAGTTCACGCAGCTGCAATATTTTTTCAGGTCGAAAGAAATTCTGCAGCGCCTGTTGCACTTTGCTATTGTCGTATATCTTTCCTTCTTTTAAACGCGTGATCAATTCGTCGGCTGTCAAATCAATGTTTACAACCTCATCGGCCATTTGTAAGATCTTATCCGGAACCCTTTCCTGTACTTCTACACCGGTTATCTGTTTTACTTCCTGGTTGATGCTTTCAATATGCTGGATATTTACCGCTGTGATCACATCGATACCCGCTTCCAGTATATCCAATACATCCTGCCATCGTTTTTCATTTTTACTGCCGGGTATATTGCTATGCGCCAATTCATCTACAATAACTGTCTGGGGTTGCAGTAATAAAATACTTTGCACATCCAGTTCCTCCAGGCGTTTCCCTTTGTAAAAAACCTCCCTTCGTGGAATGAGTGGCAATCCTTCTATCAGGTCATGCGTTTCTTTCCGGTTATGGGTTTCTATATAACCTATTTTTATATTCACACCCGATGCCAGTAAACGATGCGCTTCCTGCAGCATGCGATATGTCTTACCCACGCCGGCACTCATGCCGACATATATTTTCAGCTTGCCTCTCGCCGAGCTTTTAAATAACCGGAGAAGCTCTATTGCTTTATCGTCATTTTCTTTGGGCATGAATGGATTGTTCTGAATTCAAAGAGTAAATTAAAATTTATATACCGCTGCTAAAATAAATGCTGCATCATTTTTTGTTCCGGCTCCGGTAGTTTTTGAAAAAAGATTGTTGCCTGCATTGTCCAAACGTATTTCTGGGATAATTGTCAGGTTGTCAATGTGTATATTTCCCGATAGGGTGGTTTGTACTACACTTGTGCCTACTCCTGCCACGTTCTTACCATCAGCAAAATATTCACCACGAAGTGTCAATCCAAATTTAGCAGTTGGGTCATAGTTAAAATACAAGGCATTACTTGACCAGCTATTATTCACTGTCCCAGTTTTTACCGTTTTTAGTGTCCCATCGTAATTGATCGTAAACTGGCTGCTGATGATGCCATTCACAACCAGGTCGAATTGATTAAACCCGGTTCCGCCCTGGAAATTCACATACGCTTTTAATTTATCGTTTGCAGTTCCGGTACTGAACTGGGCCAGCAATACTTTGGTTGCTGATGTTGTTGTTGAAAAATCAGTTGGGTTGGCTACTCCTATCATCATTGCGCTTTTACCTCCCAATGAAATATCTGCTTTTATACCTGTATGAAAGAACGGGCCATACGAAAATGCATAGCTCATACTGTAATTTCTGTTTAGGTAAGCATCGAGCATTTCGTAGCCAATATGTGTGGCCCATTTACCTATGGTGAATTTGATGGCGGAAGACGGCGTATAACTCAAATACAATTGCTTTACGGCAACTAATGTATTCGCATCATTATAAGAGAACTCCTGCGCCCTTCGCCCAAAACCAAGATCCGCAGTGGCCGATACTTTGCCGAAAGAATGATCAGCCCGTATAGATGCCATTCCCAATTCAAACGAATTTTTAGAATTGGTAAAGCTGGTTAAATTATTGGTGCCGGTTGGTGCATCGTTAAAATCATACCTGTAATAAGCATCAACCGAATAAGTAATATTAGTGGTTGATCTTTTTGTTGAATCTGTTTGTGCAATAGAAGCAAAGGCAATTCCTGTAAGAATTCCTGCCATGATCATCTTCTTCATCTTTTATTTTATTTAAGTTTATCCAGTTCGATATTTATTTTTAAGACATTGACTTTCTCAATTCCATTCATAGGTGATATTTCGGCATTGTTCCGGATCAATGTAACAATACTTGCTTTTGATATGCTTCTTAGTTTAGCTATTCTGTCAGCCTGTACCATGGCTCCCTCTAAAGAGATATCAGGATCAAGACCGCTTCCGCTGGCTGTAACCAGGTCTGAGGGAACATCTTTTTTCTGAATACCTGGATTATGTACCAAAAAGCTATCTATCCTGTCACTCACTGTTTTTAAATAATCAGGATTAGATGGCCCTTTATTACTTCCCGAAGAACCGGCAGCATTATAACCTGCAGCAGAGGGGCGGCCATTGAAATATTTATCATTGGTGAATGACTGTCCTTCTAAAGCATATCCAACGGTCTTGCCATTGACAGATACTGTTTGCCCTTCCCCTTTATTGGGTGCGGCCTGTGCGATGCCTAATACCACCACTGAATAAAGTCCGCAAAACACTATCGTGCAAACGATAGTAAGTTTGATAGCGATTAAAATACTTTGTTTCATATTATTGTTTTTATTTAGAACCAGGTAGAAACTACCAGGTCAATTAATTTGATACCGATAAAAGGAACGATCACACCACCCAATCCATAGATCAATAAATTTCTTCTTAACAGTGCACTGGCGCCAATAGGTTTGTAAGCAACTCCTTTCAATGCGAGCGGTATCAACAATGGAATGATGATCGCATTAAAAATAACTGCAGATAGAATGGCGCTTTCAGGGCTATGTAAACGCATAATATTTAAACTCTGCAAAGCAGGTATCGATGCAATAAAAAGCGCGGGAACAATCGCGAAATACTTGGCTACATCATTGGCAATTGAAAAAGTAGTGAGTGTTCCTCTTGTCATCAGTAACTGTTTACCTATCTCAACGATCTCGATCAGTTTGGTCGGGTCGTTATCAAGATCAACCATATTACCTGCCTCTTTTGCTGCTGCGGTACCACTGTTCATCGCTACACCTACATCTGCCTGCGCTAAAGCGGGTGCATCGTTTGTTCCATCTCCCATCATCGCTACGAGTTTACCACCCTGTTGTTCACGTTTGATGTAGTTCATTTTATCTTCCGGTTTTGCTTCCGAGATAAAATCATCGACACCAGCTTTTTCAGCAATAAATTTTGCAGTAAGCGGATTATCTCCTGTAACCATTACTGTTTTCACGCCCATTTTACGCAAGCGTTCAAAACGTTCATGAATACCGGGTTTGATGATATCCTGCAGTTCGATCACACCCAATACATTTTCATTTTCTGCAACCACTAACGGGGTTCCGCCATTTGAGGAAATGATCCTGACACGGTCCGCTGTATCCTGCGGAAACACATTGCCTGCTTTTTCAATTGCTGTCCTGATGGAATCGTAGGCTCCTTTCCTGATTCGTGTATTTTCAAAATTGATCCCAGAACTCCTGGTTTCGGCTGTGAATTTTATAAAAGTTGGATTGCTTACACGATACTCTTGCGGATCAACACCGGCAAGTTCAATGATTGATTTTCCCTCTGGTGTTTCATCTGCCATGGAACTTAACACGGTTGATCTTGTAAAATGTTTTTCATCAATACCATTCGCCGGGTAAAAATGCGTTGCTTTACGGTTACCGATGGTTATTGTACCGGTTTTATCCAGTAACAATGTATCCAGGTCGCCTGCTGTTTCAACTGCCTTACCACTTTTAGTGATCACGTTTGCACGTAAAGCACGATCCATTCCTGCAATACCAATCGCACTTAGTAATCCGCCGATGGTAGTAGGTATCAGGCAAACAAATAAAGAGATAAATGCTGCGATAGTGATCGGTGTATTTGCATAATCACCAAATGGTTTTAAGGTAACGCATACGATAACAAAGATCAGTGTGAATCCCGCAAGCAGGATCGTTAATGCAATCTCATTAGGTGTTTTCTGACGGGAAGCACCTTCTACCAGTGCAATCATTTTATCAAGAAAACTTTCACCCGGTTCTGTTGTCACCCTTACTTTAATACTGTCAGATAATACTTTGGTACCACCTGTTACAGAACTTTTATCCCCGCCTGCTTCTCTTATGACAGGAGCTGATTCACCGGTGATAGCACTTTCGTCAATAGTTGCTATACCTTGTATGATCTCACCATCCATAGGTATCGTATCTCCCGCTTCGCAAAGAAACACATCTCCTTTTTTTAATTGTGACGACGGAACGATCTTTATTTCATTCACAAACATTTCACCAACTGCCTGTATCCATTTGGCTGGTGTTTCTTCCCTTGTTTTCCGCAGACTGTCAGCCTGTGCCTTTCCTCTTGCTTCAGCGATCGCTTCAGCGAAATTGGCAAACAACAGTGTGAGCAGTAATACAGCAGACACGATAAGATTATAAGCCAGACTGCCCTGGTTCTTTTCACCTGTCATGATCCAGATACAAACGCCGATCATAACCGCAGTTCCTATCTCAACCGTGAACATTACAGGATTCCGGAACATGATCCGGGGATTAAGTTTTCTAAACGATTGTTTCAATGCCTCTTTCACCAAAACAGGTTGAAAGAGTTTATTTGATTTAGTTGACATGGGTTATGTTTTATTTCATTCCAAAATATTCTGCGATAGGTCCGAGTGTTAATGCAGGAAAGAAAGAGAGTGCAGCAACGATGAAGATGACTGCGAAGATCATGATGCCGAAAGTACCTGTATCAGTTTTGAGCGTACCTGCGCTTTCCGGTATATATTTCTTTTTAGCTAAAATGCCTGCAATAGCAATGGGGCCGATGATTGGTAAAAACCTTGCCAGCAGCATAATGATCCCGCATGAAATGTTCCACCACTGTGTATTATCGCCTAGTCCTTCAAATCCACTGCCATTATTGGCCGAGGAGGAAGTATACTCGTATAGCATTTCGCTGAACCCGTGATTGCCAGGATTATTCAACCAGCCTGCATACGTTGTTGGATCATGCGCATACAAATAACTTGATAATGCAGTACCCACAAGAATTAAGAATGGATGCAGCAATGCAATGATCGCAGCGATCTTCATTTCTTTGGCTTCTATTTTTTTACCCAGAAATTCAGGTGTGCGCCCAACCATCAAGCCACTTATAAATACAGCGATGATGATGAAAATATAAAAGTTCAGAAAGCCAACACCTACACCTCCGTAAAAAGAATTGATCATCATTCCCAACATTGCAAACATGCCGGTTAATGGAGTAAAACTATCATGCATTGCATTCACCGATCCATTCGAAGTACAAGTAGTTGTAATACCCCAGAACGCAGAAGCCGCTGAACCAACACGTGTTTCTTTACCTTCCATGCTGCCGAGCGATTGAGCAACACCCAGTTTATGAATGGCAGGGTTCCCTTTCATTTCCTGGTAGATGGATGGAATCAGTAGTAACAGAAACCCTGCCGTCATTACCGCAAAAATCATCCATGCCAGTTTCTTTCTTTTAAGCATATAGCCCAAAGCGAAGATCATCGCGATCGGTATAAGCACGATACAAATGTTCTCTACGATATTGGTAAAATAGGTGGGGTTTTCAAGCGGGTGTGCCGAATTCACACCAAAGAAACCTCCTCCATTGGTACCCACCTGTTTGATCGCTACCATTGCTGCGGATGGGCCGCGCGAAACATTCACCGTGTCGCCCTGCAAAGAAATAAATTGGTCTTTTCCTTTAAAGGTCATAGGTGTGCCATTAAATACAAGTATGATGGCTACAACAAGAGAGATAGGTAATAAAACTCTCGTACAACTTCTTACAAAATAATGATAGAAGTTACCGAGCCCGTCTGCCTGTTTTTCTTTCATGGCTTTAAATACAACGGCACATGCTGCCATTCCCGCACCGGCACTAATAAACTGGAACAGCATCAATACCAATTGTCCTAAATAGGATACACCGCTTTCACCTGAATAGTGTTGCAGGTTTGTGTTGGAGATAAAACTGATAGAAGTATTGAATGCAAGGTCAGCACTCATCGACGGATTGGTATCCGGGTTTAACGGGAGCCGTGACATATTCATCAATACAAACATGGCCAGGAGAAACCACACCAGGTTGATTGTAAGAAGCGCAACAAGATGTTGCTTCCAGTTCATTTCATTTTGCGGTTGTATGCCGCATGTTTTATAGAACAACCTGTCGATAGGATTAAAGATGGCATCAAGCCATGTTTTTTCTCCATTATATATTTTGCCAATATAACGTCCGAGTGGTATGGCTAAAAGTACCATTCCCAAAAACATAACTATAACACCGGTAATTTCTGTGTTCATAAGATCAGTTTAAAATTTTTCAGGTTTCACCAGTACGTAGCATATGTAACAAAAGACAAGTACGGCGATGATAAATAAGGCTATCATAGATCAGGTTTTAGATTTTTTCGAAAAATTTGATGGCTCTGAAAAAAAGAGCAAAACCCGCAAGGCCTGCGATGATCAAAATAAGTGTCAGCATATCTTTTTTATTTCCCCTGATATGCCAAACCCTGTGCCTTGTAAACATATTTTCACAGCCTGTCGTCTGTAACCCTTATCAGTATTGGGTTTCGGATAAAAATGGGATTGTCAGCCCGGTTCCGTGCATAAAAAAACCCTTCCAAAATGGAAGGGTCCCTTATCATTTTGATAGGATCAGGTTAGTTTATATTCTTCGATCTTGCGGTATAAGGTTGCGATGCCAATGTTTAGCAGCCTGGCCGCTTCTGTTTTGTTCCCGTTGGTATGGCGCAGAACCTTTTGAATATGCATTTTTTCAGCATAGGCAAGTTCAAAATTATCCATAGCAGCATTTCCTGTTTGAAGATCCAGTGGGAGGTCTTTGAATGTTAGTTCCGTTCCATCAGCAAGTATCACGGCGCGTTCCATGATGTTTTTTAATTCACGGATATTTCCTTTCCATTGATGATTTTGTAAATGGTTCATAAAATCCCTGCTTATACCGGTAACAGGAGCATTTGCTTTATCGGCGAATTGTTTAAGAAAAAAATCTGCCAATAAAGGAATATCTTTTTTTCGTTCACGTAAAGGAGGCAGTACGAGCATGAATACATTCAAACGATAGAACAGATCCTCTCTGAATAGTCCTTCTCTTACATCCTTTGCCAGGTCACGGTTTGTAGCAGCAATGACCCTCACATTTACCTTGGTAGTTTGGGTTTCTCCGACTTTTATGAACGACTGGTTTTCTAAAACACGCAATAATTTCGCCTGCAGGTCAAGAGCCATATCCCCTATCTCATCGAGGAATAGGGTTCCGTTATCAGCTTCTTCTATCAATCCTTTTTTATCCTTACCAGCACCTGTAAACGCACCTGCTTTATATCCAAAAAGTTCACTTTCCAATAATTCCCTGCTGATGGCACTGCAATTGATTGCCTGGAATGGCTTTGCGGCCCTTGCACTGTTGTTATGAATGGCCTGTGCGAATACTTCTTTTCCCGTTCCTGTTTCGCCAAGCAATAATACCGTCGCATCTGTCGCCGCAATTTTTTTCGCCATTGTTATGGCCGCTAAAAGTTCTTTTGACTGACCGATAATATTATCAAAATCATAGCGCTTTTGCACCTTTGCTTCAAGCTGCCGGATACGTCTGTGCAGTGTTACTTTTTCAATTGCCCTGTTAAGCAGAGGAATGATGCGGTCGTTGTCATCTCCTTTAGTGAGGTAATCAAATGCTCCATTCTTCATGGCCTGAACACCATCCGGAATATTTCCATAGGCTGTCAATAATATAACCTCGATAAACGGGAACTTAGGTTTTATTTCATTTAAAAAGTCTATCCCATTACCATCAGGGAGTTTAACATCACAAAGCAACACATCTACTGATTCTTTTTGAAGGATCTTCATGCCGGCTTTTAGCGTTCCGGCCTGCAACAGCATAAATCCTTCCAATGAAATGATCCTGCCAAGTAATGCACGCAGCTTTTCTTCGTCATCAATAATCAGAATACTGGCCATGAAAATAATTTGTAAAAAGCAAAGGTATGTAGTGGCTAGCTTTCTCCAAGAAAGAAACTTATTTACAGCCTGCGATTAATCCACGTATTTGTATCCCACCCCCCTCACCGAATGAAAATATTTGGGATTACGGCTATCCTCTTCAAAATACTTCCGGAAGCTGAGAATAAAATTATCGATCGTGCGGGTTGTTGGATATACATTATAGCCCCACACAACCTGCAGGATCTTTTCACGTGTTACCACTTCACCTTTGTTTTCGATGAGGAGTTTGAGCAGCATGGATTCTTTCTTACTGAGTTCCACCCGTTGGCCGTTCCAGGTAATCGCGTCCTGTGCTTTAAAATCGATTTGGTTATTGCCAAAATCATAGGTGTCGCCGATGCTTTCTTTCACCTGCATTTTCTTGCTCTTATCAATCAGTTTATCTACACGGAGTAATAATTCTTCGAGGTTAAATGGTTTGGTAAGATAATCATCCGCGCCTTTTTTCAATCCCAATACCCTGTCTGAGCTGCTGTTGCGGGCACTCAGCATTAAAATGGGAACTTCATTATTACTTACACGAACCGTTTCTGTTATGCTGATGCCATCCACTTCAGGGAGCATAATATCCATGATGATCAGATCAAAATATTCGTTGCTGATCTTCTTAAGTGCCTCATTACCTGTATAGGCCGATACCACATCATAACCCTCTATTTCCAGATTAAGCTTTAACGCTTCATGAAGGTTCTCTTCATCTTCTACCAATAATATCGTTGCTTTCGTCTCTTTCATACTTTTATGCTACAGGAAATGATGCCGCAAAATTACTGCCCGAAGGGTAATTATCTGTCACAGAAATGTATCCATTATGGCTTTCCACGATTTTCTTACACAGGTAAAGTCCCAAACCGGTACCTTTTGCTTTTCTTGTATTCTCGTCTCCGCTACGATAGAATTTGTCGAATATTTTTTTCTTTTCGTTGTCAGCCACACCAAAACCCGCATCGCTGACAATCAATTCTATCCTTTTCCCGGTTTCTGTTAAACTGATCTTAACAGGAGATTCTTTGGGTGAATATTTCAGTGCATTATCCAGAAGATTATTTACCAGCATTTGCAGGAGCAGTATTTCACCATGTATATAAACACCTTCTGTTATCTTTTCTGTGATCTGTCGATGCGGAAACCTGTTTTTACAATCGTCTACACAACCTTCTACCAGGTCAGCAAGATTGATCTCTTCCGTATTTGAATGATAAGCACCCGCATCCAGCTGCGAAGCAAAAAGTATGTTATTACAAAGTGTGTTCAGGCGATTGGCTTCCTGTAAAGTATTGCTGATGAGTTTTTGTTGCATGTCCTCATCCAGTTTTCTTTTTTGCAGGGTCTCAAGATTGAGTTGCGCCACCGCAATAGGTGTTTTTAACTCATGTGTGATCGCCATCATGAAGTTCTGCTGTTGCTGCGACATTCTCAATTGTCTTCTTGTGGCGCGGTAAACATATACGGCACCTACCAATATCAGTGCAAGAAAAGTAGTACCCTCTCCTATGTATTGAGCAGTCTTTCTTTTTTTTGCGTCTTCAATAGCAATGCTTTGGGTAAAATAGGAAGGATCGTCTTTTTTCAATTCATTCAACCGGATATTGGTAATATCCCGGTTTTGTTTTTCCAGTGCAATGAACCACCAGAAAAGCGCCGATACCATATAGATAAGCAATACCCAGTATACCAATGATACCACTACGAGTTTGGAGGACCTGGATGCAGAACTCATGGTTTAACTTTTTCAACCCGGATACCCGCATTGAGTACAAACTGCAAGGGTTCTTCACGCATGTTCTGTTGCAGGGTAAATGTGTAGTTTCCTTTTTTTAACTTAAGCGGTGAACGGGTAATGCGTGCACGGTGATCAAACACATCATCCATACCTGCACCGAGCCATCCTTTTTTATTATCAGCAAGAGGAACGTTAAGGAGCTGTGTTTTTACCGTATCCCTGGGAGCCTGTGTAGAAATATTGAGCCAGAGATTATTGAAATGATAAGAGTCTTCATGACGGAAGATCACAAAAACATGATAAGCCGAGACAGTGTCTTCAATAGTAAATGTAAAACTGGGTTTATTACTGGTTTTCCATTGATGTTCCGGGAAGGAAACCATTTTTTCATATACATCCAATGTATCGCAGGAACTGAAGAATAGTGCTATGAATACAATACCGACTAACTTTTTCACTAAAACGATTTTTACAAAGATAGAGAGAAGCTTTGAGCTATGAGCCATGAGCTGTGAGCTTAGAATAAGTTTTAACCCCAGGCTCGCAGCTCAAAGCTGCTTATAAAACATTCAATATCTGTTCCTTCGCTTTCTCCAGCTCATCCTTCATCAAAATCACGCATTTCTGTATGGTGGAATCATATGCTTTGGAACCGGTGGTATTGATCTCTCGGCCAAACTCCTGGAGGATAAAGGAGAGTTTTTTACCCTTGCTTGGTTCTTTTTCAGATAAAATTGAACGAAAATAATCGCAGTGATTCTTTAAGCGAACCTGTTCTTCACTGATATCAATTTTCTCAATATAATAGATCAGTTCCTGTTCAAGTCGATTAGCATCATAACTTTCCTTGCCTACATTTTCTTCCAGCACTTTCACCAATCCTTCTCTAACTTTTGTCCTGCGCAGAGGTTCCAGTTCAGCCACTTCTTTTTGCAGTGTTTCAATATTATTGATGCGTAATAAAAGGTCTGTTTCAATGGATTTTCCCTCATCCATCCGGTGATTATTCAGTTGTGCAATGGCTTCTTTCAAAACTTTTTCAAAACATTTCCACTCCTCATCACTCAGCATTTCAGTAGAAGGCGTGATCACATCAGGTAATTTCAAAATAGTGCTGAGTATATCGCCTGTTTGCAGGTTCAGTTCGTTGGCCAATTGGGCCACGGGTTCAAAATAAGCTTTAGCAAGATCCGTGTTGATAGAGACCGGTTTACTCGCGCCATTTTGTTTGATATTGATATTACATTCTACACTACCTCTTTGCAATCCTTCATTCAGCATATTGCGCACTTCAAATTCAAATGGTTTCAGCAAAGCAGGTATATTCAACCGTAGATCAAATTGCTTTCCATTGAGAGAACGAACTTCTACCAGGTAGGTCTTATCTGCTAATGTTTGTTCCGCTCTTCCGTAACCTGTCATTGAGTGTAGCATAGGAAAATGGGATAATGTGATGATTTGATAATTCTGATAATGATCAGGAACGCCGTTATAAAATTGTTGGTTTGTAAATGTAACTGAATCCGGGCGATAATTTGACAATTCGATGTATATGACCGATGTCCGCTGTTTTAGCGCATTATCATATTATCACATCATCAAATTATCATATTGTAGTTAAAAATCGATCCCCACCCATTTTCGCTTACTCTTCGCGTATTTTTCAAAATTGAATTTATAGAGTTTTCCGGGGCGGTGCGGCACATCCTGTTCCATTTCCTCGATATCTATTAACAGGTCCATCGATGCAAATTTCTTACGGAAATTACGGCGGTCGAGAGTTACGCCTAAAATGGCTTCATACAGGTTCTGCAGTTCACGCAGCGAAAATTTATCGGGTAATAAATTAAATCCTAAAGGATGTTCCTGTATCCTTTTCTGTAACCAGCTATAACAGGCATCCACAATTTCTTTGTGATCAAATGCCATTTCTTTTAAAGTGGAAACCGTGTGCCAGTGCAGGTCGTTATCATGAATTTTTAGTTCATGGTGATTGATATTGAGCAAAGAACAATAAGCCACCGTAATAACCCTTCCACCCGGGTGACGGCCTGGGTGGCCAAAAGTACGCACCTGGTCGAGGAACACATCGTTCATTCCTGTTCTTTCTTTTAAGATACGATATGCGGCATCATCCAACTCTTCATTATCGTTTACAAAATCGCCCAGCAATGAAAGCTTGCCCGTAAATATCTCCAGGTCACTTTTGATCAGAAGCACTTTCAATTTATTCTCTTCAAAGCCAAAGATCACGCAATCAACCGTTAGCGGAACCGTAGGGTATGACCGCACAAGCGCCGTTGCATCTTTGATCAGATGCTCAGCATGTACAACCGGTTCTGTATTCTTTTTAGTCATGGTAGTTCATTAAATAAAGAACAGGGCATAAGATCCCTGCTTTTCTTCGGCGGGAACAAGATACAAAGTTTAGGAATTGCGTGTATAATTTTCCCTCCGGTTTCTCTTTGATACGGTAAGGGCTTAACTTTATCCGCCAATACAGCTCTATGCATAGCAATGAACAGACAAAGCAGTTACTGGAAAGATCCTTAACGCTTATTTCCGCAAAAAAAGATCTGGCAACATCAGGAGAGATCAACGGGTTAAAAGATCTGCTTCGCTTCCATGAATACAGGTATTATGTAATGAGCGACCCGCTTATCACAGATACCGAATATGACCAGTTATATAAATTATTGGAAAGAACGGAGGCGGCACACCCCGAACTGGTTACACCCGATTCTCCCACGCAGCGTGTAGGCAGCAGCCTTAACCAGGGATTTGTAACGGTACAGCATCTTGTACCCATGTTGAGTTTGGATAATAGTTACAATGCAGAGGACCTATTGGATTTTGACAGGAAAGCACGTGAATTAAGCGGGCTTGAAACGATCGAATATTGCATTGAACCGAAGTTTGATGGGGCCAGTATTTCTTTAATCTATGAAGACGATCAACTGCTGCGTGCTGCTACACGTGGCGATGGTGTGGAAGGAGAAAATGTTACCACTAATATCAAACAGGTAAGATCGATACCGTTAACTGCCTCTTTCTCAAAATATGGAGTTAAACAAATAGAGATCCGTGGTGAAGTGATCATGAGCAAACAGTCTTTTGAGAAATACAATGCCTGGCTTACTGAACAGGGTCTTGCCCCCCTCGCGAATCCACGCAATGCTGCTTCGGGCAGTCTTCGCATGAAGGACCCGAAAGAAGTTGGTCGCAGAGGGCTTGATGCATTTTTATATAACGTAAGTTATTTTTTAAGAGATGATAGTTGGCCGATGACAGATAACAGGAAATCCGCCAACAAACATCTGTCATCTGACCTCCTTTCCACACACAGTGGTTCGCTGGACCTCTTACAAAATCTTGGATTTAAATCGCCCGGTAAAAAAGAGAACAGGCGTGTGGTACAGGGGATTCAACCTGTGATTGATCATTGTCTTGCAGCTGAAGCCGGTCGCGATCATCTTGACTACGAGATCGATGGCATGGTAGTAAAAGTGAATGATATTGCATTACAGGATAAACTGGGAATGACCTCACACCATCCACGCTGGGCCATCGCATTTAAATTCAAAGCAAGACAGGCAACCACCAAATTAAGAGGCATAGAGTTCCAGGTAGGAAGAACGGGAGCAGTAACGCCGGTGGCAAAACTTGATCCTGTGTATCTCGGTGGAGTAACGGTTTCCAGTATCTCGGTACATAACGAAGAATACATCAGGGAAAAAGATCTGCAGATCGGCGACAGTGTTTTGATAGAACGTGCAGGAGATGTGATACCGCAAATTGTAAAATCATTACCCGAATTGCGTGACGGAACTGAACAGGCAATTGTTTTCCCGAAGCAATGTCCTGTTTGCAAAAGTGAATTGTTCAAAGAAGAAACCGAAGCTATTTGGCGCTGTATCAATATTGAATGCGAGGCGCAGGTGGTTGAGAAGATGATCCATTTTGTGAGTAAGGATGCGATGGATATCAAAAATTTTGGCGAAGCGAATGTGCGGAAATTTTATGAGTTGGATCTGTTAAAAGACATACCTGGCATTTACGAATTGGCGTATGAGCGGATTGGCGAATTGGAAGGTTTTGGTAAAAAAAGTTTAGATAATTTACAAGTTGCAATAGAAGCTTCAAAGCAACAACCACTTCATCGTTTGATCTATGCACTGGGTATCCGTTTTGTTGGTGAAACAACTGCTAAAACTTTAGCCAATTCGGTGGAACATATATTGGATTTTAAAAACAAAACAGAAGAAGAACTTACGCAACTGGAAGATGTAGGCGTGAAAGTGGCGAAAAGTATTTACCAGTTTTTCCAGAATGAACAGAACATTCATATGCTGGAACACCTGGAAAAACTGGGGCTCCAGCTGAAGAATCAAAAGAGAGCGGCGGTAGCTGCAGGCGCTTTAACAGGACAAACATTTCTCTTCACGGGTACGCTTGCCAAGCTCAAACGCAGTGAGGCGGAGGAAATGGCGGAAGCACAGGGTGGTGTAATCGTAAGCGGCGTAAGCGCGAAACTGAATTATTTGGTAGTAGGAGAAGATGCAGGAAGTAAACTAGAAAAAGCAAAAAAGATCAATACTGTGAAGATCATCTCGGAAGATGAGTTTCTCAAATTGGTCTCTGAATAAAACCGTGCCTCTGTGAGCAAAATAAAATCTCACACAGAGGCACAGAGGCACGGTTTTGAACACTATAATTTTAGAATATGCTACAAAAATCAACGCTTAAGTTTTTAAAAGACCTCAGGAAAAACAATACCCGTGAATGGTTTGAGAAGAACCGGAAATCATATGAATCAGCTCGTGAAGATTTTGCGGCGTTGGTTGATAGCGTGATCAAACAATTGGGCAAGAAAGAACCTGGCATTGCTTCATTAACTGCTAAGGAATGTGTGTACCGCATCAACCGAGATGTTCGTTTCAGCAAGAATAAAGCGCCGTATAAAAACAACCTGGCCGCAAGCCTGATCCCTGGTGGAAAGAAATCGATCAATGCGGGTTATTATATACAAATACAACCAGGTGGTGAAAGTTTTATTGGTGGTGGACGTTATATGGTAGAACCATTGGAATTAAAAAAGATCAGGCAGGAGATAGATTATTCATGGGAAGAATTTAACAAGATCATCCGAAATAAAAAATTCGTTGCTTGTTATGGTGAACTGGAAAGAGGTGAAGGCATGGCTTTGAGCCGTGAACCAAAAGGTTATGAGAAAGACAATCCTGCGATTGAATACATCAAACTGAAAAGTTTTGTGGCAACAACAGGTTTAAGCGATGCCGATCTGACCAGCATAGATCTCGTCAAAAAAATAGTAGCATCATTTGAAACATTGCAGCCACTTGTTATATTTCTTAACCGCGCACTGGAAGGATAAATTAAGCAACACTCCAATGAATGAATTAGCCTACGGTTTTATCAATGCTCCTCTTTTTGAATTTCCATGTGCATCGTCGGTAACAAAATTCATCGAAACCACTATCCCGTTTTTGATCACGCCTGAGCCACTGATAGTTACATATCCATTCACAGGGTATTGAGAAGGGATCGTAATGGTTTCATCAACAACCTTTGCAAAAACGCTCGACCTGGCTGATGCAGTTGAAGTAAAATTATACGATGCGCCATATATTCCGATAATCGGTGCCATATCCTGGTTAACCGCACCGGTAAGGATCACAAAATTGGGGCTGTCTACATAGCGGCTTCTGTAGTCAGATTTTGCATTGGCAAGAAACGATGTCAGGTTACGCTGGTCATCGTTTGGATTGATTTTCCGAATGAAAAACGATATCGTTTCGGGCACCACAAAAGATTTGAGTTTAGACGAATCGAAAGGTTGCGTCGTCGTATTGCTGTAAACCGTCGCATAAGTCACCGATCCTGTAAGCGTTGAAAGTTGCGGGGTGTAATAAGTAAAACCCGCCGCATCCGCATTTCCTGCCGGCGCTGTTACCGCAACTTTTCCTGAAGAAGTTCCTGCGTTTGCCACATAAGCCAGTATCACCGTATCGGAAACTACCTGGAACGATTGTGCCGCGATATTGCCGATCATAACAGCAGTGGCGCCGGTAAGGTTTTTACCGCTGATCCTGATCAAATCACCCGCAGTAGCTGTTTGCGGAATAAAAGAAGAAACCGCAGTGGATACCGGGGCAACCGGTGGTGGTACCGGTAAAGGCGGTGTTGGTGTCGGGTCATCGCCTTTGCTGCACGCAACTGCACACAATATGTACACGCATACAGCTAAAAGATATTTACCAGACATACGCATATCCTAAAGCTACAGAATACTGAAAAAACAGGCAAATTAAAATGTATATTTTTTATAATGTATTGACACCCAATTCAACTCACAAAAAAGTGCCAACGTCTCACAACGCCGGCACTTAGGTACTCACTCACAAAAATTTATAAAAGCCCTTTACCCACCAGGTATTCTGCTATTTGAACCGCATTGGTGGCCGCGCCTTTACGCAGGTTATCGCTCACGATCCACATATTCAGGGTATTGGGTTGTGTTTCATCTCTGCGTAATCTTCCAACAAACACTTCATCTTTTTCATGCGCCCATAAAGGCATTGGATATAGTTGTGCAGAAGGGTCGTCCTGTACAATTACGCCTGGCGCATTACTCAATACATTTTTTAATTCGGTCAAATCAAAATCATTGGCGAACTCAACGTTCACACTTTCGCTATGACCGCCTACTACAGGAATGCGTACAGTAGTTGCTGTAACACGGATCGAATCATCGCCCATGATCTTGTTGGTTTCTTTTACCATTTTCATTTCTTCTTTGGTATAACCATTTTCAAGGAAGACATCAATCTGCGGGATCACATTCAGATCGATCTGGTATTTATAAGCCATCTCTCCTTCCACGCCTTTTCTTTCATTGAACAACTGGTCAACAGCTGATTTACCTGTGCCGGTAACACTTTGGTAAGTGCTTACCACAACTCTTTTAATCTTGTATTTTTCATGCAGTGGCTGTAAAGCAACCACCATCTGTATGGTAGAACAATTCGGGTTGGCAATGATCATGTCTTCTTTAGTGAGAACCGAAGCGTTTACCTCGGGCACAACCAGTTTCTTGGTGGGGTCCATTCTCCACGCAGAAGAATTATCGATCACGCGAATACCCGCTTCTGCAAATTTCGGGGCCCATTCAAGTGAAGTGCCGCCACCCGCTGAAAAAATAGCCACCGCAGGTTTTGCGTCGATACCGTCCTGCATGCTTACTACCTTATACTTCTTTCCCTTGAATTCTACTTCCTTACCTACAGATCTTTCTGAAGCTACTGGAACTAATTCCGTTACCGGGAAATTACGTTCGGCTAATACCTGCAACATTTTGGTGCCTACCAGTCCTGTGGCACCTACTACGGCTACTTTCATTTGTTTTGGTTTATTTGTTTATTGGTTTACTTGTTTATCAACTGCATTAAAAAAGCCTCCCCGGTTTGGGAAGGCTCTTAAGTATATTCATCATACACAAACGTTCAGCACTTCCCTTTAGAGGAGTATCTTAATACGTTTTGTATGTTTGATTGTCATCATT
This sequence comes from Bacteroidota bacterium, assembly GCA_040388475.1. GTDB lineage: Bacteria > Bacteroidota > Bacteroidia > Chitinophagales > Chitinophagaceae > Sediminibacterium. The sequence goes on along the minus strand of JAZKBT010000004.1, from coordinate 437,085 downwards.
GCGAAACGAAAATAAGGATTTTTTTGTTTACTGGTTTATTTGTTTACTGGTTTATTAGCAGACCAGCGGTTAAACTAATGATATATCAAAATTCGACAACTGCACAAACTCAGCCAGCCTTCCATCAATATCTGTTTTAACGATCTCGCGTATACGTTCTGTTCCGAAACGTTCTACACAGAAAGATGCCATAGCACTTCCTACAATGATCGCCGTTTTCATGTTATCAAAAGAGATATCTTTTGTTTTAGCAAGGTAGCCGATAAAACCGCCCGCGAAAGTATCACCTGCACCTGTTGGATCAAACACTTCTTCCAACGGAAGCGCCGGTGCAAAGAACACCTGGCTGCCATGGAACAACAATGCACCATGCTCCCCCTTCTTTATGATCAGGTATTTCGGGCCCATTGCCATGATGGTAGCAGCAGCTCTTACTAATGAATAATCGCCACTTAACTGGCGGGCTTCGCTATCGTTCACCATCAGAACATCCACCATTGAAATGGTTTTCTTCAGGTCATCCATCGCTATCTCCATCCAGAAATTCATCGTGTCCATCACGATCAGTTTCGGGCGTTTTTTCAGTTGCTCTATGACACTGCTTTGTACAGAAGGTGCCAGGTTACCTAGCATCAGGAACTCACAATCCTGGAAACTTTCCGGAACAACCGGTTTAAAATCGCCTAATACATTCAATTCTGTTACTAATGTGTCGCGCGTATTCATATCCATATGATAGCGGCCACTCCAGAAAAATGTTTTTTCATCTTTCTTGATCTGCACGCCTTCAAGATCTACTTTTCGATTGGTCAACGCATCCAGTTCGGACTGCGGAAAATCGCCGCCTACAACAGAGATCTGCTTAACAGGCGTAAAATTCGATGCACACCAGGCAATATAAGTGCCGGCGCCACCAACGATTTTATCACTTTTACCAAAAGGAGTTTCAATGGCATCAAAGGCCATGGATCCTACAACAACTAAAGACATATAATAGGTTTTGTTATCGGGGGGCGAAATTAGGGTATAGCACGCGGATAACTGCCATTTTTACTTCTTCTTTTATTAGCGAATTGACGGATTTCGGATTGGCGAATTAAAAAAAATCATTCAAATGCGGCAATTCATTAATTCGTAATCCGCTAATCCGCCAATCAAAAACTAACAATTATACAATTTTCGATCAAATTCGTTGCTAACACGTGTTAGTTGTTTTATATTCGCAGCATGGCAAGGATAAAAACCGAAAAGAACATCTCGCGCAAAGATGTCATCGTAACCAAAGCTGCTATTCTCTTTCGTGAAAAAGGGTTTAAAGCAGCCAGCATGCGCGACCTGGCAGAAGCCGTTGGTGTAGAAGCCGCCAGTTTGTATAACCATATCAAATCAAAAACGGAATTGCTGCATGAGCTATGCTTTAGTGTGGCCAACCGTTTCCTGCATAAGATTGATGAGATAGAGGCAGAGCCTATTAATTCCATTGAAAAAGTGGAGAAGCTGCTCCGTTTTCACATTAATGAAATGATCAATCATTATGAAGAAGTATATGTAAGCGATCGTGAATGGAAACATCTCGCCGATCCTTACTTATCTAATTTCCAGAACCAGCGCCGTATCTACCGCAAACGCTTTGCAGCGATCATAGAGAACGGCATCCGCAACAAAGAGATCAAAAAGATCGATGCACCTACTGCAGTATTGATCATGCTCCATGCCATCAGTGGTATAGAAAGCTGGCACCGCTCCACACAAAAGATCAGTGCAGAAGCGCTGGAAGAGAATATGATCACGATACTTGTGGGAGGGTTGATCAACAAATAAACTTATTAGTCTGGAATTAGAAGTCCGGAGACTGGAGTACTTCTAACTCCAGACTTCTGACTCCAGACTCCAGACTATACAATATGTCGATACATTTTCATGAATTAAAAGTGAAGGAAGTTAGAAGGGAAACTGCCGATTGTGTATCCATTTCCTTTTCCATCCCGCCGGAACTCAAAGAAACCTTTCAGTACAAACAAGGTCAATACATCACGCTCCGCACAAATATTCATGGCGAAGAAGTGCGCCGTTCTTATTCAGTTTGCAGCAGTCCGCTTGACAATGAATTAAGAGTGGCAGTTAAAAAAGTAGCACAGGGTATGTTCTCAACCTATGCCAACGAGCAATTGAAAAGAGGCGACAGGCTCGATGTAATGCCACCACTCGGAAAATTTTTTACCGAACTAAATACTGACCAATCCAAACAATACACAGGTTTTGCTGCAGGCAGTGGTATCACACCATTGTTATCTATTATCAAAACAACTTTACGTACCGAACCAAAAAGTTCGTTCACGTTGGTATATGGTAACCGCAACCGCCATTCTATTATTTTTAAAGAAGAACTGGAAGCACTGAAGAATTTGTATATGGATCGTTTTCGGGTGATCTATATCTTGTCAAGAGAAAAAACAGATGCCGCCATCAATTTCGGAAGAATAGATGCCGACAAATGCAACGAACTCTGCAATAAAAATCTTGATATCAACCGCACCGATGAATTCTTTTTATGCGGGCCAGAGAATATGATCTTCTCTGTAAAGGATCAGCTGGAGAAATTGGGGGTTGATAAGAAGAAGATACATTTTGAATTGTTTACAACGCCGGGGCAGAAGAAGATGACGGTTGACAGTGTGCAGTTGACAGAGAGGGCGGAAGTAAAAAGTAAGATCACCATTAAACTGGATGGTATTTCTTTTGATTTTGACCTCGGATTTGAAGGCGATGCTATTTTAGATGGAGCTTTAAAACATGGTGCCGATCTTCCTTATGCATGTAAAGGTGGCGTATGCTGTACCTGTCGTGCTAAATTAGTAGAAGGCGAAGTGGATATGGATGTTAACTATGGCCTGGAGCCTGAAGAAATAGAACAGGGGTTTATTCTTACTTGCCAATCGCACCCAAGGACAGAAAAAGTAATTGTAGACTTCGACATTAAATGATCTAAACCGTGCCTTGGTGTGCAATTTAATTCTCAAACAAGGCACCAAGGCACGGTTTGTTTACTAACGGCGAAGTTCTTTTAGAATTATCGGTTGCCATATTTTATACCCCTTCGCATTCATATGCAGATTATCAGCGATAAAAATATCCGTCATCACCGTACCATCCGCGTTCAGCATTGCATCATGTATATTGATGAACGAAGTATTGGATTGCTTACTTAAAAATGCTTTGATCAGTTTATTGGTCTCTACCATTTTCCACTCGAGTTTCCAACGGCTCACACTAGGTTTTAGTGATACAAATGCAATAGGCACTTTTGGTAATTTATTTCTTATCAACCCAAATAATTGCTCGAATCTATGTAATACGGTTTGTGGCATAATGGTATCCGAACCCGCAACATCATTCTCACCACAATAGATCACTATCTGTTTGGGATCGTAAGGGATAATTATTTCATCCACATACCTGATCACATCAGGCAAAGAAGAACCACCAAAACCGCGGTTAAGGATGGGATAGCCCGGGAAATAATCCTGTACGTCCGTCCATTTGGTAAAAGAAGAACTGCCCACAAATAAGATGGATTGTTTTGCGGGCATCTGCGCGCTGTCTTTCTTTTTAAACGCATTTATCTCTTTACGAAAAGGAGGATCTGTTGTTTGCCCAACTGCATTTTGCAAGAAACAAAAAACAACAAATGCTACGATGGTTATTACTCTCATGTACGCCTTTAAATATTTGGGTTATCTGATAGTTTATTCAAGCAAATTAAATAACGGCGACACCTTCAATTCCTTCCCAAGGATTCACTGACAGAATAATACATCTTTGAAGAATTATCGGATGATTGGGATCCTCCGCATTTAAAGCAGCTATTACATTAGTAATATCTCTTTTTGCCTGTGCCAGTTCACAATCAGGTTTCCATAATGAGTTAGATGGCAAATAATAAATATTTGCATTACTCGTAGCTTTCCATGAATTCCAATAACCCATTAGAACTAATTTGTCTTTAACTTCTTTTGACTTAGTGGAAACATCGTAAATTATAAAAGCATTCATATTTTATAATTTTCCGGTTATGTACTTTTTTAAGGTGGAAATTACACCTAGAACGGAACCCACAAGCATATTTATTTCACTGCTTGAATAATTCTTCCTTTGATCGATAAATTCCTCGTATCCATTGATTCTATGTTTTTCTAATGTACTAAGGATGTAATTTTTAACTCCTAAAAAAGAAAGATAATTATCCAAAACAGAATAATCCTCAGAGGTCGCTCTATTATTCTTTATACGATCTTCTAAATCATTTAGATCTTGGAGTGATATTTTGGGATTTTCTACTGCGCTCATCATTTTGTTGGTATTTGAACTTGTTCTGTTCTTTTTCGAATATTTTGTAACAAATCGAGTTCGGTTTTAATCTTTCCGGCCGTTTCCTCGACTTCTGCCAAATATTTTAAAACTTTTTCTTTGTGAATATCAAAATTGTCCTTCAAATGCTTCTCAACTTTTCTTTCTGCATTTATATAAACACCTACACTTATAGCTAAAAGTAGTGTAATAATTATGCCACCAAAAATAAGCAGGTCATCCAGCCTTTTATTATTAGATGCAAGTTTTTCTTCAAGTGAAAGAGATTGATTTTTTAAGGATATAATATCTTCCTGCGACAACCTTTTCTTGGATGTATCAATAACGAATTCAGGAATACTTAAAGTATAATAAGGATTGATTAGCTTTCTATTTCCAAATAGAAGACTAAACGCTATAATAACCCCTATTAAAATACCAAATAAGATTTTCATTCCAAGATAATAGGCAGGCAATATAAGTATAAAGTTAAGTAAATATTAGTTGCATATACAACTATCGAAATCCTGCTCTTACTGAACATATTGATTTTTCAGTATTTCAGGGTATGAATACGTCGTATTTCTGCTTTAAATATCCATTAACATCAAATTGATTATAAAACTTACGAAATGGCAAACTAGCTATTTCTTTGTTAGTTCCTATTACATAAAAGTCATCACAATTTACGCTAACATTTGTTAGTATTTTCCGTTTCTTTTCTTATTTTTGAGCCCTCAACTGTAACCAATGGAAAGAGATTTTGAAGAACTGTTCCAGGATAAGATCGATAAAGAGATCAAGATCGAACCCAGGGACTGGATGCCGGAGAAATACAGGCAAACATTGATCCGCCAGATCAGTCAGCATGCACACAGTGAAATTGTGGGTATGTTACCCGAAGGCAACTGGATCACCCGTGCACCCAATCTTCGCCGCAAAGCGATCCTGTTGGCGAAAGTACAGGATGAGGCCGGTCATGGATTATACCTATACTCCGCAGCAGAAACATTGGGTATTACGCGCGATGAAATGTATGATCAGTTGCATACAGGTAAAGCCAAATATTCTTCCATCTTTAATTACCCCACATTAACATGGGCCGATATCGGCGCAATAGGTTGGCTCGTGGATGGCGCAGCAATCATGAACCAGGTTCCCTTATGCAGAAGCAGTTTTGGGCCATATGCAAGAGCAATGGTTCGTGTTTGCAAAGAAGAAAGTTTTCACCAGCGCCAGGGATTTGAGATCCTGTTAACACTCAGCAGAGGAACCGAAGCGCAGCGAAATATGGCACAGGATGCCATCAACCGCTGGTGGTGGCCAAGTGTAATGATGTTCGGGCCAAAAGATGATGAGAGTCCCAATACCATCATGAGCATGAAATGGAAGATCAAACGTTTTACCAATGATGAACTGCGCCAAAAATTTGTAGATATCTGCGCAGAGCAGGTAAAAATATTAGGATTCACTCTTCCCGATAAAGATCTCAAATGGAACGCAGAAACCAATCATTACGATTTTGGTGCCATTGACTGGAATGAATTCTGGGAAGTGGTTAAAGGCAACGGCCCTTGTAACAAACAAAGACTGGATACAAGAAAAAAAGCGTGGGAAGATGGCGCATGGGTAAGAGAAGCTGCGAGTGCGTATGCGGAGAAACGGAAGCAAAAGCAATCACTCAGTGCCGCTTAGCTTATTGGTTTACTGGTTTATTTGTTTAATAGTTAAGCATAAACCCGGAACAACTACCAATAAACTAATAAAACCAATAAACGACTAAACATGTCATCAGAAAATAACAAACATGAATGGCCCCTCTGGGAAATATTCATCCGCAGCAAACAGGGGCTAGATCATAAACACGTTGGCAGCCTGCATGCAGTTGATGCGCAGATGGCCATCGAAAACGCAAGAGATGTATATACCAGGAGAATGGAAGGCGTAAGCATTTGGGCAGTGGAAAGCAAATATATTCATGCGAGTAATCCTGGAGATGCAGAATCATTGTATGATCCTGCCAATGATAAAGCGTACAGGCATCCTACTTTTTATGATCTTCCGGATGAATTAAAACATATGTAATCACCCGTGCTAGAGGAATTAGTTAATATGAGTAAACAGAACCTGATTGATTATACACTTCATCTCGCGGACAATGCTTTGATCATTGGTCATCGCAACAGCGAATGGTGCGGGCATGGGCCGGTGCTCGAACAGGATATCGCTATTTCAAATATCGCATTGGATTGTATCGGGCAGGCAAGAAATTTTTATCAATATGCTGCACAGTTATCCGGCAGGGAAACAACAGAAGATTCATTGGCATACCTGCGTGATACCGTTGAGTTTAAAAACTGTTTGCTGGTTGAGTTACCCAATGGCGATTGGGGACAAACCATTTTACGTCAATTCTTTTTCAGCACTTATCAATATTTTCTTTACCAGCAGTTACAAAACAGCAGCGATCAACAATTGGCAGCCATTGCAGAAAAAGCATTAAAAGAAGTTACCTATCATGTTCGCTGGAGCAGTGAATGGGTAATACGTTTGGGTGATGGTACCGACGAAAGCAAACAACGCATGCAACATGCGGTGAATGAACTGTGGAGTTATACAGGTGAATTGTTACAACCCGCAAGCTATGAACTGTTAGCCGTTAGCGAAGGGTACGGTGTTGATCTTTCATCAATAAAAAATAAATGGGAAGAAAAAGTAAAAGCGGTATTTGAAGAAGCCACTCTTCCCATACCGGAAAATACATGGATGCAGTCAGGCGGCAAAGAAGGAAGGCATACTGAATACCTGGGTTTTATTTTGGCGGAGATGCAGTTTTTACAGAGAGCATACCCCGGTGCTGATTGGTAAAATACTATGGAGATCATCAATAAACATATTACCGGTAATGAACTGAGCTCTTCAGATGAAGTGAAACAGAAGATTTTAGAAATACTTGAAACTGTTCCTGATCCCGAAGTACCGGTTTTGTCTGTGATCGACCTGGGTATTGTACGAAATATTGAAACTGGACCAGGTTCCACGATCTCTGTTTTTGTTACGCCAACCTATACAGGTTGTCCTGCTATCGACGTAATGAAAATAAATATTCGCCTGGCTTTGGCTCAAGAGGGATTCACCAATATTAATATCATAGAAGTTCTTTCACCGGCATGGTCAACAGATTGGATGAGTGAGCATGGAAAAGAAAAACTAAAAGCGTACGGCATTGCTCCGCCCCAATACAGGCAGGCTGTTTGCACACCGGATTCTTTCCAGGAAGAAGAAGCGATACAATGCCCGTTGTGTAATTCGTATCATACAAGATTGGTTTCACAGTTTGGAAGTACTGCATGTAAGGCATTATATCAATGTAACGATTGCAAAGAACCTTTCGATTATTTCAAATGTCATTAACCTCTCTGTGAAACTCTGTGCCCTCTGTGTCTCTGTGGTGAAAAAAGATCGAAGCGAAGGCTTTACCACAGAGACACAGAGGGCACAGAGTTTCACAGAGAGTTGCTGAATGAGTATATTCGTTTAAACAATCACACATGCCATCGATTACCCTATCTATAGAAAATAGTGTTGCAACGATCACATTCAATCGGCCCGATAAATTGAATTCATTTAATCGTGAGATGGCTTTATCATTACAAGCTGTATTAGATGATTGTGCCGCTAATAATGAAGTACGTTGCATTTACATCACCGGTTCTGGTAAAGGATTTTGCGCGGGACAGGATCTTGCAGAAGTAGTTGATCCCAATGGTCCCGGTATGGCTAAGATCTTAGGCGAACATTATAATCCTATCATCACACGTCTTCGCAACATTCCCAAACCTATTGTAGCTGCCATTAACGGCGTAGCCGCGGGTGCTGGCGCTAATATTGCCCTGGCTTGTGATATTGTAGTGGCAACACAATCCGCTTCTTTTATACAGGCATTTTCAAAAATTGGTTTAATACCTGATAGCGGTGGTTCTTATCATCTGCCACGGTTGATCGGCTTCCAAAAAGCGAGTGCCCTTATGATGTTGGGTGATAAAGTTTCTGCTGCAGAAGCTTTGCAAATGGGTATGCTTTATAAAGTATTCAGCGATGAATTGTTCACAGAAGAAAGTAAAAAGATAGCTGTTACATTAGCAAATCTGCCTGCCAAAGCATTGGCCTATATTAAACATGCTTTAAACGAATCCGCGTCCAATAATTTAGAGAGACAATTATTACTGGAAGACGAATACCAACAAAAAGCCGCAGCCACAGCTGATTTTAAAGAAGGCGTCCAGGCGTTCCTTGAAAAACGTTCACCAAATTTTAAAGGAGAATAACCATGACAGAGAAAGATAAATTTGCGGAGCAGGTAGTGAACCATATGATGGAAAACGATAAATTTTCTCAATGGCTCGGCATTTCTGTATTGGAAATAAAAGAAGGCTACAGTAAAATACAGATGCAGGTAAGAGAAGAAATGATCAATGGATTTGGTATCGTACACGGAGGCATCGCATTCTCTTTGGCCGACAGTGCATTCGCTTTCGCCTGTAATAACCGGAATAATTTATCAGTGGCACTTGATACTTCTATCAATTTTACAAAAGCTGTGCAGGTGGGTGATATACTTGTTGCGGAAGCAAAAGAAAACCATAACGGCAGAAGTACGGGCCTTTATTTTATCACGATCACCAATCAGAATAATGAAACGGTAGCACACTTCAAAGGCACTTGTTTCAGAACAGGCAAACTGCTTATTGGGTAACTTACGTTTACGTTAATCAAAACCGTGCCTTGGTGCCTTGGTGTGAAAATTAATTTTCACACCAAGGCACCAAGGCACGGTTTTTTGTACTTTAGTATAAAGTAGTAGTTTAAATTTATTAAGATGATCTACGCATTTAAAGAATTTATTCCCGTGATCCATGAATCTGCATTCATACATCCGCAAGCCGCTGTTACCGGCAATGTGATCATTGGAAGAAATGTGTATGTTGGCCCGGGTGCTGCCATTCGCGGAGACTGGGGCGGGATCATTATTGAAGATGGCTGCAATGTGCAGGAGAATTGTACCATTCACATGTTCCCCGGTGTTACCGTTATTTTAAAACAGAATTCGCATATCGGCCATGGCGCGGTAATACATGGCGCTACCATTGGTGCTAATTCTTTGATCGGTATGAATAGTGTTGTGATGGACAATGTGATACTGGGTGATGAATGTATTGTTGGCGCATTGAGTTTTATCAAAGCATATGAAGTGTTTGAGAACCGTAGCCTCATTGTTGGCAATCCTGCCAAAAAAATAAAAGAAGTGAGTGATGAAATGATCCAGTGGAAAACAGAAGGCACTAAATTATACCAGGCATTACCCAATGAGATGTATGAGCACTGGAAACCGGTTGAACCTTTACGGGAGATCCCAGCTGACAGGCCCTTGCAGGCAAATATCTATCAAACATGGAACGAGGCCAGAAACTCCGATAACAAATAACAATCGCGTACCTTTGCCCAATTCGTGTAATTCGTCTTAATTCTTGTTATAAGTGTCAGAAAGAAACAACTTCATTGATTATATCCGCATTTTTGCCCGTAGTGGTCATGGTGGCCAGGGCGTTACACATTTTATGCGTAACAAATTAACCGCGATGGGCGGTCCCGATGGCGGTGATGGCGGTCGTGGTGGGCATATTATTCTCCGTGGTAACAGTAATCTATGGACGCTCCTGCATCTTCGCTACTATAAAAATGTATTGGCTGAGAATGGCGAGAACGGCAGCAAGGACAATTGTACTGGACGTGATGGAAAAGATATTATCATCGATGTTCCTTTGGGCACTGTTGCACGCGACGAGGAAAGTGGTAATAAAGAAGTTGAAATACTGGAAGACGGGCAGCAAGTGATCTGGATGAAAGGCGGCCGCGGTGGTTTGGGTAACAGCAATTTTGCTACGCCTACCAACCAGGTTCCCGAACATTCACAACCGGGTGAGCCGGGCGTGGAAGGTTATAAAAATCTTGAATTAAAAGTTTTGGCTGATGTGGGATTGGTAGGTTTTCCGAATGCAGGTAAATCTACTTTGCTATCTGTGATCACTGCAGCAAAACCAAAAATTGCGAACTACGCTTTTACAACTTTGATCCCGCAACTAGGGATGGTAGAATACCGCGACCAGCAATCTTTCTGCATCGCCGATCTTCCCGGAATTATTGAAGGTGCTGCTGAAGGAAAAGGATTGGGTCATCGTTTCCTTCGTCATATCGAACGCAATTCTGTTTTACTTTTCTTAATTCCTGCCGATAGTGATGATCATGGAAAAGAATTTGAAATTCTTCGAAACGAATTGAAGGAATACAATCCTGAAATGCTGCAAAAAGATTTTATCATCGCCATAAGTAAAAGCGATATGCTGGATGATGAATTAAAAGAAGCTATCGTTAAAGAATTGCCTGCAGGTGTTCCACATCTTTTTATTTCATCGCTTACCAATAAAGGGCTTACAGAATTAAAAGATCTTCTCTGGCAAACACTCAATAAGCCTGTTGCATAAACTTTTGGAAAGTTGATCTCTAAACTTTTAAAAACTTCAACCAATAACTTTCCAAAAATTTTAAAAACTAACGTTCGTTTTTGAATCACGTAACATTAAGTTAACATACCCAATAAAATTACCTGGGTTACCTTTGTACCCACACTGGTATTAAGTGTATACATACGGGTTTTTGATGTACATCTAAATTTGAATTAGCCAATTCATTCCACCGTTACGGTAGCCCTGTATTACTTCTGATTGCCTCTTCCATGTAAAATTTCTTTTGTGAGCCAGTGGCAGTGCTATGCCCGTTCCATTATTTTATCAAACTAAAAAACAGTTCATTATTATGAAAAAGCAATCTATTACAACCATCGCAAAAAGATTTTTCTTAGGCAACCTGTTAGCAGCTACCCTGTTCTTATCTGCCAACGCAGCTACCGGTACAACAGCAACTGTTGGTACTGACAAAGTAGAAGTGAAATACACCGGGACTGACAAGTACGATCTGTTGACTTTCAATGTTAAATACAGCAACCCTGCAGGTAATACTTTCAGCCTTTCTGTATTGGATGAAAGCGGCGAGTCACTTTACAAAGGTTTTTTTGGCGACAAACAATTTGACAAAACTTTCAAATTGCCAAAACTGGAAGGCAGCAAATACACTTTTGTAATTGAGAACGGTAAAGAATCTTTCAAACAAAAGTTTGACGTAAGCATCAAAACCCAGGTTGTTGAAGATGTTGTTATAAGCAAGAACTAATCAACACACGCATCGAACCACAGTCATTGTAACAATGACTGTGGTTTTTTATTTTACCTGCCAGCCAATTCGGCTTCAGATACAAGTAAGAGTAAGGCAAACTGTATTCCGAGATAACCTTTTTCGTTGAGATACCATTCATTTAGAGAATGAGCCCCTCCGCTTTTTCCGCCTTTACCAATGGTGATCGCGGGAATATTTTTGGAGATAGGGATATTTGAATTGGTAGAACTAATATTCAATCCCGGTTCTGCACCAAGATACAATGAGGCTGCAGCCGCTCTATTGATCAGCGCCAGCTTTGTATCCTGCACACCTGACGGACGGTCGCCGACCATTTTCATTTCAACGGTAAGATCGGGACCTTCTCTTTTCATTGTGTTTTCTTCCTTTAGTCCTTTTTGTACTGCCTGTTTTAATAAATTGTCAAGCGTGTTTAATCGCTCTGCACTTTCAGAGCGCATATCTACTTCCATCCATGATTCGGCGGGTATTGCATTCACAGAAGTACCGCCGCCCATCACACCAATATTGTAAGTTGTTTTTACACCTGTTTTTGTAAACGTATCCGCATCGTTTACAAAATAATGGATTGCGTGTGCAGATGCATTGTGCGGATTGGCTAAACCAAACGCACCATAAGAATGTCCTCCCGGTCCTTTATAGGTGATCCGGTAACGGCGTGAACCAACGGCTCCATACGTAAGCACAGAGATCGGGCCGCCGTCAACAGAAATATAACTATCGATCTTGGTTCCACTGTTGAATAATTGTTTAACCCCACGCAGGTCACCCAATCCTTCTTCACCGGTTGTACCAATAAATAAAACATTTGCTTCTGTTTTTACGCCAGCTGTATTCATTGCTTTCAACAGCGTAAGCACAACATTTAACCCTCTTGTATCATCGCCAATGCCCGGTGCGAATAATGTGTCGCCCTTTTGCTTTACCGTTACATCTGTGCCTTCGGGGAAAACGGTATCGAGATGTCCTTCTATCACAACTGTTCTTTTACCTGATCTTCCTTTTCGCAAGGCAATGATATTCCCGGCAGCATCTGTCCAGATACTGTCAACACCAATAGCCTGGAGCATTTGCTTAAATTTTTCAGCCCGTACTTTTTCTTTGAAGGGTGGTGAAGGTATTTGCGTGAGCATGATCAGGTCCCTGATCGTTTGCGGTTCAAGATCTATAATGGTTTGAAAGGCAGACCTGATCACAGGTTGTTCAGCCAACGCTTTTATTTCTTTCTGATAATTTGCATCAACAGTTATTTTGCGGGATATTTCATCTTCCTGTGCTGCAACAAACAAAGGCAATACAAAAACAATTATTATCCTTCCTATTTTGCTGATCATTTCCATTAGGTTTCTCTTTTTGCGAAAGATACGAAAATGGCACACGGATGACACGGATCGAACGGATTTACACGGATTAATTTATCAGGATACTTTTTTCGCTGTTAAGGTCAAACCCGGTTCTAAAAGGGTTAATGATAGGACTTTATCATTCTCTATCACAAAACTGATCTTTACCGAAGTGGTACCCTGGTAAAGAAATTGATTGTCGCCGATTTTATACAATGCACCACCATTTTTTCCGAGCTTTCCTAAGGTGATAAGTTTTCTCATATTTACTTTAACAGAAAAGCCTTCTTTTTCACCGGTGCCGTATTTATAGTCTCCCACATATTTGTTATTCTCCTTTTCGTCCATTGCCGGGTATACGGTACTGTCTGCATCTCCCAAAGATTCAAGATACTGCACCAGTTTTTTGGCTTCGTCGCTGCTATTCTTATCAGAAGACAAACCCGTCTTCGCATGTTGCAGCAGGCTAATGCCATGCGGACCGGCAATTCTTTGTACACCGGGTATGGCTTCTATCATTGACTTAACTGCGCTATAATTTCCAAGCATACTAAAAGCAAAAATATCCGGTCTTGCTCCTTTGCTTAGCAGGTAGTTAACAATATCTTTTCTGCCAACATGTGATGCGGCTCCGATCGCTGTTTCCCAATCGCCAAATCCCCAGTCCCAGGTAGCACGCGCCAGTTCGGGTCTTGCATTTACCAGCACCTGTAACCTGTCAAGATCGAAATGTGATACGCCAACAACTTCAGAAACCACTACTTCATCAATCGCAGGATACCTTGCTGCATTGCTTGTTGGCACTTGTTGGTCATCTGTAATTGGCATAATGGTTTTTGCAAAAAGTACATTCGGTATACTGGCTGCCAAAAGCCCAAAGACAGAACTTTTTACAACCATTCTTCTTGAGATGTTTTCTTTTTTCATACTAACAGTTTGAAAGTTGTAGTAAGCTTGAATGATGTGGGCAACTGTGTATCTAAGCTACCTATATTTTTACACAGGGGTATACCACTTGTCATATTCAACACACAACCTGTTGAAAACTCATACCTCCTTTTTCCTTCAAGAAAGATAATTTCACAACATGCAAACCCAGCAATGCTTATTCTGCGGACATATGGTGCAACTGGTGCATGTACACGGGCACTATCAATGCCCGGTATGTTTTACCAATGCATTGCCTTGTTGTGATGGGGATAATTGCAGTACCAATCATTTGCTGAAAGAAACCCCACAAACCATCGATCAGCAAATAAAGAAGCCTGTTAATCCCGGCAACTAATTATTTATTCCTGATGTATTGTATGGCTCTTTCCAATACTTCATCTGTTCCTTCAGTAATTCCTTTGAGGGTTGGTCTTACTTCAATATCGGGAACGATACCAATTCCCTGTGTTGCTCTTTTATCGGGATAATATACACCAAGACCACTGATCAATGAAACCATGCCACCGGGCAGATAAACCATGCTTACATCTCCGTCGGCGCCGCCTGTCTGGCTTCCCATTACAATAGCATTAGGCGCGGTCCGAAGCGCCATGGCTGTATATTCAGACTGGCTTATACTGAATTCATTCACCAGTATCACTATTTTCCCTTTATAATAGCCGGGGTTATTCTCGCCGTTGCTGATTGGTTGTTTCAGAATAAATCTTCCGGGCAACTGAGGATCTGAGGAAGAAAACAGCGCAAAAGGAGAAGGTGTTGGTTTCAAATATTTACCCAATGCAAAGGGCATAAACTGCGATGGATAATTCCTGATATCTATCACCAGCCCCGAAGTATGTTCAAACTCTCTGAATATCCCGTCTAAAGACTTTGCCTGTATTTTTCCTAAATTGATGTACCCGATGTTATCCGCCATTTTTTGATACATAGGATAAACATCTGTATAATACCGCCTGTCATCGTAATCTAAAGATGAAATAGCAACATAGGAAACGGTCTCTTCCGTTTTCCTGCCTCCTCTTTCGATCATCAATTTATTTTCAATGTAGTAGCTTCTGCATATTTTCCACATGGCATAAAATTTAAACGCTGCCGGGTTGGACGCAGAAACATATGGCCTTGCAGAATCAATCATTTTTTCAATAGCAACACCGTTGATCGCAAGGATCCTGTCGCCTGGTTTTAATGACGACTTCATTTGGAACGCTGCTGAGCGATGGAACAAGACAGTCATATGGCCTTCTATATCTGCCATAGCAACTGGTAGCGTGTATTTTCCCAGGTATGATTGAGTGCCGGAATCTCCATTTGTTCCCATGGCATGTGTATCGTGTATGGAAGCCGCGAGCCGGCAGACAGTCATACGATAACTGCTGTCTGTTTTAGCTGTCACAAACAAGGGAATAAACTTTTCTAAAACCATATCCCAATTATCTGCGGTAAGGTATTTTGAAGGGAAAAAATATTCAATAGCGTTCCAGTAACGGAACAGCGATAGCATCCGCATGCCTCCATCCTCGCCTCTTACCTTCGCATATTTGAACTCTTTAGAAAAATCAGGATTATTAATCCCATAGAATAATCTTCCATAATATTTTTCACCTGAAGACCTATTGTTAAAAATATGGAGCAGTTGCGGACGAAGTTTACCGCCAATAATGGAATCTTTCCGGAGCCATTGCATCCCGGGTTCAACAATTGCATTGTTCGTATTCGTTTGGCTTGGGTTTGATACAACCTCGCCTAATTCTTCTATCCATTTATACAAAACAAGATCCAGCGAGTCGGTATTTGAAGCCTGCAATACATCCGGCATGATCGCGAACAACGCTTTATCTGCATCAAACACTCCGGTTGCGACTTTGGGATGAAAATATTTGAGAAACCCCCATACCCTGCATAGAACAGCCAGGTTCTTTTCCTGTTGCGCAGTTAACACCGACGGAATAGTTATACCTGATGATAAAGCCTCCTGTTTATTCTCCGGCCAGTGAACACTGTTTATATTTTGCGAACAACCTGCAAGAGCAAATAACAGGAAAGTTGCCAGGACTTTTTTCATACATAATATTTATAATCCTAATATAAGATATCCGATATTGAAGTCATTCGTTTTGTGATGAAAGGCATCCCAAACAGAAACAGCCCCTCATTTTTGATGAGAGGCTGTTCTTATATTGTTAAAGTAAAGTTTATCCTACCGCTTCACTTGACATGCTCTTACTGCTCTTCTTCCTGTCGTCTTCATTCAGGAACACTTTACGCATACGGATGTTCTTTGGTGTTACCTCGATACACTCGTCCTGCTGGATATACTCCATACACTCTTCCAATGTGAACTGCAATTTTGGCGTGATACGAACCGCGTCATCACTACCGCTTGCACGGTGGTTGGTGAGTTTTTTCATTTCCACTGCATTTACATTCAGATCACCTGGTTTGATGTGTTCTGCGATCACCTGTCCTACATATACCTCATCTCCCGGATCAACAAAGAAAGATCCGCGATCCTGTAATTTATCGATTGAATAGGCTGTAGTAACGCCGCCAAACTTCGCGATCAATACACCATTGCTTCTTCCCGGGATGGGTCCTTTCCATGGTTTATATTCAAGGAAACGGTGCGCCATTACAGCTTCACCAGCTGTGTTGGTCAACATTTGTGAACGCAGACCGATCAAACCTCTTGAAGGAATTTCAAATTCAAGGTGCTGCATTTCTCCTTTGCTTTCCATGATCTGCATTTCACCTTTCTTCTGGGTAACCAGGTCGATTACTTTACCACTGAATTCAGTTGGTACATCAACAACCAGGTTCTCATAAGGCTCGTGTTTTTTACCATCGATGGTTTTAACCAATACCTGCGGATTACCTACTGTTAACTCGTATCCTTCACGGCGCATGGTTTCAACCAATATACCGAGGTGAAGAATACCGCGACCGAATACGTTAAAGCTATCGGCACTGTCTGTATCTTCTACTCTTAATGCTAAGTTCTTTTCTGTTTCCTTCATCAAACGGTCACGCAGGTGACGTGAGGTTACAAACTTTCCATCTTTACCAAAGAATGGAGAGTTGTTAATGCTGAAGGTCATACTCATCGTTGGTTCATCCACACTGATGATCGGTAACGCTTCAGGATTTTCGATATCAGCGATAGTATCACCGATGTTGAAATCTTCCAGTCCTACTACAGCACAAAGATCACCCGCAATTACTTCCTGTACTTTACGTTTGCCCATTCCTTCAAACACGTACAATTCTTTTACTTTGCTTCTTTTAATGGTGCCATCCGCCTGCATTAATGCAATGGATTGGCCTTCCTTAATAGAACCACGTGCTACTTTACCTACAGCGATACGGCCAAGGAAAGAAGAATAATCGAGTGAAGTGATCTGCATCTGCAGGTAACCTTCATTGATCTTTGGTGGTGGAACATACTTGATGATACCATCCATTAAAGGAAAGATATCTTCTGTTTGTGTAAGACTGTCGTTGAACCAGCCGTTCTTACCGCTTCCATAGAAAGTAGGGAAGTTCAGTTGTTCTTCAGTAGCATCGAGGTTAAAGAAGAGTTCGAAAACCGCATCGTGCACTTCATCAGGACGGCAGTTTGGTTTATCTACTTTATTAATCACCACGATTGGTTTCAGGTGCAGCTGTAAGGCTTTCTGTAATACGAAGCGGGTTTGCGGCATCGGCCCTTCAAAGGCATCTACCAGCAAAACAACCCCATCGGCCATTTTCAGAACTCGCTCCACTTCACCACCAAAATCACTGTGACCAGGGGTATCAATAACATTGATCTTTACGTCTTTGTAGGTAACCGCTGCATTCTTGCTGAAGATGGTAATACCACGTTCCCTTTCCAGGTCATTGCTGTCCATGATCAGTTCACCGGTTTCCTGGTTGTCGCGGAATACCTTGGTAGTTTGTAAGATCCTGTCTACCAATGTTGTTTTACCATGATCTACGTGTGCGATAATGGCAATGTTTCTTATTTCCATGTAAAAATTTGAGGCTGCAAAGGTAGGCTTTTACAACGGGAGGGCAAAGAAGTTAACATTAATATGACATAATGAGCTGTTTTACAGCTGTTTGTCGACCACTGTCACTACCTAATCAGAAGCATAAACCCGCAGGGCTTTCTTTTTTCCCTTTGAGTAAACAAGATAGTAAACTCCTTCATCGGCTTTAAAATCGATAAGGCAAAGAAAAGAAAGATCAGGATCTGTCATTGCTTCGCTTAATAATTCATCGTCGATTGCTGATCCTACATTGTCCTCTTCCATTTTGCGGAGATCAATTTTATTGGCAATGGTGCAATCCTCTGTAAAAAATTCCCGGATACGAACGTATACAAATCTCTCAATTTTTTCCTTTGGTAAGGAGATGGCATACTGCTTGTGATACATGTCACTGGATTCCTGGTTTGCGGATTGTGGGATAGAATCCGGTTCAAATACATGACGGCCGAAATAACGTGTAGGAAAGGTTTCTGAATAGGCTTCGACCCCCTCGTGAGTGATCACTTTAAACTTTGCATCCGAACTAGCGATCGGCCCCTTCGGCACGATAAGTAAAAAGGTATCATAAGCCGAGCTGCTGCTAAAATGTAATAATTTTTTCAGCGTATCGGCTTTGTCAAAAGCAGCTTCTTTTAAATTGTTAAGCACTTCTTTATATACAACATCATTAATAACAGCGTTGTTGACTACTGTATCTTTTGTAACTGAACTATTTTTTTCAGTACTGTTACATGCGATCAAGACGAACAGGAGTAATAAGTATCCGTGCCATCTGTTAGCCGTCTGGTGCAAATTTATTTTATACACGTAAGTAGATTTTTTTCTTATCCATCCAATATCCCAAACTCCAGCAAACCAGCATAAACACCACAGCAAACACTAATGAACCCCAATACGCTCCGATAAAACTAAATCCATGTTCATAGATCCAGCTGAACAAACTGCCTTCACCGATATTAATTGTGCTCAATATGATCGCTAATAATTCTGACAGGAGATAAATAGCCAGCGGGTTCTTGCCTGCTACTTCAAAGAACCACGACCATCTGTTTTTCTTTTGCATGTCTATGATGTAGATCACGCCACCGAGTATCATACAATCCAACCCAACCGTTTGCAACACAAAAGAACTCGTCCATAATTTTTTATTGATGGGGAAGATGAAGTTCCAGAAATACGCGAGGATGACCAGGCTGAAGCCCGCTAACACAAGTTTTGTCAGTCCTTCATATGTTTTGCCGCTTTTCTGTACATGTAATCCTACTAGATAACCTGCAGTAACATTTACGATCGCGGGTAAAGTACTTAACCATCCTTCGGGGTCGAATGCAACACCTTCACCGTGGTACATATGGTTCTCGCCCATCAGCCAGAGATCCACTTTGTAACCGGCGTTGGTTGTCATACCCAATGGGTCATATTCATCGCCGAACCAGAAACATAATCCCCAATACAACAATAATAACCCGACGCTGATCATAACAACCGTTCTTGTTTTCAGGAAATAAACAAGTAACGATGCAAAACAATAGCAAAGTGCAATGCGTTGCAATACACCTAATATTCTTGTATGGGAAATGGGAGATAATTTCCAGACTCCGTCATCATTATTAAAGAAAGGGAACCAATACATCAGGTATCCCAATAAAAATATCAACAGTGTTCTTTTAAATATTTTCGCCAATACTGCGGCTGTTGTTTTCTCTACCCATTTGCGCATCACAAAACTCATGGCATTACCTACTGCAAACAGGAAAGAAGGAAATACAAGATCGGTTGGTGTAAACCCGTTCCATTTGGCATGGTGTAGTGGCGCGAAGGTTACAGATGAGTCGCCGGGTGTATTTACGATAATCATTAAACAGATCGTTAACCCGCGGAATACATCCAGAGCAGGAAAGCGTTGATGGGTGTTGGTCATGGCAGAAGTTTGGTTTCCGAATATAACTATTTAATTACGAATTGGTGGATTGCGGATTAACGGATTTCCTGCATCTAATATCTTCTGCGAATAAGGTAATAAGGTTGGATAAACCCGGCCGCATTCCTATTAAGGTTTGAGGCTTTGTGTTGAGAGGTTTTAAACCTTAGTAGAAACCCTCATATGCAAGACCCTAACCTTATTACCTTATTGATTAGCATGCCTGCACCGGATTATGTTGTAATTTATCCTGTGAAAAAAATCCTCTTATACCTCCAGGTTGTTTTTTATATCGTTGCCGGTATTAATCATTTCCGCAATCCTGTAATATATTATACACTTATCCCGCCTTATTTTCCTTCGCATCCAATACTTAATACCTGTGCGGGCATTACAGAGATCATTCTGGGGTCTCTCCTGCTATTCAATAGCACACGTAAATGGGCGGCGTATGGTATTATATTGATGTTATTGGCTTTTATTCCTGCACATATCTATCACATACAAATGAAAGGCTGTTTACCCGGTCTTTGTTTCCCTGAATGGGCAGTATGGTTGCGGCTGTTTTTGCTGCATCCAATATTGATCGCCTGGGCGTGGTGGTACAGGAAATAATTATGTAGTTTTAATGCAGGATCAATAGCACACGGATGACACTGATGTTACAGATCTTACGGATTCCTTTTCAAAAAATCCGTCCTTATCTGTTTGATCCATGTCATCCGTGTGCCATCCTTCGCTAAGATTTTTATTCAACAAGATAGTTTTACAATAAATCGTTTACCATGCGTTTTCTCAAAAGAACCCTCACCGTTGTTATCATACTGGCTATTATTTACGTAGTTGGACCGCAACCCTCAACTCCTGTTTTTAAAACAGAACTGCCCAATGTTCCGGCCATCAGTAGTGGACTCGAAACATTTATCAGCCAGCAGGAATCGCAGCATAAACTCAGACCTGATAATGAAGCGAGGATTGTTTGGGCCAATGATTCTCTCAAACAGAAAACAGAATATGCCATCGTGTATTTGCATGGTTTCAGCGCATCACAGGAAGAAGGCAATCCTGTACACCGGAATATCGCAAAGCAATTCGGCTGCAATCTTTATCTATCAAGACTCTCTCAACATGGTATTGATACAACGGATGCATTATACAATATGACCGCAGAAAGTCTTTGGGAATCTGCGCAGCAGGCTTATGCTATCGGTAAACAGTTAGGCAATAAAGTGATCCTGATGGGCACATCAACCGGCGGTACATTAGCGATTCAGCTGGCAGCAGCATATCCTGAAATTGCCGGGCTTGTTTTGTACTCACCCAATATTGCCATCAATGATCCAAATGCCTGGATACTGAATAATCCATGGGGACTACAGATTGCACGCCTGGTAAAAAGATCTAAACTCAATACTGCAGCAAACAATACACCCGAATACAAACAATACTGGAACAAACAATACCGGCTCGAGGCAACCGTACAACTCGAAGAATTGCTGGAAACAACCATGGACAACACAACCTTCGCCGCAGTAAAACAACCCACACTTACCTTATATTATTACAAAGACGAACAACACCAGGACCCTGTGGTAAAAGTGGAGCCTATGAAAAAAATGATGGCCGCGCTTGGCACACCTGCAGAACAGGAAAGAATCGTTGCCATCCCCAATGCAGGCAGTCATGTATTGGCATCCCCTATTCAGTCGAAAGATATTGTGAGTGTTGAAAAAGAAACCGTTGATTTTTTGAAAACGGTACTTCATTTGAAACCTCTTCAATAAGTCTGGAGACTGGAGTCAGAAGACTGAAGTTGAGACACTAAAGACTCCAGACTTCTAACTCCAGACTCTTAAGTTTCCTTACCTTCACCCGTTAAACCGCTTGCCCATGCCCCGCAGTAAAATAGCCGGTATTGGTATGTACGTTCCCAAAAACGTAGTAACCAACAATGATCTTACACAATACATGGATACCAACGATGAGTGGATACAGGAACGCACCGGTATCAAAGAGCGCCGCTATGCGCATCGTACGGAAGAGACTACAACTACCATGGGTGTTGAAGCAGCGAAAATAGCCATCGAACGCGCAGGTACTACCGCGCAGGATATTGATTTTATTGTATTCGCAACTTTGTCACCTGATTATTATTTCCCTGGATGTGGTGTGATGTTACAACGCGCCATGCAGATGAAAGAAATAGGCGCATTGGATGTCCGTAACCAATGCAGTGGTTTTTTATATGCATTGAGTGTGGCCGACCAGTTCATCAAAACAGGAATGTATAAAAATATATTAGTGGTTGGTGCAGAGAAACATTCATTTGGTTTGGACTTTACCACACGCGGAAGAAACATCTCTGTCATTTTTGGAGATGGCGCAGGTGCTGTTGTTTTACAACCTACAGAAAAAGAAGGGCAGGGAATTCTAAGTACGCATTTACACAGTGATGGAGAATCTGCGGAAATATTGGCCATGTATAATCCCGGCACACATGCCAATCACTGGGCCAATAAAAACTATGCGGATTTTGATGATGCGCCGATAGCCAACATGTTCATGAGTCATGCGATGATCGATAAAGCACAGAACTTTCCTTTCATGGATGGACAGTCGGTATTTAAAAAAGCGGTGGTAAAATTTCCAGAAGTAATTATGGAGGCTTTACAAGCCAATGGCTATCAATCCACCGATATTAATATGTTGATACCACACCAGGCCAATCTCCGTATCAGCCAGTTTGTTCAGCAGAAACTAAAATTAAGCGATGACCAGGTATACAATAATATTCAGCAGTATGGCAACACCACGGCTGCTTCTGTTCCCATAGCTTTGTGCGAAGCCTGGGAAAAAGGAAAAGTAAAAGAAGGCGACCTGGTTTGCCTCGCAGCTTTCGGGAGTGGGTTTACATGGGCAAGTGCGTTGATAAAATGGTAAGCGAACATGGACTACTACCGCAGGCATCTTTAACAATTCTTATGGTATGATTTTTTAAAAGCGATAGACATATAGAACAATCTGTTCCTGCACATGTTATTTAATACATGTTTCAAATTATTCTCAAAGTAAAACAGGCTCCTTATAGTGATGAGTGATAGAAAAATAGTTTACCTGATCAACCCTATATCCGGAACTTCAAAAAAAGAAGGTATCCGTAAATTGGTAGAAAGAGAAACCGCTGCACAAAATATTCCCTTTTCCATAGAAGCAACCAATGCCGAAGGAGATTATGATCACCTGAAAGACAGGATCATCAGCGAACGGATCACTGATGTAGTGATCATTGGGGGAGATGGCACGGTGAACCAGGTAACCAATGCTTTGCGTAATACGCATGTCCGTTTCGGTATCATCCCGGTAGGTTCCGGTAATGGCCTGGCACGTTCCGCAGGTATCCCGATGAAACCGCAACAATCACTGGCTTTGATATTCACCGGAACAGCACAATGCGTGGATGCATTCATGATCAATAACCAATATTCCTGTATGTTAAGCGGCATTGGTTTTGACGCGCAGGTGGCGCATGATTTTGCAAATAAATCTACGCGTGGGTTAATGATGTACACAAAAGAAAGCATACTCAATTATTTTAAAGCGCATCCATACCAGTTCGAGATCATTGTTGATAATCTATCTTTCTTTAGTGATGCCTTTTTTATCAGCATCGCCAATAGTAACCAATTTGGAAATAATTTCACCATTGCACCCCAGGCTAGCATCAATGATGGATTATTGGATATTGTGATCGTTCAGAAAATGAACAAGGCCAAATTGCCATTCGCCATTTTACAACAGGTACGCGGTAATAATAAATTACAGCAACTGGTGGAAGATATGAACCAGAAAAACATTCTTTATTTCCAGGCAACATCACTTACCATACGTAATCTGAAACATGCACCGCTGCATATTGATGGAGAGCCGAAAGAAACGGCTGAAGAATTTACGATTGATATTTTGAAAGATTGTTTTGAATTGATCCGGCCTTAAACTTTTGGAAAGTTCTAAAACTTTCCAAAAGTTAACGCATGATCTTCTTCAGCTTCTCAAACTGTTCCATATTCGTTGGATTATCCAGTGCCAAAGAAATATCTCTTTTCTCTGCTGCTGTTAAGTGAAAACTCAAGCTCGCAGGTGCATCATCTTTAGAAGGAACATATTGAAAACAGACACGATGAAACTGCGGCCCATAGGCCGTGAACAAGTATTCAAGCTGATCGTGCTGATAATAATCCTGTAGTTTATACCAGTTAGATTGCAGAATTGTAAAAGGCTGCGTTAATGAATGGATAAGGCTGTAACCGCCACTGGGCTTATCCCAATCGCCTAAACTTCTGTCGCGGATCTGCAATAGCACCACTTTGCTTGTATTGGCCTGTAACCAGTCTTTAAATACATTGATAAAACGCAGACAGGTTTCCTGTCCAAAATTATCGCGTATCCCCGCATCCATCACATCAATGATCGGGTTGGTTGGTAACCACACATTGGGAAGTACATAAGGAAAAGTAGCATTCATCCGTAACGCGGAAAGAATACTGATATTCATCGATCCCTGCTTTTGAAAAAACGAATTAAAATCAACCGCGTCAGGATCAACCGATGTAATATTATTGGTATCCGCCTGCGAACGCATCAGGAAACGGGCAGGATGTGTACTCATGATCATTTTTCTTCCGTCACGGTTGATCACGGAATTAAAAAACATCAGTGGTATCAGTGCCTGTTCTTCAGGTACCGCATAATCCTGTAATGTTTTGGCCAAAACACCATGTGTATTCTCATTGAGTTTTTGTTCAAATGCATACCCTCTATCTTTTGAATAGGAATAACCACCCATTTGAAATTTCTGTACCGGCCCCATCATATCACGCGTAACGAATGAAGAGAAAAGCGGGCTGAGCAGATCTTTGGAAATATCATCCGCATATTGTTTATCCTGCAGGTTAATAGCCGCGCCTTTGATCTTTTCATAAAACAATTCCCTGAAATACGCAGCGCCCAGCATGCCGCCTGATGCGCCATTGATTAAAAGTGTTTGATCCATCAACTTGCCACCGAACAGGCTATCCAATCTTTGCAATGCATTCATGGTAAACATCGCACTGCGTGCACCACCACCACTGGTATTGATAATGTAGAGAATGGGTTTATCTGTTTTCTGTTTCGCCTTCCACCTGTTCAATAAACCGAGAATATATTTTTTATCCGACTCAATACTGCTGTCGTTCGCCAGCGCATGAATGGTTTCCCTGTCATAAATAGGGCGCTCTGTTTTGTTGAGATAGTTAAGTCCGTATGCTTTGTTACGTGGGTCAATGATTTCTTTCTTGTACAAAATATTTAACCCGATATACAACAACACCAACAATGGAATGGCCCATGTGCGCAGGAACAGCGATAGCGCTCCAACTACTGATATAACAATCGCAAAAAAAACCGTGATGCTTGCCGCAGCCGGAACCTGCGATAACCGCGCATCAGAGGTATAGCCTACCAGTATCAAAGAGAGAAAAGCGATCGCAATGGCAATCACGGCAGCAACATGGTGCCGTTTAAAAACAGAATTGAGAAAATCATCGCTGTAATGTCTTACATCCCTTGGTTTGCGCAACCGGAACCTGGCGCTGAAGAACCAATCAACATTCAACTCTGTTTTATCGTCTTTCGGAAGCTGTGTTTTTTGTATGAGCTCTGCATAACGGGTGTTGGCTGTCTTGATCACAGTACCCATGCTACGGTAAATGGTTTTATCAGCGCCGAAAAAATACGCGAAGGCAATAAATATCGATATAATGATCCCACCCGTAAAACCGCCTACCAGGAACAATACCTCTTTTCCGTGCAACAATTCTTCATAACGTGCGTAGTTAACCGCTTTTACCAGGTAGAAGATGAGAAAGATCACAGGGATACCTGCGTTGTTGATACAGTATTTTAAAAATGGCTGAGCAGTAGTAGCCAGGAACCTTACATTTTTACTATGCAGGATGAAGGTGGTAATATTCCAGCTCATAATAAAGATGCCGATGGAAAACCCAACAATACCCGTACTCAGCGGTGTTACCTCCCCAAAATATTCAGGCGCTAAAAAAAGCGAGTTGGCGCCGAATGTAAACATGAACTCACCGGCCACCGTTGCAAAAAGAATATACCAGAACACAAGAAACACCTGGTACCTGCGAAAATGCAGCAGGAACAATTGTAACGGCAATGAGCGCCAGATACCGACCAGGTATTTCTTCATGGCAAGATTTTCGGGTTACGAATTAACAAATTTTCGGGTTAGTGAATTTACGAATTAACAATCCGTCAATCCGCAATCCGCTAATTCGAAAATTTATTTTTTCTTACAACAAACAACATCCAAACTACAGATAATAATAATAACATTCCTGTTAACTGGTGCAGCTGTGCCATCCATTCGAAAGTTCCCCAATGACCCGGAACAATTCCGGTGCTTGTTACTACCGTAATAATTCCCAGTAATACCTGTGCTATTACAATGATCAAAGGCAGCCATTTTGTTTTTTCAAAAAGAACAGATCCTTTCGTACGGAAAAGTTTAATAGACCAGATCACTATCAACACAAATAAAATATATGCCAGCCCACGATGTATAAAATGGATCAGGGTTTTATTGTCGATAAAATTAAGCGCCCAGGGTTGATCGGCCATTAACTTGTCTGGCACCCAATCTCCATTGATGGTTGGCCAGGTTGGCGCTGCGGTAGCGGCTTTATGCCCCGCCATTAGTGCTCCGTATAATAATTGAATAACGAGTAAATAAAGAATGGATAGGTTCCATTTCCGTAGTGAGGTACTATGAATGACCTGTTCTTTTTTAACAAGCAACTGCAGGGCAAACCAGAAACAATAACACAACAACCCCAATGCAAAAATGAAATGCAGCGCCAGTCTTGTTGGTTTCACATAGATCGCATCACCTGTTAGGCCACTTGCAACCATGATCCAGCCGATAGCTCCTTGTAAGGCACCCAATAAAAAGAGGATCAATAAAGGGTTGATCATTTCTTTTTTGAAATGTTTTTTTACCAGGAACCAGATAAAACCCACTGCAAATACCAATCCCAGTGTTCTTGCCCATAAACGGTGGAACCATTCCCAGAAAAAAATAAATTTAAAATCGCGCAGGGTGAATTCAAAGTTGAGTAAATGGTATTGAGGTGTCTGCCGGTATTTATCAAATTCAGCCATCCATTGCTGTTCGTTCAATGGCGGTAAAGAACCGGTGATCACATCCCATTGCGTGATCGATAAGCCACTCCCTGTTAAACGGGTAATACCGCCAAGGGCTATCTGTATCACCGTCATCCCCACTCCTATTAATAACCAGGTTGCTACCAGTTTTGCGGAACGTTCTGTTGTATTCATATGCTGCTGTTTCGGGAACGGAGCAAAGGTAAGGCAATCTGGAGCTGTTAGGCATTAGCCGTTAGCTATTAGCAGGAATCTAAAACAGTCAGGATTTGTGCAATTAAGACACTGCTGATAACTAACGCCTAATACCTAAAACCTTTTCTTAACAATTTCTATTTGAAAAGTACCACGGAATCCTGAATTTTGCCACGTGCTACTATCCTATCACCAGACAGAACATATTGAAGCCGGTGCAGATGAAGCGGGACGTGGTTGCTATGCGGGCCCTGTATTTGCTGCAGCTGTTATTTTACCAATGGATTTTTTTCATCCATTGCTGAATGATAGCAAACAGGTAATTGCCAAAGACCGGGAAATATTACGCGAAGTGATAGAGGCATCCGCCGTTGCGTGGGCAGTTGCGCAGGTAGATAGTCCTGAGATAGACCAGATCAATATTTTACGAGCCTCGTTTAAAGCAATGCATTTAGCGATCGAACAGTTACATCCTCAACCGCGTTTATTATTGATCGATGGTAATCGGTTTGTTACCTATAAAGATGTGCGTCATCATTGTATCATTAAAGGTGATGGCATCTATGCATCCATAGCCGCCGCGAGTATCCTGGCCAAAACTTACCGTGATGCATACATGCAGCAATTACACGAAGAATTTCCGCAGTATGGATGGGATAAGAACAAGGGATACGGAACACTGGAACACCGCACGGCTATTGAGAAACATGGTTTATGCCGGTATCACCGCATGAGTTATAATATCGAACCGAAAACTATTGGACTGTTTGATTCTATTCCTGATATTGATGAGTTGGAGTTGAGATTGAGAGATGCTGAGTTGGATTATGATTAATTCCGGCACGCCGATTGTTCAGACTTCTATGACCCTATGTGTTTCAAAAAAAACTTCTTTAAACCTCCAACCACTCCCCTGCACCCTGCCTAATCACTTCATACTCATCTTGCGTACAGTCTACAACAGTAGAAGGAATCATTCCACCAATACCCCCATCAATCACGATATCCACTAATTTTTCAAAATTATCATGCATCAAATCAGGATCAGTATATTCTTCTACCATATCGCCGGGTAGCGATGCGGAAAGCAATGGATGGTTAAGATCCTGTACGATCGTTCGCGCAATATTGTTATCAGGAACACGCAAACCAATCGTACTTTTTTTACTGTGCAATATTTTGGGCACTTCTTTACTCGCGGGAAGGATAAATGTATAAGGACCCGGCAAGTACGTTTTCAGCAACCTGTACAATGGTGTTGAAATGCTTTTGGTGTATTTACTCAGATCGCTCAGGTCATAGCAAACAAAACTCAATTGTGCTTTCGCAGGATCTACATTCTTGATCCGCGCTATGCGCTCAATAGCTTTAGGCTGGAAAATGTCACAACCCAAGCCATAGATCGTATCGGTAGGATAGATGATCACACCCCCATCCAACAGGCATTCAACCACTGTTTTGATATGGCGCGGATTAGGGTTATCGGGGTGGATGTGTAGTAGCATGGTTGCTAAATTAGGTATAAGCTGCGAGCTATGAGCTGTGAGCCATGTGCTTTAGGCCATATGCGATATTTTTAATACATCAGTGGCGGCTCGCAGCTCACAGCTGTTTCTTCCTAACATTCCTTTAACCTATTACCTTTGCGTAACAATTTGTTCATCTTACCTTTGCACAAACTTTAACCAATGCAATTGCAACCCGTAGATGTGGTGGACGATATCAGTTCCGAAGATTTTAAGAAGAACTACTATTATCCCATGCGGCCGTTGGTCATAAAGAATCTTGCAAAAAGCTGGCCCGCCTACCAGAAATGGAATTGGGATTATTTTAAAGGATTGGTTGGCGATCAGAAAGTGGCGCTCTACAACAATATCAAAAGCGATGCGTACACCCCAATCAACACCGCGGATGATTACAAGACCTTTGGCGAATACATTGATATGATCAAACAGGGGCCTGCCGCCTGGCGC
Source organism: Bacteroidota bacterium (assembly GCA_040388475.1). Lineage (GTDB taxonomy): Bacteria > Bacteroidota > Bacteroidia > Chitinophagales > Chitinophagaceae > Sediminibacterium. Next base: position 407,792 of record JAZKBT010000004.1, on the reverse strand, counting down.
ATTTTCCTGTTTAATATTTTTGACCATGCGCCCGAGCTGATCAATGATTTCAGCTGGCCCGAAGATCTGATGAAGGGTTTTGTAAAAAAATACCCGATGTTATTTACCGGCGGACAAACATCTATTACGCATATGCATTTTGATATTGATGTGAGTCATATCCTCCATACACAATTCGCCGGCAGAAAGCGGGTGTTACTTTTCCCGAATGAAGAGCAATACAAATTATACCGCAAACCATTTGAAGTATTGAGCCTGGCAGATTTCAGTAATTATTATGATTCGGAGAACAGTAAAATAGATTATGAAAAATTCCCTGCATTAAGAATGGCAAAAGGGTACGATCTCATCCTCGATCATGGTGATACCTTATTTATGCCCGCCGGTTACTGGCACCATATGGAATATCTCGATAGCGGTTTTGCCATGAGTCTTCGTGCATTACAACCATCTATAACCGGCAAACTCAACGGTGTATGGAAACTCTTTGGCATGCGTAGCATTGATACGCTAATGAAAAAAACAATGCCACATCCCTGGTACAACTGGAAGAAGAAACGCATTTTTGATAATGCGGATAAAGCATTACAGGATAGCAACGCAGACTGAACGGATCAAACGGATTAGCGCGGATCAAGGCAAATAAAAAATCCGTGTACATCCGTTTGATCCGTTCAGTCCGCGTTGCCATCAAAAAATAAAGGCGGCCTTGTGCCGCCTTCTGTTTGTCTGTAACCCCCAGTGAAAACTGTATGGGAGAAAAAGCCAGCTATTTACTTCTTGTCCCGGAATAAAAGTAGAACAGCACCCTTTCCCCAACAAGGTAGCTTGCACCTTAAAAAAATGGGTGTTTTAACGGTTGTTTCATCCGGACTAATCCTGCAATTTGTGTCACCCAATTATGCTGAATTGATCATTTAAAAATCATTCATATGCCAAAAGTTGTACTGGTGGACGATCATACGTTATTACGTAATGCACTCGCCAAGATCATTCATCATTTTGAGGGGTATTCTGTTTTATTTGAGGCCAATAATGGCCGTCATTTTATACAAATGCTCGATCCCGATAACCTCCCGGATATCGCGATACTCGATGTTACCATGCCGGTGATGAACGGCTATGAAACATCACAATGGATCAATGCCAATCACCCGGAAATGAAAGTGATCGCATTAAGTATGCTCAACGATGAACGCGTAGTGATCCGCATGTTGCGCAGCGGTGCCAAAGGTTATTTACTCAAAGACACCGAAGTAGATGAACTGAAGAAAGCCATGGAAGAAGTATTAAACAAAGGCCTTTACATTAACGAGATCCTCTACAAAAATATCGTTCACTCCATTAATACCAGCCCCGAAGAAACTGAAGAGCTGGAACAGAGGGTAGCGATGGAACTGAACGACCGGGAGAAAGAATTTCTTTGTTGGCTCTGTACCGATAAATCATATAAAGAAATTGCTTCTGAAATGTATCTCAGTCCGCGCACTGTAGATGGCTATCGCGACAGTCTTTTTGAGAAACTGGGAGTAGCTTCCCGCGTAGGGTTGGTTTTATTTGCGGTGAGGAACGAGATAGCGCACTTGTAGGGTATAGCCTCACTCCGGATTTTTTTGAACTACATAGAGACATAGAAAAGACCAAGGGCACATAGAATATCTATGTGCCCTTGGTTTAAAACTATATTCCTACTCGCCCGAAAGCTCAAGCGAGCGGGTGTATTTCAAAAAAATTACATAATCTCCCACACTTCCTTCCCACGCAACAATTTATCTAAATTGCCTTTGCCTTTGCTGGCAATCGCTTCCTGTATCTGCATCGCCATGCCATCTTCATAACATGGACGGTCCGCTTCAAAGAAAACACCAAACGGTCTTGGAAAATGTGTTCCTGTTTTGGTTGGATCGTCAAACATGCGCACAAGGGTTTGTGCTTTAAAGAAATCTTTGTCATCGTGGATCCAGAGATCATCAGCGCTTACGCCATCACCCAGTTCCACTACTACAGGCTTCAATCCATCTATCTTGATCCCTTTATTTTGCTGCGCACCGAATATCAATGGTTTGCCTTGTTCCAGGAACAATGCTTCATCCTGCTTGCTTGATTTTTCAGTGAATACCTCAAAAGCACCATCGTTAAAAATATTACAGTTCTGGTAGATCTCTAAGAAAGAAGCACCTTTGTGTTGATATGATCTGGTAAGCATCGTTTGCAAATGCTTCGGATCACGATCCATACTTCTCGCGATAAAAGTAGCATCCGCTCCCATCGCCAATGCCAATGGATTGAACGGGTGATCGATACTTCCGAACGGTGTACTTTTTGTTACCTTATTCGGTTCTGAAGTTGGAGAATATTGCCCCTTTGTTAAACCATAGATCTGGTTATTGAACAGTAACACATTCACATCAAAATTTCTTCTCAGTAAATGAATGGTATGGTTACCGCCGATACTCAATCCATCGCCATCACCTGTTACGATCCATACACTCAGTTCTGGCCGCGCAGCTTTTAACCCACTGGCTACAGCTGTTGCACGGCCATGGATGCTATGCATACCATAAGTGTTCATATAATACGGGAAACGGCTGCTGCAACCGATACCGCTGATGATCACAATATTTTCTTTGGGAATGCCGATGGTCGGCATCACTTTCTGTACCTGCGCAAGAATAGAATAATCCCCACAACCCGGGCACCAACGCACTTCCTGGTCGGTTGCAAAATCTTTGGCGGTCAATACGGGTGCTGCTTGTGTTACTGGTGTTGCTGTTTCAGACATCTCTTTGTTAATTAGTAATTAGTAGTTAGTAATTAGTAATTGAAAACCAGCCAGCGTTACTGCTGGCCATGCACTAAAATACGGCACAAAGTCCTAAATAATTACTAATTACTAACTATTAATTACTGATTGTCGTCAGTTCTTCCCAATATTCAGCCGCCCTGCGGGTATGGGGGATCACGATCGTTCCGCCCACTATATTGGCCACGGCGAAGATCTCGTACATTTCTTCGGTATTTACCCCCAGTTCGTGGCTCTTTCCAAGATGGTATTTGATACAGTCATCGCAACGCAATACCATACTGGCCACCAGCCCGAGCATTTCCTTGGTTTTCCTGTCCAGGGCACCTTCTTCGTAAGTATTGGTATCCAGGTTCCAGAGGCGTTTCATGACCAGGTTATTCTTGCTGAGGATCACCTCGTTCATTTTTTCCCGGTAAGTATTGAATTCTTCTACTAATTGGCTCATATTATAATTTTTAGAGAACAAAAGTATTTAATTACTCAATGGCTCAAATCAATCAGGGCTAAAGCCCGCATCTTAATATAATTTATTAACCCCAGCCTTAAGGCTGGGGTTAAACGCGAAAACTGCATCGGGGCTTTAGCCCTGATTATTGAACCATTTCTTTGTATTTTACAAACCCAAATCAATGCTATGAGAAAACTATTCCTGCTACTTGCTATTTGTACCGGCTCTTTATTATTCGCTCAGAACGGCTCCGAACTGATCAAAGTAACCGATATGCTGAAAATAAAACAGCTGAGCAGTGTCACGATCAGTCCCGATGGCAGCAAAGTGGCTTTTGTTGTAAATAATATCGAACCCGATGGCGATGCCAAATGGGAATTCAAATATTTCAACCAGATTTATATAGCGCCCGTTGATGGTTCATCAGCGCCGAAAGCACTTACTGCAAAAGAAAACGCATCACAACCCGCCTGGAGTCCCGATGGTAAACAACTGGCTTTTGTGAGAACAGTTGATACAAAAACACAGATCTTTTTATTATCGTTTGATGGAGGTGAACCCATCCAGTTAACCAAATTCAAATACGGCGCATCTTCTCCTAAATGGAGCCCTGATGGTAAACAGATCCTGTTTTCGGCAAGCATTACTTTGAAAGATCTTTTGAAAGATGCGGAACTTAATCCCAAAAAAGAGATTCCGAAATGGCCCTATGAAAAACCTGGTTTTGAAAAGAATTCGCAACTGACCGCTAATAATGCAAAGCCCGATCCTGACGGCAATATGGATGAGATCCGCGCTTATCTCGAAAACAATGCAAATGATAAGAAAGCGAAAGTGATCACCAAGCTGAATTTCCAGGAAGAGTCTACTACCAGTTCTGAAATGTCTTTCAACCATTTTTTTATTGTGAATGCCGAAGTTGGCGCTCAACCCGTTGCAGTTACACATGGCTTCTACCGTTTCAACAGTGCGGATTTCACCCCGGATGGCAAGCAATTAGTATTGGTGGGTGATATGGATGATACACAACATCCTGACCGTTCTCTTGAAAGCGAAATCTTTATGGTTGGTGCAGATGGGAAAAACCTGAAAATGATCCTTGGCGCTGAAGGAAAAACATATAACAGCGCGAAACTTTCTCCTTCCGGCAAATGGCTGGCATTTCAATATGGTAATACTTCTTTTGTAGATATTCCATCGATGGGTATTATGCCCGTTAATGGAACAGCAAAAGATATCGTTACCATTCCTTTCGACAGGAACAAAGGAAATTTTTCCTGGAGCGATGATGAAAAGTACATCTACTTCAGCGCACCAAGCAATGGTGGCACGCCAATCTATCGTGCCGATGTTCAGACCAAACAGGTGGAAGCATTAACAGATATGAATTCTGGCGTTAGCAGTTTTGATCTTCAGAACAATAAAATTGTTTTTGTAAAAACAGAAGTGGCCGACCCGTTTGAATTGTATGCATGTGATGCATCCGGCAAAAATGCAAAGCGCATCAGCAATTTCAACAACTGGATCAAAACAAAAAAACTCAGCTTCCCCGAAAAGAAAAGTTTTGTAAACGAAAAAGGATTGACAGTAGAATACTGGGTAATGAAACCCGCCAATTATGAAGCAGGAAAAAAATATCCAACCATCTTAGACATTCACGGCGGCCCAACCGCAATGTGGGGACCCGGTGAAAGTTCTATGTGGCACGAGTTCCAATATTATTGCGCCAAAGGGTATGTAGTAGTGTATGGCAACCCAAGAGGTTCCGGTGGATATGGTGCAGATTTTTTACGTGCCAATGTTAACGACTGGGGGGCAGGACCAACATCTGATGTATTAACCTATCTCGACAAAGCAGGAGCCGGTGGTTTTATTGATACTTCCCGTTTAACAGTTACCGGCGGTTCGTATGCCGGTTATCTGGTTGCATGGATCATCAGCCACGATCAGCGTTTTAAAGCAGCCTGTGCCCAGCGTGGTGTATATGATCTCGGAACTTTTTTTGGCGAAGGAAATGCATGGCGCCTCGTACCGAATTATTTTGGCGGTTACCCATGGGAAGCAGCAACCAAAGCCAATATTCAAAGAGAATCGCCCATCAATTATGTACAGAATATTTATACGCCCTTTATTATTTTCCACGGAGAAAACGATCTGCGCACCGGTGTGATACAGGGAGAAATGTTATACAGGAGTTTAAAAGTATTGGGAAGAACCGTTGAGTATGTTCGTCATCCCGGTGGTACGCATGAATTAACCAGAAGCGGAAACAATCGCCAGCGTATTGACCAGATGCTACGGACAATGGAGTTTTTTGAGCGATTTATAAAACATTGACAGTATTTTGGAATTTTGAATTGGGAAATTTTGGAATTGATAAGGGTGCGTGCCTCGAAAGAAATTTCCCAATCTCCCAATCCAAAATTCCAAAATCATTTTAAAGCTTTCAACCAATCCACCAGCCCCAAATGAATCTTCTTTGCAACTTCATCAGGGAATCCCGGCCGCAATACTTTTCTTTCATCATCTTCATTGCTCATAAAAGCAACTTCTACCAGGCTACTTGGAAAATCAGTCGGTTGATTTAATACAAAATTGAAACTGCCTACATTGCCAAATTCATTCAGTTTTAATTCAAGCATCCTGTTCAATATCATTTGTGTTAATGGACGGAATCCAATATGCTTATAATACGTACTCACCCCATTGATCTGTGGATTACTACTCGAATTAAGGTGCAGACTGATCAACACATCAGGATTTTCTTTTTGAAGAAATAAGATCCTGTCCTTATTATCAAAACTGGTGTCTTCGGTGCGGGTCATAACAATATTCTTTACTCCTTTCTGTTTGAGTGCTTTTTCTAAAGCTTTGGCAAAAAGCAAAGTATAGTGTTTTTCTGTGTAACGTGCTTTGATACCACCTGTACCTGTATTGGTACCGCCATGCCCGGCATCAATGGCTATTTTCATAAAGCGGAGATCTAATTTCTCGGGCTGTCTCTTTACACGTATCCACAGTGCCTTCCCTTTATAACCGATGCTGTAACCCCAATGCTGCCGGTGTTGCAGCTCAATGGTTACACGAACCACATCATCTTCTACCTGATTATAATAAACATTCTTTACTTCTTTTAATGTGCGCAATTGCGTTATCCAGTTGGTATTGCTTTGCACCCCATAAATATCTACTATGATCTTTGAAGGATTGATCTCCATCCAGCTTTTATACGGAAGTTTTTCTTCCATACTGATGGCTACGAGGTCGTGGCTGGTATCACCTTGCGTGGTATCTGCTCTTGCAATAAAAGAATTGGTAAGATAAAATGGTTTCTCAGCGGGTATGCTGTCAAATTTCAGGTATCCTTTTTCTATATAAGCCGTATGAAGTCTTGACAGCTGTATCGTGTATAGATCCTTTGTTGAATCTATTACACGCAGTATCACGTTCGTATCAATATATCCCACTTTGGCACCACCGAGCCTGTCGGTACCCTGTCCATATAAAAGTGCAGGCAGTTTGCCGCCTGATCTGCCGAGTACATAACGCGACATAGTATTTTGTGCCATTGCCTGCGATAAGATCAGGACAAGACATAGGTTCAGTATCAGCTTCATCAGATGAAGTTAAAAAGATAAATGGGATACTGATGCCGTATTAACAAAAAAATTGGGGAAGTAAGAATACTCCCCCGCTCCCTTAGTTAATCTAAAATGCCGGCGAGGCATGTTAATTAGTAATTAATAATTAATAATTGAAACCCAGCCGCCGGAATTGCAATCAACTCAATCGTATTTTTTCATTTTCCTTGATATCCAGAAATCACGGTAACTGATGGTTATGTTGAATTGTGTGTATTTTTCTTTGATCAATCCTGCATTGGTTGTACCGCGGGTGCCTATTTCCAATGCGCCCTGCAAACCCAGGCCGCTTCTTGCCAATTGTATGCCTGCACCTATAGTGGCGCCGATATCTGTTAATTGTTGCCCTGCTATGCGCAGGTAGGAGTTATTATAAAAGAAACCTCCCTGAAAAAAATATTTTTCAAATGCCTGGTTCATGTAAGAAAGTTTTTTTGAATACTCAGCGCCTGCAGAAATTTTCTGGCTGTTCACCAATGAATAACTGATGCCTTTATAATTAAGGCTGCTCCATCCCTGGTAATTGTAGTCTACAGCAAACGTAACAGCATTTTGATAGATCGCAGCAATGCCCCCTGTATAGGTTACAGGTATCGTAAAATAATTTGACTTATAATATTCATTATCTCTCAAAACAGAATTGCCATCTTTTACCAGTAAATGATAATCTGCTTTTAAACGTGTTTTATTGGCAATCGTAGCGCCTATTGACAGGTCCCAGTCTTTAGTGATCTTTGTTTTGTATTGAACGCCAAGTTTCAGGTAAGGATTACCGATGAAAATATTCCGGCTGGTACTTAACACACTATCGCTGACAGTTCCCTCAATCGTTTCCGTTTCCTGCAACTGACCAAACAAATAAGAGGTCTGCAGGCCAACAGAAAATTTTTTCGTTATGGCGAAACTATTGGCAATATAGAATTGGTTGGTACTACCTGTACCATCGTAATAAGCATCCGTGGTAAGGTTGCTGCCCTGTATGTTTTTCTTCCCATAAAAAGAATAATTGGATGTGCTGAATGGGAGAAGTCCCGCACTAATGGCCCAGCCTGGCCTGGGTTTAATCGCGATCGCTATTTTTTTAAATTGCATATCTGCAGAATAGCTTTGCGCAGGATCGGTAATGGGCGCACCTGAATAGCCAACCGACCTGAATCGTGTAGCCACTTCCATATAAAAAAAATGTTCATCCAGTTTTGCATAGGAAGCCGGGTTTCCCTGGTACAGGAAACGGTTAGACGACAGGGCCAATCCCGCATGACCCATTCCTGATGTCCTGTCGAACATACTTTTTTCCATATCCCCGATCCCAAGCATCGAATAAGGTGAAGTATTGTTTTGCGCGTGCATTTTTGTGACACAAAAAAAACAACAAACCACACAGAAAAAAATCGGTCTTTTGATCATAACAATTTTATTGAACAGCGGCATAGACAATTAATAATTCCATTTTCCCTTCCATATTACTCCGGTTACCCATTACCAGTCTGCCAAACTGTGTTTCCATGGCCGGGCTAAACGGTATGAGCAGTAGACCGTTCGCGTTAATAGTTACATCGAGAAGTGCCGCACGTATATAGTTGGTAAGATCATACGCATAACTAGTGCCTTCACCATATAAATTATCCACTACAAGGTTACCGTTCTGCGACCCGGTGGAACCATCGCTGCCGGTAAACGTAAGATCATAGCCAATTCCATTTGTCAGATCTGCGGATGACAACCGAAGCTGAGGAGGCAAAGTGTATGAGGTTGCGCCGTAGGTCCCACGCAGGGGCCTTACAATCAATGAAGCTTTTAATATTTTAGTATAATTGGGCAGCTTCAAAATGTCGCGTATGGTTGGAAAACGGATCTTGGCCATAGCGCCTGCCGCGTATAAAGTATATGCAGTATTATTGGATAGGCTACTGTTGATTTCTTTTACGGCAGCGAGGTTTTTTAATACACTTGCAGATCTGTCTACATTTATGTTATTGAACTGATGTGCTTTATTAGCAAGAGTAAGATCAAGTGTTCTGCTCTCGAGATACAATCCCTGTTTTTTATAATAAAGCCGCACTATTACACTATCGCTGCAACCAAAGATCAGCGGGCTATTGCTACCCGCGCTCAAACGGAAACCATAAAGGTATTGCAGGAAGGCATCGTTACTTTTGATATCAGCATCGTTTGGATCCTGGTATTTTTTTAATAATGCTTTGCCAAGATTATCATCCATCCGAATAACAATGGATTCACCTGCATTAGGACGTACTGAAATATTTTTTGAAGCAAGTGGCGTGATATTTACCTTGAACGATTGCGTGTTATAAATATTAGATAAAGAATTATCATAAAAAACGATTGGTTCTGCCAGCTGATGAACTGTAATAGTTACCGGTTTTGTAGTATCTCCGGAATAAGACTTATCGGGCTTCAGGATTAATGCGATCGAATCGAATTTAGCGGTCTTGAATGAATCTGCCACATATGGCTCAGCATAGGCTGGCGGAACCACTTCAAAATAACTGGCCGCATTGATCCGGCCAAAAACAGCGTCAATGTATCCACCAATCACTGCAGCGCCTTTACCAGATGTAACAAAAGAATCCACATACACAGTGGATACATCTACTCCAAAAGAATCTATTTTGATCACCTGTGTATGGTCATTGTCAAGGTATTGATCGCCGAATTGTATATCCACTTTTTTACAGGAGAATACTACAAAAGAAAAAAGAAGACAATAAAAACAAGTTCGCTGTAAAGACATCCCTATTGATTAACTAGCGTGTTAAATAATTCGTGAATCAGAAGAACAATAATAGACAGCAGCCCTGTTACAGAATTGTTAGTATGGATCAAACAGTTAATTGTACCGATAAGGTGATCATATTTATCTGCGAAAAAATCGTGAGTGGTCAGTGGTCAATGGTGAGTTGTGAGTGTGATCTCAACACCGGCAAATCACTCACTACTCACCACTGACCACTCGCGAAAAACATTCGCCGATAAAAATGCAACATTCGTCTTTGAATATGCATTGAAAGTCCATTTTAACGATTTAGCAAAACCGCATGCAGATAATTTCAGGCAAAATTTTATACATGAAGCGATTAAAGTATTTTTTCTTTTTACCGGCGAGTATGGTGTTGTTTTTCTTATCCTGCACCAAAAGCAGTGACACTACCGATTCTGATTTAAATGGCAACTGGCTGAAGCGTTCTGAATTTGAGGGCAATGCCCGAACAGAAGCTGTGGCATTTACCATTGGCGACACTGCTTATATTGGCACCGGATATGATGGCTCTAATCGCTATTCGGATTTCTGGGCCTATGATCCGGTAAAAAATTTCTGGTCACAACGTGCACAGTTTCCTGGTGCAGCAAGAAATTCCGCTGTGGGCTTTACTATCGGTACCAAAGGATACATTGCCACCGGGTACGACGGGTTGAACAGGTTAAATGATAACTGGGAATACAATCCTGCAACAAACAGCTGGATAAAAAAAGCGGATTTTGCAGGAAGCGCGAGATATGATGCCGTGGCTTTTGGCATCGGAGATAAAGGATATATTTCTACCGGGTTCGATGGCGGCTATACAAAAGATATGTGGGAGTTCACTCCAACAGGCGGTACAAGCAATAGTGGTACCTGGACACAGAAAGTAAGCCTCGGTGGCAGTAAACGCTCTGGCGCCATTGCTTTTGTTTATAACAGCAAGGCATATGTATTAACCGGTATTAATAATGGAACCACTGTTACCGATTTCTGGATGTATGATCCTTCTGCCGGCGCATGGACACAATTAAGAGATATCACCAATTCCAGTTCAGAAACATACGATGATGACTATTCAGATATTATCCGCAGTAATGGTGTTGCTTTGGTAATAGGCAGTAAAGCATATGTTGCCGTTGGAGAGAACGGATCATACAACAAGAAAACATGGGAGTATGATTTTGCTACAGATGCCTGGACACGCAAAACAAGTTATGAACGTGCTGAAAGAAGCGGCGCTGTTGCCTTTACCGTAAAAGGAAGAGGTTTTATTGCAACAGGAAGAAACAGTACTTATTATTTCGATGACATCGACGAGTTTCAACCCGATCTAACTTACAATTCAAATGATTAAAAAGAACTGGGCCTATTTACTGTTTATTTTTGCGCTTATTTTATTTGCATTCACGCGTTTAAAAAGTAAAGGTGATCACGGCGATAAAATAAATATCTCTTTGGTCACCTTTCATGCGCCTGCCGGCTGGGGGTACGATGTGTATGCCAACGACTCTGTATATATCCACCAGGAATATATCCCAGCCATAGAAGGCAGAAAAGGTTTTCACTCAGAAGAAGAAGCCAACACTATTGGCCGTTTGGTTATTTCCAAAATGAAGTATGGAAAATTTCCGGTGATTTCTTTACTTGAATTGGATAGTTGTGAGATCAGAAGGTGATCTCTGCGCAGACTCATGTAACTCTGCGGCTCTGCGGTGAAAAGACTTCTCCGATTACACGATATTTCATCTTCCGAAAATTAATTCACCGCAGAGCCGCAGAGAAGCTGGGATCTCGCAGAGAGTTACGAGTTCTTTGTGATCATCTCATCCAGTAGTTGCCTGTATGCGTTACCTATGGGTATTGTATGTGTTCCGATAGATATTTCATTGCGGCTGATAGAATCTACCTGGCTCAATGAAACGATATAGGAACGATGTACACGAATAAAACTGTTCTCAGGTAAACGCGCCTCAAAATCTTTCAGATTCTGCAAGGTGGTGAGTGGTGATAATTTCCCTTTTAGGAATACCTGTGTATAATCCCTCAATCCCGATAAATAAAGGATGTCAGAAAGATTGATCTTGATCAGTTTATATTCTGATTTAATGAAGACATAATCTCTTTTTTCCGTGCTGCGGCTGGATAATTGTAACATATATAGCTCGATATTTTGGATCAGTGAAAGCACACGTTCACAACTGAATGGCGTATGCAGGAAAGCAAAAATGTTACGGCTGGTAAGAAGGGAATATGTCTCGCTCTCGTTACCCATACAAACCAATACAGGTAATTCTTTTTTTTCTGTGGTCAGTACCGACAGAATGGGTAGTGTAGAAAAAATAATATCACATTTTAATTCTTCAAGTGTAGGCTGTGCTTTTGAGAGGGAAGAAAAAACACCTGCGATCAGCACGTCTGGACTGGTTTTTAAATAATCCTGTAACAGTAATACGTCTTTACTATTATCATTAATGATAATGATCCTCCTCATGTTAAGCAGTTATAGAGATCTTTGCAAATGATAGCTTGTATTTTTAATGACCGCAAAATGAGCGAGATGCTGTTTAACTTATTGTTAAATAGCATGAATCGGGGTTTTGTATCGGCGAATGGGCCGGTATTAACGATGATTAACAAGGTAACGGCTGTTAGTATAATGATGGGGGGGGGTAGAATAGTTAAAGAAGTTAAAATAGTAAGAGAGATACTGCTTCTTTAACCATACGCAATAAAAAAACCTCATCACCATTACAGCAATGAGGCTTTGTTTTAGCAAGCAACCGTAAAAACAAAAATCAATATTAAAAAACTTTAGGGAAGTTAGTAATTTATTTTGATTTTGTTATATATGGTAACCATTATCTGCTACCAATTTATCTGAAACCCTTCGGCGGGCATCTTTGGTGTTATAAGGTTCTACTTTTGTAAATCGTTTCAGGCCAATATGCATCATACGCAGTTCATCGCCATCTGAAAAACTATTCAGGGCATCCTTTCCCGATTTATTGATGCGATCTGCTGCATCATACATATAGGTGCGCATAATGTCGGTTTGTATACTAACCGCAGCTTCGCCTTTACTGTCTGCCAGTTTCATCACCCGCAATAAAGCACTTTCTGCATTGAATGTTTCGATGGCCATATCTGCGATGTTCATCAATACTTCCTGTTCTTTATCAAGCTGCATCATCAACTTCTGCACAGCGGCGCCGGCAACCATCAGGATGGCTTTCTTGAAATTATTAATGTACTTACGTTCTTTCGCAAAAGCCCCTTCCTCTTCCGAACCAAAATCAGGAATGCTCATCAGTTCTTTCTGTACGGCCATGGCTGGTGCCATGAGGTCAAGCTTTCCTTTCATCGCCCGTTTCAGCATCATATCAACTGTGAGCAAACGGTTGATCTCGTTGGTTCCTTCATAAATTCGGTTGATACGGCTATCGCGGTATGCTTTTGAGATCAGGTACTCATCACTAAAACCATTACCGCCATGTATTTGCACACCTTCATCCACTACAAAATCCAATACCTCGCTGCCATATACTTTCAGCATCGAACATTCAATCGCGTACTCTTCTGCTGCGCCTAATAGCGCTTCTGCAAATGATTTACCATTATTCAACAATTCGTGCTCACGGTTATCGATCCATTTTGCTGTACGGAACAAGGCGCTTTCGCAAACCCACATACGAATAGCCATCTCAGCCATCTTATGCCTGATAGCACCAAACTTGGCTATGGGTAATTTGAACTGCTCCCTTGTTTTTGCATATTGAATAGAAGTGGAAGTGGCTCTTTTTGAACCACCCAAAGCAGCGGCGCATAATTTTAAACGGCCAATGTTGAGGATATTAAAGGCGATGAGGTGACCCTTACCGATTTCTCCCAATACATTTTCTACAGGTACTTTACAATCCTGGAAATACAATTGTACAGTAGAAGATCCTTTGATACCCATTTTATGTTCTTCAGGGCCCTGTGTAAATCCTTCAAATCCGCGTTCGATAATAAACCCTGTGAATTTATCGCCATCTATTTTTGCGAATACGGTGTACACATCAGCAAAACCTCCGTTGGTGATCCAGCATTTCTGCCCGTTGAGGATATAATATTTCCCGTCATCACTCAGTTTAGCAGAGGTCTTTGCCCCCAATGCATCGCTTCCACTGTTGGGTTCTGTTAAACCATAAGCACCTTTCCATTCGCCTGATGCGAGTTTCGGAATGTATTTCTGTTTCTGTTCTTCCGTACCAAAATATAAAATGGGCAATGAGCCGATACCTGTATGTGCGGCCACTGCTACCGAGAATGAATAACCGCCACCCAATCCTTCATTCACAATAGAAGCCGTGATAAAGTCTTTGCCTAACCCACCATACGCTTCAGGAAAAGAAGTTGATAACAATCCCTGTTCACCTGCTTTCTCAAGTAGTGACGGCATGAGTCCCGGTTCCATTTTATCAATGCGATCAATGATCGGCAGGATCTCTGTATCGAGAAACTGCGCGCACATATCCATTACCATTGTCTGCTCCTCGTTAAAATCTTCGGGAGTGAATGTATCGAATGGATTGCTTTCTTTGATCAACCACTCGCCGCCCTGCAGCGCATTGGTTTGTTTGGTGGATTCCATGTTTGGCGTTTTATTATTTGAAAGATTTTATTATTTCCGTCGATGGCCCATAGACCATCGACCATGGTCATTATGTCAAATTATCATACACTTTCTGAAACACCAGTTTCACTGTTTCTATCTCCTCCTTGTTCACACCGATCAGCGCTTCATTCATGGTTAGATTGGCGAGGTCTATGGTGCGGTCCTGTAACTCTTTTGCTGCATCCGTTAAACAAACCAGGTTAATGCGCCTGTCTGATTTTGATGGCATTCGTTTTACCAGTTTTTGTTTTTCCAGGTTATCGATCAACCGCGTAATACTTGGTTTATCGCGGAAAGTGCGGTTGCATAGTTCCTGCTGGCTCAAACAATCTTCTTTCCATAAATGATACAGAACGCTCCATTGTTCAATCGTGATCTCTAATCCCGACTGCCTGAAATTCTTTTGCAGTCGTCTTGCCACGGCAGTAGATGCCATGCCATTGATCACGCTGTAAAGCTCCCCTCTTTTAAATTGGTTGTTTGACATATAGTTAGTTATGCAACTAATTTCAAAATAAGTTCGTTTCTTTGACATCACCAAGAATAAACCCTTATTTTTCGGATGTTTTATGAAATCTGATCATCTCCTGTTTCGCAGCTCAAGTATTCACTATATCCAATATGGGTATGGCCCGGAGCTTATATTCTGTTTTCATGGATATGGGGAGAATGCCTCTTCCTTCGCCATTTTTGAAGAAATACTGGGAGAAAGGTTCACGTTATTGGCGATCGACTTCCCGTTTCATGGTAAGACCGATTGGCGGGAGGGGCTTTTATTTGCCCCATCCGATCTTCTCCCTATCCTGGATATGCTGAATCCCGGCCAAAAACCTATGCATCTGATGGGATACAGTATGGGGGGAAGGGTAGCGCTCCAATTGCTTGAACTGATCCCCGAACGGGTGACGGGGTTGGTTTTGATCGCCTCGGATGGCTTGCACAAAAACAAATGGCAATGGCTGGCAACACGCACCAAAGTTGGAAACCGCCTGTTTGCTTTTTCAATGAAGCATCCTTTTATCATGAACAGTTTGCTGGATCTCCTCAGCAAGCTGGGACTTTACAACAACAGCCTTCTCAAATTCATTCATTATTATTTAGATGATATTGACCAGAGAATGATCCTCTACCGCCGCTGGACCACCATGCGGAAATTCAGGCCCAGCCTGGGTTTATTAAAAAAGATCGTGCGGGAAAAGAAGATCCCTATCAATATGCTGTTCGGAAAATTCGACAGGGTGATCCTGGCTAAGAACGGATGGCAGTTCAGTAAACAGTCAGGTGGTTATATTAAAGTAACAGAGATCGATGCAGGGCATCAGTTACTGAGAGAGAAGCATGTACCACTTATTACTAGCTTTCTGAAATAATCTCTGCGAAAACTCATGTAACTCTGCGGCTCCGCAGTGAATGAGAGCCTTAAAAGTTGAAGATGATCGTTTTTGTTAAACCCTTATTCACCGCAGAGTCGCAGAGAAGCAGAGTTAACGCTGAGGTTTCTCCTGAATATTAAGTTTCTTTGCCCCATGTATTGGCCAATCGTTGTGATCACCGCTGTATTATTATTGGCATATTGCCTGCTCATTCTCGTGTACAGGCATTGGTTCTTACGTTTGCCATTTTTCGAGGTTAATACACACACACAACCCCAGACAAAATTCTCCGTCATCATCCCCGCAAGAAATGAAGAAGAGAATATTCAAAACTGCCTTAAGTCGATATTAGAACAGGATTACCCCACTGAATTATTTGAAGTGATCGTGATCAATGATCATTCCACCGATCAAACGGAAAATATCATTCGCTCTTTGCAGCAGCAATACGATAATCTCCAGTTACTTAATCTCACAGATCACCTGGATGGAAAACAACTGAACGCCTATAAGAAAAAAGCCATCGAGATCGCTATCGGGCAAAGCAATGGCGAATGGATCGTAACAACAGATGCGGATTGTATAGCAGGCAATCACTGGCTCCGTTTATACGATGCTTATATACAGGAGAAAAAAACTGTTTTTGTTGCGGCCCCGGTAATGTTTACCAACGATCATTCTTTTATTTCAGTATTCCAATTGCTTGATTTCATCAGTCTGCAGGGTATCACGGCAGCAGCCGTATCAGCTGGTTATCATACCATGTGTAACGGTGCCAATATCGCTTACTGCAAAGATGTTTTTTATGAAGTAGGACAATTCAAAGGCATAGACAACCTGGCAAGTGGCGATGATATGTTGCTGATGCATAAGGTCAAACAGAAATATCCTGCCGGACTGGGCTATCTTTTTTGCCATGGAGCAATTGTTACCACTGCTCCGATGCCTGATTGGAAAAGCTTTTTTAACCAAAGGATCAGGTGGGCAAGTAAAGCAGATAAATACAAAGACAAAAAGATCTTCTGGATACTCGCCCTTGTGTATGCAGTGAATGCTTTGTTACTGGTATTGTTTTGCTGGGGTTTGTTTATTGAGAACGGGATCTACAACTGGCTGGTACTGGTCATAGCCAAAACGATCATAGAATTAAGCCTGATGATACCGGTTGCAAGGTTCTATAGACATATCAAGGCATTGCTATGGTTCCCGCTAATGCAGCCATTTCATATACTCTATACGGTTATCGCCGGATGGCTCGGTAAATTCGGAACCTATCAATGGAAAGGAAGACAGGTTCATTAGTACCGGGTTATTTGACCTCCTCGGTTTCGGGCCACCATGCGTAAATGATCAGGGGGATTAATGCAAAGAGTGAAACAAAAAAAGATAGCACTTTTCTCATGAGATATCGGTTTTTAGTATTGACACAATTTTTGTGCGTATGTATATTTTGAACGCTACCTATTCGGTAGAAAATCCAATCTATTCGGTGAACGCTTTATTTCTTAATTTCCACCCGTGTTAACGAGCCATCATTCATCACCATTTATCAAACGTTTATTAAAAAACAAGGGAGCTTCCTTTGGATTGATCCTGATCGTTGTGAGTTTGCTGCTTGCGCTCTTATGTTATTTTATTTCTCCCGATCCTTCTCCCAATGCCAATCGTATGATCCCGGAGATAGGTAGTAAAAAACCGGGCTACTCCGTTTTATTACTACGCACAAAACGTGATAAACTCGTCGCACAAACAGGCGTATTCAAAAGATTATTAAGCGGCGCTGAAGAATCCTATCAATACATACCCGTCACTTCCTATGCTGTACTGAACGATAGTATTGTTTATCAGAAGTATATTGACGAAGGCATTTCAGAAAGAAGATCAATGCTTCTCTCATTAACCGGAACGCCACCGGTTGTTAAAGTCACTTATCATTTGGGTACTGATAAATTCGGGAGAGATATTCTCAGCCGCCTGCTCATCGGTGTAAGAGTGAGTTTGAGTGTTGGATTGATCGCTGTGCTCATCTCATTAACCATCGGCATTTTGCTGGGCGCTATTGCCGGATATTTCCGTGGGTGGATAGATGATGTGATCATGTGGTTCATTAATGTGATCTGGAGCATCCCTACTTTATTATTGGTATTCGCTATTACATTGGCATTGGGCAAAGGCTTCTGGCAGGTATTTATCGCCGTAGGTTTAACCATGTGGGTGAATGTAGCAAGATTGGTAAGAGGACAGGTATTAGCCGTTCGCGAACTGGAGTATGTAGAAGCCACAAGGGCATTGGGCTATTCGCATACACGCATCATATTCCGCCATATACTACCCAATATCCTTGGCCCCGTAATGGTGATCGCGGCAAGCAATTTTGCATCGGCCATCGTGATCGAAGCGGGTTTAAGCTTTCTGGGCGTAGGCGTTCAACCCCCGCAGCCGAGCTGGGGATTAATGATCAAAGAGAATTATAATTTTATCATCACCCATAATCCTATGCTCGCATTGGCACCAGGTATTGCCATTATGTTGTTGGTACTTGCGTTTAATTTATTGGGGAATGGATTGAGAGATGCGTTGAATGTGAGAGGAAAGATCTAGGGAATATTGAATGTTGAACAAGGAATTTTGAATGTTGAAGTGGGAACCCAGATCACAATAACGGAAAACAAAAACTCATTAGAACGTCATTGCGAAGCACGAAGCAATCTGTGTTTTGACTAATTGTGTAATAGGATTATATAAACGTTTAACGTCAAATAGCATTCTCAACTGTAAAGCACAGATTGCTTCGTGCCTCGCAATGACGGTGCTAACATGATCCAGTTTGTGAATCAGGCCAGCGCTTCTTTTTCCTCTTTCAATTTCGTATCCAGCAAAACAATCATCCCAAAACACAGCCAAAACAAACTCCCGATCTTATCCGTCTCTATCATATCACTCAGGCTATTGATCACGCCAATCATTACTAATACAATGGCGACCGTCAAAGCAACTGTTCTGTAAAGACGACTCTGCAATTGATGGTATAATTTCTGCGCGCGTAATAGCATGCCAAAATATAAAACACAAAACAGTACCACCCCGATCACACCTTGTTCCAATGCGGTTAAGATAAAATAATTGTGCACGGTGGAATGTTCTTTGTTATCGCTGACCCATGTTTCAAATCTTCCAACCGTGTACGGTTTGTAATGCGGATAGAAAGTATTGGGCCCAAAACCGGTAACAGGTTTATCTGCCAGCATCCTTGCCCCCGCTATCCAGCGATAGAATCTTTCAGCAGTAGACACATCTTTCATTTCAACGGTTGCGCGCATATGTTCGTTGAAATTGGTATGAAAAACTGTACGGTCATGATCTGGTGCAAACTCCATGTATTTTTTATCGGTCACCAGCCAGGTTGTTGAAACGACCACCGCTGTTATTGCAAGCATTACCATAACACCCATCAGCTTTTTATGTATCACCCATATCGCCGAAAAGCCCAATACCAAAGCGATCCAGGCGCCGCGGGAATAAGCGAAGAACAATCCCACAAACCCGATCATCAGCCCACAAACTATCCATTTTCTTTTTGGATGATCAGCAGGTGTTAATTTCCATACACACCAGGCAACAGGTAAAAGACAAACCAGCATGGATGAATAATTCACATGATTCCGGAAAAATGGTGCCAGTGTTTTTTTTACGTTCTCAAAAGAGAATTGATACAAAGCATGTCTTGCCAGAGTCTGTATCACAACAAATAACATGGGAATCAACAAACACAGCGCCAGCTTTTGAATCCTGCTTTGTGATGTGAGCAGAACCTGCGGTAACACAACAAAAGGAATGATGTACCATGTCTTGGCTAAAAGATATTTAACTGATAAAAGAGGTTCAGCAGAATAAACGCAGGTCACCAGTATCCAACACAACCAGCTCATCAACCACATAAATAATGGATGGAGTTTTAATGACCAGGGAAACCATTGCGGCTGATGTATCATTTTAACCAATACAATAGCCGTTAACAGCACCAGTAATAATTCATCAGGAAAATCAAATCCTAACTGGGGTGTGAGATTGAGTTCGGTAGACACGGGCAATACGATCAACAATAACCAGAATAATTTTTCCGGCTTTGTAATCATGATCTCAAAAATGAAGGGGGCAAGTACCCACGCGAAAGAAATTAAAACCAGCAACGGTTGCTGCATCACAATAGCGGCAATCCCAGTCACTAAAAAAACAATGAAAGAAAGCAGTATTTTTTTTTGATATGGCCATCCGCTTTCAAACATATCAGGCCATTGATTTTCTGTCGTTCACCAATACAAGCAAACTGCTGAAAACAAAAGCCACCAGGCAGGAACCAAGAATGATCATCAATTTATCCGGCCTCTCTGCAGAGGCAGATGGCATAGCCGCTTCCATTACATATAGTGCAACAGGCGGTGTTTGTGAGGCGATGGTAAACTCACCTGCTGTTTTCCGGTATTGACTGATCTGTTCAGCAATGGTTTGCATTTGTGCAATAGCCAGTTGTTGTTTTCCTGAACGGAGTGTTGACAAACTATCTGACAACAGCTGGTATTCTTTTTCCTTTAGAGCGATGGAGTTATTTAATTTATCCTGTGCGTTTTGATAATTTGTTTTCCATATATCCATCTCTGTTTCCTGTATGATCGCAACCATCCGGTTCACCAGGTTGGCAGACAATTGTTTGTCTTTTGTCCATGCAATAACCTGTAACTGGTTCTGTTCTGTTTTCTCAAGATGAATATCTTTTTGCAAACATTTTGCTGCTTTGCTTTTAAGTATGGTAAGACTATCGTCTTTTAATTGGTAATAATTGACCAGTGAAAATTCATCAACCAATTTTACATACGTGCTTCGCATATCAGCGATCCCGTAAATCCGGTCAAGGTCATCACCCGTTCCAAAATAGGAATACAGTGATTGAATATTGTTATTAAACAACCTCGCTTTATCCGCCAACGCAGGATTTGCCGGTACCACGGTTGAAGTGGAACGATAATAACGCGGCATAACAAACACCGTAACGGTTGCAGCAACAGCAGCTATCACAACAAACAGCAGGATGGTTCTCCATCTCTTTTGTAATACAGCCGTGGTTTGCACGAGATTAAATGAAGAGGTTTGCATAGACAGTGAAAATACAATTTATCTTATTCTTTGGGTCACTTTGTGGTGCTTTGTGCCTTCGTGTCTCCATGGCTCCTTTTTTTGAACCACAAAGACACGAAGGCACAAAGCTTCACAAAGGATTTATGATTGCTGCGAAACAACTACATTCCTGTCGAGACTCTCTTCCAATGAGATAAACGTTTCTGTTCGTTCAATTCCTTTGATCTTTTGTAATTCATCATGCAATACAAAACGCAGTTCCTGTATGTCTTTACAAACGATTTCGGCAAACATGCTGTAATTTCCGGTTGTATAATTGAGCCGCACGATCTGCGGGATCTTTTTGAGTTCTTTGGCTACGCTATCATATAAAGAGCTTTTTTCAAGATAAACACCGATAAAAGCGATCACATCATAGCCAAGGGATTTGAGATCCACAGATAATTTTTTACCTTTAACTACTTTCAGCTCTTCTAATTTTTTGATCCGCACATGAATGGTGCCACCGGAAACAAATAGTTTCTTTCCCAGGTCGGCATAGGATATTTCCGCATCCTCCATCATTTCCTGGATGATCTGGAGATCCAGTTTGTCAAGATTCAATTTAGCAGCCATTTTGCTTTATTTATTTGAAATAATTCAATATTATACCAAATTTATTGTATAATATCTATATTATCAAAATATTTATTGAATTATTTACAATGAATCATGATTTCATCGTAATATTGTCTTGTTAACTCGCCGAAGCTTTAGCGTAGGCAGGTCAAACAAATCCACCTACGCTACACTAAAGCTTCGGTGGATAAATACTGTGGGGTGATGAAATTTTTGGCAGACATGCCCTCTTGTCTCGGGGGTGAGGATAACAGGACAAACGTAGTGTAGAGCCGTCCCAACAGCAATGTTGGGTGCGACCAGGGTCGACCACTGAACTTTGCGCTATAGCTAACTGCCTCGTGGAGGTTCGATCCCTCCCCCTACAGCTTTTAAAAAGCCGCACTCAATCAATTGAGTGCGGCTTTTTCTTTTGTGACATTGGCTTGTTTCGCTGTGATGAGCATCTAATTGTCTATTGCAATGCCGCTATATTGTTTGTAGGTTTATATCGAACCTAACTTTTGCTTTATGAAATCCTCTCTCGTATTCGTTCTTTATCTATTGTTGATATCATTCTCTCCAGACGACAAATGTTGCACTTCTGCTAAAGGAACCTGTACAGGAAGCGCGAGTTGCACTGCCTGTACCAATTGCAAATACTGTAAACACTGTAATTCAGGTGGCACATGTGGTGTGTGCTCAACAAAACCGCAATCAAAACCTAAACCTGCTGAGAAAAAGGATACGCAATGCCAGGCAACTACAAAAAAAGGGTCAAGATGCAGTCGCACAGCGAGCGCGGGGAGTAGTTACTGCTGGCAACATGGAAAGTAGCAGTTTACCACAATCACTAATCCATCAATTCTATCCCCACTGGCAGATCAATCATAAATTCCGAACCAAGCCCCGGCTTACTCACAACAGATATTTGCCCGCCGAGTGCTTCAACCTGCATCTTCGCCATAAAAAGCCCCATGCCTTTTCCTTCTACGGTAAAATCAAAACGTTTATAAAGGCCAAACACAGCATTGCCATAGCGGTCAAGGTCGATGCCTTTACCATTGTCGGTAAAATGCAGCAGTAACCTGTCTTTCCTGCGTTGCGAGGATATATGGATCATAGGAACTTCCTGGCGCCTGTATTTAATGCTATTCTGCATTAACTGGTAAAATACAGACTGCAGATACCCGCGTATAGTATAGATAGTCTTTGCATCATCACTGAAATGTTCTGTGATGATCACCTCGTTATGTGCAAGCAGCTCACGCATAGATTCCTGAACCTGCATGGAAAGTTCCGGCAGCGATACCGGTTCTTTTTTTTCATCAATATGATGAGTGATCTGTAAAGTCTGGTTCAGGTCATGAATAATCGTGTCGAGCGACTTAGAAGATGCTAACAACGCTTCCAGTAATGATGCGTCATTGGTTTCAGACTGCTTCAATAAAGAGAGAAGCCCCATGATATTGGCCGCCGGTGCACGCAGGTTATGAGATACAATATAGGTGAACCGTTCCAGGTCTTTATTCCGGTGGATAAGATCCGCAGTGATCCTGTCTTTTTCGGCTTGTGCCTGTTTGGTTAATGTAATATCCCAGATAGCAAGTAAGAGCCCAAGTACCTGGCCGTCTTCATTTTTCACACCGGACCATTTCACCTGGAACCAACGGTATCCGCCTGCAGGTTGTGGATAGCGCACTTCAAAACGTGTATCTGTACCATTCATCGCGCGATCCATTACGCTTGAGATAAAACTCTGGCGCCCTTTGGCAAAATAATCAACAGCCCGTCCTCCTTTTATAATTTCTTTTTCAAATTGTTCCTGGCAAAATTCGGCCGCACGTGAATTGAAAGAAGCAACATTCCCTTCATGATCCACCAAAACAAAAGCAATATCTGTTGTATTGAGAATGGTCATTAAATTGGCCCGGTTCTGTTCTTTTTCAATTTGAGCCTGTGCGAGTACTTCTTCGCCTAATTTTTTTTCAGTGATATCAAACCGGATAGCCGTATATCGGTAGGGTTTGCCATCATCATCAACAAACGGAACGATAGTGGTATCGACCCAATACAAACTTTTATCCTTACGCCGGTTACATATTTCGCCCCGCCAGATCTGCCCGCTTGCAATCGTGCGCCAGAGATTCCTAATGAATTCAGGCGGATGATACCCGGAATTTATAATGCGGTGATCTTTCCCTACCAGCTCTTCTGAACTGTATCCTGAGATCTTACAGAAATTATCATTCACATACTGGATCCTTCCTGTTTGATCAGTAATGGCTACGATAGCAGATTCATCCAGTGTATACTTATAATTCACGATCTCTTTCTGATCTGTCTTTCTTAAAAGGGCGGCAGCTGTTTTGTCGGCCCGCTCTTTTCTGTTAAGTAATACGGCCAGGTACCAACTCGTAAGTACAGAAGCAACTATCAGAAAAAAAACCAGCACCGCCGCTTCTATCTCATTACGCAATTGCGATTGAAGTAAAAAATGCATCATCACCCCTATCACAACACAGGTAGTAAAAATAATCGGCAGCACTTTTCGTGCGATAATGCCTCCTGCCAACGATGCAGAAAGTTCACGCATAAATCCGATCCGGTGCTGTGAAAAAAGAACCTGGAGTGATAACAGAAAAAAACAAACAGCAGAATAAAAAGGTAAGGGTGTAGCGTTTTTCCACTCGTAAAACAGGCGGATATTATACAGGTAACCGAGGAAATTGAGGATGCCCATAAAGAATAATCCCAAGCCTATGTATTGAACGAATATTTTGCGGGGAAATAGTAATGTAACAGCTACCAGTAAAAAACTGATCGCGGTATTCGGGGCTATCCGGCTATTACCCAGTGTGGCGCCATAGATCCATTCCTCGGGTGCAAAAGGAATACCGGCCAACCATGTTATGAGTTTCCCGCCTGCCAGCACAAGCAATATAATTGCTGCGGGCCTGGCCAACCTGTCGCGAAGAATAAAACCGAGAGCCGACACCACAAAACAAAATGCGGAAAGCGGATTCGTATCAACCCCTACGCGGAAAGGATTCTTCAGAACCCTGATCTGAAACTGCCATCCAACCAACACCAGTAAGGCAATTACCGCTACCGCTAATGCCGGGCGGTTTCTCAGTCCGGATATTCTTTTTATTGATTTCAATCAAAAGAGAATTAATTGCTTTTGAAATTAGGCTTTTCATGTAATAACGCAATATAACTGTGTAAAAAAGTCTCAAAAGCATAATCCCACGAAGTATACTTTTTGGATTTTTTTATCATTAATTTTATATCCGAAATTTAACTGCACGAGACACTATACAATTCTTAATCCACAACCTATGAAACATCTACTAAAGCCGGGGCTTCTAACTATCGTTATTATGACTGGCCTGTTCGTTGCGACCTGCAACAGCGGAAAGAATGCATCAGGTGTTGCTGAATCGAAAAAAGAAACCCTTGCCTGCCCACCAGGCAGTAAACTTGATATTCAGCAGATCGAAGCAGTGACAGGGATGAAAGGTGTTGAAAAGAATGGAGAATACAAGATCACGGTTCCGCAACACGATCTGAATATATTAGTGGATGGCTTTAAAATTATTCCACCGATGGGATTGGGTAGCTGGATCGCTTTTACACCCTGCGCGGATAGTGTAATGATGATGGGTGATATCATCTTATCAGAAACAGACCTCGCACCGGTACAACGGGAAGTAATCAAACAGGGACTTGCAATTACTGCAATTCATAATCACTTCGTGCGTAACAGGCCAAATGTTATGTACATGCATATCGACGGATTTGGAAACGTGAAAAAAGTAGCTACGATCGCAAAAGCCATCTTTGATAAAGTAACAGAAGTAAGAGGAAAAGATCCGAAAGCAGGTAAAGCGGATAGTGTGATCAATACTTTGAACATTCCTGCCCTTGATGTAATCATGGGAAGCAAAGGAGAAATGAGCAAAGGTGTTTATAAATATACCATCGGCAGACCTGATGTGATGTTGAAAGAACATGGAATTCCCATCAGCACATTCATGGGATTCAATACCTGGGCCGCATGGCAGGGAACACCTGAAAAAGCGGCCGTTGCCGGCGATTTTACCATGTTGGAAAATGAAGTGGCGCCAGTAATTAAAACACTCGTGGAAAATGGCATTGAAGTGGTAGCCGTACACAATCATATGGTACAGGAAGAACCCAAGGTTTTCTTTTTACACTATTGGGGTGTTGGCCCTGCAGAACAATTGGCAAAAGGTTTACGTGCTGCAATGGATGAAACAGGAAAAGGAAAATCTATGAGTCACTGATCACACATATCATATCACTATCATTCCACACTATTACAGCCTGACAAAAAGCCGCTTACTTAATTCAGGAAAACGTATCACAGCGGTGATCCACAGAATTGCCTGAATAATAACCGGCATCAGAAACGGTTGCCCATGCTCCAAAAGTGTTACGATGGCTCCGCCGAGATAAGCTGCGAGCAATAAAGTGCCCAATAACCCGGTACGCGGAAAGATAAACAACAGTATCGAGCCGATCTCGATAATGCCAATCAGTTGCATTGCCCCTGGCGTTAACCCTATTGATGCCGCACCTTTAACCACTTCTTCACTGCCGGTTAATTTCATAAATGCGCTGCTGATAAAAACGAATGCGAGTATGCCGGTAAGTGTCCAGCCAATGATGTTCCTTGCTTTTTGTGTCATAAATATTTGAATTAAAAAACAAAGCTACCTACCTTTACTATCTAAAAGATACTACTATCCTTTTGGATACCGGTATCCTTTTGGATAGCCCTAATTTAATCGCATGTTATGAAACAAACCGTCCATACACCCGAAACCTGTACCCGAAGCATTGCCGCTATTCGCGATACCCTGTATGTATTAAGTGGCAAATGGAAACTGCCGATCCTTATTGCGCTTAGCAGCGGTCCAAGCCGGTTTAAGGATTTGCAGCGCTCACTACAGGATATTACTCCGAAGATCCTTTCCAAAGAATTAAAGGACTTGGAATTAAATGAATTTGTTACACGCACTGTATATGCCACCTCACCAGTAAGCGTTGAGTATGCTCTTACTAAATACAGCCAGTCACTAAATAAGATCATTGGAGAAATGTGTGATTGGGGACTGCAGCACAGAAAACGGATGATGAACAACAGCAGGAAAGAAAAAAAACCTCTCTAGTTACGGGACATTTGATAGACTAACGTGTCTATTATCCCCGATTGTTCAGACTCTTTAATCAACTAAATGTTAAAAAAAAGCAGCAATCGGTTTCCTTATAATACGCCAAGACGGGTTTTTTCATTCAAATAATCATAAACTATTATGTATCAAGCAGGACGGCACGGTTTTTTTAGGATGTGATGAAAGAATTATCCATTATCCTAAAAAGACAAAAAATGAAAAAGTTACTTTTATTTCTGATCCCATGTGCCATGCTAATCTGGGCTTCCTGCGCCAAGAATTCTGATTCAGGTGCGAATGCAGGCGGAAATGCAACCATGAGTGTTTACCTAGTAGATGGACCTGCTTCCTTTGATAAAGTGTATCTCGATATCCAAAGTGTTCAGGTGAAAGCAACAACAGACGCCTCTGAAAATGACTGGCAGTCATTAAATATCGGTAGAAAAGGAATTTATAACCTGCTTGATTTTAAAAACGGTCTTGATACCCTGTTAGGTACAATCGTATTGCCTGTTGGACACATCAGCCAGGTAAGACTCGTACTTGGTACAAACAACAGTGTTGTGATCGGTGGTGTATCGTACCCATTAACCACGCCTTCTGCACAACAATCCGGTCTTAAACTAAACATCAATGCAGATCTTGTTGCGGGTGTTGACTATCGTTTATGGATCGACTTTGATGCAGCAAGATCAATTGTTCAAACAGGTGCCGGTTCGTACATCCTGAAACCTGTGATCAGGACCTTTACACAGGCAGAATCAGGAGCGATAAAAGGTATTGTAATGCCACTTGATGCCAAAGCGTGGGTTTATGCCATCGCCAATGTTTCTGACACGATCTCGTCTACCCCTGCAGATGCAACAACAGGTGCTTACATGTTACGAGGCATTCCTGCTGCAACCTACAAAGTAGCTTTCCATGCTACTAACGGTACCTATAAAGACACAACCGTCGCCAATGTAGTTGTTGTAACAGGAGCTTCAACAACCATTGGAACCATTACTTTAAAATAAGCAACGCATATCTAATAAACAGCCGGAGTTAAATAGCTCCGGCTGTTTTGTGTTATTACGCAAACGAGAATCGCTATAAAAATATTTTAATTCCCCCATTCACCACAAACCCATCTACCGGCGCATAAATATCCCTGAATATGGGATTGGTAATTGCACCGGTATAGATCGCATCAAACTTTGTTTGCCTTGTATCCGTAAAGTTTTCAAAATTAATGAAGAGTGAAAAATGTTTCCATGTTTTTTCTCCCATTAAACCAAAGGTCCAATAAGATTGGCCGGTGCCTCCGTCATTTAGTTTTTGCGGACTAAAGAAATAGGCTTCAAACCCTATCTTTAATTTCCCTTCCTGCTCATACATCAACACATTGTTCAAACGATGCCGCGCGGTTAGTGGCAGCCATGCTCTTGTATTATTGAAATGTGTATTCACATCCGCATACGTATAGCCAACAAACAATTTGAAATCATCATACACAAAACGGAGATTGGTTTCGGTGCCTTTGGTATCAATATGTCCCGGTGCGTTTACAAACTGGTAATTGCTGCCGGTTGCTGTTAATACCAATGGCTTGTTCAATCTTGTATAAAAGAACAATTGATTGATGGTAAAACCGATGCGCCCGATCTTTGTCCGGTAATTGATATCGAAATTTATTCCGGCAGATCTTTCATTGGCAGTTTGTGTTGCATCAATTGGCAAAATATTCCGGAACTGTGTTTTTTCTGCTTCTTCATTAAATACTGTCGGGATCTTATAACCCAAACCGCCACCTGCGCGTAAAGTAAGTTGTGGTGCGGGTTTCAGCATGACTGAGATCCTGGGCAGGAGATCAAATCCATACGACTGTGTATGATCACCACGTAAACCGGTTTCGAGACTGAAGTCTTTTGTGGGTGACCAGGTATTTTGAATGAATAAACCAAACGTGCTGTACCGGTAATCGCGTAATGGATTCGATGTTTGCTTTTCTTCATGAAGATCATCTGACAAAAAATTGGCGCCGATCACCCATTGTGTTTTCTCATATTGTGAGCTATAGGTTGCTTCTGAAAAAAGTGAGTGCTGTGCTCCCTGGAAAGTATAAGAGGGCACTTCTATCAACCGATCGAATAAACTGTAGCTGGTTTTTATATTTAATTGTGAATGGTCATTCAGCTGATGTGTTACCTGTGCCTGTGTTGTAAAACGATCGGTATGATTCTTTTCAAAATAACCTGCTGCCCCTTTCCTGATATAATCCAAACTACCACCGATACGTTTCTCTGTGATATAGCTGATTCCAATATTGGCAGTAATTCTTTTCCCATAAAAAAACAAACGTGGATTGACCGTATACCTTTCAAATTCGGGAATAGCTGTCAGCCCGATTCCTGCCGGATCAAATGCTTTTCCGGAATTGACCGAACCAAAAACAGTTACACCAACTTTATTAAATTTCTGGCTGTAAAAACTACTCAGGTCAAGACCACCTGCAGATGTTCCATTGGCAAGAAAACTCAGTTCTTTTTTTGAAATGGGTGTTTTAGAAACAAGATTCACCAGTCCTGCTATCGCTCCTCCTCCATATAAAGTAGAAGAGGACCCTTTGATCACTTCGATCTGTTTCAGATCCAATGGTGCCACCTGCATCAAACTCAGTCCACCTGAAAAACCAGCATACAAAGGAAATCCATCACGCAGTATTTGCGTGTATCTTCCATCGAGACCTTGTATCCGTATGCTTGAATTATAAGAGGTAGCGGAAGTTTGTTGCGTTTGAATACCGGTGCTTTCATTCAATAACATCCGTATGTCGCCGGGTTTCATGTTTCCTTTTTCAGTGAGTTCTTCTCCCGAGATCGTTTCAACACGTGTGGGTATATCGCCGATGCTGCGGCTGGTTCGTGTAGCTGTAATGATCACTTCTTCTTCATGCGCTTCCTCTTCCAATAATACGTTTATCGTGTTTTCATTCGTTTGAGGTGCAGTTACAAAAAGTTGCTGGTCTACCATACCCACATAAGAGATATTGATCTTATAATTACCCACAGGAATATTAGAAAAGATCACAAGCCCGGTACTATCTGCTACCATTATTTTGTTCAATGTTTGAATGCTTGCAGAAGCACCTGCAAGCGGCGTTTTATCTTCACCGCCTTTGATAGATAATTTTATGGTGTGCTGTGCCTGTATGTCTGTAAAGACAAACAATAGCATACACGTAACTAGTATATACTTCATAATAAGATTAAAAAATAAAAGAATTGTTTAGAGCCCTCGTTTTTATCAAACAACCCGTGGAGGTTGGAAAGGTAGATTGAGATATCCCATTTCAGAAGAAAAAGAATAACGGCTATAAATGATTGATCGATGAACCGACGATGGTCGTTCCAAAACAATTTCCTGCCGGAATGCAAAACCATGACAGGATGAACAGGTTGAAAACGGAGAACAGTTATTGCAGTCTTTTACAGGATTTGATTTTGACGTGTCGGCACATTGCTCCGTTTCTTCGCATTGGTCAAACAAATAGCAAGGTGCAATGGCGCAAAAGAGAATGTAGAATGATAATATGTAAGCCAGTGTTTTCAAATCACGACAAAGATAACTGATCAGATCAGTTAACAATACATGTTAAACACTTTGATGCTTAGATCTTAGGCAATGAATACCCATTGTGGTATTGCTTCATTAAATATGCATCGTTAACTGTTTTATCTGTAAATGCAGCCTTACTCCTGTCCCACGCCAATTTTTTGCCGGTACGGAAAGAAATATTTCCCATTTGCGCAACCGTAGCAACATGCGCACCGGCCTGTATGGAACAATGCAGGTCCTCCATCTTTCTTGATTTAACCACATTCACAAAATTGACCCAGTGTTTATCCAGTCCGTTATCAGATGATTTTTGAAGAGGCATGCTTACTTTGCTCTTGCTCTGTTTTTCTTCTATCACTTCCCATCCGCCACGGTTTAATATCAGTGTTCCATTGTTACCGATAAAAGCAATACCATGATCCCTTCCATAAGAACCATTATCGATACCCATGGCGGAATCCCATACCAGGTTGAATCCATCAAATTCGTACAAGGTGGTCAATGTATCCGGTGTTTCTTCGTAGAGTTCAGGATAAGCAAATTTTCCGCCAAGACCATCAATTGTTTTGGGAAGATCAGCTTTCATTCCGATCAATGCATAGTCAAGTAAGTGAACACCCCAGTCTGTCATCAGGCCGCCTGCATAATCCCAGAACCAACGAAAATGAAAATGAAACCTGCTCGCATTGAAAGGACGTGTAGTAGCTGGCCCTAACCATTGCTTATAATCAACGCCGGGAGGTGGTGCTGTATCGGGCACAATAGGTTGAGGGCGCATCCATCCCTGGTAACACCAGACTTTTACGGTACGTATGTTTCCCAGTTTGCCACCGTGTACAAAATCAACTGCATCTTTAAAATGTTGCTGACTGCGCTGCCACTGGCCGGCCTGTACTACTTTGTTGTAACGCTGTTGTGCGGCAACCATGGTACGGCATTCAATAATAGAATTACCTACCGGTTTTTCTACATATACATCTTTACCTGCCTGGCAGGCATGTATCATGATCAATGCGTGCCAATGATCTGGTGTGCCGATGATCACTGCATCAATATCTTTTTGGTCTAATAACCGGCGATAATCTGAATATGTTTTTATTTTAGAAACATCATAATTTTTACCTGATAGTTCCTTCATTCTTTTCTGGATCACGTTATCATCTATGTCACAAACAGCAACCAGGTTTACACCGGGTATTTTTAAAGCGGCAGTTACATTCGACCAACCCATGCCATTGATCCCGATCGCACCAATATTTAATTGATCGGCAGGAGAAATGCGGTTCTTAAAAATTGAAAATGCTTTGTTATTGATAGAGGTGGCTAATAAACCACCACCAATCAAAAGCGAAGACTGCTGAATAAATTTTTTCCTGGAATTCATAAGCAAGTATTTATATCGTTGTAGACAGGAAGTTACATAAATTAATTAAACACAGATCTAGATTCCCGGTTTTTGTAACCGATAAATAAGTTAAAAGGGATGAATAAATCTGTAAGCAGGCAACTATTCATACTCACTTGGTGCAATACATTCTTTCCAATACTCCACTATTTTTTTGATCGTATTCTCGAGGCCTTCCATTGTATCTGGTTTTTTGAAAAATCCCTGTACAGAAAGAGAATAGGCATCTATCACAGATTGTTTATTTGCTGCCGTTGTAAAGAACAGGTAGGGAATACATTTGATGTGTAACTGTTCATTGGTAAAAACCTTACTCCTAAGTTCAAAACCATTGATCTTGGGCATATTGATATCTGAAAGAATTAAAAAAGGTGCGATATCCGTTTGATTCAGGTATTCAAGCGCCTTATTGCCATCTGTAAAATAAACGATGTGATTCTCGTAACCGAGTTTTTGAAAGATCTCTTCCAGTATCTCCTGGTCTTCGAGATCATCTTCTATGACTATGATCGGGCCTGTCTTGTTCATAATACTTTCAAGGTAATCTAATAGCCTGCAATTACCACTTATTATCTCACCAGCATAAAATTGTTTTACCCGCTTCAAAACCAATGTGTAATTGTTTATCATCCGTTAAAATAAATCCCAGTTCTGAAGAAGAAACAACTGGTTGGTTCTTATGATAAAACGAATACAGGGGGCGTACCCAGCTTCATTGATCATAACATTCAGCTCTACATTTCCAGGGCAAGATTAGATATTCTCGTTTCCTGGTAGGAATTATTTGAATTAGCATGGCCAGAACGGCCAGTTTTTTTGAAGAACATATAGCAGCTTTTACAGCCGGGGTGGCACTTGATTAACATGTTAAGCATATATAATATATCTATTATCTCTGGTATGCTGGAATGATTGTTGCAAGAAAACAGGTAAAAACCCGGTTATGTCTCAATACGCATTGTATACACGTTTCAACGCTCATCCTGATAAAGGCGATGAGTTGTTAGGGATCCTGGTAAGGGCCAACCATATTGTTTCTTCCGCCAAGGGATGCCGTCAGTACATGATCAATCATGAAGCTTCCAATAAGGATACTTTTTGGGTCACGGAACTCTGGGATTCACAGGAAGATCATGCGATTTCCCTGGCGCTCGATGGGTGTAAAGAATTGATCGTTGAAGCTTCGCATATACTTGCGGCAGAACCCAAGCAGGTTGTTTTGGTACCGGTTGCAGGAAAAGGGTTTGAGGAGGAATAGCTACAATTTAAGGGTTAAAAACATACCTGTCTCTTCCCGACTATTAACTATTAATTTTTAACCCGTTGCTACAATAACTCTGTTATTTTTGCCCTTTATGGGACAAAAAAAACTTATCCGCTTCGAGGCGATCAAACATTTTCCGAATGTATTGGAATACCCGCAGCATATGCGGGGCAAATGGAGCGAATTCTTTAAAAATCAATCACCTGTAACTTTAGAACTTGCCTGTGGTAAGGGCGAATATGCTGTTGGCTTAGGCAGGTTATACCCGGAGAGAAATTTTATCGGCATCGATATCAAGGGAAACCGTATCTGGCGCGGTGCGAAAACGGTGCTGGATGAGGGGCTGCCGAATATTGCATTTGTTCGTTCACATATAGATAAGATCACTGATTATTTTGTACCAGGTGAAGTTGCTGAAATATGGATCACTTTCCCCGACCCCCAACTACGCGGGTCAAAAGCAAAGAAAAGATTGACGCACCCTAAGTTTCTCCGTTTGTATCAACAGGTGCTGAAAGAAAATGGTTTGGTTCATTTAAAAACAGATAGTCCTGATCTCTACCAATTTACTTTAGCGGTTATTCATTTGTTTGAACTCGAACTGTTAGAACATACCGACCAGGTTTACGCGCAGGAAACAATCAAGCCCGAATTAATGATCAAAACACATTATGAGGGTTTGGATATTGCGCAAAGCAACCGTATTCATTATATCTCTTTCCGGATCAACAAAGAACTGCCCAAAGAAAAAGATGAGATACTAAAGCAGTTATACAGTGAGCCAGACATTGATTGAGGGAATTGATTTTTACCATGATGAACATGGCTACATGGTACTTACCGAAAAATATCATCTCGATAAAGGACATTGCTGTGGATTGGGATGCAGGCATTGCCCTTACCAATATGAATCCGTTCCCGAACCGCGGCGTTCTGAACTATTAACAGAGAGAACAAACCGCGGAACTTAAACTGTGCCTCCGTGCCTCTGTGTGAAATTTATTTTGCACACGGAGGCACAGTTGGTTGTTCAATAAGTAGATCTCTGTACTTTTTGTTACTGGCTTCTTTAGTAATTACGTAATTTGTCTGAAATAAAATTCACTGTGGCACCTAAAAAAAAGTCTACCGAAAAACCAAAAGCAGTTTTACCCAGCGGCAGAAAAGACAGCTCTTTTTTTGAGCAGGTATATGATGTGGCAAGACTCATTCCACGTGGTCGTGTAACTTCTTATGGTGCCATTGCCGCATACCTGGGAACCAAAATGAGTGCCCGTATGGTGGGATGGGCCATGAATGGTGCTTTTCATATCAAACCCGCAGTGCCCGCACATCGTGTTGTTAACCGCAATGGCATGTTATCCGGTAAAATGCATTTTGCCACACCCACACGCATGGAAGAGTTACTCAAAAAAGAAAAGATCAAAGTGGAAGACGATACGATCGTTGATTTTGAGAAGAAATTCTGGGATCCGGCGGTAGAACTAGAATTATGATTTTGGAATTGCGGATGGGGAAATTTTGAAATTGAAAAGGTACATGCATCAAAAGAAATTCCAAAATTTCCCCATCCGCAATTTCAAAATTTATCTATAATAAGGGCTGATCATCCAATACACCACCGGTCCCGTAACTGCTACATAGAACCATAACGGCCAGGTAATTCTCGCCAGTTTTTTATGCGCCGGGTAATCCGCCGTTAGTGCCCGGTAGGATGTAAATAAAATAAATGGCATAATCAATGCGGCCAGTAAGATATGTGTTCCAAGGATAAAATAATAAATACCGCGACTACCTGCCACCAATACTTTCTCCTCGTCTGATATAAACCCATCATGATTGGCATCTCCGAATCTTGCTTCGCCCGCAAGCAGGTGATGCGCGATATAGGAAACAAGAAATACAATAGACAATACCAGTGCCGTCATCATTAACCGTTTATGCAAAAGATAATTCATCTTTTTAACGGCTACCAGTGCTGCTATCAACAAAACAGCAATAGTTGAGTTGATGAATGCATTGATGGTTGCAAAAATGTGAACATCAAAGCCGAGGTCCACTTCTAATTTATAGCGGCTAAGTAATATGATGGCTGTGAATACAACAACAGAAAAAATACTGATTAGCCATTTGGCTTTTGTATCATTTTTTGTGAGAGAGGGTTCGAGCATGTTCGTTTATTGGTTTATTAGTTTAATTATTTACCGGCTCAATGCTTACTAGTAAACCAGTAAACAAATAAACCTTCTTACCCATTGATCTTCCTTCTGCCGCGCATATACACAACAAAGAAAATCACACACACAACAATGATCAGCCACAACCAGCTCAGGTCAAGGATCTGGGCAAAGACTGCGTTTTTTTGTTTCTTATCTTTTTCGAGCATCAGTAAACCGATATCCCTCGAAAGTTTTTGAAGCGATACCGAATCAAGTCCATTGTACCATCCACGTACTACATGTTCTTTATCGATCAATACAAAACGGCTGGTATGTACGAAATCGGGGCTGATGGGTTCTTCACTGTATTTATCAACACGCAATTCTTCAAATACAAATTTATAAATGGAATCCCGGTTGCCGGTAAGCATCCACCAGTTATCATGATTTACACCATTTCGGTCAGCATATTTTTTTAATACGGGAACACTGTCACGCTGCGGGTCTATGGAAATTGACATAAACTGCACGATGGGTGTATCTACTTTTTTTCGCAGATCGCCTCCGCGAAGAAAAGACTGCTGCAACTTAGACATGTTCGCTGTAAGTCTCGGGCAAATACTGCCGCAGCTTGTAAAGAAAAGATCAACCACTAATATCTTCCCTGGCTTATCATACAAGCTCACCGAGTCACCCAATTGATTTTGCAAATGAATATTGCCCGTTGTGTGCCAAATGCTGTCTGTTATTTCTTTACCATTTACGACACGTGTAACGGTTGTATCAAGCAAAAACTTTCGTGGCATATCTGCAGCGCTCTCGCTTGCATATTTTAAAAGGAGATAACAACAGAGGGGAAGTAACAAGGCCACCGCAAGTCCTAACAACGCTTTTTTATTCATATCAGTAATATGAGCCCTGAGCTATGAGCTATGAACTGTGAGCCAGAACCTTCCTGCTCGCAGCTCATAGCTCAAGACTCATAGCTGTTCTATAAAAAAACCATCGCATGAAACGATGGTTAATAATATTTGGAGAGAGAAACTCACAGGTTATCGTTAATGTCCCGCTTTTTTCTCTTCAGGCTTTGTTTCTTCGTGTTTCTTTTCTTCTTTACCTTCTTCGTGTTTTGCTTCACCATGTTCCGCTTTTTTAGGTGCCTGGATGGTGCTCTGTTCTTTAAAATGCGGATCGTATGTATTTCTCAGGTTACGGAAAGAATTTCCATCATACAAAAACGCGATGATGAACCATACGAACAATGCCAAAGGCACTACAATGGTCATGATCAGGTTCTTGATCTCATGTTTCAGGTGCATGAAATAAGCAACAATATAAAATGCTTTTGCCATCATCAGGATAATGATCGCGCCTTTTACTGCAAGACGTGAACCACTGCCCAATGGCATACCCATCATCCAGAAACCCAAGGCAAGTTCCACTACTGTTAATACAGAGAGGATGACCGTTACTCTTACTATTTCCTTTACACCGCCGCCGCTATGTTCTTCGTGTGTTGCTGTATGTTCCATAATATCTTCTTAAATAAATTAGCTAATAATTATACCAGGTAAAAACAGGTGAATACAAATACCCAAACCAGGTCTACAAAGTGCCAATACAACCCTGCTTTCTCGATCATGAGGTAATGCCCGCGTTTTTCAAATTTATCCATCAGTGTCATGATCAGCATAATGATATTGATGATCACACCCGAGAATACGTGAAAACCGTGGAAACCTGTTATGGTAAAGAAATAATTGGTAAAGTTGGTTGATGAAGCGGTACCATCATGATTCACAAAAGGATTAGAACCCCACCATGCACCTTCATGATGTAAATGGTTCCACTCCCATGCCTGGCAGCTTAAGAAAGCCACACCACCGATGATGGTCCAGATCAAATTCTTTACCACTTTCTTTTTATCCATGTTATGACCGGCATGTACCGCCAACACCATGGTAACCGAACTGATGATGAGAATAAAGGTCATGATACTCACGAACACCAACGGAGCATGAACACCTTCGGGTGCAAAAGGAAAACTTTTGAACACCTCATTCGGGTCAGGCCATCCATTGGTTGAGAAACGGATGGTTCCGTAAGAGATCAGGAAAGCGCCAAATGTGAAAGCATCACTCATCAGGAAATACCACATCATCAATTTGCCGTATTCTACGTTGAAAGGGCTTTTTCCGCCGCTCCACAATTTGGTTGGTGTAACTGTTGTTGTTGACATGAGCTTGTTCTAAAATTTCGTTACAAAAATATTGGCTACTGTTCAAAAAAGGTGAATAAACCCCAACTTTTTCTTAGCCTATCCTATCCAGTTATAGAAGATAAACAGGTAGATCCAGAGTATGCCTACAAAATGCCAGTAGTTGCTTACAAGATCTATCGGTAAACTGCTATAATTTTTTATTTTAACTGCATACGCCCTGATAAAAACCACGAGCAATGCGATAACTCCACCCAACACGTGCAACATATGCAAACCCGTGATCACCAACAGGAATGATCCTGCTGAATTGCTTCTTGCTCCTGTTAATGCAATACCTCTATTTTCCAGGTCAAGAAATCCAGCTATCTGCATCACCATAAAAAGTACACCAAGTATTGCAGTAACAGTGATCATTGTTTTGTATCGTCCCATTTCCCTCACCTTAAATGCCTTACCGGCAAGATGTATCGTTACACTGCTCAGTATGATCGCGAAAGTGGAGTACCAGAATATTTTCGGCAGATCAAACTCCAACCAGCTGCCACTGTTCTTCTTAACAATATAAGCACTCGTTAACCCCGCGAACATCATCAATATACTCGCCATCGCCACCCATAGGGTGAATTTGTGCGGGTGAATTTTTTTTGGTTCGTCTCTCTGCACTGTTGCGATCATATTAATTAGTAATTTTTTTATTATCGGATTAGCGGATGACGGATTAGCGAATTCGTTAATTCGCAATTCGCTAATCCGATAATCGGTCATCGAATCTTGTCTGCCAACAACGCCAAAAACACAATCGGCAAATAAATATAACTGCTGAACATCACTCTTCTCGCTGCTTTTGCATTCATCTCGTTGTATAATCTCACACTCTGTATTACCATGAACAAATTACTTGCTACCAGTATCCACATACTCACTTGTCCCGTCATGCCAAAATAATAAGGCAGTATTCCTACCGGTATCATCAGCACCGAATACATGATGCCCTGTATCGCGGTAAAACGTGTGGGTCCTTTATCCGATGGCAACAATTTAAAACCAGCTTTACTGTAATCTCCATGTGCCACCCAGGCTATTGCCCAGAAATGGGGGAACTGCCAGAGAAACTGTATCGCAAATAAGATCCATCCGCCGGCATTTGAAAATTCTTTGCCGTTCGATACAACTGTTGCAAACGGGTTGATCGTATTGGTTGCTGCTACCCATCCTATCAAACATGGTAAAGCGCCCGGAAAAGCACCTACCAAAACTGCTATCGAATTGACTTTCTTCAGCGGCGTATAAATAAAAGCATATAAGAACAAACTCAATGCTGATAATAATGCCGCGTTCCAGTTAAAACCGTTATCATCTCCTTTAAAGAACCAGCCCATCATAAACACACCTATTGCGCCTGCGATGGTTGCAAATAAAAACGCTTCCTGCTGACTCATTCTTCCGCTCGCTACCGGGCGTTTGGCGGTGCGTTTCATCATCGCATCCGTATCTTTTTCTACCGCCTGGTTAATCGCGTTGGCGCTGCCGCAAATAAGCATGCCTGCGAAAAAAAGGATCAATATCATTCCCCAATCGTAGGAAACGATATTCGGTGCCAGCAGGTAACAGATCACACAGGAAAACACAACTGTAAAACTCAGTGTGAACTTAATCAGTTGAAAGTAATCCTTCACCTTAGAAGCCAATGAGAATGATGCGGATGTTTCGACTGAATTTACCATAGACACGAATTACACTAAACACGAATTACAAAACCGAATTACACGAATTGCACGAATTTTTAAAAATCAGAAACACGAGTTATACGAATCCGATAATTCAATTCGCATAATTCGTGTTCCATTCGTGTAATTCGTGTTTAAAAATATTAATGATGACTTTCGTCTGCTCCTACCGGTGTGGTTTGCTGAATAAATTCAGTTCCATCCTTACCATAATCATATGCCCAACGGTGTACT
Source organism: Bacteroidota bacterium (assembly GCA_040388475.1). Classification (GTDB taxonomy): domain Bacteria; phylum Bacteroidota; class Bacteroidia; order Chitinophagales; family Chitinophagaceae; genus Sediminibacterium. The sequence continues at coordinate 368,565 of JAZKBT010000004.1, read as the reverse complement.
TCAGGAATCTCGCCTGGCCAGTTTCCGTGACCCGGGCGAATCGGTGTTGTCCACTCCAATGTGGTAGAACCCCATGGATTCATAGTAGTTACTTTTCTTCCTTTAAAAATTGAATAGAAGAAATTGAACAGGAACAGGATCTGTGCTGCAAATACGATCATGGCAACAGTACTGATAAACCTGTTCAGGTCATTGAATTGTTTAAAGCTTTCCCAGATGCTGTAATCATAATAACGACGTGGCATGCCGGCTAATCCTTCGTAGTGCATGGGCCAGAAAATCATGTAAGCACCTGCAATGGTTACCCAGAAGTGGATATAGCCCAAAGAATTGTTCAGGAAGCGTCCATACATTTTAGGGAACCAGTGATAGATACCCGCGAACATACCGAACATAGATGCCACACCCATTACAATATGGAAGTGAGCCACTACGAAATACGTATCGTGCAGGTGAATATCCAATGCAGAGTTTCCTAACCAGATACCGGTTAATCCACCCGAGATAAATAAACTTACAAAACCGATAGCGAACATCATACCCGGTGTAAAGCGAACATTTCCTCTCCACAAAGTAGTGAGCCAGTTAAACACTTTGATAGCCGATGGTACCGCAATCAATAACGTTAAGAGTACAAAGATCGATCCGAGGAACGGATTCAATCCTGTTACGAACATATGGTGCGCCCAAACAAGGAACGCCAATATCGCGATCGCAAATAATGACCCGATCATCGCCATATAACCGAAGATCGGTTTACGTGAATTCACAGATAAGATCTCTGATACCATACCCATGGCAGGTAACAGGATGATATATACCTCAGGGTGACCTAAGAACCAGAACAAGTGCTGGTAAAGGATCGCGCTGCCACCTTCATTCGGTAATGCACCAACCCCGTTTACAAATATGTCTGAGAGATAGAAGCTCGTTCCGAAATTTCTATCGAAGATCAATAAGATAAATCCTGAGAACAATACAGGGAATGACAATACACCCAGTACTGCAGTAAAGAACAGCGCCCAGATGGTCAATGGTAAACGAGTCATGCTCATACCTTTCGTACGCATGTTCAGGATGGTTGCGATATAATTCAACCCACCTAACAAGGAAGAAACAACGAACAATGCCATCGATATCAACCAGAGATCCATACCCGTTTTAGAACCCGGAGATGCATCGCCCAAAGCACTTAATGGAGGATACGCTGTCCAACCGCCACTGAACGGACCTGTCTCAACAAAAATAGAAGATAACATTACGATACTGGCTGTGAAGAAGAACCAGTAGCTAAGCATATTCAGGAACGGCGATGCCATATCACGTGCGCCACACTGCAATGGAATTAAAAAGTTGGCGAATGTACCGCTCAATCCTGCTGTTAATACAAAGAATACCAACACGGTACCGTGCGTGGTTACCAATGCATAATAGGCTTCCGGTGTAATGCGGCCGCCTTTTGCCCAATGGCCCAGTATGTCTTCCAGGAATGGGAAAGTAGTATCAGGATAACCTAATTGAAGACGGAACAATACGCTCATCAATCCACCCAACACTGCCCAGAACATACCGGTGATCAGGAATTGTTTCCCGATCATTTTATGGTCCATGCTAAACACATACTTGCTGATAAATGTTTCATGGTGGTGGTGCTCATGATGATGATCACCATGCGCATCATGTGTTGCAGCATCTGAATGTGTGTGCAAAACAGCTTCGTTACTCATACTCTGTTTCTTTAATAGTTCTTTTAGTTGTCAGATGTTGGATGGCAGTTGACAGGCTTCTGTTCTGTCATCTGACAACTTTCATCTGTCATTCTTATTTCAATTGGCAGATGTTGGATGACGGTTGACAGAAACTTCTTCTGTCATCTGACAACTTTCAACTGTCATTCTCTCTTTACAATTTCGCTACAGTCTTAGCAGTATCCGGCTTTGCGGCCAGTTTAGTGCTATCGATTTTTTTATTAGCAGGGTCCAGTTCAGGATGCACCACCAGGTATTTTGGTTTTTGCGTGGCCATCCATACATCATATTCTTCCTGGGTCACAACTTCAATAACACCGCGCATAGAGAAGTGGCTGTTACCGCACATCTGGTCGCAACTGATCTCGTATACAAAGTTCGGATTTTTAGTTATTTCCTTCATTTCCCTGGTTGTATACGCCGGCGTGAACCAGAGCGTAGTAGGTATTCCGGGAACCGCATCCATTTTCATGCGGAAATGAGAAAGACCCACATCATGTATCACATCCCTTGAACCAATAATGAATTTTACGGCTTTACCTTTTACCAAAACCAGTTTCTCGCTGGTTACTACATCATCATGGCCTAATTGATCATCCCATATAAGACCCAATTCATTACCGGCTGCATCATCAATGTTCCTAAAATATTTTTTTCCAAATGCGCCGTCTTTACCCGGGTAACGGTAGATCCAGTTAAACTGTTTGCCGGTTACTTCTACGATCATGGCACCTTTTTTTGCTTCACCGGTAAAGAGGAACCAGTTACGTAAACCGATTATCACCAACACTGTTAATACGATGGCGGGAACGATGGTCCATAAAACTTCCAGTTTATTGTTATGCGGGAAATAGAACACTTTGCGGCCACTGTCCTGGTATTTGTAAGCGAACCAGAAAAGAACAGCTTGCGTAGCGATGAATACGATACCGGTAACCGCGATGGTGATCCATAACATGGAATCTACACGCGCACCTTCTTCGCTGGCAGATGGAACTGCCATCAGCGTTTTATGAAAATAGAGTTTGTTGCAATACCAAACACCGATCATGCCGAGTACTAAAAAAGCGACCATCAGGAAACCGTTGATCTTGTTATTCTGACGGCGGCTGGTCTCTTCGCCTTTCAGTACTGATACATATTCGCTGGCTTTGGCGATCTGGAAGATCACAACAAAAATCAGCACAATCACAGCTATGGTTAAAAACATTGTCATAACGCTATCTTCTTAATTAATCAAAACTAAAAACAATTTGATAATGTGATGATTCGATAATGTGATAATGATTACAATGCGGGCATTATCACATTATCGAATTATCCAATTATCACATTTTTAAACCTGGTGTATAATACTCTCTTTCATGAAAGGGTGATGCTTCACGATCAGTGGTTTGCTGGCCAGTGCCTTTCCTACAAAGAATATCATCAATCCAACAAATAAACTCATTATTCCGAAATCGAGCCAGCCCAATGTTACATGCTCTTTGGACAAAGAACCCATTACCATTTGATAGAAATCGAGCCAGTGACCGAATATGATCAGTACTGCCATGAATGTCATCAATGTATAATTACGTTTGGTTGAGCGTTTCATTAATATCAATACAGGACAAACAAAATTGATGATCAGGTTCAGATAGAATATTCCTTTATACGGCCCCTGAACGCGGTGTTTGAAATAAACGGTTTCTTCAGGAATATTCGCATACCAGATCAGCATGAACTGAGAGAACCATAAGTATGTCCAGAAAATAGAAAAGGCAAACATGAACTTACCAATATCCTGTAAGTGTTCCTGGTTGGTATATTCAAGATAACCTTTGTTCTTAAGATAGATCACCCACAACGCTATCAGCGCCATACCTGATACGAAAGTGCTTGCGAATGTGTACCAGCTGTACATGGTAGAGTACCAGTGTGCATCAAGACTCATCAGCCATAACCATGGGATGGTAGAACCAACGGTTAGGGCAAACCATACAGTAAATAAGGCTGCACGAACGGTATTTCTCCAGACAAAGCTAGCGCCTGCCTCGCGGTCCATTGGTGCTGCATCTGCTTCTTCAGTGATCTTGCGCATTCTCCATCCCAACAGGCTCCATAAGCCGATGGCTAGTGTTGACCAGATGATAAAGAAGGTAGGATTCAGGAAACCAGCTTTGCCGCGAAGGATCGGATCTTTTTCAACCGCTTCTGTATCGAGCCAGTGGTAAATTTCATGTTTGTGCCCAAGTACTACATAAAGCAATACGATGAGGGTAATGGTACCGAAGATCGGAACCATTGTAGAGATCGCTTCTGTTACCCTGCGGAAACTGATCTGCCAGCCACCCATGGCCAATGTGGTTACGCCGATAAAGAACATGGCAGCATTACATACCAGTGTCCAGAACATTGCATTGTACATAAGTGTTCCAATGAAATGAACCTGTTCTTCTTCGGTGCCCATGCCTTTTGTTACAAGCCCGATCACGAATGCGACCAAACCTATACCGATCAAGGCGAATGACCAGGTTTTCATCTTTCCGGGAATCTCAAATTGCTCTCTGATAGATGCCATCTTTAATCTCTTTTATATCAGTTATTACTTTTCTTGCCATTGTTCCCGAAGGAACGGTTAATTATTTTGCTGCTGTAGCCGTAGCTGCCGGAATTGCCGCTGCTGCTTTTTTACTTGCCTGTGTATTCTTGATATACCTGATCACCATCCAGCGTTGCTTGCGGCTGAGCTGTGATGCATAGGAACCCATGGTATTCTTTCCGTAGGTGACTGAGTAGAACATTTGTCCTTCAGGCATTATAGAAACCAATCCATCCGCTATCAGGTTCTTTGGTTTTACAGGATAAGGTCCTTTTCCATCATTATACAAAGGACCGTTGCCATCCAGTTTAGTTCCATGACAGATACCGCAGTTGATCATATATAAACGTTCTGCTTCCGCCGCATCTGTTGCAGTCAGAGAATCCAACGGACTCTTTACCTGTTTGGATGCTACATAATTGGTGCTGTCTCCGGCTGCATCTTTTGTAAGATGAAAAGGCATGTCCTCTCCACGTGCAACCGTTCCGGCAACAGGCATATTATTATAGCTGATGCCTTTTGCAGCCAGGTTGCTATGGTCCGCATAAGTTTCATAAGCGCGGCTGTAGGCCATATCCGGCATGTAAACATGCCCTGGTGTACGTTTTACGTCGCTGCATCCCATAAGGACCGCTATGGCAGATAATACAGTTATGATCGATAATTTCTTCATCATACGTCTATTCTAATATTAGTAAGCGGCAACAGTTTGTTTATTCTCAAAAGGCAATTCGTCTTTATCATAACGGCCGAGCCACCATCCGTCTTCTGCTACCTGAACATCTGTTTCAACAGCGCCGTTGGCAGTTAAGAAAGCAGTGAGGTCGTTCTCGTTTGTTTTATCGGTACACTCTATTACCATCACAAAAAGATCATCGGTAGCGCGTGGGTGAAAATGGTGCTTCTTTACAAAAGGCGCTATCTGGCACAGGTAACAAAATGTGATCACCATTCCTACTGCGGCGAACAATACCGTTAACTCGAAAGTGATCGGGATCCATGCCGGTAAAGCAAAGTGTGGTTTACCACCAAAATTCAGCGGCCAGTCTTTTGCCAGGATCCAGCTGATAGAACCTAATGCGGTAGATGTTCCTGTAATACCATAGATAAAACCCGCTGTATGCAAACTGGTCTCTCTCAATCCCAGTGCATGATCCAACCCGTGTACCGCGAATGGCGTATACACATCATGAATCTTATAACCCGCCGTGCGAACTTTCTTCACTGCAGGAAATAAAACGGCCTCATCATCAAAACAGCCTACTACGAATTTCTTTTTTGCCATCTTTTTTAGCTTTGAGCTGTGATCCGCCTGGGCGGATACCAGCTGTTTTATTCAACTTTATAGTGAACTATAGACCAAAGACTACAGACCACAAACTATTTTAGTGTGCGTGATGATGTACGAAATCATCGAGCTTCTCTTCCTCAATATGTCCCATCTTCTCTTTATAATTTTCTCCCGACGTTTTCAGTACATACTTGATCTCGGCAATTGCAATCACAGGCATGTATTTGGCAAAGAGGAAGAAACAGGTAAAGAATAATCCGAATGTACCGGCGTAGAAACCAATCTCCCAGATAGACGGGCTGTAGTAAACAGACCAGCTTGATGGAAGATAATCGCGGTACAAAGAAGTAACGATAATTACAAAACGCTCGAACCACATACCAATGTTCACGATGATACTCATGAAGAAGGTTACAAATAAATTCCTTCTCATTTTACGGAACCAGAAGATCTGCGGGCTCAGTACGTTACAAGCCATCATACCCCAGTAGCTCCATCCATAAGGACTGAACAGGTTGGCGCGGCTGTACCAGAAAGTATATCCTTCAAATTTATTCTGGCTATACCAGCCCATGAACAACTCAGTGATATAGGCGATACCAACGATAGAACCTGTTAGTACAATTACTTTATTCATCGCTTCAATGTGACCCATGGTAATATAATCTTCCATCTCAAACACTTTGCGGATGATCACCATCAGTGTTTGCACCATCGCAAAACCTGAGAAGATCGCACCGGCGACGAAGTATGGAGGGAAGATCGTAGTGTGCCATCCCGGAATAACGGATGTGGCGAAGTCGAAGGATACGATCGTGTGTACAGACAATACCAGCGGCGTACTCAATCCCGCCAAAACAAGCGAAAGACTTTCATGACGCTGCCAGTGTTTGGTAGAACCATTCCATCCGAAAGAAGCCAGGCCATATAAACGTTTACGCAGTTTAGTGAAAGCGCGGTCACGCACGGTTGCCAGATCCGGTATCAACCCACTGTACCAGAATAATAATGATACGGTGAAATATGTAGAGATCGCAAATACATCCCATAACAAGGGCGAGTTAAAGTTCACCCATAAAGGACCACGTGTGTTTGGATAAGGCATTACAAAGAAAGCCATCCATACACGGCCCATGTGCCAGATCGGGAACTGGCCCGCACACATTACCGCAAAGATCGTCATCGCTTCAGCCGCACGGTTCACACCTGTTCTCCATCCCTGGCGGAACAGTAACAGGATCGCAGAGATCAAAGTTCCCGCGTGACCAATACCTACCCACCATACGAAGTTGGTGATGTCCCAACCCCAACCCACGGTCTTGTTCAGGTTCCACTGGCCGATACCGTATGTAACATCCCGGTAAACGCTGTACACACCAAACAAAAGCAATGCAACAGCTATGTAGAAACCAATATACCATAGTCTGGAAGGCTTTGCTTCAATAGGGCGAACAATGTCTTCTGTAACCTGGTGATAGTTTTTATCTCCATTCACCAATGGTTCCCTAAGCTGTGATTCGTACTTTAAATGCATCTGGTCTTATTTATTGTCCATTCCGCTTTGCAGCGGATAGATATTTTTTTTATTGAATCAACTTTCTGTTCTTCTCTCGACTTTTCTTGCGTCGCACACTTGTACTTTCTCTTCGCTATTCAACTTTTGGAAAGTTTTAGAACTTTCCAAAAGTTCATTAATGCGCCGCTTCGTGTTTCTCTTCTTTCTTAGCTTCTTCGTGTCCACCTTCATGCGCCTCATCACTGTTCCTCACTTTCGCCATATAGGTAACATTCGGTAATACGTGTAGTTGCTCCAACACATAGAACTGGCGGTTTGGATTTTCAACCCTTGTCATGCTGATCGCACTATGTTTATCGTTTGCATTACCAAAATTGATCGCGTTGGTAGGACAAGCCTGCTGGCATGCTACTTTGATATCGCTGTCAACCATTGGCCTGCTTTCTTTTTTCGCATTCAGTTTGCTTTCCTGTAAACGCTGTACGCAGAATGAACATTTTTCGATTACTCCACGTGAACGTACCGTTACATCAGGGTTCAGAACCATTCTTGTAAGGTCATCATTCATATCCAGTACCACATCATTCACAATACCTACCTGGTTGTTCGGGAAGCTATCAGCACCTGTATAATCGGCCCAGTTAAAACGGCGAACTTTATACGGACAGTTATTGGCGCAATACCTTGTACCGATACAACGGTTATAGGTCATCTGGTTCAAACCTTCTGTGCTGTGGTTGGTTGCTGCAACAGGACAAACGTTCTCACAAGGAGCGTTATCGCAATGCTGGCACATCAATGGCTGGAACACCACGTTCGGGTTATCCAGGTCGCCACTGTAATATTTATCTATGCGCAGCCACTGCATTTCATGGCCCCGTAATACTTCCGGTTTACCAACAATAGAAACGTTGTTCTCTGCATTACATGCGATCACGCAGGCAGAACAACCGGTACAGGTGTTCAGATCAACACTCATACCCCATTTGATACCTGGTCTGTCGTATACAGGATACAATGTACCCTGGGCCTCGTAGTTTTCCAATCCACCCCATGGTTTCAATTCTGCTGCACGCTCATCGCGTATTTCAGTTGGGTGGTGTTTATATGCTGCGAGTGTTAATTCTTTCATTACCTCGGTACGGTTACCTTGCGCGGTATCGTAACGGTTATGTGTTTGTGTTAAGGCAACAGGATATTCATCACCGGTTGTGGCAATGCTAACATCACTGCTAACAAAACTTACAGAAGAACCATTGAGGCTTGCAAAAGGGAAGGCGTTCTTACCTGTTCCGATAACCGCTTTACCCATTTTCTCACTGCGGCCGTAACCAACAGCAATGGCGATTGTATTAGCCTGTGTACCAGGAATGATCAATGCAGGTAATTCAATTGATTTATTTCCGATAGTAACTTTTACTACTTTTTTTGCAGGGTGTACTTCATATGCATCTGCCTGGCCACCGATAGCGAGATCGATGTTCAGCAATGTTTTTGCCATTGCAGGAGAAACAATTACGTAGTTATCCCAGGTAGCGCGTGTAACCGGATCGGGCAACTCCTGTAACCATGGGTTAGAAGCGCCTTGTCCTGCACCGATACCTATCTTCTCATATAAAACGAGTTCTATCTTGTCGCTTTTCTTTGCACTGTTCAAAGCAGTAACAGCCGCTGCAACAGCACCGCCATTGAAAGCTCCACCTGCGATGGTTGTGTTTGCATTGATCACACCATCCTGCAATACTTTATCCCAACCGCTTTCGCCACCAACTTTTGCACTCCAGTAATTTTTCAGGAAGGCTAAGTAATCATTGGTGTTACCACTCCATTTTAACAGGCTATCCTGCCACTGGCGTGTTTTGAATAAAGGATAAATAGTAGGTTGTATAAAAGAGAAGTGACCGGCTTTTGGCTCAGCATCACCCCAGCTTTCTAAAAAGTTATGATCTGGTATTACAAATTTGCAGAGCTGTGTTGTTTCATCTGCTTTGCTGTTGAAAGAAACGGTTGTTTTTACTTTCGCAAGACCCGCTTTGAATTTATCAGCATCAAACCAGGAGTAAGCAGGGTTTGCACCGTGTATCAATAAAGCGCCAACAGAGCCGGCGTTCATATCGTCTACTAATTTGGCAAAATCTGCATCAACACCCTGGCGTGTATATACCGGTGCAGACCAATCGATGGTTTTTCCATTGGCGCCAACTGCTTCGTTGATGGCGTTAACCACCACCTGAACATTCATGTCGTTGCTTCCGCAAACAACCAATGCAGCACCTTTGTTCTCATTTAGTTCTTTCGCAGCTTTTTCAATACCCGCTTTCAGTTTTGCATCGGCGATATTAATGGCCTGTCCGTTAACAGCACTTAATAAAGCGCTTACCACCGCAGCTGTTTCAGATGGGCGGTGTAAATATTTTTCATCAGCGTTAGATCCTGTTAAGCTCGCCGCACTTTCAAAATGAATGTGCTTGCTCATTTCAGGTTTCTTCTCGTCTAATTTTTTGCCTGTTGCATATTGTTTTGAAAATTCAACCGGGCTGATCCAGGTACCGAGGAAATCGGCACCTACGCTAACGATCGCTTTTGCATTTTCAAAATGATAGGAAGGAAGTGCTCTTTTTCCGTAAGTAGCTTCATTGGCCAATAACATACCGCTGTAAGAAATTGCATCGTATGTAACGTGGCGGCTGCCTGGAAACTTCGCTAAGAATTGCGCGATGGCTTCTTTGGTAGTAGGTGAGGTGATGGTGCTGGTTAAAATAACCACCGGTCCTGAAATAGAAGCGGCTACTGCTTTATCAAAATCTTCAAATCTTGCTACTTCTTTACCATCTATTGTTGGGAAACGTAAACGTGCAGTATCATACAAATCAAGAACAGAAGCCTGCACACGTGCAGAGGTACCGCCTTTGGTGATTTCACTCAGGTCGTTACCTTCTATTTTGATCGGGCGGCCATCGCGAACTTTTGCGAGTACGCTGATCGCGTCGCCATCCTGTACATAGGTTGTTGCATAATATTTAGAAACACCGGGAACAATATCTTCCGGTTTATTGGCAAAGGGGATTGCCTTTTTGATAGGCATTTCACAGCTGGCAGCCACTGCAGCAGCAGCGGTACTGAAACCGAGATACTTTAAAAAATCCCTGCGTGGCGCTTTTGCATCTAAAAAGCTGGTCTTGCTTTCATCGTCTGCAAAAGGTAGTTCTTCCCTGAATTCGTCTTTTACGTCTTTATTGTAAGCTTCAGACTGATTCAGCTCTCCAAAACTTTGCCAGTGCTTTTTTTGCTCCATTATACTAATTTGATAATTCGATAATTTGATAATGTGATAATTCTATTCCGTGCATGTGATGATTTGATAATTATGTTTGGTAATTCGATCTCGATTCCATTATCACATCATCGAATTATCACATCATCACATTAAATCAATAGTGACATTTCTGACATTCCGTACCACCGATATCAGCAACCGTAATTCCTTTGGTGCTATCGATCTTGCCGCTTTTCAGGTCCTGGTGGTATTTCTCGTAAATGCTGTAAAATCCGTTGTCTTTGAACTGCACCTTGGTTTCGCGGTGACAGTTGATACACCAGCCCATGCTCAGGTCGGCAAATTGTTTTACCTCTCCCATTTTCTGGATCTCTCCATGACAGGTCTGGCACTGAACTTTACCTGCTTTTACGTGCTGTGAGTGGTTAAAATAAACGTGGTCGGGAAGGTTGTGGATACGTGCCCACTCTATCGGCTTGGCTTTAGAGGCATCCCATGGTTTGCCGTCTTCAAAGCCTGCGAATTTGTATAATTTCTGGATCTCTGCTGTACCGTTCACTTCTTCTCCTTCTTCGTTGTAGATCTTTTCACCGGTATATTCTTTGATCGCCATGTGACAGTTCATACAAATATTAACAGAAGGAATAGTGGCCTGTTTACCTTGATAAACCCCGATATGGCAATACTGGCAATTGATCTGGTTGATGCCGGCATGTACTTTATGCGAGTAGTAAATAGGTTGTACAGGTTGATAATTCTTACTGCGGCCCAATCCCATCGCGCCAACAGAAGTAAGGTAACCGCCTACTATAAAGAGCACAACAGTTAATAATGCGATATAACTTTTATTTTTCCAGAAAGGAACCGGTTCTACACCTGGTTCGCCATCATGCTGGTCGGCTAATTTTTTGAGGTTGGCATTCACCTGTAATAAGATCAATGCTACCACTGCGAGGATAAGGGTAAGAACACCAAATAATAAGGTATTGTCGCTTTCACTTCCTTTTGCAGCACCAGCAACCGGTTGACCCGGAGTAGGCGGTGGAACTGAATTGATATACCCCAGGATCGCATCAATATCCTTGTCAGTAAAGGACGGGAATGTCGTCATCGACAACTTATTGTACTCCTGGAACAGGTCGTTTGCATATTTGTCGCCCGATTTCAAAACGGCCGCATTGTTCCTGATCCAAGCGTGCAGTTTGGCCTTATCCGGCCAACGGTCTTCAACTCCTCTAAGGGCCGGACCGGTCACTTTTTTATCTATCGCGTGACAAGACGCACAATTTGTCTGGAAAAGGGCTTTCCCATCCTGTGCATTTACTGCAGTACCCAAAGAAAAACTCAGGAGAAGTAAGGTTCCGGTAACGTAGGTTTTGGCTAAACGTCTAAAAGATATCATATTCACAAACTGTGGTTCTTGGTGTGGAAAAATATCCGTGAACGGCTGCAAAAATATGACAGGGAAGTGACAAAAACCTCATCATTAAAAAATTTTTTTATCCTTATCTGGCGCGGGTTTCAGAGGATTGCGTCAATAATGTTTCAAATCATGTCATCATTTTTTGTGTGATATTGATTGATTTTAGAAGTCTGGAGTAGAGACCTCGAAACTTCGTGCTTCCAACTCCAGACTTCTAACTCCAGACTCCAGACTTTTCCGTTTCCTCGGTTTTTTATCCCATTTTTGACCCATGTTTAAACGTCTGCAGGAAAAATGGGGGGTGAGTACCCGTCAATTCTGGATCCTTTTTATTGTATTTGGCCTCACCGGTACCACTACCGCCATTCTTACACGATATATTACCGCCTGGCTGGGCATGGATGCTTCTACTTTTTGGGGTTGGAAGGTTTTGCTGCGTATCTGCATGCTGGTTTTCGGTTACCAGTTTATTTTATTGGGATATGGAGCGTTGCTGGGGCAGTGGACGTTTTTCTGGAAATACGAACGTAAGCTGCTTGGTAAGCTCGGAATACTTAAGGAAGTGAAAAGTCAAAAGTTAAAAGTCAAAACGGACCAACTCCAGGCTAAAAAGATTGCAATTTTCGCTTCCGGAGCAGGTTCCAATGCCGAAAAGATCATAACATATGTAAAAGATCGTCCATCTATCGAAGTAGCGGTTGTTGTTTGTAATAAACCGGGGGCTGGCGTATTAAGCATCGCAGGGGCAAATGGGATCCCTGTATTATTAATAGAGAAGGAACGTTTTTTCCGTGGCGACAGCTATTTGCCTGAATTGAAGCGGTATGGGGTTGATTTTATTGTATTGGCGGGTTTCCTGTGGAAGATCCCGATGGCTTTGATCAGTGCTTATCCTAACCGTATGATTAATATACATCCCGCTTTGCTGCCCAAATACGGGGGAAAAGGGATGTATGGCATGAAAGTTCATGAGGCGGTACTGCTTGCCGGTGAAAAAGAAAGCGGCATTACCATACATTATGTAAATGAACATTTTGATGAGGGAGAACATATTTTCCAGGCAAGCTGCGCAATAGAGGCACACGATACCCCCGAGAGCCTGGCACAAAAAGTGCATGCATTAGAGCATAGGCATTTTCCGGAGGAATTGGTGAAGGTTTTAGAGAATATTGAATAATGAACAAGGAATTTTGAATGCTGAAGTAGCGGGATCTCCGATGTTTGTGAAACTGTAAGCGCCGTCACTGCAAGACACGAAGCAGTCTGTGTTTCGAATGTCAACCCGACTGTTTAGACACAGATTGCTTCGTGCCTCGCAATGACGTTCTTCGGTGCCCGCCATTTCTTGTTTGCCCGCAATTCTTCTTTTGCCAAACCCAATTAAAAGTGTAAATTTTGCAGACGCAAGTTCTTTAACGGATATCATCCATTAGTAATGGCTTCCTGTATGACTGGTTTTATGGTAATTCTTAATTCACCTTAAAAACACATGTATGGAAAACACATCAACATCGTATCGCTATTCAATTTCTACCAGGGGTATCCTGGGTGGTTTATTTGTAGGTATAGCCACTGCCGTTCTTGGTCTCGCATTTGATTTTATCTATCGTAAGATTACGGATTATCAATTTGCCGAGTACATCAATATCAATTCCATTATTTTCTTTTGCATCCCTACACTTGTGGTGGGTGGCATCGTGTATTCATTGATCATGCAATTTGTAAAGAAGGGGTTGCTGGTATATACTATATTATGCATCGTTCTAACCACAGTGGTCGCGTTTATTCCTTTAGGACCGAATATGCTTCCTTCAGGAGAAGCCATGCCTGCAAGTGCAAGGGGATTGACCCTGGGCATTGAACTCATTACCGGCGCGATGGGCGCTTTTGCGCTGCCGTATTTTGCGAGGCACGCGGAAATATGGGGGGATTGATTAATTAGTAATTAGTAGTTAATAATTAGTAATTGGCTTAGTAATAAATTTTGTGTTATGTATTTTGTTTGGGAACTTACTTTTCCAATCTACATCAACATGAGAAAAACATTACTTGCCTTTGTTGCATTATTATGCATCGGACAAATTTTTGCGCAGCCTGTTCTGAAACCAGGTGTGCCTGAAAACAATCACTTTTCTTCTGAGCGCCTGAAGCGCATTGATAACCTGATCCAGCAATACATCGATAGTAACTGGATAGCCGGCGCGATCGCTATTGTTGCACGCGATGGAAATATTGTTTATCATAAAGCCATTGGGTATGACGATAAACAAAAAAACAAACCATTGCAGAAAGATGCCATCTGGCGCATTGCCTCGCAGACAAAAGCCATCACGAGTGTAGGTGTGATGATGTTGTATGAGGATGGAAAATTATTATTGGATGATGCCGTTTCAAAATACATTCCCGCTTTTCGGAAACCTGTTGTGCTGGATAAATTCAATCCGGCAGATTCCAGCTATACAACAGTTCCTGCAAAAAGAGAGATCACTATCCGCGATCTCCTGACACACACCTCAGGTATCGGCTATGCACAGATAGGAAGCAAGGAATCAAATTCTATTTATTATAAAGCAGGTGTGGTGGGTGGCATCGGTTTAAAAGGTGGCTTGTTAAAAGATAATATCCTGAAACTCGCCGTATTGCCTTTGATGCATCAGCCTGGAGAAAAGTTTACGTATGGATTGAATACGGATGTATTGGGTTATTTGATAGAAGTATTGAGCGGAATGAGTCTTGACCAGTATTTCAAAACGAAAATTTTTGACCCTTTGGGAATGAAGGACACCTATTTCTATATCCCAAAAGAAAAACAAAACCGTTTAGCCATGTTGCATTCAGAAGATGCAACCAAACATGTGATCAACACTCCGGAAATGATTACTGTGAACGGAACTTTTTTTCGTGATTATCCTGTTCTGGATGGCGGCAGTTTTTATTCAGGCGGTGGTGGCCTCGTATCAACTGCTCTTGACTACGCCATCTTTATGCAGATGTTACTGAATGGCGGCGAATACAATGGCAAGCATATTTTAAGTAAGCCAACCGTTCATTTGATGACGATCAACCAGGTGGGTGATATCAATTTAGGACGCGGAGGTAAATTTGGTTTGGGTTTTCAGATCGTTACCGAAGCAGACCAGGCATATAATACCACTTCATTAGGCACATACAGCTGGGGCGGCATGTTCGCATCTTCTTACTGGATAGATCCCAAAGAAAAAATTGTTGGGCAATTTGTTCTGCAGCATTACCCGATAAGCCATGGTGATATTGCCAACAAATTTAAAGTGGCGGTATACCAGGCGATGCAATGATGACTGGTGTTTTGATTTTTAAATAATAGCCACAGCATGCACAAAAAATCTGTGGCTTTATATAAGCAGGCAATGCATAAAAAATCCAACCCATTCCTTCCACTCAACTATGTTAAGTAGTTTTTTAACTACTTAGTTACCAGCGTTTACAATTTATTTTTATGTAGTACTATATAGCCTAAAAAAAAATAAATTACATCTTAAATTGATATGTCAACATTATTGCTATTTTTACGATGGCAAATATCCCCCAATCCTGCCCTGATATAAGTTGTTGGCATTTGTTAATGGCCAAAAATATTAACCTGTTTTCAAAACAAAATTTGATGAAGAATTTTTTATTGATTCCAATACTAATGGTATGCATGAGTGGTTTTGCCCAACCAACGATTAGTTCCTTTTCACCCACAAGTGCTGCAGTTGGTGCAACAATAACCATTACGGGAACAAATTTCAGTTCTGTGGCCACAGATAATATTGTTTTTTTTGGAGGAGTGAAGGCAGTTGTGAATGCTGCAACTGCAAGCACATTAACGGTTAATGTACCGGTGGGTGCGGGCTATCAATCTATATCTGTTACAACCAATCGGCTTACTGCTTATTCAAAAGCACCGTTTACAGTAACATTTCCCGGTGTCGGCACCCCGGTTACGACTGCTTCATTTACAGCAACAGATGTTCAACTAACCAAACCTTCAGCAGTTGTATTTGCAGATATTGACGGGGATGGGAAGCCGGATATGATTATCACAAATAAACTAGATAGCACAGTAGCCGTGTATCGTAATAAAAGTACCGGCGGTGGGGTAAGTTTTGAAACCAAAGCAGATTTTAAATTAGGTGTCATCCCCCGTTTTATTATTGCAGGTGATGTTAATGGCGATGGTAAACAGGATATCATTTCAATGAACATCAACAATGCACTTACCGAGGATGCTTCATTCACTGTTTTGATCAATAAAAGTGTACCCGGCCAGGTTTTAATGGACCTGCAGAAAAAAAATATTTCCCGGGGAACTTTCCCGGGTTTAAGTTTTGGTGATTTTGATCTTGATGGGAAACCAGATATCGCAGTGGCTTCCATGGATTCCAGCCAATTGGTGATCTATGGCAACAGCAGCATAGCCGATACTGTACGATTCAATACAGAAAAAAAGATCGCGCTTCCTTTTCCGCCTGAATATATGATCAATGCCGACCTGGATGGCGATGGAAAAACCGACCTACTTTTTTCGAGATCGGGAGACAGTTCTTTATATGTTTCAAAAAACATCAGTACCCCTGGAAATTTTTCTTTTGAGTATCCAAATCCAGTAGGAGCCGCATCACTATCGCAAAGTTATAATCCTTTTGTGATCGCCGATTTTAATGGCGATGCCAAACCAGATGTGGCCGTAGTACACAATCTTTCAGGCAAGGTATCTATTTTCAAAAACACTTCTACGGGTACAACTATTTCATTTACTGGTAAGGTAGATATCGCTGTTGGCAGCAAACCCTTAATGCTTGCTGCAGCCGATCTTAACGGAGACGGGTTGATTGATCTTATTGTTAACAATGCAGCATCTGCTACCATGTCGGTATTAAGAAATACAAGCAGCGGTGGTTTTACAACATTTGATACCAAAGTCGATTTCCCTGTTTCCACAAGCGGTAATACAACCGATGCCATTGCAGCGATTGCAGATCTTGATATGAATGGCGCTTATGATTTTGTTGGATATAATGCTTCTTTAAATGGGTTTCTGGTTTACCAGAACAGGATGCTTACATCTGCACAGAGTCCGCATATCTATTCATTTACACCTGCACAGGGCAAACAAGGTGATACCATAACAATTAATGGCCACACCCTTACTGCCGTAAATGCGGTTCGTTTTGGAGGAGTGGCAGCTGCCTCATTTAAAGTAGTTAGCGATTCAATTGTATCTGCTGTTATTGGAAATGGCAAATCAGGTGCAGTAAGCGTTACTGCAACAACAGGTACGGATTCATTAGCGGGTTTTATCTTTACCTCATCTGTATCACCCAAGATCAACAGCTTTACACCATCTTCGGGAACTAATGGAGATACGATTTCGATCAAAGGATTAAGATTTACGGGAACTACCCAGGTTCGTTTTGGCAACTTCGCACCTCCATTTACCGTAATATCTGATTCACTTGTGAAAGTGGTATTGGGTGGAGGTGGCTCCGGTTCTGTAAAATTAACGACCCCTGCGGGTACCGATTCCCTGGCGGGCTTTGTATTTATATCATCTGTACCAAAGATCAACAGCTTTACACCAACTTCGGGGACCAATGGAGATACGATTTCGATCAAAGGAGTAAAATTTACCGGAACTACCTCAGTTTACTTTGGCGGTGTAACAGCAAAAACCTTTACAGTAATTTCTGATTCACTTGTGAAAGCCGTAGTAGGAACAGGCGGATCAGGTAATGTATATTTACAAAATAATGCAGGGACCGATTCGGCAAGTGGTTTTGTTTATACGCAGCCAACCGGTATTCCAAAAATCACTTCATACTCCCCTCTTACCGGCACTTCAGGAACCAAGATCACGATCATAGGAAAGAATCTTTATAGTGTTGCGTCAATTAGTTTTGGGAATACCCCTGCCGCAAGCTTTACCGTGAACAATGACACATCCATTTCTGCTACAGTTGGCGGCGGCGCTTCGGGTTTTGTAAAAATATCCGGCAGCACAGGAAAAGATTCTCTAAATGGTTTTGTTTATACGGCACCAATACAACCCGTTAAAGTAAATTCTTTCACCCCTTCCAGTGGCGGCACCGGTACAGTAATATCGATCAGGGGGTTGAAATTTACCGGGACCACTTCAGTTAGTTTTGGCGGAACAGCAGCAGCATCCTTTACAGTAGTATCTGATTCAACTATCAATGCTACCGTTGGATCGGGTGCATCGGGTTTTGTTATTGTTAGAACACCTAACGGTTCAGATTCTCTAAATGGTTTTGTTTATACAACAACGCCAACACAACCCGTTAAAGTAAATTCTTTCACCCCTTCCAATGGCGGCACCGGTACAGTAGTATCGATCAAGGGATTGAAATTTACAGGGGCCACCTCAGTTAGCTTTGGCGGAACAGCAGCAGCATCCTTTACTGTAGTATCTGATTCAACTATCAATGCTACCGTTGGGTCGGGTGCATCGGGCTTTGTTATTGTGAGAACACCTAACGGTTCAGATTCTCTAAATGGTTTTGTTTATACAGCGCCAACTCAACCGGTTAAAGTAAATTCTTTCA
>JAZKBT010000004.1:326389-350042 GCA_040388475.1 Bacteroidota bacterium | reverse complement strand
GGTCGGGTGCATCAGGCTTTGTTGTCGTTAGAACACCTAACGGTTCCGATTCACTAAATGGTTTTGTTTATACAGCGCCAACTCAACCGGTTAAAGTAAATTCTTTCACCCCTTCCAATGGCGGCACCGGTACAGTAATATCGATCAGGGGGTTGAAATTTACCGGGGCCACTTCAGTTAGCTTTGGCGGAACAGCTGCGGCATCCTTTACAGTTGTATCTGATTCAGCCATCAATGCTACCGTTGGGTCGGGTGCATCAGGCTTTGTTGTCGTTAGAACACCTAACGGTTCCGATTCACTTTCCGGTTTTTCCTACTCAGTTCCTGCGGTTCCGGAGATCAACCTGCTTGATTCAACAAGGAATAACCTAAGCTTTAATACCATCAAGGGAAGCTATTCTGCTTCGCAATATTTCCTGATCGGCGGTAAAAGGTTACAATCTAATATTACCATTGCATCCCCTGCGTATTTCCAGGTATCCAAAAATGCAGATACCGGTTTTGTCTCTGTTTTGTCTGTTGCTCCGGTAAACAATACGGTGGATTCAACAAAAATTTATGTACGTTTCAAAGCTGACAGTGCTATTTCAATAACAGGTAATATTTCCCTTACAGCCACCAATGCGGTAACCAAAATGATTTCGGTTACCGGCAGCAGTACCTGCGACTCTGTTACCCTGGTTACGCCTTCGATTAACAGCATCACAAAAGATTCTACTGTTTGTATACGAGACTCCATAACACTTACTGCCGATGGTACCTATAGTATATATAAATGGAGCACGGGTGAAAGTGTAAAAACGATCACGATAAAGAAATCTGCGAATGTTAGCTTGCAGGTGGGATCGATACCTGGATGCTTATCAAATTTATCCCCGGTTTTAAAAGTGATCAAAGACAGCAATGCCATTCCTGTATTGGCATTAACCGGCGACACAACATTGATCAGTTCCAATGCACCTAATTACCGTTGGTATTTCAACAACAACCTTGTTGCCGGAAACAGTTCCAATAAACTAATAGTAAAGAAAATCGGTTTCTATGGAGTGGAAACCAGCAATGATAAGATATGCTGGGACCGTTCGAATGATTACCCGATCGTAATGATCTCTTCGCCATTGGTGAATGATACCGCAGCTATTAAAACTTACCCTAATCCTTCAACAGGTGGTGTGTTTACTGTGGTGATCACTTTACAACGCGCAACCAATGTGGCGACCAGGGTTACTGTTACAGATGCAACCGGAATTGTTCTCCTGCAAACCAATAAATTTATCTTCTTCGGAAAAGAGATCAAAATACCCATCACTTTAAATACTTCTTTTAAAGGAACCGCATTCGTAAAAATAGACATCAACGGAGATATCAAAACACAGACAATTATCTTACAATAATTATCACATGGCAAGGAAGCTTCTTTATAATATAATCCTGATTGTTATCTGTAGCTCGGTTTACATTGGGTGTAGCAAAGGCGATGACCCAACTCCCACGCCACCTCCGGTGCCGCCTGTACCGCCTGTGGGAAATAAAACCTGTATCATATCAGGTATCTCGCAACGAAACAGCGGAACAAAAGCAGAATTTGGAATGACGGTTTTGTATGATAACAACTTGAACCCAGTTAAAGTCAGCATATTTGACAGTGTAGCCAATACCAGTTTGTTTACTGCAACACTTACGTATGCTTCCGCCGATTCGATAGCAATTGATCAATACCAGTATATGAAGATGGATGCCAATAAACGTATCATTGCTTTTATAACCAAGTCTGACCTGGCTGATATTCCCAACTCGGATAATTACCGTTACGAATACATTTATAACACGGGTGGTTATCTCGCCAGTAAAAATTTATATATCAATGGATCAAAACTACCCAATTACACTACGGTGTATTCTTACACCAATAACCTAGTTACCGGTTGTGTAATGTCAGCAGGAAACCTGAAAGTTTTGGAGTCTACGCTTAGTTATGATGCAACTATTTCACCAAAGACCATGATCTATACTTTCCCTGACGCGTTTGAAAGTTATTATTATACCGCCACATTAAATTTTGGTACCAGACCCGCAAAACCGTTAATGCAGGTGATCACCAAATTATACAATCCCGGCAACGGTACATTATTGGATACATGGACCACCAATTACAGTGGTTACAGTATTGACAGTAATGGCTATCTCAACGGAGGCACCGCGAGTGGCGACCTGCAGCAGGGGATGGCTTCTTTTTATGGGAAAACCTTTTTTACTTACCAGTGCCAGTAGATCACTTACTCCTTTGTAACCCGGGACAACTACCAATTGAGTTTTGACATCGAGTTAATATTATTCAACATAGCCTGAGCACCCTGCAGGTCGTATTCCAGATTGGCTGCGGGTTTCCCGCTTAGGTTCGTATAATATCTTACTTCCTGTCCTAATCCTTCTTTCAGCTGTTTAATTATTTTATCGAACAAGGATCTATATCCTGCACGGTAACATGCTTCTAAAAAATACAAGGAAGAACGGTTGTGTTCATCGCCGCGTGAGATCATCGCCACAGGAAAATTCTTTTCTGATAGCATGCTATCCATTTTTGCTAACACTTTAACAGCGTCTTCTTTCCGGTTCTTTGCCGAAAGATCTATTGCCAGCTCAGAAACGGCTCTTCGGATAATATTCAGCTCCCTCCGATTCTCTTCATCATAATATACATTGGGTAATTGTGCGTTTCCAAAACCAAATTTGTTCATCACCACATCCAGCATACGATCTGTATTTACGGGTGATTGTTTTACAGGCACCAGGCGATACGACAGCCCGTCCCTGCGCAGGTAATCTCCGAAACCAAGTTCATTATAAGGCATCGTAAAATAAATCGGGCGCTTCCATTGATTGGCGGCTATTACATCGAGTATTGCAAGATCATTCTTATACAAAGTTCCTTTGGGTATCTGGAACTGTATAGATGACACAACACTGTCAGTTGCGTTTACCGTTCCGTTTAACCTTACCTCTTTTTCATCAACAGGAATCGAGATCTTATTTACAGGTAATATATTATATCCGCGCTCGTCAACATTCTTATCATCTCCCATATAATTCTTTATCAGGTCGTACAGATCGTAATAGTTATTCTGCGGAAACTGTGATAGTGGTTGATAAACGGCTATGTTTCTTTTATTTCCTTCCACCTGTTCCTTGCTCCATATAAGATCTACCGGATCGCTTTGATTGATCTTATAACGTAACTGGTTAATGCACCAGTCTGCGCTAATCAAAGTAGTGATCACCACTCTTACATCAGGACGGATACCTTCCACTTCCTGTGCATACCAAAGTGGATAGGTATCATTATCGGCCATGGTAAAAAGGATCGCGTTGGGGGCGCAGCTTTCAAGATAATTTCTCGCCATATCACGCGCCAGTTGTTTTTTACTCCGGTCATGATCATCCCATTCCTGTTGCGCCATTAGTAAAGGCACGCAAAGACATAGTGCAACTGAAGTAACCACTACTATTTTTTTGTTTGCTAAAAACTTTACCGCATATGGCAACCCTGCCGAGATGAATGCATACACGATAAAAATTCCAATACCCGCTAACAGGCTTTCGCCTCCACCTAAACCTGCAACCATACAGGCAAAGCTCAGCAACACAGAAAAAATGCCTCCTTTGATAAGAATATTTTTTACAAGCGTTTTATCCCATTTCAGTGCGAGATCAATAAAATATAAAACGGCCAGCCCGATCCATATCGCAAATGCATAAAAAGATCCGGCGTAAGCGTAATCACGTTCACGCGGTTGCATGCCCGACTGGTTGATGTAGACAATAATGGCGAGACCTGAACAATAAAATAACAAAGTGGCCGCGATCGCATCCCCTTTATTTTTTTTGAATTGATAGAACAAGCCTATCAAGCCAAGTATCAATGGCAATGCAAATAGTGTGTTATGTGCAGCATTTTTTCGCAGGCTATCGGGCATGGTTTTCTGTTTGCCATATAAGGCATCGTCAATAAAAGGAATACCCGTGATCCAATTGCCATCGCGTGGATTTCGTATCAGCAAACCCTGCAGATCATTTTGTCTTCCTGAAAAATTCCACATAAAATAACGGAAGTACATAAAATAATTCTGATAGTTGATGAAATAGGAAAGGTTGTCCGAAAAATTCGGGCGCAGTGGGTGCCCGTTTTCATCTTTTTCAATATCATAGCCTCCATCTTTTGCCCTGCCTGCTCCTAAAAAATCAGCATAATAATCCGCGTGCGACTGGTCATTGTTCATATCCCACATGCGTGGAAAAACCATTTTGTCCTCCGGCGCGAATACATAATGAAAATCTTTTCCAATATGGGTGTATCCCTTGTTTCCTTTCTCGTATTTGTTAGCTGTTTCGCGGTAGCCTACGGGCCGGGCATTAAATTTCTGCCCATATAACACAGGGAAATCTCCATATTGTTCGCGACCAAGATATCCTTCCAAACTGATGGGGTTGTCTACATTGAACATATCTACTGCCGTATCCGCATTGCTGCGGATCATGGTGGTGATATACGAACTATAGCCTAACATTAAAAAAACAAGACTCCATAAAGAGACACGTAAAAGCGGCCATCTTTTTTTATTCGCGAAGCGGAGTCCAAACCAGACTCCAACTCCCAGCAAAATAAAGAAGACCGTAAAGCCAGAGAAGAAAGGGAGGTTTAATGAGTTTACAAAGAACACATCGAACATACCGGCAGCTTTTACTGAATACTGTATCACGCCTGTTTGAATCACCTGTTCCAATACACAACCCATGATGAAGAAAACATACACGCCGCCGTACAATGTCCTTTTTTGTTTACCAATCTTTTCGATCGCCAATAATAACGCGATCGCGATGGCTGCACCAAAAAAGATCAACGCAGGTAATGTTCCATCTACGGAGAGTCCATTAACAGCCGCCGCTTCTGATTGGGCACTGATCCATGCAGCTATCATACCCAATACACCGCCGACGATCGTTATTCGTATAAAATACTTTCTCACTAATGTGTAATTGATCTTATCCTTTTTACGGAAATACCAGATCATCACTATTGCAGGAATATTCAGCAGGCATAATAAATGCACACCGATAGACAAGCCAATGAGAAAGAAAATAAACACCAGCCATTTATCAGCACCGGGTTCATCTGCCTGTTCATCCCATTTTAAAATGCACCAGAAAACAATGGCGCTGAAAAAAGAACTCATCGCATATACTTCACCTTCAACTGCGCTGAACCAGAAAGAGTCTGAGAATGTATACGCAAGTGCACCAACAGCGCCTGCACCAACCATGCTTATGAGCTGTAGGCCGGATAAAGTTTTATCAACAGAATTCCTGAGCATGATCCTTCTTGCAAAATATGTTATGCTCCAGTAGAGGAAAAGAATGGTGAATCCACTCGCCACAGCGCTCATACTATTCACCGCTTTGGCAGCAGTGAGTGGGTTATCGCCGAAAGCCACAATAAATAATCTCCCGAGTAATACAAATAAAGGCGCACCTGGCGGATGCGGAACCTGTACTTTATAGCAGCAGCTTACAAACTCGCCACAATCCCAAAAGCTTCCTCCTGCTTCTGCGGAGAGAATGTAAACAGTGCAGGCGATCGCACAAATGATCCAGCCGCTGATATTGTTTATTTTTTTGTAGTTCATGAGATATGGTTAAGGATAACATTGGGCAACAAAATGCCTGTTTAAAGATTTTACTTTAAAAAAATGCTTTGATTAATAAATAATGAATGGTCTATTTTCCGGAAGCCGCCAGTATCACCAGTTTGCTATCCAGACGCACAACAGGTTTTACGCCTGGTGCGACAATTAAATTATCTTTTTCCAAATGTACATGGGTTGCCAGGCTTCCTCCACGTATGGCTGTGTCTATAAAATTTTTGCCTGGCTGCGGTTTCTTTATTTGTGATTTGAGAAGATCGATCACAACTTTCACTGAAAAGCTTTGATTGGTGATAGAAGTATCCATTACAAAACTGATCACGCGTCCGCCGGAAGTGTCATAACCGTTTTTCTCCAACAGTGTTTTTAATCTTGCTTTCTCTTCACTGATCAGTGAAAGGTTAAGCGGGCCGCCTTCTTTTAATAAACTGTTGGTTTGCTCTTTTTGTATGAGTTGTGCCACTTCTGTATCATTGATATAAAAACTCAGACTGCTCAAACTGAATTCATCTGCCGTATTGGTACGCAGCGGCGGTTTACCAGACTGTCCACTGAAAGCGAATAACAATAAACATCCCAATGGAAGGATACACATGAATTTAAGCAGGTGGATCTTCCGCGTTTTAGCTCTGTTCATCATGTGTATGCGTTTTTTAAGTGAGGGAAACAATAAATTATTGGCAAGTGAATGAGGCATGGCACCCGATACCTTTAATAAAAGATATTGATAGCTTTTACGGCTAATACCTTTTTGCAGAACAGAATCATCTGCAATGAACTCAAGGTTTTGTTTGATGGCATGTTTCATTAACCAAACAAAGGGGTTGAACCATTGTATGATGCAGAGCATTTCTGAAACCATGATATCGAATGTATGTTTCTGCGTAACATGCACCAGTTCATGTTCAACGATCTTCTCCAGTTCTGTTTGATCGTAGTTATTGGTATCGAGATATATGCTGTTATAAAAAGAAAATGGCGCGGTGCATCCTTCGAGGTGGTACAATTTAATATCACCATTATCAACCAGTTTTGCAGTTGCGCTTGTTTTGTGTAAAGAATATAAACTGATCGCAAAGCGGATCAAAAAGAAGAGCATACCTGAGAATATAATGAGTAACGCCAACTGGTTAACATTCCAGCCGGCTCCCTGTTGCGGTTTTGCGGCAGATACCATCTGGTCTACCGAAGGCAATGCATCCGTTATAAAAAAAACTGCGTTCAATGTTTGTGTATCGTGCGGGAGGTTCACAGGCAACAGTGGTATCGCCATCGCCACCAGTGGAAAGAACAATAGGAAATACCTGTTCCAATTATACCAGGTCATTCGCCTGAGCAGCAAGAAATAAAACAGGTATCCCAGGGCCAGGCAAAAAGCCAGTTTCAGCAGGTAGGCGATGAGTAGTTGCATGGAATGTATTTTATTGTGAGTGGTGAGTGGCCAGTTGTGAGTAATGAATCGTGAGTGGCTTAGCTCACGACTGACCACTCACGAAAATCATTTTTTCTCTTCGATCATCTTGATCAGTTCCTGTAATTCTTTTGGTTTTAATTTCTTCTGTTCTATAAAAAAATTCACCATTTCTTTATAGGAGTTGTTGAAATAGTTTTGTGCAAAACCCTGCATCAGTTTTTGTTTGTACGCTTCTTCCGATATCACCGGTGTGTATTGGTAATTATTCCCGATCAGGCGGCTACGCACAAATTTTTTCTTTTCCAGGTTTTTCACAGTAGATGCCAGTGTTGTATAAGGTGGTCGCGGCTCGGGCATGTATTCGAGAAATGCTTTCACATTGTTTTCGCCGGCTATCCAGATGGCCTGCATTACCTCTTCTTCCTGTTTGGTCAGTTTTTCCATATTAATTACGATGCGTTCGTAAATCTACGAATATTTCGTAAATGGCAAAAAATATTTGGATTTAGAACCGGCTTTAACGTTTGTTTAATTTATGGGTTTAGAACTTCATGTACATAGACAAATTCACCACCCTGCCATCCAATGGCGCCCATATTTCCGGGAAAGAGGGATTGGTGTACGGTGCAAACACCACTGTATTATCCTTGTTTTGCCGGAAATCAAACAGGTTTTCGCAATTCAGTACGAAAGCCGCCTTGCCAATATTATAGCGAAACATGAGTGCAGCAAATAGATACGGTTTTGTGGTACTTCCATTGTCGAGGAACTGTTTCCCGGTATAGGCAGCTTCAATTCCTCCCCGGAAATTATGGGTGAACTCATATGCGACAACAGTTGCAAATTTGTGGTGTGCGATCAAAGGAAGGTTGGGATTGGTTGAGTTGTCTGTTCTTTTTGCGTTAGTGTACACATACCCAAAATACAGTTCCAGGGCATTGTGCATTAGCTGCGCATAGGTTTCAAATCCTTCAGATTTCAATTTTCCTGTTCCATTGATGTAACGAAATACCGGTGGTATAGAAGTAAGCGTAACCATTACCTGTGGATGTTGCACTTCGTTGTAAAAGAAGGTTTGGTTCAGTGTTAGCTCCCAACTGCCGAATGTATTTTTGTAATTGATATCATAATTCGCACCAAACGAACGTTCGGCTTGTATGCCGGGGGCATATCCAGATAAATAATGATAGTCCCTTTCATCCAGTTCGCTGTTAAACAGGGTTGGCGTTTTATAACCCAGGCCAGCTCCCAAACGCATCGTTACTTCCCTGTTCACTTTATACATCATCGATATACGTGGAAGGATAAATGCGCCATAGGTATTGTGTGCATCGATGCGTAACCCGCTTTGCAAGGTGAAATGATCATTGAATTTCCAGTCGTCCTGTGCAAAGAAACCAATGGTGCTGTTTTTTTCATTGGGCACTAAACTGCTATCGGGTGTTTTCTTATAGAGATCATCGCCATTAAAATTAATTCCGGCAACCCAGTTATGATGATCGCTTTTTTGTGACCAGGCAGCTTCAGTATACCAGCTTAGCTGGCCCGCTTTCATGCCAAATACATTGGTGGCTACTTCCCGGTTAAAAAAACTGGTACTGCCTTTTAAGGTAAACACTGCGTCGGAGCCTATTTTTTTCTCCCATGTAAGATCGGCTGTATTACGCAGGCTTTTATTCTGTATAAAGAACTGGTGTTGTGCAGAAGTTTTTTTATCAAGCACCAGCATATCGCCACCATTGCGATCTTCATAGCCCAGTGTATAACCAAGTATGATAGTAGATGATGGACTAGCATACAGGAACACACGCGGATGTACGAACACACTTTTTACAGACGGCACATCAGAGAATCCGTCTTTGTTTACATCTACCGGATCCTGTAAAGTTCCGCCGGCAAAAATGGTGTATCCTGATTTTTCGTTTCTTCCTGAAAAGAAAAGATTGAGATTGTTTTCTTTCAAAGTGGAACGGTTAATCGTAAAACTTTTTTCCGGCTTTCCAGTTTTTGGTTTTTTTGATACCAGGTTCACCATCCCGGCAATAGCGCCGCCGCCATATAAAGTTGAGCTGGCGCCTTTTACCAGTTCGATCTGCTGGAGATCGAGTGGCGGGATCTGCAATATGCTAAAGCTCCCGGAATAGCCCCCGAATAACGGTATGCCATCGCGTAAGATCTGTGTGTATTTTCCCTGTAATCCCTGTATGCGCATATCGGCATTACCTGTTGCGGCATTGGTCTGCTGGATCTGTATACCTGCAATATCACCTAAGAGACTGGCGATATTTCCGGGTTTAATGCCATTTTCTTCATGCACTTCTTCCATGCCCAATACTTCTACTTTTGTGGGCAGATCCTCAATGCGGGAGTTGGTGCGTGAGGAAGCTACGATAACTACATCATCGAGATTCTCTTCCTGCCGTTCAAGCATGATGGAGAGTTCACCGGTCTTTCCGGCGTTTATGATAAGTGTTGTATCCTTATCTGCGTAGCCTGTATAAGAAAAATGGAGTGTGGGTTTATCAGTGGCAGAAAACGTTACTGTAAAATATCCCGTAGAATCAGTAACTGTTGTTTTATCAGAGGAATACCGCAAGGTTACGCCATGGAGCGGTTTTCCATCTGCTGCATCCTTCACTTTACCCGTAATTGTTTGCGCGAAAATGGGTGCGGAACAAAAAAGGGTGACTATTGATATGATTATTTTTTTCACGCAGTAAAGTGATATCGAATAAGGAGACCTGAAGTTAGGTAAGCCCTCTTCAATATTCAAAATTCCTTGTTCAACGCTTGCGCTAAAGCTTCAGCGTCGGCGCAATATTCAAGATTTGCAACGTTCCGGCCGCGTAAGCGTCCCGACCGTACTACCCCGGCATCCTTGAAATATATTTCTCTATTTCTTTTACCTGGTCGAGCACCTGTTTGGTTTTGGGTTTACAGGCTTTTGCTTTGCGGAAGAATTCTTTGGCTGCCCTGAACTCGCGTTTGTTCATGAAGATCTGACACATACTTAAATAAGCAACTGCCTCACTTTCTTTATCAGGTATACCTGCACGGATAGCTGCACGGATATAACTTTCGCCCTGTTTCAGGTCGCCGCGCTGCATAGACATCATACCTAACTGCAGTTTGTTGGCCCCTTCTGCCTCTGCCATAGGTGAACCGAGATCCGAGCTTTTTTTCAGGTGTTTTTCGGCAGAATCAAAATCCTGCTTCATCATGGCAAGATTGCCTTTGATGGTATAATAAGTAGAACGTACCGGTTTGTATAAAAGACCCGGGAACCAGATCGTAGCAAGGATCCTTTCCACTTCCTCCACATTTCCCGATTCCATAGGTTCCTGTATCAGTCGCATGGGCCCGATAAAGAAATGACTGGCCAGCGCAATAAATCCGACAAAATATAATATAAAGGCAGGCCAGAAACTACTGAGCACATTTACTGTAACCGCCAGTGCAATCGCGAGCAAACCTAACCAGAACCTGTATTTAATAAGCACATTGTAAATCTTCATAAACCTTCTCTCCTTTTAAGAGCTGCAAATATAACAGAAAGTCGGTAGTCCTAAGGAAAGTCTGGCGTTTGGAGTTTGGTGTTTGGAGTTGATCAACCCCAAACACCAAACTCCAAACACCAAATCACTTTAGTTCTTAGCGTCATTCACCTCAATAAAATACCCATCCGGGTCATTTACCCAGATCTGTTTTACACCGTCAACACGGGTAGTTACCTGGTCGGGTTCGCCTTTGGCGTTTACCCAGTGAATGTTCTTTGCTTTGATCTTCTGTACAAACGCGTCAACAGAGGCAACGCTGAAACACATATGGTTATTGAGGAAATATTCTTTGGGTTTTTCAGATCCCGCGATCACATGCAGTGCCACACCGGGCGCTATGGAATACCAGGCATGTTTTCCATCATGAAAAGGCTCGGGGATCGTATCCAGCTGAAACACATTACTGTAAAAATTTGTTGTTTTTTCCAGGTTCACCACATAGATGGCCAGGTGGTTCAGAACAGCTTTGGGTCTACTTGACTGGGCAGAGAGGCGTCCAAAAGCGATGACTAACAGGATAATGCATGCAAAACGTTTCATATAATAGTTTGAAAGATGAATGTAGGAAAGAAAAGCCGAGAGAGCGCAATCCCTGGATTTTTACGTGGCTGGCGGTTACCATACTGAAGATTAATGCTTAGTGGGTTTGTTATATCATCCCCTACCCTTATTTTTGCCGCCTGCCAAACCCAACCCACCGGGTTCAGCAGTCATAATTAATAATTATTAACTACTAATTATTAATTAATAACCCCCGGTCCCGTAGTTCAATGGATAGAATAGAAGTTTCCTAAACTTTAGATGTGAGTTCGATTCTCGCCGGGACCACTAGATAACCGCTTTTGCTTTTGCGACGGCGGTTTTTTATTTCAAACCTCCCGTCTCGCCGATTGCCGAAGTACTTAAAAATTGCGGATTTGTGCGGCAATTCAGATTTTCAAAGATGATATATTGAACTAATGTATTCCCCAGCATCTAATAATAACTTCCATAAGGTGTGTTTTATTAAATAAAATGTCAATTGTTGTTTAAAATTTCCAAAAAATGGTGTTATCTTGAAAGCAAGATTTTTGGATAATCAGTGCGGTTATTCATTATTTTCAGCTAAACCCGCAATTTTCCGGCACAAAAACGCATAATAATAGAAATAGATTTAATACGGGAAAGATCCATAATGCTTATCGAACTACCGTTAAACCAATCATGGCTTTACACATAATTAATTCGAAATCGCTTAATCAATACCATTACCTAACCAATGCCAAGACTAAAATTTTCGCTATGAAGAAACATTTTCAACTCATGTTATTTGCACTTCTTACGTGCTGTCTTGCGTCGTATGCGCAAACCAACGTAAGAGGTACAGTTATCAATTCCACCAACAAAACTCCCCTGGCCGGTGTAAGTGTGTTTGCCAAGGGAAGCAAGACAATTGTTGCCACAGGCAATGATGGCAGTTATTCTGTTTCCGTTCCTGCCAATGCAACCAGTTTGGTTTTTCAATTTGTGGGTTACAAGACACAGGAAGTGGCTATCGGTGGCCGCAGCTCAATTAATATAGAGCTGGAAGAAACCGTTACACCATTAAATGATGTAATGGTTGTTGCATATGGCACGGCTAAAAAAGGCAGTTATACAGGTTCCGCTTCAACGGTCTCACCAAAAGCACTGGAAGGTGTTCCTGCTACTTCATTTCAAGGTTCACTGGGCGGCAGAGTAGCAGGGCTCCAGGTAACCAATACCAGTGGAGAAGCCGGCGCCACACCCAGTATCCGCATCAGGGGTATTGGCTCGATGAATGCGAGCAATGAACCATTGTATGTAATAGATGGCGTACCTGTTATCTCAGGAGACCAGGGCAGCCTCAGCGGTTCTTATATAGGTTCCAACAACGTAATGAACACCATCAACCCGGCGGATATTGAAACCATTACCATTCTGAAAGATGCGGCCGCTTCTTCATTGTATGGTTCAAGAGCTGCCAATGGTGTTGTGGTTATCACAACAAGACGCGGCAAAAGAGGAAAACCGGTAGTGCATTTGGCTTCGTCCCTTGGTTTAACGCCTAAATGGGCCACCGATAATTATGAGATCGGCGGCATACAGGAACAGATCAATATGTTGTACAGGATATTGTACGACAACAAGACATCGGCCGGACAAACCGCGGCGCAGGCCAACACTTATGCGCTTTCACAACTGAATACAAAATTCAACAAGCATGGGTATAAATTTGCTACGGCAGGAACAGCTCTTTCTGATAATGTGAACATTACCGGAATGACTGATGGCCTTGTAAACCGCGAAGGAACTTATTTCGATTGGGATAAGGCTTATTTTGGAACGGGTATTTACCAGACCAATGATCTATCGGTGAGCGGTGGCGATCAAAATACAACATACTATACTTCTTTAAACTATACAAAGGACCAGAACAGGGTCACGATCAATAAACTGGATCGTATTTCAGGGCGCATGAACATTTCTCAAAAAGTTGGGAAATCCCTGGAGTTCACAACCAATGTGGGTATCGCAAGAAACAGCCAAACCGGTTTTAATGATTCCAGGAATACCGGGGCCAACTATTTTCTCCAGGTAAAGAACCTTCTGTGGCCTTTTTACTGGCCAACTGACTATAAAACGGGCCAGCCCTTTACAGCAAGATTCGGAAGCCTGGCGCAAAACAATATTTATTATAATGACCAATGGGATAACAAAGCCATTACCAAACGTTTTTCTGTAAACGAAACGGTCTCGCTCAATATTCTTCCCGAGTTAAATATTAAGTCGGTATTCTCTTATGACAATTCCGATATCAAAGAGCATTTATATTACAGTGCCATCCACTACAATGGGGTTTCAACCAATGGGTCAATCACAGAAACCAGCACCAGTGTTAACAAACTGGTTTCTTCCACTACCGCTAACTATGCCAAACAGTTAGGGGAACACGGCTTTACCCTGTTGGGTGGTTTTGAAGTGGAAAAAAACAATACGAACTTCCAGAGTTCAACCGGTACAAATCTTCCTTCAAGTGCTTTATCTACCTTATCCCCGGCCGGTTCATTTACTGCCAGCGGGTATGACTATGGCAATTCTATTGTTTCCATTCTGTCGCGCCTGGAGTACAATTACAAACAGAAGTATTATTTGTCAGGGTCCTTCCGTCGTGATGGTTCATCAAAATTGGCACCTGAAACACGCTGGGGTAATTTCTGGTCGGTTGCCGGTTCATGGAAGATCAGTAACGAAAATTTCATGCAGGGAATTTCTGCTATCAGTAACTTAAGATTAAAAGGGTCTTACGGTATCAATGGTACCCTGCCTTCACAGAATTTCGGATGGAGATCATTAACCAACTATACATTACGGTATAACGGTAATGCAGGTGGTTATTTGTCTACGAATGCCAACCCCGACCTGACCTGGGAAACAAACTACACTACGAATATCGGTTTAGAGTTCGGACTGTTTAAACAGAAGTTAACGGGTAGCATTGAATATTTTAACCGCGATTCGAAAAATCTCCTACAGGATGTTCCTATTTCAACAACCACAGGTTTTGGAAGTGCATTGGCCAATGTAGGTGAAATAAATAACAGGGGCATTGAACTCGAACTTGGAGGAGAGATCATCAATAGCAAGGATGTAAGATGGAATGCATCTGTGAACGCATCATTTATACAATCAAAAGTTACCAAATTGTACGGAGGAAGGGATATTATCTGGTCCGATCCAACAGGAGGTGATGCCAGGGCGCAGTTTATATACAGGGAAGGTTCGCCTACCTTAAGCTTGTATGGCTATGAATGGGCAGGTGTAGACCCTGCGAATGGCAATAACGTTTGGTATGTTAACAATCCAACTGATCCGAAAGCAGGTGATTTTTTATATAACGGAAGAGGTGCTACCAATACGGCTAACAAAGCAAATTACCAAATCATAGGAAATGCCACACCAGATGTTTATGGCGGATTGAACACAGATGTATCTTATAAGAACTTTACACTGGCCCTGAACTTCATTTATAAAATAGGCGGCAATCTTTATGATGGTGCCTCCAAAGATGTTTCCGACGATGGTTATTACTGGGAAAGGATCAGGGAGAAGTCTGTATATCCCAATATGTGGACGCCGGAAAACAAATCCGGAACAGTACCACTTCTCAGGGGTACCGATCTCACAGATCCGATGCAATACAGCACGCGCCAGATGCACAACGCCAGTTTCTTACGGTTAAAGAACATCAATCTCGCTTACACTTTGCCGAATAACCTCATTCGCAGAATCGGGTTGACCAGCGCGAAGATCTACTTTAACGGATCCAACCTGCTTACGTTCTCAAAGTATAAAACCGCAGATCCGGAAGTAAACCAGTATGGAACCCGTGGATGGGAAACGCCCAACGGCAAGATTTTCACATTTGGTCTCGATGTTAATTTTTAATCCATCAAACACTTTATATCATGAATAAATTAAAAATATTTTTACCAGGCCTGATAGCGCTGTGTTTGTTTTCATGCAAGAAAACACTCGACGTGCAGTCTACTAACCAGGTAGATGCAAGTACTTCGATCAAAACACCGGCCGACGCGCAGATAATGATCAACGGCATTATCCGCAGCATGAGCAGTGCCGACTATTACGGAAGGAACTTCCTGCTTTATGGCGATGCAAAAGGCGGCGACATGACCATCCCATCACAGGGCAGGGGTCAGGATGCGCTGTACACCTTTAATCACTCTGCCACCAGCGGAAGTTATTCGGGTTATTGGTCACAGCTATACTTTGCCCTGTTACAGGTGAACAACCTGCTGCAAGGTATAGAGCAACAGGAAGCTGCCGGCATCACTGGTTTCGGCAGTTACAAAGGACAGGCTTTAACGATCAGGGCAATGATGTATTTTGACCTGGTTAGACTTTATGGCAAAACGTATGACCTTGACAAAACCGCCTTTGGTGTTCCCAATATTACAAAGCCTTTGACATCATCGGCGCAGCCACTCAGGAATACGGTGAGTGACAATTACACTCAAATATTAGCCGACTTAAAAGCAGGCGCTCCATTATTGGCCAAAACAAAAGCCAATGGCTTCCTCAATTATTATGGCAATATAGCGTTGCAGGCAAGGGTATACCTGTATATGAAAGACTATGCCAATGCTTTAAAATCAGCAGAAGAGATCATCCTCAGCAATGTGTATACGCTGTATACCAATGCCAACTGGGTAGACTCATGGAAAACACAGTTTGGTTCAGAATCTATTTTTGAGATAGGCGTTTATCCACTCGAAGGTGATCTGGGTGCAGGTTCCATTGGTGCCTACCACAGAAAAAAAGGTGATGGTGGAAGTACTATTTTAGGCTGGTTCATAGCGAGTGATTATTTTTTAAACAGGTTAAAACAGGATGTAACCGATGTAAGATGGGGTGTGATGAACGACGATGAGATTTCCACTACCGCTGCTCCGCGCAAAGGAGCTTTGTATAAATACAGCGGAAACCTTGCAATGGCCGGAGATGGAAAAACAACCGGTACAGCAGTAAATCTCAAAGTAATAAGGTTATCTGAAATCTATCTAATTGCGGCGGAAGCTGCTTTATCTACTGATGCGACCAAAGCAGCCACTTACCTTAATGCCATCCGGAAACGTGCACCCCTTTTGGTTCCGGCAACCGCATTAACGGTAACCTTAGACATGATCCTTGATGAAAGAAGCAAAGAACTGTATGGTGAAGGACACAGATTTTTTGATATGATCCGACTGAATAAATCGATCACATTTAACGACGACATCATCGCCATATCGGTGCCTACCCGTCCTAAAACAATCGACAGATCATTCTATAAAACTTTACTGCCTATTTCTCAGGCAGAAATTAATGCAAACCCCGGGATGCAGCCGCAGCAGAACCCCGGATACTAATACACTCATAATAAATAAGGGCATCGTGTAATGCGATGCCCTTGTTTTATACACGAATCCTTACTGAGTGAGGGTGTTGTTTCCCCGGGATTATTCCCTTACAACCATTGCCAATTTTGAATTATCTGCATTTACTGCCAAACGTGTAATGCCTTGCATAGATGAATTGTTGTTTGGGAAATTTATTTTTTGCCAACCTTCATTGCTGCCGGTTTGTAATGAAAACAGCGATGTTCCATCACTCATAATAATGATTCCGTTGCTGGTCCATACCATATCCTCCTTCCGCAACAATGTGGGTCCGATATCTGAGATCTGCATAGTGGTTATATCCAGTTTTTTTATTTTCCAGCTTAGCGAATCTGTTTTGTCAACAAAGCTCATCGCATCCTGACCGGGAATTTTGCGAAGTGTGCGTCCCGGGTTTTGTGCAATCACCTTATCTTCTTTCGTAAGCAGGTTATAGTAGTGCAAGCTGTTGTGCCCGTTGCCGTCCAGTACAAATAACAACAGCCTGTTATCATCGATCCATGCATGATAACCCACTACCAGGTTATTGATCAGTATAACAGGCTCGCCGCCTTTCACCGGGTATTTTCCGAGGTCCTGTGCGAAAGGTGATTTTCTTGCTATGATGCAGGAGATGAATTTACCATCAGGCGTAACTGTGGCAGAGTATTCATTTTCAGGTGTATTGGTCAAAAAAGAAGTGATCCCCGTTTGGTAATTATATATTTTAATATCGGTATTGGCAGTATCCCTGTCGGAAGTAAAATACAGGATGGATTCTTTGGGTGAGAAGAAAGGTTGGTTATCATATCCTTTGTGATTGGTAATGTTCACAGGATTGGAAAGCGTTACCGTTTTGCCTTTCACCTGCATATCCAATAAAAATATTTCAGAACCGCCTTGTGAAAAAACAAGCATGGGGATGATCAGGAACATAATCAGCGTAGCTGTTTTCATAAAACGTATTTTAAGTGAATATAGAAATATAGTCTTGAAAATCGTAACTGGTGTTCTCAACATTGAAAAAGAGTGTTCCCTGCTTTTTGGGTAACGGCTTGATGATAAGATAAAGAAGTACACCTTGCAGAGACGAGAAAATCTACCTGTCAAATCCTTTTTGTGAAACCGGTATTGTAAAGAAAAAAGAAGAACCTTTTCCTATTTCACTGTCGAAACCGATCGTGCCATGATGCAGGTTGATGATCTTTTTTACGATGGCCAGGCCCAGTCCTGTTTTGGATTCATTGTTTGTAGGTTTGTTATCGGTTGTAGCAAAGGGTTCAAATAAAGTAGCATGAAATTTTTTTTCGATACCCGGCCCATGGTCGATCACTTCCGTTTTAATAAATGTTTGATCCTTGTCCGCATAATCAACTTTTACCCTAATCAGTGTATTCATATTTGAATACTTGATGGCATTGGTCAGAAGATTATTAACCACCTGCGATATCCGGCTTTTATCGAAAGCAGTGTACACAAACTGTACAGATGTTTCAAACGCTATTTTTTGTTGTTTCTTCGTGGCCAGGTATTCATTCAACCGGAGACAATCCCTGATAAATGCAATAAAATCTGTATCAGTGATCTTCAGGTGAACAGTACCGGATTGAATCTGGCTGATATTCAATGTATCATTCACAATCAGCAAAGAATGGGTAGCAGCCTCATTGATCATTCCAATAAACTCTTTCGCTTCACCTTGTATGGATGGATCTTCCAGTAACATTTCACTTGTCATCTGTATCGCTCCCACAGGATTCCGGATATCATGTGCGGCCATACCTACTAATTTGTTCAGTTCCTCATTGGAAGTTTGCAGTTTTACGTTTAACTCATCCTGCTTCTCTTTCTGATCTGAAATGATCTGCCGCAATTTCTTCTCTACCATGAGCCTGTTTAACAATACTGCGACGAGCGTAAATGAAATACAACGGGAAAAAACATTGTAGATCATGAACCTGGTTTCCGGATCCTGATTAGTAGCATAATCTATGATTCCCCACACCAAGGCTGCAGTACAGGCAAAAAAGATTGAAGGCAACAGTCTCAACCTTTTAATGCTGGAGAATACAAAAACAGGGAGTGCATACAATATGGCAGTGTTCGCTTCATGCGGGATATTATAATCCAGCACAGCTACACAAGCCAATAAGAAAAAACTTAGCGCAATTCTTAGACGGAAGTCTATTTTCATTATTACTTTGTTTAGAACTGCCTGGGTAGTTTATTGCAAAATAAACATACTCCATTTTTGCAAAAAAAACGATCTTACCCTATCACAATATCCAAAAGTCGTTTTAAAGAGATTGGGCTTCTTTGCGTTTTCTGATCGCACGAGCTATATTTATCTGAGGTTCACTTTAGCCGCCGGCCGTATTTCAGATCCAGGTTCTTTGGTAAGGTCATCCCCTATTTCTTTCCTGTATTTATCAGCAATGGTTGTTAACTGTGCCACGACTTCCGGATAGCGTTCTTTCAGATCGAGCGTTTCACCCGGATCACTGCGCAGGTCATACAGCGCCAACTGCACCTGTGTACTTGCGTAAGTACCGGGCCATCCATCATTGTTAACGGCTGTGATCTTTTTATAGGTTTGCGAGTTATTGGGGAACACCAGTTTCCAATACCCTTTGCGGATACCTTTTAAACTACAGCGGTCGTAATAATAGACAAATTCATCGCGTGGATTAGCACCTGGTTTATTTTGCAGCAGGGATGTGATCTCTACTCCATCAATTTTTTTCACAGGTTGTTTTGCTTTGCAGATAGAAGCGAGTGTGGGCAGGATATCCATACTCGCTGCAAGATTATTGCATACAGTACCGGGCTGTATATGACCGGGCCATTTCATCAGCATGGGCACTTTCACGCCTCCATCCCAGGCAGTACCTTTTCCTTCACGCAAACCTCCCGTATTGCCTCCATGGTTGCCATAGGTTAACCAGGGACCATTATCACTTGTAAAAATGATGATGGTATTTTTGGTAAGTCCTGTGGCTTCCAGTGCTTTCATGATCTCACCCACCGACCAGTCTATCTCGGTCATCACATCTCCATACAGGCCCGTATGTGACCTTCCTTTAAACCCCGGTGCAACAGCCAATGGCACATGCGGCATGGGATGTGCGAGATAAAGGAAGAAAGGATTTTTTTTATTTCGTTTGATAAACTCAACTGCTTTGGTTGTATACAAACCGGTTAGTTGTCCTGCTTCATCGAGGTTAGTGATGGCTTTACCTGGCGTATTTCCTTCTATCAAACGCAACACGGGCCAACGGCCGCGTTGGGTGGTGGTGTCCAAAGGTTTTCCATCATAATTCACGGGCCAGTAATCATGCGAATAAGGCAGCCCGGTAAATTCATCAAACCCATAGGAAGTGGGAAGAAAAGGCGCTTTCTGCCCAAGGTGCCATTTACCATACATGGCGGTCCTGTATCCTTTGTTTTTGAGTATGGAAGCAATGGTTTCTTCTTCCGGGTTCAATGCAATTGGGGAAGAGGGACTGAATGCACCGTTTACGCCAATACGGTTAGGGTAACAACCTGTAAGGAGTGAAGCACGTGAAGCAGTACAAACAGCCTGGGCCACATAATAATTCGTGAAACGCATCCCTTCTGCTGCGAGCCTTGTGATATTGGGCATTTTATAGGGACCGCCGCCATAACATTCCAGGTCGCCATAACCCATATCATCCATCAGTATCAGTATCACATTGGGTGAAGAAACTTGGGGTGTTTTTGTATCACTGTCTATGTTTTTCCATGATAGCAGGAAAAAAGGTAGCGTATATAACAA
This sequence comes from Bacteroidota bacterium, assembly GCA_040388475.1. Taxonomy (GTDB): domain Bacteria; phylum Bacteroidota; class Bacteroidia; order Chitinophagales; family Chitinophagaceae; genus Sediminibacterium. Next base: position 329,640 of record JAZKBT010000004.1, on the reverse strand, counting down.
CGCAAACAGAACGGGCAGTACGATAACCCGTTTCATATTAGCAGGCGTGAGTGATGCAATATTTTTCATTCAAATTAAATATTAGTATACATCAGTGAACAGGAAGATAAACAATAAACGTATTCTGCTCAAAGGGAATACCTGTTCCTGTTTTCGCGGGTTCCTGTATGGAGGCAGCGGCAAAAAGACCGGTTACATTTCCGTTCGTATCCGTCATTACAAAAGGTCTTTCCAAATGAGCAAGATTTATTTTTTTTCCATTTGTGAATGTGATTTCGCGCAGCGAAATGAGTGAATGTGTGGCAGATTTCCAATGCACACCGTCTTCTGAAGTGATCAGCACCAATGCTCCATGCTGTGGCGCCAGCAATCTGCTGTTAGAATAATATTTTGCTGCAGCATAAAAGCGTTTACGTTGGCGGTCGTACCAGATACAGGGATCTTCGCAGGCCATCTCTGCGCTGGTAAATACTTCCGACAACAATATGAAGGGTCCATCGGGTCGGTTACTTACTGCCATCCAGAAAGTCATATTGCCCACATTCGGTTTGCGGGATTTATACATCATATAATACCTGCCATCGGGTCCGCGTGTAACCGTAGGATTGGTGGTTACTTCAAAAGTGTTTACACTATCGGGTCTCATGAGTGGTTTAGCGGGCCGTGTATATTTCCCCTTCACCAGTTCCGCGAAATTTCTGAATTTAAGCACACCGATCTTCTGCGTAGAATTATAACGAAGCCAGTGTTTCCATTCAGCAGAAAAATTTTTGTTATCACTATACAATGAGCTGTCGAAATCATTGCTGATATAATACAGGTAGTATGTGTTGCCGAATTTACGCACTTGTGGATTGTGCATCGTAAACCTGTCCCAGCGTTTTTTATCTCCATCGCCTTTCAGTACCGTACTAACATAATGATAAGGTCCTTCTATCCTGTCGGCCACTGCGTGAGCGATCTCTGAATATTTATTCCATCCCCTGAAGCCGTCAAAAATATAGTTCATAGGATCATCATCGGGCAAACGTTTACCATGTGGCCATCGTGAATAAAGCATATGGTATTTACCGTCTTCTCCTTTGATCACGCTGCTGCACCAGGAATATTGATCAGTACTAAAGAAGATCCCTGCGGAATCCACTTTACCAATGCGCTGGTTCAGGTTAAGATCATCCTGCGCCTTTGCAGCAATGTTCATAACTGCTGCAGGCAGCAGCAGGAAACAGCGGATAGTAAAAGAGATTATATATCCATTCATAACACCAAAGCTTACATTAAAACTACCATGAGTTTTTTTCCGCAGAGCCCGCAAACGGCAAAGTAAAAATACCAATATCCCCAGGGAAGAAAATAGAGAAAGCTTTTATAAACATGGATTATATGATGACTCAAGGGATTTGAAATTCGGCAGGAATGCATTGAACCGGAACGACAGGCTCAATTACGATGTTTTCAAATACAATAAGGAGATGGGGCTGGAGGGATTGACAATGAAATTAAACCGCATGCTCTTTAACCAGTTTTATGCAATGGAACTGACTATGGGGCAACTGGGGAGCAGCGCCGGTGCATAACGATTTAAAACAGGTGTCTTTTCGGAGCACCTGCTTTAAATCGTTTTATTATTTAGAAATACTTTCCGAACCTTTCAATCTTATTGCAGCGGCATCAATTTACCGGTGAAGGTTTTGCTACCCACGCTGAACTTGTACACCATTGGCACTTTGTTAGCAGAAGGAACATCATATCCTATCATTTTTGTAACACCCGCTTCAACAGTACCCTGGAACGGCATGGCCACTTTTCTTCCGGCCATATCGAATAATTCCAGAGCAGCATTACCAGATATTGGTGAAGTCACTTTGAAAGTGATACGATTTGCAAACGGATTAGGGAATGCACTTACTGTAACCGCTGATTCAACAACCTCTTCTGTCGCTGTTACTGCCTTGCTTGTTACTGCAGCTATTGCAACACCACCGGCACAATTGCTTGATGATATCGAAGTAGCGGTGTTAGGTATAGCATTACTACCTGATGTTGCAGGTCCTGAAGTTGATAATAAGGTTTCAAATTTGTACAGTGCACTACTATTAGCGAAAATGCTGGCTGGATATGCAGTACTTGTTACGACTGATTTTGCATCATATTTCACAGAAATAGTTATTACAGAACCAGGTACAGCATTTGTTATATTGACAAGCGCATCACCAGATTTATCAACACCGGTAGCCAATTTGGTTGTACCACCGTTTGAGAAAATAAAGGCTTGACCCTGGTTTAACAAATATCGAGGTGCGCCTGCTGGTGCTGTTTGTTTAACCCACAGGGAGAAATTAGCAGCTGGTACAATAATGTTTGTGTAATAGAAGAACACGCCTGGTGTTGCATTCGTAATTACTGAAGTTGTTGCACCATTTTTAGTGGTTGATTTTAATGTCAAACATACATAAGGTAACTGTACTCCTGTTCCGGCATTAAAGCCAGTAGGCGTAACTTCTGTGGGATAGATACCTGTACAAACTTTTACTGTTACAGAAGCAGTTGCCGTATTAGAACAACCATTCGCATCCGTTACAGTTACAGTGTAGGTTCCTGCATTGCCCATCACAGCGTTGCTTACAGTTGGGTTTTTGCTGGTAGAAGTAAATCCGTTAGGACCAGTCCAGCTATATGATACACCACTACTTGCACTCAGTGTAAATGGAGTTCCTACGCATATATTTGAAGCACCTGTTGCAGATACGGTGATCTTGGCAGGGTCAGCTATCGTTCCTGATACAGTTGATGTACAACCATTCGCATCAGTTACTGTGTAAGAATAAGCACCAGCTCTTACACTATAAATACCTGTTCCTGCATATGGAGCAGCTCCACCTGTTGCACTTACTACTACTGAAGTAGTTCCACCGTTACATACTATGGTACCGACTGCTGCTGATGCTGTTAATGCATCAGGTTGTGTAACAGTTATTGATGTAGTTGCTGAGCAACCATTCGCATCAGTTACTGTATAGTTATAAGTTCCGGCTCTTACTTCGAATGTGCCAGCTCCCGTATAATTACCTGTTCCACCGGCCGCACTTACTGTTACAATGGTTGTTCCACCATTACATAAAATCCTGCCTGCCGTTGATGATGCAACCACTTTAGTAGGCTCATCAACGGTGATAGAAACTGTTGAAGGACAACCGTTCGCATCTGTTACTGTATAGTTATAAGTTCCCGCTCCTACTGTGAACTCGCCA
>JAZKBT010000004.1:227462-326289 GCA_040388475.1 Bacteroidota bacterium | reverse complement strand
CACCTACAGCGCTTACTGTTACTGTGGTTGTTCCACCGTTACATAAGATCCTGTTGGCTGATACTGAAGCCACTACTTTAGTTGGTTCAGCAACGGTGATAGAAACTGTTGAAGAACAACCGTTCGCATCTGTTACTGTATAGTTATAAGTTCCCGCTCCTACTGTGAACTCGCCAACTCCTGTATACTCACCTGTTCCACCTACAGCGCTTACTGTTACTGTGGTTGTTCCACCGTTACATAAGATCCTGTTCGCTGATACTGAGGCTACCACTTTAGTAGGCTCAACTATTGTAATTGTTGTAGATGATGGTGTACCACATGCATTTTTCGCAGATACTGTATAAGTACCGGCAGTAAGACCACTAAATGTAGTACCTGACTGGTAGTTAGCTCCATCAATACTATAAGTAATACCATTTGCAGCTGTAGCAGTTACATTAATTGTTCCGGTTGATCCGTTACATGCCGGCTGTATTACAGCTACTGTTGGTACCGCTGGTGGTGCAATAAAGCCTACTGTTCCGCTGGCACTTGCACTTAAGCAACCTTCGGGGGTTAATTTATTTGAGATTACCACAGTATAATTTCCTGCCGCTGTAGTAGTAAAGCTTGACACATTGCCAGGATTCGTTCCTGGCCCGCTCCATACGTAATTATAATCACCTGCTGAACCAAAAGTTGGTGTAGCGGTTACCGTTGCTGATGATCCTAAACATGCTGTAGAACTATTTACACTTACAGCTATAGTATTCGCAGTTGCAACCGGAACAGTCGTTGTAAGGAAATACGGTGTTTGTCCACCTTTCGCCATAAACGTTCCGGAACCTTCTGCAAAATTTCCTTTTAACGTGAGTCGTACATAATAAAAAGTTGAAGCCTCAGAAGTTGGGGTAGAATGTATGTATTTAAAATTTTCTGCACCTGCCAAACCCTTAATGGATCCATCAGTCGTGTCAGAGCTTAAAGGCATATACCCCGATGTTTCACTGGTTGTAGAATATTCTATAGAGCTTACACTTGATACGGACCAGCAGGTCCTCTGAATATCAAAATGGCTAAGGCCGTTTGCCGTAGCATATTTTTGATCTAAACGCCAGGTAAATACACTTTCGTTATTTACGTTGGTTGCCTTGCCTAAATAGGAAACCGAATACCCAACCTGGGCATTCAAACTTCCTGCGCCAGCTACCAATAGCAGGATCGGCAGGATAAAAGCAAGGATTCTTTTTCGTAGTGTAGTAGAATTTCTCATGTTTGGCTCGTTAAAAGGTAAGCTCTGGGAAAAGATTACTGACTATTCAGCTGTTTCATTTGCCAGGGACCTCGTTTTGGTTTGTTTATAATGGGTACTTATTGTTATTAAGAATTCTAATTGCCATCCTCACAAACCTATACACACATTTCTAACGATCTCACAATCAATTATTTATTACAGATGTAATTGTGGAACCCGGACTACGAATTTGGATATTTACCAAGAATTTTTTTTCGCTAAAAATCAAACGATTTTGCGCTAAAAATGTGGAAGATTGGAAATAAATCCCGGTGTTTTAACCGGGTGTCTAGTGCAAAACACTACATGTTAGTAAATCTTATACTACAAATATTAACAAAACAATTGATGTTTCCCTAGTAAATAGATTAAAAAAAAATTAAATAACCAAGTGATGGAATTCCAGTACTTAAGCAATCAAAACTTCAACTGGATACCCGAAATTATTACCGATTAGTTCAAACTGAACACAAGACCGCAAAGCAGGCTCATCACTCAAAATGATTTGTAAGCCGGGCATGTCTTTAACTCTTGCAAATACTCTGCAACTTCAGTAATTTGTTTACACACACTCTTATCATTCTAAAACAACCAACATGAAACATGTAACCAGTTGTAGCAAACTGTTGCCGGTGCTGCTTATAACAATCCTTGTATCGTGCAATTCAGGGACTGATAAAAAAGACAGTAAAGACACTACTGCAGTTGCCAACGCCAGCCAGCCGCAGGAATTAAAGGAAGAAATGTTCATCAAACACAAAGTGGTCAATTATACCAAATGGAAACCGTTGTACGACGCAGACAGCAGTAATCGCCTGGCCAACGGTTTACATGACCATATTGTAGCCCGTGGAGACGAAGATCCTAACACGGTTATGGTTATCTTTTACATGGATGATGTAACCAAGGCCAAAGCCATGGTCGCTGATCCGAAACTAAAAGAAGTGATGCAAAAAGCAGGCGTAAGCGGCGCTCCCGAAATAGATTATATACATCGTGTTTTCAATGACAGTTCCAAAACGGATCAATCTGCACGTGTGATGATCAAACACAAAGTACAAGATTGGGATATCTGGAAAAAAGTATTTGATGATGATAAACAGGCAAGAATGGATGCCGGCTTATCCGACAGGATGGTAGGATATACCGTTGGGGATAATCGTATGGTCACGATTATTTGTGTGGTGAATGATGAAGCCAAAGCCAAAGCATTTATGAATGATAAAAGACTTACCGATAAAATGAAAGCCGGTGGTGTAGAAGGGCCGCCGTCCATTTTTTTCTATCATGTAGTAGAGAAACATTTATAGAAATCTGGAGACTGGAGCTATCCCGAATATTCGGGATAACTCCAGTCTCCAGGCTTAAAAATCCATTAGTCTCCTTTTTTCAACAATACCGTTTTCCCACTCTCTGCAGACCTTCGTGCGGCATCAAGGATCCTCACCACCTGCACATTGTTTTCCAATGAATACAATCCTTTTGCGGGAACTTTGATTTTGTTCCTGATTACATCTACGAGATAAGAAAAAGGATCTGTGTATACCGGTATATCATTCGGTGTTACGCTTAACAGTTTTTCTTTTTTCATCTGCGCACTTCGCACACGCATCGCGCTGTTATCTATTGTAACAATATATCCCGAATCGCCATACACTTCCATATCCTTCCTGCCGAAGGGCCAGTTCCATGATGCCTGGATGATGCATTGTGCAGAGGGATATTGTACAACAATCGTTGCCTCATCTTCCACTTTTGGATAAATGGATGGTTTGTAATGCGAGGTAACAGCTGTTACTGAAACAGGTTCTTCATCTTTCATTAAATAGGTTGCCAGGTTAGCACCATAACATCCGAAATCTGTTAGCGCACCACCACCATTTAGTACTGGATCTGTGAGCCATTCAAAGAATTCAGGGTTTACATTTATTTCTTTCGGCCCCTGGTGTCCATCATGTATCACCAATTTTCGTATGGTTCCCGTGTAATTACTATCCTGCACAAGCTGGTATACTTTTGCAGTAGATGGATACCAGGATGTTTCAAAATTGGTTAGTATATGAATCTTATAACGTGAAGCCAGTTCCTCCATTCTCTTTGCATGCGCCAATGTAGTAGCCAAAGGTTTTTCAACCATCACATGAATACCGCGCGGTGCACATTTTTCCACCACACGCATATGATCATAAATAGAACCGAAGGCAAGCACTGCTTCGGGTTTTACCAGATCAAGCATTTTATCCAGGTCATCATAAATAAGTGCAGGACTGAAATGATACCTGCCAGCATAACGCTGAGCCAGTTCTTTATTCGAGTCACAAACACCAACCAGTTCTATATCAGTGTTTGGTTTTCTTCCCAAAATAAATGCGGCATGTCCGTGTGAGATGCCGGCTACTGCTACACGCAGAGGTTTTTGTGCAGTACCCGCTATGGCGGATAAGATGAACAGCAAACAAACCGGAAAGTGTTTACAGATATGCATGGGTTGATTTTTTGATCGATAGGTATATGAAGTTAAATCAATAAACTGATCACCCACCTAATGAAAAAACCAACCCGTTACCAGGTTGGTTTTTCATGTAAGCCAATAAGAATACGGTTATTTAATATGCAATATTTCCGAATTAAGCCTTCGCGGGTTAAGCGCTTCGAGTGCGGGTTTCAGCTTTGCCCATCCTGCTTTGGTAATCTCGCCATTTATTACGATCTCGCCATCTGTTACTTTACCGGTAACATCAGGGTATTCTTTGATCAAGTCGTTAACTGCATTCTGTAATGTTGCATCTGTTGAGAGCGTAACAACCGGCTCAGGAGTCGGAGCCACCACTGTGATATTGTTCACTACACTTTTAACACCGCTTACTTTTTTAGCCGCATCTTCTGCAGCGGTACGCGTTGTTTCGTCTTTTACCTGGCCTGTAAGTGTTACCACTCCATCCTTTACGTCCGTAGTGATACCCGGCGTAACTGCCTGAACATCTGTTGTAACACTCTGGTTGATCTCTGGATCTTTGGGCCCACTACAGGACGCAAAAAATAATACCGAGACGATCAACGCACTGCTAATGATTTTTTTCATGTTGATTGATTTTAAAAATATGTAGGAATACCAGTCTATCTAAATAATCATGCCCGTAACCGGTAATCAGCATGAAAAAGGAGTTAGATACGGGGGAAAAAATTCATTATTTTTATAGATACGTTAACATGGGTCGTCTATTTACTGCTGTTCCGATCCGCATTTTACCTGTTATGAAATATGCCCCGGTTTTACTCGTGTTGATTTTTTTCGGCTGTAAGGAGAATACAGACCCGCAAATCGCACCCACGCATTCAGAACCACACCGACCACAAATACATTTTTCTCCAAAAGAGAAATGGATGAACGATCCGAACGGAATGGTGTATTTCAATGATACCTGGCATCTCTTCTTTCAATACTATCCGGATAGTACCGTATGGGGACCAATGCATTGGGGCCATGCTACAAGCAAGGATCTTGTTCACTGGACAGAACAGGCAATTGCTTTGTACCCGGACAGCCTGGGTTATATTTTTTCAGGAAGCGTAGTGGCGGATAAGAATAATAGCTCCGGTTTTGGAAAAGATGGAAAAATTCCATTGGTTGCCATTTTCACACACCATGACCCAAAAGGAGAAAAAGACGGGAAAAATAATTTTCAAAATCAAAGCATTGCATACAGTATTGATGAGGGAAGTACATGGATAAAATACCCGGGTAATCCTGTATTGAAAAACCCTGGCATCAAAGATTTCCGCGATCCCAAAGTATCCTGGAATGAAAAAGCGAATAAATGGATCATGACATTGGCTACCAAAGACAGGATTAGTTTTTATTCCTCCGCCGATCTCAAACAATGGAGTAAGGAATCTGAGTTCGGCGACAAACTGGGCGCACATGGCGGCGTGTGGGAATGCCCTGATCTTTTTCCTATGACACACAATGGAAAAACTGTTTGGGTATTACTCGTAAGCATAAACCCAGGTGGGCCGCAGGGAGGATCAGCAACCCAATATTTTGTTGGGGATTTTGATGGTAAAACATACACCACTACACAAAAAGGCACCAAATGGATAGATGCGGGTACAGATAATTATGCCGGTGTTACCTGGTCCAACACCGCTGAACGCAGGATATTTTTAGGATGGATGAGCAACTGGCAATATGCACAATCAGTGCCTACTGAAAAATGGCGGAGCGCCATGACCATCCCTCGCGAATTAAGTGTTGAACAGGTGAACGGGGAATACTATCTGAGGTCAATTCCTGTAAGAGAGTTTTCGGCCATTGAGGGAACAGCATCGGAAGAAAAAAATATAAGTAACTATAATAAAACATTTTCCGGCCCTGCCACATTAGCACTCCATTGCAACGCATCCGAAAATTTTTCAATCAGTATATCAAATCAAAAAAATGAAAAGTGGGTAGCTGGCTATGATAAAAACAGCAATAGTTATTTTATAGACAGAACCGAGTCAGGCAAAAAGGATTTTGAAAAAGGTTTTGCAAAACGTATTGTTTCAAAAAGGATAAGCATAAACAAGGAAATGAATCTAGTATTGGTTATCGACGACGCTTCTGCTGAATTATTTGCTGACAACGGTCTTACTACTATGACATCCATTTTCTTTCCAAATGAAAACTATCATTCACTAACCGTCAGCGGCGGAAGTAATTATAAAATAGATAGTATACGATTGACTCCAATAAAAGCCACATGGAATAAATAGCATATAACACACGGTTACACGATCAACACAATCGTACCTGCAATGATGAGCAATGCGCCGATCACCATTTTTATCGTCAGTACTTCTTTCAGAAAAACAACAGACAGTATGATGGTCAGTGCCACACTCAGTTTATCAACAGGCGCTACCTGTGAAACTTTTCCCACCTGCATCGCCTTAAAATAAAATACCCATGAGAGTCCTGTGGCTATACCTGAAATAACAAGAAACAACAAGTTATGTTTCGACAAAGTAGCCAACCCTTTCTGCTCGCTGCGCGATAAAACAATACCCCAGGCAACCACTAAGATCACTACCGTTCGTATGGCTGTGGCGAGATTTGTATTCACATTGGCAATGCCGATCTTGGCAAAGATGGCCGTAAGCGCCGCGAAGAAAGCTGAGAGTAATGCGTAGATCCACCACATGTTAATTAGTAATTAATAATTAGTAGTTAGTAATTAAGCCTAATCCCCCAATCCCAAAGTTAACACGATTCCTCCCAATTACTAACTACTAATTGCTAACTACTAATTGGCATTCTGGTTCTTTACCTCATCTTCCTTTAAAGTGGCTTCTGCCCGCTCTTTCTTGATATCCATGCGCAGGAGAACAAACAGGCTCATGTATAGATTGGCGATCCACACGATAGAAAAACCGCCGATCAGGTAACCACGCCAGTCGGTATATAATAAAGTATAGTTTGTAATGATCAGCATGAATATCGTTACATAATGACTAAAACAATACTCACAGGTGAACAGGTAAAAAAACTTTCGCTGGATAATGGTTTTACAGGTTTTGGATTTTTCTACACAGTACTCATGTATTTCCTTAAACACTTCTTCATGCGTTACCGTCCAGGCAATACAAGCTACCGGGATCGCCAGCACAAAAAGCCAGATAATTTGGGTTTGAAGTGACATACTATTCGAAGTATCTAAAAATCATGCCAAGTGGCTGAGCTTTTCATGGCAGTTTCGTAAGTGATAATTTTTATGTTACCATTATTGTCTGTAATTTATGCATCTAATTGGGGACTGTATGAAATTCATAACTTATTTATCTGTCGTGGCGCTGTGTTGTAGCGTATTTACTTCAACAGCACAATCTACTGCAGGGCTCACCGGGCAGCGTGATACGTCTTATGGTAATCATGCGGCGTTTGAGAATACGAAAAAAACACATCCCTTTATTAAACTGATCACAGAATTTAAAAACCCGGCCGTAGCAGAAGAAAAAAATATTCTCTACACAACCATCGGTAGCAGGAAACTGTTAACAGATGTTTTTTATCCCAAAGAAAAAAGCAAGGCTAAACGCACAACTGTGATCATGATCCATGGCGGAGGATGGCGCACCGGTAACCGTACACAACATTATCCACTTGCGCAAAAATTGGCTGCACTTGGTTACGTTTGTTTTACGCCTGAGTACAGGCTCTCTACAGAAGCGCTTTTCCCGGCGGCTGTGTATGATCTGAAAGCGGTTACCCGTTGGGTAAAAAACAATGCAGCAAAATATAATCTTGACACCTCACGTATTGTAGCCGCAGGTTTTTCTGCAGGCGGTGAACTCGCTGCTTTTTTAGGTGTTACAGGCAACATGCCTTTGTTTGAAGGAACGAATGGGCAAACAGCCACCCCAACCAATGTACATGCGGTGATAGATATGGATGGCATCTTATCCTTTACACATTCTGAATCAGGCGAAGGTGATGACAGCAAAAGAACATCTGCCGCCACCTATTGGTTTGGTTATCCAAAAAAAGGAAATGAAAAAATTTGGGAAACAGGGTCTTCATTAAATTATGTAAGCAGCAATACCCCACCCACTTTATTCATCAACAGCAGTGTGGCGAGGATGCATGCGGGGAGAGAGGATTATAATAAGGTATTGAACGGATACAACATTTATAACGAGACGCATACATTTGGAGATGCACCTCATGGTTTTCCTTTATTTGATCCATGGTTTGAGCCGATGGTGAATTATATAGATACGTTTTTGAAAAAGGTCTTCAAATAAACCGTGCCTTTATGCCTTGGTGTGCAATTTAATTTTCACACCAAGGCACAAAGGCACGGTTTGGATTATGAAAATTTATAGCCGCTAAACAATTCTAAATTCGACACTTTGAAATTGATAAAAATTATTTGTGTTGCCTTTTTCCTCAGCACAAATCTATCCGCGCAACAACACAATGCCAGCTATCAATACCAGCTGCCTTCCGATCCATTGGTAAGAGAAAAACTAGCGGATTGGAAAAAAATAAAATTCGGGTTGCTCATGCATTGGGGAACCTATAGCCAATGGGGTGTGGTGGAAAGCTGGAGCATCTGCCCCGAAGATGAAGACTGGACACAAAGAAAAGGTCCGTATGCTGCCGACTGGTACACTTACCTGAAAGCATATGAAAACTTACAAACCACTTTCAATCCTGTTAAGTTCAACCCTGAACGTTGGGCAGCGGCTGCAAAAGATGCAGGAATGAAATATGTTGTGTTCACTACCAAGCATCATGACGGATTTTGCATGTTCGATAGTAAACAAACAGAATATAAGATCACAGGAAGCAAATCACCATTTGCCGGTAATCCAAAAGCCAATGTGGCCAAAGAAGTATTCAGCGCTTTTCGAAAAAATGATTTTATGATCGGGGCTTATTTTTCCAAACCCGATTGGAATACAAAAGATTACTGGTGGAAATATTTTCCTCCCAAGACCCGCAATGTTTCTTACGATCCCAAAAAATATCCCGAAAGATGGGAAGGATTTAAACAGTTTACATATAACCAGGTAGAAGAACTGATGAAAGATTATGGCAGAATGGATATTCTCTGGTTAGATGGCGGCTGGGTTCGTCCTTTCAGCAGCATCGACACCTCAGTTGAATGGCAGCGAACGATTCCTTATAACCAGGATATTGATATGCCACGCATTGCAAAAATGGCACGTACGCATCAGCCAGGTTTATTGGTGGTTGACAGAACCGTGCATGGCGAATATGAAAACTATGTAACCCCCGAGCAACAGGTGCCTGATAGTTATCTTCCTTATCCATGGGAGAGTTGTATTACCATGGGTAATTCATGGTCATTTGTTCCGAATGATAAATACAAATCATCTCGAAAGATCATTCATATGCTGACTGATATCATCAGTAAAAATGGCAACCTTTTACTCAACATTGGTCCGGGACCCGATGGTGAATGGGATCCTGTTGCCTATGAACGCCTACAACAGGTTGGTAAATGGATGCGGATCAACAGCGAAGCGGTCTATGATACAGAAGCGGATCCGAAATTACCAAGACGAGGCAACTGGGCATTCACAAAAAAATCAAATGCCATTTATGCGATATATCAACTGGGAGAAAATGAAAAACTCAGTACGGAATTGGTTTTACCCGGTCAGCAATTTACTTCTGCAAAAAATATACGGTTATTAGGAACGGATCAAAAAATAATTTACAGGAAGCAGGATGGAAAATTGTACATCAACACAAATCTTATTGATGCAAAAACAGAGGCGGTTGTTTTTAAAATAGAGATGTGATTTTTTTGCCACAGATCCACAGATTAGCACAGATTTTTTCTCTGTGCTAATCTGTGGCGCCCTTCTTTGTTTATAAGTTTCTTATAGCACGCAAACAATCTTTATTTTTGTGTTCTAAATTTCTTGTTTGCAACCATTAGATAACCCCGCCTGGCACGCACTCAACAGCGCCGATAGCCGTTTTAATATAGGCGATAAAATAGCCGGGTACTTTCCTGCTGATATTGCTCCGTTTGCTGCCCTCCCCGATTGGAACGAAGCAATGCAGAAGTATTTTTATGATCACGCCCCTGCCAACCGCTCATGGTCGGTAGTAAGAAAAGAACCGGTTACACTTTCTTCGTTATGGGATTTACGTTTCTCTATTACTTTACATCAAATGGTGTGCAACACTTTTTTACCTGTAATCATTCCCGATATAGACATCCGGTCATTGAATGAAACACATGTACCGGGTATGCTCGCATTAACTGCCATAACCAAACCCGGCCCCTTTATGGAAAGGACCATTGCATTTGGCAACTACACTGGCGTATTTGAAAACGATCAGCTGGTTGCGATGACCGGCGAACGCCTGCATCTCGATACGCATACAGAGATAAGCGCCGTATGCACTTTACCTGAACATACTGGAAAAGGGTATGGTGCATTACTCGTTTCATTGGCAGCAGAAAAAATAATCAGCACAGGTAAAACACCATTCCTGCATGTTGTTGCCGATAACCATCGCGCCATTAAAATGTATGAACGTTTAGGATTTGTACATCGTTCGGATATGCAGTTTTATGTTTTTAAGAGGCGAGTGGATGCGTGAGACCATTCAGTAACACGAATTGTTTCGAAAGCTTGACTGATATAAATTCGTGTAATTCGTTTAAAATTCGTGCTTAAAAAAATCGTAAGCTACTCAATCACCAACCATGTATAACTCTCTGCAGGAATTTTAACAGCAAGACTCACTTCGTAATTCCTGTTCATTGTCTTAGCCATCTTCTTTCCACCTTTTTCAGAGATACTTACCTGTTGTGTAAGTCCCGTATAATACAAAGGTAATTTGACGTTTCGGGTGATGTCTTCTTTCAGCGGATTATATAACATCACCAGGCCTTTGGTTTTTAATTGCGGGTTCACATGAAGGATCCCATCCCAATCGCGGCCATCAGCGCGGCGGAGATGAATGATATCGCTGTTAAGTATCTCGCGGTATTGTTTATACCAGTTGATCACGTTGCTTACGGTCTGTCGTGTTGCTTCTGTATCATACAAACGCGGGCCGCGGTAACAGGCCTGTACGCCGGAACCATAATATTGCATCATCAGCTGCTCATAATCTTTCAGGTGCTCGTTCAATGGCTCCAGGATCGCTTCAGGCCCGCCGCCCTGGTATTTTGTTAATGGAACAAAACCCCAACCCATAGAAGGTATGATGTTCCAGGTACCATCATAAATATTCTGACGGTTCAGGATTTTTTGATTCTCACGTGGCAATGAAAAATTCACTTCGCGATACCCGATACCGGTTTTATTCGTGCCATCAAGAAAATACCAATCAGGTGCATTGATATAAACACCGCGTTCATTCAGCCACCGGTATAATTCTTTTTGTATTTCAATCTGCCGCCACTGACTATCATCCAATCCTTTATGACCGGGATGTGTAACAGAGGCACAAACATCCCCGGGATAAGGACCATCATTCTCCCAGATATCAAAACCAGTTTGCGCAAAAAAGTATTTGATCTTATCCCGGTAGCCCAATCCCCACTTACTACCGAAACACGGCGCATTCCCAAAAAAAGCGCCACCGGTTTTTCCTGTTATGGGGTTCACCACATCATCCGCTTCACTTATTTTTCGGCTGCTGAACAACGAATAACCGCCGATTAAAATTCCTTTACTATGCGCATACACTGCATTTGTTTTCCAGGCTGCAATGTTTTTTGCAGAGGTATCTTCCATATTGATATGACTGCCGAAACTTAATATCAATGCCTCATACCCCGTAGCCACACACTGATCAATGGCAGCGCGTACCTGCTCATCGTTCCTGCTCACCAGGTGCATAAAAATAGGATTGGCAGTGACCCATGGTGCAATAGTTCGGTACATTTTTCGAATAGCAAGACCCCGTCTTTCCCTGTCATAACTATCCATAAGCAACTCATGCGTGCGAACAGAATTAAATGTTTCACCCGGCTTTAATTCAATACCCAAAGCTTTATCCGGGTACACTTCCAATAAACAAGGTGTTGAATAGGTGTAGTTAACCTGCGAAGTATACGCGCTATCGGTTTTCCAATGCGTAGTCTGGTCGCTTAATGCATAACGCATGGCGTTGTTGAATGCATAGTTTGTTTCAATATAAATACCCTGCGGTGTTTTGATCCCTTTGGGAAATGAATTCAGCGGCTTATCATCATCGCGTTGTGTTTCATCTGCATCACCGGTACCTATCACCGAATTTTCTTCTTCTACCGTTGCCAATAGCTCACTTACCACACGATTCAGTTTATATATATCCTTGCCATTGTTGATCAGTTGCACCCATTTTACAATAAGTGGCAGCCCATCATACAATTCATAATTTACTTTTACTACAAGTTCTTTTAGTAAAGACGATTGATAAGTGAAAGAGATCATTTTACCCTTAGGTTTTTGTTTGTTTCCTGTCCATGCTTTTGTTTGCCAGTGTATATATTCCGGGATCTCTGTTACTGCATACGATACGTAATGAAAATCGTTATCGTTAGCTTTGAATTGATCAAGCCACCCGGATAACAGATAGGCTCTTTCTGTTTGACCATACAAACCGCCCACATTGTATTTTTTATTGTTGATAGTCAGCCGTGCCTCGGCAGTTATCGCACGTAACAGTTGTTTTCCATCTGCCATATTGGTATAATCAATACAGGCAAGATTGGGTGAAAGGCGAAATACCCTTTTTACAAGGCCATTATACAATACCAGGTCTTTATTGTCGGCAGTTAGGAATACTTGTGCAGAAGCATCAACAGGTTTTACCAGCCAGTCTGTTTTTGGTGAAACATTTTTTGAACCATCCCATACCGGAACTGTGCTGCTTTGCGCAAACATGGCAGTGGATATACATAACATTGTAAAAAGAAAAAATGGAGTTTTCTGCATGGCATGTTTGTTAAGGTATTGAATATACAATAAAATAGTATTTCTATGTTTTGCCTGAAGATGATCGGCCGGGGAACCGGCGGCACAGATTTTTCAGTATTTTTAGCAAATAAAATCACCCGTGACCTCTGATTTCAACAACAAGATCCGCCAGGTACTGTTTCTGGTTTTTGTATTGGCGCTTGTTTTATTGCTGGTACTTGAACTTTACCAGTTCTTCCCGGGTTTTCTCGGCGCCATCACACTATATATTATTTGCCGTGACAGGAATTTGAAATTAGTAAATGAAAAACATTGGAAACCGGGTTTCGCGGCATTAATGTTCATAACACTCTTCCTGGTTTGTATTGGTATTCCTATTTATTTCGCGATCGATATCCTGTCATCAAGGATCATAACGGCCATCAATAACCAACAACAGGTTGTAACGGGATTGAAATCTATTTCCGACCAGGTATATAAATGGACGGGGCAGGAATTATTTACAGATCCGAACATACAAAACATACAAAAGAAAGCGGCAGACCTTATTCCTTCGTTTCTTAACAGCACATTGATGATCCTGACCAATGTTGTCATGATGCTGTTTCTCTCCTATTTCATGTTTACCTGCTCCGCTTCCATGGAAAAAAAGATACAGGATTTTATTCCATTGAGAACTAAGAACATCGACATGCTGGCTGCGGAAACCAAGAACATGATCAAGGCCAATGCAATCGGCATTCCACTGATCTCGATCATACAAGGACTCTTCGCATTGTTCGGCTACTGGATCTTTGGCGTGAAGGATTATGTATTATGGGGGTTTATGACCGGGATCTTTGCATTCTTCCCTGTTGTAGGTACTATGCTGATTTGGGTGCCGCTTGTTGTGTATGTTTACTCAACCGGTAATAGCTTTAATGGAACAGGACTCTTGATTTATAGTCTTATTGTAACAGGCAATGTTGACTATCTCGCACGCATCACGCTATTAAAAAAGATCGGCAATGTGCATCCGATCACAACTGTACTGGGTGTGATCGTTGGATTACAATTATTTGGCTTCCTCGGATTTATCTTCGGCCCATTACTGATCAGTTATTCTTTACTCCTCATAAAGATCTACAGCAACGAATTCGGGTCGATGAAGTAGAGAAGGCTCTCTGTGTAACTCTGTACCCTCCGTGCCTCTGTGGTGAAAAAAAATTACGTATATCGGGAACTTATCTAAGCGAAGGCTTTACCACAGAGACACGGAGAACACAGAGTTACACAGAGGAAACGCGGAGAATTACTAATTACTAATTACTAATTATACCCCTCTTCGCATACTGATCATGTACTTCACAAATCCAACTTTCTCATATGCCCTGATCGCCGGGGCATTTTCACAATACACATCCAGCGTTAATTCTGTGATCCCTTTTGAAACGGACCATTCTTTCAATGCTTCAATGATTTTTTGATTTACGCCTTTCCCGCGATGTTTCGGTACCGTGTACATAAAACCGAGGTACGCATGTTTCTTATGTTCTAAATATGGTTTTGCATCTTCTATCCTGGCATAACCGGAAGCAATGAGTTCACCATCCAGTTCTGCTACCAATAATTGAATATGCGGCGCGGTAATCATCATCTCAAGATCATAATAATGGATCTCTCCTTTCCCTAATGTGCTATCGAATGGGCGTTCGGCGGAGATGAGGCCTTGTTCGAATTGGAGGAGGGTAATAATATCCTGAGAAGCAGCTTCTCTTATTTCAATATTTGACATAGCATTTTTTTACACATTAAAGATATTTATTTAGGTTACGAATATGATAAGAATATCTTTTTAAATGGTGTTTAAATTTATCATTACAAATTATCATGGTCTTATTGTATCTTATCGAGATAAATAAAATTTGTGAAGAAATACATCCTTCTTTGTATGTTGTTGGCAAATGTGCAGTTTCTTTTTTCTCAACACACCATCACAATCCACCACACCTACTACACCATGCAGTTCGATACCATCCAATCCACCGAACTCCTTGGGTATTACATACAAACCACCGCACACGCCACTTCAACTTTCAAAACCCCACGCACCGGTAAATTCTCCCGTTTCACAACGGATCCGTTATTGGAAGGCAGGGTAGCAGCCAATAACAAACAATATGTTTCCTGGAACAAAGCGCATCCAGACAAAAAAAGAGACCGCGGGCATATCAATCCTTTCAGCGCTTTTAATTTTGCGGAGGATGCCGCGCTGGAGAGTATGTATTATTCCAATACCGCCCCACAGGCAAGTTATTTTAACGAGCACCAGTGGCAGGCAGTAGAACAATACATCATGAAGTTATCGCGGGGAACTGCAACCACGCCTGCAATCGACAGCATTAAAGTATGGACCGGTGTACTGATCAGTTCAACACACCCAAAAAAAATGAATGATGTATTTGAACCGGATTATTACTGGAAAGTGATCTCCTATAAAAAACAGGGAGAGTCCGTTACGGAATCATGGCTCGGGGTTAATGAAAGCACCAACCGCAACACCGATCCTGATGCGATCAAAATAGGGCTGTCGTATGTGAAAGAATTGATATTGAAATATTATCCGTTGTTATGTCTTGAGTTTTGAAAATAGAAAAACCCTTATCACCAACCATTCAACAACCAACTGCTGAAAGATGATAAGGGTTTAGAAGTTATCTCTGCGGTTAACTCTGCTTCTCTGCGACTCCGCGGTGAATGGAAGCTCTTTTTCACCGCAGAGCCGCAAAGAGCGCAGAGGTTTCGCAGAGAGGAATTAGTATTTGAAACTGCCTTTAAAATTCTTTTTAAACTCAATAAACTCAGGGATCGATACCTGTGCCACATACCCATTATCAGGATGGTAATGGATATACTCCTGGTGATAAGCCCCTGCCGAATAGAAGCCTGTAAAAGGCACCACTTCCGTTACGATCCTCTTTTTGTATTTACCCGATGCCTGTAATTTCTGAATAGCTGATTCCAATATTTTTTTCTCAGCATCGGTTTTATAAAATGCAGCGGACCTGTATTGTGGGCCCTCATCATTTCCCTGCCCGTTCACCTGGGTCGGATCCATGCTGGCGAAGAATGCAGCAACCAGTATTTCGTAAGAAATTTTAGACGGATCATAATAGACTGCCACCGTTTCCGCATGCCCAGTTTTCCCTGTACCCACAGCTTCATAGCCGGGATTTTTTACTTTACCGCCAGAGAACCCTGATACTGCATCACGCACACCCACCAGGCTCTGGAACACGATCTCCGCATGCCAGAAACATCCTTCAGCGAAATAAGCCACCGCTTCATTAGCTGATGGTTTTTCTTTGGCAGGCAAAGGAATCTTTATCGATTGTGACTGAACACAGGATGCGAAAAGTAATGCTGCTATGAAAAGTTTTTTCATGAAGTCAAAATTCAAAAGTGAAAATTCAAAATGGGGTGGCCCCAATTACTAATTACTAACTACTAATTCTTCGAAGAAGCCGGTGGTTTTCCTCCTTCAGGTACAAAGATCAGCGCAGCAGAATTCATACAATACCTTTTCCCCGTAGGCCTCGGTCCATCATCAAATACATGACCGAGATGTGATCCGCTCTTACTGTCAACCACGGCCCAGCGTACTTCGCCAAAACTTTCATCGCGTATTAAACGAACGGCATCAGGACTGATCGGCGCATAAAAACTTGGCCAGCCGGTACCGGAATTGAATTTGGCTTCTGAACTAAACAAGGGTTGCAAAGTAGCCGCGGAATAATAAGTTCCTTTCTCATAGAAATGATCATACTTACCCGTACCGGCTCTTTCCGTACCTTCTTCGCGAAGGATATAATATTGCTCCGGTGTTAACCGCGCTTTCCACTGTGCATCGGTTAGTTGTATAGGCCAACTGTTTTTAGTAGAAGCAACCGGGGGATCCGGGTATTTTTTTGACTGCGCAAGCCCGCAATGCAGGCTAAGCATCGAAGCAACGGTCATGATTACTAAAGAAATTTTTCGTGTGTATGGCATACAATTAGATTTTACTTACTAGACTTACGTAAAATTACTTCCTTACGGATGTGAAAGGAAGAACTTTTGTTTTAACATTTCGTAAAAATCGGTGCGGTACCGCTTTCATCCGGTAAATTTGGTTAAAACTCATACCATTGAATACAATCGGAAACCTCATCTGGTTCTTTTTTGGCGGATTTGTTTCGGCGATCGGTTATTTTACCGGCGGACTGGCCCTGTGTCTCACTATTATCGGGATCCCTTTCGGGCTGCAATGTTTTAAAATTGGCAGTTTCGTGATCTGGCCCTTTGGGCGCGATATAGTTACGCACGAAAGGAGCGGCGGTTGCTTATACATACTGTTCAATATTTTATGGATTCTTACAGGAGGATTGTGGTCTGCTTTACTACACCTGTTTTTTGGACTGCTATTGTGCATTACCATTATCGGCATTCCATTTGGCAGACAGCATTTCAAACTCGCGTCTCTGGCGCTGGCGCCTTTTGGAAAAGATATTGTCTATCGTTAAATAATGTTCATGTTTCCACGGATCAAGATCTGCTGCATCAGTTCTGTTGAAGAGGCGCAATTGGCGGTGAGTTATGGTGCTTCTGCATTGGGACTCGTGGGCCCTATGCCCAGCGGCCCGGGTGTAATAGAAGATGAATTGATCTATACCATTGCTCAACAGGTTCCTCCTCCTATTGGCACCTTCTTATTAACGAGTGAAACTTCCGTGCAGGCTATTATAGTGCATCACCAGAAAGTATTGACGAATACCATACAGATCGTTGATGCTTTGCAGGAAGGTTCTTATTCGGAAATTAAAAAAGCATTACCTGCTGTTAAGATCGTACAGGTAATTCATGTGCTGGACGAACGTTCGATTGATGAAGCGATTGCTATTTCAGAACAGGTGGATGCCCTATTATTGGACAGTGGTAATCCTGCCCTCGAAATAAAAATACTTGGTGGAACAGGGCGCATTCATAACTGGCAGCTCAGCCGTAAAATTGTAGAACAATCTAAAGTACCCGTGTTTTTAGCGGGTGGCTTGAACGTTTCCAATGTTAGAGAAGCGATTGATACCGTGCAACCTTTCGGGCTTGATCTATGCAGCGGTGTGCGAACGGAAAAAAAATTAGACGCCATGAAACTGGAAGCATTTTTCAAAGCCGTGCGGTAAAATTTCACGCAAGGCCGCAAAGTAAGCAAAGGCGCAAGATGATCTTTGCTGCTTTGCTTACTTTGCGGCTTTGCGTGAACCCAATAAAAATTGTATATTTCCCATACAAACAAACGATCAGCTATGAGTCAATCAACACCTTCCAACAGTCGCCGCAAATTTGTGAAACAAGGTTTGCAAGCCGCTATTGCTTTCACCATCGTTCCGCGTTTTGTTTTGGGCCGCGGGTTTTTAGCGCCGAGCGACCGCATCCATATGGGGTTTATCGGTACCGGTAAACAGGGACGTATCTTATCCGGGTATTTTAAAGATCTCGTTTACACTGTTGCAGGCGCCGATGTTGACAAACAGAAACTATCACTCTTCCAGGCAAATACAGAAAAATATTACGCAACGGCAGCAGGAAAAGAAAGCTACAAAGGCTTTACTGCCTATGAGGATTTCAGGGAAATGCTGCAACGCAAAGACATTGATGCCATTGGTATCACCACACCCGATCACTGGCATGCGGTAATGGCCATTATGGCTGCTAATGCAGGCAAACATGTGTATTGCGAAAAACCAATGGCACATACTGTTGAAGAAGGAAGAGCCATGGTGAATGCTGTGAAGAAAAACAAAATAACTTTTCAAACAGGCAGCATGCAACGCTCATCTGATAAATTCCGCAATGCTGTTGACCTTGTACGCAATGGTTATGTAGGAACGATCAAAGAAGTTTTGGTGAATGTCGGTGATCCCGGTAAAGCAGATGATCTTCCCGGCATGCCTGTTCCTGATGTTTTGAATTGGGATGGATGGGTTGGGCCAGCGAAGATGAATCCTTTCAATCCCGAACTCGCGCCGCCGGTTGAAAAAGACATCTACCCTAACTGGCGCAATTACAGCGATTATGGTGGTGGATTATTAAGCGACTGGGGTGCGCATATGCTTGATATTGCACAATGGGGTTTGGATATGGACAGAAGCGGCCCGGTTAAATTTATTCCGCCAACAGATCCTACTGCTAAAAGAGGACTTACCATGGTATATGCAAATGGTGTAGTGATGAAGCACGAAGATTTTGGAAGAAATTATGCTGTTCGTTTTATTGGTGATAAAGGTACGCTGGATGTCAGCCGTGGTTTTCTTGATAGCAATCCAGGAAATATTGCAACCGCCACATTGGGGCCTGATGCGAAAAGAGTTTATAACAGCAACAATCATTACACGAATTTTCTCGACTGTATCAAATCAGGCAAAGAACCGATCTGTGATGTAGAAACAGGGCATCGCAGCAGCAGCGTTTGTGCATTGGCCAATATCGCGTATTGGATGAACCGCCCGCTGGAATGGGATCCGAAAAAAGAACAATTTAAAAACGATGCCCAGGCAAACAGTTTTGTGAAAGCAAAGATTCGTGCACCGTGGAAATTGGTATAAAATCGTTAGCCACAGAATTCACAGATTGGCACAGATTTTCTTCTGTGCTAATCTGTGAATTCTGTGGCTAAAAAACTATCTACCCATCAACCATTCTTTCAAATCATCAAACGAAGCATTCATCTGTATGCTTCGTTTTTCTTTTTCAAACAAATGCTTTGCAGATTCCGGTACTTCAATTTTTTTCCCGGTCACTGCCTCTACCGTTCCGGGGAACTTAACAGGATGAGCGGTTTCTAAAAACATTCCTTTTACGCCGGCATGTTGAGACAGGTATTCATTCAATGCATAATAAGCCACTGCACCGTGGGGATCTAATGTGTAATCATATTGCTTATAAACATCAGCAATGGTTTGTTGCGTGGTTTCATCACTTACCGTATAGCCTGAAATTTTTCCTGATATATTTTGATAATTGTGTTGGAACAGTTCCAATACTCTTACAAAATTACTCGGACTACCTACATCCATTGCATTGGAAATAGTGGGCACTGCTGTTTTTGCCTGGTAATTGCCGCTGCGTAAATATTCGGGGACTGCATCATTCGCATTACATGCTGCAATAAAATGCTTCACAGGCAGCCCACTTACATGCGCCAGTAACCCGGCGCAGATATTTCCAAAATTCCCGCTAGGAACAGAGATCACGGGTGGATGATCTTTATCATTCCATTGTTGATATGCAAAGAAATAATATAACTGCTGCGGTAGCCATCTTGCTACGTTGATCGAGTTGGCGGAAGTGAGTTGTAATTTTTGATTGAGATCCGAATCCATGAACGCATCTTTCACCATCGCCTGGCAATCATCAAAACTTCCGTTCACCTCAAGGGCGGTGATGTTTTGTCCGCAGGTGGTGAGTTGCAGTTCCTGTACATCACTTACTTTTCCTGAAGGATATAAAATAATTACTTCAACGCCATCCACTCCTAAAAAACCATTCGCCACTGCACCACCCGTATCACCAGATGTGGCAACCAGCACCGTTACTTTTCCATTTTGTTGCTTCGAGAAATAACCCAGGCAGCGGCTCATGAATCTTGCACCCACATCCTTAAACGCCAATGTTGGGCCATGAAACAATTCAAGAGAAAATATATTTTCATTTACAGACACTAACGGAAAAGAAAAATTGATCGTCTCAGAAACGATGCGCATCAATTCTTTTTTATCAATCGTCTCGCCTGTATAAGGCTGCATGATAAGAAACGCGAGCTCTTCTTTTGAATAGTCGTTGATCTGTTTAATGACCGATGGATCAATCACCGGGACGCTTTCAGGAAAATACAATCCCTTATCAGGTGCCTGGCCCTTGATAGTGGCTTCACGGAAATTTACATTGGGTGCCTGTTTGTTGAGACTATAGTAGTTCATGTGTGTCGGGAATGTTTTTTCACCGCACCCGCTCGCCTAAGCTTAGCGGGCGAGGAGTCGCAGAGAGCGCTGAGGTTCGTAGAGATAACTCTGCGTTAACTCTGCCTCTCTGCCACTCTGCGGTGAATTTCAGTCAATAAATTTTACACCGTTTTGATTAATAGTGGTAACATACGTATGATGCGCTAAAGACAGTCGTTCATAAACGGCACGCATCTCCTTCTCTACTTTTGCCGCTGTCTCCTCATCCTTACTCAACATAAAAATAGAAGGCCCCGATCCTGAAATGCCGCCACCCAATGCACCAGCCTCCTTGCTTTTGATCTTTATTTCTTCAAAACCGGGGATCAAAATACTTCTCACCGGTTCTATCAATACATCTTCCAGTGAACGGCCGATCAATTCGTAATTGCTTTGCAAAAGACCCGCAACCAAACCGGCAATATTTCCCCATTGGCGGATCGCATCTTTTAAAAGCACCTGCTGTTTTAATATTCCCCTTGCATCAGCTGTACGCACTTCAATCTGCGGATGAACAATGGTAACATACAATGGCGGCGCAGTGAGTGGAATAATATCCAATGGAAAAATCGAGCGGATCAATGTAACACCACCATAAATACACGGTGCAATATTATCTGCATGTTTCACACCGGAAGCTACTTTCTCACCATTCATCGCAAAACGAACAAGGTCCTCTTTACTGAATTTATCACCAAGCAAACGATTGGCTGCTACCACAGCACCCGCAGCACTCGCGGCGCTGGAACCCACGCCGCTACCGGGTTTGATGTGTTTACAAATACGCAATTCAAAACCAACAGGTTCAGAAATCTCTTCCATCATTGCGAGTAAAGCGGCGCCTGCTACATTCTCTTCCGGTATCGTTGGCAAATTGTATTCATCCTCATTAATGATCGTAACACCAATGGTATCTGTAAAACGGATATGCATTTCGTCGTAGGGTTCATTTACAGCGAAACCTAATACATCAAAACCACAGACCATATTGGCGACGGTAGCGGGTGCAATAACCTTCACCCCTTCCTCGAAGGGAGAAAAAAATCTTCCGTTGTTGAAAAGCAGTTTCATTTAGTATTGGGGTTTTGAATAAAAGTCTGTTTAGCGTGCCACCCGTATAATATCCGCAAACACACCAGAAGCCGTAACATCTGCACCCGCTCCCGCACCTTTAATTACCAGTGGTTGTTCAGGATAACGGTCTGTATAAAATAATACAAGGTTATCCTTTCCATACAAATGATAAAAATCAGATTCAGCAGGGATATGTTGTAACCCTACAGATGCTTTTCCATTTTCATATTTTGCCACAAATTTCAATTTACAGTTTTCTTTTGCGGCAGCGGCATAGATCGCCTTAAAATGTGCTTCCTGTTTTTCCATCTCTGCATAAAAGTCTTCTACACTTCCTTCGAAGCAGGAAGCCGGTAAAAAATATTCGTTGCTGATATCATCCATTTCAAGCAATTGTCCGGCTTCACGTGCGAGGATCATGATCTTACGCATGACATCTGTGCCACCTAAATCGAGACGTGGATCGGGTTCTGTATAACCCTCATCCTGCGCCTGTTTAACTACCGAAGCAAATGGTTTGGTTCCATCGTAATTATTAAATACAAAATTCAATGTACCCGATAGCACTGCCTGTATCTTGTTTACCTTATCGCCACTTCTTAAAAGATCATTCAGTGTTCCGATAACAGGTAAACCTGCTCCAACGTTTGTTTCGAAAAGGAACATAGCGTTATACTCCCTCGCTAGTGATTTTAATTTTTGATACGCTGGATAAGAAGAAGAACACGCGATCTTGTTGCACGCAACCACGGAAACACTTTTTTCAAGCAGCGATCCATACACCGATGCCACTTCTGCATTGGCAGTAACATCTACAAACACGCTGTTACGGAGGTTTTTATCAATGATCAGTTTTACAAAATCATGAATGTTTCCTGCCGGTGCGTTTTGCAAAACATCTTTCCATGTGTCCAGCCCGATCCCCTCTTCATTGATCAGTATTTTTTTACTATTCGCCAAACCGATCACCTGTATCTGTAAACGAAGATCATTTTGCAGGTATTGCAATTGCTTTTTGAGCTGACCGATCAGTTTCCCTCCTACATTTCCTGTTCCAGCTATAAATACATTGAGTTGTTTATAGGTTGTTTCAAAGAATTCCTCGTGCAATACATTGATCGCTTTTTTTACATCAAGCGAAGAAAGTACTGCAGAAATATTTTTTTCAGACGATCCCTGCGCGATCGCTCTTACATTGATACCATTCCTTCCCAAAACACCAAACATTTTTCCGCTGATACCCGGGTGGCTCTTCATTTGCTCTCCCACCAGTGCTACAATAGACAAATCTTTTTCTACTCTTAGTGGTTCTACTTTGCCGGTTTGTATCTCGTAACTGAATGCATTATCAATAGTCTGTTTTGCTTTATCGGTATCCGTTTCATTGATACCAACACAGATCGAATGCTCTGAAGAACTTTGTGTGATCAATATCACATTCACACTTTCATTTGCCAATGCTTCGAATAAACGCTTTGAAAAACCAGGTATACCGATCATGCCGCTTCCTTCGAGACTGAGTAAGCTGATACTATTGATACTGGAGATGCCCCGGATAAAACTATCGGTAACAGCAGATTCATTTTCTATTAATGTACCATATTCTTCCGGCGCAAAAGTATTCTTCACCCATACAGGAATGTTCCTGCTCATTACCGGTTGTATGGTTGGTGGGTAAATGATCTTAGCGCCAAAATGCGAAAGCTCCATGGCTTCCTGATAAGAAATACGGTTGATGGGTTTTGCATTCTGCACAAGTCTTGGATCGGCCGTCATCATGCCACTTACATCTGTCCATATTTCCAAAACCGATGCATTCGTTGCCGCGGCAAAAATGGCTGCAGTATAATCAGACCCACCTCGTCCCAGTGTTGTTGTATTATGATTCGCATCACTCGAAATAAAACCAGGTACTACATACAACTGGTGTGGGTTTTGTTTGAAATGATCCTGTATCCTTTTTTCTGTTATCGTATAATCAACCGCTGCATTTCCATGGTTGGAATTGGTGGCGATGAGTTTACGCGCATCCACCCACATCTGGTCAATCTCCAGCGACTGCAGCTTTGCAGAGATCATCATGGATGATAACAGCTCCCCATGACTCACAATACGATCCCTCGTTCTTGCTGATAATTCTCCCAGTAAAAAAACGCCATCGCAGATCCCATCCAATTCATTGAACTGTTGTTTTACCAGGCTTAGGGTTGCACTCTGTTGTTGGATAGGCAATAGTTCACGAACAGCATCAAGATGCCTGTTCTCCATTTCTTTCAACAATGTTTTATACGTTTCATCAGAACGTGATGCCAGGTCTCCTGTTTGTAATAACGCATCCGTAACGCCACCCAATGCTGAAACGACCAATACAGTTGCTTCTTTCTGTATTGCTGACTGAACGATGGCGATAACCTTTTGTATGTTGGCGGAATTTGCTACCGAACTACCGCCGAATTTTAATACCTGCATAAAATATACTTGGTTCCGCCGAGGCGGAAAATATGAAATAAAATAATGAACCAGCTTCTTTTGAAGAGCAGCTTATATAAGCCCGTTGATGATATGGAAATAGATAACCCTTTACAGGGTCGTAATAATTGTAATAGCAGTTGTAAACAGGGTCACTGTTTGCAAAGATGGGATGATATGTAACTGCTGTATTTGCATGAATAGCTCTTGCCGACTGAAGATACGGATAATTTGTTTTCATTAGACAAGATATCCGAACAAATTATCGTTTGGCTTTAGTTCAGTATAATTTATGTGAGAACGGTCCATATTCTGTACCAGTATTTCGTAATCGGTACGTGATAATAATTCGATACCTACCAATGCCGGGCCTGTTTCCTTGTTGTGTTTCTGTATATATTCGAAACGGGTGATATCATCATTCGGCCCCAATACATGATTCACAAATTCTTTCAATGCACCCGGTCTTTGTGCAAAACGGATCAGGAAATAATGCTTCAATCCTTCATACTGTAAGGACCTTTCTTTGATTTCCTGCATCCTATCAATGTCGTTGTTGCTACCGCTCACGATACACACAACCGTTTTCCCTTTGATCACTTCGGTATAGCTATCCAGTGCTGCGATAGATAATGCACCTGCAGGTTCTACCACGATCGCATCTTCATTGTATAATTTCAAAATAGTAGTACACACTTTTCCTTCTGGCACAAGACACATATCATCCAATACATTTTTACAAATGCTGAATGTGAGATCGCCTACACGTTTTACAGCGGCGCCATCAACAAAACGTTCAATATTTTCCAATGTAACCGGTTTTCCTGCTTTCAACGCTTCATACATGGAAGGTGCACCTTCAGGCTCCATTCCGATGATCTTTGTTTTGGGAGAGAATGTTTTAAAAGCAGAACCGACACCCGCACTCAATCCACCGCCACCCACAGGAACAAAAAGAAAATCTATATCTGAACGATCCTCCAGTATTTCTATTCCTACCGTTGCCTGGCCTTCAATAATGCGTATATCATCAAACGGCGGAATAAAACTCATGCCGTTCTCTAATGTAAACTGCTTGGCGGCCACAGCGCAATCGTCATAAGTATCACCAGTAAGTTTCACTTCAATAAATCCTTCGCCAAACATTTTTGTCTGACTCACTTTCTGGTTAGGTGTGATGATTGGCATGAACACAACACCTTTTACATTTAATTTTTTACAGCTATATGCAAAACCCTGGGCATGATTTCCGGCACTCGCACAAACCACACCTTTTTGTAATTGCTCCGCAGGCAAACTGCTCATCATATTATAGGCACCGCGCAGCTTATAGGATCGTACCACTTGCAGGTCTTCCCTTTTCAGGAAAACATCACACTGGTACTTACGAGACAAATTATGATTGTATGTAAGTGGTGTACGGTTCACTACTTTCTGCAGGCGCTCTTTTGCAGCTGCAAAATTGAGTGTGGGTGTTGTGAGGGTGGGTTGCATTTTCTATGATTTTTGTTTCACGCAAAGGAGCAAAGTTTGCAAAGGCGCGAAGAAGTTACTTTGCTTCTTTGCCAACTTTGCGGCTTTGCGTGAAACCCTTATGCTTCTATAGTTTCAGTAACCGGTACCTGGTTTTCAGGGCGTAAACTTCTTACAGTTTTACCCGCCTGCCATAATTCACTATCATGCAGTTCTTTCAATTCTGCATTTAGCTTTTCGCGGTAATCAGATTTACTGTTGCTTTCAATTGATTTAGCCGCTTCTTTACCCGCTGCTACGCTATCATACAATTCAGTGAATACCGGTAATGTTGCATCACGGAATTTTTTCCACCAATCCAATGCACCGCGTTGTGCAGTGGTTGAGCAGTTGGCATACATCCAGTCCATGCCATTCTCTGCAACCAATGGCATCAATGATTGTGTTAATTCCTCAACAGTTTCATTGAATGCTTCAGAAGGCGAATGTCCTTTTGAACGCAACACTTCAAACTGCGCTGCAAAAATTCCCTGTATACAACCCATCAGCGTTCCACGCTCTCCTGTAAGATCGCTGTATACTTCTTTTTTGAAATCAGTTTCAAACAAATAACCGCTGCCGATTGCGATACCCAAAGCGGCAACTCTTTCAAATGCACGACCCGTTGCATCCTGGAAAATGGCATAGCTGCTATTCAAACCACGTCCCTGCAAAAACATCCTTCGTAAAGAGGTACCTGAGCCTTTTGGTGCAACCAGGAACACATCTACATCAGCCGGTGGAACAATACCGGTCTGGTCGTTATAAGTAATGCCAAAGCCATGAGAGAAATACAAAGCTTTACCAGGTGTTAAATGTTTTTTTACGGTTGGCCACATCGCTATCTGTGCGGCATCACTTAATAAATAACAGATGATGGTTCCTCTCTGAAGCGCCTCTTCTATTTCAAACAAAGATTCACCCGGAACAAATCCGTCGCGAATCGCTTTATCCCAGCTTTTAGAATTTTTACGCTGACCAACGATCACATTGATTCCATTTTCTTTCTGGTTCAATGCCTGCCCCGGGCCCTGTACACCGTAGCCGATCACTGCTACTATTTCATCTTTCAATACTTCCTGCGCTTTTGCAAGAGGGAACTCTTCACGTGTCACTACGTTTTCTTCTGTTCCACCAAAATTTAGCTTTGCCATTTTTAAAAGTTTATTGGTTTACTTGTTTATTTGTTTATTTATTAAATCAGCTTTTGTTCTTTATTCGGCTTCGTTGTGTCACTCACTTGTACTGTTAGTTCTCTACGCACCGTCATTGCGAGGCACGAAGCAATCTGTGTTCTGCCGTTTGGTCAGATTGCTGTTCAAGAACGTTTCTAAAAAATGTACCCTTCGAAATTCGAGACACAGATTGCTTCGTGCCTCGCAATGACGCTCCGGAACTTGTACAGTTACATCGTGAAAACCTCATCCTGCTTCCCCAAAAATTCATTCTCCACCAACTCTTCCCCCGGTTCTGCTTCGTCAAACTCTCTCAACTTTTCATGAAAGCCTTTGCTTTCTTTGATGATGGCAACCCTTGCGCTTCTTACAAATTCTATCAAACCGTAAGGAGCCAGTACTTCTACGAGTTTATCGGTTTCTTCCCTGTGTCCGCTGGTCTCGAAAATGGTGTAGTCTTTCCTGATTACCACTGCACGTGCACCATGTTCGCGTAATAATCTTTCTACTTTTACTTTCTCTGCTATTTCATCGGTAGGCACTTTATACAATGCAAGCTCCTGCCAAACGATCTCTTCATTGGTATTGTAATAGGCTTTCAATACTTCAACCTGTTTTTCAATTTGTCTTGCCAGTTTTCTTACCACGTCCTCCGTTTCATTGATCACGATCGTAAAACGGTGAATACCTTCCGCTTCTGATGGAGAAGTGTTCAGGCTCTCGATGTTTATTTTCCGGCGGGAGAACATCGTTGCAATACGCACCAGTAAACCGATATGGTTTTCTGTGTAAACTGTTATGGTAAATTCCTGTTTCATGTAAATTATTTTAATCGTACTTCACTAACACTACATCCCTGCGGCACCATTGGAAATACATTGTTTTCTTTACCAACCATTACTTCCAGCAAATAAGAGCCATTGTGTTCGAGCATGGTTTGCAATGCCGCTTTCAGGTTTGTACGCTCAGTTACTTTCTGCCCTTCAATACCATATCCTTTTGCAACCATTACATAATCAGGGCTCGCGATATCAACGAATGAATAACGTTTATCATTGAACAGTTGCTGCCATTGGCGAACCATTCCGAGGAACTCGTTATTCAGTATCAATATTTTTACATTGATCCCGGTTTGCATGATCGTACCTAATTCCTGTATGGTCATTTGTATGCCCCCATCTCCAATGATCGCTACAACTGTTCTTTCCGGTGCACCGAATTTTGCGCCGATGGCCGCAGGTAACGCAAAACCCATGGTTCCCAACCCGCCGGATGTGATATTGCTTTTAGTCTCGTTGAATTTTGCATAACGGCAAGCTACCATCTGGTGCTGACCCACATCGGTTACAATGATCGCGTTACCCTCTGTAAGTTCATTCAGGTTACGCATCACTTCGCCCATCGTTAATTTATCGGTTGATGGATGCAGTTCTTCAAATATTACTTCTTTATTTTCTTCCTCATCACAGCTGCGGAATTTCTCCAGCCATTGCGGGTATACTTTTGCTTCAACCAGTTTGGTAAGTAATGGTAAGGTCTCTTTACAATCACCCCATACACCAACTGTCGCTTTTACATTCTTATCTATTTCTGATGGATCGATATCGAGGTGAATGACTTTCGCCTGTTTTGCATACTTATCCAATCTTCCGGTAACACGATCGTCAAAACGCATTCCTACTGCGATCAACACATCGCATTCATTGGTCATTACATTGGGGCCGTAATTTCCGTGCATACCGAGCATACCAACATTCAACGGGTGATCTGTTGGCAGAGCGCTCAACCCCAGGATTGTCCATGCAGCGGGGATGCCAGCTTTCTCAATAAAACATTTGAATTCTTTTTCTGCTTTGCCTAATATCACACCTTGTCCGAAAATCACAAATGGTTTTTCGGCTTTATTGATCAGTTCAGCCGCAGCGGCTATGTATTCTTTCCTGACAATCGGTTTCGGGCGATAACTGCGTATATGATTGCATTTGGTATATCCCTCATAATCGAATTTCTGGATCTGCGCATTCTTGGTAATATCAATTAACACAGGTCCCGGTCTTCCGCTCTTCGCGATATAAAATGCTTTTGCCAATACCGCAGGAATTTCTGTGGCGTCTGTAACCTGGTAGTTCCATTTGGTAACCGGTGTTGTGATATTGATCACATCTGTTTCCTGGAAAGCATCCGTTCCCAATAAATGTGCGAACACCTGTCCGGTAATAGCCACCAATGGTGTACTGTCGATCATTGCATCTGCCAATCCTGTTACGAGGTTTGTTGCACCCGGGCCACTTGTTGCAAATACAACACCGCATTTACCCGAAGATCGTGCATACCCCTGCGCCGCATGAATACCACCTTGCTCATGCCTGACCAAAATATGTTTCAGTTTATCATTGTAATCATACAATGCATCATAGATAGGCATGATAGCGCCGCCTGGATAACCGAAAACGGTCTCCACACCTTCGCAGATCAATGCTTCCAACACAGACTGCGAGCCTGATAAAGAAATCTTTTCCTTAGCCGTTTCTGCAGTTTTTTCTTTCGTAAGATCAAGTGCTTCCATGATCAAATAATTAATGCTGATTTTAAATATTATGCTTCATCCGTTACACAACCTTGCGAAGCATCCTTCACACATTGTGCGTATTTGAATAAAATTCCTTTTACTGCATTCAATGCCGGTTGCTTCCATGCAGCTTTTCTTTTTGCAATCTCTTCTTCACTTATTTTCAATGTCATCTTCTTGGTCGATACATTCAGCTCTATCCTGTCTTCATTTTTTACCAATGCAATCAAGCCACCATTGTATGCTTCCGGCATTACATGACCCACAACAAAGCCGTGTGTGCCACCGCTGAATCTTCCATCAGTGATCAATGCCACACTTTTTCCTAAACCTGCACCAATCAATGCGGATGTTGGCTTCAACATTTCCGGCATGCCCGGTGCGCCTTTCGGGCCAACATACCTGATCACTACTACATCACCATGCTGGATCTTTCCGCTATTAATGCCATTGATCAGATCATGTTCACCATCAAACACTCTTGCAGGACCTTCAAATAATTCTCCTTCTTTACCTGTGATCTTTGCAACACTTCCGCCTTCGGCGAGATTGCCATATAAAATCTGCAAATGGCCCGTTGCCTTGATCGGTGTTTCTAAAGGAAGAATTATTTTCTGCTGATCAAAATCAAGATCAGGTGCTGATGCCAAATTTTCGGCCAGTGTTTTGCCTGTTACGGTTAAACAATCACCATGCAGTAATCCTTTTTGCCATAAATATTTCATCACAGCGGGAACACCTCCATACTGATGGAGATCCTGCATCAAATATTTTCCACTCGGCTTAAAATCAGCCAGCATAGGAACCTTGTCGCTGATCGATTGAAAATCATCCTGTGTTAATTTCACATCTACACTTTTTGCCATTGCAATCAGGTGAAGCACTGCATTGGTACTTCCACCCAGTATCATCACAACAGTAATTGCATTCTCAAATGCTTTTCTTGTCATGATATCTTTTGGCTTGATATCTTTCTCCAATAACAAACGCATAGCTTTTCCTGCATCCAGGCACTCTTTCTGTTTCTCATCACTCAATGCAGGATTGGACGATGAATAGGGCAAACTCATTCCCAACGCTTCAATAGCCGATGCCATGGTGTTTGCGGTATACATTCCGCCGCATGCACCTGCACCCGGACATGCATGTTGTATGATACCTTTAAAATCTTCATCATTTAAATTGCCTGCGAGTTTTTGTCCAAGCGCTTCAAATGCAGAAACAATATTCAGGTCCTGGCCTTTATAATGGCCCGGCGCAATTGTTCCGCCATACACCATAATCGCAGGACGATTCAAACGACCCATCGCCATTATAGATCCGGGCATATTTTTATCACAGCCTGGTAATGCGATCACACCATCATAATATTGCGCGCCGCAAACTGCCTCTATCGAATCAGCTATAATATCGCGGCTCACCAATGAATAACGCATGCCATCGGTTCCATTACTCATACCATCGCTTACACCGATCGTGTTAAAGATCAATCCTACCATTTCATTATCCCACACACCCTGCTTCACTAATTTGGCAAGATCATTCAGATGCATGTTGCAGGTGTTGCCATCGTAACCCATGCTTACAACACCAACCTGTGCTTTCGTCAGGTCATGATCGGTTAACCCGATACCATATAACATTGCCTGTGCGGCAGGTTGTGTGATATCCTGTGTTAATGTCTTACTGTATTTGTTTATTTCGTTCATTATTTTTTGGTTGTTGGATGATAGTTGTTAGTTGTCAGATGAATGTTCTGTCATCCGGCAACTAACAGCTGCCATCTATTCTACTCCAGAAATCTCATTCACCAATTCCTGCTTATTCTCTACGATCAGGTTTTTGTATGCATCCTGTATCAATTTGCTAACTGTGTTCTCCCAGGGCATGGTAAAGGGCTTATCATCTAATGATTGTAACCCAATCACTTCCGCTGCGGTTCCACAGAAGAATGCGGCATCTGCACCATACATTTCTTCTTTTACAAACATTTTTTCTTCAACAGGAATATTTAATTCATCGCACAGTTCCAAAACAGTTGCACGTGTAATACCCGGAAGAATATTTCCCAAGCCCGGTGTGAACAGCGTGCCATCTTTTTCATAGAACACATTGGCACCGGGTGCTTCGGCTACATAACCATTCATGTCTGTGAGTAATGCTTCATCAAAACCTTGCCCTTTTACTTCCTGGCTCGCCAATATTGAATTCACATAATGACCAGCCGCTTTTGCATGGATCTTAAACCCTTTAGGATTCGGGCGCTGAAAAGAAGAAGTCATCACCCTTAGTAATTTATCTCCCAGAAAAGGCGCCATCTCCCAAACTTCTATTACGATAAACGATTCAGTATTCAGGTTGAAACTCATATTCGCCGGTGCGTAAACAACGGGTCGTATATAGGCATCCTGTAAATTATTTTTCGCAAGCAATTCATAAGTAACGGTGGTCAGCTCTTCCGTTGTATACGTGTAAGGCATGTTCAACGCCTCTGCCGATACTTTTAACCGGTCAAAATGTTCTGTTGCTTTGAATATGCGCGTTTCTCCGTTTATCGTTTTATAAGAACGTATCCCTTCAAAAACAGAATACCCATAGTGAAATGACTGACTATAGAAATCCATTTTCGCCTCCGATGCTTTTATGAAAGCGCCGTTGAGATAAAGTATCGTGTTCTCTTTGTAATATGTTGCCATAATGTTGTTGTTTTTACTCCCATCCCTGGGAGGGGGGAGTAATAAAAAACCCCGCCTTTTTAGAGGCGGGGCTTATATGCTTAGTATTTTTTTCAGCGTGTATAAACTCATCCTCCATGCAGTGCAGGAATAATAATGACGATCACAATAATAATTACTGTGATAACTGAATTGACATTATTTGTTCTGCTCTTCAACATGAATGATTCGTTGAAACGAAAATACTCCCACCTTTTGAATAAACAAAGAACTATTTTGGATTATTTTAAATGTTGTTTGTTAAATGTTAAATGACGAGCCCATTCAACATTTAAAATTTAGCATTTAACACAATCAAATGATCGTCGACTGGTTCAGACTTGCGTTGCTGCTACTGCTGTCGCTGTCTGCATTGCGTTCAATATGATCTGTGATCAGGTCGCCGATCGCTGTTGTTGAATAATTATTGATCGGATCAATATCTTTTGAAACAAACCCATTCGCCAGTGTCCAGGCTACTGCTGCACGTACTGCTGCGGCTTCATGTATTAACTGGAAATGATCAAGCAACATGGCGGCTGATAAGACCGAACCCAAAGGGTTTGCAATATCTTTTCCTGCAGCCTGCGGGTATGAACCATGAATGGGCTCAAACAACGCCGTTTTATTTCCAACAGATGCAGAAGGCAACAAGCCCAATGATCCGCTTAACACACTGGCTTCATCGCTGATGATATCACCAAACATATTCTCGGTAAGTACCACATCAAATTGTGCAGGATTTAAAATGATCTGCATGGCGGCATTGTCAACAAACATATAATCAACCGCTACATCACTGTATTCTGACGCGATCTCCTGTACCACTCTGCGCCAGAGACGTGATGTTTCTAGTACATTGGCTTTATCGACAAGCGTTAATTTCTTTTTTCTTTTACGCGCATATTGAAACGCCAGATGTGATACGCGCTCTATTTCGCTTTTGCTATACGAGCATAGATCCGATGCCTGTGTCTGATCTTCGCTCAGTTCTTTCTTTCCAAAATAAATACCGCCGGTAAGCTCACGGAAGATGATAAAATCAACACCCTTCAGCTGCTTGCTTTTTAACGGCGATAAATGCTGCAATGATTGATAAGTGCTGATGGGCCTGATATTGGCGAACAGCTGCAATTCTTTGCGCAGTTTTAATAAACCCTGCTCGGGTCTCACTTTAGCGGTGGGGTCATTATCATATTTCGGGTGACCAATGGCTCCAAACAAGATGGCATCACTTTG
The DNA here is from genome assembly GCA_040388475.1 of Bacteroidota bacterium. GTDB lineage: Bacteria > Bacteroidota > Bacteroidia > Chitinophagales > Chitinophagaceae > Sediminibacterium. The sequence continues at coordinate 292,807 of JAZKBT010000004.1, read as the reverse complement.
CAAACAGGTTTCGATGGTTTCGTCGGGCAATGGATTGCCTGTCTTATCTATGGCATCTGCACCCATTATACCATAACTGTATTCGAACTTATGTCCAAAACGTTGTGCAACAGCATTTAACACTTTGATCGATTGTTGTGTTACTTCCGGGCCAATGCCATCTCCTAATATTATTGCGATCTTTTTTTCCATACCCCCTACCCCCAAAAAGGGGGAATTAATTTTGATGATTAAATATTTTGTGTTTCGTATGCTTCGATTTGCGCTCGATGATTGATCAGGTAATCGATATCATCATAACCGTTCAACAAACATGTTTTTTTGTAAGTATTGATCTCAAAAGCTTCCTGTTCACCGGTTGCATCAATGGTAATCGTTTGCGCTTCTACATCGATGGTAATCGTATTTGAGTTGCCAAGCGTAAATAGTTGTGCAAGGAATTCATCGCTCACTTTTACGGGCAGCACGCCATTGTTTAATGCGTTGTTCTTAAAAATATCTGCGAAGAAACTGGATACCACCACTTTAAATCCATAATCCTGCAGCGCCCATGCCGCGTGCTCGCGTGAAGAACCACAGCCGAAATTTTTTCCTGCCACCAGGATCTCCCCATTGTATTGCGGTTGGTTTAATACAAAATCTTTTTTAGGCCGAGTTTCGTCATTGTTCTCATAGCGCCAATCGCGGAAAAGATTTTTACCAAATCCGTCGCGGGTTGTTGCTTTTAAAAAACGTGCAGGGATGATCTGATCCGTATCAACGTTTTCCATTGGCAATGGAACAAAACGGCTTTTTATTTTTTGTAATGCTTGCATAACCCAACCCCTAAAAAGGGGAATTAGTTTTTTTTATTTGTTAGAAATATTTTTCATCCAGTTGATCTGCTTCACTTCAAGATTTTTTAAGCGTTAACCGGTTCCAATGTTCTCACATCTGTTACAACGCCCGTAATTGCTGCTGCTGCGGCTGTTAAAGGACTCGCCAATAATGTGCGTGCACCTGCACCCTGTCTTCCTTCAAAATTCCTGTTACTGGTACTGATACAATATTCACCTGCCGGAATTTTATCTTCATTCATTCCCAAGCAGGCACTGCAACCGGCCTGTCTTATTTCAAACCCTGCTTCTATGAATATTTTATTCAACCCTTCCGCCTGCGCCTGTCTGGCTACCTGTTGTGATCCTGGCACGATCATTACCTGCACATGTTCATTCTTTTTTCTTCCTTTAACCAGTTGCGCAACCAAACGCAGATCTTCAATACGCGAATTGGTACAGCTACCAATAAATACATGTTGCACCGGCATGCCGATCAAACGTTTACCGGATTCGAGGCCCATGTATTGTAATGCTTTGATGATGTTTTTTCTTTCTCCCTCATCAGGGATGGTATCTGTAACCGGTATTGATCCATTGATACCGATCCCTAATCCCGGGTTGGTACCATAAGTGATCATTGGTTCTATTTCTGATGCATTGATATTGATCTCCATATCAAATACAGCGTCTGCATCTGTATACAAATCTTTCCACTCAGCCACTTTCTCTTCCCACTGATTCACACCCGGTGCGAACTGGCGGCCTTTCATATAATTGAAAGTGATTTCATCAGGAGCGATCAGTCCGCCTCTTGCGCCCATTTCAATACTCATATTACAGATGGTCATTCTTGACTCCATAGATAGAGAACGGATAGCCGACCCTGCATACTCAACAAAGTATCCCGTTGCACCACTCGCTGTTATTTTAGCGATGATATAAAGAATGATATCTTTTGATAACACACCATTCTGCAATTCACCTTCAATATTGATGCGCATTTTTTGGGGTTTGGTTTGCAAAACACATTGTGATGCAAATACCATTTCCACTTCACTTGTACCGATACCAAATGCAATGGCACCAAATGCACCGTGTGTTGATGTGTGGCTATCACCGCAAACGATCGTCATGCCCGGTTGTGTAATGCCCAACTCCGGCCCTATCACATGCACAATTCCCTGGAAGGGATGGCCGAGACCGTATAATTCAATATCGTGTTTCTTACAATTTTCTATTAATTGCTGCACCTGCAAACGCGATAACTCATCCTTGATAGGTAAGTGTTGATTGAGCGTTGGTACATTGTGATCTGCTGTTGCTACTACCTGTTGCGGGCGAAAAACCTTCAGCCCTCTTTTTTCTATACCTGCAAATGCCTGCGGACTTGTTACCTCATGTATAAAATGTTTATCGATGTACAAAACAGAAGGACCATCCTCAATTTTTTGTACAACGTGTTTGTCCCAGATCTTATCGAATAATGTTTTTGCCATACTTGTTGTGTAATTAAAGTGTGGCGCCCTCCGGCGCCACACTACTCAAACTAAAACTATACTGATGAGAAAACCCTAAGCTGTGGCCAGCTCCGGCTTATAAGCCTTTGCCAGCTGATGCAGATCCTCTTCCTCAATTTCTTTTTTTCTGTCTGCTACCTGTAGAAACGATTCATATAGCACATCTATATCGTTACGGTTAAATTCATAACCGAGTTTCTGAAAACGGTGAGCCAGCGCGCTTCTTCCACTGCGCGCAGTGAGTACGATCTTGCTTCCTTCAGCCCCCACATCTTCCGGGTTGATGATCTCGTACGTTAAAGAATCTTTTAAAAATCCATCCTGGTGAATGCCTGATGAATGTGAAAATGCATTCGCTCCCACAATCGCCTTATTTACCTGCACAGGAACCCGCATAATATCTGATACTTCGCGACTGAGCGGGTTCAACATTTTGGTTTGGATATTGGTATACAGTCCCAGTTGCTTGTGCTGTTTCATCACCATCACCACTTCTTCCAATGAAGTATTGCCGGCTCTTTCGCCCAATCCATTAATGGTACATTCAATTTGTCTTGCACCGGCGATCACACCTGCGATGGAATTAGCAGTAGCCAATCCGAGATCATTGTGGCAATGACAGGAGATCACAGCCCTATCAATATTTGAAACATTGTTCTTAAGGAAAGAGATCTTCTCACCATACTGATGCGGCAAACAGTAACCTGTTGTATCCGGAATATTTACAACGGTTGCCCCGGCTTTGATCACAGCTTCTACAACCTGCGCTAAGTATTCATTATCGGTACGGCCCGCATCTTCTGCATAAAATTCAACATCATCTACAAAATTCTTTGCCCATTTTACTGCTTGTATTGCACGCTGCAGAATCTCTTCACGCGTAGCATTGAATTTTGCTTTGATATGGTAATCTGAGGTACCGATACCGGTGTGAATTCTTGGCCTTATTGCATACCGCAATGCCTCTCCGGCCACTTCAATGTCTTTTTGTACCGCACGGCTCAACCCACATACACTTGCATTTTTGATCAGCTTCGAGATCTGTACCACCGATTCAAAATCTCCAGGGCTTGAAATAGGGAAACCCGCTTCTATGATATCAACACCCAATGCCTCCAGTTTCAGGGCCAGGTCAAGCTTCTCTTTGGTATTGAGTTTACAGCCCGGCACCTGCTCACCATCGCGGAGTGTTGTATCAAATATGAAGACCTGTTGATCCATTACTATTTATTTTTTTCAGGAGTTGAGATGAAAAGGCAGGCTATTTACATTTGTCATCGATTGCCTTTAATAACAAACAGATAGCCTGCCATATCGAATATACTTTACTATATAAGGGGCAGGTAATCAAAATTGATGGTATTTTACAGTCTATAAACCCGTTAAAATTGGTTAAAACCCTTGCTATCATTGGGTTTTAGTATAAAAATATTACGATGCCCAACCGTTCAACAGATTCCCTGTTTCAGCTGGTTCAGTCACTCGAAAGGTCTGAAAAAAGGAATTTTAAGCTTTATATGACCCGGAACATCGCTTCAGGCGACCTGAAAGTGATCCAATTGTTCGATGCACTGGAGAAAATGAAGCAGTATGATGAAGAACAATTGTTAGTTAAAAATCCATCCATCCAGAAACAGCAGCTTTCTAATCTCAAAGCGCATTTATATCGCGAGATCCTGGTCAGCCTCCGTTTGCTGAACCAGGAAGAGAACATCGACCTGCAGTTACATGAACAACTCGATTTTGCCCGTTTGCTGTATAATAAGGGTTTGTATTTACAAAGCCTAAAGATCCTCGATCGTGTAAAAGACATGGCAAGAGCTAATAACCAGGTTACCTACATTTTACAGGTGCTGTTCCTGGAGAAAAAGATCGAATCGCTCCATATTACCCGAAGCATGCAGGACAGGGCAGATAAACTGAGTAGTGAAGTGGATGAGATCAATCACCGCGTAACACTGATCGGTTCTTTATCCAATGTGGCCCTGCAATTATACAGCTGGTATATTAAAAATGGTCATGCCCGAAATGCTGAAGACACAGCTATCGTTGATGCGATCCTGAATACCGAGGCAGTTCAGCAAACACAGGATTGTAAAAGTTTTTATGAACGATTGTATTTGTATCAATGTCATTGCTGGCACGCATTCATTACGCAAAATTTTCTCGGGTATTACCGGTATTGCCAGAAATGGGTTGACCTATTTGATGCAGAGCCAAAAATGATCGAGATAGAGACCGCTCATTATATAAAGGGCCTACACAATTTAATGAGCGCACATTTTGACCTGCGCAATTATCAGAAATTCAATGACACGATTCATGTTCTCGAAAAGTTTATTGAAACACCGGTAATACAGCAGAACAGGAACAACCTCATACAAACCTTTATCTACCTGAACATCGCGCGACTGAACAAACATTTCCTGGAGGGCACATTCAGCGAGGGGCTTGAACTGGTTCCTTATATTGAGGGGAAACTGGGTGAATACGAGATATACATGGACCGTCACCGGATCCTGGTATTCTATTATAAGATCGCGTCACTTTATTTTGGAAGCGGCGATTTTGATAAGAGCATCGATTACCTGAACAAGATCATCAACTGGAAAGTGGATCTGCGCACAGATCTGCAATGCTACGCACGTTTGTTGCATCTTATTGCACATTACGAACTCGGAAACTTTGATCTTCTTGAATATTTATTAAAATCTGTTTATCGTTTTATGTACAAGATGCAAAACTTAAGTACAGTAGAAGAAAAGATCTTCGGGTTCTTAAGAAGTTCGTTCCGTTTATCACCCCGGCAACTCAAACCGCAGTTTGAAAAATTATTGGCTGAGTTGCAGCCTTTGGAGAAGAGCCGTTTGGAGAGCAGGGCATTCATGTATCTTGATATTATATCCTGGCTAGAGAGTAAAATCAATAACCAGCATGTGCAGAATGTGATTCGGCAAAAATATATTGAAGCGAAGCGGCGGGCGGAAGCTTAAACCGTGCCTTTGTGCCTCCGTGTGCAAATTTATTTCTCACACCAAGGCACAAAGGCACGGTTTGGGTTAGTAATAATTTTATATTTAGTTTTTCAATTACTGTTATGAGAAAAATATTCATTTGCTTATCTGCTATTTTTTTTATTACAGGTTTACATGCCCAGATCTCCAAAGCTCCGGAAGTTAAGGAAGGTATGGGCCCTTATACACAACTCATTATTCGCGGGGTTACACTGATCAACGGAACGGGTGCACCGCCAGTAGGGCCGGTAGATATTGTGGTTGAACAGAACAGGATCGTGCAGATCAGTTCATTGGGTAGTCCGGGTGCAACAATCAATCCTGCAAGAAGACCGCAACTAAAAGAAGGTGGTAAAGAACTGAATTGTGAGGGTATGTTCGCCATGCCGGGATTGATTGATATGCACGGACATATCGGCGGTACGCAACAAGGCACTCCTGCAGAATATGTTTTTAAATTATGGATGGCTCACGGCATTACTACCATACGTGATCCATCGGCAGGCAATGGACTGGATTGGGTGTTGGATGAAAAGAAAAAAAGCGCAGCTAACCTTATTACTGCACCAAGAATATTTGCATACACAGTATTTGGACAAGGCAGTAACTCACCGATCACCAATGGCGAGCAGGCGCGTGCATGGGTACAGCAAAACGCAAAGAATGGCGCTGATGGAATTAAATTCTTTGGTGCATCACCGGAAGTAATGGATGCGGCGATCCGTGAGAATAAAAAACTCGGTCTCCGCTCCTGTGCGCACCATGCACAAACAGATGTTGCCAGATGGAACGTGTTGAATTCAGCACGCGCTGGCATGACGAGCATGGAACACTGGTACGGTTTACCCGAAGCTTTGTTCACCAACAGAACCGTACAGGATTTTCCACTCGATTACAATTATAATGATGAGCAACATCGTTTTGAAGAGGCCGGCAAACTATGGAAACAGGCCGCTGCGCCTTACAGTGAACACTGGAACAAAGTAATGAATGAATTGCTGTCGCTTGATTTTACGCTCGACCCCACTTTTAATATTTACGATGCCAACCGTGATCTGCAGAGAGCACGCAGGGCAGAGTGGCATGAAGATTATACCCTTCCCTCTCTCTGGAAATTTTATGAACCGAGTCTTCAATCACATGGTTCTTATTGGCACAACTGGGGAACAGAGCAGGAAGTTGAATGGAAAAATAATTATCGTTTATGGATGACCTTCATTAATGAATACAAGAATCGCGGCGGACGTGTTACTACAGGTTCTGATAATGGTTTTATCTACCAGACCTATGGCTTTGGTTATATACGGGAGCTGGAGCTATTGCGTGAATCAGGTTTTCATCCATTGGAAGTGATCCGTTCTGCTACCTTATATGGTGCACAGGCATTGGGTATGGATAAAGAGATCGGCAGCGTGGAAATTGGTAAGCTGGCCGATATTGTAATCGTCAATGCAAACCCCTTAAAAAATCTACAGGTATTGTATGGAACAGGCGCCATTGAATTAAATAAGGATAACAAAGCCATCAGAACAGGTGGTGTTCTTTATACCATTAAGGATGGCATTGTATATGATGCCAAAAAATTACTGCAGGATGTGAAGCAAATGGTTGATGAGGAGAAGAAGAAAACAGGATGGATATTGAAGCAACCGGGAATTAATTAGTAATTAGGAATTAGTAGTTAGTAATTAAAGCTTAAAACAGTAAGCCAAAATATCAATTTGCACTCCGCATAATTACCAATTACTAACTACTAATTATTAATTACACTCACATCAGTATATCAACCTTGATCGGAAATGTAATCGTGATCGAACAACCTTTACCCGGTGCGGTCTGGATATCAACAATACCATTGTACAGATCAGAACGGCTGATGATATTGTAGATACCTATGCCTTTTCGTTGCTGATCAATATCAAACCCTACACCATCGTCCTGTATACGCATTAAAATGGTTTTCTCTTCGCGGCGCAGTTCTATGTTCACATGTTTGGCCTGTGCATGTTTGATGATATTGTTCATCTGCTCCTGAACAATGCGGAACAGGCTTAATTTGAAATCGTATTTAATATCTTCTTCGTAAAATGAATCGGCAGTAAGCTCTATCTGCACGGTGTTCACCGCCGAAATATCATCCAGCAAACCTTCTACGGCCTTGCCCAAACCAAAGTGTTTGATCATGGGTGATACCAGTGTTTGAGACAGTTTCCGGATCTCTTCAATGGCATTGAGAATAAAACCTGATGACTGTTTCAGCACTTCTGAACTATCCGGGTGTTTCTGTTGTGCCGAAGCGATATACATCATCGCAACCGTTAATTGCTGGTTTACATTGTCGTGCAGTTCAGTACTGATCTCGTACCGTTCTTTTTCCTGCACCTGTATCATTGCTTCAGTGATCTCTTTCTGCTTCAGGAGTCTTTCTTCTTCCAGTTTTTCTTCGAGTCTTATTTTTTCAGTGATGTTGTTATGAATGGCCAGTATGGCAGCCGTACCCTTATAGTCGATCTTGTGGGAAGATATATCCAGGATCAAAAATTCTCCGTTCTTTTTTTTGTTCTTCCAAAGACCCGATTTTTTTGTAATACTTGTTTCCTTAAATTCTTTTACAAATGCCATCACTTTTGCATGCTGCTCATCTGGCCTTAGGTCCAGTACATTCATGTTTAACAATTCTTCGCGCGTATAACCATATTCTTCCTGCGCAATTTCATTTGCTTCGAGGATCTCGAGCGTATCGAGCGACCAGATGAAAATGGGAAGGGGGTTATTAAAGAAAAGATTCCGGTAGCTCTCATTGCTTTCGATCAGACTGAGCCTGATACGGTTCCTTTCAATACTATACTGAATTGATTTTGCCAGCAAGCGCTCATCAAATTCGCCCTTGATTAAGTAGTCCTGTGCACCACTGGCCATCGTATCAAGCGCCAGTTCTGTATCTGCCAACCCCGTAAGTACGATGATGGGAATAGCGGATGCATGTTCCTCTATCTGACTATAAGAATTAAACCCCGAACTATCGGGCAAGGAAAGATCAAGTAATACAACGCTTATCTCATGTTTGTTGAGCGCTTCAATGGCCGCAGCTGCGCTGGATGCTTTGTATACATGCTCAAACGGAAGACGCGTTAAACGCAATGTTTCCTCAAGCAGGAAAAGATCACCCGGATTATCTTCAACGATCAGTATGGATAATAACGTAGTATTTTCAGGTATGGCCATGTTGTTGTATTCTCGTATTGGATTTTAGAACCACGAATTACAGGAATTGAGGCAACCCAGGTTGCACGAATTACAGGAATTACGTGTAATAAAACTACTACATCGTCTTTACATAATCTGAACCTTTCATATAATTCGTGGAAAGTTTGTAGAATTCGTGTGACCGTATCCCATAATCGGGCAAGCGCATTAAGGCAAGCGGTAGTCTTCAACAGATTTACTGATCGTAAAATAGAAGCAGCTGCCTTTTCCGGGTTCAGACTCAACCCAGATCCTTCCGCCGTGTTTGTCGATGATCTTTTTACAGATCGCCAGGCCGATACCCGTACCGCTGTATTCATTTTTATGATGCAGGCGCTGGAACAACACAAATATCTTTTCAAAGAAGATCGGTTTGATCCCTATCCCATTATCCCGTACACTAAAAAGAAAATGATGCTCCTCTTCTTTTCCTTCAATTTCTACACAGGGCGATTCACCGGTATGATACTTCAATGCGTTGCCGATCAGGTTTTGAAATAACTGGAACAACTGTGTACGGTTACCTTTTATCACCGGCAGTTTATTCATAACAACGTTTGCCTTCATCTCTGCCAGCCTGCTTACAAATACATTCAATACTTCCTGTAACAGAACGTTTGTGTCTATTTCTGTAAGATCATCTTTATTGGAGCCCACACGTGAATATTCCAGCAGGTCCATGATCAGTTTTTTCATCCGGTCGGCACCATCTACCGCAAAGTGGATATATTGTTCGGCTGTTTCATCCAGGTGATCCTCGTATTTTTTCTTGAATAACTGTAAAAAACTGGTGATCATCCGCAAGGGTTCCTGCATGTCATGCGAGGCGATATAAGCAAACCTTTCCAGCTCTACATTTGATGCTGCCAGTTCATCGGCCCGCTGTTTTAGTCGATTATTGAGTTCGAGCAAAAGCGCCTCACTCTCTTTCCTGTCAGAAATATCACGGGTAGCGCCTATCAAACGGATAGCTTTCCCGGCGGCATCACGAATGATATATCCTTTATCGAATACATATGCATAGGTTCCGTCCTTTCGCATAAAGCGATACTCGTCTTCCCAATACAATTCCGAAGGGTTGTTCATAATGGCCGACTGCATTTGCAAAAAACCATGCAGGTCATCGGGATGTATACGTTTGTTCCAGAAACCTTCCTCTTTTGCCGCCTCTTCGGTTGTGTAGCCAAAAAGAACTTCTAATCCTTTGCCCGTCCTGCTCACTTCATTGGTTTCCACGTTCCAGTCCCAGATAGCATCATTGGTTGCTTTCGCAACCATATCATAATTCTGGATACTTGATTTCACTGCTTCAACAGACATTTTGTTCTCCAGGATAATCATCAGCAGGTTCTTGGCCCGCTCGAGTGTATTTTCTTCTTCGCGTGTTGGTGCTTTTACCCTTTTGTAATAAATGGCAAACGTGCCCATTACCTGGTTTACAGAATCAATCAATGGAAATGACCAGCAGGCCTTAACACCTTCTGCCGCGGCAAGCTCTTTATAATCGGCCCAGAGCGGATCATTCTCTATATCGGTCACTACTACTTTTTCCTTCAGGAAAGCAGCGGTCCCGCAGGATCCTATATTATTGCCTATTTCTACACCTTCGATGCCATTCAGGTAATTTTCAGAGAGACCGGGCGCCGACCAGTTATACAAACGGTTCCCTTTTAAACGAAGTACAGAACAGATCATTCCTTTATGTATCTCCTGGATCTCTTTCAGGTAAAAATCAAGTGTATCTTTGAGAACACTGTCAGGTCTTGCATTCATTTCAAGTACTTCTCTTTCCAATCTCTCCATCGTACGGAGATTCTTTACCTCGGTAACATCTTTGAAATAAACAGAGATATTTTTTTCGGAAGGATAAGCGCTTACATCGGCCCAGATCTTGTATTTTGGAAAGTACTCTCGAAAACGGACAGATTGATTCTTATCGTACAATTTAACAAAGTCCGCATTTCCCCTTAATATCGCGAGATCAGGAAATTCTTCCCAGAGATTTTTGCCAATCAGTTCTGCTTCGTTCTTTCTGAGTATGTTCTCTGCGGCTTTGTTCCAGAAAAGGATTTTCCATTCCCTGTTAACAATAAAAAAACCATCGGTCACACTGTTCAATACATTTTCAAGCAGTATACGGCTATCCTCTTCTTTCTGGTGAAGTTTTTGTGTTTCTTCGAGTAATATTTTTAAATTTTCCTGCCGGTCGTGTTGTTCCGAAATGTCAATGGCGATCACACTTGTCATTGACTCACCTGTTTCAGTCTGTATAGTTGCTGTAGAAAGTTTAATAGGAAATTTCTGGCCATTTTTCCTCTGTGCCATAATAATTCCTTTCGCTTTTCCTTTCGCAAGACGTTCGGTCCTCAATTCAGAAACAGCCACCTGCGATGCCTCTATTAATGCTTCTGTTTTTAATGATTGTAATTCAGCCTCTGTATAACCAAACATATCACAAGCGGCCTGGTTTGCCCGTATAATGGTTCCATCGATCTTTAATAAAAAGAGCGCACTCAGCGAGTTGGTAAAAAAAGATTCATATACAGATGTATTGATCATGAGCCCAGCTGTCGATATTTGATTTGAAATGGGGGTATCCATTCACGGAGTAGCCTGCGCCGTGAGCGATTTGCAATAAACCCAATATCGTTAAGATTTACAACACACCCAAGATTTGTTTTCCAAATTACGCAGCCTGGGTACCAGGATCTGCGCAATAAAGAAACCTATAATTTTCCCGGAGTAAACTTTATTACTTTATTATCGATCGGTGTCACCGTTTTAAGATACGCATAAATAGCAGCCAGATCAGATGTTTTCATCCCGGCGTACATCACCCATGGCATAGGTGTATTAAAATCGGTTAACTGTAAGGTGGGAGAGCGATAACTTGTATCCCTGTACAATGTAAACCGGCTGACGAATTGTTCTCTTGTTAAACTGATACCCGTGTTATGAAATGTGATATTGGAAGAGCGAACAACTCCACCAGGAAAAGTAAACTCACGCCCTCCGCCATATTCCGTGCCTTTAATAATATCGCCTTTATCTTCTTTAGAATGGCAGATCATGCACGCCGACATATTCACCAGGTATTCGCCATACTTAACGGAATCTGTTTCTGCAGGTTTTGTAATGAATGCTGGTTTTGCAGGTGCCATGTGCATCAGTATATTAACCGGGAAATCGGCTTTTGATGCCGGCACATCATATTGTATGGGTGCCAAAGTGCGGATATAAGCGATGATGCTGTAAATATCTTCTTTATCCGATTTTCCATAATGAGCATATGGCATTAACGGAAACAGCGCACTTCCATCTTTACTTACACCACTGGTAATGGCTCGGAATATCTCGCCATCGGTCCAGGTACTTAAACGATAAGGCGTAATGTTTCTTGAATAAAATGTTCCGGGAAAACCGAATTCTTTAGCAAATTTTTCACCGCCTTTCCCATGTGTTCCTTCAACCAGCGGGCCGGCATACAGGGTCCAGTCCCGTGTTGAATGACAATCGATACAGATCGCAACACTGGTAGCCAGGTATTTGCCCCTCTCCACCCGCTCAGGGGTGATGGCCACTTTTAGTTCGGGCGCTTTGCCAACATTGGGAAGAAAAAAATAAACATAACCGGCAGCAAGGCCTACAAGAATAACAATACCTGCTATAATAAACAGCAATGGGCGGAGCAATTTCCTCATACGGTTTGGTTTTGGTTATAGATGATAAAACTAAAAAGTTTTCGGAGAAATTGCAATGGATCAGGACAATTGTTTCACGCAAAGACGCCAGGAGAGCCAAGGGTTAATTCGCTCTCCTGGTGTCTTTGCGTGAAGTCGTTTTGTTTAAAAAGGTAGCTTAAGAATAAATCCTCTCGATCGCATCTATGAACTTTTCCATCACCACTTTTCTTTTCAGGCTCATCTTGGGTGTCATCTCACCTGTTTCTATGGTCCATTCGCGGGGGAGTAATTCAAATTTCTTTACCTGTTCTACATGGTTGAACAGCTGGTTAAAACTTCCTACCAGCTCCCTGTATAATTCGAGTACTTTGGGATGGTGTATTACATCTTCGTTGGTAGTATAATTAATTCCTTTTTCTTTCATCCATTCTCGAAGCGTGTTAAAAGAAGGAACGATCAATGCACCTACAAATTTTTTCTCCGCGCCTACAATCATTACCTGTTCTATGAACGGGCTCTCTTTCAATTTATTTTCGATGGGTTGCGGCGCTACATATTTACCACCGCTGGTTTTGAACAATTCTTTTTTTCTGTCGGTGATCTTTAAAAATTTCCCTTCGTCCCAAACACCGATATCACCTGTATGCAGCCAGCCATCGATCACTGTTTCTGCAGTAAGATCCGGGCGTTTATAATAGCCTTCCATAACACAGGGGCCAGTTACACAGATCTCACCATCTTCTGCCAGCTTTACCTGTATTCCATTGATAACAGGTCCAACCGTGCCGATCTTACTACCGCCTTTTTCCTGCCTGTTCACACTTATCACGGGGCTGTTTTCTGTAGGGCCATATCCTTCATACACAGGTATCCTCGCTGCATTAAAAATACGTAACAGTTTTACCTGGCAGGCTGCTCCGCCGGTTATGATAAAAGAAACATTGCCACCCAACGCTTCGCGCCATTTGCTAAAGATGAGTTTGTTGGCGATGCCCAATTGCAAATTGTACATCACACCGCCACTTACGCGATTATCATATTTTTCGGCCAGGTCAACGGCCCAGAAAAACAGTTTTCTTTTCATGCCGGTCAGTTCATTGCCTTTGCTCATGATGCGTTCAAATACTTTTTCAAGTAGTCTTGGCACTGTTGTAAACCCATCGGGTTTTACTTCACGCAGGTTATCGCCAATCGTTTCAAGGCTTTGTGCATAGTAGATACTGATGCCACTAAAGAGATAAATATAGGAGCAGGTTTTTTCGAAAATATGGTTCAATGGCAAAAAGCTCAGCACTTTCTTTTCGGGTGCATCATTAAAAGGAAAACTTTCTTTTGAGAACTGAACGTTGGTATAAATGTTCTTATGACTCAGCATAACACCTTTTGGCGTACCGGTTGTACCCGAGGTATAAATAATCGTAGCAAGGTGTGAAACAGGAACTGTTTTTTTAATAGTATCTACCTGTTGCAAAGAAGCTTCATCGGCCGTCGCAGTTATTTCTGTCCAGTTGGACGCTCCTGCAATTTTATCAAACGTATAAATGTTTTTAATGGAGGGTACTTTATCAACCACACCTTTTACTTTCTGAAACAATTCTTCATTGCTTACGAAAATATATTTGACCGCTGCATCATTCAGGATAAATTCAAGTTCGAGTGGGTTGGTGGTAGGATATACGGGAACCAATATTACACCCAGTTGTTGTGCAGCAAGATCAGTAAAGATCCATTCGGGACGGTTGTTGCTGATGATGGCTATCTTATCACTGTTTTCAGCCGTCATATCATTTCCACTCAGACCGAGTTTTAATAACCCGGCGCTAAAACGGTTCACTATATCTGCGACCTGTTGTGTTGCATAGCTTACCCATTCACCGTTTTCTTTGGCAGCCAGCATATCTTTTTTAGGGAAATGCTGCAATTGATGGTCAAGGCAATCAAAGAGTCTTTTAATGGTCATTGGCAATCGTTATCGTTCAAACAAAAATCTTTTACGCGAATAATAACCTGCACATGCAGTGTGAAGGCATGATCGCGGCGGATCATCGCCGCGTTTACTCCTCCTCTTTCCTTTTCATTTTTTTAAATTCTTCTACAGCAAGGTCTTCCTTACTTCCATTGTATGCCTCAAAATACCGGAAGGCAAGGCCGAGGCCCCAGCCCAACATTATCCATACAGGCCATGGATAACCGACACGACCACTATGACGCCCCGTTGTGAACCACCAGATACCCCACAAGAACGCATTAATAACGAGGTAGCCGAAAAGATTTTTTTTGAATGAAGCTCTTTTTTGGGCCATACGCCAGAGTTTTTCATCATTTGATTGTTCCATATGCGGCTGGGTTTAAGACTTTCAAATTAGGCAAATAAGCACAAATAAAAAAGCCGATGTTATTCGCATCGGCTATAGTCAATTGGTTTATCTGTGTTAATGTGTAAAATAATATTCTCCCACAGGCAGTTTAAACACCCTGCTTTGCTGGAACGTTTTAAACCCTTCCGTTTCTTTCACATGCGTTTTCTGCCATGCCAGGTATTTGTCTGCATTTGCTTCTGTGCCAAACAGCCAATAATTGTATGCCTCGAAAAGGGCTTGCGAAAGCAGGTATTGCTGGTGATTGAAAAGTTGGAAAGGATAGGTTTTCTGTTTAGATGATACCCATTCAACAATAAATTTCGTTCGAACACTTATGAGATCCTCGATATTGTTATTCCCTTTTGTACTACCGGCATTTTTTGCCAGTACCTCTAAAATATTTTTTTCAAAAACTGATGTGGTCTTAGCATCTTTTAACTGTTGTAAACTGGCGGGAGCCAACAGGCTATTGTACACAGCCAGGAGTTGTGTTTTTGTTTCTTCAGTGCGCTTGCTATAGCTTTCGAGATTGAGAAAGATCTCTCCATATAATGCTGCGCGTATCCAGTTATTCTTACGGGCATAATACATGGTTGCATTATAATAGTTACTGCTGTAAACGGGATCAACTTCTATTCCTTTTTCCCATTGTGTGATCGCTTCTTCCAACTCATTATCAGAAGCAAGCAATTCGGCGTATTCATTATAGATGACACCGCTATTTGGGAATTTGCGTAAAGCAGTGCGGTATAGCTTGGCAGCTTCTTTGCTGTTTGCCGTTGCTTTATAAGAAAAGCCGAGTATTTGAAAGGACTGCTCATCTGCATTTGGTTTTTCTACCAGTTCTTTACCCACTTCTATCGATTTACCAAAATCTCTTTTTAAATAGCTGGCAAAGCACAGGTCTTTTAGAATTTCAATATTGCCTGGCTCCTGTTGTTTGGCGCGCTCCAATATCACCACCGCATTATCAAAATCACCTTTCTGAACCAACGTGCGGGCAGTTTCCTGCAAGAGTTTCGTTGTTTGTTCCTGCGCCTGGATAACGGAGAAAGATGCAACAAAAGTGAGAAGTGTAAAAAGGTATTTCATAATAATAATTAATGCGTTAAGACATTATTTCTTCGTGCCCCTTCGTGGCTCAAAAAAAGGAGCAACAAAGACACCAAGGTACAAAGTAGCACGAAGGGCTGTTGCTATTCATAGATGAGATGCGTAAGCAACCCATCTCTTAGTTTAGGTTCAAACCAGGTACTTTTGGGTGGCATTACATTACCGCTGTCGGCAATATCAAATAATTGTTCGATGGTTACGGGATAAAAACTAAATGCTGCTGCCATTTCACCACTATTCACTCTTTTTTCCAGTTCTCCCAGGCCACGGATACCGCCTACAAAATCGATGCGCTTGTCTGTCCGCTGGTCTTTAATACCCAACAATGGATCCAACACATTATTCTGAAGAATCGTAATATCAAGTATGCCGATCGGGTCTGTAGTATAGGTTCCTTCTTTGGCAGTGAGTTTGTACCAGTTCTGATCCATATATAAACCAAACGAATGAAGCGTTTCAGGACGATAAGCGCCGGTATTCACCAGTTCAACAGTGAACTGTTTTCCCAGTTCTTTAATAAAACTTTTAGGAGTTAATCCATTCAGATCCTTTACCACACGGTTATAATCCATGATCTGCAACTGGTTGGAAGGAAATAGTGTTGTTAAAAAATAATCTGCGCCTTTTGTTGCTGCTCCACCCAAAGCCTTACGCACTTTAGCTGCTGAAGCAGCGCGGTGGTGACCATCTGCGATATAGGTACAGGGAATTTCTTTGTCAAACAGCGAGGTTATTTTCTCCGCTGTTTCTTCATTGTTCACGATCCATACAGTATGTTGTATGCCATCATCGGCAGTAAAATCATATACTGGCGATTTGGTTTCTTTCCAATCACTGATCAAAGCATCAATACCATCATGATTACGGTATGCCAGAAAAACATTTCCAGTTTGTGCTCCGGATGTTTTGATGTGGTTGATCCTGTCCATTTCTTTTTCAGGTCTCGTGAACTCATGTTTTTTTATGATATCATTCTCATAGTCATCCACGCTGCTTACACAAACCAGCCCGGTTTGCGAACGGCCATCCATGACGAGTTGATAGATATAGTAACATTCTTTTGATTCACGGAACAGAATATCACGTTGTATAAATGCCGCGAGATTTTCTTTTGCCTGCTCATACACAGATGCATCATGTACATCAACTGATTCAGGAAGATCAATTTCACTTTTGGTGATATGGAGAAAAGAACTGTGATTACCCTGCGCTTCAAGCTTGGCTTCGGCCGAGCTTAATACGTCGTACGGACGACTTGCTACCTGTTTTGCCAATTGGGGTTGTGGACGTAGTGCTTTGAACGGTTGTATACTTGCCATTACGCAAATATCTGTAATTAATTATAAATGAAAAGTTATGATGTGCTCGTCCATGGACAGATGCGATTCGATCACGCGATAGCGTTCGCAAACTTCTTCAATCCTTTTTGTACAGAACTATTGTTTGATGCGAGCCACTGAAATAGGCCAATTCCAATTGTTCCGCAGAGGATACCCGCTAAAACATCCAATATATAATGATGACTGTTGTAAACTGCTGCGAACCAGATCCCGAGCATAATCACTGCAAAAACTATATTGATCTTTCCCAACTTATTTTTAATACCATAAAACAACACGATCAAGGGATAAGAAGCGTGCAGCGAGGGCATTGCCGCAAATACATTCGAGCTTTTGGCATAAAGCGAATGAAACGTATTCGTATTAAATAAGGTATCAAATCTTTCCAACCCGCCCACATTGCCCGGGGTTAACGGCAGAAATTCAAACCCATGCTGCTGAACATACCAGGGTGGTGCAGCAGGGTAAACATAGTACACGACAAACCCAAGCAGGTTTACCAATAAAAAAGTAAATGAAAAATGCAGGAAAGCATCTCTTTTCTTAAAAAATAAATATGCAGCAAACGCAAGCGGAACGGGTACCCAGCACAAATAGAAGATCCCTGTCAAAGCATCCAGTGAAGTAAAATGATTGGCGAGCCAGTATTCGTTCGGCGTAAGAACACTGCCATTACTTGTGATCCCGAATAGTTTTTTTTCTGCGTTGTATAAACTTTCTATGTGAACAGTGTTATAAAGATAATTCGGGAACGCTTTCATATAGTCGAAAATGATCCAGAAAAGAATAAAGATGGAAAACCCGGTGATCAGTTTTCGTGTGATACGCGAAGAGAAATAGCAGATAAAAAAAAGCAGAGCCAGCCAAACCTGGTCCATTTTAAACCCGACCAGGAAATACGACAGAATAAGATAGCCTGCTATAATAGCAGTGATAAGTAAAACCGTTTTCGGTGCGTAAAGTGAATTGCTTTTTTGCAAAGAACGCATATGCTATCAGGGTTTGAATCTTTCTACCAGTTCTTTACCGGTAGCTACATCGGTGCCTTTCATTTCCATGTATACAACATTCGGCGACCAGAAAGAACCGCCATCTATCTTTAAAAAGATCCTGCTAAGCTGCGCCTGTTTTTGATTGATCATTGCGAATACACGGTATTTATTATCTTTTGGCGAAGGCATCAGGTCAAATGTTCTTTTTTTAAAAGAAACAAAATGCAGTCGGTACATATTATTTCCCAGCGATTTTGATTTAATACCATAAGCAAATGTCCGTTGTATATAATTGAGTTCTTTCCGCATCCCTCCTTCAGAAAAACGTATCCAGAACACATTCACAGGTGATTCTGTATCCAACTGCCCCCTGCTGTTTACATTCAACTCACACACGATTGTATTGGTATTGGAAGTTCTTTGCAGGTAGAACAATTGATTGGGATTTCCGATTGGTACGGGAAATGTATCCTGCGGATCAACAACAGGCTTCATTATCGCCGAAATAGCGGCTGGTTTATTTTGTGCATTAACCTCTTTTCCTGCAAAAGCAATTGCTGCAACAAGTATGATACCGATTACTGCAATCAATTTATTTCCGGCGTTTGAAGCAGCTTTTGCATCATCGCGGCCATCCAATGTTTTCTTTGCGCCCAGTATTCTTTTGATAGCGGTAGCATTTGTCATCACAGCCATTAATGCAATCGGTATGGTAAAGATGGACATCGTTTCCACGATATGAAAAGAGATGCCTTTGATATACCATTTATGATCGCCTCCCATATAATGAGAAGTGATGCCGCATGCAATGGCTGCTACGCCGATCGTAATAATTCTTTCGGGTCTTTGCATTAATCCATCTTTACATTCAATACCCAACCCTTCGGCCCTGGCTCTTGTATAACTCACCATCATTGAACCAATCATGGCTACGAAAGCGAAAATGGAACTCAGAAAATAGTGATGGCCCACCAGGTAATAACAGATCCCGAAGAACATCACCAGTTCGCTGTACCTGTCCAGTACCGAATCATACAAAGCACCGAAAGTAGAACCCATGTTTCCCAATCTTGCTACCTGCCCGTCCAGCATATCAAATAAACCCGCAAACAGGATCAAGGCACCTGCCCATCCCACATAAGAAAGATCCCCACGGTTGGCCCGTTCAACACCGGCGATAAATATGATTGTAACACCGATATTCAATACAAAACCGATCGTAGTAACGGCATTGGGTGTTAAACCCATTTTGATGAGCAGTTTAACAAAAGGATCTATCACAACATAGATTCCTTTCTGCAACCTTGTTCTTAGCGGAACTCTTTCCATTTACGGCTTCTTTTCAAAAAGTAAAATAACTAAAAATCAAATTTAAATCTTGCACGCACACCGAGTCTTGCTATGTATGGGTTATCAAGGTAATTAAACCTTTGTACAAGATCCACACGTAACAGTTTAAATATATTGGCAATGCCCACGCTTCCCTCTATGTATGGTGTTCTTTCCAATGAGAAAGTAGTTGGCACACCCTCAAATGTTGGATATTTGATCAGGGATGGGTCTACTGAAGGTTTGTTCTCATCCCTTACACCTCCCCACAACATTTTTACTGAGAACACTTCGCGCAATTTTAATTTCTTAAGCAGCGGGATCCTGTTAAAGAACAGTCCATTGAAATGATGATCAATACTCACCGCAGCAAAACGATCGCTCACAAATTCCTGGAAGTTCATCAGATTATATGAGTTCAGCTGGTAGGCATAGGTTTGGTTGGCGCGGTGAATGGTCATTAAAGGGTAGGGCAGTTTTCCAAAAATATACCCGCCTTCCACGATCAGGTCGCTATACCCCAATTGCGACATGTAAGCACGTTTTTCAAATCGTGCGCTGATGTTCTGGTAATTATACTGGCTGTTCCAAATGCCTTTCACACCTGCAATAAAGCGTAATGTGAAAATGGGATATTTATTAATGATAGGTATACGATACACTTTACCCTGGTAAAACTGTTCGTGTGGCGCCCAGCGTAGTTCTGCAGAGAACTCGCTTGTGATGAGTTTCTCAACATTTACATTAGCTCCATTCTCCACTTTGCTATACACTATTGAACCGGCAGGCTCCTGTTTCCAGTTTTTAAACCCTAATGTATAGGAAAGATGGCTCGGCAACTCATGCACATAATCCACTTTAAAATTGCTGTTGTATAACCATTTATCATTCTTGCCTCTTTTGAAAGACAACAAGAAATTATCCTCCGATACAAACTGCAGTTCCTGTCCTGGAATTTTGGTGTCATGCTGGTAACCTACACGGATAAAATTCAGCGGATATTCATAAATGGATTTGTTATTGAACGAATATGTAGTACTCAGGAAATATTTCCATCGTTCATCTTTAAAGCCATACGCACCATAGGTTTCAAAATACAATCGCTTACTGAGTTTAGGCGTGGTCCTTCCGCCTAAACGAAGTTTAAATCCCTCCACAGGGTTGAAACTGTAAAAGGCTGCTGCCGGGCCCAGTTCAAACGGACCAAAAGAAGTATAACCCGCTAACAGGAAGGTGGCGATGGCCATGGTTCTTCTGAATGATGGCATTTTTTCCAGGCTATCGATATTGCTGTAAACTTTTGCTTCTGTTTTGGTAAGCGTATCGTGCCTGCTGCTTTCCCAATAAGTATCCGGGTGCTGATCAGATTTTTCAACCTTTACCAATGCTGGGCCTTCATAAACACTATCAGGTAGAGGTTTATTGATCTGGAAATTTTTGTATGATACGGTCCGTTCCCCAAAAAAACCACTCGCCGAATTTTTAGTGATGGCAGCATCAGCCATGATATTACTTCTGCTGAGGTGATAACGGTTGTCTTCGCTTTTTTCAAAATCAAGGTCCACATGCATTTCACGAACAAAATTCAGGTTCGCATTCTTGCTCAGGAACATGTTCATTTTCTGAACGGAATAATTACCATCCATTGTGATCCACATATTTCCCCGGAACAAAAGATCATTGGTATTACGTGGTGTGAAATATAATTTGATCAACTTCTGCCCATTTGCATCTGTTGTAGTATCACGTATATAATACATGTAAAACGTAGGCGCGAGATCGGCAATCGGGCTCAGGAACTGGTAAGTAAACAGGGGGATGTCATTATCATAAATATCAATATCCATGTATAACCTGTTCAGGTAACTGCTCACACCGCTGTTATCAATATACTCTCCGAAATTCACACGCTTCTCACCAACAACGATCGTTTTTGTTTTTTCCGGTTTCTTACGGAAATATTTTTTAGATAGCGTTTCTTCGAGATAAACAGGTAATAACGATTTTCCTTCCACCTTCGTTGTATCACGGTTCTCGAAAAGGAACTGGTAGTTCTTCAGCAGTTTTTTATTGGTAAGTTTTTCAGAAACATTACTGAGGGATACCTCCAGTTTTTCATACTGGTCATACTGTACATAATCATAATGCTCTGTACGGTTGATCGGTTTGTTCTGAATTACGCGCTTGATGAGTTCTACTGCAGGATTTCCTTTGTTACGATAAGGTGCGCGTTTGTTACTGCTTACGGTAACGTTATTGGTCGCTTTCGGATCTGTTTCCATAGCAACATCTACCGTTTGTGTAATGCCCCATGTAATTCCTTGTGTGATCGTTTTATATCCTACATAAGTGATCTGTATGTTGTTAACTTTACCTGGCAGCGAAGAGCGTAACGTGTAATGCCCCAGGCTATCAGTTATCGTTCCTCTGCCTCCTTTAAAAACAACGCTTACATATTGTAATGGCTGATTGCTTACTGCATCAGTAACCGTTCCCTGCACAATTGTTTGCGCACTTCCTACCAATCCAAATAGCAATAAAATACCTGTTAAAAAACTCCTTCCCATTTTACTTTTCATTATCAGTTATTTAAACACAAATTTTTTCTGCAAAAAATAATTATAAAAAAATCCAACGAACAGCGACACCCCGATCTTCGATATCACATAGCTAATGCCTCCATAATTCGTTAACAGGAAAACGCCTCCCGAAACCAATACCAGGTTTCCTACCCATACCAGGATATATTTGATCGCCTGGTAATGGATCTTTTTATCACGCGCCCTGAAAACCCATGAACGGTTCATCGCAAAATTCACCACACCCCCACTCACCGTACCCAGTATGCTTGCCAACAGGTACCAGCAATGGAACACTTCTTTTAACAAAACAGTAACCGTAAAGTCCACGATGGTTGCTGTTAAGGATGCTGCCTGCGCCTTGATAAATGTTGCCATGCTTATATAAAATATATGACACCCTGTAATACGATATTGCTGTATACACCCGCCAATATATCATCCATCATCACCCCCCAGCCCCCAGGCAATGCTTCTGCCTTTCGGATATAGAATGGCTTCACGATATCAAAAAAACGAAACAGCACCAATGCAATAACGATCCATTGTATCGTTATTGGGACAAACAACAGGCTGATACACATGCCTGCTGCTTCATCTATTACTACCCGGCTGCTGTCCTTACCCCAATCTTTCTCAACAAGGGTTGATGACCATATACCGATAATGACCACTAACGCTGTAACACCAATCATTGTTTTATTAAAAACTCCATCCTGCTGCAGCAGCCACCAGCCAATACATGTTACAATGGCAGCAATGGTTCCGCCACCTTTGATATAACCGATGCCGAAGCAGGATGTTATCCATTTATGTATTTGCATCATACTTTTTCTCAACCGGTTTTTTAATCGTGTCGTAACCCTTTGATCATGATACCTATGATCGATTCCATTCTTAATTCCAGTTTTGCAAAGCGTACATCTATGAACATATCACGCTCCAATCCCCTCAATGAACTTACCATAACAGACGGAAGTATGTCCAGTTCCTTTCCGACAATCTTGCCGAATTCTCCATTGGCCACTCCGAACTTCAATATGTCTTTTACCAGTTTCACCTCCTGCGCATCGTATTGTGAGTGCAGGTGTTTCATACAACGCATGTTATCGGGCATTTCACCGCTTACCATCTTACATAAGTTAACACGTTTCTGAACGGCTTTTATTTTAGTAAGTGTAAACGCTTTTAATTTTTCTTCGGCGCTGACCGCTTTTTCCACCGCCATTTTCACGCGGTTGAATACTTCATCCATTTCTTTTAAGATCACTGCGTCAAAAATCTCTTCTTTACTGCAGTAATAATAATAGAGTGTGCTCTTACCCTTGCCCATGGCTTTGGCGATATCTTCCATCGTCGTTTTCTTTACGCCGAACTGCTGGAAAAGTTTTTGCGCCTCTTTCAGGATCTCATCCTTAATAATATCGTCTTTTGCTACTAACATATTTCGACCAAAATCGTTTTTCGGTCCAAAATTAAGTGAAAAGAGGTTTCGGGGGGATGCCGCTTGTCAAATTAACCTTTACGGAATGCGAAATCTTTCATCAGATCGCAGAATACCTGTACACTTTCGAGCGGCAATGCATTGTACATACTTACTCTCACGCCACCAACTGTACGGTAACCTTTTACACCTACCATGCCCTCTTTTTTACAGAGGTCAAGAAAAGGTGCTTCCAGTGCAGGATCTGCCAGGAAGAAAACAGCATTTGTCTGGCTGCGGTCCTCTTTGGCCACACGCGCTTCGAATACGGGGAGACTATCAATCGTGTTATATAAAAGAGCCGACCTGGCATCGCTTCGTTTCTGCATTTCCGTCAATCCACCTTCTGTCAACACCCATCTCAGGGTGAGCATGCTTACATATACGGCAAAAACGGGTGGAGTGTTCATTAAAGAACCTGCTTCTATGTGTTTTTGATAATTCATGATGGTTGGAATCGGTCGTTTGATCTTTCCCAATATGTCTTTTTTAACAACCACCAGGTTCACGCCTGCCGCGCCCATATTCTTTTGTGCTCCGGCATATATAAGCGAGAACTTCTTAAAATCTGCCTGCCTGCTGAAAATATCGCTGCTCATATCACCGATCAGCGGTACGGCTGTATCTGGGTATTGATGCCATTGTGTTCCTTCCACTGTATTATTGGTGGTGATATGGAGGTATTTTGCATTGGCCGGAACTGTAAAATCCTTCTGTATATACGTATGATTCTTATCTGATGTATCGGAGATCACGTTTACATTTCCAAAAAGAGAGGCTTCTTTGGATGCTTTCTTTCCCCAGATACCATTATCACAATAGGCTGCTGCTTCATTTGCATCCAGTAAATTCATCGGAACCTGCATGAACTGCGTGGTTGCGCCGCCATGAAGAAAAAGGACTTCATAGGCATCATCCAGTTCCATTAATTTTTTTATTGCAGCAATCGCTTCCTGTAAAACATCCTGGAACATAGGTGTGCGATGGCCGATCTCCAATATAGAAAGTCCTGTTCCATTAAAATCCAAAATGGCACGTGAAGCTTCTTCCATTACGGGCTGAGGAAGAATAGATGGACCCGAATTAAAATTATGTACTCTCATGGCTTTGAAAATGCAAAGTAAAATGATTTGGTGTTAATGATTAGCTGTTGATTTTTTAAACGGCAAGGAGGATCAATTAATAGTTAATAATTAATAGTTAATAATTATTTGGCAGGTGGTAGCCCGTTGTACGGCTTTCAATTATTAACTATTAACTACTAATTATTAATTGTCATTCATGTACATCCGTAACCCCGCCCGACACTGTATACTTCATCGCATCGGCAGCACTAACGTTTGTAAGCAATTTGATTCTTTCTCTTGGTACTATATATGTAATACCCGAAATCGCATATGAATGCGGCACGTACACCGTAACATGATCAGGCATGCCAAACTCATGTGCATTGGGCTGTGTGATAAATCCGATACGCCACACATCTGCTGAATCAACATTTACCAATACGGGTTTATCAAATTTCTTTTTATTGCCGGCAAATGCTTCCAGGAAATCTTTTACAGAAGAATAAATGAATTTGATACCGGGTGTTTTTTCCAATATCGAATCCAATAGCGCTACCAATCTTACACCCACAAAAAAAGAAGAGACCCATCCTACAAATAATACCAGCCCGATCACAACAATAAAACCCAATCCGGGGATCCTGTTCAGGTTGCCCTCCGCGTCTTTGGGCAAATAGGTTGGTGCTACAGTATGAACTATGTTAGGCAGGATACTGTCAACAAAATTAAAAAGTCCCAGTATGACCCATATCGTAATACCAATGGGTAATAACACGATCAGCCCCTGGAAAAAATATTGGAGTAGTTTTTTTAAATATGCCCGGAAAGATATCCTGCGTTGCGCCTGATTCATGCAGTTAATTAAAGTGTAAAGTAAATAAGAATTCAGCACTTGTTTACACAAGACGCTGAAATACCGTGTCCC
This sequence comes from Bacteroidota bacterium, assembly GCA_040388475.1. Taxonomy (GTDB): domain Bacteria; phylum Bacteroidota; class Bacteroidia; order Chitinophagales; family Chitinophagaceae; genus Sediminibacterium. The sequence continues at coordinate 267,341 of JAZKBT010000004.1, read as the reverse complement.
TGCAGCTTTCCGGCGAATAAAAACACAGGAAGGTCGCAAAGAAACCATACAAACTAACAGCGGTAAGCTTCAACATTCATCCCAAATACCAACCGCTTAACACAAAATTAATCAAAAAAATCAATTGGAAACTTTGGTTACGAAAAAAGTTTCCATAGTTTTGCTGCCGATTATAAAGAATTATGGAACCACAGGAAAGAATAGTGAGCAAGGCACACGAACTGTTTATGCGGTACGGCATACGCAGCGTGAGCATGGACGAGGTGGCTAACCACCTGGGTATGAGTAAAAAGACCATTTACCAGTTCTATGCCGATAAAGATGCTTTGGTTGAAGATGTGATCACGATAGAGGTCACAGAAAAACAGGTGGAGTGCAGACAGCATCGCCAGAAAAGTGAAAATGCCATCCATGAAATATTTATGGCTACGGATATGCTGCTGGAGTTGTTAACCCATATGAACCCTGCATTGATCTTCGACCTGGAAAAATATCATCCCAAGGGATTCAAAAAATATAATGATCACAAAAATTCATTCCTGTACACTCTTATCAAAGAAAATATTGAGTGGGGTCAGAAAGAAGGATTGTATCGTGAAGAGGTACTGGCAGATGTAATGGCAAGATTCAGGCTGGCTTCCGTTTTCCTGGTATTTAACCCTGAAGTTTTCCCGAACAGCAAGCATTCAATACCTGCAATCGTATCGGAAATAACAGATAATTTTTTATATGGCCTCGCTTCGGCAAAAGGCCAGAAATTGATACAGAAATATAAGCTACAAAGACAAAAACCATAACCTTATGAAAAAAAGAAGACCCGAAAGAATGGTATGGCTGCTATGTTTGGCATTAATGATTGGCACCGTAAGTGCGCAAACAGGAACAAAGCACGAGTTTACTATTCAACAGGCTGTTGAGTATGCAACCAAAAATAATGTACAGGTAAAAAATGCATTATTGAATATTCAGAGCCAGAAACAAACCAACCGCGAGATCACAGCGGCTGCATTACCGAATATTACAGGAACCGTTGGTATGACGAAATATATCGACATCCCCACCTCGTTGATCCCGGGTGAAGTATTTGGCCAGCCGGCCGGAACCTATATCCCTGTTCAGTTTGGTACCAAGTATAATTCAAACGCAAGCATACAGCTTCAGCAGACTTTGTTTGATGGCCAGGTGTTTATCGGATTGAAAGCGAGAAGCACTTCTATCGAATTCCAGACAAAAAATATGGAAGTAACCGCAGAAGTGATCAAAACAAATATCTACAAGATCTATTACCAGTTAGTGGTTAGTAAAACACAGATCGAGCTGCTTGATGCGAACATTGGACGATTGGAAAAGTTATCGCACGATGCAACCGAATTATACAAGAATGGGTTTGCCGAAAAATTAGATATCGATAAAGTGTCTGTTCAGTTATCAAACCTACAAACAGAAAAAACAAAAGCTCTTAACAGTATCAGCATCGGTTACCTCGGTTTAAAAACATTGATGGGGATGCCGGCAAAAGATACTTTGATCCTTACAGACAAGATCGATGAGACGCAGATCAAAGAAGATTTTTCAAATGATACTTCTTACCAGTATACAGACAGGAAAGAGTTTCAGCAGCTATCGCTGATGAAAAAACTCAATGAATTCAACATCAAACGTTACCAGCTGAGTTATATTCCTACACTGAATTTAACAGGTAATTACAGCAAGAATGCACAGCGTAACACATTTGATTTCTTTGGCAAGGGCGATTGGTTTACTACTTCTTATGTTGGTCTCAATTTATCTATTCCCATTTTTGACGGTTTTGCAAGAAGCGCCCGTATCGCGAGATCAAGAATAGAATTGAAGCAGACAGAGAACCAGATAGATAACCTGAAACTTACTATTGACAGCGATGTAGAACAGTCGAAGATCAATTTTAAATCTGCATTAGCTACGATGGATTTCCAGAAAAAGAATATGCAGCTGGCAGAAAGCGTGTATAACCAGACAAAGAAAAAGTTTGAAGTAGGAACGGGTTCCAACACAGAGATCACTTCTGCGCAAACGGACCTGGTAGCCGCACAAACCAATTATATCAGCGCTTTATATAGCGCCATCATTGCAAAAGTGGATTATTTAAAAGCAACCGGAAAACTCTAATTCAACCAAAACAAAAAACTAGTATATGCAAAAGATAATAACCGTACTTTTTATCACAGCTACCATTACCCTTGCATCCTGCGGTGGCAAACCTGCAGCGGGATCACTGGCAGAAAAAAAGGCTGAGATCGAAAAACTGAAAAAAGATCAGACAGCTATTGCAGAGAAGATCAAAGCACTTGAAACAGAAGTGGCTAAATTGGATACATCTGCTGTAAAAGAAGATGTTGCCAAACTGGTGGGTACCACAGCAGTGATCACACAGAATTTCTCTCATTATATAGATCTGCAGGGAAGGGTGGAAGCAGAAGATATCTCTTATATTTCTCCACGTTTAGGCGGCGGCCAGGTTCGCGCGGTATATGTGAAAAGAGGCGACTATGTGAAGAAAGGACAATTGCTTTTGAAATTGGATGACGCAATCGTTAAACAACAGGTTGCAGCTTCTAAACAGGCTACTGAAACGTTAAAGACACAGATCACGCTTGCGAAAGATGTATATAACAGGAGAAACAATTTATGGAAACAGGGTATCGGTACTGAAATAGAACTGATCACCGCAAGAACCAATGTTGAATCGCTGGAAAAACAATTAGCTGCTGCCAATGAAAACATCAAAGTACAGCAGGAACAGGCAAGCGGCGCAAATGTTTACAGCGATGTAAATGGTATTGCCGATGAAGTGAATGTACGTGTAGGTGAAATGTTTACCGGTTTTGCGGGAACTATGCCACAAATAAAAATTGTGAACACCAGCAGCCTGAAAGTGATCACTGATATTCCTGAAAATTACAGTGGCAAAGTAAGACAGGGTTCTACTTTATTAGTGAGCTTACCTGATGTGAACAAGACCTTTAATACTACCGTGAATGTTTCAGGCAAAGTGATCGACCCAAACAACCGTTCATTCCGTGCAGAAGCTAAGTTGCCAAATGATCCGTCTATCCGTCCGAACCAGATCGCACAGGTACGTATCCTGGATTACAGCGCACCTAACGCAATTGCCATTCCTGTAAATACAGTAGGTACTGATGAGAAAGGAAAATATGTATATATAGCGGTTACAGAAGGCGGCAAAGTGATCGCAAGAAAAAAACAGATCATTGTTGGCGAATTATACAATGAACTCATCGAAGTAAAATCAGGTTTATCTGCAGGTGATCAACTGATCACTGATGGATACCAGAATATTTATGATGGGCAGTTGTTGAAGACTGACACGAAAAAGTAATTAATAATTAAGAGTTAATAGTTAATAATTGAAAGGCTGGTCTAAATCGCGACATAATTATTAACTATTAATTATTAACTATTAATTCAAAACCAAAGCTGACTACACTAAAAACATAACCATGCATCAATTCATAGAAGGCATAGCCAAAAAATTCAAACAGTTCAAACCAACCAGTTGGGCTGTTGATAATAAGACGGCAATCTATATCATAACCATTATGATATCGATATACGGGCTTACCAAGTTTAATACCATGCCGAAAGAGCAGTTTCCTGATATCGTTGTACCGACTATCAGTATCAGCACTGTCTATTTCGGTACCTCTCCAAAAGACATGGAGAACCTTGTTACCAGGCCGATTGAAAAACAATTGAAAGGCATCAGTGGCGCCAAAGTAAACAAGATCCAATCAACCTCTCAACAGGATTTCTCTTTGATCATTGTTGAGTTTGATACGGATGTAAAAACAGAAATAGCAAAACAAAAAGTAAAAGACGCGCTGGATAAAGCGCAGACGGATCTGCCAACAGATCTCACACAATTACCCAATGTGCAGGAATTTGATTTCAGTGAGATGCCGATCATGTTTGTAAACGTGAGTGGTGATTTTGATGGTATGGCGCTGAAAAGATACGCGGATAAAATGCAGGACAGGTTTGAAGAACTCACCGAAGTGAACCGTGCGGATGTTGTGGGTGCACCGGAAAGAGAGATCCAGATCAATGTGGATCCTTTTAAAATGCAGGCGGCGAAACTGGGTTTCAATGATATCTCTAATGCTATCAATTACGAAAACCGCGATATCAGCGGTGGTCTTGTTGAAGTGGGCGAGATGAAAAGAACGATTCGTGTAAAAGGACAGTTCGCAACGGCTTTCGATATGAAGAATATCGTGGTGAGAAACCCGAATGGTGCATCTATCTACCTTCGTGATATCGCCGAAATCATAGACACCGTTAAAGAAACCGAGAACTTTGCTCGTCTTGATGGAAAAAATGTTGTTACCCTAAATATCGTAAAACGAAGTGGTGAGAACCTGATCGAAACTTCTGAAAAAGTGCAGGCGATCATTGCCGACATGAAAGAGAAAAAAGAGCTGCCTCCGAATTTAAATATTGTGATCACTGGTGACCAGAGTGTACAAACCAAAACATCTTTTAATGATCTTGTAAATACCATCGTTATCGGTTTCATATTGGTATTGCTTGTGTTGATGTTCTTTATGGGTGTTACCAACGCGTTCTTTGTGGCGTTGAGTGTTCCATTAAGCGTGTTTGTTTCATTTATGTTCCTGCCGCTTGCGGATTCGATTATCGGCACTCACGTTACATTGAACTTTATCGTGTTGTTCGCTTTACTTTTCGGATTGGGTATTATTGTGGATGATGCAATCGTTGTAATTGAAAATACACACCGGATCTATAACAATGGAAGAGTAAAAATTCAACGCGCTGCAAAAGAAGCGGCGGGTGAGGTATTTATTCCTGTATTGGCCGGAACATTAACAACGCTTGCCCCATTCTTCCCGTTATTGTTATGGAAAGGATTGATCGGTAAGTTCATGATCTATCTGCCAACGATGTTGATCCTTACACTGGCGGCTTCATTGATCGTTGCCTTTATCATGAACCCTGTTTTCGCGGTAAGCTTTATGCGTCCTGAAGGAAGGGAATATGAAGAAAAGAAAAGCCTGCTCTTTAAAAAGCCTTTGTTCTGGACAGTGATCGCATTCGGATTATTATTGAATCTTGCCGGATGGCATGGTTTAGGAAATTTCCTTTTGACAATGGCTGCATTGATGATCCTGAACCGTTATGTATTACGTGGTATCATTCATGTTTTCCAGGAAAGAATTTTACCGGGACTGATGAACCGATATGAAAAGATGTTGCATTGGGTATTGAAGGGTGCAAGACCTGCGAGATTGATGTTGTGGTTGTTCCTCCTGTTCCCTATCTCATTGATCATGCTGGTGGTTCGTAATAACCCGAAACCATTTTTCCCTAGTGGTGATCCGCATTTTGTGTACGTATATCTTAAAATGCCGATCGGTACCAAAACATCTACTACAGATTCTGTAACACGTGTATTGGAAGCGCGCGTGCATAAAATATTGGCGAAAGAAAAACCGGGCACTCCTGGATCGATCGTAGAAAGTGTGATCTCGAACGTAGCGGTTAGTGCAAACAACCCAAGAGATAACAACCGTAGTGTACAAAGTAATCTTGGAAGGATCCAGGTCTCCTTTGTTGAATATGAAAAACGTAATGGTAAATCTACAGCTCCCATCATGGCAGAGATCCGTGAGCAGATGAAAGGTATACCGGGTGCAAGCATTGAAGTTGGACAGGAAGATGGCGGACCGCCAACAGATCCTCCGGTAAATATCGAGATCAGTGGTGATGATTTTGACCAGATCGCAAAAGTTGCTTATGATCTGCAGAACCATCTTGACACAAACCGTATCGCTGGCATCGACAACCTGAGAATGGATGTTGACTTACAGAACCCTGAGATCACAATCAACATAGATCGTGAAAGGGCGTTGCGTGAAGGGATCAGTACTGCACAAATCGGTATGGAAATACGTTCTGCGGTATTTGGTAAAGAAGCCAGCAAGTTAAAAGACGGTGAAGATGAATATAAGATCCAGATTCGCTACAACATGTTACAGCGTAACAATATCAGCGACCTGATGAATATGCGTTTGACCTTCCGTGATATGAGTACGATGGGTATTAAACAGGTTCCATTGAACGCAGTGGCAACAGTTGATTACACAAATACTTCCGGCGGTATCAAACGTAAGAATGTAAAACGTACGATCCAGATCCAGTCTGATGTAACTGACCCGTCATTGGTGGGCCCGGTAAATGCAAAACTGGCTGAGCATATCGAAACATTCAAAGCCAAAACAAAGATCCCGGCTGATGTAACCATCAAACAAACCGGTGAGAGTGAGCAGCAGGCAGAAACGATGAGTTTCTTAGGTACTTCATTGATCGTGGCTTTATTGATGATCTTCCTGATCCTGGTATTGCAGTTTAACAGCTTAAGTAAACCATTCATTGTATTAACAGAGATCTTCTTCTCTATCATCGGTGTTTTCATTGGTTATGCAGTAACGGGTATGTCGATGGCGATGATCATGGTGGGTGTGGGTATCATCGGTTTGGCAGGTATCGTAATCAAGAACGGTATCTTATTGATCGAGTTCACGGATGAATTGCGTGGAAGAGGATATAAGACAAGAGCTGCTGCCATTGAAGCCGGTAAGATCCGTATCATCCCGGTAATGCTAACAGCATTGGCCACAATGTTAGGACTTTTACCATTGGCTGTTGGTTTCAATATCAATTTCGTTTCCCTGTTCCAGCATGGCACACCGCATATTTTCTTTGGTGGTGATAGTGTTGTATTCTGGGGACCATTGAGCTGGACCATCATCTTCGGATTGATCTTCGCATTCTTCTTAACATTGGTGATGGTACCGAGTATGTACATCATCAGCGAAAGATTAAGAAGACCGATGGAGAAATTCTACGGAACAAAATTCGTAGCCCTCTTAGGTTTCCTCGGACCGTTCTTCTTTATTACTGTAGGAATTATGTATTTGGTGAGAAGGATACAGGGTAAGAAAGTTTGGATGGGAAAGATGAAGGAAGCGCGTAGAGTATAAACCCCCAGCCCCTAAAGGGGAGTCAGATAGAGTATTATAATGAGCTTTGATTTTAAAAGAAACCACCCTTGCATTCAAGGGTGGTTTCTTTTTTTGCCGCGCCCTTGAGGGCGTGGATAAAAGAGTGTTGTTGATCTATTATCCGGGCTTTAGCCCGGTGTGTAAACTGCGGGCTAAAGCCCGGAGAGATTTCTCAATATCATTTCTATCCACGCCCTAAAGGGCGCGGCAAGAAAAAAATTTGGCTTTGTCAGTTGTAATATATCTATCGTTCTATATACTAATTTTACAAAAAATAGAACATGATACAAAACCACGAAATAGACTACCGCATTTTTGGTGAAGAGATGCAATATGTAGAAGTAGAACTCGACCCCAATGAAACTGCTATTGCGGAACCTGGCGCATTTATGATGATGGACGACGGGATCGTGATGGAAACTTTATTTGGTGATGGAAGCAAACAACAAAATGGTGGTCTCCTGGGAAAATTATTGAATGCCGGTAAACGTGTACTGGTTGGTGAAAATTTATTCATGACTGCTTTTACCAATGTTGATACGGGTAAAAGACATGTAAGCTTTGCATCACCCTATCCTGGTAAGATCATTCCCATAGATCTTCAACAATTGGGCAATAAAGTGATTTGCCAGAAAGATGCATTCTTATGTGCAGCCAAAGGCGTAAGCGTAGGCATCGAGTTCCAGCGCAGGTTGGGCACGGGCCTGTTTGGTGGTGAAGGATTTATTATGGAAAAATTAGAAGGTGATGGCATGGCTTTCTTACATGCCTGCGGACACGTGCTGAAAAAAGACCTGCGCGCCGGTGAAACATTAAAAATAGATACCGGTTGTATTGTTGGTTTTACAGCAACCGTTGATTATGATATCCAATTTGTAGGTGGAATCAAGAACACCATATTTGGTGGTGAAGGATTATTCTTCGCGTCCCTCCGTGGACCGGGAACTGTTTGGATACAGACTTTACCGATCAGCCGTTTGGCGGGACGCATCTTACAATATGCCACTACATCAAGAAGAGAAGAAGGAAGTGTGCTTGGTGGTTTGGGTAATTTGCTGGATGGAGATGGATGGAGGTGAGGCTAATTAGTAATTAATAACTAGTAGTTAGTAATTAAAGCTTAAAGTATAAAGCCGCTCAAAATGAGCGGCTTTGTACTTTCTTATTAAAATGCTAAAACGCCAATCACATTCTTTATAGCTACCAATTCCTACTAGTAATTAATTAACTTGTAGGTAATCTTTCCACACTCAACTGCTTACATGAAAAAAATACCTATTCTCAAGAGGATCATTCTTCCTGCTGTTATTTTAGTTATTTCTTCTGTTGCCCAGGCGCAAACATGGCAGGATACGGTTGTACTGATCGACAAAATTTTTAACCGGTACACCGATGCCAACCCCGGTGCGCAACTGGCTATCAGTCGCAATGGACAGCTGATCTATTCTTCTGCGCATGGGATGGCAGATCTTGAACACAATACCCCTATCACCAAAACAACAAAAATAGAAGCTGGCTCTGTTTCGAAACAATTTACTGCTGCGTGTATTTTACTACTTGAACAACAAGGAAAGCTTTCTTTGTCTGATGACATCAGGAAATACGTTCCTGAAGTACCAGACTACGGGAACACAATTACCATTCGCCACCTGATGAATCATGTGAGCGGACTTAAGGATTGGGGCAGCATTGCAGAACTCGGTGGATGGCCAAGAGGAACCAGGGCTTATGCCAACAGTGATGCGTTGCATATTATCTCACTGCAAAAAACACTAAATAATAAACCGGGTGATGAATATATATACAGCAACTCCGGTTATAATCTGCTTGCGATCATTGTACAGCGTGTGAGTGGATCCAGTCTTGCAGTGTTCTCAAAAAAATATTTATTTGAACCTGCGGGAATGGCAAATACAGAATGGAGAGACGATTATCAACGGGTGGTTCCCAACAGGGCGATTGCGTATAGTAAGGGTTCAAAAGGTTATTATACCAATATGCCGAATGAAAATGTATATGGTAACGGAGGTTTGCTTACAACCGCCGAAGATCTTTTACTATGGAACAATTTTTATCTCAATGGAAAATTAGGTTCTCCTTCCCTTCTCGCAAAGCAATTGGTCGTCACGCCATTTAACAACGGCAAAAGACATACTTACGCTGCTGGATTGATTGTTGACTCTCTTAATGGATGGCCTGCGGTTACACATAGTGGCGCAACCGCGGGTTACCGTGCGAACCTGGATTATTTTCCGCGTCAGGGGTTATCGATTGCCTGGGTAAGCAATACCGGGCAAGCGGATATGAGCGATATTCCTTCAGCTATCAGGAATTTATTTATCATTAATGTCCGTCCGTTTCCCGGAAAGGTATACAGCCCTGCCATCAATATTTCACAGTTCACGCCTTATCTCGGTACTTATCGCGAGGGAAAAACAGGAAATGGAATGAAAGTATTTACAGAAGATAGTTCATTGTACATTCAGCCAAAAGTAAAACTTACGCCAGGTTTCGCTAATTCAGCGATGTTGGGAAGATCAAAAATTATGTTTACGCGAGGTACTGCTTATGTAATCAATGGAGTGGATACAACTATCTATACATCGGTTGCTCCACCCGATCTGTCGGATATGAACCAGTATGCCGGCACATATGTATCGGAAGAAACAGAATCAAAAATGAATATCATAGTGAGAGACGGAAAATTATTTGTTGAGCAGAGAGAAGATGAAAAATTGCCACTTACTCCGATCTATAAACATGGTTTTTCTTTCCCCGGTGGTGATGCATTTTTTGAAACGGATAAGAATGGAAAGATCAGCAAATTTTTTGTGAGCATATCAAGAGCAAGAAAAGTAGAATTTGTGAAGATGCCATAATTGCAGGATTCAAAACTGTGCCTCCGTGCCTTTGTGGGAGATTTTTATTTGCACACAGAGGCACGGAGGCACAGTTTATTCAGGTATTGATCGAAGTATTCTTTATTAAGAAAACTTATTTAAGAGTAGTTAATTTCTTAACAGCTCTCTGTAATGTTTCTTCTTTTTTAGCAAAACAAAACCGCAATACTTTATTATCCTGCCCATATTTATAAAACGCAGACATGGGAATAGTTGCAATACCATATTCTTTGGTTAAACGAATAGCGAGATCTTTATCAGCTTCATCAGTGAAGTTTGCATAGCTGTAACATTCAAAATAACTTCCGTGTGAGGGAATACATTCAAACGGTGTGGCCTTCATCAGTTCCCTGAAAAAATCTCTTTTCTTTTGCAGGAAGGATGGCAGGCCGAGATAAGCTTCTTCGTTCTTTAGGTATTCTGCAATAGCAACCTGTTTGGGTGTATCGCATGAAAAGCAGTTGAACTGGTGTACTTTCCTGAATTCTTTCATCAATGCGGGAGAAGTGATGCAATAGCCGAGTTTCCATCCCGTACAGTGATAGGTTTTCCCGAATGAGAAACAAACAAAACTTCTTTCCAGCAGATCGGGATAGCGAAGCATGCTCTGGTGCGGGATCTCATCAAAGATGAGGTGCTCGTATACTTCATCACTCAGAATCATGATATCTGTGTCTTTCACAATACTTCTTAATTCTTCAATATCTTTTTCACGCAACACGCTGCCGGTTGGATTGTGCGGCGTGTTGAGCATGATCATTTTTGTTTTGGATGTGAGTTTAGCTCTTACCTCATCCCATGGAATAGAATAATCGGGATACTGTAAAGAGATGAGAACAGGTATCCCTCCATTGATCTCAACATTGGGAATATAGCTATCATACGCAGGCTCAAACACAATCACTTCATCACCGGGGCGTATCACTGTAGTGAGCGATGTATAGATCGCATAGGTTCCACCTGGTGTAACGGTAACCTGTGTTTCGGGATTGATGCTTGATCCATATAACTTTGCCGCTTTCTCACATAATCTTTCACGCAGCAGCGGGAAGCCATTCATGTGCGTGTATTGATTCTGGTCGTTTTTCATAGCAGCGTTCACCAGTGACGTAAGTTCATCACTCATGGAGAAATCGGGAAAGCCTTGCCCGAGGTTTACCGCTTTGTGTTCATTGGCAAGAACACTCATTACCGTAAAAATGGTGGTACCCACTTCCGGCAGCTTTGACAATATGGGGGTCAGTTGTTTTGGCATATTTGATTACTTCAGTAGTTTATTTATATGGATCAGTTTTCCGTCAGCCGTTATCCCTTCAAGTACAACACGGAATGAGTGGCTGATATCATTATTATAAAAAGCAACCCGTATTTTCTGGTCTTTGCGGCCTGTAAGGATATTGGGGTTCCAGTAAATGGTCTGCCGGAAATCGGGTTTGGTATTATTTATGGCATCTTCTCCGTAATCGGGAGAATAAAATTCTCTCATGGGTGAGTAACCGGCCATTCGTATGGAACTGAGGTCGGCAAAATCACTGTTGATATAAGCATCCTTACCTTTCTTTGTATAAATCGCAATTACTTTTGACGGCCATATATTGGGAGGAACTAACACACCGGCTGGCCACGCTTTAATATAGGCAATCATGCCAACAGGCATCCTGTTTACCTCATCAAAACTAATTGGTGTTTCCCCGTCAAGTATAAATCCATAATTGGCAACTGTGTGCGTTCGGGCCATCGCCACCCTGAAGCCGGTTAATTTATCACGCAGGTATTCTATCATCGTCATGTGTGTATTTCCCAATGTGTCATCTACTACATTCAATTCATAAATGGCTCTACTGTGACCGGAAAAATTTCCTTTTGCATATTTTTCATCCAGTTGTTCGAGGCGTGTTTTAAATTTTGCTTTTACCACTACTTCCTGCAAAGTGGTTTTGTTCTTTAATGAATCGAGTAATCTTTGTTCCTGGGCAAAGAACTGCATCCGGCTAAACCTGCCGGTATCATTCAGCAACAAACGAAATGAGGGTATCATTTTTGTACTATCAAAAGGAAGAAAGCTGGTTTTGATCGTTATCTTGCCTTTTGCCTGAAGGCCCACTCTGTTTACCTTATAGAACATTTTGGCCGTGTCAAAAAATATAACGTTCCGCTCACTAAATGTTCCGTCTGCATGTAACGGCGTGAAAATGTAACGGGTGGATGAATCTTTTGATAACAGTATCAGGTTCATCATTTCTGCTTTTTCTATCCTTCTTTCTGCCAGGTTATCAATCCTGCCGGTGATGGATAAGTAACTGGTGTCTGCCTGGTAAGGGAGTGATGGCGTTTTACCGGCCCAAACATCTTCCCATTTAAACCGCCGCCATCCATTGGTAAGCATTACCAGATCGAGATGTTCTTCTGTACTATCTAAAAAAGGTAGAAAATAATACGCTGGGTTATGTACGTATCCTTTGACCTCACCGGATAATAATAGTTGCGAAATAATATTATTCGTGGAATCGGGTTGCATGCCTGCATCTGTAACAACAACAGACATAGAGGTTTTTATCGAATCAGGTACATCCAATTCAAACACATTTTTCCCGCGTTTTGTGAAGTTTACTGTATCAGTGTACAGATTTACCTTCATCCGGTAATTATCGTTGTTTACAAATAGTATTCTTTCTGCCAGCGGTTTATGCATTGCATCAAACAAGGTTACCTGTAATATGCCTGTGGGAAGATCTTTAACAGGTATGGAAGATTTTATTTTAGTATTCGCGCTCAGATCAACACCTGCTCGAAAAACGATCCGTTGATTCATCTGCGCAACAATAGTGCCTGAAGTAAATCCTGTATTACCAGTTGTTGAACGCTCAATGGAAAATCGAGGATTGATAAGGTCCGTATTAACGGAAAGAACAACCCCGGTTGGTTTTGCTGTTGGCAAAGATGTGTAACGTTTGCCTCCTGATGCATCTATCCATTCGGCAGTATAATTTTCTCCGGGTAATGGTGTAAATATAAATTTCCCCATCCCATCATGTACTGATGCAAATGTTGTTACCTGGTTACCATTTTTATCGGTTATGATCCCACTTACATCTGTTGGCATTCCTCCCTGGTTCTGTGCTTTATAAGCAAGTATGGAAGGAATATTCTCAACCAGGTCCCCTCCTTCAGGAAAAAAACGAAGCGTGGTAACCGGTATTGCAGCTTGCGTATTCGATGTGCCAGTGAGTTGCAAAACGGGAATAGTCTTATGAAACAAAAAAGCCGAATCAAAATTCAACATCCATTTGGTATACGCCAACACCTGTAATTGTGTGCCGGAATATTTTGCAGGAACAGTAAAACTTCCTGATGCGGTTGAGCCAACAATTGGTCCAATAAGTCTATCTACAAATTTCCCCTTCTCATCAAACCAATCGATGTATAGATTTTTACTAAGATCGGAGGGTTCATTGCCTTTGAGTAGATATGCTTTGTACCAGATGGTTTGGCCGGGAGTATATAAATTGTTATCGAAATGAATATGGATCTTTTCCTGCGGAACTTTTGTATCATATTGCTTCAGCAATAATTCAATAGCCTGTGCCCGTGCTGCACCGATGGCATACAGGATTCCAACCAGCATCAGCAACAGTGACCTACTGTTCATACAGGCGTTAGTTTAGGATATTCAATATACGTCAGCACAAGTAATGAACTGAATGAACCGCACTTTATAACAGACAATTAACTGGGGGAATTAACTCTGTTTTGCTTAAAACGTAAGCTGCGTAGCCAGGCGCTTCAGCTCTATCTCGGCAATTTTTGCAGAGTAATTCAGGTTTACCAAACGGTATCCTTCATTCTCAAACGTTTGCTGTGCCAATTTAACATCGATGATGGTAGCATTACCCAACTGGAATTTCTGCAATACAAGGTCAAGCAATTGCAGCGACAGGTCATAATTTTTTTGCTCGGTCTCTAACTGTGCCAATGCATTGGTATAAGATTGATAAGTGCGCACCATACCGGTTTCATTATCCAATACTATATTATCACGCTGGATCGTTGCATTCCTGGTATTGATGGCCGCTACCTGTTGCTGGCGTTTAAAAATGCCTCCATTATAAATCGGTATGGTTATGCCAATTCCGACAAAGGGACCGTAACTCTGGTTAAGTAAGGAGAACCCTGCTGCGCTGCTGTTATTGCTGAAATTATATCCAGCATTTGCGCGGATACTTGGGATACGTTGTGCAGCTGTTTCTTTTTCTATCAACTCATTAATATGCACCTGTCTTTCGGCTGCTATAACCAATGGGTTTTTGGAAAGATTGTTGCGGATACTGTCCATACGAACCGATCTGTCAACAATAATGGTATCACTGATCGTTACAGGTGTAGATGGATTAACGAAAATAAGATTGAGCAGGTCGGTTTTAGCCTGGTCGATCACCAGTTGCTGCGACTGTTGCGATTGAAGTAGTGCATTCAGATCGAGTTGTGCCTGGTACGTGTCTGCCGCATTGGCAAGGCCTACTTCTTTGCGGATATTCAGTATATCCAGTCTTTTTTTAGAAACGTCGATCGATTGAATGATCGTTTTCATCAGGCTTTGCTGGCGAACGATATCGAAATATTTAGCCATTACACCCGAGATGGTATTTTGGATCTGTGCTTTCAGCAACTCCTGGTTCAGCAGAACCAATTCTTCCAGTCTTTTCTTGGTGGTTACCACACGGTAACCATTAAACAGGAGCATGCTTCCGGTAACACCAACAGTCAGGTTATTGGCTGCAACATTCGGGCGTTTGGTATCACGTGTTGGATCGGCAAATTTCTGGTTGATACTGGTGATCTGTTCATTGTCATTGGCTGTTCCGGTTACAACAGGTAATCCACCGGCTACGCCAATATCATTATTAATATTAGTGATCTCAAGACTGTTCTTTGCCAGCTGGATATCGTAGCTATTCTTTAAAGCGGTATTGATCGCATCGGAAAGCGACATTCTCTGTTGTGCAAAACCAGTGAGCCCGATGAGAAGAAAAAAGGAGGTTACTGTTTTTTTCATGCTTATTGAAATTACCAACACCGATAAAACCTGTCTAAAATTTTATATGAACGGGTGATCAGCTTACCAGCGTCCCTACATTCATGCCTTCCACTACCTGCATCAGGTTACCGGGTTTGTTCATATCAAACACAATAATAGGAAGTTTATTTTCCATGCAGAGCGTGAAAGCCGTCATGTCCATCACTTTCAGGTTCTTGCTGATGCATTCTTCGAAGCTGATCTTATCATATTTGGTTGCGGTTGGGTCCTTTTCAGGATCGGCAGTATAAATACCATCAACGCGCGTTCCTTTCAGGATCACATCTGCTTTCATTTCAATCGCCCTTAACGAGCCTGCAGTATCTGTTGTAAAATATGGGTTACCGGTACCTGCGCCAAATATCACTACCCGGCCTTTTTCCAAATGACGAAGTGCTTTACGGCGGATATAGGGTTCTGCTACCTGCTCCATATTAATAGCGCTTTGTAAACGCGTGTAAACACCTATTTTTTCAAGCATCGCCTGCATGGCCATGGCATTAATTACGGTTGCCAGCATTCCCATATAATCTCCGTGGGCACGTTCAATGCCACTATCCGCCTCGTTCATCCCCCTGTATATATTGCCGCCGCCGATCACGATCGCTACCTGGACACCGAGGTCCGTCACGAGCTTGATATCGTGCGCATACTGTTCAATGATCTGCGGGTTAAAAGGATCTCCGTTTCGCTGGTCGCCCAGTAAAGCTTCACCTGATAGTTTAAGAAGGATACGTTTGAACTTAGGAAGCATGGGAAGGATAATTTGAATGCAAATAACCTGAATTTTTGATGAGTAGCCAAAAGGAAGATGAATAGGGTTTTGAATTTGTTGCGCAGGCATAAACAAATGACGGGAATGGCTGTTGGCGCATAGGTCCTGTTACCAATCGGTCCTACGGAACGAAATCCGAATAATGCCTCGGTTCTACCCACTGGATGTTCCTACGAAACAAGACTAAACAAATCAAAATATCCTTTCGTAATTATTCTCTGTCAATGTCAATCTCGTTCCATAGGAACGTTTGGTAGGTAGAACGCGTATGCGTTTTGGCATTCGTTCCATAGGAACGATTGGTGTTTGTTTGCATTTCGGTAGGTACGCAAATACGTTGGCGTTATTGCAATTCTGCAAAAATGTATCGTTCATCCCATTCAATTTCAAATTCATTTAAAAAATGCCTGTATTCATCCAGGAATTTTTTGTTTTGATGATGAGTTTCCTGGTTTTGAATATAACGGATCACATCGGGCACCCGGTCTTTTGTATACGAAAATGCTCCATACCCTTCCTGCCATGCGAAGGGATAAGAACAAAAATTATTGGCTTTGATCCATTTGGTGCTTTCTGATTTTACTAATTGCATCAATGATGACATGGATTGATGTGGCCGCATTCCGATAAGAATATGGATATGATCCGGCATGCTGTTTATCTGAAGCATCTTGTGATTGTTATTTTGAAAGATGCCGGTTATGTATTGATGCAGTCTTTCCTTCCATGAATTGTTGATTAACGCATCCCTGTATTTGACCGCGAATACAAATTGGATGTGGACCTGGGTATATGTGTTTGGCATAAATCAATATTCATCGCGTGATTCCCGAAATTTTATTACCGATCGTTCCTACGGAACGAAATAATCGATCCTCGATTATTTTCTACCCACGGGTTGTTCCTACGGAACAAGGCATTAAACATACAAAGTGAGACAAAATTATCATTGAGTATTTGCCGCAGGATTTATTGTTTTTACACGGTATCGCATAAAAAAGGAGCGCAATGCGCTCCTTTCTATTCTATAATTTTAGCTGGATGATTATCCTAAAGCCACTCTTTTAAACTCTGTCACTTTCACATCGCCTGCAGATTTCAGGTATGCTTCAACAGTAATAGCGCCATCTTTTACAAAAGCCTGCGCGAGTAAAGTATTCTCTTTGAAGAATGCATTCAATTTACCTTCTGCGATCTTAGCGATCATCTCATCAGGTTTACCTGCCATTTTAGGATCTGCTTTCATGGTATCTACCACGATCGCTCTTTCTCTTTCAATGGTTTCTGCCGGAATGCTGTTCGCATCAACTGCCAATGGGTTCATTGCTGCGATCTGCATGGCTACATCTTTACCTGCTTCTTCAGCTTCTCCTGATAAACCTACCAGCACACCCATACGGTATCCATGGTGAATATAAGAAGCCACATAAGGCGCTTCAATTCTTTCAAATTTAGCAACACCGATCTTTTCACCGATTGAAGCTAATTTGTCATTGATCATATCAGACACTTTCGCGCCGTTGATCACTACTTCATTTAATTCTTCTGCACTCTTCACATTATTTGCTACGGCTGCATCTGCAATGCTCTGTGCGAAAGCAACGAACTCTGCATTTTTAGAAACGAAATCTGTTTCACAGCTGATGCATACTACGAAACCTACTTTATGGTCTGCAGATGTTTTTGCAATGATCACACCTTCTTTTGCTTCACGGTCGCTGCGTTTAGCGGCAACTTTCTGTCCCTGTTTGCGTAACCAGTCAATAGCAGCTTCAAAATCGCCATTGGTTTCTGTGAGGGCTTTTCTGCAATCCATCATACCTGCACCGGTTGCCTGACGCAGCTTATTAATATCCTGGGCGGTTATAGTTGTTGTTGTAGACATTCTGTAATTATTAATTAGTAATTAATAATTAGTAATTAGTAATTAATACCAGTAATAACAGTACTCACTATAATTACTAACTACTAATTACTAATTACTAATTGGCACAATAAGATTTTGCGCTATCGGTAATTAACGTGCACCACCGCCACCACCACCGGCAGGACGACGATTGCCTGGAACGCGACGTTTAGGAGGGCCGCCTGCACCAGGACCACCTGCTGCGTTAGCGCTACCACCGCGACGGCCACCGCGTGCAGCTTCAGCTTGTGCTTCAGCTTCCAGGCGACGTGCTTTTGCTTCGTTCTCGTTGCTGCTTTCTTCAGACTCATCATCATCTTTAGAAGCCTGGCGCTCAGCCAAACCTTCTGCAATTGCGGCAATGATATAGTTAGTGATGATTGCAATTGATTTGGTTGCATCATCATTCGCAGGAATAGCGAAATCTACTTTATTAGGATCGCTGTTGGTATCTACCATACCAAAAGTAGTGATGCCTAAACGTTTTGCTTCAGACAAAGCGATGTGCTCATGACCGATATCCACCAGGAACAAAGCAGCCGGAAGACGGCCCAATTGCGCGATACCGCCCAATACTTTTTCCATTTTATCTTTATCACGGGTCAAAGTCAAACGCTCTTTTTTAGTCAGGCTCTCTGCACTTCCGTCGCTCAGCATTTTTTCAATGCTCTGCATTTTCTTAACGCTCTTACGAACGGTGTTGAAATTGGTTAACATACCACCTAACCAACGCTCTGTAGCGTAAGGCATGTTTACACGTTTAGCGCATTCGCTAACGATTTCTTTAGCTTGTTTTTTAGTAGCCACAAACATGATCTTCTTACCGCTTTTAGCGATCTGCTTGATAGCAGCTGCAGATTCCTGCAGGTGATCAACCGTTTTGTTCAGGTCGATGATGTGGATACCTTTCTTCTCAGCAAAGATGTAAGGCAACATCTTTGGATTCCACTTCTTTTTCAGGTGACCAAAGTGTACGCCGGCCTCCAGGAGTTGTTGTTGTAATGAAGTGTTATTTTCCATTTGTATGATTATAAATTGTTAGTGTTTATTTTCTGTCGATAGTCCATAGACCATTGTCCATAGTGTTTTCAATACCATGGGCCATCGACTATGGACCATGGACCAGCGATTAACGCTTGCTAAACTGGAAGCTTCTACGTGCTTTCTTATGACCGAATTTCTTACGTTCAACACCACGTGGATCGCGTTTCAGCTGACCGGCTGCTTTCAGGGCAGGACGGAACTCAGCGTTCACTTCAAGCAGAGCGCGGGCGATACCGAGTTTTGCAGCTTCAGCCTGGCCTTTCAGACCACCGCCTTGTGCATTGATCACGATATCCAACTTACCGATCATATCAGCAGTTTTCAAAGGCGCTTCAACCTGGTTCTGTAAATAAACCAGAGGAAAATAAGCTTTGTAATCTTTGTCGTTTACAGTGATCTTACCATCTCCCTTGCTTACGAAAACACGGGTAACGGCTTCTTTACGGCGACCAACTGCATTTTTTTGTTTTTCCATTTATGTTGGAATTAATTTTTAAAATAGTTGATTAGAATTTCAATTCTTTCGGTTGCTGTGCGCTGTGCTGGTGTGTTCCACCCGCATACACGAAGAATTTCTTGATCATTTTACGGCCTAAACGGTTTTTAGGAAGCATGCCTTTTACAGCTCTTTCCATAACCACTTCAGGGCGACGTTTCAGCAGATCTTCTGCAACTTCTTCTTTCTTACCACCTGGGTAACCGGAATAGTTGAGATAAATTTTCTGCTCAGACTTGTTACCTGTAAAAACAACCTTTTCGGCGTTGATCAGAATCACATAATCACCGCAATCTACGTGCGGGGTGTAATAGGCTTTGTTCTTACCGCGAAGAACAGAAGCGATCTTAGATGCAATACGTCCTACGGTTTGATTAGTACCGTCAACCACATACCAGTTGTGCTGTACGGTAGCCGAGTTCGCATGCTTGGTGGTGAAATGAAGTTTACTCATATAATTTCTGTTTTAATGAAACCCGCGCTATCCCGCTGGTTTTAAATGGACGGCGAAGGTAAGCCTGATGTACTTTGTTTTCCAAGAATTTTGAAAGGTATTTTATAGCGAACCTTTGTAATCGATTGATTTTCAATAATAATTTTGAACAATTATTTTCAATACATGTTAAAATGGTTGATTTTAGTGCATTTTAGCTTTGCCGGATCATAATTTCCTGAGGATTCAGGCATTTTTAAAAGGACTTATATTATTGATATATTGCCAGCCAATCAGCAAATACGACTATGAAAATCTATGCCCTATTGATTTCTTTACTGTTTTTAGGCAATGCGATGGCGCAAAAGGTGGATTATGATAAAAAGCTTAGCTCTTTAGGAATTGAATTGTTTGCCCCTCCTAAACCCAAATTCAATTATGTGAAATCGGTGAGGGTTGGGAACCTGGTATACCTGGCCGGGCATGGTTCAACAAAAGCAGATGGTTCAAACCTGACAGGCAAAGTTGGGAAAGATGTAACGGTGGAACAAGGTGTTGAAGCGGCACGTATCGCAACCATCTCCCTATTGGCATCACTAAAAGCAGAAATAGGCAGTTTAAATAAAGTAAAACGGATTGTGAAAGTAACCGGTTGGGTAAATTGTACAGATGATTTTACGGACCAGTCTAAAGTAATGAATGGATGTTCTGACCTGCTGGTAGCCATTTTTGGAGAAATGGGATTGCATGTAAGATCGTCTATCGGCACCAACTCACTTCCTAATAACTTTACAACCGAAATTGAAATGGTAGTAGAGATGAATAATTTATTTTAGTACAGGGGTCGCAGTTGACCTATTAATCTTTTAGGATTTGCATTATCGAAAGTTCCAGGCAACACAATTATTCACCGGCACAGAAATGCTTGGGCAGGATGCTGTGCTTATCACTGATGAGGAGGGAAAAGTTGAAGACATCATTACTGTAACCGATGCCGGAGAAGGTATTCAAAAATTTGATGGTGTTTTATCTCCCGGTTTTATCAATTGCCACTGCCATCTTGAGCTAAGCCACATGAAGGGACTGATCCCTGAAGAAACCGGATTGGTTGATTTTGTTTTTAAAGTGATAAATGAACGTCATTTCCCTGATGAAGAGATTTTAGATGCAATTGCGAAAGCAGAAAATGAGATGCTGGCAAACGGCATTGTGGGCGTTGGTGATATCTGCAACAACACACTTACACTCCCCCAAAAGCAAAAACAAAATCTTGTTTACTATAACTTTGTCGAAGTAAGTGGTTGGGTTCCTGCGGTTGCTGATATTAGATTTGAACGATCACTGGGATTTTACAATACATTCAACCAACTCCAGACTCCATCCCGCCAACGGCGGGACAGACTCCAGACTTCATTATCGCCTCACGCTCCATATTCGGTATCAGATGAATTGTGGCAATTGATCACTCCTTATTTTGAGAACAAGACCGTTACCATCCACAACCAGGAAACGAGTTTTGAAGATGCTTTGTTTGAAAAAGGAGAAGGTGATTTTACACGTATGTATGGGATGATGAAGATGGACATTTCTTTTTTCAATCCAACCGGGAAAAGCAGTTTACATTCTTATATACATAAACTGGATAAAGCGAAACAGATATTATTGGTGCATAATACATTTACTAAGGAAGATGATGTGACATTCGTGAATCGTGAATCGTCAAACGTGAATTGGTGTCTCTGTATCAATGCCAACCTCTTTATTGAGAAAGCAGTTCCGCCGGTTGATCTGTTCAGGAAAAATAATTGCCAAATGGTAATCGGCACAGATAGTTTGGCGAGTAACTGGGGCCTGAGTGTATTAGATGAATTAAAAACCATCAGCAAATATTTCCCGGCCCTACCATTGAGCGAATTATTGCAATGGGGAACCATTAATGGAGCAAGAGCATTGCAAATGGATGATACACTGGGAAGTTTCGCTAAAGGAAAACAACCCGGGGTTATACTGATTGAAGATTTGAAAAACGGGAACATCAACCATGCATCAAAGATTAAACGTTTGATATAAAACAAGAAATTCTATCGAATCAGACATACTGTTGTAACCACTTCTTGGCCGCTTTATCATCAGTGAAGCTTTTCATGGGTATCGGCGGTGGCTTTAATGCGAATAAAATATTCATGATAAATTTTGCCAGTCCCGGTTTCGACACCATGGCCATCGCTGTATAAATTTCCGGTAACTGTTCTGTTGAAAATTTTCGGGTCTCTTTATCGGGAACCGGTGAATTTTTCAGGTAGATAAGTAACGGAACTTTTTTGTGATTGGTAATTTTTTTCACCAACGCAACATTTCCTTTGATCAGTTCAACCGTGCG
Source organism: Bacteroidota bacterium (assembly GCA_040388475.1). Classification (GTDB taxonomy): domain Bacteria; phylum Bacteroidota; class Bacteroidia; order Chitinophagales; family Chitinophagaceae; genus Sediminibacterium. The sequence goes on along the minus strand of JAZKBT010000004.1, from coordinate 245,251 downwards.
ACGGGGGCTCTTTGATAAGGAAACAAGTATTCCTTCATCAAACCAATAGGTGGCAATCTCGCCTTCAAATATCTGCCTGTCAGTGGGTATGAGCATAATCTTTGCTATTGTCAACTAAGTATTTCCTGTAAGATCGCAAAACTCCGCATCTCTCCAAAATCCTGGATATGCAGGGCCAGGTAGGTTTGATATGCCTGCAACAATTCTCTCCTGATATTCCTGTTGAGCTGAATATTTTCAAGGTCGTTGTAGAATTTAATATCAGACAATTCAGAAGTGATCCTGGCAAGATCATCTTCAAGATAATAGGGATGCGAAGGTTTCTCTGCAATGAACATTCCTTCCTGCAAATCGAGCACGGGTGTTTGTGAGCTGTATTTCCCATGCAGTTGAAATCCTAATTCGCTACCGAGATGAAGGGTAAAGTATAAAGGGAGATTCCCGGTAAGCGTATCATTTCCTTTATCCAGCTGTTTTAATGTATCCTCTATCAAATAGAACAATTCAGGATTTGCTTCGGGTTGTTTGAGGCTATGTTGTAAGAGTTCTATCACGAACATGGCAACCGTGTTGCGCACCACATCAAACAAAACCTTTTCATACAAATAACTCCATTGGTATTCTTTGATGAACTGTAATTGTTTTTGCTCGTTATGATATACTTCCATATCGAGCATCGCAGAAGGTTGAAAAAAACTGGCTTTGCCGGCTGAGGTTTTGCTGCTTTGTCGTACACCTTTTACGATATAGCTCTGGATGCCGAATAGTTCTGTATATACTGTTGTAATGATACTTGTATCACCATACTTGACCGTACGCAGTACAATGCCTTTGGTGGCGTGAACCATTCATTTTGATTTATTGTAAAATTAGTGAGTGGCTTTAATCAAGGTGATTTTTTCTTTACCACGGAGGCACAGAGTTACACGGAGACCTCTCTGTGAACCTCTGTGCCTCCGTGTCTCTGTGGTAAAGATTTAAATTACGATTTTAGTCCTGTCGGCAGAGAAACTGGAATGACCGCAACTACCGGAACAAGTTTGATGATACGAATCGCATTCATCCCCCGCATAATAAAATAAGTAAGATCAAATTCAAACCATTTCTTGGCAAAGTTGGCATCGGTTTTAGCAAAATGGTGATTGTTCTGGAACAATTCTCCCATCATAACAATTCCCCATGGTGAGGAATTTTTTGAATGATCGCCGTTATCATAGTTACTATATCCATATTTGTGACCGCACCAGTTTACAATAGCACCCTGTATCGGGCCCATCATAAAATGAATGGGTAATAAAAGAAAGAACCATGCACTGGGTGCAAAATAAATATAGAAGGCTACGTACGCCGCCCCAAAGAATAACCGGGTAATGATATGATGGCCAAACCTGTCTAATTTATCCCAAACAGGTAAGTATTCCGTTGTGAACTGCGCATCCGGCAAATTCTTCCCTGTTAAAAAACCGCGGAAAATGACGATGGTACTTTTCATCATCTGGTAAACATCTTTAAAAAAATGTGGTGAATGCGGATCATGCTCAGTATCGCTGTATGTGTGGTGCATGCGGTGCATTACACCGTAAGCCCTCGGCACAAGAAAAGAAGATCCCTGCACAAACCAGGTTACCAGATAAAACGTACGCTCCCAGTTCTTACTCGTTGTGTACATTTTATGTGAACAGAAACGGTGCAAAAAGAAAGAATGAAAAAACAAAGACAGGAACCAATGTCCCATAAAAAAACACAGAATTGCAAGCATATAAAAAAACTGGGGGTTGATACATGGGTAAGATAGGGTAATAAAGCTGCCCCGGCGCATAATAAGAGAAGTATTCTATCTAAAACCGTTTTATTACATAACTAATAAAACGAACCTATGAACTGATAGAATCACTGTTGCAGATGAAAAGTCATAGTTACACAACCCGAACATTAACATCTCCTGTTATCCCAAAGCCAACAAAGTGATGCCTGCAAGCATGATCAACGCAGCAATAATTCTTTTGGTGGCATCAGCTTCTTTTAAAAGATTGGCTCCGAAGAATACACCAAATACAATGCTTAATTCTCTTGCAGGAGCTACATAGCTTACCGGTGTCGTTTTTAAAGCGATCAATACAAGCAAATAAGAGAGTGGCTGACAAACGGCGATCATCAATGCCTGCTTCCAGTGTTGGCTGATTTCTTTTTTTACATCCTCTCGTTTTTTAATAGCCATAGGTGTAAGCGCTACCAGCGGAAGAAGCATGGATGCAAATGTGATGAGCAAAGCGGATACATGGTTGTTTACTACTGCGAGCCTGTCCCATAAAGTATATGAAGCAATAAATACACCCGTTAAACTTCCATACAAAATACCTGCTTTCAGTCTTGCATCTGATGAACTGCGGAATTTTAATCCTGTCATGATGAGTACACCGCCAATGATCAATAACACCCCTATTAATGCGAGCCAGCCCGGTCTCTCATTAAAAAAGATCATTGCGCCTATTACAGAGATAAAGGGACCAGAGCCGCGTGCGAGTGGATATACAACAGAAAGATCTGCTTTGCGGTAACCGGCTTGCAGTATGAGAAAATAAATGGCATGCAATACTGCACTTACCAATGCAAACATCCAGACAAGAGGTGTTAGCGAAACATGTTGTTGCAACAATTGCCACAAAACAAAAGGAAGACAGATTACAGAAGACATTGCACCAATCAGCCAGAAAAAAGGAAGTTTACCGTTTACCTGTTTGGTAACTAGGTTCCATGCGGCATGGAGAATGGCAGCTGCGATTACGAGTAATAAGGCTTGTAAACTCATGGGAATGTTGAAGAGTTTCAATAGAAGAAAAACGAAGAAAAAAAGTGTCTATGAATTTCGGGGACACTTCTTTTCTTCGTTTTTCTTTTATTGAAATATTTAGAATACAAACATTTGAATATTCTATACAACGCCCGTAAACTGTTTCAGAAACCGCACATCATTCTGAGAATACAAACGGAGATCATTCACCTGGTATTTTAATTGTGTGATGCGTTCTACCCCCATACCAAAGGCAAAGCCGGTATATTTATTTGAATCGATGCCGAAATTATCAAGCACATTCGGGTGCACCATACCACTTCCCAAAATTTCTACCCAGCCCGTGTGTTTACAAATGTTACAACCATCGCCCTTGCAGATCAAACAACTGATATCCATTTCTGCACTGGGTTCGGTGAATGGAAAATAACTCGGGCGAAAACGGACTTTCACATCATTGCCAAACATTTCCTGTACAAAAAAGTAAAGTGTTTGTTTGAGATCGGCAAAGCTTACATTCTCATCCACGTACAATCCTTCTACCTGGTGAAAGAAACAGTGTGCGCGTGCGCTGATGGTTTCATTTCTATATACACGACCCGGGCAGATCACGCGGATCGGTGGTTTTTGTGTTTCCATTACACGTGCCTGTACACTGCTGGTGTGTGTTCGAAGCAACCATGATGGGTTTTGGTTGATATAAAATGTATCCTGCATATCACGCGCAGGATGATCTTCGGGCAGGTTCATGGCGCCGAAATTGTGCCAGTCGTCCTCTATCTCCGGTCCTTCTGCAACAGCAAAACCCAAACGTTTGAAAATGGATACGATCTGGTTGCGTACGATATTTAATGGGTGACGGGTGCCAACGGCTATCGGATCCCCGGGCAAGCTCCAATCGATAAGACTGGAGTCTGAAGTCTGGAGTCTGGAGTTGCTTGCCTTGAGACCCTCGTATTTTTCTTCAACAAAAATTTTAAAATCGTTCAGTACCTGTCCGAATTCTTTTTTACGATCGTTGGGCACATTACGCATTTCGCCCATGATGGTTTTCACCAGCCCTTTGGTGCCGAGCCATTTGATGCGGAATTCTTCCACCGATTCTGGTGAAGAGGCTTCAAAAACGGCAATTTCCTGCCTGTATGCATCGATTTGTTGCACTAACTGTTCCATGAGGCGAAGATAGATTTTTCACGCAAAGGCGCCAAGGAGCAAAGGGATGCCTGGTTTTAACTTTGCGCATTTGCGTGAAATTTCTAATCGTGAAAGTATTCCCAAACCTCCCTCTTATAGCCCCAAATCCACCAAATCGCGGATAATCGCTTATATTTGTTGGTACAGATGGAGAATCTTATGGAGTACAATACGGAGCGAAACCACCTTGGTATGAAAGAATACGGCCGCCATGTGCAGCGTATGGTGGAATATTTGCTGACAATAGAAGACAAGGAAAAACGCCAGCAACAGGCGCAATGCGTGATAGAACTGATGGGTTTCGTAAACCCGCATCTAAAGAACGTGGAAGATTTCAGGCATAAGCTGTGGGATCATCTATTCTTTATCAGTGATTTTACATTGGATGTGGACAGCCCTTACCCTATCCCGCAAAAAGAAACCTACAAACAGAAACCGGATCCGATACCTTATCCCAAACGCCATCCAAAATATGCGCATCTGGGTAAGAACCTGGAAGTGGTTATTAATAAGGCGCTGCAGGAAGAAGATCCTGAAAAGAAAGCAGGATTTGCGCATGCCATTGCCTATTACATGAAACTGGCATATAGTAACTGGCACAAAGAACTGGTTCATGATGATACCATCCGTACCGAATTGAACAGCATCACCGGCGGACAATTAGAATTCAGCAACACACCATACATCAAACACCGTAACCAGAATTTTGAGCGTGACGAATATCCACGCAGTGGTGGCGGACGCTGGCAGCAAAACTTCGGTGGACGAGGCGGCGGCGGTGGAAGAAGCGGGGGTGGCGGCCAACGGGATAATAACCGTGGTGGCGGTGGAAGGAATAATGGCGGTGGCGCTCAAAGAGATAATAACAGGGGCGGTGGCCAGGGAAATAGTGGCAACCGCAGCAACAACGGCCCACGTCAGGAAGGAAGAGGCGGACAGTTTAAGAAGAGATACTAGTTTATTTGTTTACTGGTAAACACATTATAGAAAGAGCATCGGAAAATTCCGGTGCTTTTTTATTTTACGTTTTTTGCCGCGGCGGGCGTGGCAAGAGGATCAAAAACATTTTCATTCGTCTGGCAACTCTTTACAAAACAAACACACGATAAACTATATTCGTAATACTATTTTTATAGACGAATATTCAATCCATTCATATGAGTTCATTCGAAGTGATCGGTGGCAATAAATTAAGAGGTGAGATCATTCCGCAGGGTGCGAAGAATGAAGCATTGCAGATCTTATCAGCGGTATTATTAACGGCCGAGCCGGTTACCATTTCAAATATTCCCGACATACTCGATGTAAACCTGTTAATAGAATTATTACAGGATATTGGTGTGAAAGTAACACGTACCTCAAGAGACAATTGCACTTTCCAGGCCGATGAGATTGATGCGGATTACCTTGCCTCCGAAGAGTTCAGAAAAAAAGGTGGAAGATTACGCGGCAGCGTGATGTTCGCAGGCCCCATGCTTGCAAGATTTAAAAGAGCGTATATACCCAAACCCGGTGGAGATAAAATAGGAAGAAGAAGACTCGATACACATATCATCGGCTTTGAAAAATTAGGTGCGAAATATGAATACGATGATGTGGTGGGTTGTTTTAAATTATCATCCGCGCAGTTGCGGGGTGCATTTATGTTGCTTGATGAACCATCTGTTACCGGTACAGCCAATATTGTGATGGCCGCTGTACTTGCTGAAGGGACCACCACTATTTACAACGCAGCCTGCGAACCGTATGTACAGCAACTTTGCAAAATGCTCAACCGCATGGGTGCAAAGATCAGCGGCATCGGAAGTAATTTATTAGTGATAGAAGGAGTAACTGTTTTAGGCGGCACCATACACCGCATGCTGCCCGATATGATCGAGATCGGAAGCTTTATCGGGCTGGCTGCCATGACACAAAGCGAGATCACCATCAAAGATGCAGGTGTTGAACATTTAGGAGTGATACCTGAAAAATTCCAACAGCTCGGTATTCAATTCGAGATCAATGGAGATGATATTTATATTCCCGAACAGGATAGTTATGAGATACAAACTTTCATGGATGGTGGTATCTTAACCATTTACGATCATCCCTGGCCGGGATTTACCCCGGATCTTTTGAGTATTGTTTTGGTAGTAGCTACACAGGCAAAAGGAAGCGTACTCGTTCACCAGAAAATGTTTGAGAGCCGTTTGTTTTTTACTGATAAATTAATTGATATGGGTGCCCAGATCATTCTCTGCGACCCCCATCGTGCAACCGTAATCGGTCTCGGAAGAAAACACAATCTGCGCGGCATTACCATGAGCAGCCCTGATATACGTGCGGGGCAAGCACTTCTTATCGCCGCACTAAGTGCTGAAGGGAAAAGCGTGATACAGAATATTGAACAGATCGACCGCGGATATCAATACATCGACGAGCGTTTACGCAATCTCGGCGCGGATATCAAAAGGATCAATTAAAACCGTGCCTTTGTGCCTTGGTGTGCAAATGAAAATCTCACACCAAGGCACAAAGACACGGTTTGGTTGCCGACAGGTAAAACCCAGACCTATTTCTTCCTTTCTAACCCTAAAAAACTGTTAATGGCGGTGTAAAACCCCTGAAATCGGTGAATACAGGAGAAAATTATTAAACAGGCATAGCAATTGTATGTCTAATAGCCATATCAAACTTGTGAATCATGAAAAAGTGTATTTCGTTCAAATCATATAAACTGGGAATGGCCCTTCTGTTGCTTTCCGCCAGTACTATGAGTTTTGCGCAAAGAGAAAGAGGTGGACGTGGTGGTGGAGAAAGGGGTGCTGAAAGACAGGCTTCCCCGCAAAGGCAGGAAGCAAGGCAGATGCCATCAGGCGAAAACCGTCAAAGGCAAATGCCCGGAACCCAGGATGCAAATCGTTCCCGAATGGGGCAACAGCCACAACAAAGATCGTTTGACAGGAACCCCGTTATGCAAAGACCCACGGCTGAAGCGCCGGTAGCACAAAGACGCGAAGAGCGTCAGCCACAAAGGAACGCAGGCGGATTTGGCCAGGAGCAGCGTCAACAACAACAGCAGCGCCAGCAACAACGCCAGCAGCAACAGCCTACTGTGCAAAGGCCTTCAACTGTACAAAGACCTTCTGTCAACAACGATCGTACACCTTCAGATACAAGGTGGAACAACCGTGTTAACAGGTCCACTCCTGATAACAACCGTATAACAGCAAATAACAACAGGACTTATAATAATAGGACTTATAACGGAGGCAACTATAATAACAACAGGATCGGCAGTAATAACAGGACCTATAACAATAACAGGGTTTACAACCGTAACTATACCAACAGGTCTTATAACATTGGCTCTTATTATGGCTCACGCCCACGTTATAGCCGTCCGCCGGTGATCTGGCAGGGAACCAGGTTTTATTCGCACTATAATTATTATTACCATCCCTACAGACCTTATTACTATGGATCGTTCTATCACCCGTTTGGTTATTTCCTTGGTTCATTAGCTTCAACAGCGATCTGGTTCTCATGGAACAATGAACGTTATTGGTACGACCAGGGTGTTTATTATGAACCTTATGATAATGGTTACAGGGTAATACCTGCACCGATAGGGGCGAATATCAACACTTTGCCAAAAGGTTTTACAACGGTGAACGTGGATGGTGATCTCTATTATTATTATGCCGGAACATTTTATGTTCCTGGTACAAACCGGTACGAAATTGTACCCGCACCTCCTGGAGCTGTGGTATATGATCTGCCCGAAGGTGCTACAGAAGTAAGGATCAACGACACCGTTTATCTTGAATACAATGGCACTTATTATCTACCTGTTTCCATAGATGGAAGAGAAGGCTATGAGGTAGTAAATACGGAAGAGGACGATAATTTTTAGGATATAGATGTTGATTTAATGAACAGCCCCCACAGTACTGTGGGGGCTGTTTTGTGTAAAGAACTATTGCCTTACGTATACGGCAGAGCCGATTTTAAATTCTGTACCCGCATCATTCATCGCAAGTCCAACGACCCCACCTCTTTTCCAGCCCGTGCTGGTAAAATAGGTATTAAAATACGCTTCCCAATAACCTCCGCGGATATATTCAACCTCCGACATACATTCGCCACCTGTCGCAGTGGAAGGAAAAGAATTTCCCACGGCTACAACAATACCGCGACCGTCGGCAGAAGAAGAAACACCGGAGATCTTAACAATAAACCCTCCGGTTGCTTTCCAGGTGCCGTTAATATTGCCAGGAGATTGACTGGCAGAATTGGCAGCATCTTCTGCATCTTTTGAGCAGGAACTAAATAACAGAACCGAAAAAAATAAAATGGCCGATACTGTCTTTCCCAAAAAACTGTGTCTAAGTGTTTTCATGATCAATAAATTGAATGATTAGTGTTTTTGATTTCTTATCAAACTTCTAAACTTGGTCTCTACATTTTCTCCGGATTTTTCACATTCTTCGCGGGAAAATTCCCGCGGGAAAGCCAGGAATTTTGTTTAATGGAAAGAAGAAGGGAACCAGCGCACTTTATGATGGGATAAGTGCGGGCAGTATTACGCGTAAAGTAAGCGGTAGGTTTATAGGCAAAAAAGGCAAGTCATCAGACCTGCCTAAAAATAAAAATGATCGTAGACTTCATCGCCATTTGAAAGCAAAATATTTGCACGGACCATCCAGCGAGTTACTCACTCCATGCATTTCGTTACTGTTCATAATATAAAAATCACCGGCTGACGCTTTGTAATTTTTCCCATCAATGGTTATTTCTGTTTCTCCTTCAATGATGAGTATGATCTCTGTATCGATATGCGAATGCGGTGCATGGCTCGGCCCTTTGCTTTTTAATTCGGTGATATGCATTTCAAAATTCTCACACATAGCTGTGGGCCGGTCGAAATACTTGATACCGCCACCCCGGGCAGAAGGTTTGTACTCGAGTGAATCGGCGTTTAAGAACAATGAGCCGCCGGCTTTTGCGGACCTTGCCATATCCATCGGCTTGTTTGACCGGAACATAAAAACATAATAACTCAATGGCCCGTCACCTACATTCTCTATCGATTGCATATCCTGTGGCGCGATCAATACAACACTGCCTTTTCCCAATACACGGGTTTGGTTATTGATCGTGAATTTCAAAGTTCCTTCCTTCACGATGATCAGTTCTTCAATCTCTTTTTGCGCGTGCGGCGGCCTTGGAGCTGCGCCTTTCTGTTGCGTGGTCGCATGTATTTCCAGGTAGTCAAATTGTGGGGATGTACCTTCTACAAAACGACGGCCCTCACGGTCGCCGCTCTTTTTAACAGGTGCTTCTGACCAGTGGTAAGCTCCTGATGGTATAAATTTTAATTGTGCCATGGTTTGGATGGAAAGGAAGAAGGTTATAATAAAGAGTATTCTTTTCATACGATCCAGAGTTAGCTATCCATCACTTTCAAAAACGCATCTATCCTTTTCTTTTGTCGTAAATGATGCCTGAAATGCATCCCGGCAAACTGCAACCATTCTTCTGCACTAAAATAACCCAGCCCGGGATGTTTTGTTTTTCCGCTAACCGTTGTTTGTGAGATTAAAACACCAACCCGGTTTATTTCTTCTTTTAAATTTAGCAATTCTTTTATCAACTGCTCTTTACTTTCCGGTTGAGGAATATAAGCATTGGATGGCGCGCCTTCAATGATCTCATCCGGGAAATCATTATTAGAAAACATTATTTGAGCAATAGGCGATGCTTCCTCAGTAAGATGATCGCTTGAATTCAAACAAGCTTTCGCCTGTTCGATATAAAAACTTGTATCAGCTACAAGATGCATATATACCTGGCCAAGCGACCAGCTGCCGGGCGGTTTGATGCGTAATCGTTCCAAACTGCAATGCGCCAGTTCGCTAATCCATGTGTTGATTATATGATCAGGCGGGTCATCCAACATGTGATGTTCTGTTAATTATTCTGATGTATACATGAAGACGTTGGTTAATCATGTGGTGTACCGTCATTAATGGTTGGCCAGTTGTTGGTTCCCCAATCGATCTTATCAAGCATCAGCAAACGACCCGCTGCCGTATTTGATCGTATTCTTGCGTGATAGAAGATCAGATATGGAGCGATCGGTGAATTGGTTACGATCGATTGTCCACCGGGCCCGTCAAATTTCGAATCGCTCTGCAGGATCGGGGCCGGCAACTTGGTATAACTTCCATTAACGGTACTACTTCTTGCCACACCCACTCCATACTTATCAGTTCCATAATTATTACCGCTGTAAAAAATATAATAATAACCGTTGCGGAACAGCATGGACGGCGCTTCTATCACAGCTCCTTCCCATGCAAGATCATTAACCATCAGATCGGTAGCATTGCCGATCAAACTCAGGCCATCAGCAGATACTTCCTGCAGTACGATCTGTGTGGGTTGTGCGGGTGTAAGTGCATTTTTATTTGTCTTCCACAGAATATAATTTTTATTGCTGTTGGGATCATGAAAAAAAGTTGGATCGATCAGGCTGAAATTCGCATTAGAGGCCAGTGGCGTTCCCTTATCTGTAAACGGGCCCGTTGGCGTTGCCGAAGTAGCCACCCCAATATTGAACCATCCGCCTGCACCGATGGCCGCATAGTAACAAACATATTTTCCATTGATCACCACCACTTCCGGCGCCCAATAACTTGCACCTGTTACCCAGGCAGGGAATTGTCCCAATGGAAAAATGCGCGCACCATTATCAATAAAACTCAACAGGTCAGACGACCATTTTACTGGCATCGCACCCGTGCCATTGCCCGAGGTAAAATAGAAATAATATTTCCCATTGTCGTACAAGGACCCCGGATCCGCCCCGGCAGTAGCGAGTGGGTTGGGGTACCCTCCGCCCAAGGTATTTATCGGGGGAGTACTTCCATTATTATCAGGCGATATTCCCGCGTTTTTACCGCAGGCCGCCAACAGCAGAACACATAACAATGATAATGGGGCGATTGATTTTTTCACAGGCAATACAGGTTATTCCCATAAAGATACGCGAGAACCATCCAGGGTACCAGCGAAAATTTTGTTAGAATGATTTTACCATTGCTGAATAATGATACAAACATTAGACTCATCTTTTAACGCAAATTCTTTTGCCGTCCATGGCCTGAGCGTGATCTTATTAAGATTGGGATGAAGTAACTCCGGGTGGGTTGTTGCTATTTTTTGGTAAACTTCTTCAATATTATCCGTTACAAGCCTGAATTCAGGTCTGTCCTTTTCTGCATATTCGCGATTTTGAAAGAGGTTGATACGCAGGTCTCCTTTTTCAACCACGCAGAATGGAGAATGGGTTTTTAACTCATCATAACCGATGGTAAATTCGAGACAGTCAACAAAAAGCTTCAGTCCTACTTTAATGTCAGTATAAAAGATATTCGGAACGAGTTTGCTAAAATGCATGTTGATTTTTTAGGCTTGTGGTTGTAGTTTATTTAAGGCTCATCAGTAACTCCGTCTCTAATTTTGTTTCGTCATTTACCCAATGGCCATAGATTTCAATATAGGGAAGCGTTGTTTCAAAGCCCTTTTGTTTTAATTCAGCGTTTATATTTTGTCCTGCCTGTTTTATTAAATGATAGGGGCCGATATGTTTGTAGTAAGCGTACTTAGTCAGGCTGATATTTTTTTGCTCAAGACCTGTTTCATCGCCAGGCATACTATCAAGCTCAACCCCTGCAAATACTTTTTCATTGGGTTCATATACCCAAATATTACGGCCCTTGTTGGGTAACTGGTTTGCTTTAACGATCGCCCACATTTTATCCATCAACCGGAAAGTGGTTCCTGCATAATCTTTGTTTATGGCGATGCCGGAAAAACCGAAGATGGTTAGGTTGAGATTTGTATTGATTATTTCGATATTCATGATAGATGCATGTCGACGATTTGAAATATAATTTGCGCCGCTAACCCAGGATTGACTGCATTAATAGCTGCCGCATTTGAATATACAGAAGGGGCCACGATATGTTATTTTACCGATTCCCCAAAAGCTTCTTAAAATCCGGTGTATCGAAATCCATCTCCATTTCCTTTTGAATAGTACAATAGTTTACAATGATGGGCAGCTGTCGCATTTTTTTGACGTCAATCATCAGGTGGTACCTATCGTTCTTATTACCGGGTTCTTCAAACACTGCAATTCCTTTTTGTTCATCAATCATATGAATAATCAGCTGCCTGCTTGGCTTCTCAATGCTTTCTAATGAAAAGAACATTGTTTTTTTATCTAGTCTCTTGTATGAAACTATCTTATTCGCACAAGGGCCTTCGCCAGTGAAGTCAATAAAAGCGGTGTCTGTGATCAGAACTTTAAAATGCGAATAAAAATCAGATGGATGGTAAGTATAAAACTGGTTTTTATAATAGTTCAGTATGACCCATTTCCGCGGAATGCCCCTGATATTATTTTTTGTAAGTACTCTCTTTTTGCTTTTTAGATAACCCAACGAATAGCTATAACTGGCACTATCAAACTGTCCAAATGTAAAATCAGCGATCTTATCATAAAACATGGAGTGCTTGTTAGTATCTATAAAAATAGCGTGGGTAGCACCTTTAAGCAGAAAAACTGTATCAGCAGTTGTCTCGCAGCCGAATAGCTTTCCGAACGAAGTAAAGGCTAAAATAGTTATTATGTATCTCAAAAATTTAAGCATACGCATTACATAGCGCACAGCTGATCAGTGGATGTGGTGCATGATCTACCATGTCTCAATAAATATACAACAGCTGGATTCACTTTCCATTTGCTGTAGGATATTTTCTTAAGTAAATCTTTGCATCTGAGCTAAAATATCTTTGCTTTTCTTTCTTCGTTGAGTATCTGCCAACCCTGTCATTCCTTTATCAATCGCTTATCAAACCCATAGCGAATCAACTCCTCATATGCCGCCCATACCTCCGCTGGTATATCCTGGTATACCTGAAATCCTTTTTCCGGGTAAAATTTTATTCGTTGCAAATCGCCTACCATCGTATTGAGAATACGGTCCCTTGGTATTCCCTTTTTCAAATATTCTTTGAAACTGATTTTTTCTGATGCGAGGATCAATTCTTTTCCTTTCCATTGCACCATGCCGGTAGCATAGGTCCTCCGTTCCATGTAGGGCTTTTGTACAAGGATGAACTTATTGAGATCAAGTCCCTGTTGTTTCAACAACTCTCCCGACAACTGGAAGTTCTCGCCGGTATTCGTGGCTTTATTTTCAATTAGTATTTTGTTTTGAGGCACCCCCTTTTGTAAAGCAATGTCACGAAAATATTCAGCTTCTGTCATTTCCCCGGTGTTTTCATCAAACAACACACCGCCGGATAGTAACAACAGATCTGCCCAGCCTGCGAGGAACAGATCGGCAGCAAGAGTCGCTACGCCGGCATCGTGGCAACCCAATGCAAAAATGCAGTCGGCTTTCGCTAGTTGATGATGAAGAAGATGATATTCCCATATCAATTCTGCTAATTCATCAACATGTTTCTCTTCGTTTAATGACAACATAATACTTCTTTTTAAGAAACAGTTCAATGTATAACAAATGTCATAATAAAAGACGCTCTTGCGTCAGATACTCTATACACGTAAAAAGCACCGGCTAAAAACCAGTGCTTCAAAATTGTGGTCCCGCAGGGACTCGAACCCTGGACCCGCTGATTAAGAGTCAGCTGCTCTACCAACTGAGCTACAAGACCAACTGAATAATTAATTCAGGATGGCAAAAGTAGGCCAACAGTCCTTATCTGCAAATTTTATTGAATTGCTTTTTGCGCTGCAAGTTCATCGCCTAACCGGCGAGCTGTTTTGGTAAGGTTCTCTGCTGTGGCGGCGATAGCTGAAACGATATCGGTATCTTCTTCGTTAATGTTCAATACACGATCGAACCATTGATCTAATTCAGGTAATGGTTGTGCCGGTGTTTTTCCCGCCAATGCGATCACCGGCAGGTTCTTCTTCTTTGCGCGAACGGCTACACCATATGGTGCTTTCCCTTCCAATGTCTGCAGGTCGATACCACCTTCGCCTGTGATGAGCAGATCGGCTTGTTCCAATGCCTGGTCAAACCCGGTGAGATCAAGAAAATGCTGAATGCCGTTTACCGGCTTTGCATTAAACAAGGCATATAATCCGGCAACGGTACCACCAGCTGCACCGCCGTGTTTGATTCCGGCCATATCAATTCCATACTCTTTCAAAACAATGTTATTGAATTGCATGAGCGATGATTCCAGTTGTACAACTGCTTTTTCTGATGCACCTTTCTGCGGGCCGAATATTTTTGCAGCGCCATTCTCTCCTAATAATGTATTGGCAACATCACAAAGAATGATGCATTCGCAGGCATGTATTCTTTTATCTAATCGCGATGTATCGATCGTTGAAAGATGAATCAATTCTTTGGGAAGTGCCGTTAACTCCTTCCCTTCTGTATCTAAAAAACGAAGCCCCAATGCCTGCAGTATACCACAGCCGCCATCCACTGTAGCGCTCCCGCCAACACAGAGAATGATCTTTGTTATGTTTTTATCCAATGCATTTTTTATCAACTCACCTGTGCCATAGGAAGATGCATGTAACGGATCATACTCGCCTGGTGCTAACAAACGCAAACCAGATGCAGCGGCCATTTCTATTACAGCAGTTTCCCCGTTATCTATCAAACCAAAATGGGTGTTGATCATTCTTCCCAATGGATCCTGTACCGTTGCATTGATAAAATTTCCGTTTAATGAACGCGTCAGCAGATCACCTGTGCCATCGCCACCATCCCCTATGGGAAAACAGGTAGTAGTGCATTGCAAAGAACTTTGCTGCAATCCTTTTTCAATGGCGCGTGCAACAGCGGCTGCATCAAGTGCATTTTTAAAAGCATTGGGTGAGATCAGGATCTGCATGGTTATAAAACGAATGAGAGAAGATAGATCATCAATAAACTGGTTAATCCCATGAACACGGTTGCCACAGAATATACTTTGAACATGGTGGTCATTTCTATCCGTTCAAATTTTGCGATCACCCAGAAATACGCATCATTGGCATGCGATACCATCATAGAGCCCGCACCCATCGCAAGCACGCATAATAATTTACTGTCGGGATCAACAAACCCCAGCACAGGCAATAAAGGCTGAACAATAGATGCCGCCGTAATAATGGCAACCGTAGAAGAACCCTGCGCGGTTTTTAAAACAGAGGTCAGCAAAAAAGGAAATAAAATTCCCATTCCCGCCAATGGCAATACCGCGCTAAAATGATCTCCTATTTTGGTTGCAGCCAATACTGCACCAAATGCGCCACCCGCGCCGATGATCACCAATATACCGCCTGCTTTTTCTGCGGATTCCTGTAGCCAGTTGTTTACTTTTTTTCTGTTCCAGGGTTTGTTTGCAAGTAACGCAAGTACCACGCCGACAGCTAATGCAATAACCGGATCACCAAGAAAAAGAAAATTTGTCCATATTCCATGCAAATCATTAGCGAGGATTGATTTTACAGCAATCAAGAGTATCGGGATAATGACGGGCAGAAACGCATTCAATACCGATGGCAGAATAATACCTGCTGCGGTTTCTATTTTTTCTTCCTGTTGAACCACCTTAATTTTTTTACCCGCATACACGGCATATGCATACCCAACGATCATCGCAGGAATTGCAATGATGATCCCAACCAGTATCAACTTGCCATAAGACACACCAATGATCCCTGCAGCTGCGGCAGCACCCGGATGTGGCGGTATCAAACAATGTACGGAATACAATCCCGTTGCCATGGATACAGCCATGATGATCACAGGCACACCCGTGCGTTTGGCCAGTGTACTGTTGAGACCGCTGAGTACAATAAAACCTGAATCGCAAAAAATCGGTAATCCAACAACAAAACCTGTGAGGCTCATTGCCAATGCCGGGTATTTTTTACCGATCTTTTTTAGAATATAGTTTGCCATTACCGTCGTGCTTCCGTTTCGCTCAAGTGTAACACCTAATGCCGTTCCCAGTACAATAATGAATCCTAGTGAACGCATAATATTGCCAAAACCCTCTTTCATCGTATTCACAATATCAATTACCGGGAGTTGTACTATCAGTCCCACAATAAAAGACGCCAGGAGTAATGCAAAAAAAGGATGCACCCGCAACCTGGCGGTGAGCCATACGATAGTGAGAATACCTGCGATGAGAGCGAGCATTACCTGAAGAAACGATGGAGCCATGTTAATAAGAATTTATTTCAGTTGTGAGTCGGCAACAATTTATTCAAAATAACCGACACATGGCCACTAACAAATACCTTTGCCGCATGAGCAATTTTGAAAACATACATGCAGTTATACAGAACAGGAGAAGTACCAAGCCTGCTGATATGAACGGAAAAAAAATCGACGATAACCTGATCAAACAATTACTTCACCTGGCAGACTGGGCCCCTACGCATGCCCGCACAGAACCCTGGCGCTTTGTTGTTTTCAGCGATGGTGCCGTACAACAGTTCTGCGCTGATCATGCCGAGTTATATAAAGCAAATACACCTGAAGATAAATTTGCAACTGCCAAATATGAAGGCTTAATTCACACGGCAGATAAAGCATCGCATATCATTGCCGCATATATGAAACGTATACCGGAAGCAAAAATTCCCGTGATAGAAGATATCGCCGCGGTGGCAGCTTCCATACAAAATATATTATTGGGTGCAGAGGCAGCAGGCATTTCCGTTCTGTGGAGTACAGGTGGCATGACCCATCAACCGGCAATGAAAGAATATTTTGGGTTAGGCGAGGAAGATAAAATGATGGGGCTCTTATACCTGGGTTATACCGATGAACCGGCAAGGCCAGGAAAAAGAGCTGTGCCTTTGGGAGATAAAGTTATGTGGAGGTGTTGAGTGGTGAATGAAACGCAATAGTCCATGGACCATAGTCAATGGTCCATGGACTATTGCCAATTAAATTGTTTCTTTGCCAAAATCTCATTCATGCATTTAGCATCGCAGGGTAAACTGATCATTATTACGGCGCCTTCGGGATCGGGTAAAACATCCATCACGCGGCATCTTATCAGCAAGTACCCGAAGCTTGCTTTTTCCATTTCTGCAACTACCCGTTCGCCAAGAGGGCAAGAAAAGAACGGTGTAGAATATTATTTTATGAGCGTGGGTGAATTCAGGAAGAAGATCGACCAGAAATCTTTTATTGAATGGGAAATGGTGTACGAGGGAAAATACTACGGCACCTTAAAAAGCGAATTGGAAAGAATGTGGATCGCCGGCCAGATCCCGATGCTCGATATCGATGTTCATGGCGCCATACATGTGCAGGAAAAATTTGAGGGCGACTGCTTATCTATATTTATTCAGCCTCCTTCCGTGGCAGAATTAAAACGCAGGCTCGAGAGCCGTGGCACCGAAACACCGGAGAGTCTTGCCACACGTGTTAACAAAGCCAGTTACGAAATGTCGTTCAGCCACCAGTTCAACAAAACCATTTTGAATGATGATCTTGAAAAAGCCTGTGCCGAAACAGAACAGGTGATCAAAGATTTCTTAGGCTGGTAAATTTGTTTTACTGAAATTGAGCAGGATCTATTCTTTTTATCTTCGTGCTACGTTGTGCCTTAGTGTCTTCGTGGTTCCTTTTTTTTGAACCACAAAGGCGCAAAGGCACGAAGTAGCACAAAGTAAACCTGAGAATAAGATAAATTGTATTTTCACTGTCTATGCAAACCTCTTCATTTAACCTTGTGCAAACCACGGCTGTATTAC
>JAZKBT010000004.1:180613-227452 GCA_040388475.1 Bacteroidota bacterium | reverse complement strand
TTGAACCACGAAGACACTAAGGCACAAAGGTTCACAAAGAGATTGTCTTTTTTATTCAGCTTCTAATCATTTGCTATGCCTTTTCAAAACAGAACCGTTCTTATCACCGGCGCAAGTCGCGGTATCGGTAAAGCCATGGCTTTACGTTTGGCCAAAGAAGGCGCCAATATTGTGATCGCAGCCAAAAGTGTTGAAGAGGATCCGCGTTTAGGCGGAACTATTTTTTCTGCTGCACAGGAAGTAGAAGCTGCGGGTGGAAAAGCACTGGCCGTACAGGTTGACATCAGGCATGAGGACCAGATCCAGTCTGCCGTGCAGCAGGCTGTTGAAAGATTTGGTGGCATCGATGTATTGATCAACAATGCATCGGCCATTCAACTCACCCCAACCGAACAAACAGAATCCAAACGTTTCGACCTGATGCAGAGCATTAATGTGCGCGGAACATTTTTAATGGGTAAGCACTGCATTCCTCATTTGAGAAAAGGAAAGAACCCGCATATCATTACCTTATCACCCCCGATCAATCTCAATCCGAAATGGATGGGTGGGCATATTGCCTATACCATTACCAAGTACAGCATGAGTATGCTTGCATTGGGCTGGGCCGCTGAGTTAAAAGGCGCGGGTATTGCATCTAACGCATTATGGCCAAGAACAACCATCGATACAGCTGCGGTAAGAAATTTACTAGGAGGAGAAACGCTCGCCAGGATGAGCCGCACAACAGATATACTGGCTGATGCAGTGTTTTACATCTTACGCAAACCCGCCGCGCAATGCACAGGTAATACTTTTATTGATGAAGAAGTAATGGCGGCGGAGGGGATTACTGATCTTGAGAAATATTCAGTGGTTCCGGGGGGACAACTGTATCCAGATCTCTTTGTGTAGAAAGAAGATGGCACGCGGATCTTACGGAAAAAGCGGATTGACACTGATAGATCCGTTAAAATCTGCCTTTTCCCGCGTCATCCGCGTGCTATTCATTTCAGTTTTTGATTCAATATTTTTTTACCAACCCTGTTCGCTGCGCCTGCCGGGTAAACGCCTGGACCTGAGAAAGATCCTGTTAAGAACACTTCTTGTGTTTGCCTGGATATGAGGTTAATAGTAAGCTGGTGCATGAAATCGGTTTTACCTGTACGGTTCACCAAACCAGTTCCTGAAATAAGATAATCAACCTGCAAAGAATCTGCGATCTTATGGATCCTCGCTTCACTGGTTCTTTGTTCGTAGGGTATCTTCAAGATCACAGCACCCATTTTCTGAAAATAAGGGTAAAGGGTTTCTCCAACGGTTTGACTAATGCATGAACATACCGTATCATTATAAATCGTTGTACCGCTTTTATCTCTTGAAATGTCAATAACACCTACTGCTATTCTTTTCCCGGTAAGACTAACCGGCTGCGCGAGAAAAGCTTTTGTAGCGCATCCATTCAACAGGATGAATAAAAGAGTAACTGCAAGAATGTTTTTCATGTCGTTAATGAGATTTTTTTTCAACTACTTTTCTATACAGATCCATATCAATCGCCTTCTCACTTTTTGCGATGATCACTGTTGCCACTGTATTGCCGATCATATTTGTCAATGCTCTTCCTTCGCTCATAAACCTGTCAACACCGATCAACAAAGCGAGTCCTTCCAATGGAATGATCTTTAAAATAGTTAGTGTGGAAGTTAATACGATAAACCCGCTTCCTGTTACACCTGCTGCTCCTTTGCTGGTTATTAATAATATCCCGATGATGGTTAACTGTTGTCCCAAAGACAGGTCGATATTGAATACCTGTGCTAAAAATATAGTGGACATACTCAGGTAGATCGTTGTTCCGTCGAGATTAAAACTATAGCCTGTTGGAATGATCAGTCCTACCACACTTCTCTCACATCCTGCTTTCTCTAATTTTTCCATGATATTCGGAAGCACGGCTTCACTGCTGCTCGCGCCGAGTACGATGAGTAATTCTTCTTTGATATAACCCAGCAATTTCCATACGCTAAAGCCATAGTATCGCCCGATCAGGTTCAACACAACAAAAATGAAGAACAATGATGTGATGTAATAAGAAAGCAGAAGTTTACCCAATACCACTAAACTTCCAAAGCCGAATTTGCCAATCGTGTATGCCATCCCACCAAAAGCACCAATGGGACTAAACTTCATCACAATATGTATCACATTAAAAAAAGCCTTGTTCAGGTTCTCAAATGTGGAAACCAGTTTCGCGCCTGCGTTCCCCATTTTTGTAATGGCCACAGCGAAGAGTACGCCAAAGAAAAGGATCTGTAACAGGTCGCCTTTGGCAAATGAATCAACGATATTAGTGGGAATGATATGCGAAAAGAACTCGCCCCAGTTCATGTCTTTGGCAGCCGTAGTGTATCTATCAAGATTCTCTTTGGGAAGATGATCGGTTGGAATACCTGCGCCGGGTTTTAAAACATTTGCTACAATCAATCCAATGACCAGGGCAAATGTGGTGACCACTTCAAAGTAGATCAATCCCTTTCCACCAACACGTCCTACTTTTTTTAAATCGCCCGCACCGGTAATACCCAATACAATGGTTAAGAAGATCACCGGTGTGATGACCATCTTGATCATATTAATAAAAGCTTCACTGATCAGTTTTGCTGTTGGTGCAAAAGCAGGAAAGTTGGCGCCGACAATAACCCCGAGAAGGATCCCAATGATAACCTGTACATACAATACTTTCAGATATTTCATTGGCAGTCGGGTGGTTTGGGTAGCAATCTACAAAACCATTTCACGCAAAGGCGCAAAGGCGCAAAGAAAATCGCCACAGATTCACAGATTAGCGCAGAAGAATCTGTGGTAATCTGTGAATCTGTGGCGAAAAAAATATTAATCCATCTTTTCGGGCCTCATCTGCGGGAACAGCAGTACATCCTGTATAGATACCTGGTTGGTCATCATCATACACAAACGATCGATACCGATACCGATGCCTGATGTTGGTGGCATACCATATTCGAGAGCGCGGAGGAAATCATGGTCTATGAACATCGCTTCATCGTCACCTCTTTCCATCAGTTTTACCTGCTCTTCAAAGCGTTCACGCTGATCAATAGGGTCATTCAGCTCAGTGTACGCATTAGCCAGTTCTTTGCCGTTTACCATTAATTCAAAACGTTCTACCAGTCCCGGTTTGCTGCGGTGTTTCTTGGTGAGGGGACTCATCTCAACCGGATAGTCGATAATGAATGTGGGTTGTATAAACGTGTGTTCGCTGGTAGCGCTGAATAATTCATCTATCAGTTTGCCTTTGCCGATATTACCCGGAACATCAACATGTAGTTTTTTACAAACCTCGCGCAGTCCGGCCTCATCCATTTCACTAACATCAATGCCTGTATTTTCTTTGATCGCATCATGAATGCTGATGCGTTTGAACGGCGCTTTGAAGTTGATGATCTTATCACCCAATACCACATCTGTTGTTCCATGTAAGGTTAAAGCGATCTTTTCAAACAACTGCTCGGTTGTTTCCATCATCCAGAAATAATCTTTGTAGGCGGTGTACCATTCAAGTACGGTGAATTCAGGGTTGTGTGTCCTGTCCATTCCTTCGTTCCTGAAATTGCGGCTGAACTCGTACACCCAGTCGAAACCACCAACGATCAATCGTTTTAAATACAGCTCATTGGCGATTCGCAGGTACATAGGAACATCCAGTGCATTATGATGCGTTGCAAACGGGCGTGCCGCTGCACCGCCCGGAATAGCCTGCAAAACAGGTGTGTCTACTTCGAGCGCACCCTGCGCATTCAAAAATTCACGGATCGTATTAATAAGCTGTGTCCTTTTTACAAACACATCTTTTATTTCAGGATTAACGATCAGGTCGGCATAACGCTGGCGATAGCGGAACTCAGGATCTGTTACTGCATCAAATACATTTCCTTCCTCATCCCTTTTGATCACCGGTAACGGTTTTAGGGATTTGGTGAGTAAGGTGAGTGTTTGTGTATGAATAGAGGTCTCTCCTGTTTTGGTGATAAAGCCATAACCGGTTGCACCGATGATGTCTCCGAGATCCAATCCGTGTTTCACTACATTATCCCAGAAAGATTTGTCTTCACCCGGGCACAGATCATCTCTTTTTACATATAACTGTATGATGCCTTTGCTATCCTGGATCTTGATAAAGAAAACCTTACCCTTATCGTTAATGCTCATGATTCGGCCAGCCACGCAAACGGCAGCAAACTGCTCTTTGGTTTCTTCCGTATAATTTTCCTTGATATCAGTTGAAAAATGCGATACAGGATATAATGGGGCAGGATAAGCATCTACGCCCGCTTCCTGTAGTTTTACCAATTTCTCACGCCGGATCAGTTCCTGTTCAGACAAATGTGTTGCACTCATAATTACGCTTTAAAGGGAAGCAAAGATAAGTGCTGGAAAAGAAATAGGTGTTTTATTGGTTTATTAGTTATCGGTTTACTGGTTTATTGGTAGAACCTTGCAGGTTGGCGCCACTGATAAACCAGTAAAATAATAAACCAATAAACAAAGCCCTTTCAGAATCTAAAACTAATTCCCGTTCTTAACCCACCCGTGATCAGGCTACCTGATGAAGTGCCATGCAACTCATAAAAAGGGTGTACAAAAACAGTTATCTTGTTTTTAAAATCATATTTAAATCCTGTACCGCCTGTTATACCAATATTGGAATGCTTGTAGTCTAGATCACTCTTCGCCTCCAGGTCAATGATGGTTCCAAATGTGAAAAAAAAGTATTTCCAAAAATCTGCACGGAGATAGAGAGGGAGGGTAATATGCTGAATGTATCCATGATTTACAACAAGCGTGCCCGATCCGGAGATATAATGTTCATAGCCCCTGTGACGTGAATACTCAACTCCAATACTCACTTTCAGCCATTTATTTAAACCCCTGTTATATTCCACACCAACAAGAGAGGCATTTTCTATTTGAATACTGGAACCACCCATTCTTCCGCCAAATTCAAAATTGCTGCCGGTATTAAACAGGGAAGTGTAAATACCAATACCATGTTTAGACTGTGATAAAACAAATGTGCATGGGAAAACAACGAGGCAAAGAAGGATAATCTTTCTCATATAACAGTTTTTTATATGACACATCGTTTATCCTAAGCGCTGCCTGTTATATGCTGAATGCTAAACGCATAACGCGTTAAAAGCACTGTGCGTTTAGCGTTCGGCATTTAGCGTTCAGCGTTTAGTGTAAACATCCGGGTTATGAAGTTGCATAAACCTTGGCACCATTTCTTCAGGCAATGGTTCCCAGCCGAATTGTTTGTACAAGTCATGTGCGTCTTTTGTACCCAACAACCATCTTCTCAACCCCTGCATCTCAGGATGTGAATGAATAACTGTCATTAACCATTTTGACAACCCTTTGCCACGATGTTCTGGTAAAATAAATACATCGGCTAAATAAGCGAAAGTGGCTTTGTCTGTGACCAATCTTGCGAAACCAACTTGTTGGTTGTTATGATACACGCCAAAGCAAAAAGAATTGGCCACAGATCTTTCCACCACTTCCAGGGGAATATTCTGCGCCCAGTAAGAATCGCGCGACAGGTATTGATGGATCACAGCGAGGTCTAATTTGGCCGCATCGGTGCTGACGGTGTAGCCGTCTTTTTCTATATCAGTTTCTTTTTTCATGAAACAGTTTTTGGTAAATGATCGATTTGTCTAGCTGGACCATATCACCCGGTTGCATGGTACCCAGGGATAGCCCTTCTATCCGTTGACGTATCAAACGCAAAGTAGGAAATCCCGCTTTTGCGGTCATCTTTCTTACCTGCCTGTTTTTACCCTCCATTAAGATCATACGGATCCAGGGTGCCGGAATTTCTTTGCGGAAGCGGATGGGTGGATTTCTTTCAGGAACAACAGGGTCCTTGTCAAACAATAAAGCGGTGCATGGTTTGGTGGAATATAATTTTCCATCCACATTAATGATAACACCTTTCTGCAGTTGTTGTACTGCCTGTATATCGATCGCACCATCTACCTGCACCCAGTATTCTCTTTCGTGTGCAAACCTGGGATCGAGTAAACGATAATTTAATTCTTTATCATTCGTGAGTAATAACAGTCCTTCACTGTCATGATCCAACCTTCCTACCGGGTAAACATCTTTGGGCACATCAAAAAAATCAGCGAGTGTTTGCTTTTCTTCCACCGCAGAAAATTGTGATAGTACGAGGTAAGGTTTGTAAATAATGAAGTAGTGATTCATACAAAAACAAAAGTCCCGCAGAAGCGAGACTTTGTATATGGATGGGTTAGTAAGTACCAGGGAAATAAATTTCCCTACACAATATTAAAAAGACTTTTAACTAATGCAAAAAAATTTTTAAACAATTTTATTAACATTTTGGTTTTGAATGTGGATTGCGAAGAGTTTTATAGTATATATTTTATTCTTCTTTTTCTGTTTTTTCTTACATCATTTTTGTTTTTATCTTTTTTTGAAACGCTGAAACATTGATGAATAAAGGGTTTCAGCGCATGCACAATAAAATATTTTTTTGATTGCTGATGTTACGAAGTATAATTTTCAAGTGGGAAAACGACACCTGAAGAGCCCAAAAACAGTTAAAAAAAATTTCTGCTGAAAGAGTAATATTACCTTTGATTTTTCTAAAAAAGCTCCATATGAAGTTTCCAGCACCCGTTTCAGCACAATGGATAGCCGATCTGGTACAGGCCGAAGTAGCAGGTAATGTTGCCGCTTTGGCATCGGGCATCAACGAAATACATAAAGTAGAAAGTGGTGATCTTGTCTTTGTTGATCATCCAAAATACTATGATAAGTGTTTAAACAGCGCTGCAAATTTTATTATCATCAACACAAAAGATGTTGTGATACCCGAAGGAAAAACAATATTGGTTGTGAAAGAGCCTTTTGAAGCCTACCTGAAAATTGTAAATCATTTTCGTCCTTTTGTTGCTTCTACAAAACCTATTAGTGATGATGCTTTGATCGGTGAAGGTTCTGTGATCATGCCCAATGTTTTTATCGGACAGAAAGTAAGCATTGGCAAAAACTGCATGATCTATCCGAATGTTTCCATACTTGATCATACCGTTATCGGCGATAATGTTGTGATACAGGCAGGCTCTGTTATAGGCAGTCATGCCTTTTATTATAACACAAAAAAAGACCGCGAGGTATGGTATAAGCGTATGCAGAGTTGTGGCAGCGTAGTAATAGAAGATAATGTAGAAATAGGCGCCGGTTGTACCATCGATCGTGGTGTTACTGCAGAAACAAGGATCGGGAAAGGCACCAAGATGGATAATATGGTACATATCGGCCACGATACGAATGTTGGAAAGAATTGTTTGTTTGCCGCACAGGTAGCTATTGCCGGTGGCGTAATTGTTGAGGATGGCGTAACGCTTTGGGGACAGGTTGGCGTTGGCAAAACATTGACTATCGGCACCAATGCGATAGTACTTGGGCAAACCGGGGTTCCTGCTTCTCTTGAAGGCGGAAAAACATATTGGGGCACCCCAGCCATAGAAGCTTCTCAAAAAAGACGAGAAGTTGTTTGGGTGAGACGGATTCCGGAGCTGTGGAAGAAGATGATGGAATAAATAATTGCCACAGAATACACAGATTAGCACAGAAAAATCTGTGTATTCTGCGGCAAAAAAAATTACATTTTCAAACTCGCTACCCTTCCTTTTGCTTTCTCATCTCCCGGTTTTAACTGCAGCACTTTTTCATACGCTGCTATTGCTTCTTTTTTATTGCCGGTTGTTTCCCAGGCTTCTGCCAGGCTGTCAAATACACCTGCATTATCAGGGTAGATCATGGTATTGAGCCGGAATACATTCAGCGCTTCTGTGGTATTCCTGGCAGCAAGCAATACATAACCATATCCATTAAATTCTCCGTAATGTCTGCACAGGGGTTTGAGCGTGGCAACGAGGTTTTGCAGTTCTGAATCGGTCATGTTCCTGTTTCGTTCAATAACCTGTTTTGTCCAATGATTGATTGCGCGGTAGTTGGGCTGGTAGGATTGCTGTTGCAAAATGGCCAGCAGATCTTTTTCCAGCGAGGATACGGGTGATTCAACAATCCGTCCTATTTCTTTTTTATCATCATATATAATAAAGGTTGGAACATGGTGTATGCTTTTTCCTCTTTCTTCATGCTGGGGACTTTGTTTGTAGGAACCGGTGCTGTTATCAACAAAGACCAGCGATAGTCTTGCTGTATCCATTCCCGCCTGCTGCAATATTCTGATCATGCGCGGCACTTCACGTTTACTATCACCGCACCAGGAGCCGAGGAAGACTTCCATTGTTTTGTTTTGCAGCAGTGGTTGTAATTGTCTTGCAGCCGCTACATCAACAGCGTAACTATTATAAGAATCATCATACCATGTTTTATAATTCGGCATTTGCATGGCAGAGATAGAAGCACGGCCTGCAAGAATGGTTTGGCCGGATGCATTTTTTATTTCGGTATTGATGATTGGTGTATTGGTGACAGTAGTACCGGCAGGTACGGTTGCACGATGGCAGGCGACAGCCAATACCATGATGGCTGCAACCATGAAAGTATTTTTCATGATGATTGAGTTAAGGGTGCTGGACCGTTATTCTGCGATTAACTCAGCGCTCTCCCCGTCTCTGCGGTGAATAGTATACTTATAATCGAGCAATACTCAATTCAAAGCACTATTCACCGCAGAGGCGCAGGGAACACAGAGTTAAACGCAGAGTTAGCAGCGCAACACAGTAAATAATAAATAAACGGATACATCTGCTACGATTGATAGCAGAAAGCACGAACGGCAGTATGCTAGCTTAACCTTGTGGAGGATGAAATACTGACAATGGGAATTGTTCAGGAACAGATGAAATGAGATGATTGAATCGTTTATTTTCAACAGACAGTAATGTATTTGTGAATTGATAGGAAACAACGCCTACATATTTCCAGTCTGCTTTAAGAGAAAGTTCTTTTTGTTTATCCGGGTGATCCGTAGCCAACGGAATGGCATCCGTTGCAATGATCTGGTTACAATCGCACAAACGGGGATCATCATTGGCAAGGGCCAGTATCGAACAATCCACATAAGCCAATAGTTTGGCTGCATGTGGTGCATACAGGGAAAGCGATAATAGTATGGTAATAACCTGTTTCAGCGTTGGTGTTTGCTGTTACAAGTTATGTATTTCTTTTAATTCGTTACAGATCCGTTTCAGCGAGACTTCCATAGGTGTGTATTCAAAAGCAGGGAACTGGTGTTTGAGTTTGGTGTTATCAAAACGAACTTTGGCTGCTGCAGTGCGTGCCGTTTCTTTAGTAAGCAGCGGATCCTTTCCTGTGAATTTTGCTTTGATAGCTTCCCATCTCCAAACTATCGCAGCTAATAATGGTGTTACTTTTCTGTGTGGTGGTTTTTTATGGAAGGTATTAGCCATCTGTGTAAACACTTCTCGATAGGGAAGACTATCTGCGCAAAGAATAAAACGCTCGGAGCTTATTGAACTTTCCATCAATAACACCATTGCTTTTACAACATCCGCTACATCTACAAAACCACTGGTGCCTTCTGTATACCAGGGAAATTCATCGTAGGCTGATTTAAATAAACCGGAGGAACCCTTTTCCCAATCGCTTGCACCGAGAATGATCACAGGGTTTACGATCACTGCATCAAGTCCTTCGCCGATACCGCGCCATACTTCCATTTCGGCAAAATATTTTGTCTTACCGTATTCGCTGTTACTGGTTTCTTCCGACCAGTTCATGGTTTCGTTGATCGCAGTGTTTTCTCTTATTCTTCCCAACGCTGCAACGGAACTTACAAATAGCAGTTTCTGAATTCCTGCGTCGACACAGGCGTTCACTACATTGGCTGTTCCTTCTACATTGGTAAGGTTGAGTGCTTTTCTTTTCTTAGGGTTGAACGAAACGATCGCCGCGCAATGGTATACCTGCTCAACACCATCCATCGCTTCTTCCAATGCAACCACATCAAGGATATCCCCTTTGATCCATTCAACTTTATCACTCCCTGCTATAGCCGGAATGGCAGAACGGTACAAGGCACGCACTTTTTTACCTTCTTTCACCAGCTGTGTTACCAGGTGCGAACCAACCAGACCGCTTGCGCCGGTTACTAATATCATTGAATGGAGTTTGGTACGAAGATAAGGATAGTCGATAGACCATAGTCCATGTACCATGGTCTATGGACTATGGTCAATTACATTTCGCGCACTTCCCGCTCACCACCACATCTGTTTGCAATGCAGTAAAACCATTGGGAAGATTTACCTGGGGTATGGTAATATTTTCAAGACAATACGTGGTACCACATTCATCACACATAAAATGTACATGCTCATCGTGATGATGGCCCTCGGAGCATTCGTCTTTACACAAGGCGTAGCGTACCGAATTATCGGCAGTTGGGATGGTATGGATGATGCCCTTTTCAACAAAAGTTTGTAAAGTACGGTAAATGGTTACCCTGTCGAACTCGGTGCCGCTCTGGTGTTCTATATCAGCATGGGCCAACGCTCCTTTTGCTTTCAGAAACAAGTCTAGTATTTTTTTCCTGCTGTCTGTGATGCTTAGCTGGTTCCGCTTCAGGGTTTCCGTGATACTATGCGCCATACTGGTTATTGTGGGTTGTTATTAAATACGCCGTTCACAAAATTACTGGTGCCTGCTTTCTCGGCCAATAAGGTTTTGATATCCTTCTTTAAACGATCGAGTTCATCATTTTTTAACCCGTCGTAGATCTGCCCGCGTACTTTGCCATCTTTATCAACCAGGGCAAAGAATTGTGTATGCAGGAACTGGTCCTCTATTTTTTCAACATTGTTCTTTGGATCATCTAATAAATAAGCACTGCGTGCCATCTGGTAAAGACTGTCTTTACGGCCCGTTAGCAGTACCCATTTTTTGGTATCGATCTTAAATGAATCAGCATATACTTTCAATCTTGCAACAGAATCGCGTTCCGGATCGCAGGTATGGGAAATGATCTGGAAATCGGGCTCATTTTTGAATTGCTCGTATACCGCTTTCATATTCGTATTCAGTTTGGGACAGATGCCTTTGCAGGTAGTGAAGAAATATTCCACCACGCACACTTTGCCGAGCATGTCCCGGTCGGTATACATTAATCCATCCTGTGTAGTAAAATGAAAAGGTTTTACATAGCTGATAATGGGCAGTTTCTTTTTCCAGTTATCCGTTCCGCGAAAGAGGAAAAAATAAAATGCTGATACTAACAGGACGGCGAATACCAGGTAAAAGATCCATTTCTTGTTCATGTTGGCGAAGGTAAGAAGAAAGCTGTGAGCCTTGAACTATGAGCTGCGAGCCTGAACATCCGGATTACTCATAGCTCGAGGCTCACAGCTGCCTTAAATAAATTTTGCAACAATGTTGCATTGTTGTAGTTTTGCCTTCCACATGAGTAAAAAGATCAATTGGGATGCGTTGGGAATTGCTACTTCATTGGCCTGTGCTATTCACTGTGCCCTCCTTCCTTTGTTTTTAAGCAGCCTGCCTTTATTCGGTGTAAATATTATTGAGAATACCGCATTTGAATTTGGAATGATCGCGCTTTCATTTGCCATCGGCGCCTATTCATTATATCATGGCCGCAAGAAGCATCACCATAGCTGGTGGCCATTGATCATTTTTGGAGCAGGGATCCTTTTCCTATTTGCCAAAATGGGTTGGCATGAATGGAGATTATTGTTATTGTTGCCGGCGGTGATTTGTATTGTGGTGGCGCATTTTCTGAACTATCGGATGTGCAGACATCATAATCATGCGCACTCCGACGATTGTGACCACTAACTTATGTTGAATGCTAAATTTTAAATGTTGAATGATGGAGAGTCTTTCATTCAACATTTAAAATTCAACATTTAAAACAATGATTTTAAGCAATAGTATAGCTCATACCCCCATCTTTTTCATCTTTCAATTGCACACCGAGCTCGGCGAGTTCATTGCGGATCTTGTCGCTGGTTACAAAATCTTTGCGGGTTTTGGCTTCTTTGCGGATATCGATGAGTAGTTGCAGAACACCATCTAATTTTCCATCGTCATTAGCGCGCTCATTTTTCAAACCGAAAATATCCTCAATAAATATTTTGAGTTGTTGCTGTAATAATACAACGGTTGATGAACTCAACGCATCGGCTGATATGTGTTTGTCTTTAACGGAATTGATTACTGATGACAGCTCAAACATGTTAGCCAACACTTTGGCAGTGTTCATATCATCATCCATGAATTCTTCAAACTCTGCAATTAATTTTTTCACTTTTTCATCCAACACTTTATCAACTCCAGCCTCCAGACCCCAGACTCCAGACTGACCCAACCACTCATACGCTTCCATCAAACGCTTCAACGCTTTCTCAGATGCCTGCAGTGCTTCATTGCTGAAATCAAGCGTTCCCCTGTAATGACTTTGCAGGATAAAGAAACGAATGGTCATGGGATGATAAGGTTGTACCAGTTGCGGGTTATCGCCGCTGAACAATTCGCTTAACTTGATCACATTATTATAGCTCTTCCCCATCTTTCTTCCGTTGATGGTGATCATGTTGTTATGCATCCAGTAACGCGCAGGGAGTTTGTGATTGCAAACGGTGCTCTGTGCAATCTCACATTCATGGTGTGGGAACTGCAAATCCATTCCGCCGCCATGTATATCAAATTCTTCTCCAAGATATTTGGTAGCCATCGCGGAACATTCAATGTGCCATCCCGGGAAACCCTCGCCCCATGGGCTTTGCCAGCGCATGATGTGTTCGGGTGGTGCTTTTTTCCATAAGGCAAAATCGCTTTTATCTCTTTTCTCATCCTGGTTATCGAGATCGCGGGTGCTGTCTAACTGGTCCTCTAACACACGTCCGCTTAAGATGCCATAAGGTTGTCCTTTGGCGGAATAATCGGTATTGTATTTTTCTACATCAAAATAAACAGAACCATTTGCTTCATATGCATAACCATCGGCAATGATCTTTTTGATCATTTCAATTTGTTCAATGATATGTCCCGTTGCAGTTGGTTCTATGCTTGGCGCAAGATTACCTAAGCGTTCCATCGCCCAATGATAGAGATTGGTGTATTTCTGCACCAGTTCCATCGGTTCGAGTTTTTCGAGGATGGCTTTTTTGCTGATCTTATCTTCCGCCTCACGCCCCTCTTCTTCAAAGTGACCGGCATCGGTAAGGTTTCTTACATAGCGCACTTTATAACCGTTATGCATTAAATAACGGTACAGCACATCGAACGTAATATAAGGACGCGCGTGGCCGAGATGGCTCTCCCCGCTAACGGTAGGTCCGCACACATACATGCCAACATACGGTGGGTTAATAGGAACAAATGTTTCTTTCTGTCGCGATAAGGAATTGTATACTTTAAGTGGCATGTGTTATGGAGTGATTACATTTTAAGATAGGGTTACAACAAACCGGTATGGTTCCGGTAACAGAACAGACTGCATCAACAGCAGCAAAAACAACAGCAATATCTGTGCGGGTATCTCATTGAATGACGAAGATATTTTATTTTTTCAAAAGAAGGTCAGTTACCAGCATAATATGGTCGCTTTGGTTCTCATCAACCATGTCAAACTGTTTTACGGTGAATTGTTTGGTCGGGAGAATGTAATCGATCCGTAAAGTAGGTGCCAGTGCAATAAAAGTACGGCCTACACCAAAGCCTTTTTTCAGGAAAACATCCTGTCTTTCTCCTTTTATGTGAAAATATGCGTAGGAATTAGGTACATCGTTAAAATCGCCGCAGATAATGGAAGGATACGGGCTTTTATCTATCTCATTCCTCACCATCTTTGCCTGTATCCCGCGTCTCTGGAAAGCCAGTTTCATTTTCCGCATGATGCTTTTTGAAGCGGCGATCGTTTCCTCGTCCTGGTCCTTAATTTTTTCAAGATCATTATAATCCGCTTTCTGAAATTTAAATGATTGAAGATGCGTTGTATACACACGGATGGTATCAGCTCCTTTTACAATATCTGCATAGATCAGGCTTTCTGCAACTGGATAGGGCATTCTTCCTGAATCGATGATCGGAAATTTTGAAAAAATGATACAACCCGATTGATAAGTTCCATTGGCACGCCGGTAATCTTTTGAAAAATAATGATACCAATACTGCTCTTTAAACAGGGCAATATTATCAGCATTGGCCGCCGTGTTAAACTCCTGCAGGCAGATCACATCGGGTTCCTGTTTAATAATGGTCCTTGCAAGATCAGCCGCCGTATTGGACGCATTTTTTGAAAGACCGTTAAAACTCTGTACGTTCCAGTCTACAATCCGCAAGGCGCTTTCCGTTCTTTTTTTAGTGAAGCCGGCACCCGGGTGCCAGGCAAACACCACGCTGATCTGCTGCCAGCCCAGGGCAAGCGTAAGCAATACGATCCAAACATAGCGCGGTTTTACGATGAGCCAGAAAAAAACAAAGAAGATCAATACCAATAACAAATAGGGAACAATGAGGCCCGTAAATCCGATCAGCCACCAACGCGCAGGATTCATATAGGGCGATAAACAGGCAATTAAGAACAGCACAGAAATGATCACGTTGATCGTGATAAGTGTTGTTTTAACAATGCGGCGAAAAAGGCTTTTTGCCATGCGTGAATTTAGTGAAAATCGTCCATAGTCCATTGACTATGGACCATGGTCTATGGACTAAGTTCACAACTCTTCATCACTCGCTTTCTTCAAAAAAGCCTTCTCATCATCAGTTAAAAACTGGTAGCCTTTCTGGTTGATCTTGTCAAGGATCGCATCGAGTCTTTGCTGGGTTACGTTGGATATTTTTTCGTATGGCTTTTTGCCAGCCTGGTAGAAGAGTTTGTCTTTGGCAGATTGCTTGGTATGTTTTTTTTCGGGACGGAAAAGGTCATCGAGCCAGTCTACAAACTGGTTCATCCATGCGGCCCAATCATTTCCCCTGCGTAATTGCCTGACAAAGAAAAAGCCGATGGCTCCCGCTGCGAGGTGCGATGCGCTGATCCCCGCATTTCCCCCGGCTACGGTGGCAAAGTCGATCGCTACAAAGATCAAGGTAAGTACCCATAAGGGTATACCGCCACCAATCATAGGAAAGATGCGGTAATCGGGAGCCAATGTTGTGGTTGCAATGGCTACGGCCATAATTGCTGAACCAGCACCAAGCATAGGTATTGTTAAGGCAAGATTTTTTTCCAGGCCGGGTACAAGGTTATTCATTAAAACAAATACAATACCTCCCACAAATCCTCCGTAGAGATAAACAGGTATCAGTTTATTATTGCCTGTAAGATCCTGCAGTATATAACCAAAGCACCATAGCCACAAACAGCTGCTGATAAGATGCCAGATACTATAATGGGTGAACATATAGGTGAGTAATGTCCAGGGCCTTGTTGCCAGTGTTTCTGCGGAGGCGGGCAGGGTGAACCAGTTCAGCAATTGCCTGTTAAAGTCCACCTCTGGAATTTCAGAAAGCTGGTAAATGATCTTGAGAAAATTGAGCATGACAAACAACAATCCATTCACGGCGAATAGCAATACAAGCGCGTTGTTGTCCTGCCCTAATAAAATACTGCGGTTGGTCTTATAAGATTGAGAGGCCATACTATTTTTTTGTTCTGCTTTTATAACGTTCAGGCCGCAGAAGCGTCCCAACCGCTATTAATAGAACGTTTTTTTGTTGGTTTTGTTCCAGGTCATCACAATTAATAATCCAACAACAGCCCCGCCGATATGCGCCCAGTGTGCCACATTATCGCCTGCAGAATTTTGAATGCCTTCGTACAGTTCGATGGCACCGTAAAATAATACGAACCATTTTGCTTTAACCGGTACAAGCATATAGATATACAGGTAAGTATTGGGAAACAGGTATCCGAATGCAGCCAGCACACCAAATATTGCACCACTGGCACCAACGGTGGGATTACTCAGACTTTGCTGGTAAAGCGATGTGATCTTCTTAAAAGCATCAGCCATCATGAACGGATTTTGCGCATTGGCACGCAATTCCTTGGCAATTGCAGCCGTATCACTGTCGATTGAAATATATTTCTGGATGAAACGGATCATTAACTCCGCCTGGTATTCACTACCGGCCATATGTTCCTTTGCGAGCGCTGCATAATCGTTCATCACGGGTGCAAACTCCCAGTTCAGGAATAAAAGATGTATCAAAGCGGCACCTAACCCGCAAATAAGATAAAAAGTCAGAAAGCGCTTGGAGCCCCACACATTTTCCAATACTGCACCAAACATCCAGAGAGCAAGCATATTGAAAAAGATATGCGAGAACCCGCCATGCATGAACAAATGTGTTATCAGCTGCCATGGCCTGAACAGGTTACTTTGCCATGCATGTAAAGCGAATGTATCGTCAATAGAGAAAGAACTTCCCTGCCCCAAAGTGTTCTGTGCAAGAAAAACCAGCCCGTTTATGATCAACAGGTTCTTTACAATGGTGGGTAGGATCTCAAATCTGCTGGGTCTAAATTCTGTCATAATTTTTTTAGTTTCAGTTGCACCACATTCTCAATATGCAACGTATGCGGAAACATGTCTACCGGCTGGATCTTTTCTACTTTGTATTTTTCATCCAGTAAGGCAAGATCCCTTGCCTGTGTTGCCGGGTTGCAACTTACATAAACAACTGTTGGCGCAGCAATATCCAGTAACTTTTTAACCAACTTTTCGTGCATACCCGCTCTTGGCGGATCAGTGATCACTACATCCGGCCGGCCATGTTCTGCAAAAAAAGCATCGTTACAGATATCGATCACATCGCCTGTAAAAAAAGACGCGTGTTGAATGCCATTCAGTTCTGCATTCTTTTTTGCATCTATGATGGCATCGCCAATCATTTCTACACCTACTATTTTCTTTGCCTGTTTGCTTACAAAAATACCAATACTGCCTGTTCCGCAATACAAATCGTAGACTGTCTGGCTCCCATCCAGTTCCGCATAATCCCGGGTTACCTGGTAAAGTTTCTCGGCCTGTTTGGTATTTGTTTGGAAAAAAGATTTCGGGCTGATCATAAAGGAATAGTCTTCCAGTTTTTCTATGATATATCCTTTCCCGGAATACACCTGTGGGTCAAGATCAAAAAGACTATCATTCTTTTTTGTATTGATCGTGTACAGCAATGTGGTTATCTGCGGAAACTGCTGCAATAACCCATCAAGGAGTTTTTTGCGGTTTTCTTCATCCTCATAGCCCAGTACGATATTGATCATCAGCTCGCCTGTTGTTGTATCGCGAACAAACATATTACGCAACCACCCCTCATGCGAACGGGTATTGTAAAAAGGAAGTTGATGATCAATGGCAAATTTTGCCACCGCTTTACGGACCAGGTTAGTGGGTTCTTCCTGTAAATGACAGGTATCAATCTCTACTACCTTATCAAAAAACCCGCGAACATGAAAACCTGCTGCACCCTGTTCTTTTATCAGCGTACCCTCAGCCTTCATTTTCCTGAATTCTTCTGTTGGAATGTATTTCCCGGTTGCAAACGTGTACTCCAGTTTGTTGCGGTACCTCCGTGTTTGGTCAGCTCCGATGATCGGGTTCATTTCCGGTAACGGGATCTTACCTATGCGGCCGAGATTATCACTTACCTGTTTCTGCTTATAGAAAAGTTGCTTCTCATATGGCAGCATTTGCCACTGGCAACCGCCGCAAACACCAAAATGCTGGCAGAAGGGAGTAACCCTGTCTGGAGACAGTTCATGGATCTTAACCGTATGGCCCTCGGCCCAGTCGGCTTTGTTTTTTGAAAGCTGCACATCCACTACATCACCTGGTACTGCTCCTTCAATAAACACCACTTTGCCATCCACACGGGCCAATGACCTGCCTTCGGCAGCATAATCCTGTACCAGGATCTTTTCTAAAACAACTGTTTTTCTTTGTTTTCTCACGGGTGCAAATGTAACTACGATTGGTTATGAATAAGAAGGAATGAACCAGATAAAGCCTTGGAAACATTTCTTTTGCCACAGATTTCACTGATTAACACAGGTTTTGTTCAGTACTAATCTGTAACAAAAACCTCTTCCAATTGATCACTTTATTTTTTTGACAGCCTATTAACGTCTGCCATGCGCTATTTGAGTATTTTTACCCTGAATTCAAACAATATGAGGCGATCTATCTTTACCACATTGGCTTTATTGGGAACGCTCTGGTTACAAGCACAAAAACCAGCGACTACAACTCAAAAACCGGCCACAGCTCCCAAGGGAAGGAATATCAGCATTACTTTAACTCCATTAAAAAACTGCAAAGTATATCTCGGCAGTTTTTATGGCAAAGGGCGCGCCCTGGTAGATTCGGCTTACCTGGATGATAAGAGTCATGGCGTTTTTAAGGGCCCTACCAAGTTAACCAGTGGTATTTATTTTGTGGTATCTCCTCAATATACCATCCAGTTCGACTTGTTGATGGATGCGCAGCAGCAGTTCAGTATTGTGGCTGATACCTCTTTAAAAGATAAAGCGGTCATTACCGGTTCTGCAGAAAACGATCTTTATAAAAGTTACGCGGTATATACAGGGGAAAAAGGCAGCAGGCTTGCCCAGCTAGAAACGGAATTTGCCTCGGCAAAAACCAAAGAAGATTCTTCCCGTATCAGGGCAGAATTTACGAAGACAGACAAAGAACTGCAGGCATACAGGGATGATATCAGCAAAAAACATCCCAATTCCATGCTGGCCATGTTACTCAATGCCATGAAAAAACCAACCGCTCCTCCTGTGCGCGTGGTGAATGGGAATGTTGATTCAACCTATCCTTACCGTTATGTAAAAGAGCATTATTGGGATGATGTATTGTTTAATGATGACCGCTTACTGCGCACACCATTCTTTGAGCCCAAACTGGACGACTACTTTAAAAATCTTGTTTCACCTGAGCCCGATTCTGTGATCAAAGAAGTAAAATATATTTTACTTTCGGCGAGAACAGGAAAAGAGATCTATCCTTTTCTCCTGACCAAGTTCACCAACAAATACATGAACCCGGAGTTTATGGGACAGGATAAAGTGTTTGTTTATCTCTTTGAGAACTTTTATGCAAAAGGCGATACGATGTTGCTGAACCCCGCTTCACGCAAAACGATCACTGAACGAGCATACAGTTTAATGGCTAACCAGATAGGGCAACCGGCGCCGCCACTCGACCTGACGGATACCACAGGAAGAATAGCCTCACTCTATAACATCAATGCCCCTTTTACCATCGTGGCATTCTGGGATCCAAATTGTGGTCATTGTAAAGAAGAGATCCCGAGACTCGATTCTATGTATGAAGCCAAATGGAAAAAGTATGGTGTGGCTGTTTACTCGGTAAATATTTATGAGAACGAGATCCCGGCATGGAAACGTTTTATTCATGAGAAAAATTTAGGCGGATGGGTACATGCATATGAAACAAAAGAAGCCAAAACCGCAACAGAAAAAGCGGGCAGACCCAATTACCGGCAGTTATATGATATCTATAAAACGCCAACCGTTTATTTGCTTGATAAAGACAAACATATCATCGCCAAACAACTAAGCCTTGAGCAGTTTGATGATTTGATAGAAGCGAAAAGAAAGGCCACGAAGAATTAAGATGGATGAATCATTTTTAGCCGCCGATTCTCAGATTAAATACCTGCGAATCGGCGGCTTTCTTTTTTTGTATCAGCCCCCCGATTTTTGCTCATGCATTATATTTTTTCCTAATAGATTGGCATTATTCTTGTATGCATTAGAAAAAACTAACACTTATGAAACGGCTTATTTCCATTTTTACTTGTCTCTTCCTTCTTTCGGGAATCAATTGTATCGCTCAATCACGTGTTGCGTTAGCAGAAAAACCGGCAGGCACCTATCCGTTAATATGGGATGTTGCGTTGGCACCAGGTATTGTTGTGAAACGCAGTTATAATTCAGATTTTGTATTGGGTGTTGAAACCAGGATCGAAAAGAAATTCAGTTCGAATGTTGCCTGGACGGCATCTGTGGGTTATACAAATTTTTCAAGTTCTTATGGTTTTATCACTGGTAAAGCGGGATTAAAAACATTTTTTGCTCCAAAAGTGTATGTTGCCGGTGAAATTGGTCTTGGAGAATATACCCAAGGTGGCGAGGCATTTATTTATGCCGTATCGTTTGGTATAAAGGCGGGAAATAAGTGGGATCTAAGCCTGAAATATGAAGACTTTTCAAGTACTACCAGTTATCCTTCACAGGTGGCGTTGAGGATTGGATATAAATTATCAAAATGATAGAACGTCATTTCGAGTGATAACGAGAAATCTGCCAATTGACAGCAGATTTCTCCCTTCGATCGAAATGACGTTACCTCACTTCCTTTACCACATTCCATATCACCTTCGGTTTCCCCAAAGTATAGTAATGCAGCACAGGCACGCCGAATTTTTTTAATTCTTTGCTCTGTTGTATCAGCCATTCTGTTCCTACCAGTTCGCAATCAAGATCCGTTTTGCATTTCATCAGTTCATTGGAAAGATCTGTAGGAATATCTACATGGAAGATCCTTGGCAGTACAGATAATTGTTTCTTATTGGTGATCGGTTTCAATCCCGGGATGATGGGAACATTGATACCAATATCCCTGCAGGCTTTTACAAAATCGAAGAATTTCTGGTTATCGAAGAACATCTGCGTCATGATATAACAGGCGCCAGCATCAACTTTCTGTTTTAATTTCAACAGGTCTATCTCCAGGTTGGGTGCTTCAAAATGTTTTTCGGGATAACCGGCAACACCCATACAGAATTTTGTTTTACCGCCGTTCTTGATATCCTCATCAAGATAAATTCCATTATTCATGTTATTTACCTGCTGGAGCAGATCGATTGCGTAATGGTTACCGCCTGGTTCAGGTTCAAAAGCCGCTTCGTTTTTTGCCGCGTCGCCACGTAACACCAATACATTATCTATTCCTAAAAAATCAAGATCGATCAATGCATCTTCGGTTTCCCTTTTGGTAAAACCGCCGCAGATAATATGCGGAATGGCATCTACCTGGTAATGATTCATAATAGCAGCACAAATACCTACGGTACCGGGGCGTTTACGCACTTCTACTTTTTCAAATGTGCCATCCGCTTTTTTCTTGAACATGGTTTCACTGCGGTGGTAGGTAACATTGATCCATGAGGGTTTAAATTCCATCAAAGGATCCAGGTGATCATATAAAGTAGTAATCGTTTTTCCTTTTAAAGGCGGCAACACCTCAAATGAGATCAATGTATCGTTTGCCTGCTCAATGTGTTCTGTTAGTTTCATGTAACTGCTTGTCTCTATGTCTTTGCAGACAGGTTTATAGTCAAAAATTGGTGCAATATACACCATGAAGCGGGTTTTCTTTCTCTGCCTCGGCAAATTGCTGTGACAGTCTGGAATTATCCCGAACGTTTGGGATGGAGTCTGGAGTTGAGCCAACATCAAGAGCACCGACAGACTCCAGACCCCTGACTCCAGACTATACGATCAGAAAAACATGTGTTAAGATAAACCCCGTATGCCCTTTTCAGGCGTATAAACTCTATTTTTGTCGAAACAGTTTGCTTTGAGCCTGACCATTACTACCCAATCTCTTTTTAAAAGCTATAAGGGCCGCACCGTTGTAAAAAATGTTTCTATCAATGTAGAGCAGGGCGAGATCGTTGGTTTATTGGGACCAAATGGGGCCGGTAAAACCACTACTTTCTATATGGTGGTGGGACTCATCAAACCCGATGAAGGAAAGGTTTTCCTGAACGACCAGGACATTACCAAATTACCCATGTACAAACGTGCCCAGATGGGTATTGGTTACCTGCCACAGGAAGCCAGTGTATTTCGTAAACTGAGCGTGGAAGACAATATTCTCGCCGTGCTTGAAATGACCAATCTCACCAAAGGCGAGCGGATGCATAAGCTCGAATCTTTATTGGATGAATTTAACCTGCACCATGTGCGCAAGAACAATGGCGACAGCCTGAGTGGTGGTGAAAGAAGAAGAACAGAGATTGCGCGCGCCTTATCGGTGGACCCAAAATTTATTTTACTGGATGAACCTTTTGCAGGTGTTGATCCGATTGCTGTAGAAGATATACAGAGCGTAGTTGCGAAACTGAAATTTAAAAATATCGGAATCCTCATTACCGATCATAATGTAAATGAAACCCTATCCATCTGCGACCGTGCCTACTTACTCATTGAAGGAAAAATTTTCAAACACGGCTCAGCAGAAGAACTCGCCGATGATGAACATGTGAGAAGATTGTATCTCGGAACCAATTTTGAGTTGAAGAGAAAGGATTGGATCATTGAGATGGGGAAAGATGGGCCGGGGGCGCTCTAGAATATTGAATGTTGAGCAAGGAATTTTGAATAATGAATTGGGATTCTGATAAACTTGCATACAAGTTAAAAGTTCAATTGATCTAATGAGAGATGTTAAGAAATTAATCTCCGAAATAATTCCTCCAGCTGATTATACGCATCGCAATGGCTTTACGAATGAATTTAAAATTGATTCCCTAAACGCAAACGAGAGATGTGAAGTTGAAAAAGGACTTTTGATTTTATTAAAAAAATCATCAGACGACTTGGTGGTTAATACCCTGGCTTACATGAAGTCCGTCGATTCAATTCCAATCCTTAAAACAAGATTATCTTCAACCACGAAGCCAATAAATAAGATTCACTTAGCTAAAGCAATTTTTAAGATTGACCCCAATCAGGCAGCCATGAAAGATATCGCCTTCGAAGAGTTTGAAAAAATTTCGGAAGAGTTTGAACTCATTGGATCATTTCATCTACTAATTCACTTTCAAGACGATCAAATTAATACTTTAATTCAAAAATATATCGACGATAAAAGATACTTAGTAGCTTATAATGCCAGAACATCACTTGGTATTGACACTCGGGAATTAATCGAGAGAGAACAGTCAAGCAGACTCCCCAAAAAAGCTTGGTGGAAAATCTGGCAAGTCTGAATAATATTTGCCACAGAACACACAGATTTCCACAGAAAAAATCTGTGCCAATCTGTGTGTTCTGTGGCAATTTCCATTGACTAAGCAGTCAGCCACCCCTTTCTTTCCCAATAACATTCCAAAATCTCAATCCCATTCCGTATTTTGCTATAGTTCCCCTGCTATGAAACTGTTAAGCCCCGCAATATCCCGACTGGCCAGGTTCCGTCACTGGCGCATCGAACAATGGATCAATAATCCCATTGATGCTCAGCGTGAGGTATTGCAGGACCTTGTTACCCACGGCCAATACACTGATTTCGGACGTAAACATGGGTTCAAAGAACTATTCAGCATCCGCAAATTCAAAGAGCAGGTTCCCATACAGGAATACAACGAACTCAAACCTTTTATAGACCAGTTAATGAAAGGAGAAGAAAACCTTCTCTGGAACACGCCAGTAAACTGGTTCGCCAAGAGCAGCGGCACTACCAGCGATAAAAGCAAATTCATTCCCATTACACAGGAAAGCCTTGAAGATTGTCATTTCCAGGCCGCCAAGGATGTGCTGACACTTTATTACAATTACAATATCGACAGCGATCTCCTCACAGGAAAAGGCCTGGTGATCGGGGGCAGCCACCAGATCAGTAAAATAAATGAAGAGATCCAATATGGCGATCTGAGTGCCGTATTACTGCAGAACACTCCCATGTGGGCCACCTGGATCCGTACACCGGAACTCTCAATTGCATTGATGGATGAATGGGAAGGCAAGATCGAAATGCTGGCACAATCAACCATTCATGAAAATGTAACTTCTATTTCAGGTGTTCCTACCTGGACAATGATATTGATCAAACGGATTCTTGAGATCACGGGTAAGATCACTTTAAAAGAAGTATGGCCCAATCTTGAATTATATATACATGGCGGCGTTTCCTTTCTTCCATACCGCGAGCAGTTTGAAAAGATCATTGGCAAAGGATGCACGTATCTTGAAATGTACAATGCCAGCGAAGGTTTTTTTGCCGCGCAGGATAACCCGGATGAGGATGGCATGTTGTTGTTTTTAAACCATGGCATTTTTTACGAGTTCATGCCGGTGGAAGAATATGGCAAACCTGATCCCAAAACCATCGGTTTAAAAGAAGTAGAGCCCGGGAAAAATTATGCACTCGTAATCAGTACCAATGGCGGCTTGTGGCGCTATCTTGTTGGTGATACGGTTCAGTTCACCACCACATTTCCTTTCCGCATAAAAGTAAGCGGCCGTCTCAAACAATACATCAATGCTTTTGGTGAAGAAGTGATTTCTGATAATGCAGACAAAGCCATCGCTATCGCAAGTCAAAAAACAGGATTGATCGTTAACGATT
Organism: Bacteroidota bacterium; assembly: GCA_040388475.1. Lineage (GTDB taxonomy): Bacteria > Bacteroidota > Bacteroidia > Chitinophagales > Chitinophagaceae > Sediminibacterium. Next base: position 203,012 of record JAZKBT010000004.1, on the reverse strand, counting down.
ATACAGCAGCACCCGTTTATTTTGGCGACAACCAGAAAGGCGCACACGAGTGGTTGATAGAATTTGATGAAGCACCCGAAGCAACAGAACAATTTGCCTATGAACTTGACTGTGCTTTGAAATCACTGAACAGCGATTATGAAGCCAAGCGTTATAAAGACATTGCACTCACACTCCCTCATGTACAATCGCTGCGCAAAGGTGTTTTCCGCGACTGGCTAAAAAGCAAAGGAAAACTGGGCGGCCAGCACAAAGTTCCCCGCTTAAGTAACAACAGGAAATACCTCGAAGAGATCATTACCTTTATTTAGTTCCAACCAACCATCTATTTATGAGTGAAGTAAAAGAAACGAGTATCCATCGTGAGTTTGAATTAGAGAGAATGGTCCTTTTCAGCGATGCGGTTTTCGCAATCGCGATCACACTATTGATCATCGAGATCAAATTTCCCGAACTACCCGCGGATTATAAGACAGCGCCTTATCTACGGAAAATGTTCGAGCCCGTGGCGCTTCACTTCCTGGGGTTCCTGGTTAGCTTTTTTGTGATAGGTATGTCATGGGCTGGTCATTTAAAAATGTTCCGTTATTTAAATGCATATGATAACGGTGTGATTTTTTTTAACCTTCTGAGCCTGTTTTTTATTGTTGCCTTTCCCTTCGCCGCATCGGGTATCACGCATTTTAACGAGGGCTTTATGTTTCCTATGCTGATTTATATAGGCAATATCTTCCTCATCAACCTTTCTAATTTCCTGTTGGCCAACTATATCTTTAAACGTAAGCCTGCCCTAAGTATTCCGGGGCACGAAGTAGAAAAGAAATTCATCTACCTGCAAACAAAAGCAACTGCATTGATACTGGGCATCTGCTTCCTGATCATGTTAACCACGGCGATATTAAGTGATTTCAACGGCAAAGCCATCGCATACAGCACATACTCACTCGTCATTGGTATGCCCTCGATGAAGGCATGGTTAAAAAAGTATAGGCCAAAGAAGGAGTCGAAGGATTAATGCACACAGAGGCGCAGAGACATAGTAAAAGTCCATTGCCACGAGGTTCATTTATTTTACATTTGCTCATCTAACAAAGCTCTCATATGAAATTACTCGAAGGAAAAGTATCTATTGTTACCGGAGCCGCACGTGGTATTGGTGCAGCCATTGCCCTGAAGCTGGCAGAACATGGCAGCGATATCGCGTTCACATATGTAAGTGATAGCAGTGCTGAAAAAGCCGCCGCTCTCGAGGCCCAGATCCAGGCGTTGGGTGTAAAAGCGAAAGCTTATAAAAGCAATGCAGGGGTGTTTGAAGAATGCGAGGCTTTTGTAAATGATGTTTTAAAAGAATTTGGCAAGATAGATGTCTGCGTGAATAATGCAGGTATCTCAAAAGATAACCTGTTGTTGCGCATGACCGCCGACCAATGGGATGATGTGATGGACATTAACCTGAAAAGTGTTTTCAATATGACCAAACAGGTGATCCGCCCGATGATGAAAGCAAAAAGCGGAAGCATTGTAAACATGAGTTCGATCGTAGGTGTTCGGGGCAATGCGGGACAAAGCAGTTATGCAGCGAGTAAAGCCGGCATCATTGGTTTTACCAAATCAGTAGCATTGGAACTTGGCAGCCGCAATATCCGTTGTAATGCTATCGCGCCGGGATTTATCGAAACCGATATGACCCATTATTTAAAAGATGGAGAAGGTGCGGCAGATTTTCTGAAAAAGATTCCACTGGGACGTTTTGGAAAAGCCGAAGAGATCGCGAATACAACTTTGTTCCTCGCAAGTGATATGGGTTCTTATATAACCGGCCAGGTACTCAGTGCCTGTGGCGGGTTGAATATCTAAATATGTAGGAAAAGTATATTTTGATAGCCGCTTTATCAGCGGCTATTTTTTTACCGACTATAAAATCAATTTGTTAAAAATTGTTTACTGTCCTTGGTAAACAGGTCTAGCTTGTATTTTCGCAGCCACTTTATTCACTCTACCAATTGTGTAGATTTGGATGAAACAGATGAAAAAACTATCTTCACGCAAATGAGCCGTCGCCGTAAACCGAACCATACCGCCCGTTTAATCTCATGCATCTTTATGATGCTGGCGCTGGCATGGCTTACCATCAGTTTACCGGTTGTTTATTCAGCACAACAAACAGCAGAACAGAAAAGAGCCGCGGCTACAGGCACTGAAGAAGAGAACGGTAACCCGTTCGCCAACACCACCGAAGAAAAAACATCGGGCAATTCCGGTTCTTTCTCTGAAGAATACCTGCACGATGCGCATCACGCGGAACATTTTATTACCGATCTGGCTACAGAGTACAGCATCGAACATTTCCATACTTACATCGCTTTCTACGGCGATCTCGAATCTCCTCCACCGGATATGGCATAACATACCGGCATTATAACTTTTTATAGGTAGTTGTATAGTATCACAGGAATGTGGTATGTCTATCATGTTATGATCGTGATCGTGTTCATTCTTTGGGCACCCATCAGCACGTAGTGCCGTGTACTTCCCCACAAATATTTTTTTAGATCAAGAGTCATCTGGTGCAGACCATTGCATCGATATCACATTCATGTATGCCCGTGCGGCGATAAATTTTATTTGATTATGAAAACCAATTACGAAAAGTTATTCGATGGAAACAAAAAGTGGGTAGAAGATATGCTCAAAGTGGACCCGCTTTTTTTTGAGAAACATTCCAAAGGACAAAAACCTCCTGTTTTATGGATAGGCTGTTCAGACAGTCGCGTACCTGCAAACGAAGTAACCGGCACATTGCCCGGTGAAATATTTGTGCATCGCAATATTGCCAATATGGTAGTACATACCGACCTGAGTATGTTGAGTGTACTGGATTATTCCGTGAACATTTTAGGTGTTACCGATGTGATCGTTTGCGGTCACTATGGTTGCGGGGGTGTAATGGCAGCGCTTGGCACCAAACAACTGGGTATTGTTGAGAACTGGTTACGCAATATCAAGGACGTATACCGTTTACACCAACGCGAAATGGATGCGATCAAGGGAATGGACAAAAAATGTGATCGCCTGGTTGAACTCAATGTGATAGAACAGGTGTTTAATCTCACCAAAACATCCATTATTCAAAATGCCTGGAGCAATGGAAAAAAATTGGCAGTGCATGGATTGGTGTACGACCTGAAGACAGGTGTTTTAAACGATCTCGACATAACTATGGCAGATAAAAGCGAACTGCCAAAATTCTATCTCGTAGAACCAGGATTAAACTAACTGTTATTCATCAATTGAAATAAACCATGAAAAAAAACACAGAAGAAAATTTTTTCGAAGGGCCACAAGCCGCAGAAGCAATTTTCCAGGAAGATTTTGTTTTGAGTAATGCAAAAGAAAGCCAGCATCATTTTGATGAGGCCCATGTATTGCATGAATTAAAACATTACCTGCCTTCGCAAACACCGTTAAGGGATTTTATACACCACAATTCCTTACACGCGTTTCAAAAATTAAAATTTTATGAAGGCATCTTCAAAGCTTCTAAAATATTTGGCTACCAGGTTACGCTTCAATTGACAGAATACAGGGAGTTATACCGAAAAGGGCGCATCAGGGAAGATATTCTTGAATGCAGGATCATTGAAAGAAAAGGCGTAGCAAATCTGAATGAATGGAAAAAGAAATTGCTTTCTGAAGAATACAATACCTGTAATACGCCCAGGATCGGTTCACTAAGGTCACAATGGAAAAAGAATTACCAGGTCGATCTGAATTCTTTGGTTGAGCCTCTCCTGTTCAGGGTTCTTTGTAGTTACCTGGACCAGGGAATTTCTATATGGAAATTCCCTGCCGGAGATGGTTCTTTTCTTTCAGCAGTAAGAAATCTCGAGAGAAACAGTTACAGCAGTTTTTTCAAAACAAAAAGAGCAAAAGAACTTTTGCAGATGGGTGCAGGCATTGAGCCTTTACTTAAAATCATTGTGGGAAATGAATCGTTCTATGAGCAATACCTGTTCGATCAACAATTCAGCCACCAGGGATGGTCCGGAATGGTATCCGCAGTTGAGGATCAACCGCAATCGTTACTCGATCAAAGAAAGATCACGCTGCGTGACATGATCGTTTTTGAATTGCTTCTCGAGATAGATGCACTCGATCACCAGTTTGGAAAAAACTGGCAACCACTTTGTATCGATAGGCAGCTACCGCCACTGAATCTGTTCTCAAAAGTTCAGCAAACAGAACTGACAGAGGTGTTTATGATCTGGCAGGATGCATTTGAGTGGAACTATTATGATGAGGTCTTGTGCGGGATCGCATCAGCTAAAAAAACAAGATCAACTGCAGTAGCAAAAAGTTTCCAGGCGATGTTCTGTATTGACGAACGCGAATGTTCCTTACGCAGGCATATAGAATCGACTGATCCGGATTGCGAAACATTTGGAACACCAGGCTTCTTCTCTGTTGAGTTCTTCTTTCAACCCGAGAATGGAGCATTCTACGACAAACTTTGTCCGCAACCCGTAACACCCAAATACCTGATCAAAGAATTTGAGCTAAAAGAAAAAAGAAAGCATGAGTTGCTCTATACAAAACATACACATACTTTTTTGATCGGCTACCTCATTACATTATCACTGGGTATATGGTCAGGCATCAGGTTATTCCTGAACCTCTTCCGACCCAAGATGAGCCCTGCTATTTCCAATGCATTTGCACATATGGATAAGCGTTCTCGCCTAACAATAGAAAATCATGATATCACACATCGTGAAAACGATTTACAGGTAGGATTTACAGTGGAGGAAATGGCAACACGTGTTGAAGCGTTATTGAGAAGCATTGGTTTGCTCAAAGATCATGCTCCTCTTGTATATGTGATCGCGCATGGATCCAGCAGTGCCAATAACCCGCACCACGGCGCACATGATTGCGGCGCTTGTAGCGGAAGACCCGGTTCTGTAAATGCCCGCGTATACGCTTTCATGGCCAATCATTTAAAAGTACGTGAGATCCTTAAAACAAAAGGAATCATTATTCCTCCGGATACACAATTCGTGGGTGGTTTACACGATACGGCAAGCGACGAGATAGCATTCTATGATACGGATCGCCTCGCTGAGAACAATAAAAAAGCGCATACAAAAAATGTGAGCCTTTTTGAAAAAGCCCTCGACCTGAATGCAAAAGAGCGATCAAGAAGATTTGCATCTATTGATACAAGAAAGAGTTTGAAACATGTGCGTGAAGAGATCCGTAAAAGATCGGTTTCATTGTTTGAACCACGGCCCGAGCTCGGTCATGGTACCAATACCTTGTGTATTGTTGGACGCAGGGATATGACAAAAAATCTGTTCCTCGACCGTCGTGCTTTCTTAAACTCTTATGACCACACAACAGATCCGGAAGGGAAAATATTGGTGAATGTGATGAAACCGCTTGGGCCAGTTTGCGGTGGAATCAACCTCGAGTATTATTTCTCAAGAGTGGATAATCACAAGCTTGGTGCAGGAACCAAACTCCCACATAATGTGATGGGCCTGATCGGTGTGGCCAACAGCAGCGATGGTGATCTGCGTCCCGGCCTGCCTGTACAAATGATCGAGGTACATGATCCTGTTCGTTTGCTGATCATTGTTGAGCATTTTCCGGAAGTTGTTCTGAAGACCATTCAAAGTGTTCCTAAAATGTATGAATGGTTCATTAACGAATGGGTGCACCTGGTAGCCATACATCCGGAAACAAGACAGTTTTATTATTTCAAGGAAGGAAATTTCAATCAATACACACCACTGCAAAAAGAAACAACGCTTTTGCAGGATGTTACTACCTTTTTCGAATCATCTCGTAAAATGGAAACCAACCAGATAGCAGACGCAACCAAAGAAAATCTGCCGGTTTATTTACTCAACTAGACAACCAAAACAATGCCTCAACTACTACTTTATTTTATTTTAATTCCTTTGGCTGGATTCCTGGTCAGTCTTTTGATGCCGCGAAAAAAAGAAAAACTTATTTCAACGCTCGTGTTGGGAGCAGTAGGTTTTCATCTCGCTGCCATTATCTGTTTCTCTTTATACTGGCTGATGAATGATCATCCCGTATTAGACACAATGCTGATCACACTTTTTACAACCCCGGAACTTGAGATCTTTATCGATTTCTATTTTGACAAGGTAACCGCAGTGTATGCAGTGATAGGCGCGGCGATTACTTTTCTTGTAGCGGTTTTCAGCAGGTACTACCTGCATCGCGAAGAAGGTTTTAAAAGATTCTTTTCGTCTCTTCTTTTATTTTATACAGGATATAACATCATCATCTTCTCAGGTAATTTTGAAACACTTTTTATCGGTTGGGAATTCCTTGGTATCTCTTCGTTCCTGCTGATCGCTTTTTACCGCGATCGTTTTCTGCCCGTTAAAAACGGAATGAAAGTGATCTCCATTTACCGCCTGAGTGATATCTGCCTGTTACTTGCCATGTGGCTGAGTCATCATTTATGGCATGAGAATATTACATTCATCAAGCTGAATGATGTTGCATTGGTAGCTGCAAAACTGCAGGAGCATTCGTTATTATTTGCAGGCATTTCAATTATGCTGCTTATTGCTGCTGCTGCTAAATCGGCGCAGTTTCCTTTTTCTTCCTGGCTCCCAAGGGCGATGGAAGGGCCAACAAGTTCAAGCGCTATTTTTTATGGGTCATTGTCTGTTCATATCGGCGTATTCCTGTTACTGCGTACTTATCCATTCTGGGTAAATGCGCCTGCCATAAAAGTCACCATCATTATCCTCGGGCTCATCACCATCCTCATCGCGAATAGTATTGCACGCGTTCAATCATCAGTAAAAACACAGATCGCCTATTCATCAATTGTACAGATAGGAATTATTTTTATTGAAGTGGCGCTTGGCTTCCACACATTGGCACTGATACATTTTACTGGTAATGCATTTTTGAGGACCTACCAGTTGCTGGTTTCTCCATCAGTGCTTAGTTATCTTACGCATGACCAGTTCTACCATTTTGATCCGGCAAAAAATAAAACGGGTCGTGCTTCTTTAAACCGGATAAGCAACTCCTTATACATCTTATCCATTAAAGAGTGGAACCTGGATGGTTTTCTATACAGGTATTTATGGTCGCCATTCAAATGGATAGGCAAACAATTGCATTTTCTTACCAACAGACCATTTATTATTTTTTTCGTGGCTGTTTACCTGCTGGGGCTCTATTGCTTTTTCTTCTCAGACAGTATGCCTGTATTCCTGAACAATTTTTTACCGGTCGTTCTTTCTTTAGCGGGATCATTACTCGTATTAAGAGCTTTTGCAGAACGTGGTGATGCAAGAAAAGCCTGGTTGCTCGTATTTGCCAGCCAGTTTTTTATTGTGCTTTCCATTTTGCTGAATGATCATGTTGGCATAGATGAGTTGATCACTTTTGCAGGCGGGTCAATGCTCTCTGCCATTGCGGGTTATCTCTGTCTGAACAAGGTATATGCAATAGACAATGATATTACACTGGACGGTTATCATGGATATACTTATGAGAAACCAACACTGGGGTTTATTTTTTTATTATCCTGTTTAGGATTACTGGGATTCCCTATCACACCCACTTTTATCGGCGTAGATCTTTTGTTCAGCCATATTCATGAGAAGCAATATGCATTGATCGCATTCACTTCTATCAGTTTTGTCTTTATAGAATTATCGGTATTGAGAATTTATTCGCGTGTATTTATGGGACAGCATAAAAAAGCGCATCATGCCATCGCATATCGGTCATCTTAATCAATCATTAATAACAACTCTTTTTTTACAAACAATCGAAATATGAAAACAAACAATCTGTTTAAAGAGCTCAAAAGCGATCTGCCAGCCAGTATCGTTGTATTTTTTGTGGCGCTGCCTTTGTGCCTGGGTATAGCATTGGCATCTGGTGCCCCATTGTTTTCCGGTATCATTGCAGGTATCATTGGTGGTATCGTGGTGGGTGCAGCCAGTGGTTCAAGACTCGGTGTAAGCGGCCCCGCAGCCGGTCTCGCGGTGATCGTTCTCACAGCCATCACTGTTACATTCGGTGGTGATTTTAAAACATTCCTGCTTGCGGTTTTCCTGGCTGGAGCTATACAATTGGCGCTTGGTTTTGCCAAAGCGGGTTTTATCGGTTATTTCTTTCCTTCCTCTGTGATCAAAGGAATGCTTACAGGTATTGGCTTGCTGATCATCCTGAAACAAATACCGCATGCCCTGGGTTGGGATAAGGATATTGAAGGTGATGATGAGTTTTTACAGGCCGATGGCGAGAATACGCTTTCAGCCATCAGCAAGGCATGGGAATTTGTTACACCCGGCGCTGTATTGATCGCAGTTATTTCCCTAGCCATACTGATCCTGTGGGATAAAGTGCTTTCTAAAAAACACAAAATATTTCAAATACTACAGGGCCCTATCGTAGTGGTCGCTCTCGGTATCCTGATGAATTATTTATACCAGAACGGCACATTGAATTATAGTTTAAAGGCCGACCAGGTTGTGAGGCTTCCTGTACCGGATAGTTTCGCAGGATTTTTTGGTCAGTTTACTTTCCCCGATTTTACCGCTTTCTCTAATCCGGCCGTATATAAAGTGGCTTTTGTGATAGCCATTGTCGGGAGTCTTGAAACTTTATTAAGTGTAGAAGCAACAGATAAACTGGATCCGAAGAAATGGATCACACCAACCAATAGGGAATTAAAAGCACAGGGCCTGGGAAATATGATCTCAGGATTGATCGGTGGCCTTCCCATTACACAGGTGATCGTTCGCAGTTCCGCCAATATTACGTTTGGTGCCCAGACAAAAATGTCAGCCATCATGCATGGTTTCTTTTTGTTGATCAGTGCTATCACCATTGCCAGTGTATTGAACATGATTCCATTGGCAAGCTTAGCAGCTATCTTGCTAATGGTGGGATATAAATTAGCCAAGCCCTCCCTTTTTGTAAAGATGTATAAATTAGGATGGGAACAGTTTATTCCATTCACGGCTACCGTGGTTGCCATTCTCGCAACGGATCTTTTAAAAGGAATTACTGTGGGAATACTGTTTGGTATTTTTTATACGCTGCGGCACAGCTATCGCAATTCTCACCACATGAAAGATGCAGTAACCACAGAGGATGGCCACGAAGTACACCATCTTGTTTTAGCACAGGAAGTTTCTTTTTTTAATAAAGCCAGCGTATTGAATGCATTGGATAAGATCCCGAAAAATTCCAAAGTGATCATTGATTGCAGCAATTCAAAATCCATTGCGTATGACGTGGTTGAACTGATACAGGAGTATAAAACAAATGCTTATTCAAAAAACATAAAAGTAGAGACAGTCAATTTTATTGAGCCTGCTCCTTAACTTCTGATCCCTCTTGTATTACCAGTGCCCCTGGTGCTTACTGTTCAGTCCGCCTGAGCGTTCCGACCGGTAGGCACCGGGGCACATTTTTTTTGTCCGGCAGTGCAAAGGATGATTAACTTTGCAATCACATGAAACCCTACGAGAAGTTATTATCTGAGAATAAGCTCTGGGCAAAAGAGAAGGTAGATGCCGACCCGGAATATTTCGACCGGTTATCGCATTTGCAAACGCCCGAATTTTTATGGATCGGTTGCAGCGATAGTCGCGTTCCCGCCAATGAGATCACCAATACACAACCCGGCGAGATTTTTGTACATCGTAATGTAGCCAATATGGTTGTACATACAGATGTAAACCTGCTTAGTGTTCTCGACTACGCGGTGACCCATCTCAAAGTAAAACATGTGATCGTTTGCGGACATTATGGATGTGGTGGTATCAAAGCAGCCATGACCAATCATGATTACAAATATGTGCTCAACATGTGGCTCCGGAATATCAAGGATGTTTACCGTTTAAACAGGCACGAACTGGAAGCATTAACAGATGAAGAAAAAAAATTCGACCGCCTGGTTGAATTGAATGTTCAGGAACAGGTAAAACATTTAGCTAACACCTCTATCATACAACGAGCATGGAAGAATGAACAGCGGCCAGACCTGCATGGCTGGGTATATGGATTGAAAGATGGCATCATCAACCCCGTATTTGAAATGAAAGCGGGAACCCATATTGATCCGCTGTATGAATATGATGATTTGTAATCATAATCACCATACATTCCTACGGAACGTTTAAATAAAATCTTCGATTTTATTTTTCTACCCACCGGATGTCCCTTCGGGACATTTGGTAGGTAGCAATGGGATAGAGAGGAGTTTATTGCGTTCCGTAGGAACGATTGGTATATTCAACAAAGAAAAGCTGTTCAGAATTTCAGGTTCTTCCGTTTAATATACGCGTGCCAGAATAAAAAAGCCGCGACCGTTCTATGTGGGCGCCAGGATTCAGCGAGTTCCAGGATGGTTTCTTTGGTTGTATGTGAAGGCAATTGCTTGATATGTTTCACACTATTCATCAATGCAATATCACCAGTAGGAAACAGATCAGTACGGTGAAGCACCATCATTAAGAAAACATCAACCGTCCAGTTACCGATACCTTTAATTTGTGTTAAGGAACTTCGAACCTCTTCATCCGGAAGATGCTGTAATTTTTTTATAGATATTTCTCCTGATTCAATGGCATTTGCCAGGCATCGCGCATATACTATTTTCTGCCGGCTGAAATAACAGGCTTTTAATTCTTCATCTGACAATAACAATAATTTCTTTGGTGTAATGGCACCGATCTTTTCTTTGAGTTTAACCAACGCAGCTTTGGCCGAAGCGAGCGAAACCTGTTGCTCCAAAATAATATGTATCAGTGTTTCGAAACTCGGTTTCCTGCTCCAGAAGGGAGGATAACCGTGCTGTTTAATGATCTCTTTTATATGTGGATCTTTCTTAGCAAGCTGGTTACACACATTGGCAAGATCGGCTTCACTGAATATAGAGGTAGACACTATGCTTTCTGTTTCTCCTTGAATTTCCTGATGAACTCTTTGCTGTAATCACTCAATATTAAACGACCGCTGATGGCAGCACGCTCCAGTAATAATTCATCCCAATGCTCAGTACCTTTCCATAATATTTTTTTGATCTCATGCATGGCTTGGGGAGAGGAATGAGATAAGGTAGTTGATAAACGGGCGACCGAATCATCAACACCTGCAATATCCGCATGCAGTTCTGCATACAATCCCTTTCTTCTTGCCCAGTCAGCCGATCGCCACATGGTTCCATCTATGGTGAGTTGTGAAAAAGCTGAGAGTCCTAATTTTCTTTCTACTGCAGGGCCAACCACAAACGGGCCGATGCCAACAGGCAGTTCACTTAGTTTAATATCAGATCCTTCTGCCGCAATGGCATAATCCGCAGATGCAGCCAGTCCAACACCTCCACCCACACATTTTCCATGTATCCGGGCAATGGTGAACTGGGGTACTTTACGCATGGCGTTGATCACCTGTGCAAAACCGGAGAAGAAAAGCAGGCCGTCTTTTTCTGTGTTAATCGCAGCGAGTTCGTCGAAAGACGCGCCGGCACAAAACACTTTGTCTCCTGCCGAGCGGAGTATGATCACTTTCGTTTCCTTATTTAATCCTTCACTATGAATAGCTTTTGCCAATGCATCCAATAACTTACCCGGCAAAGAATTGCTTTGGGGATGAAAGAACTCTATCGTGGCAATACCATGTTCGTGTTCGGTTTTAACGTAGCCGTCTTTTATCTCTTCGATCATACTCAAATTTACGTTATCCTTTTAAATGATTATTGAATATCCTATGAAATCCATCCTTTAACAGGTTAACATTAAAATTTACCAATATCCCGTCTTTGATATTTGACAATTTGAGGTAAGTACGTAGTTGTTTATAATGTACCGGAGACAATAGATCAACGGACTTGATTTCAACAATTACTAACCCATTGACAATCAAATCTGCTCTGAATCCATCTTCAAATTTGATACTATCATAAATAACCGGGATTGGTTTTTGTTTTTGTACCAATAATGATCTTTTATTTAATTCGTAAAACAAAACCTGTTCATAAACTGATTCAAATAAGCCGGGGCCAAGTTCATTGTGAATTTTAAGACAGGCATCAAGTATATTGCCAGTAATCGCGTTTACATTATCCATCTTTTTTTAATGCATTATAGATAATAATTGTAGACGTTTCATTAGGTGTTAATACCTGATATATCTAACATTTCACTAAGAGAAGGACAGGAGAAAAAGAGCAAAAGAGGGTGATCTCTCTTATTTCACTCTTTTTCTCTTTATCTCTTATGGAAACTTTTTTTGCACCATTGTTAGGATTGTAGCCACGCCTACCACTTCATCCATCTCATCAAATATCTCTACCAGCCATTTTACAATTCCCTTTGGAATATCGGTGGCTTCTTTTTGCTCCTGGCCAATCTTTTCCTTGCACGAAAACCGGATATAGATCTCGGCACCGGGATAAACGGGTTTGGTAAAACGCAGTTCATCAATGCCATAATTTAAGAGCACCGGATTTTTTTCGTAGCTGTTCACAAATAAGCCAGCTGCCGCGCTCATGATAAAATACCCATGTGCCACCTGTCTTTCAAACATCGTTCCTTTAAAATCGGTATTGGTAAGGTGGGCGTAAAAATGATCCCCGCTTAAATCTGCGAAGCGATCGATATCTTCTGAAGTGATCAATCTTTTTTCTGTTGTGATCTGGTCGCCTATCTCCAGTTCTTCAAAATATTTTTTGAAAGGATGTATGCCATTATTTTTTCCTGTAGCGCCGGGCTGGTAAACATTACTTACTGCGGTGATCATATCCGGCGAACCCTGTATTGCCACACGTTGCATATAATGCTTCACACCACGTATTCCTCCCATTTCTTCACCGCCACCTGCGCGACCAGGACCGCCATGCACCAGTAAAGGAAGCGGTGAGCCGTGTCCGGTACTTTCTTTCGCACACTGTTCATTTAAGATAAGGATCCGTCCATGATACATCCCCGCACCTAATACATATTGCTTCGCGATATGCTGATCTGCTGTTACAATAGAACTTACCAATGATCCCTTACCCATCTTTGATAATGCAATCGCATCATCCATTGAATGATAAGGCATCAATGTTGATACAGGACCAAACGCTTCAACTTCATGAACTTCTTTACTGGTAAGCGGATGATCATTCAGCAATAAAAGCGGGCTCATGAATGCACCTTTGCCGGCATCAGCATCTATTACCTCTACACTATCAAGCGAACCATAAATAATTTGTGAAGAGGCCAATAATTTTTGAACCTGTTCTTTCACTTCTTTACGTTGCGACTCACCGGCGAGAGAACCCATTCTCACTTTTTCATTCAATGGGTTACCAATAGTTGTTTGTGCGAGTGCTTTGCCTAAAGCGATCTGCACATCTTCCAGTTTGTTTTCAGGAACAAATATTCTGCGGATGGCGGTACATTTTTGTCCGCATTTGGTTGTCATTTCTTTTCGTACTTCTTTGATAAAAATATCCCACTCGGGCATTCCCGGTGTTACATCATTACCCAATACAATACAGTTAAGCGAATCAGCTTCCATGGTGAAGGGAACATTCTCCTGCATCACGCGTTTACCCGATTTGAGCATTAATCCTGTAGTAGCCGAGCCGGTGAAAGTGACCACATCCTGTGAGCCAACATGGTCAAGCATATCGCCTGCGCTGCCGCAAAGCAATTGCAGTGCGCCATCCGGTAAAATGCCAGATGCGGCAATTTGTTTTACAACTGCTTCTGTTAAATAAGAAGTAACGGTTGCCGGTTTTACAACTGCAGGCATACCGGCCAATAAATTCACTGCGATCTTTTCGAGCATGCCCCATACAGGGAAATTGAATGCATTGATATGAACAGCAACACCTTCTTTAGGAATCAGCAAGTGATGCCCCATAAAAGTATTGGCTTTGCCAAGCGGATGATTTTCTCCATCCAAACAATAGGGTGTATCAGGAAATTTTCTTCGGAGCGATGCATAAGAAAAAAGGTTACCGATACCCCCTTCAATATCTACCCAGCTGTCTGCTTTGGTGGCGCCTGTCTGGTAACTGATGCGATAAAATTCATCAAGATGTTCGCGAAGATGAAGCGCCAATGCACGAAGCATCACACCTCTTTCATGAAAACTCATTTTACGGAGTGCGGGATTCCCTTTGGTTCTTGCATAATCAAGAATTGATGCAAAGTCTAAACCTTTGGTAGATGTTTGGGCAATCTGGTTGCCGGTAACGGCATTGTATAAAGCCTGTCCATCACCATCGCCTTTGATCCATTTGCCGAGAATATAATTTTCCAGTGCTTGCATAGCCATCGTTTATAGGAGAACAAAGCTAACGATTGGTAGGTTTGTAAAATGGCCTGTCAAAAATTTTAATCCACTAGTCCAAACTGCCGCAGGTGATGTCTGACATGTTTATCCAAATACCGAATCTGCAACTCATAATCCAGTTCACCAAATGCAGGATGCATCAGTAATTTAGAGTGATCAGGCTCATAAGCAGTAAATACGTCATCTATTTCAGGTTCAAGTTTAGCAATGGCTTCTTCGATACCTGCATACTTATGCGGCCTTGGCACTTCAGGCACCACGGCCGATTTGGTGTTCTCCTGGAATTGTTGATCGGTCAACAGGAAGGCGCGCATTTTCGCCAGTCGCTCGGGGTCAGTATTCATAAGTGGCAAAACGATCTTTCCATTGGCCGCTTTGAATACATCGCGCATATGTTCCACCATCTGTTGCGCATCCATTTTACCCCACCTGGGTTTTTGATCAGCTTTCAGCGTGCGTAAAAGTGGAATTACTTCGTTTTTCAGAAAGTGAACGATTGTGTCTATCATGTAGTCAATGTTTAATGGTGGAGTAAATATCGACCGAAATATTGAATGCTGACTTGCCAGTAAGCGAATGTCCAATATCTTCAGAAGCCAACCGTGCCTTTGTGCCTTGGTGTGAGAAACTCATTTGCACACCAAGACACAAAGGCACGGTTTTGGGCACAAAAAAATCCCGCTTAAGGGCGGGATTCGCAGTTGGTTGTTGGTTGTAAAAACTTTCTACGTGTATAATTAAGACATCCGTTTCTGAATTTCGCTGCAAAGGGAGGCAAAGATTTCATCCACAGTTCCTTCTCCTTTTACTTTTACTACCTTATCAAAACGGCTATAATAGTCAGAAACCACCATCGTTTTATCCTGGTATTCTTTAATACGCGCCCTGATTACGCCTTCATTGGTATCATCGCTTCTGCCGCTGGTGAGCCCGCGGTTGAGTAAGCGGTGCACCAATTCTTCTTCGCCTACTTCCAATGCCAATACTACACCTATTTCTGTATTTTTTTCCTGTAATAGTTTATCCAGTGCCTCGCTTTGTGCAACCGTGCGTGGAAATCCATCAAATAAAAATCCTTTTGCCCCCGGGTTTGAGTCAAGTGCCGAACTGATCATACCCACCACTACTGCATCAGGTACCAGCTGGCCACGATCCATAATACTTTTCGCCTCCATCCCCAATACGGTTTGCTTCGCAATTTCACTACGCAACAGATCCCCTGTGGACAGATGTTTTAATCCATACGCAGCGATTAGTTTTTCGCTTTGCGTACCTTTCCCGCTGCCCGGGGGACCAAACAGAATAATATTAAACATGTACTTGCTAAACTTGAGTGAGGAGCAAATATAAGGGCTTGACTTTAAAAAACATTTAACATAAACCGAAAACCTTTAAAAAGGATGCTTTGTAAGTTAAAAGATGGCGTTTGATTTTAAAACAGGAATAGTTTTAAGCGATTTTAAAGCAATTTCTATAGATGTTATAATAAATAATATGAAATTATTACCCGTAATTCTGCTCACAACCTTTATCTGGCAGAGTTGTTATACTGAAAGCAATCAAAAGAACCCTAAGAAAATGGAAAACTCCGATCAAAAAAACAATCCGGCTTATTCAAGAACCGATTCTTCAAAGCTGGTATTGACTGATGAGGAATGGAAGAAAAGACTTTCACCCGAAGTATATTATATAGCGAGGCAAAAAGGAACAGAGCGTCCTTTTACCAGCCCGTTTGAAACTTTGAAAGATATTGGTACTTACTATTGCGCCGCCTGTGGCAATGCTTTGTTTAAAAGTGATACCAAATTTGAAAGTGGTTGTGGATGGCCAAGTTTCTACGAACCTATCAGTAAAAGTTCCGTGATCTACCTGCCGGATAATACCCTTGGCATGAAACGGACCGAGGTTGAATGTGGAAGATGTAAGGCACACCTTGGACATGTATTTGAAGATGGCCCGCCACCAACAGGATTACGTTATTGTATTAATGGTGTAGTACTTGATTTTGAGAAAGCGAAAGAGGCGGAGAAGAAGTACGATGCAGGCAAACCTAAAGAGTAACTTTTTTTGAAACACTTAGGTACATAGGAAACACAAGAACACATAGAAACTATGTTTACTTCCCTCTTCCTATGTACTTATGTGTTTCCTCTTTTTCTTCGCAAAATAGTAAGCCGAAAAAACAGTCATCAACACTCCCACAACAGATAATATCATCACACTGTTAGAAAAGAAATCAACCCAATTCAATTTTACTTTGAAGATCTCCTTACTTAACAGCACGCCCACACTTCCCAAATAACCAAACGAATCTGCGAGGTAAATAAGAAACCCTACATTACCAGTGAACCGGAATGCCGCGATCAGTCTTTCGAAGAAAACAGAATTGAAAGGGATATAAACCATGTAGAGACCTAAGCCAACCGAGGTCATCCACCACACAGGATCCAGTTTCCCACTCACAAAGAAAAAAGTACAGATACCCGCCAATGCAAAACCTAAGGCAATAAATAAGTGTGCAAGCATTAAGGCTTTAAAACTGTTTTTGATCAGTACCATACTTCCGATCAATACCAATACAATTAAGGTGATCGGTGTTTCTGTTTTGGAGAAGATGGCGGGCTGATTGAGATAACCCATTTCCTTCCACATATCTGCGCTGAAATTATCCCTTATATCGCGGAAGATGGTGGCGAAACCATAGATCACGACGCAGGCGATCAATCCGGGCAAAAAGCTGCGTACGAATTTTTTCCTGTCCGCCGCATCCATTGGCGTACGGTTCATCCGCGCAGCAATATCTGCTTCATCGGGTGGAGGGATCTTTTCAATTAAATAAATAAAAAACAATAATGGTATGGCGAACACCAGGCCTGTTGCAAACGGTACCCAGAATTCTGAGAGATGAAATTCAAGCAACAACCATCCACCCACCGATTTCACAAACCCCGATGCAAAAATAAAGCTCACCGCAAGTGCCGCGCCAATAAAATCGGTACTCCTTCTTCCTTCCACATAAGAAAACACCACGCCCCATAACATACCCAGTGGAAAACCATTGATAAAAAGGAACACCGCATTATAGGGTGGCGGAATGATTGCGAAAAAGAGCCATGCTGTCCAGGCAATGCCTACCAATAATAAAATGATCTTATATCTGCCAAGCCTTTTTAATTCTGAAATGAATTTGATGCCATAGAATTTTGCCATCAGGTAACCAATCATCTGGCTCAATACAAGTATGATCTTGTAATTGATCCCCGCAAAACGCAATCCATCGAATGTACAGACCGTATAAGATTTACGAAATCCGAAGATCATGGTATACGTGAGAAAAGCCGCAACCGCAGCGTAGATACCTGTTTGAAGCGGGCTGCCTTTGAAATATTTGGGCAAGGTTTTGTGTTTAGGAATTAAATATACGGCAGAGGGGTTACTTTTGCTGGCGGAATAATTGAATCCCTTCTTTTTATGAGTCAGCCCAAACTTAGTCAGCTTGCAGGAACATTGGTCGGTAGTGAGATCGTTAAACTCGGAAATGCGATCAGTGAACGGATCCGCAACGGTGAAAAAATATACAATTTTACCATTGGCGATTTTGATCCTGCCGTTTTCCCCATCCCCGCTGAACTGGAAGCTTTGATCATTGAATCATACCAGCAACACAATACAAACTATCCTGCAGCTGAAGGTGTTTTAGATCTCAGAAAAGCAGTAAGCTCATTTATCAAAGAATGGGAAGGCCTGGATTATGCACCAAATGAGATCCAGATCGCTTCTGGTGGAAGGCCTTTGATCTATACCATTTTCAAAGCGATCGTTGACAAAGGTGATAAAGTGATCTACGGCGTTCCTTCATGGAACAACAATCACTATGTACATATGACCGATGGCGAACATTGTGTGATTGATTGTGCTGCAGAAAATGATTTCATGCCTACACCGGAGGATATCAAAAAAAATATCAAAGGGGCTACGCTTATTTGTATCTGCACCCCTCAAAATCCTACAGGCACCACGCTTTCAAATAACGCACTCGAAGAAATTTGTGACCTGATACTTGAAGAAAACAAACAACGCAGCGAAGACCAAAAGAAATTATACCTGATGTTCGACCAGATGTACTGGACACTTACATTCGGAAATACAGTTCATTACAACCCCATCTCATTACGCCCCGAAATGAAACCCTATACCATTTTTGTAGATGGCATTTCTAAAGTTTTTGCCTCAACTGGCGTACGTGTGGGTTGGTCATTGGGACCGGAAACAGTGATTGCGAAAATGAAAGCGATACTGAGTCATTTAGGTGCCTGGGCGCCGATGGCGGAGCAGAAGGCGGTTGCGAAATATTTACTGGATAAGGAATCGATCAGTAAATACCTTGTTCATTTTAAATCTGAAATAGAAGAAAGATTACGTAGCATTCATGCAGGATTTATTGCATTGAAAGAAAAAGGATATAATGTTGATTCGGTTTCGCCACAGGCAGCTATTTATCTTACGATCAAAATTGATCTTGTTGGCAAAACCACTGCTGAAGGAAAAATTCTTGAAACGCAGTCTGATGTTACTTCTTATATATTGGGTGAAGCGAAACTTGCCGTTGTTCCTTTCTCGGCATTTGGCGCAGGGAGTAAGAGTTCGTGGTATAGGTTGAGTGTGGGAACGAGTAAGAAGGAGGAGATTCCGGAGATGTTGGGGAAATTGGAGGCAGCCCTGAGTAAATTGAAATAAAAAAAATTTCGGCCGGAGGCCGGTGGATAGCCGTCACTCGCCGGAGGCGAGCGACTATAGCTGCGTGTTCACTTCATCATTTCCCGCACATGCGGGATTCATTATTCAATATTCATCAGGCCGCTGCCTGTTTATGATATCGGTTCCTGTATTCAATTGGTGTTAGCCCCGTGATCTTTTTAAATATCGTCCTGAATGCTTTCGTATCGGTGTAGCCAACATCATACATCACTTCATTGATATTTTTCCGGCTTGATTCAAAACTTCTTTTGGCTGCTTCGATCTTTACACGCTGGATATATTCAACCACGGTATTATCGGTTGCTTTCTTAAATCTTCTTTCAAAACTTCTTCTGCCAACCGCAAACATATCGGCTAACAGATCTACGGTGATTTTTTCCTGGTAATTGGTTTCGATAAATTCCTGTGCTTTCCTGATCGGTTCATCATCATGATCTTTTTGTCCCTGGAACATCATGAATTTTGCCTGGCTGTCACGGTCAATATCGATGGCAAAATATTTGGAAGCCAGGATCGCAGTATCGCGGTCGGTATATTTTTCTACGAGATAAAGAAGCAGGTTCCAGTAAGAGTTGGCACCGCCACTGGAATAAATGCCCTGTTCTTCTGTAATGATCGAACCATCCACCAATTCTACATTCGGAAACATACTTCTGAATAACGTTGACTGGTTCCAATGTGTTGAGCATTTTTTCCCATCCAGTAATCCTGTTGATGCCAATAAGAATGCGCCGATGCAAAGTGACGCTACTTCTGCGCCCTTGGTATACTGATCAACGATCCATGGGATCACAGCTTTATTCAATTCCAGCGCTGTTGCTACATCGCCGCTGATGGCGGGAATAAAAATAAGATCTGTTTTCTCCACATCTTTCAGCAGCTTATCCATGTGAACCGTATACAAACTGTTCTCCAGTTTTATGTCGGGGGATAATCCCACCACCTGCACATTGAACAATGCCGGTTTACCTGAAGCTTCCAGGAACATGTTTACGGCTTTGAACATATAATGCGGATCGGCAATGGCTTCTATCACTGCGGTCTCTGGAACCAGGATGGATACATTTTTCATGAATTAAAGATAAGTATCCTTTCAGTCGCAATCAACCCCGATAAATGTCGTTTTAACACCCTGCTATTTTCACCATCTATTTTGACTTTTGTATAGTGAGCGGTCGGGCCGCTAAAGCGGCCTGAACGCTAAAACAACCTGAACCAGAAAGCATAAACAGCGAAAGATGACACAGATGAATTCATACCTGACCTTCAACGGCAGTTGCCGTGAGGCCATGCATTTTTATAGAGATTGTTTGGGTGGCGAGCTAAGCCTGCAAACCGTTGGGGAGTCGCCGATGGCGGATAAAATGCCTGAACTAATGAAAGAATACATTATGCATGCAACCCTTACAAAGGATACATGGATGTTAATGGGAACAGATATGGTATGCGATGAAGGATTGATTAAGGGCAATACCGTTGGCATGGTACTCAATTGCAGCTCCGAAGATGAGATCAGGAATTATTATGCAAAACTATCCGCAGGTGGTGAAGAAACACATCCACTTCAGGATACTTTCTGGGGCGCTTTGTTTGGCGACCTGGTAGATAAGTACGGGAACCATTGGTTGTTGAATTATGAGGCTAAGAGGTAAAAGAGAAAAAGAGATCAAAGAGAAGTTTAAGCCCCACTCTTTTATCTCTTTTTCTCCTTTATTCTCTTAGTTTAATTTTTATTGCACGTAAACACAAAAGGTTTCACCTCTTTCTCCGTCAATATTCTTTGGATTAAAAAACTATCACGAACACTTTTTCGGCGATTGACATCGATGATCTCATTTGCAATGGAGAAAGTTTCCCAGTTCTCAATATGAAACAGGAGCGTATTCAAAAACGCCACTTCGCGCGCCAGTTGTTCGGGGCTGAGGCGTGTAGTATCTGACAACACCAGTAAATCCCTGTTCACATCATTCATAAGCGAATGCTTTTACTTATTTATTATTGGGGCAGCCGCAGAATTTGGTACCGTGGTTCTTTTTAAAAACACCACAGGAAGTACCGATCATGGTAACTAATAACAACAAAACGATTATTTGGTTTATTTTCAGTTTCATATCAAGGCTAAATTACTACTTTACCGTTTAACCCGTTAGGAAACCACTGAATTGCTACCGAATTTTAACATACGAAAGATCCTGATCGCCCCGCTGGACTGGGGTTTGGGTCATGCCACCCGCTGCATCCCCATCATCCGGGCATTGATTGCCAATGGGTATGAAGTGATTGCCGCTGCCGAAGGGGCACAGGCGCATCTTTTGCAGACCGAGTTTCCATCCCTGCAAATATTGCCATTGGCCGGTTATCGGGTGCGTTATAGCAGGAGCAAATGGGGACTGGCTTTTACGTTGCTGGCACAGTTACCGCGCTTGCGAAAGATTATTAAAGAAGAACATCAATGGCTGGATAAAGTAATTGATGAACATCATATCGATCTCGTGATCTCTGATAACCGTTATGGATTATCTTCTCAAAAAGTTCCCTGCATTTTTATTACGCACCAGTTAACTATTAAAGCGCCTTTTGCATGGATAGAAAGTGTTCTGCAACGTGTTAATTACAGTTATATCAACAAATACAGTAGCTGTTGGGTGCCTGATGTGTCAGGTGAATTGAATGCAGCAGGCGTACTATCACACCCTGCAATACTGCCCCGCATAAAAGTTCATTATATAGGGCTACTCGCGCGTTTTCAATTAAAGCCGGCTGAAAAAAAATATGACTACTGCATCCTTTTATCAGGACCTGAGCCACAAAGAACTCTATTGGAGAATACATTACTTGAGAGCCTTTCCAGGACAGAAGGGACGATCTTATTGGTAAGAGGCAAACCCGGAAGCAAAGAAATACCGGATACAGCACCGCATATTGAAATAAAAAATCATTTGCCTGGTTCTGAATTAGGGCAAGCGCTACTACAAAGTGAATATATTATCAGCCGAAGCGGTTATACCACAGTGATGGAACTGTTATCACTTCAAAAAAAATCGATCCTCATACCCACTCCCGGCCAAACCGAACAGGAATACCTTGCAAAAAAATTACAGGCAGATCAAACCTGCATCTGTGTTGAGCAGCGGGAACTGGATTGCGCTGCAGATCTTTTAAAAGCAAAAACATTTGTGTATGCATTTCCAAAGCTGGACCGGTTTAATGAAGAAGGAGTTGATGAGTTATTACGGAGATCGGTGGGTGAATCGTGAGTCGTCAATCGTGAGTG
>JAZKBT010000004.1:19430-180603 GCA_040388475.1 Bacteroidota bacterium | reverse complement strand
AGCAGAAAAATTCCCTTATCAATTTCCATCGCTAACATTATTTGACGGTAGCCGAATTACTGAATTACTGAAAGGCTCTATTTAATCTCTCTGTTTAATAACTTTTGGAAAGTTTAGAACTTTCCAAAAGTTGAGTTAAGTACTTTTGAAGCATCAATGACAAAAAATACCAAAGCACACGCTGCCGTATTAGGCGCCAATTTTATTTTCGGGGCCAATTATGCGGTAGTAAAATATATCACTCCTTCCTTCCTGCACCCTTTTGCATTGAATGTAGTACGCATACTGGTGAGCCTTGGACTTTTCTGGTTTCTTTTTCTTTTTAAACCGGCCAAAGTAAAAATTGAGAAAAAGCATATTCCACGTTTTTTTTTGTGTGCGTTAACGGGTGTGGTGATCAACCAGATCTTTTTTATCAAAGGTGTTTCGCTTACTACGTCTATTCATAGCTCACTGTTATCGCTGGCTACACCTATTTTTATTACCATCATTGCTGCATGGTTATTGAGAGAAGGTTTTACCTGGATAAAATTTATGGGCCTGGTTCTGGGTATCGGCGGCGCAGCTATGCTGGTGTTATTAAAGGACAGCAGTCATTCAGGAAACAATATCCTTCTTGGTGATATTATGGTACTCATCAATGCGATATCGTATTCATTTTACTTAGTACTCGTTCGGCCATTGATGAAAACTTATAGTGGCATACAGGTTCTGCGCTGGATCTTTACATTTGGCTCATTGGTTATTTTACCGTTTGGTATGCATGAATTTGTATCAACCGACTGGTCGGCATTTGATCTTTCGCATTGGGTTGCACTGGCGTTTGTTGCCGTGGGTGCCACTTTTCTTGCCTATCTTCTGAATGTATATGGTATTTCTATTATCGGTGCATCTGCTACCGGCGCCTATATTTATACGCAACCCGTTTTCGCCGCAGTGATCGCGGTCATTTTTGCAGGGGAACATTTTAGTGTTGTGAAATTAATAGCAGCGATCCTGATATTTTCCGGAGTTTACCTCGCAAATATTAAGCGGGCTACTGATTGAGATGGAGAAATGGCGGAAAAAACGGATTTTAACGGATCAGATTTTCAATTGTAAAAAATCCGCGCTCATCCGTTTTTTCCGCGTCATCCGCGTGCCATCAATTTTTCGGGTAATCAAAAAACCAGAATGATTTTTTTGCCGGCCAGAAATCTTTCCAATGATCTGTTTGCGCTTTTATGGCAAATACACCGCAGGTAGGCATATTATCGATCTTTGTTTTGGTGAGTTCATTTACAAAGGCGGTGATGCCCGGATTGTGTGAAAATATCGCGGCTGTTTCTATCGAATCATCTATAGCAGCAATCACTTCATAAAAAACAGCTGGGTGTGCATGATATAATTTCTGAACCGTTTGTAAACTGCCTGGTTTTGCTTTGAATATGTCTGCAAAAAAATTAGCGGTTGTCAATGCTCTTTTTGCCGGACTTGCGATAAAAGCATCGATCCTGATTTCTTTATCTACTAACCTTTGCGCCATCATCGGCGCGTCTTTTGTGCCACGTTCATTCAAAGGGCGGTCAAAATCATCCTGTCCCACAAGGGCCCAGCTGCTTTTTGCGTGGCGTATGATCAATAACTGTTTCACACCGAAAAGTTACAAAAAACTCCACTTACATTTGCATTCATGGCTATCAGCAAACTCAGTATAGACGAATTTTTGCAATTATCGGGTGTACATCCTGTATTGGATGTGCGCAGTCCCGGTGAGTTTGCCCATGCACATATTCCCGGGGCTCATAGCCTTCCGCTTTTTTCTGACGAAGAAAGAAAAATTGTGGGGACCGCCTACAAACAGGAAAGCAAAGAAAAAGCCATTAAACTCGGTCTGGATTTTTTTGGAACAAAGATGGTGAAGATGGTGGAGGAAGTTGAGGAGATAGTTAAAAGTCATCCCGCCAGTCGCGGGAGAAAAGTTAACAGTGAGGAGAAAACGATAATTGTCCATTGCTGGCGCGGCGGGATGAGGAGTGCGGGGGTGGCCTGGTTACTCGATCTCTATGGATTTAAAGTGTATACATTGGTAGGTGGATATAAAGTTTACCGCAAGTGGGTCCTACAGCAATTTGAAAAAAAATACCCGATTAATCTAGTTGGCGGATATACCGGCAGTGGCAAAACAGAAGCTTTACATGCGATCGCCAAAAAGAAACAACCGGTGATCGATCTTGAAAAATTAGCGAGCCATAAAGGCTCTGCATTCGGCAATCTCGGGCAACCTCAGCAACCATCGCAGGAAATGTTTGAGAATTTATTGGCGGGGGAGTTGAAGATGACGGTTGATAGATGGCAGATGGCAGAAGAACAGTTGACAGATGATAGTTGCGTGATGACAGAAAAGGCCGACACCCCCACATCTGTCAACCGTCATCTTTCATCTGTCAACTGTCCTTCTGCCATCTGGATCGAAGATGAGAGCCAGCGAATCGGCGAAGTAAATATTCCTACACCATTTTATCAACAGATGCGTGGTTCACAAATCTATTTTATCAATATCCCTTTTGAAGAGCGTTTGAATTTTATTGTTGAACACTACGGCAAGTTTGAAAAAGAAAAATTAATGAACGCGATCATGCGCATTAAAAAAAGACTGGGCGGGCTTGAAACTAAAACAGCGCTGGGCTGCCTGGTTGAAAATGATGTCAAAGGATGTTTTGCCGTATTGCTGCTATACTACGACAAATTTTACCTGAAGAGTTTGCAGAGTCGTGATAATTTTTCTTCCCTTTTTAATAACCTGGAATTAAGCATAGTCTCTCATGAGGAGTCTGCAAGACAATTGCTGTCATTCACCAAACAGGTTGCTATTTAGATAGCCAGTCGGCAATGGCAACACAGCCCATCCAACCCATTATCAAAACTACTGCCCAGCCTGCAGCCTGCATCCATACCGGGTGACGATAGCCTTTCATAAGTTTTATTTTTGTACACGCAATCAGTAACACGGCAAGGGCAAGTGGCAATATCAATCCATTCACCATACCTGCCAACAACAATAGTTGCCTTGGCTTACCGATCCATACAAATACCAATGTTGAAATAATAATAAAGATGGAAATACATAGTCGCTCATGTTTTTTCAGCCATGGATGAAATGTTTTGAGAAAAGAAACAGAAGTATATGCAGCACCGATCACAGATGAAATGGCCGCACTCCAGAGAACAATACCAAAAACCCGGAAACCAAATTCGCCCGCGGCAAACCGGAACACGCTTGCGGGTGGATTATCATGATCAAGCACTGCGCCTTGCGTTAGTACGCCCAAAACTGCAAAGAATAAAATAAAACGCATGAGCCCGGAGATCACAATACCACTGATCGCGCTTTTGTTTACCTGTTTGATATTTTCTTTCCCTTTAATACCTGCATCCAGCAAGCGATGCGCACCGGAAAACGTAATGTACCCGCCAACCGTACCACCAACGATCGTAACAATCGCCTGTGAACTCATGGTTTCAGGAATGATGGTATGATGCAATGCCTGCAACACAGGCGGATGTGAATTGATAGCGATGATCAGCGTCAATAAAATTTTAGCAGTGCCTACAATGCGTGTAAAATTATCCAGCATCTTTCCCATTTCCCTGATCCAGAAAAGAAGTAGTGCTGCAATACAACTGATGATGGCTCCTGATTGAAAGGAAAGTCCAGTTAATACATTCACACCCAAACCACAACCGGCAATATTCGCAATATTAAAAGTGAATCCTCCCATCACAACCAATGCTGCAACAACATAACCAAGTCCGGGTAATAATTTATTGGAAAGATCCTGTGCACGCAATTCGCTAACAGTAAGAATACGCCAGGTGTTTAGCTGTGCGCCGATATCTAATAAAAAAGACACCAGTATCACAAACCCAAAACTCGCCATGAGTTGTTGCGTGAACACCGTGGTTTGCGTAAGAAATCCGGGGCCGATAGACGAATTGGCCATCAGGAAAGCCGCGCCCAACCCGGCACCGCTAAAAAGGCCATACTTAGATACTTTTGATGCCAACCTGGTTTTGTTGAAGTGTATGATAAATATTTTTTGCGAAAGCAACTGCATGTACGCCATCACCATGCAGGCAAATAGTTTCTGCTTTTATGGGTACCTGTTTTTTGTTTACACTGGTTACTGTTTGCTGTTCTATCATTTGCAATACCTGCTGAAGTGATGCCTCTTCTGTTTCTATCAATGCATTGGATTGTGTGCGTGGTGTTAAGCCACCACTATCCTGGTAAGTGCGGTCGGCAAATACTTCACTGGCTGTTTTGAGACCGAGTTTGTTTGCTTCGCTGATAGAATGACTGCCACTTAACCCGTATAGAAACAATCCTCCATCAATATCGTTTACCGCTTTTGCGATAGTATGGGCAAGCATGGTATCATTTGCTGCCATATTATACAATGCGCCATGTGGTTTTACATGATGCAGTCTTGCACCGAATTCTTTTGTTATTTTTTGTAAAAGAAATATCTGTTGTGCAACCAATTCGTATACTTCATCTAAAGAAAGACGCATTTCGGTTCTTCCAAAATTTGTTTTATCTGCAAAACCGGGATGTGCACCAATGGATACATTGTTTTGTATGGCTAGTTCCACCGTTCTTTTCATCGTGTCTTCATCACCGGCATGGTAACCGCATGCGATATTGGTGCTGCTGATCCATGGCATGATCATGGCATCATTGGAAAGGCCCTCTCCCATATCACAGTTGAGATCGATAGTTTGCATACTTAATTTATAGATACGCTTGTAAGTGGAAGTTACAGGCATTTTGCAGTTGCTGCAAATCCATTTGCTGCTTGTATAAAAGACTCTCAGCTTCGGCTAGTGTTACCTGGTGTAACGTAAACCTGTCACCCGGCTGCATCTGTGCAAGTGAAGAAATATCTGCGCTGATGATATGACCTATTCTTGGATACCCCCCTGTTGTCTGGTGATCGGCCATCAGGATAATGAGCTGCCCATCCGGCAACAGTTGCATGCTGCCGCGGGTAACTGCTGTAGAGATCATTTCTGTTGGTTTCGACAATTGCAAACTAACACCGCTTAAACGATAACCCATTCTGTCGTTCTCGCGGCTGATAATAAAATCTTCTTTCTCTAATTTATGTTTTGCAGTTTCATCTAATGACCAATATTCATTACCGGGGATAAACCGAAGCATGTTTGCTGTATACAGTCCGGATACATTTGCACGCCAGGAAAATATTTGCACATCCTGATCAGCAGGTAAAGCAGGTTGCTTTTCTTTAAATGATATACGATCATTTTTTTGTAAGACCCTTCCTTTAAAACCACCCATTTGTACTTTTGTGTGCGTACTATAACTTCCCAACCATTCATCTGCTGCAAATCCGCCACATACTGCGAGGTAAATTCTTGTACCCATTTCTTTTTTGCCAAAATGCAGAACGGCATCTTTTTGTATGATAAAGGGCGTGTGTACCGGAACAGTCACGCCATTAACAGAAGCGGAAAGATCTGCACCGGCCAATGCCACCAATGCAGTTGAGTCAAATTTAATTTCAGCTGCCGGAAAATGCATTTCGATCACGGGTTCCGACGGATCGTTCCCAACTAACATATTAGCAACACGCAGAGCGGTGAGATCCATTGCGCCGCCGGGATTAATCCCCAGGTGTTGGTAGCCGTACCTGCCCATATCTTGCAGCGTATCGAATAACCCTTGTTTTATGATATGCAGGCTCATGTTTTCTTTGCTTTTTTAAATTCATCAATAGAAATAGCATGAAATTGTACTTCATCACCCGGATGCAGGTAACAGGGTGTTGTGTTTTTTGCGTCAAACATTTGTATGGGTGTTTGCCCAATCAGTTGCCAGCCACCAGGAGAATCAAAAGGATAAATGCCTGTTTGTTCGCCAGCAATACCAACACTTCCTGCCGGCACAATGGTTCTTGGTTGTGTTCGCCTTGGGGTTACCAATTCTTCATCTACAGATCCCATATAAGCAAAGCCGGGAAGAAACCCAATCATGTATACCCGGTAATTTTTTGCCGTATGCAGTTTGACAACCTCTTCAACCGTAAGTTGGTGTATTTCTGCAAGCAAAACAATATCCGGTGCCAGTAATGGATCGTAGCATACAGGGATCTTCATCAGTCGTGGTGCAGTAATTATTTCTTCATTAATCAATGCCGCCGCTTTCTGGAGATAGGAACACATGGTTTCATAAACAGAAATTGCGGGCGCTTTCTTTTTCAGCAAAAAAGTATCATATACAAGCGTGAGTGTATTGTATGCAGGTATAAGATCTTTTATTCCTTCTATTTTATTTTCTTTGAGATAATGAAAAAGAGAGATCACTTTTTGATTGAGGTCTTCGCTTATTGTATCACCCAACTCAATGGTCACAGCATGATCGCCGCAGGGGTAGATATGATAGGGGGAGGTTAACATTATGTACAAATTAATTAATAATTAGTAGTTAGTAATTAGTAATTAGTAATTGAGGCTAATATAAATGCATCCCGATTAACACATAACATCCAACCAGCAATGCCCACACTGGAAAACGCAACTTGTCCTGTAGGGACAAAATATCGGTAGCCCCAAATGTCCGCAAAAACATCGAAGCGCCGTAGGTGCGAAATATATTTCGCACCTACGGCGCTCTGAAAATTCGTGGAATATTTTATGTCTACCGATATGTGGCCCCGATGGGGCAAATTTGATTGCAGCTTAATCCAGACGATGGGATCATTTCTTTCTAAGTAGCCATAGCTGCCTCAAAGAAAAAATATGGAATGCCAGGGCAATTACCACAAGAATAGCAGGCAAATAAACAAATGGAAATTCTCCTACCAATGTATTCGCCGGCTCATTCATGAAATAACGAAGGGGTGTGGGCATTGATAAAACAGCAATGACAAGTATATTGGTCAGCAGTGCCAATCCGATCACATTATAAACCAGCACAACACGTGGCGACCATTTCTTCATTACTGCGATGGCGAATGGAATAGCCAACAGACCGCTTAAGGCATCGAAATTATTTCCTTCAAAGGTCATCTGAACGGGGAGCAGGTTCAATACGAACGCGCGCCATAATAAGATCTCTACCAATATGCGGAAAGATTGCATCGCGATCAACCAATGCGGTGGCGTTGCTATCAACAGTTCTTTTCCTTTTTTTGAGAAACTTAGAAACAATAATATGATCGCAGGAATAAAAATAACCAATACCGGTTTTGGGGGCATAGTTGACAGCTCCGTAAAGAATCCCATCAATGCAAGAATAGTCACAAGGGCAATCCATACAATCAAAACAACCAATGTTCTGCTAAATATTTTTTGCTGCGTTACCATATCCCAATTGGTTTTCCGCATGGCCATTCGCAGGCCGCGTAAGATCACAGCCAGGCAAACGAATGAAAGCAGTGACATCAGTATAGCGGGTAATAATTTAATATCCATAAAATTTATTTATCCAGCAAAGATGAACACTGTTATTGGTATGGGAGGTAGCCATTCTTGCTAATTTACCATCTCGCGGTATTTCGATGGATACACGCCTTTTCGTTGCGCAAAAAGACGGCTGAGGGAATTACTGTTAGCAAATCCCAGCAGGCTCGCAATATCTGCCACAGGCAGTAAGGTATTTTCGAGTAATTGCCCGGCTTTCTCTACCCGAAGTTGCTGAATGTATTGATAAGGCGAAACATGGTATACATGCTTAAACAATCGCAGGAAATGAAATTTTGATAGACAGGCAGCATTGGACATCTCATCCAGTTCAATTTGTCCGGCGTACGACGCATGTATAAAATCGGTAGCCAGCGCCAGCCGCTTATAGAGTTCCAGTTTAGTTGATGGTTTTATCGGGGGCATGTTTGCAATCGTTTGCAATTGATCGCGATGTTGTACCAGCAAATGCATTAGCAAATCCGTAAGACATTCTTCAAATAATAATCTATCGGTTATATTATCCTGCTTCGACTGCTGCAACTCCTTTATCAACGCATTAAATGTTGCATCACGCCTGTAGAGCCTGTTGTGAAAAGCCACAGTTGGAACGGTCAGCTGTTTGCCTTCATTCAGCAAAGTATCCGATGAATGCATGGCTGATGCAAGAAATTGTTCAGAAAAATACTCGCCGATATGTATGTTGAATGTTTCAGATGGCTGTTGGTTCTCTATTTCGAGTGTATAGGTTTGAAAACGGTTTGTGATAAAATAAGCTTCCTCATTTATCGAAACAGTTCTCCCATCCACTTTGCAACGGCTGTTGCCCTGAACGTTTAAAAAAAGAGAGATCGGGCCCATGATATCGGGTCTGTAGGTTTCTTTGACCTTCGCATTGATCACACAACTCGGGAAACCCGCGGTTTCCAAAAGCTGCTTATCCATCCCACAACGGTTCTGAAACCGTTGGTCTATCTGGGTTTTGAGCCACTGCAGGTTGGGAAACCGGTTAGTGATCATATTAAAAAATTATATGCAAAACTACTCTTTGCGTATAGCTATTGCAAGTTGTTTTGTGACAACCCTCTTACCTATCTCCATGAATGGCAGAAAACTCCCATTCTTTAAAAGCATTGTAAAGCCTGGCTGTAACAGAGTTTTCCGAAAATGGCGCAAACAAATGATCATCTAATTTTATAACCGGGATAAGGCGCTTGGTGGAACTGGTAATAAAAGCCTCTTTCGCATGGCGCACATCATTCAAAGAAACCTCTCTTTCTTCAACGTTGATTTTTATGCGCGAGGCAATAGATAACAATTGTTTCCTGGTAATTCCTTTTAAAATATTTTCTGAAGCGGTAACCAGTACATTATCTTTTGTAACAATAAAAAAATTCGAGCGCGGACATTCGCTGATGATCCCGTTTTGGTGATACAAAATATCATCTGCTCCATTTTCTTTTACCCAAGGCTGCAAATGGATCGCCATCAAATAATCGGTTGTTTTTACTTCGGGTACCTGGCGCCGGTGCGGGTAACTGACCAGTTTATATCCAGGTAAAAAAATAGTATCAGGGGGAGAGGGTATGAGCTGTTCACTGATCAGGAGATTGGGCGTGCCGGTTAATGAATAGCCATCGGATGTTGGACCGCCGGTCAATAATAGTTTAACACCTGCATGATCAAGGCCGTTCTTCTGCAGTAGTTCTTTTATGATGGACCGCATTTCATCCCTGTTAAGCGGGATGAATAAACGCATTTTTTCTGCTGATTGATAAAACCGGTCGAGATGATCTTCCAGGAATAATGGCACACCATCTGTAATACGGAGAAAATCAAAAATACCATAGCCGCGTTGTAAACCCAGATCATTCACAGGAATAGTGGCTTCACTCAAAGGAATAAACCGGTCATTTAAAAAACATAATAATCCGCTCATGCTGCTGTTGGCTTTAAAAAAGGGTACTGGCTATAAAGATAACAAGCAAAAAATAAGACGCACCAGCCATTTTTTATCATTCATCAATACAAAGAAAATTCTTGCCCGTTCTTTCTTAACTTCCTCGTTCATTTAACTGCTATGAAAAAAATATCCTTTCTTTTATTGGCCGCATTTGCAGGCCTTCAGGCATTGTCACAGGTAAATCCGGGATGGCTGCGCTATTCATCTATTTCTCCCGATGGCAAAACCATTGTATTCACTTATAAAGGTGATCTCTACCGTGTCGCTTCATCCGGTGGAAATGCAACAGCGCTTACCACGCATGAGGCACATGATTTTATGCCGGTATGGAGCCATGATGGAAAGTCCATTGCCTTTGCGAGTGATCGTTATGGCAACTTCGACATATTCGTAATTCCTGCCGAAGGTGGTGAGGCAAAACGTGTAACCTATCATTCTGCACAGGAATACCCTTATGAGTTCAGTACCGATAATCAAAATATCCTGTTTGGATCCACACGCATGGATCTTGCTGCTAACCGTACTTTCCCAACCGGCTCTCAGCCCGAATTATATAGAGTTTCTATCGGCGGTGGAAAAGTGGAACAGGTATTGAGCACGCCAGCTGAAGATGTGAAACTCAGCAAGAGCGGGCAATACATGATCTACCAGGATAAAAAAGGTGGCGAGAATGCATGGCGCAAACACCATACCTCTTCGATTGCAAGAGATATCTGGATCTATGATAGTAAAGCAGGTACCCATAAAAAGATCACTTCGTTTGCAGGTGAAGACAGAACACCTGTTTTTACAGACAACGATAAATCTTTCTATTACCTGAGTGAAGAAAGCGGCTCATTCAATGTACACAAAATGGGACTTGATGGAAGTAAATCACAACCCATCACTTCTTTCAAAAAGCACCCGGTTCGTTTTCTGAGTTCATCAGATAATGGCTTGCTCTGCTATAGTTATGATGGCGAACTGTATACACAAAAAGGTGCCGGCAAAGGACAGAAAGTAAACATCACCATTGCTGCTGATGCAAAAAGCAACAACGAAAGAGTGGTTCCTGTAAGCGGTGGTGCGAGAGATGTATCTGTTTCTCCCAATGGAAAGGAAGTGGCTTTTGTTTTTCGTGGTGAGGTGTTTGTAACGAGTGTGGAAGGCGGCGTTACCAAGCGCGTTACCAATACTCCCGAACAGGAAAGACTCGTAAGCTTCTCTCCTGATGGAAAAACATTGTTGTATGCTTCTGAACGGGGCAACAGCTGGAAGATCTTTGAAACAAAAAAACAGCGTGATGAAGAACCATATTTCTATGCATCTACTGTGCTGAAAGAAACGCCCGTGATCGTAAATGAAAAAGAAAATTACCAGCCTGTTTATTCACCCGATGGCAAAGAGATCGCTTATATAGAAAACAGGATGACACTGCGCGTGTATAATATTGCTTCCAAACAAACACGCACATTGTTAACAGATAAAGAGCTGTTCTCGATGGGTGATAACGACCAGTATTTTCAATGGAGCCCTGATAGTAAATGGATCCTGTTTGATTACGCAATCCCTGGTATTGCCCCTGGCGAAGTGGGTATCTTATCTGCTGATGGGAAAGGCAAAGTGATCAACCTTACCGAAAGCGGGTTCAACGATAGCCGCGCCAAATGGATCATGGGAGGAAAGGCGATGCTATGGTTCAGCAACCGTGATGGATTAAAATCCGTGGCACAAAGCGGCGGTGCACAAAGCGATGTGTATGCCATGTTCTTTACGCAGGAATCTTTTGATCGCTTCAAACTCAACAAAGAAGATGCAGCCTTATTAAAAGAAACAGAAGAAAACAAAGCCAAGGCCGATACATCGAAGAAAAAAGAAGTAAAGAAAGACAGTGTGTTGATCGATTGGGATGGACTTACTTTCCGCAAATCTAAACTCACCATTCATTCTTCTTCTTTAAGCGATGCGCTCGTTAGTAAAGATGGTGAGAACTTGTATTATCTCGCACGCTTTGAAAAAGGCAGTAATTTATGGACCACCAATCTCCGTACCAAGGAAACTAAAATGCTCGTAACGCTCAATGCCGGTGGAGGAAACATGGTTTGGGATAAAGATCAGAAAACGATCTTCCTGGCAACTGATGGCGGCATTTCTAAAATTGATCCCGCAAGTGGCAAGAGGGATATGATCAGTATTAACGGTGAAATGACGTTGAATGTAGATGCCGAAAGAAGATTCATGTTCGAACATGTATGGAGGCGAACCAAAGAAACTTTTTACACAGCCAGTATGCATGGAGTTAACTGGGATAGCTATAAACCCGATTATGAAAAATACCTCCCGCATATCGGTAACAATTACGAGTTCTCGGAAATGCTGAGTGAGTTATTGGGTGAATTAAATGTGAGTCATAGCGGTTCGAGTTATGGAGCAACTGTGCCGAATGGAGATGTTACAGCATCGTTGGGAGCATTCTATGATCAATCTTATAAAGGCAATGGAGCTAAGATAGAAGAAGTGATCAAAGATGGTCCGCTGGATAAAGCAGGACTCAATGTTAAACCCGGAATGATCCTTGAATCAATAGATGGAGAGAACATCACTGCCGATAAAGACCTTGCGCAATACCTCAACCGTAAAGCAGGAAAAAACACCTTGTTGGTATTTGCGGATGGTGCAGCCAAAAAAGAGGTCATCATCAAACCCGTTACCATTGGTGAGGAAAATTCTTTGCTATACAAACGATGGGTAAAAAAGAACCAGGATGAAGTAGAGAAAATGAGTAACGGCCAGTTAGGCTATGTACATATTCCGGGAATGAATGATGGCGCTTACCGTACCACTTACGAAGAAGTGATGGGCAAATATGCCAATAAAAAAGGCATCGTGATCGACACACGCTTTAATGGCGGAGGCGATCTTGTTGCAGATCTCGCCATGTTCCTCAGTGGAAAAAAATTCATGGATTATACTACCGATACAAGAAGCAACGGCTATGAACCCAATTTCCGCTGGACAAAACCAAGCATCTCCATTGCCAATGAAGCTAACTATAGCGATGGTCATTGTTACGCTTATACCTACCAGGAATTAAAGCTCGGCAAACTCGTAGGTATGCCGGTACCTGGCACCTGTACTTTCGCCGGATGGGAATCTTTGCAGGATAACAGCATCCGCTGGGGTGTTCCGCCATTGGGTTGTAAATCGATGAATGGTCAATACCTGGAAAATCACCAGACATCGCCTGATATTAAACTGATGAATGAATATGATGTGGTAATCAAAGGAAAGGACCAGCAGTTGGAAGCGGCAGTGAATGAATTGTTGAAGGAAATGAAATAAATAGCAACGCTGATGACGCGGATCGGGCGGATTTGCACGGATACTTAATAGACAATCCATGTAGATCCGTACTATCCGTTCAATCCGTATTGCTAAGAGAATTTATTGTATCAGATAAAAATAAGTTTCTATAATTTAAAGGTTCATAGCAACCTTTAAATTTTACGCAATGCATATACTTAGCAGGATTGGCCGGATTATTTTTGCTATCGGTATCATCGCCCTGGGTTTTCTTTCTTTTATTGCAGAAGATTTTATCATAGGGCGTCCACCTGCAGGAATTTCTGGATTCATCAATCTTGCGGTGGTTATTGCTGTGATGATTGCCGGGTTACTTATCCTTCTTGAAAGAAAAATCAGAACAGCTGCATTTGCTATCGCACTGCTCATACTAGTCTTTTCTGTGTCGAGGCACGCAGTATCAGGATTTACCGACTGGCTCAATACATACAAAGCGCTGGCACTGGTCGGTGGCGCATTGATCATTGGATCTTCTTTTTACAGTCAGCCTCCAAAAGATATTTTTATCTGGACGGGCCGTATATTACTGGCCGCTTTTTTTATTGCCGGCGGTTATGCGCATTTTAAATTTGCAGGGTTTGTTGAAACTTTTATTCCCGATTATATTCCGTTCCGTATTTTCTGGGCTTATTTCTGTGGTATTTGTTTAATTGTGGGAGGTATCGGTATCCTTATTCCGCTAACTGTAAAATGGGCCGCATTGCTTTCGGGCATTATGATCTCGGGCTGGTTTGTTTTATTACACATACCAAGATTTCTCGCCAATACACATGATGCCAGCGACAGGATGGGATTGTTTGAGTCATTTACATTTGCAGGGATATGCTTTGCATTGGCAGGAATATTCTCAACAAAAAATAATCCATAGCTTGTTTTATCATCTACCAGAGAAAGAAAACGTTCAATGAGTATAACTCCTGATCATATGCAAACCTGTAAATCCTGTGGCAATGAAGGAACAGGAAAATATTGCCATAACTGCGGGCAGTCATATGCAACCAAGCGCATCTCATTGAAAAACCTGCTCCATGATGTTTTTCATTTCTTCACACATCTTGAAAAAGGATTTGGTTATACACTTAAGCAGCTGATCGTTGCTCCGGGGATAATGCAAAGAGAATATGTGGAAGGAAAACGGTCCAGGCACCAGAAACCTTTCTCCATGTTCTTTATCTGTATCTCAATTAATGCCGTAGTGAGATATTTTATTTTTGAAACACTTGCCAACGATTTTCATAGGAATACATTTGCAGAGGCCGATTATTTTCACCAGTATCAACTTTTTTTGTATCTCGCGGTTGTACCGTTGATGTCGGCGCTCACATGGTTATTTTTCCTGAAAGGGAAATATAACTTTGCTGAGATAGCTGTATCGCAGTTATATTCTTTTTCCTTTATTTTATTATTGGTGATCCCGATCGGGTTCCTGAAATTTATCTGGTATGAGTTGGATACAGCCTATATCGAACTCCCGTTAATCTGCTTATACAGTGTAATAACCTTTGTACGATTTTTCAATAATTCCAACCGCTGGTTAACGATAGTAAAGGGATTAGTGGTTATCCTGTTGTTATTCTTTATCGTGCAGAAAGTGGAAGATATTGCCATTGCCTACTTAAAGATCACTAAGCATTTCTAATGGATGTGATCATATAAAACACCGTTTATTCTTCTGTTTTTTTACTGTTCCTCCCAACCGCATAATGTGGTTTTAATTCTCTATAGATCTTCCCGAGCAATTCATTCCCCGATTCAGAAGCATTCTTTGAATTCTGGAAATAGGCCCGTGTCTGTTTCATGATCTCG
Source organism: Bacteroidota bacterium (assembly GCA_040388475.1). Taxonomy (GTDB): domain Bacteria; phylum Bacteroidota; class Bacteroidia; order Chitinophagales; family Chitinophagaceae; genus Sediminibacterium. The sequence goes on along the minus strand of JAZKBT010000004.1, from coordinate 166,028 downwards.
TTCCCTATCACCAGCTTGGCATCCTCCAGTTTGGTCTTTACAGAATCCAGCTCGTCGATCAGTTCAGAATACTGGGCGTATAGATGAACATAATTATTACACTCCATCACATCCACAAACGAGGGCACGGTATTCGGATTCTTGCGCATGAACTGAACCGCCTTCTCCACAAACTCATGGCGCTTGGTATTGAGCTTGAACATGCTCCTCCGTTCGCTGGGCTTCAGGTTGATATTGTTCGGCACCATGTTACGCACAGCAGCAATATTCTGCTTGATAAACATTAGTTCACTGGCAACAAAACTTCTGAAAGAAGCCATAATGGTTCGATTTAAACCTATAACGCTGTTTCGATTTAGAAAATTGCTTATTAAGTTACATAATTCCAGTCAAATAACGTTCAGGCCGCTTTAGCGTCCCGACCGCTAATAATTATTATATTGTATAAACAATTGCTGCCCATGAGGTTTCTATGGAGTCTTTATCTCCGCTTAACCGGCTGGACCCTCAAGGGCTCCTTTCCTTATCATTTAAAAAAATGTGTGGTCATTGTGGGTCCTCATACCAGCAGCTGGGATTTTATTATCGGTGTGGCCTGGCGCAGTAAACTCAGGCTTACACATGCCAAATACCTCGGCAAAGCCGAATTATTCAAGGGTCCATTTGGTTTTATTTTCAGAAAACTTGGCGGCTTCCCTGTTGAGCGTTCTGAGAAACACAATATGGTTGACCAGGTTGTGGAGCTCTTTAATACACACGATTCTTTTATACTGGTACTGTCGCCCGAAGGAACCAGGAAAAAAGTGGACAGGCTGCGAACCGGTTTTTACTACATTGCTAAAAAAGCGGGTGTGCCAATCATTATGACCGGTCTCGACTTTGCAAAAAAAGAAGCTTCTTTTTCCGAACCCTTTTTTACAACGGATGATGAGACCGCTGACCTCCGGCATATTTATGAATTCTATGCCCCCATCCAGGGAAAAAAACCGGAACAGGGCATGGCGCATCTTTTAACGAATCCTTCCTAAATTTTTGATATGAGTTATACCGTACCAACCATTATCGATAAATTCTGCGAGTTTGAATCCGCCAGGGCGGACAAACTGTTCCTGGCAGAACCGGTGAAAGGTGTTTATCAAAATTTCACCTGGCAACAGGCAGGCAGTGAAGTGAGGCGAATGGCAGCTGTATTACGAAACATGGGTCTGGGTAAAGATGACAAGGTGGCCATCCTCAGCAAAAACTGTGCACACTGGATCATGGCCGACCTGGCCATTGCAATGGCAGGTTGTATCTCGGTTCCACTCTATCCCAATGTTACACCCGAAGCATTACGCGAGATCATAGACCATAGCGAAAGCAAAGCAATTTTTATCGGCAAACTTGACAATCCCGATGAATTGCGGAAAGGGGTGCCAGATAATTTAACACGCATTACTTTTCCGTTCTATCCCAATAAAGATTGCCTGAACTGGAATGAGCTGATAGCGGGTGTAATTGGTATCACAGGTATCCCACAAATTGACCCCATGTCTTTATCCTGCATTGTATATACTTCAGGAACTACGGGCCAGCCCAAAGGTGTAATGCATAGTTTTCATGCGATGGGTTTTGCGGTAGATGCGTTTCTGCAAAGCTATCCTGATATCAAAGAGGAGATCTTTTTTTCCTACCTCCCTTTGTGCCATGTTGCTGAACGTATGCTTGTTGAATGCGGAACCATCTTCACCGGCAGTACTGTCTATTTTGTTGAATCGATGGACACTTTTGCAAAGAACCTTGCCCATACCAAACCCACTGTATTCCTGGCTGTGCCGAGGATCTGGGAAAAGATCCAGGAGGGGATACTGAAAAAAATGCCACAGAAAAAATTAGATACCCTGCTGTCTATCCCCATCATTTCATCACTTATTAAAAGGACCATCCTCAAGAAATTAGGTTTAGGCAAGGCAAAATTTGTTTTCACCGGCGCATCGCCCATCAATCCCTCATTACTAAAATGGTATGCACGTTTGGGATTGATCATACAGGAAGCATATGGCATGACAGAAAATGTTGCCCTCTCACATTCCAACCGCAGAGGCGCTGTTCGTTTTGGAACGGTTGGTCAACCTTACAATGGTGTAGATGTGCGATTGGGTAAAGACAATGAAGTGCAGGTAAAGAGTCATGCATCTATGTCGGGCTATTACAAAGAGCCTGCACTTACCGCCGAATGTTTTGAAGATGGTTACCTGCGCACCGGTGATGAGGGTTCGATAGATGCAGAGGGATATCTTACCATCACCGGACGTATTAAAGACCAGTTCAAAACCAGTAAAGGAAAATATATTATGCCGGCCACTATCGAAAGTAAGATCATGCGCAGCCCGTTGATCGCGCAGGTATGCGTGGTGGGCTCGGGTATGTCGAGCGCCATTGGATTGTGCAATTTATCAGAAAGCGCCAAACAGCAAAATGCCGAAGCGATCAGCGATGAATTGAAAGAAGTATTGAGTACAGTGAATAAGACACTTGAACAACACGAACATTTATCAAAGCTTGTGATATTACCGGAAGAATGGACCATCGCTAATGGATTGCTTACACCCACTCTAAAGATCAAACGAAAAATGATCGACGCGGCTTTTGGTGATCAATATGAGGTATGGATAAAAATGAATGATCATATTGTTTTTGTTTAATCGGCTTTGCCACACCCTTCAGGGCGTGGACAATAAATGATCCTCTATGAAATTATTATGGGGCTTTAGCCCCGAGTGTAACACCGGGGGCTAAAGCCCCCCAGAGAAATTATATACATGCTCTTTATCCACGCCCTGAAAGGCGCGGCAAAGTGAATTATAAAATGAACATTAGTTAGTTCGTCATCGTTTCTGATTTTCAAATTTGAATTTTTCTTTCTCAGTTGTTGAAAATTTCAAACACCTCTCCCGCAGTTTTCGAATTTATTTTGTCCGCAATCAACACAAGCACAATTTAACAACCTGCTTTTACGTTCAGAGAGGGCAATTTTATCACCACCCCCAATTCAACACTATGAGATCAAAGATGTACTTATTGATTGCCATCGTTTCACTGGCAATGTATTCCTGTGTGAGCCCTAAGAAACTGGAACTGGAAAAAGCAAAATATGCTGAACTGAGCGGCAACTATCTTGCGCTGCAACAAAAGTATCGTGATATCCAGGATGAATTAAAAAGATGCCAGAACCAAGTTGATAAAGACAATACCCTGGTGGCCAGTCTCAATAATCAGAAATCAACACTGGAATCGCAGATCGCGGACCTTAATAAAACCATCGATTACCTGAAAGCAAATAACAATACGGTTCTCAACCAGTTAAAAGACCTGTCTGTCGTAACCGGTTCACAAGCTGAAAGCATTAAGAAATCATTGGAAAATATCGGTTCGAAAGATCTATATATAAAAGATCTCCAGGGTTCTATCGCACGTAAAGATTCATTGAACATGGCGCTCGTGATGAACCTGAAAGGAGCTATCGGCAATCTCGATGATAAAGACATCAATATCAAAGTAGATAAAGGTGTTGTATATGTAGATATCTCCGATAAACTCTTATTCAAAAGCGCCAGCTATGAGGTAACCGACCGTGCAAAGGAAGTATTGGGTAAAGTAGCCAAAGTACTAAACGCACAACCTGAAATTGAATTCATGGTAGAAGGGCATACCGATTCTATACCGATGAAGAATGCGACCATACAGGATAACTGGGACCTCAGCGTTAAACGCGCCACAACCATCGTACGGATCCTGCAGGATACTTACGGGTTAGACCCCAAACGCATGACAGCCGCCGGCCGCAGTCAATACTTACCCGTGAGTAACAACACCACTGCAGACGGCCGTGCCGCCAACCGCAGAACACGTATCGTGATCCTTCCGCAACTGGATCAGTTCTTTAAATTGTTAGAGACAAAAAAGTAGGAAGTCAAAAGGCAAAAGTCAAAACCAATAATACGAGATTTTCTTTAACAGGGGAGCTGTCTGAATAAGACGGCTTCTTTTGTTTCGCTAAGAGGTAAAAGAGAAAAAGAGTGTAGCAAGAGCAGGGATTTTCTCTTGTTACCTCTTTTTCTCTTGCCTTTCTCTTATTGAAATTCATCCATAAGCAGGTAGACCAAAACAAAAGCCGCAAAGAAAACATCTTCGCGGCCTCATTTTGACTTTTAACTTTTGAATTTTGACTTGCCTTACACGCTCTTCCACGCTTCCAATATCTCTTCCGTATGATTCTTACTCACCGGTTTTTCAATGATCTTAACGATCTTACCCGTTTCATCAATTAAAAAAGTGGTGCGGGTAGTACCCATGTAAGTATGGCCCATCAGTGTTTTTAGTCCCCATAAATTGTATTTGTCAACAATTTTCTTATCCTCATCTGCTACCAGCGGAAAAGGCAGGTCGTATTTCTTTTCAAACTTTTTATGGCTCTTTACATCATCCGTACTTACGCCGATCACCTGGTAACCCTTCTTTAATAATAAGCTATAATTGTCCCTTAAGTTACAGGCCTGGATGGTACAGGTTGGGGTATCATCGTGCGGGTAAAAATATAAGACTACTTTCTTGCCTTTGTAATCGGCCAGGGAAATCGGCTTCCCATTCTGATCCAACGCCTTGAAAACGGGCGCTTTACTTCCTTCTTTTAATACTGCCATGTTGTTTATTTACGTGTTGAATATGTAATGATAACTCTATTTGGTCTTTTTTGTTCAATTTTGGCCCTTTCCGGGCAAAAAATAACAACTGTTATCCTCCATCAGGCTTACATTTGCACAATTTATTTTTAAGCAACCATGCCAAGAGACCTATCCATTAAATCCGTACTTATTATCGGCTCCGGCCCCATTATTATCGGCCAGGCCTGCGAATTCGATTACTCAGGATCCCAGGCTGCCCGCAGCCTCCGCGAAGAAGGTATTGAAGTGATCCTGATCAACAGTAACCCGGCTACCATAATGACCGACCCCATGATGGCTGACCGTGTATACCTCCTGCCTTTAACGGTTGAAAGCATTGAACAAATATTAGAAGAAAATAAGATAGATGCCGTTCTCCCAACCATGGGCGGACAAACAGCCCTGAACCTTTGTAAAGAAGCGGAAGAACTGGGTATCTGGGAAAAATACAATTGCCGTCTGATCGGTGTGGATGTTGCCGCGATAGATACTGCAGAAGACAGGGAAAAATTCCGCCAGTTGATGGTGAAAATAGGCATCGCCGTAGCGCCAAGCCGCGTGGCCAACAGCTTTCTGGAAGGAAAAGAATTTGCACAGGAAATCGGTTTCCCTTTGGTGATCCGTCCATCTTTTACACTCGGCGGAACAGGTGGAGGTTTTGTACATACTAAAGATGACCTGGATGCAGCATTGGACAGGGGCCTGAAAGCATCGCCCATTCACGAAGTGCTGGTTGAAAAAGCCGTACTCGGATGGAAAGAATTTGAATTGGAACTCTTAAGAGACCAGAACGATAATGTAGTGATCATCTGTACGGTTGAAAATGTTGACCCGATGGGTGTTCACACCGGTGATTCGATCACCGTAGCGCCGGCCATGACGCTGAGCGATACTTCTTTCCAGGATATGCGTAACAAAGCCATCCTGATGATGCGTTCACTCGGAAATTTTTCAGGAGGTTGTAATGTACAGTTTGCACAAAATCCTGAAACGGAAGAATTGATCGCCGTGGAAATCAATCCGCGCGTGAGCCGTTCATCTGCATTGGCATCAAAAGCAACAGGCTATCCTATTGCAAAAATTGCTGCAAAACTGGCCATCGGTTATTCATTGGATGAATTGAAGAACCAGATCACCATGACAACTTCTGCCTATTTTGAACCAGCATTGGATTACGTGATCGTCAAAGTACCACGCTGGAACTTTGACAAATTCAAAGGGGCAAATGACACACTTGGCCTGCAGATGAAAAGTGTGGGCGAAGTAATGGCCATCGGCAGAAGTTTTACCGAAGCCATCCAGAAAGCCTGCCAGAGTTTAGAGAATGAAGCAATTGGTTTGGGATATTATGGCAAGAGCCTCATGAAGAGCGAAGAACTTGTTGAATACATCAAGACACCAAAATGGGATCGCATATTCCGTATCAAAGATGCATTGATGCAGGGTTCCACTGTTAAATCCATTGCACAGGCAACACGTATCGATCGCTGGTTTATTTATCAGATCCAGGTCATCGTTGACATGGAAAAAGACATCGCTAAATATTCACTCGATACCATTCCTGCCGATCTTCTCAAAGAAGCCAAGAAAAATGGCTTCGGAGATCTGCAGATCGCTAAAATTTTACACGGCGATTGCACAGAGGACCAGGTCTACGAAAAACGCAAAGCACTCGGCATTACCCGCGTCTACAAAATGGTAGACACCTGCAGCGCCGAATTCGAAGCAAAGACACCGTATTTTTATAGCACATTCGAAGGATGATTCTAATTAGTAATTAATAATTAGTAGTTAGTAATTACGTTCATATTCAGGGCTGCCTTTATAAAGGCAGCCTTTTTTTGGTTAGCATTTTAGTTAAAGTTTACTAACTTAAACACTGGCCACTTTCATACAATACAAAAGCAGTTTTCTTTTTCTATTTTTGCAGGCGGTTGTAAAATTAGTACACCCCAATTACTAATTACTAACTACTAATTCCCAATTAATCAAATGCCCTCTTCCCAAGTATTCCAAACCTCTAACCCTTCACGCTGGCAGCGTGTAAAATGGGGGTTTCGTGTATTGGGTGTGTTATTCATTTTGATTATCGTGGTACTTGCTATCGCCATCTCAAGCATGGAGAACCCCGAGATTCCGCTTGAAGGGAAAGCCATCAAAAAAGTATTGACAGAAAACCAGCCCAACTATCGCGCCAGCGAACTGGGAAATAAATACCGCGGCTTCCGTAAACTGATAGAGGACAGGTGGAGACGCGGAAAAGGAACAGGACAGAACAATACCGTACTTGATCTTTCCAGTTCGCCGCTGTTCAGCGATTCAACCGGTATACGCGCGGGATTTTATGTTGAGTGGGATAACCAGTCGTTTTTCTCCCTTCGTAAAAATATTTCGAAGATGAATTTAGTGTTGCCGGAATGGTTCTTTATTGATCCGATAGCCGACACGCTTATTTCAAAAGTAGAAAAAGACACACGCGCTTTCGATCTGATCAAAGCATCTGGTGTGAAGGTCATGCCGATGTTATCAAATAGTGCCAACGGAAAATTTAATGGCGCTGCCTTACACCGCATCTTTAACGATCCTAAGAAAACAGATCGCCTGGTTCACGATGTAGTTAGGCTTTTGCATAAATATAATTTTGCAGGCATCAATGTAGATTTTGAGGAACTGGAAGAAAACAATGATGAAGTACTCATCAATTTCGAAAGAAAATTATACGACACACTTCATAAGAAGGGATTTTTAGTCACACAGAATGTTTCGCCGTTTAATTCTGATTATAATTACGCCGAACTGAATAAATACAACGATTATCTTTTCCTGATGGCGTATGATCAGCATTCCGAGAGTACAAAACCCGGACCGGTAAGTAGCCAGAAATGGATCCAGAGCGCCGTAAACAATCTCGCAGCAAAAGTTTCGCCATCAAAAATCATTTTAAATATTGCGGGTTACGGTTACGACTGGGGTGCAGATACAACAGTGAGTGTTACATACCAGGAAATTCTTACGCTGGCAAGAGACAGTGATGGCCGCATTGAATTCGATAACGACACCTACAACCTTGGTTTTAAATATTATGATGGCAAGGATAAAATTCACGAAGTGCATTTTACCGATGCTGCAACCAATTTTAATACCATCCGCTTTGCCACCGAATACGGTTTGGCCGGAACGGCTTTGTGGAGATTGGGTAGCGAAGATGACAGGCTATGGGATTTTTACAATCTCCCCATGACAAAAAACGCTTTACGCAAATTTGACTTCCAGGAATTCAGTCATGTAAAAAGTGTGGGAACGCCTGATTTTATTGGCGAGGGAGAAGTACTGGATCTTATGGCAACACCATCGGAAGGAAAGATCAGAACAGAACTTGATTCTGTTGACATGCTGATCAGTGAACAGTATTACGAAAAACTTCCTTCCTCTTATGTGGTAAGAAAATACGGCAAACGAACCGATAAAAAACTGGTGCTCACATATGATGACGGTCCCGATCCCGTATACACCAAACAGATCCTCGATACGCTCGCCTATTATAAGGTACCCGCATCGTTTTTTTTGGTTGGGATTGAAGCTGAAAACAATATACCTCTCGTAAAAAGGATCTTTCGCGAAGGACATGAGATCGGCAACCACACATTCACGCATCCCAACATGGCCGAAGTAAGCAGGAAACGCGCACTGCTTGAAATTGACGCCACACGCTTATTGATCGAATGTTTGATCGGCCGAAGCACCATCATGTTCCGTGCACCATTCAATGCAGACAGCGATCCGGAAAAAGCAGAAGAGCTGGAACCTGTTGCTTTAAGCCGCACAAGAAATTATATTACGATAGGTGAGGGTATCGATCCAGAAGACTGGCAGAAAGCAGAAATTCCCACACTCAACGGCGACAGCATTTTTAACCGCATTATACGTATCTATGATGCACACGTAAACAACAACGACACTTTCAATATCATTCTCTTACACGATGCCGGTGGAGACAGGAGTGCCACCGTTGAAGCAACCGGTAAGATCATCCGCTATTTCCAGGCAAAAGGATTTGAGTTTGTTACGGTTGCCCGCCTGCTAAACAAAAAACCGGAGGACCTGATGCCCCCGGTAGAAAAAGGAATGGGTTTTGCCCTGCTTGAATTTAATTACCTGGTAGCAGCAACCGGTTATGTGATCAGTCATTTATTGTATGCATTGTTTTTAGTGTTCATGATATTGGGAGCGATCAGGATTTTTGTACTCGGGTTCTTTGCTTTTAAACAAAGACAAAAAGAAAAGCTGCTGGATAAAAAAGATATCCCGGGTGATCCACATGTATCCATTATCGTTCCCGCATTTAATGAAGAAGTAAATGCCATCAGTTCCCTTGAAAATTTATTGCGTTGCGATTACCCGCATTTCGATATCATCTTTGTAGATGATGGTAGTACAGATAACACGTATAAAAAAGTTTTTACGGCATTCGAGTTTCATCCCAAAGTAAAAGTGTTCACCAAACCCAATGGTGGAAAATCATCTGCTTTAAATTTTGGTATTGCGCAAACCAGTGCAGAATTTGTTGTGTGCATTGATGCCGACACTAAACTCTTACCCGATGCCGTAAGGGAACTCATGAAAAGTTTCTCCAGCGAAGAAATAGGTGCAGTTGCAGGAATGGTAAAAGTGGGCAACGAAGTAAACTGGCTCACAAGATGGCAAAGCATTGAATACACCATCAGCCAGAATTTCGACAGGAAGGGCTTTGCTTATCCCAATGCCATCACCGTAGTTCCCGGTGCCATCGGTGCATTTAGAAAAAAGGTAGTGATAGAAGCAGGAGGATTTACCACCGATACACTTGCAGAAGATTGTGATATTACTATCCGCATTTTACGCGCAGGATATATTGTTGCCAACGAGCCCAAAGCATTTGCTTACACCGAAGCCCCGGAAACGTTAAAACAATTCTTTAAACAACGCCGCCGCTGGACATTTGGTGTGATGCAGACTTTCTGGAAACACAAGGATGCCTTGTTCAGAAAAGGCAGCAAAGGATTGGGTTGGATCGCTTTACCTGATATTTTATTATTTAAATATATCATCCCCTTCTTCAGCCCGATCGGGGATGTGTTAATGCTATTGGGCCTGTTCAGCGAGAACCGCGGTAAGATCGGCATGTACTATCTTGTCTTCCTCATCTTCGATGCCATGATTGCCGGTGTAGCATTTTTCTTTGAAAAAGAACAACCCTGGAAACTCATCTGGCTCATCCCCCAACGCCTGGTTTACCGCTGGCTCATGCTCGTGGTCCTCTTCCGCTCCTACAAACGCGCGATCAAGGGTGAATTACAACATTGGGGCGTTTTAAAGAGAACCGGCAATGTGAAGGATGTGGGGATGGAAGCCGCTTAAATTCGAAGAAATTTCACGCAAAGACGCAAAGGAAGCAAAGAGACAAAGGGATATTCCTGTTTTGCTTTGCGCCTTCGCATACTTGGCGTTTTTGCGTGAAAAAACCCCTTTCGCCCATTGCCCCGTTTTCCTTTACTTTGCAACTCATAACAAAGAACAATGAAACTAACTGACATCCAGGTACTGAACGAAAAAGAAACCCGTGGCGGTTTTGGCGAAGGCATTCATGAAATAGGTAAAGAGAATGAAAATGTAGTGGTGCTCACCGCCGACCTGGCAGGCTCACTTAAGCTCGGCCCATTCATTAAGGATTTTCCTAACCGTTATGTACAGGTAGGTATTGCCGAAGCAAACATGATCGGTATTGCAGCCGGTATGACCATCGGCGGAAAAATTCCTTATACCACTACATTCGCCAACTTCAGCACCGGCCGTGTATACGACCAGATCCGCCAGAGTGTTGCGTATAGCGGTAAGAATGTAAAGATCTGTGCATCACATGCAGGATTGACTTTGGGAGAAGATGGTGCAACACACCAGATCCTCGAAGATATCGGGCTCATGAAAATGCTTCCTGGTATGACAGTCATTGTTCCCTGCGATTTTAACCAGACCAAAGCGGCTACCAAAGCCATTGCAGCATATGAAGGCCCCGTTTACTTACGTTTCGGTCGCCCTAAATGGCCCAATTTTACCAAGGAAGACGGAAGTGATTTTGTGATCGGCAAAGCGCAACAATTAAGTGAAGGAACTGATGTATCTATTTTCGCCTGCGGTCACATGGTATGGAAAGCGATTGAAGCCGGTAGACAACTGGAAGCAAAAGGCATCAGTGTTGAGCTCATCAACATACACACCATTAAACCATTGGATACTGAAGCGGTGATTGCCTCCATCAAAAAAACAAGATGTGCGGTAACGGTTGAAGAACACAATGTACTCGGCGGATTAGGTGACAGCATCGCACAAGTAGCTGCAAAAAATTGCCCAATTCCGATTGAATATATTGGCACCAACGATACATTCGGAGAAAGCGGAAAACCAACAGAACTCTTAACCAAGTATGGATTGGATACGCCGTTTATTGTTGCAGCTGTTGAGAAGGTGATGGCGAGAAAGTAACAGATATCATCTTAATAATATTGAACCGTAGCTGAGAGGCTGCGGTTTTTTTATTGCGTAAACGTTCATGATCGATCAATGGCACGCGGATGACGCGGGAAAAGCGGATTGAAGCGGATCAAAAGAGTAGCACCAAACAGATCAGCGCTGATCCGCCTTTTCCGCGTCATCCGCGTGCCATTTCTTTTAACACTTATTGAAATTTTCAAATAAAATATCTATGTATATTTAAGTGGCATCAATCTTTGAACATCCGTAATGAAAAGATCAAATCAAATAATCATTTTCCTGTTGATCATTTTTTTCTGTGTATCAAGAACCTATTCTGCCACACCCATCGACAAAACCGAGTCCCCCCTCATCAACGGCATCAAACAATACATCACCATCAAAGGCGATGACATTACAAAACCCATTTTATTGTTCCTCCATGGCGGCCCCGGCGGTTCGGTAATAAACGAGGCAAACAGGTTTACTAGAGAACTGCAGAAACATTTTATCGTAGTGCAATGGGACCAGCGCGAAACAGACAGAACACTCCAGCTCAATCGATCACCCGTTCCTTTGAGCATTGGTTTGATGCAAAATGATACAAAGGAATTAATTGATTACCTGCTCAAACAATTCGATCAAAAGAAATTATACCTCGCCGGTTATTCATGGGGCACGGTATTGGGATTTTATATCGCAGATAAATACCCCCAGTTGCTGTATGCTTATGTGGCCATCAGCCCGGTGATACATCAACTGGAAAGTGAGCAGATGACATTAGCCATGTTGAAACAACAGGCCGAAAAAAATAAAAATGAACCCGAGCTTACTGAACTTGCAACGGTAAAAATTCCCTTTGAGAACAGCAAACAATTATTCTATTCAAGAAAATGGTTGTTTGCTTTTGATGGCAATCCTATGCGCAGTCAAGATACTACGGGTATGATACGTTATTTTGAACGCTGGTCGCAGACATGGTTACCCGTGTGGAATGAATCACTCAAAGAAAATCGTTTCAAAGAAACACCCGCACTCAATTGCCCTGTTTATTTTTTTGTGGGAAGAAAAGATCACCAGACAGATTTCAGCATTGCGGAAAAATATTATAATAGCTTAACTGCGTCAAAAAAGCAACTGTATTGGTTTGATAAATCGGCGCATACGATCATTAATTCAGAACCGGCATTGTTACAGGATCTTATTATAAAGGAAATACTTCCTGCCACATTTTAACATAACCCGAAATAATTAATATCCAGCAGTCCTCTTTTGTTCAACGCTGAAGTCGCCACTAAAAAACATTATGCCGAGGCCAATCAAATGCTTGAAACGAATCTCAGATGCATTATCTTCCAACCACATACACTTTTCATGAAGATTACCTACTTTTTCTTTTTCCTTTTCATTACTGCCGCCGGTTGTAACAGCCAGGAAGCTACTTCGTCAAAAAAAATCGAAGACATTGCCCTGCTCAATAAAATTGAGTTTACCAACCCCAAATTCGATCAGCCAAAATTCAGTTGTGGATTTTTACTGGCATATGCAAATGACACTTTCGCTGTTACAGCGAAACACCTGTTACAGATCATCAAGCCAGATGATATGGCAACACTGTTTTTTACTCCATCCGTTAAAAGCTGGACCTTATTCCCTATGACCCATCCAACCGAAAATGTTGTTACAGAAAAACTATTAAATGAAAATGCGGCTGAATCTTTAGCTGATAAAAAGATCTACGATAATGACTGGCTGGTCTTTTCCATAAAAGAAAATCATTCAAAAATAAAACCGTTACAACCAAGACTCACGCCATTGGTTGCCGGTGAAAAATTATACCTGGCAGGCTGGACACGCAAAATGGAAGATGGTCCGCAACGTGTGTATGAATTTGAATACTACAAAACCATCGGCCAGCGGATCCTATTGAAAGATCTCGTCGTGCCTGAAACATTCGGCGGTCTCAGCGGCGCACCATTGGTAGATGAGCAGGGTTTAGTGGCAGGGCTTGTATCCAACGGTACCGTGGATCCCATTACAGGCAAAAAATATTTCTCCCCTTGTTCGCTTACCAGCCTGTTGAATTTTCTTGATAAGCTGAGTAGTAAATAAGCTGACGATATTCAGTTAGCGGCGGGATAAAAAATAATAAAAAAGCGGGAATCCTATGTCCTGATCCGGTCATCTCGATTGATATAATACGTAAACTTATTGTATATCATTAAAACAAAAACAATGAACGAATTCATTCTCATCTTCAGGCATATGGATGGCAGCAAAGTGGCATCCCCTGAACAGATCCAGGTATGGATGAAACAAACGATGGATTGGGTAGGCGGTATCGCCGCACAAAACAAATTTGTATCCGGCACCGGCCTGTCATTTGACGAGCCCCATGTAGTATGGCACAACAATGTAGTAACCAATGGCCCTTTCGGCGATATCAAAGAAACCATCGGCGGTTTCATTATTGTAAAAGCAGATTCCGTTGAAGAAGCCCTCGAATTTGCCAAAGGAAGCCCGGTGTTGCAGGGAGAAGGCAATAGTGTGGAAGTAAGGAAGATAGGACATAAGAACAATTAAAAATTAATAGTTAATAGTTAATAATTATTTAAGCGCAGTCACCCCAATTATTAACTATTAACTATTAATTATTAACTTCTATCCCCTATGCTCACGCCGGCAATCATACCACACCTCTTCCGCTCCGAATTCCGGAAGATAACAGCTGTGCTGGTAAAACTACTCGGCTTGGAACATATTGACCTGGCCGAAGACATTGCAGGTGAAACATTTTTAACCGCTCTCGAAACCTGGCCCTATAAAGGCGTTCCTGAAAATCCAACCGCCTGGTTATACACTGTGGCAAAGAACAAAGCAAAAACGCATCTTACACGCAAACATATTTTTACCGATAAGATCATTCCCCATTTACAACATGCACAACCGCTTGTGGCAGAAATAGAAATTGATCTCTCTGAAAAAAACATCACCGATAGCCAATTGCAAATGCTATTCGCTGTTTGTAACCCGGCTATTTCTACAGAGTCGCAGATTGGTTTGGCTTTGCGTATTTTATGCGGCTTTGGCATTGATGAGATAGCCAATGCTTTACTCAGCAACAGGGAAACCATCAGTAAAAGACTGGTGCGTGCCAAAGAAAAATTGCGGGCTGAAAATATCAACATTGTATTTCCGGGTAGTACTGAAATACCTAAACGGCTGGAGACCGTACTAACCACCTTGTACCTTCTTTTTAATGAAGGATATTATTCCGAAAGCAGTGATACAATTCTGCGCGAGGATCTTTGCCTCGAAGCCATGCGTTTAATTTACCTGCTGGTTGAAAATGCGCAAACCGATCTTCCTCCTGTGAATGCCTTGCTTTCCTTAATGTGTTTTCATGCTTCACGTTTTGAAGCTAGAAAGGATGAGAACGGTGAGATCATTTTGTACCAGGACCAGGATGAAAGTTTATGGAACGAATCACTGATTGCGAAAGGTGTGTACTTTCTTCATAAAGCATCACAGGGAAATGTTCTTTCCAAATATCATCTCGAAGCAAATATTGCATACTGGCACACCATTAAAACGGATTCAAAAGAGAAATGGGAAAACATACTCCAACTCTTTAACCAATTACTACAGATCGAATACTCACCGATTGCCGCATTGAACCGCACCTATGCCTTTTCAAAAACCTACGGTAAAGAAGCCGCTATTATAGAAGCTGAAAAATTACAGTTAACCAACAATCCCTATTATTTCTCACTACTTGGCGAACTGTATACAGGCATTGATCATACGAAAGCAAAGCAACATTTTGAAAAAGCCATAACACTCGCAAAAACTTTGGGTGACAAGCATGTTATTCAAAAGAAACTTATGAATATTGCATAAGTAAACATCCCGTGATGACTTTACAAAAAACACTGCGCACCTGTAAGCAGGGCCATCAATATTATAAAAGCAGCAACTGTCCCACCTGCCCCGTTTGTGAAGAACAGCGCAAACCGGCAGATGGATTTTTATCTTTACTCGCTGCACCGGCAAGACGCGCATTGGAGAATAAGGGGATTACAACTTTAAAAAAAATATCATCATTTACCGAAACAGAGATCCTTTCATTGCACGGAATGGGACCCGGGTCGATACCCAAACTCAGAGATTCGTTAAAAGATGCGGGCTTGGTTTTTAAACAGGAACTCAAATAGTTTCGATAAGAGGAAAAGAGGAAAACTCTTGTTATACTCTTTTTCTCTTTTAGCTCTTAGTGAAAATTTACCGCGGAGAGATACTATATTAGCAGTATGTTCAAAAAAATCATCGCAGCAGTTACTTTACTGCTTACGCAAACAGCCTTTGGCCAGCAGGCAAACCTGTACAACCCCTCTATCGATGTACAGCATTACGAATTCAATATTAAAGTATCAGACAACAACGATACCCTCTCAGGGCGCGCGGTGATCGCCGTTCGTTTTACAGAAAAAACAAATAAAGTGCAGTTTGATCTAGCCAATATCAATGATACAGGCAGGGGAATGACTGTTATGGAAGTAAAAGAAAATATGCAAAACATTCCTTTTACACATAGCAATAATACCATCACGATCACGCTGAACAGGACCACATCAGCTGACGAGATGAAAAAATTCGAGATCATCTATAAAGGCATTCCTGCTGATGGCCTGATTTTTAGCAAAAATAAATTCAAACACCGCACCATCTTCGCTGATAACTGGCCAAACCGTGCGAGAAACTGGATTCCATGTAAAGACCATTTATCTGATAAAGCAGGTGTTGATTTTGTGGTTACTGCGCCCGATCATTACCAGGTTGTTTCTAACGGCATCAAAATAGAGGAAACCAACCTCCCCGACCAATTACGATTAACACACTGGAAAGAAACGGTTCCGTTGCCAACCAAGATCATGGTAGTAGGTATCGCAGATTTTGCAGTGGATTATCCCGGTGAAACAAATGGCATCCCTGTTTCGAGCTGGATCTTTCCGGAACAAAAAGAAAAAGGGTTTTATGACTATGCGCAGGCGCTTGAGATCCTTCCTTTCTATATAAAAAATGTGGGGCCCTATTCGTATAAGAAACTGGCCAATGTACAATCCAAAACCATTTTCGGCGGAATGGAAAATGCGGGCGCTATTTTTTATTCCGAATCTAGTGTAACCGGCTCACGCAAATCTGAAGGACTACTCGCACACGAGATCGCGCATCAATGGTTTGGTGATGCGGCAACCGAGATCGACTGGCCACATATCTGGCTCAGCGAAGGTTTTGCAACAGAGATGACACATCTCTATCTTGAAAGTAAATACGGAGCAGACACTTTACTCAAAAGCCTGAAGAAAGACAGGACCGCTGTTCTTGCCTTCACTAAAAAAACAAAACTGCCTGTAGTAGACACCATTTCAAAAAATATGCAATTACTGAATACCAATTCCTACCAGAAAGGTGGATGGATATTACAGATGTTACGCAATCAACTGGGTGATGTTATTTTCTGGAAAGCGGTGCAGCAATACTATGCCACCTATCGGGGAAAGAATGCATCAACCGGCGATCTGCAAAAAATCTTCGAACAGGTATCAGGTAAGAACCTTCAAACATTTTTCATGCAATGGCTATACAGCGGAGAAAATCCAACTTTGGAGGCAAACTGGACATTCGATGAAAAAAACAAAACCGTTTCTATCAATATTGTCCAGCAAACAGGAAAACTATTCGAGTTTCCATTAGATATCAGTTTAGCTGGCGAGACACAAACAGTAAGTATTTCAAAGAAGGAACAAACCTTTTCTTTCCCGGTAAAAAGCAAACCTGCCAAAATTGAACTGGACCCCAATTGTAAATTATTGTTTGAAGGAATAGTAAAAGAAGAGGCAAGATAACTGCCATTTATAGCTGTTCCTGCTCATCCAGATTCTAAACCGTGCCTTAGTGCCTTCACGCCCGCTAAGCTCAGGCGAGTGGGCGTGTGCAAATAAAATCTCTCACGAAGGCACTAAGGCACGGTTTAACAATATTAAACGCGATACTGCCTTTAAAAGCCTATATTTAGTCAGTTCTGCGTCTGCCTGCAAACACCTTCTTAAGACAATCGCTCTACACTCAGATTCAAATTTATGATCGCTGCTATACAAGCATTTAATTTTTTGCTTGTGTAAACTCATTATCAATGAAACCGAAAAAGAGTAAATTAAAAATAATTCCTACCTGGCCCTTTATTGACAGGGATGCAGGTATTTCTGCAGCCGGTAATGAAAAAGCCACGAATGACGAACTCAAAAGCGCCAATGAAGAACTGCTTGGTGGCAATGAGAAAATGCAATTCCTGATCGAAGAACTGGAAACCAGTAAAGAAGAATTGCTTACCATCAACGAATCACTCATCAGTCTTAACGATGAGGTTACAGAAGCACAGCACTATGCTGAATCCATTGTTGCCACTATCCGCGAACCTTTGCTGGTACTTGATAAGAACCTGCGTGTAAAAACAGCCAACAATGCTTTCTACAAAACCTTCGATGTAAACAAAAAAGACACAGAGAATGTGCTCATCTATGATCTTGGCAATAAACAATGGAATATTCCCGCATTGCGCACCTTGCTGGAAGAGATATTACCGCAACAAACTGATTTTACAGATTTCGAGGTTAAGCAAACATTTTTAGGCATTGGAGAAAAGATCCTCCTGCTCAATGCAAGACGCATTGTACAAAAAAACCAGGGGGAAGAACTTATCCTGCTGGCGCTTCATGATGTGACGGAAATACGGATGCGCAGGCTTGAATTGCAGGAAAAAGAAAAAGAATTACAAAATAAAGATCTCCGTGAAAGAAAGGCAGAGAAAGCACGGTTGGAAAAACTCGTATCAGAGAGAACCAAAGAACTGGAACAGGTAAACAAAGAGCTGACCGTTCAGAACCATGAAAAAGAACAACGTGCGGCAGAGTTGATCATAGCCAATAAAGAACTGGCTTTTCAGAATGATGAGAAAGAAAAAAGAGCAGCAGAACTTATCATTGCCAATAAGGAATTGGCTTTTCAGAATACAACAAAAGAAAAACTGGCGGAAGAACTCATTATCGCCAATATTAAATTGGTTCATGAAAATAAAGAAAAAGAAAAACGTGCGGCCGAATTGGCCATCGCCAATAAGGAACTCGCTTTCCAGAATATAGAAAAAGAAAAAAGAGCAGCAGAATTGGTGATCGCCAATAAAGAGCTTGCTTTCCAGAATACAGAAAAAGAAAAAAGAGCAGCGGAACTGATCGTTGCTAACAATGAACTTGCTTTTCAAAATAACGAGAAAGAAAAAAGAGCGGCGGAACTCATTATTGCCAATAAGGAACTTGCATTTCAAAATACAGAAAAGGAAAAAAGAGCGGCAGAATTAACCATCGTAAATACTGCGCTTGCCCTTCACAATGAGGCAAAAGAAAAACAGGCAGCTGATCTGATCATTGCCAATAAGGAGCTGCTGGCCTTTGCCTATATATCCAGTCATGACCTGCAGGAGCCCTTACGAAAAATACAAACCTTTACGAGTCACCTGATGCAAAAAGAATACGCGACACTGACTGACACCGGGAAGAAATACCTGGACAGGATCCATGCTGCCGCATGCCGTATGCGTACACTTATCGATGATTTGTTGGCATACTCCCGTACCAATATCACAGAACGCATATTGGAAAAAGATGGCCTGCTCGCCATTATAGAAGAAGTTCGAAATGATCTTGCAGAAACGATTCTTGAGAAAAAAGCTACGATCAAAACAGGAAAACTGGATGAAGCGTTTATCAATCACTCCCAATTCCGACAGGTAATGAATAACCTGATCGCTAATGCACTTAAGTTTTCAAAACCCGGCATACCACCGCGCATCACCATTAACAGCAAACTCGGATCGGGCACGTTGTTCCAGCAAAAAGACCCCGGCTTGCAAACAAGTGCTTTATTCCCTGAAAAAAATTACTGCCATATCAGTTTTGCGGACAACGGAATTGGATTTGACCCATTATATAAAGACAAGATTTTTGAAGTGTTTCAACGGCTGAATGACAAAGAGGAATACGCCGGTACCGGTATCGGCCTCGCCATTGTAAAAAAGATCATCGAAAACCATGATGGAACGATCTCTGCGAAAAGTGAATTAAATAAGGGTGCCACTTTCAATATTTATATCCCTGCAGCCTGAGTACTGGCTATCACAAATCTGTAACGTGGTTACGGTAGGCCTATTACGTATGTAATAAGATGTTATTGTTTCCTTCACAATGAATTAATGCCCCAACTCCGATTCCGGCACAGGATGCGGTTTATATTTCGTATATTTAATAGTTCTGCACCTGCCTGCATCAACACTTTCACAAAGACAAACGCTCTACAACTTCGACAGTTTGCCAACATTTGATAAGCATTGAGATGCACGCTCGATTATAACAAGTATTAAAATGAAATGAGATGAATGAGAAAGAACTGAGGATATTACTTGCGGATGATGATGCAGATGATTGCCTTCTTTTCCAGGAGGCCCTGGAAGAATTGACTATTTCAGCAAAGCTTACCACTGTTCACAATGGAGAACAGCTAATGCTCCTGCTCAATAAGAACAATACAGATCACGATATACTTTTCCTCGACCTGAATATGCCACGCAAAAATGGGTTTGACTGCTTATCAGAGATCAGGCAAAACAAAGAACCGGACGGCCTTGCAGTGATCCCGATCTCAACATCCTTTCACCAGGATATGATATCCCTGCTTTATAAAAATGGGGCGCAACATTTTATTCGTAAACCAAATGAGTTTTCACAACTCAAGCACCTGATACAAAATGGAATAAAAATTGTTGCAGAAGCACATTCGGCACAATCAGTAAAAAAAGGTTTTGTGGTGTTGAGGGAGAGTTAAAACATGAAAACAGAAAAAGGCGGCCCTCTTGTACTTTCATCCAATATATTTCCTGTTGTTGGTATTGGCGCATCTGCGGGCGGACTGGACGCTTTTAAAAAATTACTGAAAGCGATACCGGAAAATTCCGGAATGGCCTATGTATTGGTTCAGCATCTCGATCCCAACCACGAGAGCCTGCTCCCTTCTCTTCTGCAAAAAGTTACCAAAATACCTGTACTGGAAATTTCGGATGATATTAAAGTATTACCCGATCATATCTATATCATTCCCAGCAATAAAATGCTGCTGGCCAATGATGGTATACTTCAACTCAGCCCGCGTCCTGAAAAAAATAAGAACGAACGCAACTTACCCATTGACCTTTTTTTTGCCTCGCTGGCAGAAGTACACCAGTCGCAGGCCATAGGCGTGGTTTTATCCGGCACAGGATCGGACGGCACAAAAGGGTTGAAAGCTATCAAAGATTATGGCGGTATCACTTTTGCGCAGGATGAGACTTCGGCGGCTTATAAAGAAATGCCACAAAATTCGGTGCAGGCAGGCGTTGTAGATTTTATTCTTCCGCCGGATGAGATCCCGGGAAAATTGCTTGAAATAAAACAACAGATCGATCGCGGCGAAATGGAAATACAAAATGCTCCTGCACAGGAAGAAGACGTTTTTAAAAAGATCCTTTCCTTATTACGCATACGGAAAGGAACCGATTTTACCTATTACAAACAAACCACTATCCGAAGGCGCATCTTTCGTAGAATGCTGTTGAATAAAAATGATGCAGTCGTCGATTATCTTTCTTACCTGCGAAAAAACAAACCAGAACAGGATGCTTTGTACCAGGACCTGTTAATTCCTGTAACCGCTTTCTTCCGCGATCATAAAGTATTTGATCATTTGTGCGAATCGGTCTTTCCTCAATTGATAAAAAACAAAACAGCAGGTGAGCCCATCCGTGTATGGGTAGCGGCCTGTAGTACTGGAGAAGAAGCCTATTCTATTGCTATATGCCTGAAAGAATTTATGGGCGACAATCCTGAAAAAGCCCAGGTATTCGCTACAGATATAAGCGAACCGGCTATTGCGAAAGCAAGAGCAGGTGTTTATAAAAAAACGGATGTTGAAGGACTGTCCGCACAACGGCTGTCCGAGTTTTTTACCAAAACAGGCGAGAGCTACCAGGTAACAAAAGAGATCAGGGATATGTGCGTGTTTGCTGTTCATAATTTTTTAAAAGATCCGCCATTCGGTAAGATAGATCTCGTAACCTGTCGCAATGTGCTTATTTATATGGAGCCTTACCTGCAAAAAAAAGCACTTACCACTTTTCACTACTCACTTCAACCAAAAGGATTTTTATTACTGGGCAGATCAGAAACAAGCGCAGGTGTACCCGAACTTTTTGCTATTGCTGATAAGAACGATAAATTATTTTTCAGGAAAGATACTCCCGGCAAGTTTATGCATGTGGCAAGCCCGCGGACTGAGCAATCTTTACAAGGTCTTATCACAGATACAGCACCAGAGACCCCTTACACCGATTTTCAAAAAACAGCCGATGATATCATGTTACGCAAATACACCCCTGCTGGTGTGGTTGTAAATGAGACAATGGATATTGTACACTTTCGCGGCAATACCGGCACCTACCTTGAACAGGCACCTGGCAAACCCAGTCATAATTTATTGAAGATGGCAAAGACCGGCTTGTCTTTTGAACTTCGGAATATCCTATCCAAAGTAAAAAAAGATAATAAAGCCCTTTCGAAGCACAATATTGCTTTACAGGTGAATAACAGTATGCGAATGATCACTATCGAAGCGATCCCTTTACCAAATATTGTTGAGCCACATTACCTGGTTCTTTTTCATGATACCGTAATTGCTGAAAATACCAGCGGGCCTGGATCCCGTGTTACAAGATCAAAAAAAGACGACAGCTTTCTCCGCATAGAACAATTGGAAAAAGAATTGGTATTAACTCGCGAAGATATGCGCAGCATCACGGAAGAACAGGAAGCAGCCAATGAAGAACTGCAAAGCGCAAATGAAGAACTCTTAAGCGGCAGTGAAGAGCTGCAGAGCCTGAACGAAGAACTGGAAACCAGTAAAGAGGAACTGCAAAGCACCAATGAAGAATTAACCAGCCTGAATGACCAGGTTAATGCGGCGCGTCACTATGCCGAATCCATTGTTGCCACACTTCGCGAACCGGTGCTGGTGCTGGATAAGAACCTCCGTGTTAAAACAGCCAATACCTCTTTTTATAAAAACTTTCATGTAAACGAAAAGGAAACAGAAGGTATTCTGATCTATGATCTTGGCAACAAACAATGGAACATACCAAAATTACGTGTACTGTTAGAAGAGATCCTTCCGCAGAAAACAACCATTACAGATTTTGAGGTATCACATATTTTCCCTTCTATTGGTGAGCGCGTGATATTACTTAACGTTAAGGAACTGACCCGGGAAAAAACGGAAGAAAAATTAATCCTGCTGGCTATTGAAGATATTACCGAACGAAGAACGCTTCAATTAAAAGAAAGAGATGCCCACAACAGGATTATCGAGATCCAGCAAGAACATGGAAGAGAACTGGAGCAAAAAGTACAACAGCGTACACTTGAATTGAGCGAAGTCAATGAATTATTATTTCAAAAGAATGACTCACTTAAAAAAATGAATACAGAGCTGGAATCGTTAACTTTTATATCAAGTCATGATTTACAGGAGCCTTTACGTAAAATACAAACTTTTGCAGACCGCATACTCGAAAAAGATACAGCCTCTTTGTCCGATACCGGCAAAGACTACTTTAACCGCATACAAAGTTCAGCGAAACATATGCAAACGTTGATCGAAGATCTGCTTGCATATTCCCGCACCAGTATTATTGACCGCAAATATGAAGTCATACAACTGAGCCTGATTCTGCAGGAAGTAAAACTGGAGCAGGCAGAACGGATCCTTGAAAAAAGAGCCGTAATAACAGTGGGCGAACTGGATGATGTTTATATTAACCACTCCCAATTCAAGCAGGTGATCAATAACCTGTTCATGAACGCATTGAAATTTTCAAAACACGATACAGCATCACATATTACTATAAAAAGCAGGATCGCTCCCTCGGTATCTTTACAGGATGAGAACCCGGCTTTAGGAGCCGGCCGTTTGTTGCCCAAAAAAGATTATTGCCATATCAGTATTTCAGACAATGGTATCGGTTTCGATCCCCTTTATGAAAACAAGATCTTCGAGGTATTCCAACGTCTGCATAGCAAAGAGGAATATGAAGGAACAGGTATTGGTCTTGCCATTGTAAAAAAGATCATTGATAATCATAATGGGTTTATTACAGCAACCAGCGAATTAGGCAAGGGCGCTACATTCGATATATATATTCCTGCGGCCTGAATAAATGCAACGCGGACTCACTAAAAAAATCATGCCACCCCTATAGTGACACATTAAAGACGCGGCACTATTTTTTTCATATTGTTTCGTATATTTAAAATCGTTTGCAAAAGTTACCTGCTGTTTCCAGCAACAACATTTGGAACCAATACACAAGTTGAGATGACTGAAAAACTAATACAACTTCTTTTGGCTGATGATGATAAAGATGACTGCGACCTTTTCAAAGAAGCTTTGGATGAATTATCGCTGCATACAAAACTAGAAGTTGTACATGACGGCGAACAATTGATGCAGTTACTTACCAATAAAACAATCGTTCTGCCACGAATGCTTTTTCTCGATCTGAATATGCCGAGAAAGAACGGTTTTGAATGTCTTTCAGAGATCAAACAAAATGATATGCTGAAAGACCTTCCTGTAATTATTTTTTCTACTTCATATGACCATGATATTGTGAGCCTGTTGCATACCAATGGCGGGCACTATTATATTAGCAAACCTAATGAGTTTACCAAATTGAAAGATGTCATTCACGCTGCAGTATCTGCAGTTACACAGAAAGGGTACATAAAACCTGATCGTGATAATTTTGTACTTGAGTTTTAAATACTTTTTGAATGACGCTTGAAAAACCTCCTCATATTTTGCAATTTTTTTCCGGAAGCGGGGAAATGGCAGCGCTTATGCGTGAAAAAGACTGGAGTAATACAAGTATCGGCGATCCTGCAACATGGCCCCAGAGTTTGCGCACCACATTAAGCATCGTATTAAATTCAAAGTTCCCCATGTTTCTCTGGTGGGGCCCGGAATTAATCTGTTTCTATAACGATGCGTATCGCCCCAGTCTTGGAATAAATGGTAAGCACCCCTTTATCTTAGGAATACCTGCAGAACAAGCCTGGCCCGAAGTATGGGACTTTATAAAACCTTTGATAGACCAGGTACTTTCCGGAAAGGGTGCCACCTGGCACAAAGATCAGTTCCTTCCTATTTTCCGTAACGGGCGTATGGAAGATGTGTATTGGACCTTTAGTTACAGCCCTGTCCATGATGAATCAGGAAATGTGGCAGGCGTATTGGTAACCTGTACAGAAACCACAGACATGCAGGGTCAGAGGGTATTTGCATCAGAACTCGAAAAACAGGTTAAGGAACGCACCGAGGAACTTACACGATTGAATGAGTCGCTTGCAAAAAGTGAACAGCGTTATCACTTGATGGTTGAAGAAGTAGAAGATTATGCGATCCTCTATTTAAACCGAAATGGCATTGTTGAGAATTGGAACAAAGGTGCGGAAAAAATAAAAGGGTATACTGCGGAAGAAATTATCGGAAAGAGTTTTTCTATTTTTTATCCCGAACAGGAAAGAAAGGACCGCTTACCCGAAAAGTTGTTACAACTGGCAGCTGAAAAAGGCAAAGCCATACACGAAGGCTGGCGTGTTCGAAAAGATGGCAGCCTGTTCTGGGCAAGTGTAGCCATCACCGCCGTGCATGATACAAAAAATAATGTGATCGGTTTTTCAAAAGTTACACACGACCTTACCGAGAAAAAAGCGGCAGACGACAAATTGAAACTAAACGCGGAACAACTGGAACAGAAGAACAAGGACCTGCAAAAAATGAATACAGAACTCCAGTCCTTTGCGTATGTATCAAGTCATGATCTGCAGGAGCCCTTAAGAAAGATTCAGACCTTTGCTTCACGGATCATGTCAAAGGAAATGCAAACGCTGTCGGAATCGGGTAAGGACTATTTCAGGCGTATGCAGGAAGCAGCTGCAAGAATGCAGACTTTGATACAGGACCTGCTCGCATATTCACGTACCAATACAACCGACCGCGTATTTGAAAGTATAGATCTTGCTGATATCGTTAATGAAGTAAAAACTGATATCAAAGAAACACATGCGGAGAAAGAGGCAGTGATAGAAGTGGGGCAAATGTGCGAGATCAATATCATCCCTTTCCAGTTCCGGCAGTTGTTGTATAACCTTATCGGGAACGCTATTAAATTTTCAAAACCCGGGGTTAAGCCACATATCAGGATTGAAAGTGAAATGGTGAAAGGTAATACAGTAAAAAAGGTTTCGTTGTCTCCTCAGAAAAATTATTGCCATATCAGTATTACAGACAATGGCATCGGCTTTGACCCACAATACAAGGACAGGATCTTTGAAGTGTTCCAGCGGCTGCATGGCAATGAAGAATATTCCGGAACAGGAATAGGGCTTGCCATTGTTAAGAAAATAGTAGAGAACCATCACGGTGCGATCACTGCAACCGGTGAACTCAACAAGGGTGCAACGTTTGATATTTATCTCCCCAACACACTACCTAAGTAAACTTTATTGTACATGGATCCGTTTAAAAAAATGGAGCGTTTGTTGATTTTGAGCCCTCTTTTTTAAATATAGCATGAGTTTTGATTATGGAATATTCTATACCAAAACACATTGTTATGAAAACAAGATCCACACTATTTTTCTTTTTTCTATTATTCTTACTGGTAAGTCTGACCAACATTTCCCAGGCGCAGCGCGGCCGCTATAATAGTTACTACCCGATAAGGGGGCAGTATTTTAGCAGTATTCCAGGAGTTTCTTTCAGTTTACAATTTGGCGGCCACCCCTATTACTATTCCAGCGGTTCTTTTTACCGCCCGTATGGAAATTTTTTTGAGATCGCCGCTCCACCCTTTGGCTTGCATGTGAATATCCTGCCCCGTGGTTCCCGGATGCTGCGCATTAACGGGTATCCCTATCATTATTTCAATGGAGTTTTCTATCGCCCCAATGCCCGCGACTTTGAAGTAGTACCGGCTCCTGTTGGCGCTGAAGTATCTTCTATCCCCAGCGATTCCAAAACGATGGTGATAGATGGAGAAAAATATTATGAATACAATGGTACTTATTTTAGGGGCCATGTTAAACCCAACGGCGAATTATGGTACATCGTTGAAGGAAAGCATGGCGTATTAAATACCGACAGGAACAGTGTGGCAGATAATAATGCTGAACAACAAACAGACAACCGTCCGGCTATTGGTGAAGTGTTTGACAAATTACCTTCTGATTATAAAACGGTAGTGATCAACAGTAAAAAGTTTTTTGTTTCACCCGGGCATGTTTATTATGAAGAAGTACTTGATGGGAACCAGGTAAGATATAAGGTAGCAGGAAAATAGTTTTTGTATTTATCGGTGATCACCTTCTGCCGCAACTAACCGTGCCTTTGTGCCTTGGTGTGAATTTTATTTGCACACGAAGGCACAAAGGCACGGTTTTATTTGGAGACTTTAACCAGAATACAGTTTAAGGCGCTAACCTTTCAATCACCCACCCCTTCTCCTTCAAACTATATTGTATCCTATCATGCAAACGGCTGCTTCTCCCCTGCCAGAATTCAATCATTGATGGCCGCAGGATATATCCTCCCCAATGGCCCGGTCGTGGTATTGATCCGGATTCAAATTTTTTCTCTAATGCTTTAAAATTATTTTCAAGTATCTCACGTCCCTCAATCACTTCACTTTGCGGGGAGGCCCAGGCACCGATACGGCTGCCGGCAGGGCGCGATTGGTAATAGGCATCGTTATCTTCTTCACTGATCTTCTCTATACCACCTTCAATACGTACCTGCCGTTCCAATTCTTTCCAGAAAAATACCAACGCCCCATGCGGGTTATCTTCCAGTTCTTTTCCTTTTTTGCTTTGGTAATTTGTAAAGAATACAAAACCCTTCTCATCAAATCCTTTCAAGAGAACAATACGTGCAGATGGCCGGCCTTCATTGTTAACGGTGGCGAGTGTCATCGCATTTACTTCATCAATCTTACTGTTCACCGCTTCATCCCACCAGTTGGTGAATTGAGCGATGGGATCAGCAGACACATCACTCTCGTTTAATGAACGGAGTTTATAATCGGTGCGGATATCTGAAATAGAACGTTGCATACTTTGTATTTATCTGATGAAGTCAAAAGTAAAAATTAAAAAGTCAAAAACGAGATCTCATTTTTGACTTTTTAATTTTTACTTTTTAATTATGTCTTTACTCAGTCACCTCCAGCTCCTTCACCTTATGCTTACTCGAAACAAAAGTGTATACCGCAGGAATAACCAGCAAGGTTAATACAAGTGAGAAGAGGATACCGCCTACCACCACAATACCCAGTGGTATACGACTGGTTGATGCGGCACCTAAACTTAATGCGATAGGCAATGCTCCTAAAGAAGTGGCAAGACTTGTCATTAAAATAGGGCGTAACCTTTGTGTAGCAGCTTCAATTACTGCCTGGCGTTTTTCTAGGCCGAATTTTCTTTTCTGGTTGGCGAATTCAACGATCAGGATCCCGTTCTTGGTAACAAGCCCGATCAACATGATCATCCCGATCTGGGAGAAGATATTTAAGGTTTGATTGAAAACGTATAAGCTCAACAATGCACCGGCCAATGCCAACGGTACCGTTAACATGATGGTGAACGGGTCAAGGAAGCTTTCGAATTGAGCAGCGAGTACGAGGTAAATAAGTATCAGTGCCAAACCAAACGCAAACGCGATGTTGGAAGAACTTTCTGAGTAATCCCTCGCCGGGCCGGTTAAAGATGTCTGGTAAGTCTCGTCTAATAATTTAGCAGCGATCGCATTCATGGCATCAATACCATCACCGATGGTTTTTCCTTCAGCCAATGAAGCCGAAATGGTTGCTGCTTTATAACGGTTAAAATGGTACAGTGTTGATGGGTTACTGCTTTCAGTAAGTGTTACCACAGCATCCAAAGGAATACTTTCACCTTTTGCATTCTTTACATACAGGTTTTTGATATCATTCGGATTATTGCGTTGATCTCTTTCTACCTGTGCAATAACTGAGTATTGAAACCCATTCATAATAAAATAGGCAAGGCGCCCGCCACTGAATGCTGCCTGTATGGTTGCCACTACATCCTGGGTTGACAAACCAAGGTCTTTTACTTTCATCCTGTCAACAGTTAACTGCACTTCCGGTTTATTGAACTTGATGTTCACGTCAACATTTGAAAAGGTTTTATCTTTTCTTGCTTCTTCCAGGAATTTCGGAATTGTTTCTTTCAGTTTCGCAAGATCCTGGTTCTGTAAAATAAATTGAACGGGTAATGAACCCCGCGAACCCAATCCCACAGAAATGGTTTGCTCCTGAACGGCAAATACCCTGGCATCATTAAAACGTGCGAGTTTCCTGTTTAGGTCATTGGCAATATCATTCTGGCTTCTCGTTCTTTGATCCGCATCAACCAAAGCAAGTCTTGGTTGCGCAGTATTACTACCGCCAAAACCGCCACCAACGCGTGCGAATACAAAATCTCTTTCCGGAACGGAATCATACAGGTAATTGGAAATCCTGTCTGTTACGTTCGCTAAGGCATTAAAACTGGTCCCTTCCGGGGGCGTGACTGTAAAACGGATACTGCTGCGATCTTCCAGTGGGGCCAGCTCACTTTTTAATCCGCTCATGATAAAATAGATCATCCCGGCGCAGATCAATACAATGATCCATGCTGCCCACCTGATCTTCATAAAACCAAGCAGCAATCTTTTATACCCATTCTCCATCCCTACAAAGAAAGGTTCTGTTTTTTTATAGAACCATCCTTCGTGTGCGTTCTTTGAACTGAGGTACACGTTCAATACAGGTGTGATGGTGAGTGAAACAAATGCTGAGATCAACACAGCAGCCGCAAGCGTTACACCAAACTCGCGAAACAATCTTCCTACAAATCCTTCAAGGAATATTACAGGCAGAAACACAACCGCGAGTGTAACAGAAGTAGAAATGACCGCGAAGAAAATTTCTTTACTCCCTTCCAATGCAGCCTTTCGTATAGGCATGCCTTCTTCCAGTTTTCTAAAAATATTTTCCGTTACAACTATCCCGTCATCCACCACCAGCCCCGTAGCCAGTACAATACCTAAGAGTGTAAGGATATTAATAGAGAACCCGGCAAAATACATCACAAAGAAGGTACCTATCAGTGAAATAGGGATATCTATCAATGGGCGAATAGCGATGAGCCAGTTACGGAAGAAGAAGAAAATCACCAACACCACTAAGCTGAAAGAGATCAGCAATGTATCTTTTACTTCATCAAGTGAACGGCGGATATTTTTTGTATTATCGATTAATACATTAAAATCGATATCTGCCTTATTGGTTTTTTTGATCTGGTCGAGGCGCTTGTTAAATTCATTTGCGATCTCAATATTATTCGCACCCGGTTGCGGAATAATAGCGAGGCCCACGGCATTTACACCATTGTATTTCCAGGATTGTTCCAATTGTTCGGGGGCGAGTTCCACTTTAGCTACATCTCCCAATCTTACAATACCATTCTCATCTTCACGGATGATCAGGTCGCGGAACTGTTGTTCGTTCGTTAATCTTCCCAATGCACGGATGATCAGCTCGGTATTGTTACCATAGATCTTTCCCGGTGGCAGTTCAATATTTTCTTTGCTGATGGCGGTGCGGATATCTGTGAAGGCTACATTATATGCATTCAGTTTATCAGGATTCAGCCACAAACGCATCGCGTAACGTTTTTGTCCGAATATATTTACCGAGCTCACATCTTTAATGGTTTGTAATTGCTGCTGTAACACATTCTCTGCATAGTCGCTTAATTCAAGCAAGCTTTTCGTATGACTCTGCACAGCAAGTATCAAAATAAAATCACTGTTCGCATCGGCTTTTGAAACGATGGGCGGTGCATCAATATCCTGTGGCAAGCCTCTTTGCGCCTGTCCTACTTTATCGCGCACATCACTAGCTGCTGCTTCCAGGTCAACACCCAGGTTAAACTCAACCGTTATATTACTGCTGCCTAAAGAACTTGAAGAAGTAATAGACCGGATTCCCGGAATACCGTTCACCGTTTTTTCCAATGGCTCGGTGATCTGGCTTTCTATGATATCGGCATTCGCACCGGTATAACTGGTGCTGATGGAAATGATCGGGGGATCGATTGCGGGATAATCACGTACAGCCAGGAAAGTAAATCCCACTACCCCAAACAAAATGATCGCCAGGTTCATCACCGTGGCCAAAACCGGTCTCTTCAACGATAATTCGGAAATATTCATAAATGGCTGACTGTTCTGGTTTGAAAGAAAATGGGAATCATCACAACGATCAATTACTTACCTGGTCCAGCGTTTTTACACTACGAACTTTGAGTTGTGCTTTTGGCTTGGCAAATAATACACCGGTTACCACTACAGAATCTCCTTCTTTTACTCCCTTGGTTATTTCAACATTACCTGCCTGTCTTGCGCCTGTTTCTACATTGGTGAAAGCAGCTTTACCGCCTTTTACCAAAACGAGTTGTTTATTTTTATCATCAGGAATGATAGAATTGGTAGGAACAAGTATTCCTTTTATATCTGTGCCCGAGTTAACAAATACTTTTACATACGCACCCAGGTTCACTTTATTATCCTGCAATACCGCACGCACTTTTAAATTTCTTGTACTCTGGTTTACCTGCGGCTCTGTGGCAATGATCACAGCAGTGGTCTTTGTCTGTTTGCCGGCATCTACCTGTACACCTACGGTATGTCCTTTTTTAATCAGGTAGCTGTATTCTTCAGGAATAGTGAAATCGATCTTGATCTTATCCAGCTGTTGAAGGGTCGCTAAAATGGTGGCGGGTGTAACATAGGCACCCAGGCTTATCTGCCTCAATCCAACTACGCCGCTGAAAGGCGCTTTGAGAACCGTTTTCTCGATCAGCGATTGTGTGTAGGCGATATCGGCTTTGTAACCATTGATCTGGTTAACGGCAATATCATAATCTGCCTGGTTCACACCCTGTATCGACAATAATTTACGTAACCGCTCTTCTGTTTTGTTGGACAGATCCAGCGCCACTCTTGTTTTATTAAGCTGTGCCTGCAGATCGGCATCATTGATCTTTGCGATCACGGTACCCTGTTTGATATAACCTCCTTCAGGAATATTCAGGAAAGTAAGACGACCGCTCACTTCAGGATGAAGCTCTACAGATTCATTGGCCACAACGGTACCATTGGCCTCAACAGAATTCGTGATCGGCTGTGAGGCCGCAATGATCACATCCACCACAACTGCGGGAGCTGGTCCATTGGGTTTGGCTTTATTCTCGGGTTCTTTTTTACTCTTGCAGGCCGTTATCAAAAACAGGGCGAGCGGAAGGATATACAAACGTTTCAAAGGCTAGGGTTTAAAGGCTGCTAAAGATAAAAATATTTTATATCTGCCTCATAGTTAATATATAATCGGCAGGGCATATAAATAATTCGGTCTAATTACCGGAATCCTGTTTGAGAGGTGTAAATTCATCAGTGAAAGCAATTTTCACTA
Organism: Bacteroidota bacterium; assembly: GCA_040388475.1. Lineage (GTDB taxonomy): Bacteria > Bacteroidota > Bacteroidia > Chitinophagales > Chitinophagaceae > Sediminibacterium. The sequence goes on along the minus strand of JAZKBT010000004.1, from coordinate 134,087 downwards.
ACGGTTGTTATCATCGCGGCCCTATGTACCAGTTAACACAGAACCATCCTTCCAAAAGAGCTTTTATTACTGGTGCCGCATCGGGCTTGGGCAGGGCTTTCTGTTTTGAACTCTCAAAAGATGGCTGGACCATCGGAATGGCCGATATCAATACCAAAGAACTGGAAGCTACAGCCGCCGAGATTGAAATAGCCGGTGGAAAGCCACTGGTCTTTCCATTGGATGTGGCTGATAAGGATCAATACAGGATGGTAGCCGAAGCATTTTTGGCAAAAACAGGTGGGATTGACCTTCTGTTCAACAATGCCGGCGTAGGTGATGGCTCCCTGTTTGAAGAATATAGTATTGAAAACTATGAATGGATGGTGGGTATTAACCAGATGGGTGTGGTGCATGGCTGCTGGTATTTTATTCCGGCGATGAAAAAGCAGCAATCCGGGCATATCTTCAACACCGCCAGCGCTGCCGCTATTGGTTGTGCGCCTACTATGGCAGCTTATAATATGACAAAAGCCGCGGTAGTAGCCATCAGTGAAACATTATATGGAGAATTGATGGACCATAATATTCAGGTGTCCTGCATACAGCCCACTTATTTCAGAACCAATGTTATTAAGTCTGCCCGCGGTGGAGCCCTGGTGAAAAAGGCAACCGAAATGTTCATGGAGAAATCTGGATTGCAGGCAGGTGAAGTGGCGCAGGAAATATTGGTGCGTGCAGGGAAAAAGGAATTGTATATCATCCTTCCAAAGTCTGCAAGAAAAATGTGGTTAATAAAACGCCTCGCACCTACCTGGTTCAGGAAAAAAGTGAAGGAGCAGTTTATGTATGCGATGAGTGTTGCGATGAGAAGAACGAAATAAAATTACATGACACGGCAACATCAGGGTTTTTGTATTAAAGGCTTTAAACCTTAGTAGAAATAAACACAGTAGTTAGCTGACCTTATTACCTTATTCAAAAATGCTTTAATCGCATATGCTCACTTAAGGTAATAAGGTTAGATGAACTTGTCGTTTGATTTTCTACTAAGGTTGGAGGCTTTGAAACAATCAGTTTTACAAAACATAGCACATTGTGTTTTAGTAATAATAGAATTATGACAGCCAATCAACTATTCAGTCTTGAAGGAAAAGTTGCCCTTGTAACCGGCGCCAGTAAAGGTATTGGCGAAGCCATTGCAAGATTGTATGCCGCATGTGGCGCAAAGGTTGTGATCAACTCGCGCAAACAGGAAGAGCTGGACAAAGTAGCAGAGAGCATTACAAATGAAGGAGGCCAATGCAGCGGCATCGCAGCCAATGCAGGAGATATTGCAGCCTGTAAAAAATTAGTTGACCAGGTGGTGGGTTTATATGGAGGCATTGATATTCTTGTAAACAATGCAGCATCCAATCCCGTATACGGACCAGTGGTGCAATGCGAGGAATGGGCGTTTGATAAGATCATGAATGTAAATGTGAAAGCCCCGTTTGAATTGGGAAAATTGGTGTATCCTGTTATGAAAGAACGTGGTGGTGGCAGTGTGATCAATATCAGCTCTATCGCGGGTCTCACACCCGATCCCGGACTTGGAATGTATTCCGTTTCAAAAGCCGCATTAAATATGCTTACAAAAGTTACGGCGAAGGAATGGGGTGCAGATAATATCAGGGTGAATGCGATCTGCCCGGGATTGATCAAAACAAAATTTTCTGAAGCGCTTTGGCAGAATGAAAAATGGCTGAATCATTTTGTAAAACAATTACCGATTGCGAGAATGGGGACCGTTGATGAAATCGCAGGATTGGCTTTGTTTCTTGCATCGAATGCATCGGGGTATTGTACGGGGACGATATTTACGGCTGATGGAGGAGTGACGATTTAAATGAAATTTTGAATATTGAACAAGGAATTTTGAATGATGAAGTAAAGATCGAACCCGGCCGTCATTGCGAGGCACGAAGCAATCTGTGTGAACATGTCAAGAGTTCCCGCAATTTGTAGCACAGATTGCTTCGTGCCTCGCAATGACGTTCAACATTTCAAAAATCACTATAATCAAACTATGGAATCTGTTTTTGCTACCGAACGATTGAAAGAACTATTACCAAGGGTGAACGCTTTTGTATTGGAAGAACTGATCCCGCTAGAAAAAGATCATGCAACCCGTCCATTCAAACAAACAGAAAAAATATTACAGGAGAAGCGTGAGAAAGTAAAGGCATTGGGGTTATGGAACCTGCACCTTTCCAGAGAGGAAGGGGGTATGGGATTAACGCTTTGCGAATTTGCACAGGTGAGTGAAGCATTATCATATGCACCTTATTACGGACAATACACTTTTAATTGTCAGCCTCCTGATATCGGTAATACAGAACTCATCAGCAAGTTTGGATCAGCATCGATCAAAGAAAGGTTTTTACATCCCCTATCCGAAGGAAAGATCCGCAGTTGTTTTTCTATGACGGAACCCGAATATCCCGGATCCAATCCCACACGAATGGCTACTACAGCTGTTCGCGAAGGAGATGAATATGTGATCAACGGACACAAATGGTTTACGTCTTCTGCCGATGGTGCTGCATTTGCTGTTGTGATGGCAGTAACCAATCCCGATGCTGCACCACACCAGCGGGCAAGCATGATCATTGTTCCAACTGATACGCCAGGCTTTAAATTCATCCGCAACATCCCTGTGTTTGGTGAAGCAGGTGAAGGCTGGGCCAGTCATGCAGAGATCCGGTATAACAACTGTCGTGTGCCTGTTACCAATTTAATTGGAGAAGAAGGTAATGGCTTCCGTTTAGCGCAGGAGCGTTTGGGTTCGGGGCGCATTCATCATTGTATGCGATGGATCGGTATAGCAGAAAAAGCATTTGATCTTTTATGCCAACGCGCCGCCACAAGAGAAATGGAAGAAGGCGTGATGTTGGGTGAGAAACAATTCATACAGGGCTTTATTGCAGAGAGCCGTGTTGAGATAGATGCATCACGCTTATTGGTATTACGTACCGCACACAATATAGACCAGTCCACTGCATCCGCTGTGCGTGATGAAATATCAGGTATTAAATTTTACGTGGCCAATATGGTATTAAAAGTGTTGGACCGGGCGATACAAACACATGGCGCATTGGGTTTATCCGATGATACCATCCTCGCCAACCTATACCAACACGAACGCGGCGCACGCATCTGGGATGGAGCAGATGAGGTGCATAAACAGAATTTAGCACTGAGTATCTTAAAAAAATATGGATTAGACATCAAGAAGAAACGATAACCCTCTGTGCAACTCTGTGCTCTCTGTGTCTCTGTGGTAAAGCCTTCGCTTCTATCTTTTTTCACCACAGAGACACAGAGAGCACAGAGATTCACAGAAAAAATATTAGTTGATGAGTCAGAATACAACTGCATTGAAAGAAGGCGAATTAAATCTCCATTCACTCAATGAATATTTGCAACAACACGCCCCGCAAATCGGCGAAGTAAAAAGCATTACCCGTTTCACCGGCGGCTACTCTAATCTTACTTATTGTTTACAAACAGAGAATAAAGAATTTGTTTTACGCATGCCTCCACCCGGTGCCAATATTAAATCGGCGCACGATATGGGAAGGGAGTTTCGCGTACTCTCTTTATTGAAACCCCATTATGCAAAAGTCCCCACACCCATTATTTATTGTGAATCCACAGAAATTATCGGTTCACCTTTTTACGTGATGGAAAAACTGGATGGTATCATTCTTCGTGCACACAATGCACTTAAGATGAATATTCCCGCAGAAACCATGCACCAACTTTCTGCTTCACTCATAGATAATTTAGTTGCCTTACATGCATTGGATATAAAAACAACGGGACTGGAACAACTGGGCAAACCCGATGGTTATGTTCAAAGACAGGTAGACGGTTGGGTAAAAAGATATTATACAGCCGAAACAGATAAGATCGCATCAATTGATGCTGTTGCAGAATGGATACAAAAAAATCAACCACGCGAACAGCCGCCTGCATTTTTACACAATGATTACAAATACGATAATCTTTTGTTGAATGAGAACAATTTTACAGAGATCACTGGTGTATTAGATTGGGAAATGTCAACCGTTGGCGATCCACTGATGGATCTTGGCGCTACACTTGCTTATTGGTTTGAAGAAGGGGAAGGTGATGTGTTCAAACAATATAATCTCTCCTGGTTACCGGGAAACTTTACAAGAAAGGAGATCATCGATCGCTACGCAGAAAAAAGCGGGCGGGATCTTTCTGATATCAACTTCTATTATGTATTCGGACTGTTTAAAAATGCAGTGATCGCACAACAAATCTATCATCGCTGGAAACAGGGACATAGTAATGATGCAAGGTTTGGGGGGTTGTTACCGATGATAAAATTGTTGGGGGAGAGGGCTGTGTTGAATGTTGAATTTTAAATGTTGAATGAGGGTTCCAGCTTCTTTGACCTATCTCAAAAAAATGACAACCTCATTCAACATATAAAATTATTCCTCCTCTTCCCTCCGCTTCATCCCTCCCCTCCAGTCATACCTCGTTGTCTTATATTGTTCAAAAGCCTGCTGGATATAATAACCCAGTTCAAGATCACTCAGTAATTGCATCACATTATAGTCTGGCCTGAAGCGAACCATAAACGTATCCAGTTCGGGTGATTGGAGCTTGGTAAGTTTCCTTACAAACAGTTTATTGTAACGGCGGTTCACATATTTTTCCTGTTCCTCAGCAAGTAACCGGTTTTGCAGCGCAAGAATACTGCGGTTACGTTTAAAGCGGAACATGTTGATGATACCATCAAGATCAAATCCAACGGTTAACCCACCGGGGTTGTACCCTGGTGCGCTTCTGGATAGCCCAAGTGTTGGTTTTTTAAAGTCGAAGACTTTAGCGTAATCTCTCCGGTTCTGTATCGAATCGAGTTTATAATAGCTGTTGCGCACTTTTACTTCGGGTAGTTCAGTTGCGCGCATATGGATCATCACATTAAAACTCTCGAGATTGCTGATCGTATCAACAGGGTACTTTACGGTAGTCTTGCCAATGAGCGAGAACCAGATGGAATCTTTGGCACGTACGGTGATTGTATATTTTCCCAACGAATCGGTGATCGCCCCCCTGCCGGATGTGCTGATAACTCCCACCGCTTCCAATGGCCTGCGTGCCGTGATATCATAAACGGTACCGCTGATGGTAATATACTGAGCGCCTGCTTTTTGCAGCATACATCCGAATACCAGTACAAGTATGAATCCAACAACAGGTAGCCTTTTACTCAAATCCTTGATTTAGGTTGTAATATTAAAGCAGGGTTGGCAGAGTACAAGCGATAAGGGTGGAATTAACGAGGCTTTTGCAATCACAGATTTCACGGATTTAATCGCGGATCTACTGGACTAGCTCTAAGATTTCACGGATTTCGCCTGTGAAATTCGTGGTAAAATCCGTGAAATCCGTGATCAGAATTTCGTATCAATAATATACGGCAACATCGTTCGCCACGTGGGCCAATCATGGTTAATGTCTGCGCCCCAAACATCGAGATCGTACCAGATGCCTTTGTTATAGAGTACACCTGCAAAACGTTTGGATGCATCGGGGTCCTCGTAAGAACCGCTGCCGGTATAGATATGTATGTGATGGCTCGCCTTGATCTTTTCGAGGTACCAGTTATCCGTAAGGTTTGGTAAATAATGTTCGGGGCTGTTATAATACACCTGGTCGTCAAAAAAACCTTTGGTGTATTCTGTAAGGTTGTACACGCCGCTCATACTGATCACACCATTGATAATATCGGGTCTTTTTAAGAACAGGTTCATCGCATGCAAGGCGCCAAAGGATGCACCACAGGTGTAGATCATGATGTCCTGGCTGGTGGCATTTCGTATAAAGGGAACTACTTCATTAAAAACATATTCATTGAACTGGTTCTGCCGGATCGCTTTGTGCGAGGGTTGCATTTCATTGTTCATCCAGCTTTCGTTGTTCATGCTGTCGATGCTGAACACACGCAGTTTACCTCCATTAATGTAAGGTGCCAGTGCATCTATCAATTGAAATCTTTCATATTCGAGGTAATCGGCTGCTGCGGTTGGTATCAGCAATAAGGCAAACCCATAATGACCGTATGAAGCGATAGGCATGTCTTTTCCTAAAGCGGGGCTGTGCCAGGAGGTGAGTTCTCTGTTCATAAAGCGAATTATTTTAGACCGTCATTTCGAGCGAGCGAGCGAAGCAACATATGTTTCGAATCTATAAACACGAATTACACGAATCAGAACGAATGATGACCGATTTGTTGATCCATCTTACATTGGTAGAATTCATTCGTTTCAATTCGTGTCTACTCTTTTCGAGAGTACCGCAATCACAGATTATTTAGTTCTTTGCAGTAACGGCATTAATCATCAATACAATTCTTCTTGATCTCTTTCCAGAGATCACGGTAACACTGCGCCGCATAACTGCTGTGGGCAAAGGTTTCCAATGGTGCTTCGTTGATGCCCATTTTTTCTACATCGCTCAGGTAAGGTATATAGCTTTTCAGGAAATATTTATCCTTATAAAATTCATTCATCACTTCATGGTGCAGGTTCTTACGATGATCTACCATGCTGAAGAAACATTTTACTTTACCAAGATCCAAATCGTTCTCTTTAAAATAAGAAGCTACCGTTTCATATGAACGGATAGATAAAGTAGTAGGAATGTTTGGCATCAATATCCAATCCACCCCCGAAAAAATCGCATCATGCAATATGGAAATGCCGGGAGGGCAATCCAATATTACCACATCGTAGTCCTTTTTTAAACCGGACAGTAATGTTGCGATCTTTCTTTTTGATTGTTTCATCTCGTGGAGCAGAACATCTGCATGCCGTGCCGAGAGATCGGCTGGAATGATATCAAGGTTCTCATAAGCGGAACTCTGAACTGCATCAAGCAGTTCCATTTCGCTGTTGAGCAATTTTCTTGATTCATTTTTGGCTGTTGATTTGGCACCAAGATAAAAGGAAGAGGAGCCTTGCGGATCCATATCCCATATCAAAGTTTTATAGCCTTCTTTGGCAGCTAAATACGCCAGGTTTATAGTGGCTGCGGTTTTACCTACACCACCTTTGAGGTTGTAAAGTGCTAGTGTGACCATGAGACTAATATAATTAATAATTAGTAATTAGTAGTTAGTAATTAGTAATTCCTTAAGTGCGGGCTGGCTTCACAATGCAAATCATGCCATTTTTAGTACCTCAGGGAATCGCATCAGCCCCTATTACTAACTACTAACTACTAATTACTAATTTCCCTAGACCAATGCGCCCAATATCAAACAAACCAACACAATAAACGGTGCCGGTATCCGGTTCATACGGAGCAATAAAAACGTAATGATCACGACTACCAAATCCCAGATACCGATGGATTCGGCTTTGATGAGTGAGCTGAGGAAAGTATCCTGCACAAGATAACAGGTGGCACCGGCCATAATGCCTACTACTGCTGCATTGATGCCCTCCAGCGAGCGGTAAATAACCGCATATTTTTTTAGGTTATGCCATACGGGAAAGAAGAAAAGCACCAATAAGGCACTCGGGAGAAAAATACCGATGGCACCGATAACACAACCCAGTAATTGCAATACAGGACCCTCATCGCGCATCACCATTCCACCCGTATAGGCACCGATAGAAAATACGGGGCCGGGAATTGCCCTGACCATTCCGGATCCGGTTAGGAAATCTTCGCGTGTTAAACGAAGCACTGCCCGTTTGCTTTCCTGTACACGTTTCGTTTCGGGACGGGTTACATATTGCTCGTACATCAACGGTATCAATACATCGCCACCGCCAAACACAAGGCTGCCGAAACGGTAGGAGTTCTCAAAAAGGTTAATGGCTTTGCGATGTTGCCAGTTGTTGTTGCTGGCGGTTTCCGATAAATATCCGGCAAGTGCGAATACAGTAAAGAAAATAAGTATGTTACCCCATTTGATCTTTTTGGGAGGAACACCTTTTTGCGGGATCCGTTTATCACTGAAATTGGTTGCGATACCCGCTGCCACAATCAAAGCAGGAAAAACCCAGGGTGTTTTGAAGGCGAAAAAAGTAACAATGGTTGCCAATAACATGATCACGATCGTAATGGGATTATAGATCGCGATCCCGAACATTCGAAAGGTTGAATAAGCGATAAACCCAATGGCCATCGGTCTTACAAATTTGAATACGCCCACGGTTATGCCCATATCTTCCAGGTAGTCGAGCAGGAAAGAAATGCCGCCCATTAAAGTACAGGCAGGTGTGATCCAGATCAATAAAGTAAGTATCGCCAGTGGAAGTCCGCCTCTTTTATAACCGATCAGTGTAAGTGTTTGGGTAGAAGAAGCGCCTGGAAGCAGCTGGCAAAAACCATTGTATTCCATCAACTCCTGCTCAGTAACATCGCGGCGCTGCTGAACAAAGGTTTTAAGCATCATACCCATATGTCCCTGCGGACCGCCCACAGCAGTAATGCTATGCCAGAATACAGCTCGCAAAAAAGGTATATGGCGCGTTAGAACCACTGAGGAGGCTTGGGTTTACTGGAAATTTAATAAAAAATAATATGTGCCTGTAAACAAATAGGTCATCTGCCACATAAAAGAGGAGGAACTGCAAATTTCCTCCTCTTACTGTGCCTCTGTGCCTCTGTGCAATTTAATTTTCACACAGAGGCACAGAGGCACAGTTCGCATGTTGTATATATTAGAACTCCGTTATTTCTTCAAGCCAATTTCTCTTAAGCGCTCATCCAGGTACTCTCCCGCTGTTGCATCGGGATACGCTTTTGGATGTTCGGCATCAATACAACTATCTAAACATGCCAGGTTCATCTCGCTTCTTGGATGCAGGAAGAAAGGCATGGAAAAACGGCTGGTATGCCAGAGTTCTCTTTTAGGGTTTACCACGCGATGGGTAGTACTGCGTAGTTTATTGTTGGTGAGTCTTTGCAGCATATCACCCACATTCACTACGATCTGTTCCGGCAGCGAGGTTACGCCAACCCATTCATCTTGTTTGGTGAGGATCTGCAAGCCATCTGCAGAAGCGCCTACCAGCAGAGTGATCAGGTTAATATCCTCATGCTGTTCCGCACGGATCGCGCTTTTGGGCTCATTGGTAATGGGTGGATAGTGTATGCAACGGAGAATAGAATTCCCATTATGTACATACTTATCAAAATAATGTTCCTCTAGTCCTAAATACAATGCGATGGCCTGTAATAGAGCCGTTCCGCTTTTTTCAAAATTGCGGTAGGCATCGTAGAGTGTTTTGTTAAATGGTTTGATCTCATCAACCGAAACATTTTCGGGGTATTCGGATTTGATGGGGTCATTGTCTGTTACTGTCTGTCCGTATTGAAAGAATTCTTTCAGATCCGGCGCATCGCTTCCTTTGGCATGTTCACGGCCGAAACTGGTATAACCACGCTGACCGGCAAGACCCGGCACTTCATATTCAAGCTTTTTTTCTAATGGCAGGGAAAAGAACTGCTGAACATATTCATATTGATGGGCGATCAGTTCATCGGGTACGCCATGATTTTTAACTGCAACAAAACCCACTTCTTCGTAGGCCTTACCCAGTGACTCAACGAATGCCGCTTTACGCTGCGGATCGCCACTGAGAAAATCTGCCAGGTCAACTACTGGAATAGACATAGTCGTTAGATTTTAAAGTGAAATAAATAGATCTGTCAAAATCCGTCTGGAAAATTACAAAAGAACCGCCAAATAACAGATAGTGTAGATAAACTGGTTTTGATGGAGATTTTTATCAACTTTGAAGGAATGATACGTAAATACTCTGTGTTACTGCCTGTGATCTGCTTTTTGTCCCTCGCGTGCAGCAATAAGTATCATCGTTTTGTTTCTAACTATCCTTTTACCACAGCAACAGGCTCACCTGATTACAGTAGTCTTGATTACTGGGCGGCGCATCCCTGGAAATGGGATCCATCTGATAGTGTTCCGCTTCCGTTCCGTGAAAATTATCAGCGGGATACCAATGTGGATGTATTTTTTATCTATCCAACAACCTATACCGACAAAACAAAACCTTTCGGTTGGAACGCGCCGATAGACAATGCCGAATTGAATGCGAAAACAGATTATTCCAGCATACTCTTCCAGGCGAGTATTTTTAATGAAGCCGGTAGGGTTTTCTCTCCAAGGTACCGGCAGGCGAATTATTTTTCCTATCTCCCCATAACAGCAGACGATACAACACACGCGATCGCTGCATTTGATCTTGCATATCAAGATGTGAAGACAGCGTTTCTTTATTACCTGCAAAATGATAATAATGGGCGACCCATCATTATCGCCTCACATAGCCAGGGATCTACGCATGGCAAGCGTTTATTAAAAGAATTTTTTGATGGAAAGGAACTACAGAAAAAACTCATTGCTGCCTATTTAATCGGGATGCCTTTGGAACCTGATTATTTTGCTTCGATCAAACCCTGTAATACGCCTGATCAAACCGGCTGCGCGATCAGTTGGCGAACTTTTAAGGATGGGTATGAACCCAGCTATATACAGAAAGAGAAATTCGTTTCCATTGTAACCAACCCGCTTACCTGGGATGCAGATATCCCATCAGCCGATAGATCATTGAACAAAGGAGCCATACTGTTGAACTTTAATAAATCTGTGAAAGGAAGCGTAAGAGCGAAGATCAACCAGGGTGTACTGTGGACCGATAAGCCGCATTTTTTTGGTAATATTTTCTACACTGCTAAGAATTACCATATCGCTGATATGAATCTTTTCTATCTGAATATCCGGGAGAATGTGAAGCTGCGGGTAGTGTCTTATAAGAAAAAATAAATGCCTCGTCAAATTCATAAAAATGGCACGCGGATGACGCGGAAAAAACGGATTTTAACTGATCTGATCCGTGCTAATCTGCTTGATCCGCGCTCGCCTTCGCGAAGCTTCAGCGTAGCGAGGTCATCCGTGTGCCATCAAAAAAATAGGTCTCGTCCACAGACAAGACCCATATATATACCCCCAATTGAAAAAAGACTATTGCTTAACGAATCGGATGGATTTGATAAAGGTATCCCCGCTGAATGCGTTCATTACATAGCGGCCGCTGTTCAGGTCGCCCATATTGAGTTCTAATTGCTGTTTGCCTTCGTTGATATTTGCTACAACCGTTTTAGCGATGCGTCCTTCAATATCGAGGACCTTCAGAATGAGCCTCCCTGTTTTATTAGCCATCACAGTTACATAACTGAGGTTATCTACCAGGCCCGGTTGTAAATTTTGTATGTACATGTCTTTCTGTTTAAGCTGTTATTAAAAATGTCATTCCACCGGGGTTATGTAATGACACATTAATTGTTGTGATCGCTGCTCAAATATCACAACTATGGTGCCAATAAACTTCACTCCTGGGCAGAAACGGGAATTTTCCCCTTTCTTACAGGTATTTTTCCGTGATGGACGGTTCCATCAGTACATATTTTTTTACATCATTGATCAGCATCTCATCCAGCACGGCAACAATGTTCCTGTAGCTGGCGCCATCGGTGGGCTTGATCAGGATGATCGTCTCGGCATCTTTTCCAAACCGGTTCTTTACTTCCCTGATCTTTTGCTGTATCACCGAACGCAATCCTGCTACCGAATAGTCAGTGGATTGAGGTTGATCCTGCTTCAGTCCGTGATAATAATGGATCACATCATCGTCCTTTAAAATGAGTGAAATGGTTTTTCCCTCCCCTGCGGTATTCGGTTCTGTTGTTGGTTTATCATCAGGCAATACCAGGTTCATCCCTTTTGCCTCATGCATGGTAGTTGTGAAGATGAAGAAGGTGATCAGAAGGAAACCAAGATCTACCATCGGTGTAAGATCTACACGGGTAGATAATTTTTTGCTGCGGATACCGCCTCTCTTACTGCGGTTGTCCTGTTGTTGGATTTCGGACATGAGCGTTTTTTAATGAGACGCTGATACCCAATAGATTCCATAAATGGCGAATTAATGCCCGTCTAACAACTTGTCCAAAATTCCTTACATGAAGTCTAATCTATAATATAAGAGTATGCCTTTTCCCCCTTTACTTCAAGTATGAGCTTAAAGTATCTAATTCACACTTCAGATACATTAAATTATTCCAATTCATATTATCAAAATTTATTACTCACACTTGTTTATGAAATGCCATTTACAACTTAATATGTTTGAGCATACTTTTAATGCAGATCGTTTAGATTTGCTCGACATGAAGATCAATAAAGAAGATATCAAAAATTCTGTTCGTAATAAATTAAGTGATTCCGATCGAGAATTTCACGATTGGTATCGATTTGTATTATCCTATCCTCCACATTTAGTCAGACAATATCTAACTGAATTTAAATTAACTAAAAACGATTTAGTTCTTGATCCATTTTGTGGTACAGGAACCACTTTAGTGACTGCAGCTTTAAAGGGTATTCCTTCGATTGGCTTAGAGGCAAATCCATTTGCACATTTTGCTAGTTCAGTTAAAACGGACTGGGTAGTTAGTGATTTACAATTACTAAGAATAGCTACAAAAATTAAAAATGAAGTCCTTAAAAAACTAGCGGATCAAGGATTTTCTGAAATGCCCTTAAAAAGTAGTCCTAAGAAGACTGGTTTAAGAAAATTAAATAAGGAGCAATCTAAATTAATTTTAAAAGACTCAATTAGCCCAATCCCCTTACATAAATGCTTAATCTTACTAGACGGGATTAATGAGTATAAAAAATCAAAATACTACAAGTATTTAGCAATTGCTTTAGCGAACTCTGCAGTATTTCAGTTCAGTAATCTCAGGTTTGGCCCCGAAGTTGGTGTTGGGAAAATCAAACCGGATGCTATTGTTATTATGTCATGGTTTAATGAAGTTAAAAAAATCGCAACAGGATTAGGCTACGCGAAGACTCTCAAATATAAAGCACCAGCTAAAGTTATATTAAGCGATGCCAGAAATATAAAAGATCATTTAAAGGGAGTCAAAGTGTCCGCGGTTATTACTTCTCCTCCATATCCAAATGAAAAAGACTATACTCGAACTACGAGATTAGAATCCGTATTATTGGGCTTTATTAACAACAAGGACGAATTAAAAAAATTCAAGAAGACATTGTTACGATCAAATACACGCGGAGTATATAAAGAAGATACTGACGATCAATATGTGAAATTGTTCCCTGAAATTCAAAGGATAGCTGAAGAAATTGAGACCAGAAGGCTTGAGTTAGGTAAAACTTCAGGTTTTGAGAAGTTATATCATAGAGTTACTCGGCTGTATTTTGGGGGCATGGCTAAACATTTATTAGAATTACAATCTGTTCTTAAACCAAACGCTTATTTAGCTTATGTTGTTGGTGATCAAGCGTCATATCTAAGAGTAATGATTCGAACAGGGCATTTAATTGCAGATATTGCTCAATCCTTAGGCTATGAATTAATTAGAATAGACCTTTTTAGAACAAGATTTTCTACTGCGACAAAAACGGATCTAAATGAAGAAGTTGTTATCTTACGGTGGCCTGGATAAATAAATAGTTTTTAAACTTATGGCAAAATCAAATCGTTATTCTCTGATAATCGAAGCAATATTTTTAAAATCTTTTAAAAAAGGTATTAAAGAAATTCCTTTCAAACGAGAAGAAATTGAAACTACTGCTGCAAAATTAAAACTTGCTCTTCCAAAGAATCTTGGCGATGTTTTATATTCATTTCGTTATCGAGCGAGTTTACCAGTCTCAATAACTTCTACAGCGCCTAAAGGATATGAATGGATTATTAGATCAACTGGCCGATCTTTGTACTCTTTAGCATTAGTCAAAGAAACCTATTTCAAACCAACTCCTCATTTAGCAGAAACCAAGATCCCAGATTCAACTCCTGGCATTATTAATATTTATGCTTTGAGCGATGAACAAGCATTATTGGCAATTGTCAGATATAATAGACTTATCGATATTTTTACTGGATTAACCTGCTATTCCTTACAAAACCATCTTCGTACTACAGTACCTAATATTGGTCAAGTTGAGACTGATGAAATTTATATTGGAATAGATAAAAAAGGCGTTCATTTTGTTATACCAGTTCAAGCAAAGGGAGGAAGCGATAAGTTAGGCGTTGTTCAAATCGAACAAGACTTTGCCCTCGGCAAGGCAAAATTTCCCAATTTAATTTGTAAGCCAATTGCTGCTCAGTTTATGGATAATGGCTCCATAGCACTATTCGAATTTGATTTAACCGACAATGGAATTGTAGTTGTTTCAGAAAAGCATTATCGATTGGTATTACCAGACAATCTTTCTCAAACAGAAATAACAAACTATCAAACCAGAATAAATTAAGGCTTTCCTTAATCATTATCTACATGTGACTTTAATAAAAAAGCCCGTCCAATGAACGGGCCCTCCTAAAGATCATATTCAAAATCCGCGCACTCCACCTCTTCGGCGGACAAGTCCGCGATCAATTGCCAAACACACTCAAAAACTTAATCCGCATAATCTTCAACTGTTCCCAATTATAATTATTCTCACTCAACTCTTCCTGCGCTATTTGCAGGGAGGAGGTTTCACAGTTTTTAAAATACTCAATGATCTCTTCCTGGTCGTATTCATCCAGCCATTCGTCGATGGCGTAGTCGAGGTTGAGTTTGGTGCCGCTGGCGGCGATGGTTTCCATTTCTTCGAGGAGTTCATCGAGTTTGAGGCTCTTGTTCTTCGCGATGGTTTCTAATGGAATTTTTTTATCTACGTTCTGGATAATGTAAATTTTATTGTTGGCTTTATTGGCCACGCTCTTCATTACAAAATCATCGGGTTTTTCGATATCGTTCTCTTCAACATATTTCGCAATGAGTTCTACGAATGGTTTGCCATATTTAATGGATTTGCCTTTGCTTACACCCTGGCATTTTTCCATTTCCTCCAGTGTTGTGGGATAGATAGTGGCCATATCCTGCAAAGAATTTTCCAAAAAGATCACAAAAGGAGGAAGGCTTTTTTTCTTGGCTTCTTTCTGGCGAAGCTCTTTCAGCATCTCGAATAATTTCTCATCCGCGGCTGCGCCGGTTTGTGATGCATTCTCACCTTCATCTTCATCAAACTGTGCATCTTCAAATAAATTATTGAGCACAATTTTAAAGGAAGCCGGTTTCTTCAGGAATTTTTCTCCTTTATCTGTAAGCTTAAGCAACCCGTATTCTTCAATGTCTTTTTTGATGAGGTTCTCGAGCAACATTTGTCTTACCATGCTGTTCAGGAAATGCGCTTCCGCATCTTTACTGATCCCAAAAACAGGTAATGCATCATGACGGTAAATATTGATCTGTGGCGTGAGTTTACCCATAGCAACATTCACCACATAATCGGTGGTAAAACGTTCGTCCAGCGCTTTGATCACTTTCAGCATTTTTGCTACTTCGTCTTTTGCTTCTATTTTTTCTTTCGGGTGTTTGCAGTTGTCGCAGTTACCGCAGTTGGGTGTGTCCCAATTTTCGCCAAAATAGTGGAGTAGTATTTTACGACGGCAAACAGCACTTTCAGCATAGGCCACTGTTTCATCTATCAGTTGCGCGCCTACTTCTCTTTCACTTAACGGTTTATCACGCATCAGGTGTTCGAGTTTGGAAACATCTTTGTGCGAATAGTATAATACACAAATACCTTCCATACCATCGCGACCAGCGCGGCCGGTTTCCTGGTAATAGTTTTCGATGGATTTGGGAATATTGAAATGGATCACATAACGGATATCCGGTTTATCGATCCCCATACCAAATGCGATGGTTGCCACGATCACCTGTACATCTTCATTCAGAAATTTATCCTGCCTGTCTGCACGAAGTTTCTGATCGAGTCCTGCATGATAGGCAACGGCTTTAATGCCGTTAGCCATCAAGATCTCGGCCAGTTCTTCTGTTGTTTTACGGTTAAGTGTATAAATGATCCCGCTTTTCCCTTTATGGCCGGTGATGAATCTTACAATACTCTTGATCGTTTGTTCTTTTTCTATCTTAGGTTGGATCTCGTAATAAAGATTGGACCTGTTAAAGGAAGAAAGATAAATATTCGGTTCACGAAGACCAAGGTTCTTTACGATATCGCTTTTTACTTTCGGGGTGGCGGTTGCTGTTAAGGCAACAACAGGAACATCGGGATTGATGATATCCATCATCTCGCGAAGCCTTCTGTATTCCGGTCTGAAATCGTGACCCCATTCTGAAATACAATGCGCTTCATCAACCGCGAAGAAAGAGATCTCGAGGTCGCTGAAATAATCCAGGTTCTCCTGTTTGGTCAACGTTTCGGGAGCAACATATAATAATTTTGTCTTGCCGGCGGTGAGATCATCGCGCACAGCTTTGATCTGTCCTTTGTTAAGTGAGGAATTCAGGAAATGCGCTACTTCGTCATTTTCACTATATCCTCTCACCAGGTCAACCTGGTTCTTCATCAAAGCGATCAGTGGAGAAACGATGATGGCGCAACCCGGCATAATCATCGCCGGAAGCTGGTAACATAAACTTTTACCTCCTCCTGTTGGCATGATCACAAAGGTATCTGTGCCATTTAAAACACTGTTAATCGCCAGTTCCTGTGTTCCTTTGAATTCACGAAAGCCGAAATATTGTTCGAGTGCACCGTAAATATCGTAGGTATGGGCGGATGTGGTTTTTGGAGCTGTTGCCTTAGGTACAGCAGTCTTTTTGGGGGTGGCAGCTTTTTTGGGGGCCGCTTTCTTTGTAATGGTTGCCATGTATCAAAAATCAATTTTCTTCCCGTTTAGCGGGAGTAACAGGTAATAATATACTTCATTTTCCCGAAATCGTCACGTAAAAGTTGTCAATCCGGCAGGCAGTATCCGTTAGCAATTCCTGGTCAGGAGGAAGTTTTCTTAAAGGATGGCAAAGTTAACGAAGTATCATGGCAATACGCAAGGTTAACCGTTAAAGTTTACCTTTGTTCGCCATGAATGCATCTACCAGGCAAACCGCCCTGTATACCATCCAATTAGAGGCCCAGTCTGTTGCCGGCCTGTCTGCTTTTATTGACGCATCTTTTGAAAAAGCTGTAGAAGTGATCCATGCTGCAAAAGGCAGGTTGGTCATCAGTGGCATTGGCAAAAGCGCGATTGTGGCCCAAAAGATCGTTTCTACCCTTAATTCTACCGGAACCCCCTCTCTTTTTATGCATGCTGCCGACGCTATTCACGGCGACCTGGGTATGATACAGGAGGGAGATGTGGTGATGATCATCAGTAAAAGCGGGGAGAGCCCCGAGATCAAAGTACTGGTACCCCTGATCAGGAATTTTGGCAATATACTGGTGGGGATGGTGGGAAATACGGAGAGTTTTCTCGCAACAAATTCAGATATTATATTAAATACAACCGTAAGCAAAGAAGCCTGTCCCAATAATCTTGCCCCTACCAGCAGTACAACGGCCCAGATGGTTATGGGCGATGTTTTAGCCGTTTGCCTGATGGAACTGAATGGTTTTACAGGACAGGATTTCGCCAGGTTCCATCCGGGTGGCAATCTTGGAAAACGCTTATACCTGCGGGTATCTGATCTCTATGCTGCAAATGAAAAACCAGCGGTATTATCAACCGCCACTTTAAAAGAAGTGATCGTTGAGATCACGGAAAAAAGATTGGGTGTTACAGCTGTTATTGAGGCAAACGGACAATTAACCGGTATCATTACCGATGGCGACCTGAGGCGGATGCTGGAAAAAAGTGATAACCTTCAATCCATCACCGCAAAAGACATTTTATCACCTGATCCAAAGACGATCGCTCCCGGTTTATTGGCAGTAGAAGCATTAGAAGAATTGCGAAAGAACGATATCAGCCAGTTGATCGTAGCAGAAAACGGTAAATACCTGGGTATTTTGCATATACATGATCTGGTGAGGGAGGGAATTGTATAGAAGCTGTTAGCTATTAGGCATTAGCTGTAAGCTTGTTTGGTGGTATAATAATATGTTTTTCTGCTAAGAGCTAATAGCTGGAATAAAGCCTGTAATATTGCAGCGCAAAATGCCGTTACCTAACTTTTGAATTAATGAACAAGCACCACTATGTAGCCATCATGGCAGGCGGTATCGGAAGCCGTTTCTGGCCAAGCAGCCGGACGGGTTATCCGAAACAGTTCCTCGATATATTGAATACAGGCAAATCTTTGATCCAATGGACGTTTGAGCGGTATGCTGCTTTTATCCCTGCGGAAAATATCTTCATAGTTACCTCTGAAGAATATGTACATATTGTAAAAGAACAATTGCCCGGATTATCGCCTGAGAATATCATAGCAGAGCCCAGCCGTAAGAACACGGCCCCCTGCGTGGCATATATTTCATTTAAACTGATGCAGAAAGATCCCGAGGCTTCACTGATCGTGGCACCGAGTGATCATATGATACTGGATAATGAAAATTTCCGAAAGATCACTTTGCAGGCGCTGGATTTTGTAAAACACATTAAATCGCTGGTAACACTGGGAATTAAACCAACGCATCCCAATACAGGCTATGGTTATATACAGCATGAACCGATGGCTGTTGCTGAGGGAATTTATAAAGTAAAGACCTTCACTGAAAAACCTAACCTGGAACTGGCCAAAACCTTTCTTGCCAGCGGAGATTTTCTCTGGAACGCCGGCATCTTTGTTTGGCAGGTAAAAAATGTGGTAAAAGCCTTTGAATTATACCAGCCTGAAATGTTCGACCTGTTCGACGGTGAAAAAGAAAACCTGAATACGCCGAAAGAGAAAGAAGCTATTAACCGGATCTATCCTTTATGTACGAATGTATCCATCGACTTTGCCATTATGGAGAAGGCGGATAATGTATACGTGATCCCTTCTTCTTTTGGCTGGAGTGACCTGGGTACCTGGAACAGTGCTTATGATAACCTCGAAAAAGATTATCTCGGTAACGCAGTTGCCGGTGAGAATGTGATCGTGATCGATGCCACCAAATGCATGGTTTCTGCACCTAACAAAAAATTAGTGGTATTACAGGGTATGGATGACTTTATCATTGTAGATACAAAAGATGTGCTACTGATCTGCAAAAAAGAAAAAGAGCAATCCATTAAGGAATATGTGGCGGAAGTGAAGAGGAATAAGGGGGATAAATATCTTTGATCGTGAGTAGTGAGTGGTCAGTCGTGAGTGGCTGACTCACGACTAACCGCTCACCACTCATGTAAAACAGCGACCGGCAACTAACAGCCGGTCGTTTTTTTGTGTGTGATTAATTATTACATTTGAAAACCTGCCCCGGGCAGTTTCGTTCTAAAAAGCACTAACTCATTGTATGCCGCACATAAGAACCGTGATCACAGGAACCGGAAGTTATATTCCCCCGAATATTAAGACCAACAGGGATTTTATCACACAGCAGTTTTATGGCGAGGACCACGAACCCATTGTAGCCGCCGCCAATGAAATAGTAGATAAATTCAGGGATATCACCGGCATTGAAGAGCGCCGTTATGCAGATAGTGATATGAACACTTCTGATATGGCCACTATTGCTGCACGGAATGCAATCAAAGATGCAGGTATCGATCCTGAAACACTTGACCAGATCATCGTAGCACATAATTTCGGGAACGTATTAAAAGACACCATACAAACAGATGCACTGCCCGCATTATCATCGCGTGTAAAACAATCACTTGGCATCCGTAATCCAAATTGTGTGGCTTATGATATTTTGTTCGGTTGCCCCGGTTGGATACAGGGTGTGATACAGGCTGATGCTTATATTAAATCAGGCATGGCAAAAAAATGTTTGGTGATCGGTGCCGAAACACTAAGCCGCGTGATCGATATCTATGACCGCGACAGTATGATCTTCAGTGATGGTGCAGGCGCTACCATTATTGAGGCCTTACCCGCTGATGAAACTGAGAGCGGCATTCTTGCCTGCAGCGTGCAGAGCCATTGCGTTGATGAAGCGTTTTATCTCCAATACGGAAAATCAAATTTCCCTGGTGCAGATCCCGATATCCGCTACATGAAAATGAAAGGGCGTAAAGTATACGAATACGCCATCAAGAATGTTCCGCTCGCGATGAAAGCCTGCCTGGACAAATGTGGCCTACAGGTAACCGATGTAAAAAAATTCTTCCTTCACCAGGCCAATGAAAAAATGGATGAAGGTTTTGTAAAAGCTTTATACAAACTATACGGCTTACGAGACGTGCCTTCAGATATCATGCCCATGAGCATCCATAAATTCGGCAACAGTTCGGTTGCTACCATTCCTACTTTATATGATCTTGTAAAACATGAAAAATTCGGCGCCCACGAAATAGAGCCGGGAGATATTATCATGTTTGCTTCGGTGGGTGCAGGGATGAATATTAATGCGATTTGTTACAGGGTTTGATTTACAAATTGGCGGATACTAATTCGCGAATCCGTTAATTCGTAATCCGCCAATCTTAATATCCCCTTACATTCTTCCCCTCAACATAATTTAAGAACGCCTTATTCACCACCTTGTTTCCTCCTGCTGTTGGATAATTCCCTGTGAAGTACCAATCACCTGTATTGGTAGGACAACTGTCATGAAGATCTTCGATGGTTTGATAAATGACTTCGATATTGATGTTGATCTCCGGTGGTGTGATGAGTTGTGCGATCTTATCTGATATTTCCTGCGTTGTAAATGGTTTGTAAACCTGGCGTACCACATTCTCTGTATGCAGTTGATTGTTGCGTTGCAGTTCTTTTATTTTATCATGGATCTCTGTGAGCACATGTTCCATATTTCTTTCTTTCAGTAAAGCGATCGCTGCACGGAAAGCAATGAAATCGCCGAGTTTGCTCATGTCAATTCCATAACAATCCGGGTAACGGATCTGTGGTGCTGATGAAACAACAATGATTTTTTTCGGTGCCAAACGGGCCAGCATGCGAACGATACTTTCTTTTAAAGTGGTTCCCCGTACAATGCTGTCATCGATCACTACCAATGTATCCTCGTTACGGCGAACGGTTCCGTACGTAATATCATATACGTGCTGCACCATTTCATTCCGGTTCGCATCTTCGGTAATGAATGTGCGGAGTTTCACGTCTTTGATGGCGATCTTTTCCTGGCGGATCTTCCGCGTTACCATTTCTTCCAGTTTCTCCGGCGTAAAATCATTGCCCCAACTGAGTATGCGTTCTACTTTTATTTTGTTGAGGTATTCTTCCATACCTTTTACCAAACCATAGAAAGCAACTTCGGCGGTATTAGGTATATATGAGAAGATGGTATTCTTCAGATCGTAACTGATACTTTCCAGAACAGTCTTGCTTAGGTGATGTCCCAATGCAATTCTTTCCCGATAAATTTTTTCATCGCTGCCGCGTGAAAAATAAATCCGTTCAAAACTACAGGCCCTTCTTTCTTTGGGTGGAAGGATCTGTTCGATTTTATAATTACCCGCATCATCAACGATCAATGCGGTGCCTGGCATCAGTTCCAACACCTCATTTTCACCCACATTGAATGTTGTTCTGATCGCCGCTCTTTCACTTGCTGCAACGATCACTTCATCATCAATATAATAATACGCCGGACGGATCCCATGTTCATCGCGCATGACAAAACTGTGCCCGTTTCCTAATACACCGCCAACGGTATAACCGCCGTCAAATAAAGGTGTTGCTTTTTTCAGCACAGTTGCTATATCTGCGGCATTGGGATGTAACTCATCTTCTTTTGCGAGGAAATGATGCAATACTTCCATCATCGCCGCGAGGTCACTTTGCTTTTGAAATTCGCCCGGATCCATATTGATCAGGTCGAATAGTTCATCTGTATTTACCAGGTTAAAGTTTCCTGCCAAGGCAAGATTCTTTCCCGGCATCAGGTCCCTTTTAATAAACGGGTGACAGAATTCTGTATTATTTTTTCCCTGTGTTCCATATCGTAAATGGCCCAATAAGATCTCTCCCAAAAACGGCAGATGACCCTTCATGAGGCCGGGATGTTGTTTGATATCAGGTTGGTATTTTTCCAGTTCAGCTATTTCCTGCCCGATCTTAAAAAAAAGATCTGCGATAGGTTGCTGTGCGCAACTGCGCATACGGTGTAAGAAAGGATTGCCTGGTTCAACATTGAGTTTAACAGCGGCTATGCCTGCTCCGTCCTGGCCGCGGTTGTGTTGTTTTTCCATCAGCAGGTACAGTTTGTTCAAACCGTACGTAACGGCGCCATGTTTTTGCTGGTAGTAGGAGAAGGGCTTTCTTAAACGGATGAAGGCAAGCCCGCATTCGTGTTTAATGTCGTCGCTCATGATGGTTATTAAAAAGAAGTGGCGAAGTTACAACTCCGCCACATTTTTATCGTTAATTATATACAGTTTCCACTTCCGGGTGCAGGGTTTGGGCCAGCCATAAGAATTCATTAACAAAATTGTCGATATTTTTCTGGAAAAGCGGGTCAACCAGGTTCCCTTCCGCATCAAATTTCTTGTCAACCAGGGGCGTTACCAGCATATGGGGTGATGCAATACCAAAAAGCGCCGGTATCAGCAGCAGCAATTGCTGTGTAGAGCGCATGCCACCCATCGGGCCGGCCGAAGCACTTACGATGCCGAATGCTTTATGGCTCTGTTTTGGAAAATGGTCCAGCAGGTTTTGCAGGGCAGGCGAATAACTGCCATTGTATTCGGGCGATACCAATATAAAAGCATCCGCCGCAAACATTCGTTTAGCCAACTCTTTAAAGGCGTCCGGTGTTTTTTCCTCGCTGGTAAACACCTGTTGTAATAAAGGAAGGTTCCAATCACGCACATCAATAATGTCTATATGATGATGTGTATTTTCAGCCAGGTATCTCTTTAAAAAAACGGCCACCCGGTTAGAGGTGCTGTCTTTTTTGGGACTGCCTGATATGATCTCTATATTCATTTAATTTAGATATATTTTGAGGTGTTATGATATAATAACACGTGAATTAGGGCTTTGTTCAATGCTTGCTCTCTTCGCATAAAATTGCATCTTGCTGTTTTTCGGGATCAAAAGCCGGAACGCAAAGAACGCAAGGGACCGCAATGGACGCAAAGTTATCAGGAAATATTTCCTTTGATCTCAATGTCACCGCGCAATGTTCTAGAAACGGGACATAGTTCGGCGATCTCTAATAAACGTTGTTTCTGTGTATCGTCTATCTCACCATTTACCTTGATCGATTTGGTAAAGACCGTTTTCTTTTCGATTCTTTCCAGGGTCACTGTTACTTCTATTTCTGCTACCGGCCATTTCTTGCGTTCTGCATACATACGCAAAGTAACAGCCGTGCAACTTGCCAATGATGCCTCCAGCAATTCATCCGGTGCCGGACCCGCATCCACTCCTCCTTTTTCTACAGGTTCATCCGATAAGAATTCATGCCTGCCGTTTTGTAAGGAAACTGTATAGTTGGTGGAAGCGATGGTGGCTGTTGTCATGATGTATCCGTTGAGTACGTAAGGTACGCCACTGCGAGGCACGAAGCAGTCTGTGTTTCGAATAACAGGCTGAACGTTGAGGCACAGATTGCTTCGTGCCTCGCAATGACGTCACCCATTGCTTACGCCTGCTTGATCATCTGCACATTCAAATGCAACTTCACTTCATC
This sequence comes from Bacteroidota bacterium, assembly GCA_040388475.1. Classification (GTDB taxonomy): domain Bacteria; phylum Bacteroidota; class Bacteroidia; order Chitinophagales; family Chitinophagaceae; genus Sediminibacterium. The sequence continues at coordinate 110,416 of JAZKBT010000004.1, read as the reverse complement.
ACTCACCACAACACCGCCCACCTCTGTTACTGCACCCCAGGTGAGACCGAAATCTTTACGGTTGATTTTACCGTTGATTTCAAAACCTGATTTTACCTGTCCGTAAGGATCTGTTGCTGTACCACCATACTCAACGGTCAGTTCAACAGGCTTCGTCTGGTCGCGGATAGTGAGATCGCCGGTGAGGAGGAACTCGGTGCCTTTTGTATAGGTAAAGTTTTTGGATACAAAACTCAGTTTCGGAAATTTATCAGCAGCGAAAAAGTCATCGCTTTTTAAATGCCCGTCACGTTGTTCGTTGTTGGTAGTGATACTGTTTGTATCTGCTTCAAATGTAATTTTCGCATCGCTGAAATCAGGCGCTTCACTTTCAAGGGTAGCATCAAATTTGGTAAAGCTACCGGTTACATTGGTGATCATTAAGTGTTTTACTTTAAAAGTAATTTCACTGTGTGCTGCATCGATTTTGTAAGTTGACATTGTATTTTGTTTTTTAAGTTGTGTATGTTTTGTCCATGGACCATGGTCTATAGTCCATGGACGATTCTGTTTTGCTATTCCTCTATCAATACCCCCATCTTCCCCATCTGGTAATCACGAAATGCTTCCATGAGTTCTGTCTGGTTGTTCATTACAAACGGGCCATGTGAGGCAACGGGTTCGTTGAGGGGTTCGCCGGTTCCGATAAAGAGATGGGTATCTTCCAGGGCCTCGAGTTCAAAACCTTCGCCATCGTTGTTGAAAACGGCAACATATTTTCCATCCACTTCACCATCACCGGTTACGTTCACTTTGCCATCCATGATATAAATGAATGCATTGTGTGTTGATGGAATGGCAAAAAAGAATTTCGCTCCTTTCTTCATCGTTGCTGTGAAAGTATTTACAGCTGATAATGTTTTGATCGGACCCTTTACTCCATTCAATTCTCCTGCGATCACATTCACCCTGGTGAGTTGATCTTCAGAATTAACAACAGGTGTTTCTTCCGCAGTCAAAGGTTGGTATTCGGGAAGATCCATTTTGTGTTTGGCAGGTGTGTTCACCCACAATTGTATCAGCTCCTGTCTGCCACCGATCTCGTGAATATCAGCAGGTGGACGCTCACTGTGTATCACACCCATTCCTGCATTCATCCATTGTGTGCCGCCGGCATAAACAATATTGTTGTTACCGCGGCTATCGCGATGATGCACCCCTCCTTTGAAAATAAAACTCACAGGAGAAAATCCACGGTGAGGGTGCGGGCCAACGCCTGCGTGTTTTGTATCAACATGGGTTGGCACTTTAATATCTGCATGATGCAACAATAAAAATGGGTCTATCTGTTCAGCTTTCTGTGAAGGAAAGGGTTGCCTGATCGGCATACCACCCATATCCATCGGTTGCGCATATAAAATGCTTTTAATGGTTCTGTTCGTTTTCATAATTACACTCCTTTTATTTGCATGGGTACTTCTACCAATAATATTTCTGCATCGCTGTCTGCTTTGATGTTGATCGCACCTGTTTCCCAAATTCCAAAACCATCGCGCACTTCCAGTGGTTGATCATCAATCGTTACATTTCCGGCAAGGATAAAAGCATATACCCCGTTACCTTCTTTGTGCAGTTGATAAGTGGTTGTAAAATCTTTTGAAAAATTTCCAAGAGAGAACCAGGCATCCTGGTTGATCCATACTGCATTCGTATCGTCTGGTGCAACAACAGTTAATATTTGATTTAGCCTGTCTTCGGGATTGAATGTTTTCTGCTCATAACGGGGTTCGATATTTCTTTCTTTAGGAAAGACCCACAACTGTAAAAATTTTACATCCCTGTCATGATTCGCATTGGTTTCGCTGTGTGCAATACCGCTTCCTGCGCTCATGATCTGAACATCGTTCTGGCGGATGATCTCATCTCTACCGGTACTGTCTTTATGATGCAGGTCGCCAGATAACGGGATCGATACGATCTCCATATTTTCATGCGGGTGTTTACCGAAACCCATTCCTTTGGCAACCGTATCGTCATTCAATACACGGAGCATACCAAAATTGTGGCGCTCAGGATTGTTGTATTCTGCAAAACTAAAACTGTGGTAACTGTTGAGCCAACCGTGATTGGCATGACCTCTTGTATTTGCTTTATGTAATATCGTTTTCATGATTTTTATTTTTTTACATGTATATACATGTATTTGTTTAAAAAAATATTTTTTGCCGACATGTTATCCCTACGGGACGGGTACCGGTTCTGTTGTTCGCACTTTTTCAAGTAAGTGATTCAGCTCGCCGGCATCTTTTTCTGTGATGACGAGCAGCTCATCCATTACCTTGTTCACTACTATTGTGGATGCATCTAAAATGCTTATCCCACCTTGTGTAAGCGTTATGACAGTCTCCCTTTTATCAATGGCTGAGGTAGAACGCTTTACCAGTTTTTTTATTTCCAGCCTGTCAATGATCCTTGGTACGTTCGAGCTTTTTTCTATCATGCGGCAGGCGATATCGCGAACACACATCTGCTCGGGGTATTTGCCCTTCAGTATCCGGAGCACGTTGTACTGCTCATGTGTTAATCCAAATTCCTTTAGTTCTTTACTCATCACTGTTTTCAGCCACCAGGCCGTATACAATATATTTAACCCTGCCTTCTGCACTTCACTTTTAAATTTTGTACTTTTTATGGCCTGTTCTAATTTCACAATACAAATGTATGTACATACATTCAATTTACCAAATTTTGTTTTACTTATTTCCAAGATGGAGGGATTATGCGTTTGTGTGCCCCATCGGGGCCAAGTATCGGTAGCCAAAATATTCAGAGAAATTCCGGAGCGCCGTAGGTGCGAAATATTTCGCACCTACGGCGCTCCGGAACGCTTGTTTCATTTCGGGGCTACCGGTATTTTGTCCCTATGGGACAAAAAAAATCCCGTGCCTTTGGCGCGGGATCAATATAGTTAGAAAAGTATTGGTTTAGTTATTTCTCGCCTGTGCAGAACCTTCTGCCGCTTTGCTCCATTCTGCAAGACTGCTGCAGGAAGAGAATTGTTTATCGATAGAAATAAAATAGGTTGGAATATGGTCCTTGAACCATTTCTCCAAAACGCCTGCTTTCTTTTCTTCCAATGCGCGTTTGGCAATACGGTCATAATCTTCTTTCAGATTTTCGCGGTGTGGCTCTGTACGGTTTCTTAAATAAACAATACGAACGATCTGGCCATTCTGCTCATCTTTCGCTACCTGTGGTACGGAAATATCGCCCGGTTTCAGTTCCTTTAATAATACAACGATATCCTTATCAAGCTGGTCAATCATAAGAAAATTAGTTGGCGCACCTGTAACGGGATCCCGTCCGGTTATTTGGCCCGCACTGAATTTGCTGTTTTTGTCGTCGCTGTATTTGTTAACAGCAGCGCCAAAGCTCAATGACCCGTCCATTAATTTTCTGCGGATGGTATCCAGTGTTTGTTTGGCTTCTTTGATCTCGTCTTCTGTTACAGGAGGGATGCGGAGGATATGTTTCACTACTGCTTCATCTCCTGAACGGCTCACCATCATGATAATGTGAAGACCGAATTGCGATTTGATCACCGGTGAGATCTGTCCTTCTTTCAACTTAAATGCTGCTGATAAGAATGCAGGATCCCAGGTATTTTTATCATTCCTGTTCAATGTATACTGGCCGCCATTTTCTTTTACACCCGGATCTTCGCTATAGAGTTTCGCCAGCTGGTCGAATTTTTTACTGCCCTGTGCCTCTACCTGTTTTTTGTAATCGTATAATTGTTTGGATACGTATTCTTCCACATCCTTATTTGCTTTGGGATGGAGTACGATCTGGCTGATCTCGATCTCGCTCTCATAAAAAGGCAGGCTGTCTTTCGGGATCTTGCTGTAATAGGTTTTTACTTCTGTAGGAGTGATCTTGATCGATTCTACGATCTTGTTCTGCATTTGCTCGGACAATTTCCTGTCGCGGAAATTTTCTCTAAAATCTTCTTTGATCTGGTAAACGGTTTTACCTGCGATCTCTTCCAAAATATCTTTCGATCCATATTGACGGATCATGTAACGGACCTGGTTATCAAGATCGCCATCCAGTTCATCATCGCTGATATGTACAGAATCTTTCTGTGCCTGCAAGATCAATGCTTTACGGATCAACAGCCCTTCCATTATCTGGCACTCGGTCGGAAGAACGATATTCTCCTGTCCGGCAGCATTTCTTTTAACATCATCCAATGAATTCTTAACATCCGATTGCAGTATGATCTTATCACCTACCTGCCCCACGATCTTATCGGCAACCACTTTTTTCACCTGTGCAGATACGGTTACCGCTGCACCTAATCCAAGCACGATAAGAGATAATATAAGCTTCTTCATAAGTTTCTATATGAGTCAAAAATAGTTATTCGGTGTTGCTTTAGGTTGTTCGTTAAGGCTTTTAACAAAAAATAAGCTGTGAGCCTTTGAACACAAAAGGTATAAACAGTTTTCACTGTTTATACCTTTCAAGCTCGAAGCTCACGGCTCAAAGCTCATAGCTGGTTCTATAAAGTTCTCTTCACTTCCTCTTCCTCAAATGCTTCTACTATATCGCCAACTTTAATATCATTATAGTTCTTGATGGTCAATCCGCATTCCATGTTCGATGCAACTTCTTTTGCATCGTCTTTGAAACGTTTCAGGCTGCCCAGTTCTGCGGCGGCGCCTTCTCCTTTCGGATATTCCACGATACCATCACGGATGATACGGATCTTGCTGTTACGCGCAATTTTTCCTTCGAGTACAAAACATCCGGCAACGGTAGCTTTATCAAATTTGTACACTTCGCGAACTTCCACGTTGGCTGTGATCTTCTCCTGGATCTTCGGTTCCAGCATCCCTTCCATCGCACTCTTGATCTCGTCGATGGCCTGGTAAATGATGGAGTATAATTTGATCTCCACGCCTTCTGTTTCTGACAGTTTATTTGCCTGCATAGAAGGACGTACGTTAAACCCGATAATGATCGCATCAGATGCTGTGGCCAGCAATACATCACTTTCGGAGATCTGTCCAACACCTTTGTGTACCACGCGGATCGCGATCTCTTCGGTTGATAATTTCTGTAATGAATCGCTCAATGCCTCTACAGATCCATCCACGTCACCTTTGATGATTACGTTAAGTTCTTTAAAGTTTCCAAGCGCCAAACGACGACCGATCTCATCCAGTGTAATATGTTTCCTTGCGCGCAATCCCTGCTCACGTAATAACTGTGCACGTTTGGTGGCTGTTTCTTTTGCTTCCGCTTCATCTTCAAACACACGGAATTTTTCACCGGCCTGTGGTGCACCATTCAATCCCAATATTACTACCGGTGTTGATGGCGGCGCTTCTTCAATACGCTGGTTGCGTTCATTGAACATCGCTTTTACACGACCGTAATGCTGACCCGAAACGATCAGGTCGCCCTGGCGCAATGTTCCGTTCTGTACAAGTATCGTGGCTACATAACCGCGGCCCTTATCCAGTGATGCTTCAATGATGGTTCCGCTTCCTTCCCTTTGAGGGTTGGCTTTCAGATCCAGTACCTCAGCTTCGAGCAATACTTTTTCCAGCAGCAGGTCAACATTCAATCCCTGTTTGGCAGAGAGTTCCTGATTCTGGTATTTACCTCCCCATGCTTCCACGAGGATGTTCATTTGAGATAACTGCTCGTATATTTTTTGCGGCTGTGCGCCGTCTTTATCAATTTTATTTACCGCGAAGATCATTGGTACACCGGCAGCCTGTGCGTGGCTGATGGCTTCCTTGGTCTGCGGCATCACTGCATCATCCGCGGCAACCACGATGATTGCGATATCTGTTACTTTGGCACCACGTGCACGCATGGCGGTAAACGCTTCGTGACCCGGTGTATCAAGGAAGGTAATTGCTTTTCCAGATCCCGGCAATGTTACTTCATACGCGCCGATGTGCTGTGTGATACCACCCGCTTCACCCGCAACCACATTGGCATTACGGATATAATCGAGTAGTGATGTTTTACCATGATCCACGTGACCCATTATCGTTACGATCGGTGGCCTGGAAATCATTTCGGTTTCATCCTCTTCGTAATCATCATCCTCCAGATCGTCTACATCTTCGAGACCGATGAACTCTACTTCAAAACCAAACTCACTTATCACGAGCTCGATCACTTCAGCGTCAAGACGCTGGTTGATCGATACCATGATACCAAGGTTCATACATTTCCCGATGATATCGGCAAAGCTTACGTCCATCAGGTTGGCGAGTTCGCTTACGGTTACAAACTCAGTTACCTGCAGTTTGTTGTCAACTACCTCTTCGCCCATATTCTCAGCAGCTTCATCACGTTTGGCGCGACGGTATTTTGCTTTGAGGCTCTTACCACGTCCACCCGTTCCGGCAAGCTTGGCCTGCGTTTCGCGGATCTTCTCCTGTATTGCTTTTTGATCAATTTCTTTGTCTTCCCTGCGTGTTGCCGGACCTCCGCTACGATTTCCACCGGCACGGTTTCCGCCTCCACCCTGTCCGCCGCGATTAAATCCTCCACCGCCTTGTCCGCCACGGTTATCACGTCCGCCGCTATTGTTATTTGCGGGAACGATGGGACGATTGGGGCCTGTAGGTCTTGCATTTGGATCGCGCTGTACGCCTGCACCCGCACCTGCCTGGCCGGGTTGACCCGGACCACCGGCTTTATCAACCGGGATGCGTTTGCGTTTGCGTTTTTCATCCCTTCCCATTGGTTTGGGGCGGGTATCGCTGTTAACGGGTAATTCTATTTTTCCAAGGATCTTGGGACCTTCTAATTTTTCTACCTGGATGTTCTCGATAGTTGGACCGGTTTCTTCTTCAACCGCAGGCGCTGGCGCAGGTGGCGGAGTAACAGGCGCAACCACTTCAGCAACCGGTTCTGCTACAGGTACTTCTTTCTTTTTGGATTTTGCTGCCGGTTTGGTTTCTGCAACCGGTGCCGGTGCTTCTTCCGGAGCTTTTTCTTCTTTCTTCTTAGCCGTTTTTTTAGGACGTGTGGAAGAGTCTATCGATGAGAGATCGATCTTATTGATAACCTTGGTTCCTTCCAGTTCAGGCGCTTCAATTTTTGTAACTTCTGCTTCAACCGGTGCCGGTGCTTTTTCTGCAACAGGTTGGGGTTTTGGCGCTTCTACAACCGGTGCCGGAACGGGTTCTGCCGGTTTAGGCTCTTCTTTCGGAGGCGCAGGTTTCTTTTCTTCTTTCCTGAATGTGATCTCTTCTTCGTCTCTTTTTTTCTTGCTTTCTGCCTGCGCACCTTTGGGTATCTCTACCTGGTCGGCTTTGTTCTTGGCAACTTTATCGCTCTGGAACTCTGCCTGCAATGCATAGTATTGGTCCTCCTGGAGCTTTGCGGTTGGCTTCAGGTCATCGCGGTTAAATCCTTTCTTCACCAAAAATTCAACCAGGGTATCCTGGCCGATATTGAATTCTTTGGCGGCTGCTAACAGTCTCGGTAATTTCAGTTCTGACATTCAGTGTTTTTTGGTCCATAGTCCATTGTCGATGGTCCATGGGCTATGGACTATTGTCCATGGACGGTGTTTAGTATTAATATTGTGCCAGCGACTATCTATCGACAAATATAGTCCCTAAAAAGTTGCTTATTCCTCCCTGTCAAATTCTTCCTGCAGAATCCTTCTTACTTCATCGATGGTTTCTTTTTCAAGATCGGTTCTTCTTTCGAGTTCTTCGGCTGATAATTTCAGGATGCTGCGTGCGGTATCGCAACCGATGCGTTTGAATTCTTCAATGATCCATGGTTCGATCTCATCTGCAAATTCTTCCATATCGATATCGAATTCGTCTGCCACTTCTTCGTCTTCGCGGTATACATCGATCTCGTAACCAGTCAATTCACATGCCAATTTGATATTCACCCCGCGACGGCCGATTGCCAATGAAACCTGGTCGGCTTTGAGATAAACTTCTGCGTGTTTTTTATCGTTATCCAGTTCCATGTAGCTGATCTTGGCGGGCGTTAATGAACGCTGGATCAGTAATTGGATATTGCTGGTGAAATTGATCACATCAATATTCTCATTCTTTAATTCGCGAACGATGCCATGGATACGGCTTCCTTTCATACCTACGCAGGCACCCACCGGGTCGATCCTGTCATCGTATGATTCAACTGCCACTTTCGCTCTTTCTCCCGGATCGCGAACGATCTTTTTGATAGCGATCAGTCCGTCAAAGATCTCAGGTACCTCAATTTCGAGCAATTTAGCAAGGAATAAAGGACTTGTTCTTGAAAGGATGATCACAGGTGAATTATTTTTCAGGTCAACACGCGCCACCACTGCACGGATGTTTTCGCCTTTTTTGAAATAATCCTGCGGGATCTGTTCTGATTTTGGAAGGATCAGTTCATTGCCTTCTTCATCCAGCAATAACACTTCTTTTTTCCAAACCTGGTAAACCTCGGCACTGATGATATCACCGATGCGGTCGCCATATTTTTTGATCAATACATTTTTCTTCAGGTCGCTGATACGGCTGGCCAGTGTTTGTTTGGCAGCGAGGATAGCGCGGCGGCCGAAATCGAAGATGTTTACTTCTTCGTATAATTCTTCACCAACTTCAAAATCGGGTTCAATCTTAGATGCCTGTGTATAGGCTACTTCAGCCAGGGGATCCATCACTTCACCGTCATCAACGATCGTGCGGCGGCGGATGATCTCAAGGTCACCTTTCTCTGCATTAACGATCACATCAAAATTATCATCACTGCCGAATTTTTTACGGAGTAATGTTTTGAATACATCTTCCACCACTTTCATCATGGTAGGACGATCGATATTTTCTGCGTCTTTGAACTCCTGGAACGCCTCAATCAGGTTGATACTGGCCATAATTCAATTTTTAAAGTACGGTTCTCCGTCCGCCTGAGGCGGAAGGGTTTAGAATTTGATTTGAACGATTGTTGTTTTTATGTTTTCAAAAGGAACGACCAATTGCTGTATTACCGCTTTTTTGCCTTTTCCTTCTGTGTGTTCTATCATAATGTCTGCATCTGTAACAGAAAGCAATTTGCCTTCTTTTTTGGTATCGTCGTTGAAGGTTATTTCAACATCCCGGCCAATATTTTTTGTGTATTGGCGGATCATTTTCAACGGTTCATCTACGCCGGGCGAAGAAAGTTCCAGTGAAAAATCGCCTTCGGGATACATGCCGCTTTCTTCGATCTGTTTATACAGTTTCCGGTTGAAGCTGACACATTTTGCGATCGGCATTCCCTGGTCGCCATCAATAAATACCTTGATATTATTGGTGGGTTTGATACTGAGCGATACCAAAAAATATTCCGGTTCATCAGCCAGTATTTCGCCGAGGAATTTTTCCAATTGTTTTATCTCTGCTTCGTTTGCCATACCAAAAAGGAGAAGGGAGCGGTAGCCGCTCCCTTCTGTTGATTCATTGTATGGTGCAAATGTAGGTAAAGTGGGGATAACGGCCAAATTTTGAATGTTGAACAGGGATTTTGGAATATTGATTAAAGTTAAGCGCCGCGACCATCATTGCTTCGTTCCTCGCAATGACGACCCCCGATTTGCCTATCGTACTTCAATATTCAATATTTCCATCCTTTTTTAACAAAAACAACCTGTTTTTGCATTTACCTTCGCCTTCTTATGAAGTATATTTTATACGCTTTCCTTATCTACCTGGTGTACAAGATCATTTTTGATCTGGTTATTCCTGTGAGCAAAGCCACTTCTCAGGTAAAAAGCAAAATGCGCGAAATGCAGGAAGCGCAGCAAGAGGCACAACAACAATACCAGCGCCAGCAAACCGCCCAGGCGCAGCAGCAACCAGAGAATAAGGTGAAGGGTGGGGATTATATTGAGTTTGAGGAGGTGAAATAATTTTACAGCCCCAAACTTAAAACTGTCTGCGGTTTTACTAAATGCACCACCTGCAGGCCCAGTTCTCTTGCCGCATCTACATTCTTAACCGTATCATCAATAAAAAGTGTTTCAGCGGGATCTAATTGCTGTTCATTCACAATTGCCATGTACGAAGCGGGATCGGGTTTGCGCAATCCCATTTCATGGGAATAATAGGCCTTTTCAAAACAGGAATTGAAATCAACACCGGCTGTGGCGGCAAAGGTCTTTACGAAGGACTGGTAGTGAACGATATTGGTATTGGAGAATAAATAGATCCTGTATTTATTACGGATGCCCAACAGCCATTCGTTTCGTTCTTCCGGGAAACCGATCAACAGCGCGTTCCATGCATTGCGGATCGCATCATCCGGGAAATCACATTGACAGATATGGCGGATATGATCAAAAAAATCTGCTGTAGGAATTTTTCCTTTTTCAAAATCTGAAAAGAATTCATCGGCGCTGTGCTGGTTGTAAAGTGCTGCAAAATTTTGTACACCGAGTTGCTCAAATGCTTTGTGGGTAAGGGTAAAATCGATATCCATCAACACACCGCCGAGATCAAAAATGATGTTTTTTACAGGTTGCATGGGGGCAAAAGTAGCTGTTAGCATTTAGGTTTTGGCCATTAGTGCTAAGCGGCCGACTGATCAAAAAATTTTCCTGGCTCTTGCTAACGCCAACAGCTAAAACCCAACAGCTTATTTTTTCTCTTTCGGTACCGGGTAACCATGGTGGCAGGTATAACAGGTTACCAGCATAGATGAACTCCCGATTACCGGTTGGCCCTGTCCAAAATATTTTTTGTTGAGTTCAAGTGTCATCCGCATCATAGAACGGGCAGTGTCTTTTTCTGGTTTGGCGTCGCTGGCATAATCGAATTTGTTTGCGGTTTTGTCTTCTACATGGCAATAGTCGCATCTTACACCTAACCCATCGGCGCAATCTTCCACCATGATCTTATTGAGGTCTTTTTCGCTGATATCTTTTGGAAGCACTTTGAGATTAACGGGTTTGTCTTCGCTGGTATTTGTGGCAGAAATAGCGATAACGGAAAGAAATATGAGCAGGAGGATAATCATGCTTTTCTTGCCGGCTATGTTTAAGAAGCTGAAATACATAATTAACTATTAAGCTTCAAAATACTATTAATATACGTTTGTGGTATGCCGAATTTTTCTATTTTTGCCGCCTTGTTGAACAATTCACCGTTCATCGGGCCTATAGCTCAGTTGGTTAGAGCACCTGACTCATAATCAGGGGGTCCCTGGATCATGCCCAGGTGGGCCCACTTCTTTACTGCAAAGGCTTTCATTCATTTGGAGGCCTTTGTTGTTTTTAGTACTTGCAATAAAACCCGCAATAAACAGGTTCAGGCAAATGGGATCTTTTCTGGGCCGGTAGATGGGTTGGTGATTACCCTTATTGGTGCTCGATCCAACTGAGCTATAGTCCCGTGAACGTATGTCTTGTCCTGAAATCGGATTTTGCAAGAGACAACCTGGCACTTTCAATCCGTATTATCATCCAGTTGCAGAAAAAGGAAAGTATTTATCGCCGGGTCTGGCAATAGCTGACCCGGAATAGAACAAAAACATCTCGTAGAAGCCTGCGCAGGATTATCTGCCAGCTTGTGTTCCCAAGAAGCTGGTGTTTAACTTTGATATTTGGTAATTCAACCACAGCGTCAACTATCGCGGGAACCTACGCGATGCCTTCGTACAGGTATTGCATTTCAATAACTTATAGATCACTAATGGTGCGCAGATTTCGAGTACAAAACTCCCCGCCATGCCGTGGTCCGGGTTTTGTGCACTCATACTTACAACAAATCAATAAGGCATGAAAGCACTATTAACCTTGATACTTGGTAGCGTTATGTTTGCAACATTTGGCCAAACCGTAACCCTTACATTCAGGGACAATAACCAGGATAAACAGAACCGCGATTACCGGGTTATGATTGATGGATACAGTTATAATTCCACCGAAGGAACCAAAATAGGCAACAACAAGGGGGCAAATGCACCTACAGCATTTACCATCACGAATCTTTCACCAGGGGCACATACGATAAACGTTTATAACTCCACAGCTTCAGGTAATATACTGTATTCAAATAATTTCCAGCTGAGGCGTGATTATGATCTGACCATTGCTGTAAATCCCGGCCGTATTTCATTTAGTGAAAAGTTTGCTGACGGGGTAAATGCATCCAACAATTCGGGAGCCTACGAGATGGATGCGTACGCCTTTACGCAATTAGCCCAGGAAATTAAAGCGAACAGGTACCAGTCCTCAAGGGTTGCAGCTATACGTGAAGCTGTCAGTTCCGACAACCGGTTCACTACTAATCAGGTTAAAGAGTTGTTGACACTTGTTACTGCTGAAACCAGCCGCCTGGAACTGGCTAAACTGGCCTATTCATCGGTGGTTGATCCTGTGAATTATATGGATCTGAATACTTTATTTACCACTACTGCCAACAAGAGGAGTTTTTCCGCTTATGTACAGGCCGAAATAAATAAAGGTAACAACGGTAATGTGAACATACCGCTACCGGCAAGGGTTCTGTTATCAGATACACGGTATAATCAACTCCTGGTAAGCCTCAACAATAATAATTATCAGTCGGGCAAGCTTGCTATTATCAGGGATGCGTTCGGTAATACAGGTACAGCATTCACTACTGCCCAGATAAGGCAATTATTAGGTGTTATTACTTCGGAGAACGATCGGTTATCCCTGGCCAAACAAGCATATGCAACTGTATATGACCCGGTTAATTTTTCAACACTGCTCACTATGTTCGGATCACAGGCTAACAGGGTAGAATTGAATAATTATATTATAAGCAATGGTGGTACAGGTGGCAATATTTACGGCCAGGCAAGAACACCGGTCTCTGATGCTGATTTTAGTGTATTACTCAGAAAAGCAAATAATCATTTGCTGGCGAGGGATAAAGCAACTGATGTAAGGGCCGCCCTTACTAATCCGCAGAATTATTTTACCAGTTCACAGGCCGGACAATTGATAAGTGTAGCAAGTGCGGGAAATATATTATCATCTGTACCGGAAAGCACACGAGTTGAATTGGCTAAATTATCTTACAGCCGTATAGTTGATCCCGAAAATTTTGTACAGGTAACGAATCTCTTCACTATTCAGGCGAGCAGGGATGAGATTAACAGCTATGTAAGGGGACAGACACAGAATTAATCATGAATAGTTGGGGTCGACGCACTACATTCTCCGCAATGTTTTCATCATCACGCTGATGCAGAAAATGCGGAGTGTTCGCCGCGACGCAGTCGGAAGACATTCGCGGTGAACACTCTGGGATGGTCACTTTGCGAAGAATTAAAAGGGATGACATAACATTAGGTGCTTCGCATATTATGATGTTTTTAACTCACCGGAGCATGCCTGCATAACAACCGAATGCTCGGATAAAAGAATTATACTTTTCCTGATAAGCAGGTGGTTTGCCAAAGAGGCTTTTGTTTCCGGAACACATAACGGTCCTGCCATTTTACCATTTGCCAGCACTGCCAGCATAAGTGAAGTGGTGATATATTTCTTATTCATTTTTTTCTTTTTAAAAGTTAATATTCCGTAGTTACAAGTGTGTCCCAAAAGATAATCGATAACTCCAAAATACGTTCAACCAGAATCAACTGATCAATGCAATCGGAGTTTTCTTTGATGCCCAATTACAGCAAAATACTGTTTTCGGGCCTGCAGCTCAGCTGGGTTAACGCAACATCAGAGTGCTTTTAATGCCTGTATCCTATCCCATCGTTGCCTCATGCCGGTGTTAGACAATGCCAAAAATTCGATGGCTTTTTCGGGGTAATTATTTTTTATAGTGGCAAAACGGTTTTCATTATACATAAATTCTTCTAATGGTATGGAAGGGTCTTTGGAATCCAGTATAAAACGGCTACCCTGCTCTTTTAATGGATTATAACGGAACAATGGCCAGTAACCCGATTTAACCGCAAGGTCCTGCTGGTCTAAACCATGGCACATATCATACCCGTGCGCAATGCAATGGCTATAAGCAATGATGAGGGAAGGCCCCGGATAAGCCTCAGCTTCAAGAATCGTTCTCAACGCATGCACATCATTGGCACCCATGGATATTTCCGCAACAAAAGCGGTTCCGTGCGCGATAGCCTGCATGGCAAGGTCTTTCTTACCGGTCGTTTTTCCTTTGATGGAAAATTTGGCACTCGCCCCTAGTGGTGATGATTTTGACTTCTGTCCGCCTGTATTGGAATACACTTCTGTATCCAGCACCAGTATGTTTACGTTTTCACCGGTTGATAAAACATGATCCAGTCCACTAAACCCGATATCATAGGCCCACCCATCGCCACCGACAATCCACATGGATTTATGCTCCAGGAACTCAGCTATTGTGAGTAATAACCGGGCTTCGGGGGTACCCATATTTTTCAGGCGTGTTTTTAATTCATTCACATTTATCCGTTGCTGGATTATTTCCGCTTCAGTCGCTTCCACATTACCCAAAATGGTATCGGTGAGTTCCGCACCTACCTCTTCACGTAATGATTTTAGTAAAGAAATAGCATAGTTACGTTTCATGTCGGTGGCCAGCTTAATGCCTAAACCAAACTCCGCGTTATCCTCAAATAACGAGTTTGCCCATGCCGGGCCAAGGCCTTGTGCATTTTTGCTCCAGGGTGTTGTGGGCAGGTTGCCGCCAAAAATAGAAGAACAACCTGTGGCATTGGCAACGATCATCCTGTCGCCGAATAACTGGGTGAGTAATTTTAAATACGGTGTTTCGCCGCATCCGCTACAGGCGCCGGAGAATTCGAACAATGGTTCCAACAATTGCGAACCTTTTACAGTACTTCGGTTTACTCTTGTCCGATCTATATCCGGAAGCGAAATAAAGAAATCCCAGTTTTGTTTTTCTGTTTCTTTCAGTTGTAATACATCCCTCATATTGATTGCCTTATGGCCAGGTTCCGTTTTACTTTCTATAGGGCAAACTTCCACGCAAAGGTTGCAACCGGTGCAATCTTCTACAGCAACCTGTAATGTGTAAGATTCTGTTTCTTTAAAAAATTCTTTACCTACAGGCGCCGTGTGTTTAAAGAAATCCGGCGCGCCTGCCAGTAAATCGTTGTTGTAAACTTTTGGCCGTATAGCGGCGTGTGGACAAACAAAAAAACATTTGCCGCATTGCGAACAAAGGTTTGGATCCCATACAGGAACCTGCTCGGCGATATTTCTTTTTTCATACCGGGTAGTGGCAGATGGGTAGGTTCCATCCGCAGGAAAAGCGCTAACAGGTAATTCATCACCATCCCCGGCGATTATTTTTGCCAATACTTCTTTAACAAAACCGGGTGCATTACCCGAGACAGCGGGCGAAATCTCTTTATGGCCAATGACGAAATTCGAATAATCCAGCAATGATAAGTTTTCGAGTGTTTTATCAACTGCATCGAAATTTTTTTGCACCACCTTTTCGCCTTTTCTACCATATGTTTTCTGAATGGCATGTTTAATAGCGGTGATGGCTTCTTCTTTGGGCATTACATTGGAGATGGCAAAGAAACAGGTTTGTAAAATGGAATTGATACGGGAACCCATGCCTGTTTCTTTAGCAACACCAGACGCGTTGATTACATATAGCTTAAGTTTTTTTTCAATAATTTCTTCCTGTATTTTCCGGGGCAGGTTATGCCATACATCTTTATTTTCAAAAGGGGCATTCAATAAAAAAGTAGCCCCGTGTTGTACATCTTTAAGTATGTCGTATGTTTCTAAATAATGAAAATGATGGCAAGCCACAAAATTGGCAGAGTTAATCAAATAAGAAGAGCGGATGGGCTTCCCGCTAAACCGTAAATGCGAAACGGTTAGAGACCCCGATTTTTTTGAATCGTACACAAAATATCCCTGCACATGGTTATCGGTAACATCACCAATAATTTTGATTGTATTTTTATTTGCGCTCACGGTACCATCTGCACCCAATCCAAAAAACAATCCACGGAAAAGATGCTGGCCTTCAAGTGAAAAAAGTTTATCATATGGCAAACTGGTATGGGTAACATCATCGTCGATACCAATTGTAAACCCATTTTTGGGGTTGTCTTTTTCCAATTCAGCGAACACCGCCATTACCATGGCGGGATTAAATTCTTTAGACGCCAGGCCATAGCGGCCGCCGATTACTTTTGGCATCGGCTGCCCCCATCCCGCGTGCAGTGCATTGATCACATCCATAAACAAAGGTTCGCCTATGGCGCCTGTTTCCTTGCAACGGTCGAGCACAGCAATATTTTTTACCGTCATTGGCAATGCATCAATAAAATGTTTTACAGAGAACGGCCGGTATAAATGCACATGCAGGTACCCGGTTTTTTTTCCTTCACTGTTCAGGTAATCAACCGTTTCATGAACGGCACCAGCACCCGAACCCATGATAATGATAATATTTTCAGCCTCAGCATGGCCATAATATTCAAATAATTTATACCCGCGCCCGGTAAGCTTTTCAAATTTCAGCATGGCGGCTTCCACTATGTCGGGAACTTTCCAGTGATATTCATTACAGGCTTCGCGGCTCTGGAAATATACATCCGGGTTTTGCGCCGTACCGCGTATAAATGGGTTTCCCGGATTTAATGCGCGTTGACGATGGCGGGCCACATCATTTACATCAATCATTTCCTTGATGATGGGGTCTGGTATAATGTCAACTTCATTCAATTCATGCGATGTACGGAAGCCATCAAAAATATTTAAGAAAGGGATACTGGAACGCAAACTAGCGGCCGTACTAATCATTGCCAGGTCGTGAGCCTGTTGCGCGCTGTTACCGAAGAGCATAGCGAAACCGGTGGCGCGAACCGCCATCACATCACTATGGTCGCCAAATATAGACAGTGCATGTGTTGCCAATGCCCTGGCGGCAATATGAAAAACGGTAGGTGTTAGTTCACCGGCTATTTTGTACATATTGGGGATCATTAATAATAATCCTTGTGAACAGGTAAACGTAGAAGCCAGGGCGCCACCCTGCAATGCACCGTGTATAGCACCAGCCGCACCCGCTTCGCTTTGCATTTCTATTATTTTGGGTACTTCCCCAAAAATATTTTCTTTATTATCGCTACTCCATTCATCGGCCCACTCACCCATGGTTGAAGAAGGGGTTATAGGATAGATAGCACATACTTCGCTTGTTTTATAAGCAATATATACAGCTGCTTCGTTGCCATCCATTATGGCAATGGAAGATGCTTTTTTTGAAGTAGTACGTTCGGGTTTAGCGTAAGCAACAGGACTCTCCATGGTTTACAATTTTTGTATTTAAAAACACAAATTATTCCATGCTTCATTTGAAAAATATGATGCTTGTCACACTATGGCATGATTTAAATGGGGAAAGCCTGGTATGCTGTTCAGCGTCAAGGAACAAATAGGGAGACGTAATTGGGAAAAAAGAATATAAAATGATACTGACGGACAACTACCGGCATAAAACAAAGCGAGTTTTAAAAACTAATAGTCAGGGGGTCCCTGGATCATGCCCTGGTGGGCCCAAACTAATGGTACAAAGGATTCTAAGCGATTAGGATCCTTTTGTTTTTCCCCTATCGCAATAAAACTCGCAATAAACAGGTCCATTAAACCTTATTCATCCATCACTTCAAATAGGAAGCAATCTCACTATATAGTTTCTCCTTATCAGATGGCCGCGCTGTTTCCTGCGATATGATTTCTCCTTTTTCATTAACATACATATAGCGTGGAATGTATTTAAGGTTGAGCGTTTTGGAAACATCCTCGCTGAATGTTTTGTTGGTGCGGACGTGGTAGCCGGATAATTTGTAATATTTTATCATCTCCTTCCATTTTTCATCAAACGTCTTATCATCTATTGAAAGATACAGGATATCAATCCCGTTTTTTTTGAGAAAACTGTTGAGCTCATCTTTATAGGCAAACTCTTCCTTGCAAGGACCACACCATGTGGCCCACATGTCAACAAAATATTTTTTTCCTTTCATTTTTTCTTTCAGTTCGGCAACTGAGTTAATGTTTTCATAGTCCTTTATCAAAACCTGGTCGGGAGCAAAACTTTCAGATGCAGCTTTATAATAAGCAAGAAACTCCCGGTTATTCGAATCCAGTATACGCGTGTATTGACTTGCAGGATATTTCATGGTAAAATTACTATACAAACCAAGCATCGACTTTTCATATTGTTTCTGAAGATAAAAAAGATACAATTCATATGCTTCCAGGTATTCCTGGTTGGTTGTGAATTTGGAACGGGTGTAACCAATTATCATTTTTTTACGCTCAGCTTCCGGAGGCAGCAAACTGTCGCCGCTGATATGTCTTTTAAAAAAATAAAGATAATGCCGGAGATAGCTATCCGCATAAGTTATATAGGTAAATACCTGCGGGCCTTTTTTATTATTTAATAAGGAATCAGGGTATAGTGTCTGGTAGTATGCCTTGTATTCTTCCGGCGCAGCTCTGTAATCCCTTGTCCTGCCTGACCACCGTGAATATACCCGATCCGCTACAGCAGCCTGGTAAACGTATTCAAGTCGTTTAGTTGCATAAAAAAGAAATGCTGCATTGATCTTTTTTTGCAGGAACAATTCTTTAAACGCATTTATTTTTTCTTCCTTCTCTTTGGCGATATGCGTTTTTAGCTGCAAAACGGTGGAGTCTTTATTCAGTAATTCGTCGATCTGGCTTGTGCTTTGCGGCTGCGATTTTGCAGACAGCAACATCTGTCCTGCTGCGTTACTGCCTGTTATATTAAATGAAGGTTGCGCGGCTGTATCAATTTCAATAAAAACCTTGTCGCCTTTTTGCAAAAAAATGTATGAGCTCCTTCCTTCATATTCAAAAAATATACGCCCTGTTTCGGAAGGAGGAACCGTTAACAAAACAGTTCCGTCTTTTTTAATTGACAGCTTTCTCTTATTACCCCAGAAATGCGTATTGTTTACAGCAAGCGAAACTGTAACCGTTCCGGAAACCGCATTTTTAATTTTGAATCCGACAGTGGCAGTTGTGGGTGTTTGTGCCGCTACGCAATTACAAACCCAGATCGTTGCGATCAATAAACAGTATTTTCTCATGGTTTTGATTTAGGCAGGGGGGGGTATGAAGATAATAAAATTTCCTACTTGGTGATGAGCGTTAAAAGTGAAAATTGTTTTGTAAAGTTTCATTGTACACAAACTGACTTCTTTGACCACCTTAGTCTGATTTTTAACGATCTACCAACCAAAAGCTTTCGCAATGAAAATCGCAATGTTCAGGTTCATCTACTGGCCGTTTCGATCGCTATTCTAAAAGAGCCAATTGTAAATCAACTGATTAGATCGCTCATAAGCTACTCATAATCAGTGGGTCCCAGGATCATGCCCTGGTGGGCCGACTTCTTTTCTGCAAAGGATTCTAAGCGATTGGGATCCTTTTGTTTTTCAGGACTTGCGGCAGAACTCGCAATAAACAGTGACTGGTTTTGAAAAACCTTATTTGATTAATAGACAATTCTTTTCGATTCTTTCTAACAGCCAGTAATTTGGCATTTCCTCCTCTTCTTCGTATTTTACTACTCCCACACATCACGAATAATTATCACACCAACCCTAACAAAGCCTACTGTTATGAGAAAACATCTTTTATTCAGTCTTTTAAGAATGGCCGTTTTATTGCTGCTGGTATGCAATGCCGTATCAGCACAGAGCACCACTGATACCCGACTGCTCTGGCAGCCCGCCATCAGTAAAGACATGATCGCCTTTATTTATGCCGAAGACCTTTGGGTGGCCAACAGGGATGGTTCCTATCCAAGAAGGATAACCGTGAGTGAAGGATCGGAATCGAACCCGGTATTCTCGCCCGATGGCAGCCTGATCGCTTTTACAGGACAATACGATGGCAATACAGATGTTTTCGTGGTGCCCGTTACCGGCGGGGTGCCTAAAAGACTTACCTGGCACCCGGGAGCAGATCTTGTGAGAGACTTTTCACCCGATGGAAGGAAGATATTGTTTGCTTCGGGACGAAACAGTTTCACCACGCGTTATACACAACTGTTTACCGTTGATATTGCCACCCGCGCCGAACAGCAGCTCCCGGTACCCAATGCGTTCTGGGCATCGTACAGCCCCGACGGGAACAGCATCGCTTATACCACCATTGCCGACGCGTTTGGACAATGGAAGAATTACAGGGGTGGTAGTATGAGTCGTATCTGGCTATACAATACAAAAACCAATAGTGTTACGGAGATACCAAAACCCAAGGGCGGAAGTAATGATTCGAAACCCGTTTGGAAAGGCAACAAGGTTTTTTTCAGAAGCGACCGTAACGGGGAATTCAATTTATACAGCTACGACCCTTCGGGCAAGACGGTGACCCAGCTCAGCAAATTCAACGATTTCCCGATTTCCAGCCTGGAAGGAACATCGGACCAGTTGATCTTTTCGCAGGCAGGTTACCTGCATGTATACAATGTGGCGAACAACAATATTTCAAAACTAAAGATCGGCATTGCTGCCGACCTGCTTGATCAACGTTCCAGGTACGTAAAAGGCGACCAACATATCCGCAACGGTAATATTTCTCCATCGGGAACAAGACTTGTCCTGGATTACCGGGGCGATATCATAACGATCCCTGCACAGAAAGGCGATGCCTTGAACATTACCAATACACCCGGCGTTCATGAGAAAGACCCTGAATGGTCGCCCGATGGGAGATCCATCGCCTATTTCAGCGATGCTTCCGGCGAATATGAACTGCATATCGCCAACCAGGATGGATCAGGGCAGCCTAAGATTATCAAACCCGGCGGCACTGGTTTTTATACCGGTATCCATTGGTCACCCGACAGTAAAAAACTGGCTTTTGTAGACAATGGCCGCCGCTTATATGTAACGGAACTGGCTTCCGGTAAAACAACCAAAATTGCCGAAGACGCCATCTTTTTCCCCGGTGCTTTCAGGGACCTGTTTGGGAGCTGGTCATCTGATGCCAACTATATCGCCTACACAGTTCTTACCGAAACGAATTTCCAGCGTGCCTGGGCCTATTCATTGTCTGAGAACAGGTCTTTTCCTATTACAGATGGATTGTCCAATGTAACCGAACCTGTTTTCGATCCTTCAGGTAAATATTTATACCTGCTTGCCAGCACCGATGCGGGACCTGTTGTCAACTGGTTTGACCAGTCGAACAACGATATGGAATCAACCAGTTCCATTTACCTGGTAACGCTGCAGAAGCAGGTACAGTCGCCATTTGCTAAAGAGAATGAAACGGAAGAAATAAAAGATACGTCATCCGCAAAGCCAGCTGTGAAAGCAGATTCAAACCGAACGAAACTGAAAATAGATTGGGATGGCATTCAGAACAGGATCGTTCCGATGCCGGTTACCCCGGGCCGCTACAGGTCTTTACAGGTGGCCAAAGAAGGCGAGCTCTTTTATCTTTCAGCGGCGCCCCATGCCGCAACACCTACCATGCTGGTTAATTACAGCCTGAAAAAAAGAAAGGAAGAACCCATTTTACCTGCCGATGGATACAGCATAGCGGCAAAAGGAGATAAAATGGTTTTTGTAAGCAGGGGTAAATGGGGCGTAGTAGCTACCGGGCAAAAACCAGGGCCGGACGCCATGGTTAATACTTCTTTATTGCAGGTAAAGACCTCGCCAAAGGAGGAATGGAAAAATATTTTTAACGAGGCGTGGCGCGTGAACCGGGATTATTTTTATGACCCTGGGATGCATGGCGTTGACTGGGCCGCTATGAAAAAAAAGTATGAAGTATTGCTGCCCGATGTAGCCAGTACCAACGACCTCTACCGCATTATGCAATGGATGTTTAGCGAGCTTTCCGTGGGGCATCACCGTTTTTCGGCCACAGGCGACAGGCGGACGAATCCTGATGTAATACCGGGCGGTTTACTGGGTGCAGATTATGAAACCGTTGGCAACCGTTACCGCATCAAAAAAATTTACGGGGGGTTGAACTGGTCGCCCGATCTGCGCTCACCGCTTACAGAGCCTGGTGTGACTGTGCAGGAAGGTGATGTTATATTGGCGGTGAACGGCAATGAAGTAACCACCAATGAAAATTTCTACAGTTATTTTGAAAATACGGCCGGCAAAATCACCAGCCTTACAGTTGCGTCGTCGGCCGATGGCAGTAATAAACGGACAGTAAAGGTTGTTCCTATCGCTAATGAAGCAGCACTCCGCAACCGCGACTGGGTAGAGGGTAATGTAAGAAAAGTGAACGAGGCTACACAGGGACAGGTAGCTTATGTGTATGTACCCAATACTGGGGGAGGGGGCCACGAATATTTTAAACGCTATTTCTTCCCCCAGGCCGATAAAGCGGGCATCATTGTTGACGAGCGATTCAATGGCGGCGGACAACTGGCGGATTATTATATTGATATACTGAAACGCCCGGTGCAATCCTACTGGAGGTACAGGTATGGTAAGGACCAGAAAGCGCCCAATGCTTCTATACAGGGGCCGAAAGTGATGCTGATCGATGAAACGGCCGGATCGGGTGGCGATTATCTGCCTTATCTTTTTCGCCAGGCAAAACTGGGTACACTGGTGGGCAAAACTACCTGGGGCGGATTGGTGGGTATATTGGGTTTCCCGGAATTTATTGATGGCGGTGTTGTTACTGCGCCCAATCTTGCTTTTTTTGATGAAAAAGGTTTTGGCATCGAGAACGTTGGTACGCCGCCAGATGTGGAGGTAGAACAATGGCCCGCGCAGGTGATCAGCGGCCATGATCCGCAACTCGAAAAAGCGATCCAGATCATTATGGATGAATTAAAGAGCAACCCATCCAAAAAGGCGCCCGCGCCTAAAGCACCTGTCAGGGTACGGCCGTAAGCGGTAGGTTTTAAAAGATATTGTGTTTACCTGATAATTGTTATCGGGTGTAACAGATTTCATCATACTCAGGGGGTCCCGAATCATGTCCTGGTGGGCCTCATTTCTTTACAGCAAAGGATTCTAAGTGATTAGGATCCTTTTGTTTTTCTGCTCCACAGGGTCTACCTCACTCATTTCATCATCACACGATGCCACAGAACACTCAACATTTTATACAGCGGCGTGGGATGATATGAGGAATGAAAGGACATATTGCGGACAAGGAAAACTCCAGCACGCATTCTGCCGGCTGCAGAAATCTTTATATAAAAAGTTCTATCTTTAAACAATCCCTCCTCTTTTATTCTGAATAAAGCTTAGACCTGAATAGATTCCTGGTTATTCTCAATTGTCTGGGCCATGCTTACGTTAGCTATTTGCGACGACCATTTTTTATTCCGGAGTGGGATCGTTAGTGTTATACGGAAATTCACAAACTTCCATATCCTGTCGGATGTTTCATCCGGCGAGGAACTGATTTGCCTGCTTGAATCCGGTATGATACCCGATGTTATCCTGCTTGATATCAGCATGCCGAATGGAATGAACGGGTATGAAGCATCCCGGCAAATCAGTTTGAAATTCCCCGATGTTAAGGTCATCGGTCTTTCTGCATACGACAACGAACTTGCCGAACTCGGGATGATCATGAGCGGCGCCAAAGGTTTTCTTCCTAAAACAATTGGTCATGAAACGCTTGCTGCAGCCATTATACAAATAGCCGAAGGCAACCATTGCTGCATACGTAATAAGCAGGTAGCCTATTTTCCCATCAACGAACATCCTGCGCGGCATTGGATCAACACACTCACCCGCCGCGAAATGGAAGTGGCAAAACTGATGTGCTCGGGCATGCCCTACAAACAGATCGCCAGCCTGCTGAACATTTCTGTAAATACACTTGAAAATACCAGGACACGGATATTTGAAAAAATGAACTGCGCATCGAGAACGGAAGTAGCTTATTTTATACTAGGCACAGGGTTGCTTACAACGTAGACCCTTCCGCCGGGGGTGGAAAAACACCCTTTTTTCCGGTTGAAACATATAGTAGTTTGTGTGTACCAAATCCAATCGCTATGAAAAAAATCATCAAACAACCTGTCATTGGTCTTGTCTTTCTGTTGTTCTCAATGACGATCGGTTGCAGCAAAAAAGGCAACCTGGAGACCCCACTCGCAGGGATCAATTCCAACAATGTGCACCTTGTTCCCGAGAGTGTTGCACAGGATATTGCCGAAAAATTCAATCCCGGGATTTTCCTCAAGGGTACCGGGAGAAACGGAAACAAAATCGGGACAGACGCGATCTCTAAAAAAATCTTTGAAGGGGTACCGGGCATCGAACACAGGAATTCCATCAGTAAAATGGAAAAACTTACAGACCGCAATGGTCTTACAGCGTTTTATGCTTTCAGTTTTGAAGGTAAAAAAGGCTTTGTTATTGTTGCAGGAGATTCGGCGCTTCGCCCGATACTCGCCTATGTACCGCAGGGCGAATTCGATGGAACAAAGGTTAGCGACCACGTAAAACTGTGGATCAAGACAACAATCGACGATGTTGAAGTGGCACGCCAGGGTCTTGTTGACACCAGGAAACAAATACGTGCCTGGAAAGGTTATATCAATCAAATGTCTCCTTCTGAAACTGAAGGTAAAACCGGTTATGTTACAAACGGGCTTCCTCCTCCTGACGATGATCCATGCGCTGACCCCAACAGCACCTATTTCCAGGAAAATATTATAGGCCCTTTACTGCCCACGCAATGGGGCCAATTGGATGGCTTTAATGACGCGCTTGCCAATGCGAGCTGTAGCACCACAATTAACGGCAGGCCTCCAACAGGTTGCGTTGCTACGGCGATGGCACAGATTATACGATATTGGCAGTCTACGCGCCCAACCGCTACATACAATTACACCAGCATGTCGTTAAACACCGGAAATTCGGATGTGCAGGGTCTTATGGTCGATGCGGGAACAAGCGTCAATATGGGGTACACATGCAGCGGGTCCGGTCCGGTAATTTATCCTTGCTATCCTTCTAATCACGCGCAGAATATTGTAAATGGTTTCAGGGGCTCCGTTTTTAACTATCAATTCGGAACTTATATGACGTACAACAGGGCCATGGACTTCCTGGTGCCGCAGGGCAATATAGGTGCCGGCCGGCCGGTTATCTTCCTCGGATGGGATGTTAGTGCCAACGCGGCACATTGTTGGGTTGCCGATGGCGTTCTGGACGATATATACTCATGGTGCCAGGATGGAACCCTTGTTGGTGTTACATATAGCTATTTTCATATGAACTGGGGCTGGAACGATTATAACGTTGGTTCTCCGACTAATGAAAACGGATGGTTCAGCTATTCCAGTTGGCCAACAACGAATTTTACCTTTCATGTTGATAATATGCTGATCTATGACATCAATCCATAGGATGGATCAATAAGAAGTATTTTTTATGATAATAAAACAACAAAGCCTCAACACGATTGAGGTTTTGTTATTTTATAAAAAGCCACGTGCATTGGTTTCGATATAGGCTTTCTTATTAAAAGAAGCCAGCCCGGCACGATTGGCACGGACGGTTTTTTCCAGGTTGGGTGAAAGATGAAGTTTTTTTACTTCGTCATTATAATAGTCCAATGAATTTTGCGTGGTAAACTTCCCCAGCATCACGTTGGCAATGGCTATCAGTCCTATGTCTGCCAAACGCACTTCATCCCGCAGGGTTGTTGATCGCATCTTGGTTTCCAGTATCGCGATTATTTTTTTAAAGTCCGCGTCTGCTTTTGCTTTGTCAGATTTGATCAACCACAAAGCGCCGCGGAAATCATAGTACCGGGTCAGGTTGGGATTGAAATTGATGACCCTTGTTAAATAATAAATAGAACTGTCATAATTTTTCCCTTTTGCGTGTACCTGGGCCATCAGGAAGTTAGCGGTATAATCAATGCTGTCGAGTTCCAATATATTATGCATGATAGCTTTTTCCTGCAGGAAAGCGTTAGCGCCCGTCCTGCTGCTGTTACCATGCATAAGGATACGGGAAAGCGAATCCGTGTATCGTTTTATGATCGCCCTTTTTTCCGGGGTAAGATAGGGTTTAGGTGCCTGGGTATTTACGGGTGTTTCTTTTTGTTTGGCAGTACATCCACTGATGATCATAATACAAAAAACAGTATTGATAATATTTCTTTTCATCGCAATTGGTTATAGCAACAAAATTATCTTACATAAATGGTTTCAGAATAAATCCATTTTCTCCGGAACGCTATAAACCCTATTCTCCTTTTACTTCTCCTGCCCTCTTCCCAAACTTCCTCGGGTAATACGCGAATGTTAGCATGAAATATTGCTGCAGGCCGTTGGTAATACTGGTTGAGGTTCCATAAGCGCTTACGCTGTTGAAAATGTTCCTGTACTGTTTCAATATATCCATGGCGGCCAGCTTTAACTCTCCCTGTTGCTTCATGATCCGGCAGGTGGCAAACGCATTCCAGAGGATGGTGGGTTTGTCGAGACTGGAGTTGTTGATATGATCCAGGGTACTGCCAAAGCTGACATCTTTCGGGTAGTTAAGGTTCACACTGATATTCGTAGTGTTGCTGCTGTTCGTAAAATTATTGAGTTTGGATACGGTTTGTCCCACCTGGTTGTACTCCAATCTTTCCGCGATGCTCACTACCAGAATAGAAGCAAGAGAAAACCGTAGTGAGAGCTGGTTAGACAAACGGGAACTTTTACTGAGGTTATAGATCCCGTCGATATAATTGGGCTGGTTGCCCGAATTAAAGTTTCCGTTATACATAAGCTGCAGCGTATTTTTCTTTATGCGTTTTGAAATATTCATGCTGTAATTCATATACAGGTCATCGCTTCTGTCGGCATTGATATAATACGAAGTTCTTTTCCCGGATGGCGCATTGATCACACTGTCTGTTACCGGGTTCTGAGACAGGTTATACCCTGCGTTTATATTGGCATTGATCGCATAGGGCGATTGCGGGTTCTGGGTATTAAAACTGCCATATAGACCCAGGCTATGGTTAATGCGGTTTTTAAGCGCGGGGTTACCAACCGTTACATTATAAGCATTGATATCGTCCACGATGGTATATAATGCATCTATAGAGGGGTAATCGAAATTCTTGTTGTAGTTAAGCGAAACGTTATAATTATTTTTCTTGCTATCGAAAGTGAAAAAATTAAGTCCTGCTTCATACCTGAAAAAATGGAATACCCTGTCCAGGTTGCGCCAGGCTATGGTAGAAACATTTTTTTCCGACCTGATATCTTCCATGAATCTTGCCTGCAGGTTTATATTTCTATAAGTGGAAGACCTGCTTCTTGAAAAAGATTTTGTTACATTCAAGGTAGGAACATAACTGATCGTTTTCCTGTCGTTTTCATTACTCAGGTTCTTATTGGCAGTATAGTTTTGTGCGGATTTGTCGAAATCACTTACCTGTGAACTGCTGGTTGTCTGGTTATAATTGAATGCCTGTTCCAGCCTGAGATCAATACCGCCTAAATTATACCTGCCGAACAGCAGTCGTTTGAATCCTCCATATACCAGGTTTGCACGGGCACCAAAAGTCTGGTTGTTGTTGAGATAACGGCGGTTGTAGGAAGTATCTTTATTATTCACCGTCATCGATTTAAATACACTGATCACATTCCTTTCCGAAGAAGAATGGGAACGTTGCATGTTAGCCGACAGGTTTATATTCGTTAGTGGCCGGTCAAAATCATTTCTTCCGAAACTCAGGTTCATGGATTGATTGTCGGAGCGGTCGGTTTGCCGGGTAAATATATCATTCGTGCTCTGAAGCGATCCCAGTGCATCCGCTGTTTCCGAATGTGAGGATGAAATTCCGTTCCCGTCCCGGAAAGAAGCTGTTCCGCCCAGGTTCAGGTTATCATTATACGTATTGGTCTTCGCATAATTAAGCGATACAGTATGGTTGTTGCTCCTGTTGTTCTGCTGTCCTTCTTCTTTGATCAATTGTTCGGATCCTGCCACTATCCGGTTCTGCGTGCGCAGGTTGGTAACCCAGCTATCACCTCCATTCTTATGGTAGTTAACGGTTAACCGGTTGTTTTGCCTGCTGTTGTTTGATTCGGAAAAATTTTGCGTTAACGATACACCTACCGAATGGTTCTTATTGATACCGCTGGCCCCAAACCTGCCCACCCTGGTCAGATCGGGATTGGTAGTACGATAGGTATTATTCTGCATCATCTGTTCAAGACTGCCGATATCCTTGTTGATATTATTATACCCGCCACCAATACCTATACTTGATTTTTTGTTGTAGGTCTGCATCACCAGGTCAGACTCAAACCGGTTATCCGTACCATAGCCTCCGCCGCCTTTTCCGAAATAACCTTTTTTGGCGCTTTCCTTCAATTTTATATTCATCGATAAAATGGAATCCGCTTGCTGCCGCCCCTCTTGCCCGATATTCGCCCTGTCGTATTCCTGGTATAACTGGATTTTATCAATAGCCGATTTGGGCAGATTTTGTGTGGCAATACGCGGATCCGTTGATCCCGCAAAAGGCTTTCCGTCTACAAAAACATTCTGCACTTTCCGTCCCGATACCGTAATGCTTCCATCTGACCATACGGTCATACCCGGCACCTGGTTCAACAACTCTTCCACAACCTGGTGTTCTTTCAGTTTAAACGCTGCAGGATTGATCTCCAGCGTATCGCCATTCATTCTCACAGGAATTTTGGTGGTTATCGTTACCGAACTGGTATCTGTTGTATTAAGAGAGAGGAGAACGCGGATAGAATCTTTCCCGGTCAACTGCAAAAGAGAACTATACGTATTGTACCCTACATAACTGATACTGATAAGCACCTTTTTTTTAAGCGCCAGTTTTTCAAAGGAAACAGTTCCGTTCTTATCAGATAACTGGTAGGTAAGCAGGCTTGAATCCTGGTTAAACAAACTTACCGTTGCCAGTTCAAGCGGTGTTTTTGTTGTTGAATCATACACAACCGCTTTTAGTTTTCCTGCCTGGCCAAAAGCCACCACAGCACAACCTATCAATACCTGGACCAGGAATAGTTTTTTCATCCGTTAATCTTTGAGCGTAAATTCTACCACCACCGGCATATTTTTATCGGGGTTTCCCAGTAAAAAAACAGACAGTTCTTTTGGAACCGTTATATCGGGGTTTTGCTTGAAAAAAGAAATGAGGATATCTGCTTTCAGTAACTTATAAAATTTATTACCCGAGCGCACAACATTGTATGGTGTTAAAAGCGACAGGTTATATTGTTTAGGATCTCCTTTTATTTTAGTGGCGTTATAAGCAGTATGCGTTTGCTTATCGTACACAAAAACTTCATAGTGTGAAAAAAAGCTGATGGTAATATATATCAGCCGGGAGGTTTCATAAAAATCACGAACCTGGTGAAATGCCCAACCATTGTTCCTTCTAAAATTTTCCCTGTCTGTTTTTGTTACAGATGCATCAGTGAAAAATGCGGCAGGAAGACTGTTCTCCAGAGGCATTACCAATTGGTAAACCGGAGATAAACTGCCCTTTACCCATTTATATACGGTATCGCAGTAGGGCCTCGCCAGGTAAGAAATAAAGGGCGCGTTTGAAGAAGAGACAGACACGTTTTCTTCACTGAACAGGAATTTGGGTTCATTCACACGGTTATAGGGGAAATAGGTCTTTACCAGTTTCTCATTCTCATATATGTTCACTTCATACCCGGTACTGTCTTTATATAAAGGGCTGGTCGTAATTTTTGTCTGGATATACTGATCCGCATAGAAAGAAGAGGCTCCTATAAGATTATATTTATCAGGCTTCGCTTTCTTGATCGCAAACGCAGTATCATTCAGATCGATCACATATTTTTTGAAATACTTAAGGTTGCGCTCGTTACTCCAATCCAATTGGATCTGTACCCTGTCTTTCGAGGTAAGTGTATAATTACTGTTGTTGCCAAAGAATACAACTTCATTTGTTCCTGCGTTGTATGCAGGGTATAAATTGTTGGCCGCTGATTTAAAATTAATTTTCTTAACAAAAGCGCCTGTTTTTGTATAGATGTATAAAAATCCTGCGTTATAATCTGTAACCAGGAAATATTTCTCCGTTAACCGCACGTTGGCATATTCATTAAAGCCAACCCCTGTGGCAGATTCAAATAGCGTAAATTTTATGGAATCAACAAAGCCTGATTGTTTTTGAATGACGGGGTTCTTTGGATTAATGTAGATCTTTTCAACCTGTTGCGCCCGTATCGTATTTACAAAAAAACAGCAGCCTATTAAAAATACGGTCAAGGAGGATCGCTTTCTCACAAGGCTCAATGACAAAAAAAAGTAAACAGGGCAATAATGCACTTTCTATCGGTTAGTTTGGTTGCTTGAAAAGTATACCAAAATAAACTTATAAACTCCTTATAAATTATAATTTTTTGTTAAGCGACCTTTCTGATTTACCAATGGCCTGATTTATCCTTTGACCGGCAAAAGGCGTTGCCTATTTCAAGTCTTATTTGATATTCTTATCTTTAGAAGGATGGCCGAAATAATAAAGAAGGGGTATTGATCCGGCAAATATATTGTTGGCATCTTACTCAAATTATCACACACTATTAAACTGCTTTGGTTTATGTTTTGCAAAATACTCCTAGCTTGTTTCATTCTTCTTTGTTCCTGTTCAACTTCACGAATGGTAGAAACTGATTTGTATTTTGGACAAACAAGACCCGATGGCAGCATGATTACAGAAACTGATTGGCAAAATTTCAGGGACAATCAAATTGCAAAAGTTTTCAAAGAGGGTTGTACAGTTATCAAAGCCTCGGGAAACTGGCTTGATCCTGTAACGCATAATCTAATAACGGAGCCCAGCTATCTTGTTATAAATCATCACAAAAGATCTTCTCAAATATCACAACAGATTGACAGCCTCTCGTATTGGTACAAGAACATGTTTCAGCAACAATCGGTATTACGGGTTGACAAGAAAGCAAAAGTGATTTTTTATTAATACCAACGCATTACTCATTGGCAATTTAATTGGTACTATTTTACAATGATCACTGGAAAATCATTTCCATACCCATAGCTCGCAGGATACTGCGCCGAGCCGCGGTATTTCTGGGTGATCTCCGGTACTTTATTCTGCAAATAGGAATCAAGTTCTTTCACAGTTATCTTCTTATCACCGTTATCGGCTCCGCCCTTCAATGCTTCAAGCAGACACCAGGTAAAAGAACCATGGCCGAGCTGACTGAATTCTGCCGCAAACTGATCACTACCCGATGCAGTTAACCAATGAGTACCCGTTGCTCTTGCGAGTTGTGCGATCGCTTTTTCTTCTGCAGCACCACGCATGGCAACTGCATCATTCAGTGCACCTGCACTTTGACAGGCATCTAAAATAAACAACTGTTTTTGTGCTTTGATATCTTTTGAATATTGTTGAATAACAGCCGAACTGATACCGAGTTGCGCCAGCGACTGGTCGTTGCCGTACAGTTGCGTTACATCGTACGGAACCAAATAGAATTCTTTCTTATCATTCAACACACCATGACCTGCATAGTAAAAGATCAACAGGTCTTCGGCACCTGCATTCTGTTTTACTTTTTCGAGTGCAGATTGAATTCCTTCTTTGGTTGCCTGGTTATCGGCAACATAATAAGTAGTGATGTTGCTGAAGATTTCTTTTGCGCCGGTTTGA
This sequence comes from Bacteroidota bacterium, assembly GCA_040388475.1. Lineage (GTDB taxonomy): Bacteria > Bacteroidota > Bacteroidia > Chitinophagales > Chitinophagaceae > Sediminibacterium. The sequence continues at coordinate 78,765 of JAZKBT010000004.1, read as the reverse complement.
ATGGCATTCCTGAATGATGAGGCGTCTGCCTGTGCATAATTCAAGTTGTACTTCGGATTTTTATATACATTGATACCGACAACCACTAAATGCAGGTTCATCCCCTGCTTTACAACGGTATTGTTATTCTGCTTTTTCTCCGCAATCAATTTTGCATTGATGAGTGCCGGTTTACTTTCAGAACGCTCTGAGTTCAACGCAACCGCTTTGAAAACATTGCTTCCTTCCGTTAAGGTTACATTGAACGTTTTGGTTTGTGAGGTACTGCCTTTATCATCTTCCACTGTAAGATTGCGGGTTGTCTCAACGAGCTTACCGTTTTGATACAAACGTATTTCGGTAACTTTATCGGAAGGACAATCCGCTTTTACGATAACAGTTCCTGTTGTTTTATTTGTATTCACAGTTTTCTCCACTTCATCTTCCACTACTAAGTTGCGTGTGCCTTCCATGTATAGAACAGAGACCACCGGAATTGTCTTTAATTTATTGATGTCGGGTACCGGTTCAAATTGTTCGCCGTTAAGAATACGCGTCAGCAATTTTGGTGTATAATATTTTTCAAACACGGTTGATAAAGGAGCAATATTACTTCCCGATTTATAGTACATGGTATTTTGTGCTCCGCTACTCGCATCGAATAATCCGCCCGGTGTGAGTACGGCCCAGTCGCCGGTTTCTTCAAAAGGATATAATGTAGCAGCTGTTTTTTTTGTGGCCCGGTCATACACCTGAACGGTTCCCTGTGTTCCGGTCAGGAGCATGAATCGATCACCTTTCAAAAACGCCAGGTTTGAGTTTATGTCGCCGATCGTAGCAGCAAAGGTTTGAGTTTGATCTAATTTACCTGTAGACAGGTTAAGGAACTTGACGAAACCCGGGCCCTCATGGTAAGTAATCGCATTGCGGAAAACTACAAATTTGTTGTCGGGCGTAAAGCCTAAAATTTCATGAAAGCCCTTGTCACGGTCGAGTTGTAATTCTCTTTCATCTACAACGTATGCCCGTTTATTTTGCAAATCTAAAATTCGGATAGATTTTCCTGTCCATTTCATTACTACGTACTTATCGTCCGGCGAAAAATGCATCTCTCCCACTCCTCCATACGATGTTCCATCGGGAAGACTGAAAAGTTTTTGCCCGGTCAGGTAGTTATAAAAATTAATTTCATAATTCGGTGATTCTTTCAAAGCAATTACCGGCTGTGTGTTAGCCAACGATGCCGATACCCAACAATTTTTTGAAAAAACCGTTTTGTCTGTTTGAGCGTCATTTATTTTCAGAAGATCCCCTTGCTCAACTCCGTCACGTTTACATGTATTGTTTACTGCCCATTCTCGCAGAAGTTCGTATTTCCCTCCGAAACCTGCGTGAACCTCACGCACGATACCGGGATATGTTTTTAAAACTTTTCCGGTTTTATCTTTTTTAACTATTGTCTCAGAACTTTTAGATTGTTTATCATAAAATACCTGGTCGGCCCGATTTAATTGCGGTGGATAGAAGGCGTCGATCGTCCTGTCCAATGTCCCGTTGTTCAAATTCCAGTAAACAATTTTATTTCCCACTGGCATAGACAGCTCTGTTTTGTCCTGGTTAAGAACAACAGATCTTGCATCGCCGGGAAATAGGTTTTTAAAGGTTTTTATTATGTTTCCGGCTTTTGCGTTCAATACGAATTGATCGGATGCCTGTGAGGAAACGAGTAATGTACTGCCATCTGGTGAAATTTTTCCAAAGGTCCCGAAGCCGAAACCGTCCGAACTATATTTGGAATCGATGGTAAGTGAGCGTTGCCATATTGTTTTGCCACTTGCAATTTCTGCTCTCGTAACTGTTAACTTTTCCCATGATCCGAATTGACTCGCCCAAATAACATCGTTACCGGTTGGATCGAATACTACGAAAGGCATCGATCCCTTCACATCGAAGCTTCTTAATAAAGCGCCGGATTCTTTTAAATAAATTTGACTGTTTCCTCCATTATTTACTAATATTTTTTTCCCGTCATCAGAAAACAGCACGCCAGAATTATTGTCGGATTTCATGGTTTTCATAGATCCTGCCGGCTCACCGTTTGGTGATTTAAAAAAATCTATTTTATTCTCTCCTGGTACCGCAAGCAACTTATGAACGGGGGAATAACCCCAACCCCAGGATTTGTTTATATTCAAACTCTTCTGATATCCTTTTTTCAGACTGAATACGTTTTGGTTTGAAATGAAGAGATCATCCTCGGGAAAGAACATAGTACTTTCGCTCTCTTCCTTTTTGTAGGGTGCAGATGAAAATGTAGCCAGCGTTTTACCGGCCATATCAACCTGGCGGAATTTTTTGTCGCCGGTAACTATATATATGCTTTCGCCATCAGAGGAAAACTTTGCCTTGTAAACATCATACATGATGTTGATCTGTGCCCCGGTTGATATGTCCCATACCAGGCATTTCATGCTACCATCGATACTCAGGAAATATTTACCGTTGCGGCTTATATCTGTGCCTGACTTAAATTGGCGATGTCCTACTTTTTTGATCAATTCAAACTGGCTGAAAAGAACATTGGTTATTTGCAAACAAAAAAGTGTTACAATTATTTTTTTGACAACAAGTTTCATGAATAAGAAAAATTATTTGTGAGGAATTTCAACCAACACCGGCACTACTGAACCGTTACTGCTTTGTTGCAAAGTGAATTCAATTTTATTCTCTGTGTACCTGAGGTCGGAACGACGGACGATTTCACTACCTATTGCTTTTCCCGCACGCTCTAATAAATTTCCATAGTTCGAATTCATTTTGCTTATTAATTCTGAAACGGCCAAAGGCTTTTTTGAATACAATATCAACAGGTAATCTTTACCAGCATTATCATCCATTCGAATCACTTTGTCTTCAGAAGGAAAAGCAACTGTACTATTTTTAAAGAGTAACGGAGAAATATCTGAAGCGAAAGGAAATACCTGGTTGATCTTTCCGGTATTGTCTGTTGCAAAAGCATACACATACGCATCAGTGTTCGCATTCATATAAAAACGGAACCTTGTACCGCTGCTGTAGGTTTCTTTCATCCTGTAAAAACTGAAATCGTATGTACCGGAACCAAGACTGGTCACGAATTCAGTATTCATAATCTCACCGTTGTTTTGCTGAAAAAGTAATCCGCCTTTCAGTTCCGGTGTAATAATTACCGGGTTAGGTTCGGGCTTAGGTTTGATCTTCTCCGCCTGCGCAGTCATTACCGTCATAGAATATTTTGCGAAGTCTTTATAGGGTATCCATACATAGCCCTTGTCTGCCCATGCAGTTCCCCACGAGTTTAGCACGCGAAAACTGCCGCCATATTTATTATCATCATACCCGACAATGCACATTGCATGACGCCCGTGCATACCGGTTGGACCATCATCCGTTTTTTGTTCCATCCACACATCGCCTTTCACCTCGTAAAAACTTTTTGCTACAATAAAAGCCAACATACACGGATTACCTTCTGCCAGGGCTTTTTTCGTAACACGCACTTTATAATCGCTATCTGTTTCATACAGTCCGTACAATGTTTCGTAAGATAGTATTTTGAAAGAACTGCTTTCCTGTCTTGCTTCCTGTTTCAACACCGACCCGCAACTATAGGGTTGTGTACGCAGTGTGGCTGCTCCGTAATATTTCAATACATCAAATGCATCAGAGGGACTTGCACCTTGCTGGCAGTTGTAATCATTCTTGAGTTTTATTTGTTCATATACCCAGGTTGGAGAAAAAAGATGTGCATTCGGATCGGCTGAATAATTCGCCGCACGCATTGCTTTCACATACAATATAGTTCGCAGATGATAGGCAGTTGCAAAAGCAACACAAGTACTATATTGGCCCTGATCGCCGGGAGTAGGACAGTAGTTTTCCAAAGTTACAGATGCAGGCAGGCCTCTGTAACTGGCAGCTGTCAACATAGCTTTGTGAGGAATTGCACGAACAGCTGAACTGTCAAATATTAAACCTGTCGATCGCATTTGACCGAAAGAAAAGACCGATATAAGTACAACTGATACTCCTGAGAAAAAAGTGCGTAAAAACACAGAATCAAATTTCAAAATGGAATATCCGTTAGTAAAGTCTGACGATGATTTATGATACTTTGGATTTTGTTTAATCAACATAAGATAAAATTATCAGGATTATACCGAACGTAAAAAGTAATTTTTTTCAGAGATTTTTTTTGCTGAACTAAAATAATCTTTTTCACTATTGAGAAAAAGGGATTCATGTATCGGCGTATAAACCCCATTATCAAATTTCTGACATCAGGGGCTTTAATTCAATACCTACAAATAAGTATTTTCATTACCCATTTCAAAGCACCATTTGCAGCTGTCGAAATAATCAAGACTTGCTATTGTTTGAATCTTTTTTTATCACGCGAAAATGAATTCCATCATCACTTACCTCAAACAATTCGCTGGTAAAATATCGTACGGCTTTGTATGTAAGGGGAATCATTAACTGGTTTTTTTCATTTACCCAACCCCATTTGCCGTTGCGTTGCACTGGGTAGTATCCATCAACCGGCGGGCGAATCCTATCGTATTTTTTTGCCAGGTTGCGCATTTTGAAATTGGTCTCAACAAAATAAGTGGCACCACCTGAAAGCAATACCTGTTTGTACTCGCGCAACCAGTCGAGCCGTTTTTCATCGTAACCATCACGGTATTCATCTTCCAGGTAATTCAGCAAAGAACTGTGCGATGCAGGATCGAAACTGTTCACATCCACTTTCCATCTTACTGCATCCAGCAGCAGCGGGCCATAACGGTGGTGAAGTGCCAAACGAAGAATTTCGCTAAAGAAAACCGGCGGTTCCGATGCCCGCGATATACGCATGCCCTGGAGTTGTTGCCAGCCAAAACGGAGCCTGCTGGCGGTAAGCGGATCACTAATCTTTGCAGGATCAATACCAAGTGCTTTGTATATAATACGCCGATGCGCCCAATGTGATCCTTCTGCATTACCGGCCGGTTGTTTTTGTGAGATCACTGTATACAATTCCTGTAATGCGGCCGTGTCAACAACACGAAGGGTATCTGTAGCCGCGTTAAGGTAAAGCGGAAGAAAAGCAAGTATCAACAGCAGTCTGGTCATTAGTTTTTATTTTTGAAAATATGAAATCATCTTTCATCCGGATGCATTTCTGAAAAATAATGCATAGCTCATTTTACAAAAAAAATGTTAATACAAAACTTCCCCTATGAATGATGAGGATCATAAGCGGCTACTGGAAAAGAAAAAACTAGTTCATGCAAAGCAGGCAGTGACAGAACAGAGTAAGCAACTGATCAATTGGTGGCTTCCTGCTATTCATGTTTTACAAAAAGAGCAAGTTGATTGGAAGCTGGAATACCTTGCATGTGTCCCCGGTGGCGATCAATATAATTTCTGGCTGCAGGAACTGCACCGTCAACCCTGGCAGGCATTTTCTTTTAGTGATGCGGTTATCCTTAAACAGGAAGATTCATTTATACACGAGAGGATCTTTCATGACCACCCTTCTGTTCTTCCGCTTCGGTATTTTCCGAAGCTGTCGCATAAGGCAGATCCTGATGACACAGCAAGCGGGGTGCTCAACCGGGCTCGTAGCCTTCTTACTATTGATGATCAACCCGTATATCTTTTTTTTGCACGCCTGTCACCCGTAATCAGCCTGCCTCTTTCTACCATTATTAAACTTGCAGACACGGACCTGTTGCTGAGCGGAGAAGATATCTGCATAACGCCAATGAACTTTGACTGGCTCATTTTTCGTTCACTGGAAGATGAGTGGCTATTTGGTTAAATCCACGGAAAGCTCCATTAGAAAGGTTAATATTATCTTAAGACGCGGGTGGAAGATCAGAATACATGTATTTTTCCACCTGAAATGTGTAAACGAATTGTAGTTAGATGCTTTTTATTTCTTTTAATGATCTGCTCATTATCATGCAGGTCGCTTCTGTTTATTGAAAAATCGGATCTATCCCTTTGTTATTCCAGTAAAGACAGTCTCTGCTCCGTTGAACAAACGGAGTCTCTAAATGTGTTAACCTTTAACATCAAGAAAGCCAGGAAAATAGAATTGGCAATTTCCGAGATCCAGGAGTTTGAGAAAACAAAAAATATTGATGTTTACCTGCTGCAGGAAATGGATGAAAAAGGGGTGGAAGCGATAGCAAAAAAGCTGGGCCTGAATTACCTCTACTTTCCGATATCGTATGATAAGGCGGATAAAAAAAATATCGGCAATGCTATCTTAACAGCCGGCACTATTACACGTCCGGAAAAACTGATCTTGCCGCATGCAAAATGGCAGAATAAACAGCGGCGGGCCGCTACCATCGGTGAGGTTACGATCAATCAAAAAAAGATCCTGGTATATAGTGTTCACACAGAAACTTTTGCGATGAGCAGGAAAGACAGGATGGATCAGATTGATGGTATCATTGAACACGCCAGGCTGCAATCATCCAAATACAAATACACTTTGATAGGCGGTGATTTCAACACTGTGTTTGCAAAGGATGCTCAGTTGCTTGTTGAAAAATTCACCGGTAATGGTTTCGATTGGTCAACGGATAAAGTAGGTAGTACCGCGAGGGCCATGTTTGGATTAGTAAAGCCCACAAATGACTATTTATTTTCGAAAGGGTTGCAACTGACGAAAGCTTTTAAAATAGAAGCATCGCGCTCAAGCGACCATTATCCCGTATTTGCCACTTATATTGTCAAGAGCTAGCGCATGTGATTTGATTGATATTGGTCCCCGTTTTTATCAGACAACATTTTCAGTAAGGTCCGGGATCTCAATGATCAATCCTTGTGAGATCAATCAACAACCAACTGCCCGCTCAATTGCTTCGTTCCCGATTTCAGCACTGTATAAAAATAAACACCTCTTTGTAAGAGTGGCAGTCGTATCCGGTTAATAAACCCATTGATCTTTTGCGAGGCGAGTTTTCGGCCCAGCAGATCATACAACACAAACTCGGTTTCATCTGTATCCTCTGACATGAATTGAAGAGGGGCGCCGGGCCGTACAGGATTTGGGAAAACATAATACGGCTGTCCAAAGATCAACACGTTCTCCGGTTGTGTATAATAAGATGTGCCATCCTGGAGGATCACCCTGGCACGATATGTATTCAACCCTTTACCCGCGGCAACATCTGCGATAATTTGTTTGGTGGTGATTGGTGTTATTTCCCTGATAACCTGGAACCCGGTTGCCGATAATTTTTCAAACACGATCCTGCTCACGCGGAACGTGGTACCCAGTTGGAGGGTAAGCCTTGCACTGGCCGCACCCGAAGGGTCTGCAATAAATCCGCTGATATAACAGGCCACCTGTTGTTGTGTATAATCAAAAGTATAAGACCGGAGTCCTTCTGTTTGAAAAGGGAGAATGGGTGCTACAGTAAAATAAGTATACGGATTATTCTGTTTATATTGAATGAGCGCCGTATCACTCATCGTTGCAAAAGGTTCAAGATATTGTTGCCCGAGCCTGTATACGCGGTAACTGTCTACAGCAGCACGTTGCCAGTATACCAGGAAGGAGTCGGTACAGTTGAATCCTGTATTGATCAGTAATAACCTGGAGAGACTTACAGTATCTGTATACGCTTCTTTCGCCCCGGTAATCATTCGTAATTGCAGTGCAGCAATAGTATCCGGTGCCTGCCATTGGTAAAAGCGTTTTGAGAGATCGATACCGGATGCGATATTCTGCCAGCTGCCCGAATTGAGCCGGTATTGTAAGGCACCTGTACTACCCGTTCCGCCTTCCCAGCGAATTGTATTGTTTTGAGCAGGCACGATATTGTTTCCTTTAACCGGATAAATAAATTCAATATTACTGAGTGTATCAAATTGCCAGGCAACTGCATAAGATTGTGCGGTTCCGGTAATAGCAAAACCTTTCACCTGCAATTCATACATACCGGGTATGGGATTGTCGATAGTGATCTGTTCGTTATTGTTAATGCTGTCTTTTTTACGCACGGGCATTTTCTGTAATGAATCAATCGATGAAGCGCTGTTTAACACCCAGGGAAGCCAGCGTTGAGAAGTGGACGGATGAAACAATTCGGCATCAAGATCATTCACCAGTGCTTTATAACTGTTGGCTTGTGCCGGCGGATCCGTCCAGCTCAAAGTAATTTTTAAAGCAGTTGCATTTGCCGGAACAACGATGTTATGCGAAACAGTTTGGGAATGCGATACTGTTCCCTGTACTACATGCCCGTCATAAATTGTACGCAATGCCCGCCACGCATTTACACAGCCAAAGCCTGATATAAAATCAATTCCCACAGGACCCGTATCATCTGCACTATTCAGAAGAATAGATTTGGTTACAGCAGAGGCAGGCAATACATTGTACATTTTCTGCCAGGCATTCTGCACCAGTAAAGCGATGCCCGAAACAATAGCTGCGGCACCGGAACTGCCATCTTCACCGAGTGCAGTCAGTTCAGGTTTGAGGCGCCCATCATAAGCAGGTCCCCGCGAACTTAAAGGCGCTGTGGTACCGAAAGAATCAGCAGCACCCACTGTGATAATGTTCTTTGCCATTTTGAAACTTCCGCTAAGATTGGCAAACCCCTGGATGCCCGTATAATTACCGGAAGTGGAAGACTGGGTACCGATATTGCCTGCTGAAAAAACATGTAAAAGAACAGGATCCTGCAACGTCTGTGCATCATAAGCTGCGGCATCGGCACCGTAATAATTTTCTATGCCCACACCATATGAGTGGTTTTGTACAGAAACTTTCAGTCGTTGGAGTTCCTGCAATTTATCCGGTAACAGGTTGGCAAAATCTGAAGAGCTTACTGAGGCGTTCCAGGCAACCCCTTTACCTGTATAAAAAGTATTGCCCCCTCCCACAACAATGGTAGCCATGGTTGTCGCATGCGTTTGAACACTGCCTGAAGCAGAAGAAGAATAGAGATAGCGGCCTTTCAAATCGATATCCAAAGTATCCATCCTGTTTTCTTTAATGGATACTGTTAACCCATTGCCGTTAATCGCCGGCCAAACACGATGCACTTTATTGACCCTGTTGGCAGAAAGATCAAAACCAGTAAGCTCTCTTTCTATAAAAGGTTTGCGTGCTTCAGCGATAAAAATAATATTGGTATCTGACAATGCATTGCTGATCCATGCACCGGCAACCTGCAATGCTAACGCGTGTACAGAACTCTCAACAGTTTTTATACTAACACTTGGGTGTTGTTTTTCAAATAAACTTACTGATGAAACCCCCACCAGTAAAGACATCCATTTAGTTGATCTCTCGTCCGGGATATTGGAAAGCAGCGCAGGAGATAATTTCCATAGGTCGTTTGCAGGCACAAACACTGCGGAATTATCCTGCAATATTTTTTTTGCGGAAGCATTGTATACAGAAACGATGAAGATGTTGGCGGACAACTTGCGGCGAATAACAACCCCTTCCGGAAGCGGGGCATCTGTTTTCAATACATAGGCTGGGAATGATTTTTGTGCATTCTCCTGTTGTTTGGAAAAAATGCCGGTAGTTGCCGACTGTAGAATAAAAGGCCTGAGAACATTGTCTGCCTCCTGCGCATATCCCCGGTGAAAAATACACAGGAGAGTATATATACAGGCGAGAAGTTTATACATAGGATCACATCAAGAAATAAAATTACGAAAACACAGATGCTTTTCATTTTAAAAAAATGTCGTGCCAGATTTTTTCTTTTTGACCATTGTTTGACACAAAAAAAAATATTCAGTGAAAAAACGTTTTTTGTCCCGGTGAAAAAACGTGACACGGGGGAAAAACATTTTGCATAATTTTCATTTTACTATTCTGAAAACCATTTTTTAAAATCCAAATTAAAACACATGAGAAATTACCTACGTCTTTCCGTAATTACTATCCTTATGTTGGTAGTAACTGTTTCGTGTAAAAAAGCGGTTGTTTCTGAACCACCAGTTGAAGAAGTCTCCCAGGATGTTATCAACAGTGTAAAAGCGCTGGGCCTTTCAACAAACAATATTATTGCCGACGAGGGCGGCTATATTGTTGAAGGCGACATCTTCATTCCAACCAATGAACTCAAGCGCTCATTGGATGGTGCATTTTTAAGAGTTGGTGAATCGGAGCAGTACCGAACCACCAACCTGGTAACACGTTTACCAAGAACGATCACTGTAGCACTCAGCAGCAAAATGGACGCGGCTATCTATGGTCCTGTTCTTGATGAGATTGTAAGAAGGTACAATGCAGAGAACCTTCAGATCACATTAACGCGTGTAAGCAGCGGTGCCAACATTACCTATGATAAGGCAAACGGAAGTTATCTTGCTTCAGCCGGTTTCCCTACCGCAGGTGGAGATCCTTACAACCTGGTTAAAGTAAATACCCGGGCAATTGGTTCCGGTACCTCATCAACTTTCATTAATTATGCGGCTTCCATTATGGCGCATGAGCTGGGTCATTGTATTGGCTTCCGCCATACAGATTATGCGAACCGTGCTTACAGTTGCGGTGGGTCTGCTTCTAATGAAGGCGCTTCTACTGTAGGTGCGATCCTGATCCCTGGAACACCATCCGGACCTGATCCTAATTCATGGATGCTGGCTTGTATCGGTAGCGGCGTTAACCGTCCTTTCAATGCCAATGATAAAACTGCGCTGAATTATCTCTATTAAAAAAACGATAAACAGTCTATAAAAAAAGCCGGCCTCCGCCGGCTTTTTTTATTCAGCCAACAGAACGCCAGATTACATGTACAATTTACTCAGCAAGATATTCCACCCGTAAAGTAATAGACGCAGTCTTTTGTCGTGAAGAAGTATTAAAGGATCCACCAAAACTGTAATCCTCATTATTGTTCTTACCTGTAATCTGGAACACGCCCATGGTGGCTTTTTTTAATTTACCTAACTGTATTCCTGAACTTTTGGCAATGGTTTCTGCACGCAGTTTTGCATCTTCTGAAGCTTTGGCGAGAAGATCAATCTTCAGTTCATTAAGCTTACTGTAATAGTACGCAGGCCGACCCGAGTTGAATTCTATCCCTTTCTGCAACAGCTCGGTAACCTCTCTTGAAATGTTTTCAACGAGTTGAATATTTTTTGAGTCAACCGTAACACTGCCGTTGAGTGTATATCCTGTAAACACAGAACCCGTACTCCTTCCGTTTTCGTCCGTTGATTGACGGAAATTTTTTTGTACATCAACAGATGAAAAAACAATGTTTCCATCCGGTATGCCTTTGCTTTTTACATAGGCCCTGATCTCTTTCTCATCTTCTTTCAACTCTGCATAAGCCGTTTTTAGATCGCTGGCAGTGCGGGTAAAACCGCCTTTCCAAACTACTTCATCGCTTGCGAAATCTTTTTCTGCCAGGCCCGTAACCACTATGGTTTCGGAAGAACGGAACTTATATTTATACGCGCCGCCCAGCAACAGGCACCCGATGATAACAGCGGCGGCAATGATCAGGTAGTTAACGTAGTTTTTCATGATTGCGCTTGATAAGATGTATATTCTTAAAGATAGTGCTTTCAGTGAAAGAACTTTTATTGACCCATGGCAGGACTTATGCCAGATTTTTGTTAAATTGAATAACCCCCTCCTGAAATTTATTGTATGGCGACTCGCAGTTTTTGCATAGCCGTTGTTTTCTCACTGCTTTTTTCTACAAGCGGGATGGGACAGTCAAATACCAACATCAATGTTCAATTAAAATGGTGGCACCAGTTTCAGTTTGCCGGCTATTATGCGGCCATAAAGCACGGCTATTATACAAAAGCAGGGCTAAATGTAACCCTCATACCCGGCGATGCGAAACATGCTGCGGTTGACGAAGTTTTATCAGGCCACGCAAATTTTGGTGTTACTGGCAGCGACCTGCTGATCGAATATTCAAAAGGCAAACCACTTATGGCGCTCGGCGCTATTTTCCAGCATTCGCCTTATGTTATTATCTCTTCCGCTGCTTCCCATATCAATTCGCCGTCTGACCTGGTTGGAAAAGCCATCATGGTTTCGGAGAACCAGGGATGGGTTGAATTGAAGGCCATTTTTCTTAAAGAGGGCATTGACATCAAAAACATTTCAGTAAAAGGTCATAGCTGGAACAATATGGACCTGGTTGAGGGCAGGATCGATGCGATGACCGGCTATCGTTCTGTTGAACCTTTTCAATTACAGCAACTGGGAGTGCAACCTTCTTATATACTGCCCATTAATTATGGTGTTGATTTTTACGGTGACATTCTGTTTTCCACGCGGCCCTTTGTAAAGCAAAATCCGCAGTTGGTTGAAGATTTCAGACAGGCCAGTTTCAGGGGCTGGGAATATGCCATGAGCCATAAGGAAGAAATATGCAACTACATTTTAACCCTGCCTGGCGTTGCTGAACGTAAAGTAACCAAAGCGGCACTGATGTATGAAGCTGAGGAGATGGACAAACTGATACTGCCACAACTAATAGAAATGGGGCATATGAATGAGGGCCGGTGGAATCATATATTAACCATTCACCAAAGTCTTGGCCTCATCCCCGCCAATACCCGGCTCGACCAGTTTGTCTATGAAAAAAAACCAAGTCTTTCTGAGTCATTAAAAAACATCGGCGCGGTGGTCCTGGCTAGTGTTGTTCTATTATTTCTTATGGTACTCACGTATGGCATTATGGTACGAAAGGCAGTAAAAAGAAAAACAAAGGAACAACGGCAGGCGCTCGAAGCATTAAGCAGTTCAGAAGATAAATACAGAACATTGGTGGAACAGGCATCAGACGGGATCGTTATCTGCGACCAGCATCTGCGTTTTATACAGGCAAATTCCGCAGCCTTAACGCTTTTGGGATATACAAAAGAGGAACTAAGTAACCTGCGGCTACCCGACCTGCTGGTAATAAAAGGGACGGACCCCTCACTACGTCTCCAGGAGCTCAATACCGGGCAGGATTTACTTAGTGAGCGCGTTGCTAAAAGAAAAGACGGTTCTTTTTTTACGATAGAGATCCATTCAAACAGGTTGTCTAACGGCAACTATCTCGGTTTTGTTCGTGATATCACTGAAAGAAAAAACCAGGAAGCAGAAAAAGAGAAACGGGCAGCTGAACGTGAAATGCTGATCTATGAATTAACCAATACAAACAGGGAGTTAAAACAGTTTTCATACATAACCTCTCATAATTTAAGAGCACCGGTAACCAACCTGATCGCGATTACAAGATTGATAGATCTTACAACCATCCCCGACCCGGAAACACGGCAATTGATCCAGGGGTTTACTACTTCAACCAGGCAATTGAATGAAACACTTGATGACCTGATCAGGATCCTTATTATCAAAGAAAATACCACGCAATCGCTGGAAATAGTTTCGTTTGAAGAAGCATTTCAGCATACCCGGAATTCTATTCTTTTTATTATTGAAAAAGCAGGTGCTGTTATCCGAACTGATTTTTCTGCATGCAGCGAGATCTCATACAACAGGTCATACATGGAAAGCATTTTTATGAACCTGGTCTCCAACTCCATAAAATTTGCCTATCCCGGCCGTACACCTGAAATTGATATTTACACCGAAATAATTAATGGGCAGCCGCGGTTGATATTCAAAGACAATGGAAGCGGTTTTGACATGAAGAAAACCAAGGATCGTCTTTTTGGGTTACATCAAAGATTTCACAATCATCCAGAGAGCAAAGGAGTAGGGTTATACCTGATCCATTCACAAATTACCTCACTCGGCGGTACGATTGAAGCGCATAGCGAGGTTGGAGTGGGAACTACTTTTATCGTGCGGTTTTAAGCAGCATGATTAGCCCTGTTTCCGAACATACTTTGTAAGTATCACGATCACCTGTCCTTCAATTTTTCCTTCTATCTGTTCTGTATTGTTTTCTACAAGACGGATGTTCTTTACCACCGTTCCCATTTTGGCATTCAGGGTTGAGCCTTTTACATCGAGTGATTTTGTAAGAACGATGGTATCGCCCTGTTGTAAAATATTTCCATTGGCATCTTTGTGAAGGTCCACACTCCCGTCATTCTCATGATCGCCGGTGGCTTTGGCCCAGGCAAGTTTTTCATCATCGAGATACAACATATCAAGTTGATCAGCGGCCCAGCTTTCTGTACGCAGGCGGTTAAGCATTCTCCATGCAGTTACCTGTACTGCCGGCACTTCACTCCACATAGAACCTGTTAAACATTTCCAGTGTTCGTTATCCAGCTCTTCTTTCTTTTCTACCTGTGCCACACATTTGTTGCAGGCTACCAGGCAATTTTCTTCATTGCTGTTATCCTGCGGCTGCACTTCATACAATTGCACTGCATCCGTTGATCCGCATAGTTCACATTTGTTTTCACTCCTGGTAAGCAATATTGTTTCAAGTTTCATAGTTCAAATTGAGGCGGCAAGGTAAAGAAACTATTCATGGCCAATTCAAATGGATGACCTTATTCTTGAGGTGCAAATAACTGGAACTCGCGTATCCCGATATAGGGATCCATATCGGTCACATGTAGCCTGAACCTTTGCGCAGTTACCGGTGTTGTTTTGCGCAACCAGTTTCCCATTTTAGTATCGCTCACTAAGGTTACCCATTTTCCGTTGGCCAGGTATTGCACTTCAAATTGTTTGATGGCTGAATTGCTTTTTACCGACTCCGTTAATTTTATTTGACCTACTGTTTCGGGTTTGTCAAGATCTACTTCAAGCCATACAGGTTGTCGATATAAGGCACGCGATTCTGCTGCTGAATAGTGCATCGATTTCCCATAAAAATTATCAAAGTTCACATCAGTACGGCGCCCGGGTTTCCATTCAGTAGCCGGGTTATCATCAAACGCTGCAGAGGGATCATGAAGGAACTGACCCATCGAACTGGAAGCCGTTCCTCTTTTTCCATAAGAAAGTGAATGTGATATTGTAAAAGGAATAATCCGTTTGAGTTTTGATGCTGGCCGGTCTAGTGTAAGCGCAATAACCGTTGCAACAGAATCCATCCCGCCTGCTGCAATGGTTAACACTACTTCTGTTTCTTTCTGTACAAAATCTACCTTTGCCCCATTCAGCATTTCTGCTTTTTGTATATGCGCAGGTATCGGTGGCAGTTTAATTTCATTTGCTTTAGACAGCAGGTGTATGAACAGTTTATTTCCTTTATCGGAGCTCACATAATCGGTAGATGGCGTATACACCCCACCTTTGGTATGATAGATTGCTTCTTTGTTTTTTGCGATCCAGTTACCCATTTCTTTCGCACGTATAGCAAAGTCTAAAGGAAAAATACCTGAGCTATCCGGACCGATGTTAAATAAAAGGTTGCCGTTTCCACCTACGCAACGTAACAATGTATGTACCGATTCTTTCAGGCTGCGCGGTTTATCGTTAAATCTCCATGCCCATTGATGGCCCATATTTGTACAGGTTTCCCAGGGTGTGCTTCCATAGCCGGCAACAAATCCTTCGGGGGTGGCGTAGTCTGCATATTTTCCAACATAACTATGCGATTCATCCGGTGTGAAAGGCTCAAGGCGGTTATTGATAATGATCTGTGGTTGTAATTTACGCGCCAGGTCATATACTCTTTTAGGCATTATCGGGCTTGGCCATCCTTCATAGTCGATCCAAAGAATATCAATTTTCCCGTAATTGGTCAATAGTTCACGCAACTGTTCCAACTCCCTGTCTGCAAAAACGGCATTGGTTTGTGGATTACGGCAATCAGGGTCTTTCCAGTCTGCAACAGAAAAATACCAACCGATGGGCATACCGGCAGCATGCGCAGCCTTCGCCAGTTCTTTACATACATCGCGGCCAAAAGGGGTGTTGCTAATATTATAGGTGATGGTTTTGGTATTGAACAAACAGAAACCATCGTGGTGCTTGGCAGTGAGTACGATGTATTTCATTCCAGCCGATTTTGCCAGGGCTACCCATTCTTTTGCATTAAATTTTGTTGGATTGAATCGCAAATACAGCGAATCATACTTCCGGGCACCATATTGCTCACGCGACCAACTGATCTCCTTTCCGATCAGGGACACTGGTCCCCAGTGTACAAATAACCCCATTTTAGCGTCCTGCCACCATTTGAGCCGCTGCGCAACCGGTGACTTATTTTGGGAAAAGGCGATAAGGCTACAGAAAAGAATATTTATCAGGATGAGCCTGCACTTCATGGATTGATATTTTATTCGGGTGAAAAATACGAATAAAGAAACCAGCCTAATTTTTAATATTCCTGGCCAAAGTTGTTAAAATAGCCCTGATATGCAGCGATTTAACTATAAAAAGGTTCTTATTCTATTAATTAGTAATTTAGCGCCAGAAAATTTTTTTAGCGCCAAAACGCCTGGGCTGTTTTCTATCCTTAACGTGGGTTACTAAAACTAATATTGATCAATGCCGTAATTGCATTTGATCGGTTTATATGATATCTGCTACCACGTTCGTATTAAAATTCATATCCCGGCTATATTGTAAAAGGTTTAATTCCTGGTGATCTATGCATATGTATATATGTATGGTGAATCGGCCCCCCGGATCATGAGAAAAAAGAGTAGTTCAGTCTATACATTCTTCAGGATGATCAGCACTATGGTGCTGATTATTGCGGTTACGTGTACTTCCTGCTCAAAAGATAATCCTGTTGATCCCATACCAACGCCCGGACCACCCCCCACATCCCCCCCTACCGGTGTGATCAGCAGTTTTGTGATCACAGATTCGCTGATGCCTTTTTATACAGGTGGTTCCATGCTGAAATGGCTGGTTACAGGAACCAATGGGCAAACTGTTGTTACGATAAACGGGGTTAAAGTGCTTTTTAATGGTATTCTTGATACCGGCCCCCTAAAACAAACAACCACTTTTACACTCCTGGTTAATAATGGAAAACAAGCTTCTGTTGTGTTGCATGTGGCTGATTCTGTTACTACGCTTTTATGGAACAAGGACAAGCGTTTGAAAATGATCAAAAAAGAGTTCGGGTATTACCCGATCGGATCGGCCGACATAACTTACAGGGATTCGACTATGACAGCCAGCGAGATAGACCAAAGGATCTACTTTCATTATAGCAACACCTCAAAGATCTTACTGGCAAGTAATAATGTACAATATAATGGCCCTGTGTTTACTATTAGCCGCGACTATAAAAATTTGTCATGGGGGGGCCGTGTATATGAGATAACCCAGTTAGATGCTAATTTTCTCAATTTAGTATCGGATGATCCCGCCGGAACCAAAACCAAGTTTCGGTATAGTTACCAGTTTGAATAGGTAGTAAATGTGCATTTCTCTTCGGAATCACAGAAGCTAACAATTTTAAAATCGGTTTTTGCCTTTAGGGTATAGCAACGTATACAAATGAAGAGCGGGATCAATATTGATCCCGCTCTTTTTTCATGTTGTATTTTTTATGCTGTATACTTAATACTTCGCAGCCTGGTCAGGCTTCGGTGTTGTTTTCTTGATAAAATTTCGCAGGCTCTGGTTACTGGTTTCAAGATCAGGTTTGCGCAGGTACATCATATGACCGCTGCGATAGCCTTCCCAACTCATCCTGTCTTTTAATTTACCGCTTGGATCCATTTGCCACATGCTGTATTTGGCATTGAAATAATCACAGGCGCCATCATAGTAGCCAGACTGGATCAATACATGCAGGTATGGATTTTCTGCCATGGCCATACGAAGGTTCTCACCGCTTCTGTCGCCGGTGCGGTCCCATGGGTTAACAGGGCCGAACATATAATAACGCAGATCTGTTTTGTATTTCAGCTCATCGCGCAGGTACATATTGATCGCAGGCGTAAAAGAATGTTCCCATGAAACAAGTTCCGCATTAAAATCAGGACCCTCACCGGCATCTTCCCTATCAATCCCTTTGTAACGTGAATCGAGTCTGCCCACTGTATATCCTTTATCGCGAAGCAATTCTTTCCAGAAAAGATTGGTAGAGATATCGAGGTTGTTCTGAAGAATTACTTTTTCTGGCAAAC
Source organism: Bacteroidota bacterium (assembly GCA_040388475.1). Lineage (GTDB taxonomy): Bacteria > Bacteroidota > Bacteroidia > Chitinophagales > Chitinophagaceae > Sediminibacterium. The sequence goes on along the minus strand of JAZKBT010000004.1, from coordinate 60,735 downwards.
CTGAATAATGCGCCATTTTACCGGCTATCTCCTTGCGTTTGGATTCTTCTAAAAATCCGCCTTTTGCCATCGCCGGTATCAATTCATTGATCGTGAAATTTTCCACTTCCGGCAGCATAGCAGTAAGATCTTTTTTCTGCAGGTCTGATGGCAATGCTTTGTGATACCAGGCAGTTGCAGCCATGTATGGTAAACGCAGTGCCATCTCAACCGGGCCCGCTCTTTCAATTCCTAACGTGGTTGGTGATACTAATATTACACCATTCACAAACATCCAGTGTGTATTCTGCAATTCAAGCGCCATGGCTGAAACCCTTCCGGTACCATAGCTTTCACCGATCAGGTATTTAGGTGATGCCCAGCGGTTTTGTCTTGAAACAAAAGTGTTTACCCACTCAGATAAATATCTTACATCCGATCTTACACCAAAGAACCTTGTCAATGGTATGTCTTTGCTAACAGGTCTTGAGAAACCAGTGTTCACAGGATCTACATACACGATATCGGCCACATCTAAAATAGAATGCGGGTTGTCGCGCAATCCATAAGGTTGTAATGGATAACCTTCATCATCTATGTTCAGCATACGTGGACCTGTATAACCAAGTTCCATCCATACAGAAGGTGTTCCGGGGCCTCCATTAAAAGAGATCACCAATGGTCTGGAGGCTTTGTCTTTTACATCGGTTCTTTCATAATAAATAAAGAATACACCAGCCTGCACTTTGCCATCCTCATCCCATACAGGCTGCATGCCTGCAATGGTTTTATAAGGAATCTTGGTGCCTTTGATGGTTACTTCATGTTCGCTGGTAACCGTTTGGTCTGGATTGAATGGAATGTTGTAAGTGGCTAGCCTCGCATCGGTACTGCCTGACGAAGCAGTTGTACTGGCAGCACCGGCATTACCGCCTGTTGGTGCACCGCCACCGCCGCGTTGTCCCTGTCCTTGTGCAATGATACCCGTGGCCACACAGATAGCCATACAGGATAAGAAGATTTTTCTCATAAGATTGTATATAGTTTGTTTGGGTACTGCGGCACTCGAACCGCAAAAAAAATGAAAGGCTGAATTTAATAGAAATATACCAAACAGCAATAAAGCCCACTTCTGAATATTGAACAAGGAATGTTGAATGATGAAGTAAGGACCGCACCGGAGCCGTCATTGCGAGGAACGAAGCAATCTGCGTTCCGATGTTCGAGAGTTCTACAATTCAAAGCACAGATTGCTTCGTTCCTCGCAATGACGCTCAACTTCCGTAATTACGCAATAAACGCTTGATAACGCTTCACAAAAAAAGCCGCGATCAAAAAATGATCGCGGCCAATTATTAATTTCTAATTACTAACTACTAATTAATTTCCGCCGCTTCCCACACGGTTCTGCTCATCCTGCGATCCGCTTGTTCTGCGGCGTGGTTGTGAGCCCGGTGTGTTCTTACCGAAACGATAAGTAAACGTTGCGGTTACCTGGCGGGTATCAAACCGTGATGTTTGGTGAAGATCAATATCACTGTACTTAACAACTGCAGCAAATTTCTGCCAGGCAAACGGGTCGCGAACATTCAGGCGGAGGGTTCCTTTGCCCTGCATGATCGTTTTCTGAAGCGCAAAGCCCACCTGGTAAACAGGTTCAAGTTCTGTTAACTGTTCCACTGTTTTATGACGGTAAAATCCATTCACTTCTCCAGTGAATCCTTTGGCCTTGTTGAATGTAAAGCTGTGTGTCATATTTACCATAAAAGAAGTATACGACAGATCGATTGGCGCAGCATTGTACACACCTACATAATGATTGTTATAAATATTGGTAAAGAAATTCGCGTTCCACCAGGGTGTAAATGCCGCTGGTGCTGTAATTGACAAACCAATATTCGTGAACCGTGCAATATTCTCAGATGTATTATACGTGATCTTGGAAACCGTATTCTGTTTGATTATCTGTGAGATCACATCGTTTGTATTATTATAATTCAGCGTAAAAATAAATTTCGATTTCAAGGCATAACTCAGTTCAACATTATTTGTGAACTGTGGCAACAGGTATGGATTACCCACTCTGTAGGTAAGTGAATCCAGAAAAAATGTAAACGGATTCAGATCCTGGTAATTCGGCCTTGTGATTCTCCGGCTATAGGATACGGTGATCTGGTTATTCTTATCCGCCGCATAACTGACAAACACACTTGGAAACAGGTTGGTGAAATTTCTTTTAAAAGTTGAATCATTCAACACCTGTCTTCCTTTTGCGATGGTGTTCTCTAAACGTAATCCTGTTTGCACGCTCCATTTTTTAAACTGCTTGTTCACGTTCACATAAGCGGCGTTTATATTTTCATCATAAATAAAATGATTGGACCGTGCATCACGCGCCCATGATTTATCAGAGAGTTGTCTTGTGTAATCCACCTGGTTATTATTATTTACCAGGCTGCTTTTTACACCCGCCTCAAAACGGCCATTCTTTAAGGGTTGTGTATAATCGGCCTTGAGCGACCAGATATCGATCAGCGATGGAATATGGCCATTCAGGTAAATTGCATTGCCCACCGGTGTACCAGACGCGCTATACACATTCGTGGTAAGTAACACATCCGATGTATTATTATACGCAACATAATCAAGATCTGCAGTAAGTTCTTTACCGGTTGAATCGAATGCATGTTTCCAGTTGAGGTTGCCGGTAAAATTTTTAAAATGTGATTTGTTTTCTGTGAGTGAAACAAGGTTAGACAGGATGGCTCCGTTCTTGTCGCGCAACGTGGTAGTGGTTACCGGTGTTGGATGGCCCTCGAAAGCAAAACCACTCACCACAATTCCGAATGTGTTTTTTTTGTCTGGCTGGTAATCCAATCCCAGTTTAAGCGTCTGGTTAAAATTGCCGAACTTAAAATTGGTGAGCAATGAAGAAGATCCGTCGAGTGCTCCTGCACTATTGTAAAAATTTCTATCGATGGACAGTTGACCTCTTCCACGGAAATAATTGGGATTGTAGTTGCCAAAAAAATTGATCTTGTTATTACGGTAGTTGAAATTAAAACTGTTCTGCGATTTAGGTGTCAGGTACAGGGCATCCTGTGGTTGAAAAATACCCGTAGATGCTCCCAATGTAACACTGCCATTGAACCCGTTGTTCTTTCCTTTTTTGGTTTTGATATTTATGATACCAGAGTTTCCGGAAGCATCATAACGCGCAGAAGGGTTGGTCATGATCTCTACCTGGTCGAGGGATGATGCCGGCATATTTTTTAACAGGTTGGCAAGATCTGATGATGACATATACGTGGGTTTTCCATCAAGCATCACGATCACACCTGCTTTACCCCGAAGACTGATCGCTCCATCACTGCTCACACTCACACCCGGAGATTTTTCAAGGATCTCCATGGCAGTAGCACCGGCGCTTGAAGGAGAGGCTTCTACATTTACAACAGTCTTATCTATCTTGGTTTCAATAAATGGTTTTTTTGATTGAACCACTACTTCATTCATTTCTCGTGTGGCCTGTCGAAGTGTAAAAGCAGGAACGGCCATATCAGTAGCACTAAGATCAAAAGCAGAAGAAGCTGTTTTTGCGTAACCCACCAATGCAACGGATACAAAATATTTTCCGGGTTTACTATTAACCAGTTCGTATTTGCCCTCCTGGTCTGAAACAGCCAGTTTGGCAAGGGAAGAGTCTTTCACCCGCAACAAAGAAACAGTGGCCGACTGGAGTCCTTTACCTTGTTCATCTTTTACAGAGCCTGTTACTTTAGCTGTAGTTTGCGCGAATGCTGCCATTGAAAAAAGAGAACAAAAAATACTAAGTGTAAAAATCTTTTTCATGGTCGGTTGAGCTTGTGTGAAAAGTAAAGTTTAGATGATATCCTGTTTATAAAACCCCAAAAAAGGATAAAGAGAAACATCGATAGTGTAAATGGTTACCCCCTTGGTTTAATGGTTTTTGCAATGGCGGTTTTTTACATTTCAGAAAAGTTGTACACTTCGTGCACGCTGAAAACTTTGCAGCAGGGCTTCCTTGCAGATTCGTTAACGTAAAATATTGTTTAGCGTTACAAAAGGAAACTGTTTTTTACTCAATAAGGCAGTAAGACCGATGAAGCCGGAAATTAGGTTGCTGAAATTTTTGATGTAACGATTTTTCCCTGGAATTGCGCAGAGTGAATGGGTAAGGATACATGAAAACGTGGATGAGAAAATATTTTTTGAAGCCCTGTGCTCATCACCTGATGATCGTAACACTTCCCCCTATCGGCGGATCCGTTTTTGTGAGCCTGATTACATAGTAATAGGTGCCCACGGGCAGGTCCTTACCATTTTGTTTTCCATCCCATGGTTTTTCATATCCGACTGACCTGAATAGTAGTTGTCCGGTACGGTTGAAGATTTCTATAATGCTTTCAGGGTAATACTTGATCTCGGGCATCTCCCATATATCGTTAACGCCATCACCATTGGGAGAAAACACATTCGCTAAAACAACCGGCGGATTCACGAACGAAGCCGTAACCGAAGTAATAGCAGAACAGCCCGCGACAGTAGTTATTTTGATATAGTACGTACCGCTTTTATCAAGCGCTGTTGGATTGGGAACAGGTATTGTTGCGGCAGCATCCATCCAGTAAGAAAGGCTGCCTCCTGCTGAAAGAATTGAAGTAAGATCCAGTGTTGCCGGTTTTGTAACCGGCTTAGGATCTATCGTTACAGGAAATACAGGAACCGGCTCTATTTTTATAATGACCGATTTCGAAACAAAACAACCATCGTCGTTTGTTGCTTTAATATAATAGGTACCGCTTTCCATACCGGAGTCCGGTGCGTAATATTTTTTCGTAAGCTCGGGATCCAGGTAATAACTATAATTCAATCCCGGGGAGTTACCGCTTGTGATAAGGGTCTTCGTAAGATCAAGACGTTCATTGGCACACTCTTTTATAGTAGGCTGTGTTATTTTTAAATCTATGTTTTCAGTTGAATAATGAATACGGCTATACACTGTATCAGCACATCCCTGTTCGGGAAACGGTGTCAACTCCACAGCAAAAACAGTATTCTCCGCCGGGATGGCAGTTTGTTTTAATGTATTGTCCGTTCCCAATACTTTTGAAAAATCCTGGTTGAACCATTTATAAGAACTGAACCCATAAGGGGCAATAAGTTTAAGTTCAGTATCGTTCTGGCAAACAATATTGCCCAAAACCGGTGAAAGACAATTTTCATTCACATCTACATAAGCATACCCAAAATGGCCACCCTTGGTACAATCGTTGGTAGTAAATTCCAAACGAATCGTGGCACCCGCATAACCGGATAATTTGATCGTAACCGGGGTCCAGTCTTTAAATAAAACACCTGGCCCGTTAAGTGATATCTCGAAACCGGGCAAGCCAAAAGCTGCAACATAATCAAATGAACTGCAGCCAATATATTGGCCGGTGGTAACATTAAAAACCTTGGCACTGAATTTCGGCTGCTCCTTAGCGGTATGATTGGGGTTCTGCATCACCACCGCATAGTTATAGATCAGGCTGAAATCATTTCGATCGGCAGGAATCGTAAATGTATAGTTCAACCCTTCCGCCTCGGCGCCGGCGCTTTTATTACCCAGTCGTACCGAATAACCACTCCCGTTGGGGCAATTAATAGGAAAACCGCCATACGGATCCTTAATGTTATCATTGGAGCTCTTATATAAAAAATGCTGAAGATCAGAGGGAATGTTGGGAGTTAGGACTACACCATTAATAGAATCCACCCTTCCCAGTAATGTTTCCCAATTGGTAAAATCACCTTTTTCAAAACCAATGTTTACCGGGCAACCCTGCCCGTTAGCTACACATTGCCATAGCAGGAACAGGAATAATACCCCATGATATTTCCATAATTTTTTTCGGGTATACATGAATAGGGTATATCAGGGTGTGTTAGATGGACACTAAATATACTGAAGACGATGCATTATTCACCCCCGTTGTCGGTGAAAACACCGACATCATCAGATTAATTGCCGGTGATAACACCGGCACTGGCATAAAGATGAATGTATTATTCTAGTGGCGTTTAGGACCACTACTACGAGAAGGACCGCCACGTTGAGGACCTTGTCTTCTTCCTCCTCCGCCACCCGAATGCCTGCCACCTCCTCCGGGTCTTGGCTTTCTGGGATTATAGGCAGGCGTTTCGCCAAATTGCTGCGGAACCTGTGCTTTGGTAACAGCATGTCCGAGCAATTCTTCTATCTCTGCAAATTTCTGTTGTTCTTTTTCGCTAACAAATGTATAGGCAGTTCCCTCACTGGCTGCGCGGGCAGTACGGCCGATGCGGTGTATATAATCTTCACCGTCATTCGGAACATCATAATTGATCACCAGGTCTATATCTTCAATATCAATTCCACGGCTCAGGATATCTGTTGCTACCAGGATCTTCAGTTTTTTGTTCCTGAAATCGAGCAATACCTGTTCTCTTTTATCCTGCTCCAGATCTGAGTGAATTTCTTCAATAGAAAATTTTGCGCGTTTCAATTCATTGCTGAGCTGTTTTACATTCATTTTCTTTGAGCAGAAAACGATCACGCTCTGAAAATCCTTACTGCTTAAAACATGTTTTACCAGCGGGATCTTCTGCGGTTCATAAACGATAAATGCTTCCTGTACGATCTGCTCAGGAGGTTTGGATACCGCAATATTAATTTCCAATGGCTGATGTAAGATCTTTCTTGCCATCTCCCTCATTTTCATCGGCATGGTTGCAGAGAACAGGAGGTTCTGTCTTTTTTTAGGCAGAAAGGAAATGATCTTCATAATATCATCATGAAAACCCATGTCGAGCATCCTGTCTGCTTCATCCAGTATCAAATATTTTACGGCCTGCATCTTCACATAACCCATGTTCAGGTGAGCGATCATACGGCCGGGTGTACACACCACCATATCCACCCCACTTGACAAAGCCTTTTTCTCTGTGGTAAAAGAGGTACCATCGCCACCACCATATACGGCAATACAACTTACATCTGTAAAATAGGATAACCCTTCCATGGTCTGCGCTATCTGCACCGCCAGTTCGCGGGTTGGTACGATGATAACGGCATTGATCAGGTGCGAATCGTGTGGTTCTGTTATGATCTTGTTTACTACCGGCAATAAGAAAGCCGCTGTTTTGCCTGTTCCTGTTTGCGCAGAGGCAATAATGTCTTTTCCATCTAAAATTGGTTGGATCACCTGTTCCTGCACGGGAGTTGCGGTTTCATATCCCATGGCATCAATGCCTTCCAGTAGCCTTGTATCGAGTCCGAGTTCAGTAAAATTCAAAATAAGTAATAGTTATATGTTTAGACGTAAAGATAAGCTGATAAAGCTGGGTTTCACGCAAAGACGCAAAGTTGGCCAGGCAGCAAAGTTGTTTTTGCCGACTATACTTTTTGGCGTGAACCCTCTTTTTTGGCCACAGATTAACAGATTTGCTGTGGTTTTCTGTGTAAATCTGTGAATCTGTGGCTAACATTTCATGTTTTGACTAATTTTTAACCACTGGTATGCAGCCATTTCTGTTATTTTTGCGCCCTATTGGCAACCATTTTGCAATTAACTATCTGAAATGAAAAAAACATTACTCGTTCTTGTAAGCATAACCTTTTCTGTTCTGGCTATGTCTCAGTCTACCACTAGCAGCAGTAACACCAAATTGCTCGACCTGAGCAACCGTGCAGCCGACCACCTGATGATCCAATACGGAGCAGACAGCTGGACCAACCGTCCCGACAGTGTGCGTACCAGTGGATTCAGCAGGCATTTCAATGCTTATTTTATGTTTGATAAGCCTTTTAAGACCAATCAAAAAATGAGCATCGCTTACGGAATTGGTATCGGAAGCAGCAATATGTTCTTTAATAATACCAATGTGGATCTTAAATCCAACACTGCCAAGCTGCCTTTTACCAATGTTGACAGCGCCAACCATTTCAGCAAATACAAAGTGACCACCATTTATGCTGAGATCCCTGTAGAATTGCGTTATTATTCCAACCCTGCCAATCCAGGAAGTTCATGGAAGATGGCCGTGGGTATGAAAGTGGGTACGCTTTTAAAATCTTACAGTAAAGGAAAGAACCTGGTAAACAAGGCAGGCAATTCTATTTACGGACCTGATTATAAAGTGAAAGAAAGCAATAAGCGTTTCTTAAACGGAACCATGCTGGCAGTAACCGGCCGCGTGGGTTATGGTATCTTCTCCATTGATGCCGGCTACCAGTTCAACGGCGTATTAAAAGACGGTGTTGGCGCGAGTATGAATAAATTCTCGATGGGCATTACGATCAGCGGGTTGTAAACTAAGAGGGTAAGAGAAAAAGAGAAAAGGAGAGAAACCGTGAGGATCTCTCCTTTTCTCTTTTTCTCCTTTGCTCTTAGCCTATCTTTGCATACAAAACAAGCGCACATTGATCGAGAAAAAGAAAGCAATACAGAAGGAAGAGAAGACCGTGCTGGTGGGGTTGATCCAGAAGGACCAGACCGATGCGCAGGTGCAGGAATATTTAGATGAACTGGCATTTTTATCTGAAACTGCCGGCGCCATTGCGATAAAAAGGTTTACGCAGAAACTGCCGCATCCCGACAGCCGCACGTTTGTAGGAAAAGGAAAACTGGAAGAGATCAAGAAATACGTTTCCGGCAGGGATATTCACCTGGTGATATTTGATGATGAACTATCCGGCTCACAAATCGCCAATATTGAAAAAGAACTGGGTGTAAAAACCATCGACAGAAGTGATCTTATCCTCGATATTTTCGCCAGTCGCGCCAGAACCGCACAGGCAAAAGTGCAGGTAGAGTTAGCACAGTACCAATATTTATTACCGCGGTTAAAAGGAATGTGGAGCCACCTGGAAAGACAGGGAGGCGGTATCGGAACACGTGGTCCCGGTGAAACAGAAATTGAAACGGACCGCCGTATTGTAAAAGACAAGATCTCTTTATTACGTAAGCGTCTCGCAGAAATAGACAAACAATCTTTCACCCAAAGAAAAGAACGCGGCGAATTGATACGTGTTGCGTTGGTAGGTTATACCAATGTAGGCAAAAGCACATTGATGAATGTATTGAGTAAGAGCGAGGTATTTGCCGAAAACAAATTGTTCGCCACACTCGATACCACCACACGTAAAGTAGTGTTTGAGAACACTCCATTCTTATTGAGTGATACCGTGGGTTTTATTAGAAAACTGCCCCACCATTTAGTAGAAAGTTTTAAGAGCACATTGGATGAAGTAAGGGAAGCGGATATTTTATTACATGTGGTAGATGTATCTCATCCGCAATATGAAGAACAGATCGGCGTAGTAAATAAAACGCTGCAGGAGTTAAAAGCGTTTGAAAAACCCATCCTCACCATCTTCAATAAAATGGACCTGTACGAGGAAAAGAATTTTGATGAATGGCTGGATGAAAGCGTGCAACAGGAAATACTCCGCGAGTTGAAAGAAAAATGGGATGAGGCAACAGACAATAATTGCGTATTCGTATCGGCACAGGAAAAAAACAATATCGATGCGCTGCGCGAAATGATCCTGAACAAGGTGCGTGATATGTATAAGATCAGGTATCCGTATAGGACGGTGCAGTTTTAAGGAATGTGATGATGTGATAATTCGATAATGTGATAATGCATTATTAGCGTGGTTTCCTCATATCAGCGGTCCCCATTATCACATTATCGAATTATCAAATTATCACATGAAAAAGGTCATCTGGCATAAAATAGCAGAGAGCGAAGCCGCTCTCAATTGGCAGGAAAACAACATGTGCATCGTAGATGCCGGCGATAAAAAAGTAACGCTGGCCCGTTTCAATGGCAATCTCTATGCTTTCGCCCAAAAATGCCCCCATGCCAGTGGAATTATGGCTGATGGCTATATCAATGCCGCAGGGCAGGTAACCTGTCCTGTGCACCGCTACCGTTTTGATATGAAAAATGGCCGCAATACCAGTGGCGAGGGCTACTTTTTAAAGACCTATTTAACTGAAATACGGGAAGACGGGGTCTATGTTGGATGGGAAGACAAAGGATTCTGGGGATTTTAAGCCCTCCAAACCGTGCCTTTGTGCCTTGGTGTGAGATTTATTGCACACTAAGGCACAAAGGCACGGTTATTCAGTGCAGGCATCATAAAACTTTCCAAAACACCCCATCTTTTTTCAATACAGATTTTGCCGGAAAGCATTTTTCCCTATTTTTGCAACCCCGAAAAGGGGAAATTCCTCCTTAGCTCAGTTGGTTAGAGCATCTGACTGTTAATCAGAGGGTCTCTGGTTCAAGTCCAGAAGGGGGAGCCCAACAAGACAGTTCAACATTATTGTTGGACTGTTTTTGTTTGTAACCCTTACTAATATTGGGTATTTGCGCAAAAACTTCATTCACTTTTCCGGTTCGATAATCTTTCCCATCAAATACCAATTTTTCAGGGAATATCGAACCAATGAGCTTTTGTTTTGTCGAATGGCTTGCTCTTGAATAGTACCCGCTTATATCACCCATTAAGGAACAAGCGTATTTAAGATATGAGCCATATTCAGACCCCGATTTACCCAAGGTGGCGTGTTGTGTTATAAGATCGTTTTGCTTGGCTTCAAGGGCCGCAGAAAGCCTATTATACCTATCCATTGGCAGGTCGTCACTCATTAATTTTTCATCAAGCTTTTTGATTTGATCCTTGATGTTATCAATAGCTGTTTCAAGAGATTTTCTTTCTTGCTCCCTTTCAACATCACTTACTTTAAAAACATCATTCAGAATATGATGGTATAGATATAGTTCATCCTTTCCGACCTGAAACTTACGCAGATACTTTTCAAACGCTTCATTAGCGGTCGACGCTCGATATCTATTTCTACATTTAGATTTAGCCTGACAATGATAGTAATGATAATGACCTCCATTTCCTTTTGACGCGCTTCCTGTCATTATCCCACCACAATCGGGACATATTAAATTGCCTTTTAAGGGGAGATAATTGCCTTTTGTTTTGCCTTGATATGGTTTCCTTTTGCCACTCATGACAGCCTGTACATGGCTAAAGGTTTCCTCTGAAATTAATGGTTCATGAACGCCTCTATGCAGTTCAATAACTTTACCGCGCTCATCACGTTCTGGAATCAGCCCTGTATATAATGGATTAGCAAGCATATTGATAAAAGCCTGTTTACTTAAATGACATCCTTTATCTTTTGCAAATCTTCGTACTTCTTCAAAAGAATAAGCGCCGGATGCAAACGTTGAGAATATGTACTGCAACGTCTCTTTAGTTTCAGAATTTGGAACGATCAGCTTGGTGGTTGTATCATTGCTATATCCGAATGGGGCTTTCCAAAGCCAACGACCTTGCCTCACCGCTTGTTGCATACCAGCTTTTGTTCTTAAAGAAAGCCTGTCATTTTCCACTTCCGGTGCAGCCAAATAAAACGCAAGCATGTACTTGTTTTCAGGTATAGACGAATCCACCCATTGTTCAATGGCGTTTGCTTCAATTTTCAATTTTTTAAGGGATTGTATTTCGACATGAGACTCTCTCGCGTCTCTTGAAAATCGTGACCATTGAGTAAACAACAAGTAGCTTAGATTCTTACTATTCTTGATCAGATAGTCTTTCATCTGTCTATAAGCTGGCCTATCAAAACCTTTCCATGCGGAAAAATCTTCCGAAAAGACTTCTAAGACATTCCAACCCCTTTGCTCACAAAACTCTCTTAGTTTGCGTTCTTGCGCTTGGAGGCTAAAGCCTTTATCTCTTTGTTCATCTGTTGAAACTCTTATGTATAACACTACATTTGTTTCCATCTTTTTTTGTTTTATACTCTTGATATTCGATAGTAGCTAATTGATAAAAGAACTCTCTCATTTTACCTACTTGTGATTTACTGTAGCTATTTCCGTTTTTGCTTAGTATTTTTTCACATAATTCTATTGATAACATTTTTGATTTAGAAATGTGATCATCTCCGAGATTTTCAGTAGACTCTCTTCTAATTCCGTTGATCTGAGGTTTTCAGTATCATATTATTTAGGCTCATTTAATTTTATTGTTGTTATTCTTTCAAAAAAAGCCGTCTTACCTCCATTGGTTTTAAACTCTATTTTTTGGTAAGGTGCAAGCATATATTCATAAACGCGTTTATTCAGTTCTTCATTTTGGTGTACATCTTTTATATCCAGTCTTATCGGTTTTCCTTCTTCTAAAAAGACAGTGACTTCAGAGACTTCCTTTCTTCTCAGATGCCTTAATAGTTCTAATTCATTGTCAGACAAAATGCTGATATTATTAATCGTTTCTTCATCCTTCTCTGTTATAAATTGATGGATTAGTTCATTTATTGATATTGCTACAAAAGACGCTGAATTATCCTTGAAGTATTCCTTTAGTTCTTTTGCATCTGATTTAGCGGTAATCCCTTTAATAACATCGCAATGGCCATTCAAGTAGTATCGAATAGAGACCGCTTTTTTAAGAAACAACGCGTACATAACATAAAACCTAAATGTTGTTTGAAAGTTTGACTGATTACCATACAGCTTCATTAACTCAATTTGTTGATTATCCGACAGCCCTTCTTTTAGGGTTTTCAATTCTTCTTTCGTCGTTTCTTGGATATAGCCAAACGCTTTGAATATGGCGGGAACTACTACATCATGTGAAACCCCCATTTTTCGTAAAGCATCTAAAAGCTGTATCCATAGAAATTGGAAAAAATCAAATTTGCGCCATTTTCCACCCGCTTTCTTTTCTCCCGTTAAATAGCCCTTTTCATCCCAGTATCCGATTGTTCGGTAGCTTATCTTTTCTAAGTCCTTGTTTGTGAACCATTTATTGTTAATTTCACGATATTCCTTTGCCCAAGTATTGATTTGAGAACCAAAATCATGGTGTTCAAAATACATTTCTTTGCATCGGTTATCCCAGTTCAGAAGTATATCAAGTGATTGAATATTCGTCATATTTTACAAATTATACGTAAAGGTATAATTTTATTTTCAATAATTACTAATTATGTTCATTTTATTTGCACTAAATTAACATACTTGGGTGTTTTAGATACAAAATGATAAAAGTGTGTGGGTGTTTTCACCCATTTTGCGCGCGATTACTAATTTTATTAGTAATTCCATTATTTTTGGTGCAAAGAATTATAACTATGTAAAAAGGGGCTGTTTACAAATTGTGAAACGCTTAATAACCGATAATCATTATTGAGTATTTGTAAAGCCTAAATTGAATCCAATATTCTACACAGCTAATTTGGATATCAGTTAATGGCGGATAAAGTAAGTAAAGAGAAAAGAAGCAGCGTTATGAGCCTTGTAAAAAGCTCTAACACAAAGCCTGAAATGATAGTTAGAAAGTTTCTTTTCGCGCAGGGATTTAGATATAGATTGCACGAAAAGAAGCTACCGGGTAAGCCCGATCTAACATTAAAAAAATACAAAACAATTATTTTAATAAACGGCTGTTTTTGGCATGGTCATGAGACTTGTGGCTCATATCAAATGCCAAAAAGCAATGAGGTTTTTTGGAGTGATAAAATAGAAAAGAACAAGGCGCGGGACATAGAGACAGAAATTAAATTGAAAAAGTTAGGTTGGGATATAATAAAAGTATGGGAGTGTGAGTTAAGGTCTAAACGTAGAGAACTTACTCTAAATACATTATTAAATTATTTAAAGAATAAACATTAACACAGGTTATGAAATCTCGCAATTTGGTTACCGATGAAAAATTAGTGGATGTAGAACGTGAAATAAGCGTAAAGAAATCGTTAAAAACCGTCTCATTATTTAGTGGGTGTGGCGGGTTTGATGAAGGGTTTATTGGCGGGTTTTCTGTATTTGCAAACCGTCATAAAAAGAGTTTTTCTAAAAACCCCTTTGATGTTATTTGGGCAAACGATATCGACAAAGACGCGGTTGAAAGCTACAAGGAAAATATCGGTGATCATATCCGGCTTTTGGATATTAATAACATTCCCAACGAAGAGATTCCAAGCTGTGATATTGTTATAGGAGGGTTTCCTTGTCAGGATTTTTCGATAGCTGGCAAACGTAAGGCATTTGAAAACGGTAGAGGAACATTATACCGTCAGATGATCCGAGTTATTAAGGATAAAAAACCTAAAGCGTTTATTGCTGAAAATGTAAAAAATATCCTCAATCCAAACCTAATAGACCTTGATAAAAACCAACCTGTAATTAAAACTATAATTGAAGATTTTAAAAAGGTTGGTTATACTCTTAAATATAAATGTCTTTATGCGCCTGATTATGGCATTCCTCAAAGACGGGAACGCGTCTTTATTGTTGGCATTAGGAACGATATAAAAAAAGAGTTTTTCTTTCCAAAGCCATTTCACCCACGCATGACCTCAAAGGATGGAATTGATGATTTATGGGGCAAGGAAAACAACCCTAAGATTTTAAATCATAATCAAATGTCCTTAGCCAAATTTCGTCCATTTTCAAAGGTTGGTAGCCAAGGCAATGAAATGATCCCTGCGGATGGCCCTTCCCATGTAATGAGGGCAGAACATCACATGAATATTCAAGCTCATTACAGGACTCTTAATCCAAATAATGATCCTTCTGATAGAAACTATTGGAGAAGATTGACTGTTAGAGAAGCCGCAAGGTTGCAAACGTTTCCTGATAATTTTAAATTCGTTGGTACAAAAAGTAGTTGTTACAAACAAGTGGGAAATGCCGTTCCTCCAATCTTAGGCTGGTATATGGCAAGAGCCTTAGCTATCTGCTTAAATAGTAAAAGCGTTTAGACGTAATGTTCACGTTTAAACTCTTGAAGAATAACATCTATTATTAATTGAGAATTTCTTACTGGCTGTTTTGTCAGTAAATAGGATAAATGATTCTCTAAATCCGCAGGACTAATGTAATCGGAAACAAGGTCATTATCCATTTTAGAGAAGTCGAATCCCGGCGATACTTTTTTATATACAAAAATTCTATTTTTTAGGGGCGCTTTCGCTAAATCCTCCGCAAATTTAGCGTCAGATAACGCCGTTGTGACTTGATAAATGGATGTTTGAGAAGTGTAGTCAATACCACCATCATTTGAATATATGGTGGAAAATCTATTTAATTCAAATCCTCTGATTGAGTAAAAAACTTTTAGGATTGCAAAGGCGGTGACTTCAAAACATTGTCCTTTCTTTTCCGTCTCCTTATCTAAAAGCATGTTTAAAATAAACTTGCTCCGGCCGGCAACATCCAACTTTTGCGCATCTGTAATCTCTTTATATAGCTTATTCCTTGACTCACCTAATCCCGAATAGCGTTGATTGATCGTATCAATTACATTTTTCAAGTCTCTTTTGCTCAATCCTTCTAAAATCTCAGGCTTAAGATAAAACTTTCCTTTGTTCTCATAAATTGCCGCTTCATTTCCCTTGCCAGTTTGCCTCAACATATAATCGGTTCGAAATCTTTGAATACCGAAAGCCTTTGCTTCTTTATTAAACTCATGAGAAACTTCAATAGTTGTCATTCCCGCATCCGCTCCTTTTAAAATGACATTTTGGAGTAATATTCGGAAGCAAAGAATTACGGTAGGCTGAGATATTCTTCTATCTAAATAACCTTGCAAATAATTGTCAGTTGGCATCTTGTAGCGGTATTGTTTCTGCAATATATGATTTTAGCCTATTATGTTAGGTTTAACCGCAATCGGGATGAAAATCGATTTATAGACTGCAAAAAATAGTATCTATGTATATTTGAGTATCTGCAAAGGCAGAAATATTATTAGTTAGCGGTTAACTATATCGTCCTGTAGTCTGAAAAGTCAAGATTTCAATTACACACAGGGAAGTATAAGTTAAGTGCTCATGCTACGGCGTGAGCCTTACTTTGCTTTGTGTGTTTAGGGCCTTGACTCCCTCAGACTACAAGTGAATGCTAAGGTTTCACGCTATTTTTTTGTACTTAGTAATAAGGTAGCCATGAGTAAAGTCTCCGTTTTTGATTTTTTAGTGAAAAACATCGGTAGGGTTTGTTTAATGGGTTTTGGCCTGTTGATGTTCATTCAATGTTTGAGTGACCTTTTTTCGGCTCGCAGGGAAAGCGCAATACCCATTTATCTTGTCTCATTGGTTATAATAGGTTTCTGTCTAATCGCGGGTTATTCATACTTAGCAAAAGCCTATTCAAAAGCACAACCTACAAGCACTGCCCTGCAAGAGAATAATGACCCTTTTAGAACTTCAAAGCCCATTCCTGCGCCTAAACAAGACGGAATGTATTATGGCATAATAGTGTCAGAGCAATTACCGAAGATGCCTATCGGTTTAATATTAGTTTTTAAGAGAAACAGGGTTTTCAAACATTTCGTACACCCGACAAAACTAAAGTTCTACACGGCAGCCGAAAACCGAAATGATTTATATAATGAGTTAACAAATACAGGAATATATAACCATCAGCCTGCTTTTACTGGCTTATGCTTAGTAGAAGGCCCAAGCTGTAGAATTTCATTTGATGTAAAAGACGAAAAGTTTCATGGTGTAGGACTAATGTATGAAAATGGGATTGATCTACATTTTGTTACCATTGACGATAGTGGGAAAACAACATTAAATGGAAAAAGCCCTCTGTTTTATAGAAGGTGTACTTAAACCCATTTTTATTTATATACGCATGAGTTAAAAGGCAGTATTAACTGCTCACCCCCCATTTCGATGATTTTGGTCTACCCCCGCCCTTCGACCGAGCCATGAGAGTTTAAACGTGATTCTTGCAACCTCATATTCCAACAATCTGCCCCATTCTTTTTTAAACAGGGGCTTTCTTAATTCAGATTATAGCGTTATTGATCTATTTCTATGGTTCATGTATAGCGTTGGATATAAATACCCATAAACATTAGACTTCTTTAAACATGGCCTTTTCCTGAATAAAAGGAACAACTTCTATAAATGGTTGTAAATCACACAGTTTCTTTAAATCTGTATAGAATTGGTTCGATATTTCATTTGCTGGGGGAGCGGAAAAAGCCCGGCAATGTTAGCCGGGTTTTTTATTGCCGATAATCAAACGATATTACTCTGCAGTAGTAGGATCTATAATAGTCGCAACTTCATTTACTGAATTTGCCGGGAACCCACCCTGTTTTGCATGTTCCCGAACCATTTCTTCGTTTGGGGCGATATAAACGCAATAAATCTTATCTCCCGTCACATAGCTTTGAAGCCATTGTATTTGCGGCCCCATATTACTTAACACACCGCAGGAAGTTTGCGAAATACCTTTTAATTGTTCTGAGGTCAATTTTCCTACCCCAGGAATTTCTCTTTCAATAACATACTTAGGCATATATTTTAATTTTAATTTTCGTCTTTTCTGCTCATTTGGCTTTCCGGAATCCCTTTTTTCCGCTGGTTGTCCGGCACTCTCTTTTATGTGTTTAAATTACTAAACAAAAACCTAATTACCAACCCGGGCGGGATAAAATGCGCATAGCGGTGTTTATTAATAACCAATCAAGCTATTATTTTCATTTACTGAAATATTTATTCCGTTGAAAAGGCTTTTAAGAATCCAGTATTTTAAACTATCATTCGTATTTTCTCCGGTACAATTCAAAGCAAACTATTCCTCTTTACTACAAGAAAGGCAAAATGAAACAACGCATCCATTCCATCGACATCATACGCGGTCTCATCATGATCATCATGGCACTGGACCATTCGAGGGATTTTTTTCATCATCCCGGGCTGTCGCCTACCAACCTGCAAACCACCACGGTAATATTATTTTTTACACGATTTATCACACATTTCTGTGCCCCTGGTTTTATTTTTCTGAGTGGTGTATCTGTGTTTCTTACAGGTGAGCGGAGAACTAAAAAAGAGCTTAGTAGTTTACTGTTCAAAAGAGGACTATGGCTTATTCTCTCAGACATGCTGATCATTAGTTTACTGTTTACGTTTGATCTGCAATATCACATACTTGTTTTGGAAGTGTTATGGGCCACAGGCTTCGGCATGATACTTCTCGCATTACTCATACGAACATCTTTGCCGGCAATAGCCGCAATTGCTGTGATCATCCTATTTGGTCATGACCTCCTTAATTATGTAACGTTACCTAATAACGGTTTTGGTGGATCATTGCTCACACTTCTTGTATCGCCATTCAGAGGAATGGTGCAAATTGGCGATGGCCGGTTTATCGCAGGATTGTACGCTGCCATTCCATGGAGCGGCGCTATTTTGTTGGGATATGTTTTTGGAAAGCTCTATCAAAACGGTTTCGATGGTAAAAAACGGCAAAAGACTTTACTGATCTCGGGAATCTTTTTTATCTGTTTATTTTTCCTGCTAAGATCAATCAATCATTACGGCGACCCTCGTCCATGGACCATTCAGCGGAACTTCGCACATACGGTTTTATCTTATTTGAATGTAACCAAACAGGTTCCCTCGCTCCTCTTTTTTTCCATCACCCTTGGACCCATACTGGTGTTACTATCCATGATTGAAAAGACCAGCAACCGGTTCACCGCTGTTTGCCGTGTGTATGGGAACGTGCCCTATTTTTATTTTATCGGGCATTTTTGCCTGTTGAGAGTAATTAATATTGTGCTGATTTTCATTGAAGGAATTCCCATGAAATCATCGTCTGACTTACCCCTGGTATGGCAGGCAACAGGCTTTGTCGGTTACCCTTTATGGGCAGTATACTTATTCTGGATAGCGGTTGTTGCGTTGATGTATTATCCCTGCAAATGGTATGGTAATTACAAACGTACATATGGGCATTGGTGGTTAACGTATGTGTAAACAAGCACAACTACACTTTGCAAAAATTAACGGCTACTTCCATCACAGGAATCAATAGTCAATTCATCTTTGTATATTTAAGTTGCCTCCCAAGCCCTGATGCTTTGACTTAACAAAAACACCAATGGCAGAAACTACAGACAATTCCTCTTTGGCTAATACACCCGATCCGCAACCCGAAAACCCGGCAGGAGAATTGTTTGAAACCAAAAACACCGAGCTCACCAATCCAAATCCAGAACCCGATAATATGGAAGTTCACCACCACGCACACGCACACGGTAAAAAAAATTTCAAAACCTATCTCTGGGAATTCGTTATGCTCTTCCTTGCAGTCTTCTGTGGCTTCCTGGCAGAATACTACCTGGAGCACAGGATCGAAAAAGAAAGAGGCAAACAATTCATTGAGTCTTTTTATGAGGATCTTAAAAAAGATACGGCAAGGATTTCTTTTTATACAGATTACGACCAGGAAAAAATAAATGGATTTGGCAACCTCGGCAACTGCTATGATAATATCATGAAGGATCAGCATAATGCCAGCTGCATGCTCGATTTGATCAAATACTCATCGATCAACAGGCCATTTATGCGTACTGACAGGACATTAAAACAACTGGCCAATGCGGGTGGCTATCGTTTGTTAAAAAAAGCAGATGCGGACAGTATTCTTTCGTACGACGAAGAATTCAACAATTTCCAGGATTTCCAAAGCACCGTTTTTCAGGATGTGCAGAATACCTTACGAAACACAATAAATCTGCTGGTCAATTTTAAGGCCAACGAACAGATGTTTACGCCGCAGCCGGGAAAACCACTCGGTACTGGAAATTTTACTATACAGGCGATTACTGCTCCCATCTTTTTTTCAAATGACAAAAATTTATTGAACAGGTATTTTAATGAACTGCAATTATATCAACGGGTAACTTATAACCATATAAGGATGTTGCAGAATATTAAAAATAAACAAGCACGGCTGATCATTTATTTTAAGAGTAAGTATGATTTAGAATAAGAAATAGAAACTTTATTTTTATACCCCCACTTTCTCTATTCGCGGCATCATCCGTCCATCACCTAGTACAAACTAACTATTTTTCTCCCCTCTCTCCCAGGGTAGGTTTGCTGTATCAAATAACCAAACAAAAAAAATACAGCCATGAAAAAAATTCTACTCGTGATCGTTAGCGCTTTCAGCCTATCACTCACAAACGCACAAACGCAGTTCGGTATCAAAGCAGGTTTGAACATCACTACAATTACCGGCGACAACTCAAACATTTTTTCTTCCAGTGTAGCAGTACATGCAGGAGTGTTCGCTAACATCCCTATCGACAAACAATTCAGTATCCAGCCTGAAGCGATGCTATCTATCGAAGGTGCCAAATTCAGTGCAGGTGTTACCGGCAGAATGAGCGGTACATTTATCAATGTTCCCGTTCTTGCACAATACAGATTCGGTTCGGGGTTTCTTATTCATACAGGGCCGCAACTGGGGTTACTGATGAGCGCCAATCAAAAAGTAACCGGGCAGGCTTCTGAAAGCATTAAGGATGATCTGAAATCGACTAATTTTTCCTGGGCCTTTGGCGCAGGGTACCAACCAAAATCATCTGTAGTAGGTTTTACCGTACGCTACAATTTAGGTATCAGCAATATCAATGCAAACCCCGGCCCAAGTAATCGCACGAGCGCCTGGCAGATCAGTACTTTTATCACAATTAAATAATCGAAATAAAAAGAGGATATAAGAGGCGGATAACAGTTCATCAATAATAAAAGAAGA
Organism: Bacteroidota bacterium; assembly: GCA_040388475.1. GTDB lineage: Bacteria > Bacteroidota > Bacteroidia > Chitinophagales > Chitinophagaceae > Sediminibacterium. Next base: position 40,101 of record JAZKBT010000004.1, on the reverse strand, counting down.
GGATCATACAATATTGTGTGATCCTCTTCATTGCTAGTGGTACCCTTTCAAACTTTTTTGCACACGCCATCAGCAGTTAATAGTTTTTATCTATGAGTTTATCAATTAAATAGATAAGTTCCTTTGTTGATTCATTGATAAATTCGCATAGCAAATTCTTCAAACGAAAACAACTGTATATGCATAACGAAAAAGACCAAACCCTGGCCCATGTTAACCACGAAGGCGCTAAATGCCCTTTTCATCATGGAGCTCCTAAGCAAACTGCCGGCAGCGGAACAAGAAACCGCGATTGGTGGCCCAACCAGTTAAAGCTGAATATCCTTCGCCAGAACTCATCCTTATCAAACCCAATGGATGAGAATTTTAACTATGCCGAAGAATTCAAAAGCCTTGACCTGGCTGCGGTTAAAAAAGACCTCTTCGACCTGATGACCACATCGCAGGATTGGTGGCCCGCAGATTATGGCCACTATGGTCCGTTCTTTATCCGCATGGCATGGCACAGTGCAGGTACGTACCGCGTTGCTGATGGCCGTGGTGGTGCAGGGTTCGGCACACAACGTTTTGCGCCACTCAACAGCTGGCCCGATAATGCGAATCTCGACAAAGCCCGTTTGCTGCTTTGGCCGGTTAAGAAAAAATACGGAAAGAAAATTTCATGGGCCGACCTGATGATACTCGCCGGTAACTGTGCGCTCGAATCTATGGGTTTTAAAACTTTTGGTTTCGCCGGTGGACGTGAAGATGTTTGGGAACCAGCAGAAGATGTTTACTGGGGTTCTGAAAAAGAATGGCTGGGCGATGAGCGCTATACAGGTGATCGCGAACTGGAGAATCCATTGGCAGCGGTTCAAATGGGTCTGATCTATGTTAACCCGGAAGGTCCTAATGGAAATCCTGATCCGCTTGCATCGGCCCGCGATATCCGCGAAACTTTTGGTCGTATGGCAATGAATGATGAAGAAACCGTTGCGCTCATAGCAGGTGGCCACACATTCGGTAAAACACATGGTGCTGCGAGCCCGGAAATACATGTTGGCAAAGAACCCGCAGCTGCAGGTATTGAACAGCAGAGCTGTGGATGGAGCAACAGTTTCGGCACCGGTAGCGGGGAATATACCATTACCAGCGGTCTCGAAGGTGCCTGGACCACAACACCTACCAAATGGAGCAATAACTATTTTGAAAACATGTTTGGCTTTGATTGGGAACTAAGCGAAAGTCCTGCCGGTGCCAAACAATGGAAACCTAAAGGTGGAGCAGGTGCAGGTACTGTGCCGGATGCACACAATCCTTCAAAACGTCATGCACCAACCATGCTTACCGCTGATCTTGCTTTGAAAGTGGATCCTGTTTACGAAAAAATTTCAAGACATTTCTTTGAAAATCCTGATGCATTTGCAGATGCATTTGCACGCGCCTGGTTCAAATTAACACACCGTGACATGGGTCCGATTGCATGTTATCTCGGCTCTGAAGTTCCTGCTGAGGAATTGATCTGGCAGGATCCTATCCCTGCAGTAACTTATCAGCAGGTTGATGAGCAGGATATCAGTGCACTGAAGACTAAGATACTTGCTTCAGGACTTTCAGTATCTCAACTGGTATCAACCGCGTGGGCATCAGCCTCTACATTCCGTGGCTCCGATAAACGTGGCGGTGCAAATGGTGCACGCATCCGTTTGGCTCCACAGAAAGATTGGGCAGCAAATAATCCTGCGCAATTGAGTAAGGTATTAGCTGCTCTTGAAAGCATTCAGAAAGAATTCAACACCCGCTCTGATAACAAACGTGTTTCTCTTGCAGATTTAATTGTATTGGGTGGAGCTGCGGCAATTGAAAAAGCGGCAAAGGATGCGGGCCATGCTGTTAAAGTGCCTTTTATAGCCGGACGTGCAGATGCATCACAGGAACAAACAGATGTTGAGTCATTCGAAATAATGGAGCCAAGGGCAGATGGCTTCCGTAACTATACAAAAGCAAAATACACCGTAACAGCAGAGGAACTGTTGTTAGATAAAGCACAGCTGTTAACCCTTACCGCACCAGAGATGACCGTTCTTGTTGGAGGTATGCGTGTACTGGATACAAATTTTGATCAGTCGCAACACGGTGTGTTCACCAAACATCCCGGAACACTTACCAATGATTTCTTTGTGAACCTGATTGATTTTACTATCAAGTGGAACGCAACCTCAGACGCACAGGATATTTTTGAAGCACGTGACCGCAAAACGGATAGCGTTAAGTGGACCGGAACACGTGTTGATCTGATCTTCGGTTCTAACGCAGAACTCAGGGCATTGGCTGAAGTATATGCCTGTGAAGATGCAAAAGAAAAATTTGTAAAAGACTTTGTTGCAGCCTGGACTAAGGTGATGAACCTTGATCGCTTTGACCTGGTTTAATTCATAACACATTTTCAATAAAAAGGGCGCCCCATAACGGCGCTTTTTTTATTGACAAAGGGAAAAACAGCGCGAAGAGTATTTTCCATTGAAGTAGAGTGACCGTCATTGCGAGGCACGAAGCAATCTGTGTTGCGAATTGCAGGGAGATGGCATTCATTCAACATTCGAGAGCTCTGTTAAAGCTTGCCACAGATTGCTTCGTGCCTCGCAATGACGGCCAGCCCGCAACACTGATGGCGATTTATTTAAACATTACGAACCCTGCACCCCAGCCTTACATCATTATGGCACAACATTTCATCAATTAATCATTTTAAATTTATACCAATTCAATAGTTTTACAGTAAACCTAAATACGCATATATGAAAATGATCAAACTACTTGTACTCGGTACATTATTATTTGCAGCAGGCAATCTCTTTGCCCAATCATCAAAAGATGCCGTTATCAAAGATTGGGAAAGGGCCAAAGCCTACACAAAAGAATACCTGGATGCTATGCCTGAAGCCGGCTATGCATTAAAACCAACACCCGAGATGCGTTCATTTGCGCAGCAGATGTTACACCTCAGTGATGCGAACTATCTTTTTGCTTCAACCGCAACAGGCGAGAAAAGCCCGGTGGGAGAATTAGAAAAAACAACCGATCAGTCAAAAGCAAATGTTACAAAGCTGGTTATGGCCAGTTATGACTTTGTGATAGCAAGTATCGGAAAGATAAGCGATGCGCAATCAGCCGAAAAAGTTAAACTGTTTGGTAGTTTTGAAATGACAAAAGGAGCTGCGATTGCTAAATGTTTTGAACACCAGACACACCACAGGGGACAAACAACAGTTTATATCCGTTTAGCTGGTGCTAAGCCACCACAGGAAAAATTATTTTAATCTCTTGCATATTCCAGATTTAAAGAGGCTGCCTCAAAAAAGGCAGCCTCTTTCTATTCGGGCGAATGGCACGCGCCATTTTCCTCAACGCTTAAATAACATCACTCCGGCCCCCACCAGTGTTAACGCGATCACCAGTTTCCTGTAATGCTCATCTTTGATCTTCCCGACAATACGTATCCCAACCCAAAACCCTAATGCAAGTGTTGGTATCAACACCACATCTGTTTGCAAACTCGGCATAGTAATATTCTTCCAGTAAAATACCTGGAACGGCAGTTTGAAAAGGTTCATGCATAGAAAGAGCCAGGCAGCCGTACCAATGAAATTATTTTTCGGCATGCGCATAGCAAGAAAATACAGATTGGCAAAAGCGCCGGCGAGGTTTCCTAACATGGTGGTAAATCCTGCAGAAAGACCGGTGCTCGCCGCAAACAAAGGATGTTGGGGTACCTGTTGAGATTTGCGTCGCTCCATCAGTATAACAATCACGATGGTGATCAATATGATCACCGCCATTATTTTCCGGAACAGCACTTCATTCATATCCTTACCCAGGTAAACACCAAGAAGTATCCCTGTGATCATCCATGGGGTGAGTTTCCGGAAATGTTTCCATTCTGCATGCCGGTTGTAATAGGCCACTGCTGCAATATCTGCAACGCATAAAAGGGGCAGTACAATTCCGGTTGATGATTTACTGCCGAATACAAATGCCATCAGTGTAACGCTCAACATATCCACTCCTTTCAAACCGGCCTTACTCATACCGATAATAAAAGCAGCCACCATGATCAGCAGCCATTGCGACAAAGAATAGTAAGAAAGTATTTCCATTATTATTAAAAAGGGAAGTTACTATCTGTTAGGCTATTCTGTGCAATAGTAAAATTCTATAGCCATCCGGAAAACAAATGGACCATAGAATAACCTATGATCCATTTTTCTATTGAAAACACATGAACAAACGTCATTCATGCGATCAACATCATGGATGTAAATTAATTCTGATGTGCAGCACCGTTAACATGTTGTGCTGCTTTGCCTGCCATGGAGCTTCCCTTTTTGAAGAGGCCCTCAGCCAGGTCGTATAGGCTTTCGCCCAGGCCGCTGGCTTCTTTTTTAAATTCTTCAATTAGTTTTTTCCCCTTTTCTGTTCTCAGAAAATAAACAGCAGCTGCGCCCGCAGCCAGGCCAATTATCCATTTCATAATTCTAGATTTAACGTTAATAAATACTATGTATGGCTTAGACATACTAAAACCGTTCCAGCGTAAGAATTGCTTATTTTCATCCTCAATATACTATCGCATATGACCCGAATTCCTTTCGATGAAATGAAAGCCACCATCAAACAGGCTTTTGTACTTGCCGGTATGCCGGAAGAAAAAGCAGAAACCTGTGCACGCATACATACCGAATCCAGCAGGGATGGTGTGGCTTCTCATGGATTAAACCGTGTGGAGCGTTTTGTTGAATATCTTACCACCGGCCTGGTTGATCCGCACGCAGCACCAACACTTGAAATGAATCTCGGTGCCATGGAGATCTACAACGGTAATATGGCCCCGGGAATACTGAACGCTATTTTTGCCATGAACCGTGCTACAGAAATTGCAGAGAACAACGGACTTGGTTTAGTGAGTTTAAAAAATACAACACACTGGATGCGCGGCGGCGCTTATGGCTGGCTGGCCGCCGATAAAGGATACATCGGGATCTGCTGGACCAATACCGAATCATGCATGCCGCCATGGGGTTCAAAATCAGAAGCCATCGGCAATAATCCTTTTGTAATGGCGGTACCGCGTAAAGAGGGGCATATTGTTTTGGATATGGCCATGTCGCAATATTCATATGGTAAACTTTGGGGAACAAGAGATAAGGGCCAGAAGCTTCCCTACCCCGGTGGATTTGATCACGATGGAAAACTTACCGATGAGCCCGGCCCCATTGCAGAAACAAGACGCATCTTACCTATGGGTTATTGGAAGGGTTCAGGCTTTGCTGTATTGCTCGATGTAATATCCGCACTTGTTTCAGGGGGGCTTACCACTGCAGGCATTGATAAAGCAAACAAGGGAAGCGGCGGAAGCAGTAACCAGGTTTTTATTGCGATCAATCCTTTACAAATCAATACACAGGAGTTTATAGACAACGCTTTGAATGAAACCATCGCGCAGATCAAATCATCGGTTCCTGCTAAAGAAAATGCTGAAATATTTTTTCCGGGCGAACAATCTGTAAAAACAAGAAAAGAAAATACGGAACTTGGGATACCGGTGGATGATAAGGTTTGGATGAAAGTAAAATCGTTGGCGGCGTTATGACCTAAGCGAGGAATGGCAACGCGGATGACACGGATTTTGCGGATAGTAACGGATCAGATCCGTGTTAATCAGTTTGATCCGTTTCATCCGCGTTGCCATCCTCCTCCCTAATAAAAAAATTTCAACATGAAAGCACTCTGCGTACAATCCCCCAACAATATCATTATCGAAGAACGCCCAATGCCGGTAATCAACGATCCAACAGAAGTGTTGATCAAAGTAAAAGCGGGTGGTATCTGCGGATCGGATGTACATATTTATCATGGCACTTCTTCAGTAGCTACTTATCCGAGAGTGATCGGTCATGAGATCGTTGGTGAGATCGTTGAAACAGGAAAAGACGTAACCGGTTTTTTTAAAGGCGATCGCGTGATCATGGACCCGGTGATCAGCTGCGGCAGTTGTTACCAATGCCGTATCGGGAGAAGAAATGTTTGCGGTAAATTAAAAGTGAGATCCGTGCATGTGGATGGCGGCTACCAGGAATATATTGTTGTTCCGCACCAAAGCATCTATCATATACCCGCAGAACTTTCCTGGGAAGAAGCTGTGATGATAGAACCATTTACCATAGCTGAACAGGTTTGTTCACGCGCAGAAATTACAAAAGAAGATATTGTTTTTATCATGGGTGCAGGACCAGTGGGTTTGAGCATTTTAAAAATGGTAAAACTCTACGGCGCCACCTGTTTTATTTCTGATGTAATGGATTACAAACTAAATGCCGCAAAAGAATATGGTGCCGATGTTGCGATCAATGCAAAAGAAACCGATACAAAAGAAGAAATACTAAAACAAACCAATGGCAATGGTGCAACGGTTGTGATAGATGCCGCTTGCACAACAAGATCGTTTGAACAGGCGCTTACCTATGTTTGCTCGGCGGGACGTGTGATTACCCTCGGTTTTGGCAAAGACCCTTCCGCTATTAACCAGTTAAGCATCACCGCCCGTGAAATTGATGTGAGAGGATCAAGATTACATAACAATAAATTTCCCGTAGTGATCGAACATTTCAGGTCAGGAAAACTACAGGTGAAAGATATGATCACGCACCGTTTTAATTTTACCGAGATACATGATGCATTGGCAGTGATAGAAGATCCGGCGATAGAGAATGGGAAGGTGGTTTTGTTTTTTTGATGCTCCCTGCCTGTTTGTTTTGAATTTTTACTTTTGAATTTTATTTCGCTCATGACCAAACAAGAACTCCTCCACGAACTTCAACACGAAACCTGGGTAGCGCTTAAACCATCTGCAACACATGGCATCGGCGTTTTCGCTGTACGCGATATACCAAAAGGAACAAGAACCCTTTTTTCAAAAGACACAGACAACTATATTTCAATAAGTTTTGCAGAAGCAGAACAACTTCCCTCGCATGCGAAGAATTTTATTGAAACGTATTATCTCTACAACGAGACACATTATTTCATCCCTTCGCACGGCTGTAAGATCATGGACATGGCGAATTATCTGAACCATTCATCCGCACCGAATATCATTTCTGTTGATGAAGGCGTTTTTTTTGAAACGATAAAAGATATTAAAGAAGGAGAGGAATTGTTTGTGGATTATGGAGGGATTGTGGAAGGAGTAGAATATTGAATATAGCGCCGACACTGAAGCTTTAGCGCAAGCGTTGAACAAGGATTTTTGAATTATAAAAGAGTAGGGATGGAATGCTTTTTTAATACATGCGCTTAAACATAACTTATGCCAAACTGGTTAAGAACATTACTCGCCGGGTGGGGTGCATCCAAATGGGGCGGAGGCTGCCTGGGTACGATCGTTGTTTTTATAATATTGTACTGGCTGTTGGGCCACGTAGGATGTAATTGATTTGCGGATTACGGATTGACTGATTACGGATTAGAAATTAAGGTGACCCATTCAATTATCGAAATTCGTTAATTCGCAATCCGATAATCCGTAATCCTATTGTTTAATGAATGGATAAACCGATACGCTTTCCTTTTCGGTGATGCGCAGGTAATAAGCGCCCGCGGCTATGTTACTGATGTTCCATTCTGTGTAGGTGCCGATTTTTTTCTCTGCAAGGGGTCTTCCATCTAACGACAATACCTGTGCTGTTGCGATGCCAACTAAGTCTCCTTTCTTGCGTATCACAAATTTACCATTGGTTACAGGGTTAGGGAACACGGTCCACTCTTTACTATTCATCGTAACAGTAGTTACTGCCGGTGTTGCCAACATAACAACAGCGATGGGTGTGGAAGATGCACTCCGGCAACCATTGGCGTCGGTTCTTCTTACTGTATAGCTTCCCGTATTCAGTGTTTTATGTTTTTGATTAACAGCTCCGGGTATCAATGTACTATTGAGGAACCATTGATTACCGTTGATTGCATCACTTATCAATGTATCCGATACGTGTACAATGATTGGCGTTGCAGCTGACATGGGTGTTATGTTAGTGGCAGTGCTGATGGTTGGCGTAGCTGGTAATGCATTCACTGCAACTGTTATTACAGAACTTCCTCCCTTGCAACCACTAGCAACGGTTAGCGTATCCGTATACACACCGCTTGCTTTGGCAACGAGTACAGAATTATTGGATGCACTTATCGGCGTTCCGTTATAATACCATTGGTTGCCTGCTGTACTACCGGATTTTAGGACCACACTATCCCCATTGCAAAAACTTAATGCACCCGATGCGATAACAGAAACAACCGGTGTTGAATTAACAGGTACAATTACAGCACCCGATGTACTGGATATATTGGCCGCACACGCAATATTGCTGGTGAGTACACAACGGATAACATCGTTGTGATTGAATTTACTTGTAAAGGTTGATGAAGTAGCTCCCGCTTCATTGAGTCCATTTCTTGTCCATTGATACTGCGGCGATGTTCCTCCATTTACCGGTGTTGCGGTGAATGTAAAGTTCGTACCTGAACAGATCCCACCCAATGGTGCGTTGGATATATTGATGTTTGTTGTTACAAAACCGGGCACATCAAATTTTTCTACCTGGTCAGTTGTGCTGTTGGAACTTCCCTGTACCGCACTATAGCCCATCCCTCTTTTTGCAAATGCGGTCCAGATAGCACACTTGTGTGCGTTATCAAATAAAATTTCATCGGCTTTCAGTATGGCATTTCTTGCATCGAGAAACCCGGGTGAACAGGTTTGCAGTTTCATGGCCGTCATCACCAGTTGTAATGCTTTCACATTACCACCGCCGCCTGCCACATCATATATATCAGGATTAATCTTTCCTTCCTGCTGTATAATAGCCCAGGTTACATCCCATATGGCCGAGCACCATACTTCTCCGATATAATGTACTTCTGTAGCATTAGGAATGGTATTACCCTGTCCATTTGTTAGCGGATTCTCAATATTCCTCGCAACATTTCCATAGGTATGCGGGTTGATGGACATATTGGTTGAATAAGGATACGTACGGATTCCTTTTGTGCTCCCTGCCGCCTGGCCAAAAGTATAGGCGCCTATCACCCTGGGTAGTGCACCATCTGTTGGTTTTGCTTTTGCCCAGTCGGTGGTTAGCATCAGTGCCATATAATCACTCCATCCTTCACCGCCTTGTTCATTGTTAGTAAGACAACCTGCCGAGCCTGCATATCCCCCGGTTAAACGACTGGATATGCCATGACTATATTCATGGATAATGATCCCGTTATCCAGGTCGCCGTCAAATTGTACCGGCACGTTGAATGTTGCGGAAACAACTGTATTCGCATTCAACGCGGTTTTGATCGCAGTACCATCTGTTTCAGAAATCATGATCGCAGGGATGGTGATCGTATTATCTGTACCACCCATGGCCGATACACCATTTCCATTATCAATTACGATCACTGCTATGGCTCCTGCATTTTGGGCATTCTTTACTTTATTGATAAACATGCTGCATGGCCCACCCCGAACGATCACCGCTATCTTTCCTGAAATATTATTTACCGGCGCCAAACATGCAAAATGCACTGTGCCTGAATTATCATCTTTATATAATACCAGGTTGCCTGTAACAGGACCCCGCTTCATTAACTTATTCTGGCTGCTGAAAGCACTTTCAACAGAGGTATAATTCCCTTTAAGAGAGAGAGGAGCGCTAACAGATAAAATGTTACTGTTTACTGCAGAAAAAAGATACATCTGCATCCTTGGCGATTGACCATCGGGCAGTGTTTTAAAATTTGCATTGTTAAGACCGCCTCCATCCTGCGCCTGTGCCTGTACGGGATCGTTGCCGGTTGTTGCTGCTGCACTTACAGCACCCGAAGGACCACGGCCCAGGTTATCTTTTTGAAAATTACCCGACTGCTCATCAAATCCATATTGGTAAAAAATATCGTGCATGATATTGTTCCAGTAGAACAGATTATCAGTTGCAAAAAGCCCGTTGGTGTGTGCCGTTGGTTGTAATGTAAAATCAGGTGTGTTATTAAATGTGAGGGTGTTACCTGTTGTGGAAGAAGTGTCAGAGCGGCCGGGGTTATTTAAATTAAGGCTATCATTATAAGCGTATACATTGTTACCACGCGTATAATGATAACTTTCGGTTCCGTCGAAATGCCATCCATATGTTGTGGCTTTATTGGAAGTGCCCGCTTTTTTCCACGGATCTGTGTCTACGGAAACACTTCCGGTAAAACGGTTTTCGAATGGAAAAGGAATCACGTTATAGGTTGCTGAAGTAACTGCTGGCGGCGGAGAAGGCATTGGTAGAAATGGAGCGACTCCTGTACTTTGTGTATTGATTCTTGTTTCTTGTGCGTTGTATTCTGTATTCTGTATAAAATCGTTACCAGCCTTCAACTGAAAATTATCATACTGTGTATAGTTGCTTTTATTAACCACAGCACCTGTGTGTGCATCTACTTTTATATTCCAGTGATCCGCTGAATTTTTTACATCAATACTGATGCTCCATGCAAGATGTATCAGGCTGTCATCATCACTCACCCAAACCAATTCTGCTTCTATATTTTGTTTGGAGATGCCAGCGGGAGAAAAGGTTATCTTTTTATCGGTTGAGAAACGGTTCTCTACCTGTATCATATTTACGGGAAATGATAAACCCAGGTGTTTGGCGGCCTGTGTGATCGCATCCGGTGCTGTAACAGAAGCATCTGCACCAGGCGCTTTTGTTTCCATGCTTTGTATGAATGTACTTACCGATGATTGCAAAACCTCTTTCCTATAAACGATAGTTTGCACCGCATTCAAAACACGAATGCCTTTGTAAGATTGTTTCAGGTTAATAAACTGCAAGCCGGTTTGGGGATCTGTATAGGCAGAGACAATAACGCCCTCTTTATTTCCTGCTGCTCCTGCATCAGTTAATTCCTTAAGGGTTTCCGCCGTTGATTTACCGGCATCTGATGCATTAATGCTTTGTGCTTTTACAGAAAGCACAAGCCCTAATATGCAAATAGATAGAATAACCCTCATCATGCCAGTTCGAATTGATAAATAAACTTGCCCGCTAGGTCAGGCGGATGAAATACATAATTCGTACTATAAGGGGAGTGTTATAGAGGGGGATACCGGATCAGACCTACTACGAAAGTAGATAATTGGTTGGACCTGGCAAAGATAAATCTACATTCTCTTTCTTTTTCACTACAGCTTTGATATATTACCGGAAGAATTCATCAAAAAACTAACGCAATGCGGACACATCAAACAATTTTGTTAGTTGTTATGCTGATAACCAGTGGTCTTTCTGCACAAACCAACAGGATCAGCACACTTAAGGCAGTTGTCTCTCACGCTAAAAATGATGCTGAAAAACTGAATGCCATTCTTGTATTGTGTGAGGAGACAGAATCTTTACACTCTGATACATTATATCAATATGCCCTTGCCGCAAAGAATATGGCGCTCGCCACTCATAATAATGAAGCATTTAGAAAAGCGGTTTATTACGAGGCATATAGTTATTATCATAAAAACCTGCTGGATTCCGTATCAGCACTCATTGCTGAGCATGGTCCCAAATTGAAAAAGGAGTTTCCTGCATCAACCGCAAACCCTTTGTTTGATCTTTTGGAAGGACGATATCTCACCCGGAAACAGCAGTATAAAGAAGCATTGGCATTATACTATAGTGTATTGAATGAAGCGGAAAAAAGAAAAGACACATTGAACCAGGTTCGTGCCATAGCGGGTATTGGTAATGTTTTAAACCGTACTAAAGATCATGATGGCGCATTAAGCTGGTTCTTAAAAGGGATCGCTGCAGGTTCAGCTTATCGTAACAAAACCGCTTATCTCTATACCAATGTGGCAGTGCTATATACACGAAAAGAGAATTATGACTCTGCGCGCCTGATGGTACTGAAGGGAATACAATATGCACGGGAAGCGGAGAACCTCGGCGACCTTGCCAGTGCCCTGGGTATGTATTCCGGTTTACAAATGGATATAGCGGAACATTCCGGAGGCGGTCCCGCAAAATATGCAGCAGCAGAAAAACCATTACGCGAAGCGCTTGCCATTACAGAAAAGATCGGTGAGGTAAATGATATACTTACCAATATGGGATCACTTGGAATCTTTTATTATGATACAAAACAATACCAGAAGGGTGTAGATATCTGTTTGCAGGCGATCAACCTGATAGAGCAATATCATTTCACTTCCAAACTTGCGTATACCTATGAGATACTGGCAAACAACTATAAGGAACTGCACAAATACAAAGAACAGGCGGACGTGTTATCAAAGCTTGTGGAGCTCAACGAATCCATGTACCAGGTAAATTCTGCTGAAGCCATGTCGGAATTGAAAACAAAATACGAGGTACAGAAAAAGGAGAATACCATTATTCTTCAGCAACTCGCTCTTGTTAAAAAAGATTACCTCATCTATTCGTCTGTCCTGTTTCTTGTCTTGGTTGTGCTAGTCATTTATTTCGCATTTAGAAATTATAAGAAACGCGAAAAATTAAAAGCACAGCTTTCTATTGCTTCTGCAGAAGAAAGCGAACGGAAACGCATAGCGGCCGATCTGCATGATAATCTTGGTGCATATGCAGCATCTATTGCATCTAACCTTAACCGATTATCTTTTTCTTCTGATAATAGTAGTGAAGCTGCGGCCCTGCAGGAAGTACGGCTCAACTCAAATGCAATTGTTTCTGATCTCAGTGATACCATCTGGGCGCTGAAAAAAGAATCCCTACCCTTAACCGCGGTAAGCGACCGTTTAAAAATATTCATCCAGCGCGTACAAAACAGTTATCCGGGTATTTCGATAGATGTGGAAGAGGATATCACAAAAGACCACTCACTTTCACCCTCCCAGGGTTTTCATCTTTTTCAAACTTTACAGGAAGCCATTAACAATGCATTGAAACATAGTCATTGTTCCCATATCCTGATCAGTGTAAACGGGAGGGAACATTTTTGGGAGATCCGGATACAGGATAACGGTACGGGGATGCAGGATACAACAACAGACACAGGAGGAGGCAACGGGCTGTTCAACATGCGTAACAGGGCAACTGAGGCGGGATGGAACATTGCATGGGAAGCGGCCGAGCCACATGGAACAACTGTTATCATCAGTCAAGCCGTTGACTAGTACAAATTAACTACTCAGGGTCTGGCTCGCATTAAGCAGCTTTGCTCAGACTGAATCAATTAATATTATGAATTACTCCATAGCCATTGCCGAGGACAACAAATCGTACCTGAACTCTTTTCTGCACAAGATCAGTGAATGTAAAAACCTGCGCCTGGTTTTTTCTGCAGCCAACGGAAGGTTATGTCTTGAACAGTTAAAAGGAGCACCCGATCATTTATTACCGCAGGTAATTTTTATGGATCTTGAAATGCCCGAAATGGATGGTGTTGAAACCATCGCGATCGGCAAATCATTATATCCTTCTATTCATTTTATTGTATTGACTGTTCTGGATGATGATGAAAAAGTATTTGAAGCGATCAAAGCAGGTGCATCAGGTTATTTATTAAAACACGAACCACCGGCAATTTTGTTAGCTGCCGTTGAAAATGTGATGGAACACCAGGGTGCGCCAATGAGCCCGGGTATTGCCAGGAAAGCCCTAAGTATGCTGAGCCGCTCAATGATCTCCGGCAATGATAAGTTTGAAAAACACGATCCATTACCCAAAGCCATCACGGACCGTGAGGAAGAAATTTTAAAACACATCGTATCCGGCTGGGATGCAAAACGCATCGCTTCTGCGCTTGATATCAGTGTGAATACGGTACGCAATCATATCGCTAATATTTACCAGAAACTGCAGGTGCAGTCAAAAGCGCAGATCATGCAGATGGCGCACAGGAATAAATGGTTCCTGTCTCTTTAATTAGACAGTAGATTGTTGATGAATTCGCAAAATCCGTAATCTGCTAATTCGTTAATTCATCGCCCCTTCTTCACCCATTCATTAATAAAAGATGCATAAGAATCGCTTACCGGTAATTCGGTTCCATTGGTGAGTGTGAGTTTGCGGTTGAGAATCGACTGTACTTTGTTTACGGGGATAATATAGCTGCGATGGATGCGTTTGAATTTTTCTTCTGGCAATTTTTCCAGCACCGCTTTCAGGGTCATTAATGTAAGTACCGGCTTTGCATTGGCAAAATGGATCTTGATATAGTCTTCCAGTCCTTCTACATAATCGATCTCATCCAGTTCTATTTTAACCATGCGGTATTCGGAACGTACAAAAAAATGTTCACTGGCGCTTTCTTTGGCGGAATTTTTTACGGCGTGGAAATCGATCACACGTTTTACTGCTTTCAAAAAACGTTCGTATGAAATGGGTTTTAAAAGATAATCGACCGCTTCCAGTTCAAATCCTTCAAAAGCGAATTTTTTATAGGCAGTGGTGAAGATGGTTGCTGGTTTATTTTTTAATGAACGCACCAGTTCAATGCCTGTGATATCGGGCATATTAATATCGATAAAAAGAAGATCAACCGTATTGGCGCGTAGAAATTCTCCACCGGTGATGGCATCATCAAAAGTTTGTACCAGTTGCAGCTCGGGCACACGATCAACATATTGCCTGATGAGTTCAAGTGCTAAAGGCTCATCATCAATGGCGATACATTTTAATTGCATAAGATTTATTTCTTAACGTGTTTAATGGTCTGAACGCTGTGCAACACTAACTGTATAATGATAATTGCACAGTAAACATTCCCTTCTCTTTTGTGATCTCCAGTTTGTGTTTACCAGGATATAAATGTTCCAGCCTTTTTTTTGTGTTATCAATACCGATTCCGGTTCTTTCCAGCTTCCTGTCTGTTGCAAATAAAGGGTTCCGTGTAAAAAAATCTATCCTGCCTTCTGTTGCCATTAATTTTATTATAAGGTTGCTGTGCTCATGGTTACTGGTTCCGTACTTAAAAACATTTTCTATAAATGTCATCAGTATCAACGGTGTGATCTTTTGACCCTCAAGATCGCCGCTTACAATATATTCCAGGGATACTTTTTTCCCAAGCCGTAATTTTTGCAGGTCTATATAATCCGTAATGCAATCCACTTCGCTTTGCAGTGATACATAATCTTCATTCACATCATCCGTAACATATCGCATAATGTTCGATAGCTTCATGATGGTGCCCGCCGTATTCTCATTCTTTGTAACCGCCATTGAATAAATATTGTTCAATGTATTAAACAAAAAATGCGGGTTAATCTGGGCTTTGAGGAAAGAGAGTTCTGCATTTGCTTTATCTGCTTCAGCTATTGCGGCCCGTTCAGCTGTTTCGCGCCATCTCCGTGTAAGATCCATCGCAATACTGAGTATGATGATCATGATAAACAACATCACGCTGATGATATCGATCCTTGGTCCGCCGCGTCCCGGTCCGCCGCGCATTTCGTTTTGCGACCTGACGGGCGAGCCGAATTTAATATCCTGTGGTGGTGGTTGGCGCATCATCCTGCTCTCCATACCTGGACCTCCCCTTGTGCTGGACACCAACTTTTCGAATGGCTGTAATTTAAATACGGAAAAAACCAGTAACAACATCACTATACAATAGAGTAGTTTTCTTTTTTGGGCAAACAAACGGGGCAACAGTAAATAACTGTGCAGGTAAAATATGGCAACAAAATAGAACGAGAACTGCCAGTATTCATAATGAGAAAGAATACCGAACAGGCTTAAGCTTGCATTCCTCGATTGTCCCAATAAAAAAACCAGCGGCAGGCTCTGGAAAAGCAGCCACCCCGTAATATGCGTAGCAATAACTGGAAATCGTAGCTGCTTCATTCGGCAAAGAAAGTTAGGCTATGCGGGTTAGAATCCTATGTATCGGTTAGGGCGGGGTATGTATAGATGAATAAATATTTCGCCTACGCTGTAGCTTCAGCACAAGCGTTGAACAAGGGATATAGCATGTTGATTTGGACCCCTGCTGTGAATCCTGGTTTTCTGTTCATCAAGTGGGATCTTATGTATAACAACTAATTAAATGTTTGCTTTTTGTACATTAACGGGTTACTTTTTTGTTGATTTTGTATCAAAGGGTAGAAATATTTCAAAAAATGATACAAAAAACATACTTCAAGACAAAGGATTACTGTAAAGTAAAATTTTCACTTTCTGTTAAAAATGCTGAAACCATTGAGATCCTGGGCCTGAACAGCGATTGGGAAAACGCCATCGTTATGAGTAAAAAGAAGGATGGCAATTTCAGTTGCGATGTATCATTGCCTAAAAACACCCAGCATGAATTCAAATACCGCGTAAATACAAACGAATGGATCAACGATCCTTCTGCAGACAGTGAGAGCCCGAATGTGTATGGCGGGAGTAATAGTGTGATCTCGTTGTAGCAAAAAATCAAAAGGCAAAATTAAAAAGTCAGAACAGTGTTTTTGATTTTTTAATTTTGATTTTTTACTCAAAAGAAGCACGGAATCCCCTTTCTTCTATCCCCCGCATTAAAGAAATAAATAAAAGACAATTCCGTACTTCCGCTAAAGTTTTTTCGCTGGCTTTGGTTTGTACTGGTGATATCGTAACTGAATCCTAATTGATAGTCGGGTGTACGCAGTCCGATATAAGGATATACTGCATCTTTTACACGCAACCATGCGCCGAGATATAGATTATAATCGGAAGAACTCAGCCCTAACCCATAAGCCCCGCCAATTACATTTTCGCTCGCGCCATTTTGTTGCATGATGTGAACGCTGGCAAAAAAATTATCTCTCTCTCCCACATTAAACCCGGCTCCTGCATGTAATGTAAAACGTTGCTGTAGTGAATGATTGTTCCCGCTAAAAAAAGAAAGTTTTGGCGTAAGTATGTGGAACATGCTTGCACCAAATGAAAACTGGTTACCACTTTCATCTTTGTAATTGTATAAAAGTCCCGCATTCAGATCAACATAAGAAACAGATTGGTTATTGACCGTTTCACCGCTCGGTACACCCAGATCAAAACCGCTTCCGTTGAATTGATTGTTGAAAGATACTTTACTAAAGTCTACACTGTTCCTCGCAACTGTTGCCTGAACACCAATACCAATACTTTGATCGCCTTCTGCATCGAGTCCTTTGTTGAATGCGGTTGATACGGATAGATACGTGTTTTTATAGATGCCTCCCGAAGACTGGTCGTACAATGCATGAATGCCCAATCCCCATTTATCATTACTGGCGATCTTCCCTTTCATGATCTTTGTATCGAAAGAGGCAGTACCGGTTGTATAAGGATCGCCGCTTCCTGTCCATTGGCTGCGCAGGTTTACAGTGACTCTCTGTGTACCATCAAAATATCCTGTTAACGCGGGGTTGAATGTTAAGGGTGAACTGAAATATTGTGAGAAATGCGGATCCTGTGCATTGCTCTCGTGAAAGCAAATGCAAATGCAACACATCGCGGCAAAAAATTTTTTACATGGTTTCTGCATGCTAATTAATTAATATGAGGTTACCGCTTCGTTGAATAATATTTCCTTTTCCGTCTTTCGCTTCTGCTCTCCATGTATAAGTGCCTATTGGTTGCATTTTACCAAGATATTTTCCATCCCAGCCATTTTGCGGAGTAGCATCATTTGTTTGAAATACTAGGTTACCCCAACGGTTAAATATTTTAAAATACACCAATTGCCTGATGCCTACCAGTTGTGGATATGCGCGATCATTTATTCCATCAGCATTGGGGGTGAAGCCCTGCGCTACATAAATTTCACCTTCTGTTGCTATTTTAACAAACACGGTATCTGTTGTTATGCAGCCGGCTGCCGATGTAATAGATACCGTATAAGAAATATCCTTACTCAGGTTGGCAAGGGGCGAGCTGGCAGTAACGCTGCTCAATCCTGTTGCGGGCTGCCACAAATAACTTACACCGATAGCTCTTGCATTAAGTGTAAACGATTTTCCGTTAACTGCTTTTACGGTATCATAGCGGACTCCCGCCAGCGGTGCTTCTATTTTATATAGGGTTGCTATTTTTTCGGTAAGCGTAGGACATGATGCATTATTCGCAGTGAGAGACACTGTATAATTACCGGTCTGCAGGTACTGGTGTGATGGCGCAATGCTATTGGAAAAAGTGCCATCACCAAAATCCCATAACCAGGTAATGCCTCCTGAAGAAGAAATAATTGAGCTATTTGAAAAACTTATCGGAGCTGAGATACATAGGCCATCGGCACTGAATTGCAATGTTGGTTTTACGAGTAGGTCGAGCCTGATAGTATTGGTCGCCTCTTTCACACAACCTTCTTTCGAAATAAATTGTACGGTATAATTTCCTGCTTTGGTTGCATTATAGTTGGCTGCTGTTTCACCGGGAATTATCTTTTGATCAGCATACCATTGGTATGCGAATGCATTAGATGCCTGTAACACAAGCGGTGTACCATCACATATATAATTTATGGCCGGTGTTTGTAATGATCCGTTCGGTACTGGATTGATGACAACTGTTACAGGCAATGACGCGGAGCAACCAGAGACAGAAACGCCTTTTACATAATAGGTTCCCGATGTTTGTAAGGAAGCAGGTGTTACAAGCGGAATAGTATTTGCCGCATCTGTCCAGTAACTCAGCGTGAGACCGTTTGAACTTCCATTGGTAACAGCGGGTGCAGTAATGTCAATGGTAACCGGTTCACATACAGCCGCGGGATTCGTGATATTGATAACCGGCGCCGGATTGATCGTAACAGAAACTGGTTGCGTATTACTGCATCCTGTTAACGAAGAAGTTCCTTTGATATAATAGGTTCCCGAAGCAGCTACTGCAGTTGGCGAAGCAAGAACATTCGTTGTGGCGGCATCTTTCCAATAGGTAAATACAATACCTGCAGAACTGCCTACAGTAACAGCAGGTGCCACAAGATTGATCGTTGCAGGCGTACATGCCGCAGCCGGGTTGTTGATCGATACAGTTGGCTGTGCATTGAAACTAAGATTCACCGGTTTAACAGATGCGCAACCTTCGGTGGTTATGCCTTTGATATAATATGTTCCTGCTGTATTTACTGCAGCAACATTTATAACAGGAAGTGTTGTGGCAATATCTCTCCAGTAACTATACGAAAGTCCCGCAGTACTTCCCGCCACAATAGAAGCAGCGCTCAGATCGATCGAACCCGGTATACAAACAGCATCTGGGGTATTGACAGAAACAACCGGCAACGCACCAATGGTAACAGTAACCGGTTTAACAGATGCGCAACCGGTAGCGGTAACTATTCCTTTAATATAATAGGTTCCACTGGCAGCAACCGCATTGGCATTTGGCAAAACAGTTGTTGCAGCAGCATTGGTAAATCTTGCATAAGTTAACCCCGGAGTGCTGCCGGTTGTGATATTGGGAGAAGTAAGATCAACCGTTGCCGGAGAACATACTTCCGCAGGATCTGTAATTACCAATGATGGTAATGCATTGATGGTAACCGCTACCGGTTTTACGGCAGAGCAACCGGTAGCTGTAATCGTTCCTTTTATATAATAGGTCCCGCTTGTAGTAACAGCATTTGCATTTGCCAAAACATTCGTTGTCGCTGCATCTGTAAATCTTGTATAAGTTAAGCCGGCTGTGCTGCCGGTTGTGATATTGCCTGCGGTAAGATCGATCACTCCGGGGGCGCATATTGCGGCGGGGTTGGTGATGGTAAGGGTTGGTAATGTATTCACCGTTACTGATGTTGCTGATGAGGTTGCAGAGCAACCATTAGCATTTGTGATCGTTACTGTTTTAGCAGCAGTATTGTTTACAGAAACCGATTGCGATGTTTCTCCTGTGTTCCATAGCCATGAACTTCCCGCGCTGGCTGTGAGATTTACTGATCCACCGGCACAAAATGTGGTTGGACCTCCTGCTGTGATCGTTGCTGATGGTAATGCATTCACTGTTATTGTTATTGCTGACGAAGTGGCGGTACAACCATTGGCACCTGTTATCGTTACTGTTTTGTTTGATGATGTGTTTACAGTTATTGACTGCGTAGTTTCTCCTGTATTCCATAACCAGGAACTTCCGGTATTCGCTGTAAGATTTACTGAGCCGCCGGCACAAAATGTGGTTGCGCTTCCTGCTGTGATTGTTGCCGACGGCAAAGCATTCGCTGTTACTATTGTTGCAGATGAAGTGGCTGAACAGCCATTGCCATCGGTTACTGTTACAGTTTTACTTGATGAAGTATTTACAGTGATTGATTGCGTTGTTTCTCCGGTATTCCACAACCAGGAACTTCCGGTACTCGCTGTGAGATTTACAGAGCCCCCCGCACAAAAAGTTGTTGCTCCACCGGCTGTGATTGTTGCTGACGGCAAAGCATTCACTGTTACTATTGTTGCGGATGAAGTGGCTGAACAACCATTGCCATCTGTTACTGTTACAGTTTTACTTAATGAAGTATTTACAGTGATCGATTGGGTAGTCTCCCCGGTGTTCCATAACCAGGAATTTCCTGCACTTGCTGTGAGGTTTACTGATCCACCCGCACAAAAAGTTGTTGTGCTTCCGGCAATAATGGTTGGAGTTGGCAATGGGTTAACGACTACTGTTGTTGCGGATGAAGTGGCCGAACA